>MTON01000024.1 GCA_002010665.1 Candidatus Aminicenantes bacterium JdFR-78
TTTGAACTCATTCCCCAGGGTGGAAATAAATATGCGCTTAAAACCTCTTATGGAAAATATGTATGTGCGGATTTAGGTTTAGGAGGAAAACTTTATGCAAATAGGGATAGGATTGGACCNTGGGANACATTTGAGATAATTGAGCTTGGTGGTGAAAAAATTGCTTTAAAGGCTTCAAATGGAAAATATGTATGTGCAGATAGGGGCCTTGGCGATATATTAATTGCAAACAGAGATAACATAGGAGAATGGGAGACTTTTTATAGGATATATAAGTAAATTAAAAAATACAAAAAGAAAAATTTAAAAGTGGCGAAATTCAAAATAAAAGTGTCTTCAAGTGTTTATTAAAATAAAAAATTATTAATTAAAAGAGGGAGGTGTTAATGAAAAAATTATTATTTATTTTTTCTGTGATTCTATTTATTATTTTGTGTGGTTATTTTTTCATTAGAGCTGAGAATTATGACCTAAGTGAGAGACTCCGTCACCACCTATATCCAAAACTTTTTCTTCAAATACAGGGTTATGCTCCAAGTGAGGAAAGATTAAATGAAGCTTTTAATTGGGATTTATTAGTATTAGATGCGGAGCTTGTTGCAAATTTCCCAGAATATCTTGGAAGTAATGGAAAAATTCGCCAAAACAATCCTTATGCTATAATTCTTCTCTATTTTTCTGCTGCAGATGTAATTCCTGGAAATACAGCTACTGTAAATGGTGGTTTTATATCTGGATTGAAAGATGAATGGTACATGAAAGATATTAATGGAGCTCGTTATTTATTATTTGAACTCTCACCAGGCGATTGGACTGAAATGTTAAATTTAACAACCCTCGTCAACTCTTATATGCCTAATTATTTAAATGAACATGTGATTTCCACTAATTTAGGAGATGGTATCTTTTTTGACTGGATTATGGAAAGTATAGCATGGTTAAATCACAGAACGGATACTCCAAGTGCGCTGCCAGATATTGATAATGATGGTATAGCTGACTCAGATTCAAAGCTCGATTCTTTATGGATAAATGGGACTAAAAAACTGCTAATCAATTGTCATAATATATTTCCATCCGGAACATTGATAACTGGTAATGGAGGCTGGGATTACAATGACCCTCCTTATAAAAACATAATGAATGGGAGTATGATTGAGAGTTTTTTAAATTTTGTGAGTACAGGGGAATTTGTGTGGCACGGATTAATGCGTGCTTATTATCTCATGCAAGAGGTTTTGGCTGAACCAATGGCATCAATGATGACACTTTCATCTGGTAATCAGAATGACTTCAAATTCATGAGATTTGCATTTGCTTCCACTTTGATGTTTGATGGATACTTTTGCTATACAAACTCTGGTCTTTATGGAGAACCTTGGTGGTATGATGAATACTCAGTGAATAATTTTACAGGAGAAGCAGTGAAATCTTTGGGATGGAAGGGTTATTTAGGCTCTCCCGTTTCAGAAGCGTATGACGCAGAAAATAGTAATATCCTTTTAAAAGACCTTCTCCTCAACGATGATACTACTTCTGAAGAAAAAGTATGGCGTCGAGATTTTGAGTACGGAACTGTTCTTGTAAATCCTTCACTTTCTTCAAAAACTGTTAACTTAAACGGAAATTTCAGAAAGATAAAAGGAATATATGATCCATCCTTTAATAATGGACAAGAGAATATAACTTCTATAACATTAGAGCCAAGAAGTGGAGTGGTTCTTTTGAATTATAATTTACCACCGAAAAAGAAAAAAGGGCGTTCTCGGAGATAATATTAATTTCTGATATGAAATAAAATAAGACAATTTAAAATTGTGGAGGTTAAAATGGATAACAAGATTTTCAAAGGAATATTTTTTCTTATTATTTTGGGCTTAATGGTTAATTTTGGGTTTACTCAAGGGAAAAATCAAATAACTATTTTTGGTGGATTAAATCATGTTATGGAGTATGGCTCTGAAGAGGATTATGTATTAGGAGAGAATGACTTTCCAGTAACTCCATCCCATACTCCTGCTGCTTTTGGTTTATCCTATACTCGTTTCTTTTTTAAGAAAATAGGTTTTGAGGTAGATTTCAGGTATTTTTTGAGTTCGAAATTGACTCTTGAAGACCCATCAGATGGAGACAAGGTAAAGATAGATAGTTCTAAACATTATGCGATAACTGGAAATTTTATATATCGGATTCTAAGTGGAAGATTTAGACCCTATCTTTTATTAGGAGCAGGGTTTGACACTCTTGTTGATGTAAAGGATCAGGAATTGACTACTGAGTATGGATTTCCATTAATACTTTATGCTCCGGAGAAGAAGACAGATTTTATAATTAATGGGGGAGCAGGAATTAAATATTTTATTGGTTCAAGTTTTGGAGTGAGATTTGACATAAGATATGTTTTTATGCCAAAAACCAGTGAGCATTCAGCCATTAATAGTGTTAATTTTGTTTTTGGGATTTTTTATGGATTTTAAAAGTGCATGAAATAAGTTTTTTAGAGATAAAAAGGTAGCTGAAGGATAGGAAGCAATTTATATGATTAAATTTATTCTTGAAAAAGAAAGAGATTATGGATATAGTAAGAATGATTTTTTATTCACTATGAGAAAAGGAGGTTCTCGTAATGACAACAAAGATAAGTGAGTCCCAAGAAAGAAACTGGGCTGTATTAATTCATCTTTCAGCTCTTGCAGGTTTTATAATTCCATTTGGGAACATTTTAGCTCCATTGATAATCTGGCTTTTGAAAAAGGAGGGAGCACCATTTATAGATGATCAGGGAAAAGAAGCGGTAAACTTTCAGATTTCAATGACCATTTACGCTATAATCTCAGCAATTCTTATAGTTATAATCATTGGATTTGTTCTATTAATAGCGATTGGATTGCTTGAGATTATCTTTATAATTATTGCAGCTGTGAATGCAAGTAATGGGGTGAAATATCGCTATCCACTTTCAATTCGTTTTATAAAATAGAATTATTTGATTTGACAGTTACTTAATCACGGTTTAAATTTCTATTAGATGGATGATTTCAATGAGAAAGATGTAAGATATTTTTACCGTTTGTTGAATCATAGAGAAATTACTGAATTAAGATTTTTAAAAAGAGGTCTTTTTCCAGCTTTTGCTTTTGTAGATAATGAAGATGATTTCGTCGCTTATTGTAAAAAATGGAATGGAAAAAGGAATATTTATGCAGTAATTAGGGATAGAAAAAAGGGTCTTAGAAAATGTGCGAGTGCGAATGAAATAATAGGAATTCAGACAATAGTTCTGGATATTGATCCTGTGAGAGATTCTGAGATTCCATCTACTAATAAGGAACTCAGTAATGCTATTAAGGTTTCAGAAATAATTTCTAAGTGGTTTTCCTCTCAAGGTTTTAAAGCTCCATATAGGGCAATGACAGGAAATGGTGTATGTCTTTATTTCTCTCTTCCCTGGTATGAAATTACAGACGAAAACAGGTGGGAGATAACTCGAAGTCTTGAATGGTTTGAGAAAGAAATGAGGAAAATTTTTAGAGAAATCCTTGAAGAATATAATTGTAGAATTGATAGCATGTATGATTTACCAAGAATTGCAAAAGTTATCGGAACAATGAGTGTTAAAGGAGAAAACACAAAACATAGGCCATGGAGGCTATCTTATTGGATTGACGAACCAAAAGAAAGAAGACCTGATCCTAAATTATTATCATATATTTTAAATAGAAATCTTTTCAATTTTTCTTCCAAAAGTAATCTTTCGCCTATATGGCTTATGCAACCAATTCCGTATTTCGGCGAGAAGTTATCAGGGGAGTGGATTTATGAACCAAAAATAGATGGGTGGAGAATGGAGATTATAAAATTTCAAGGTAAAGTTGAATTTTGGGGAAGAAGATTGGAGAAAAAACCAAACTGGACCAAGAAATTAATAGGGATAATTCCTAAAAGAGCTCTTAACAATATTCCGAATGGAACAATTCTTGATTCAGAGCTTTACTCAGATAGAGGAAGAAGATTCATACCTTCTCTTTTTGCCCCTGAATGTAAGGCCAAACCAATAATTTATGTTTTTGATATAATTTTTTATAAAGGAGAATTTGTGGGTAATTTACCTCTTAAGGAGAGGAAAAAAATATTGGAATTTATTGAATGGAAAGACCCCTTTCAACTTATAAGATATGAAAAAGTAACAGATATAGAAAAACACTTAAGAGAAGCACTTATGAATAATTTTGAAGGAATTGTCATAAAAGAATTAAATAGTCCGTATGTCATAGGTAAAGATAGCCCTATGGCAACGGCTAATTGGAGAAAAATAAAACCAAAATAAGGAGGGGGATAAAATGGCAATAGGAAGATTTCAAGTGATGGCTACTTTACAGGCAGCAAGAGCTTATGTTCTTGGAATGCCAATAGAGACAGCAAAAAGTTTTGGTTTGAATAGAGCCATATTTTATGCAGCTGCAAAGAGAGGTTTTAAAGTAAAAAAAGGTGTTCCTCCTCCCAAGGAACTGTATATTGCAAAAAGACCAATAGAAAAAGCTCATCTTGAGGAAATTCAAAAATCCTTCAAAATAGATCATATAGGGGATGAATATGCATACGCAGTTGAATTAAAGGGGATTAAATATTATATGATTGGTAATGAAGTACAAACTCCAGAGGATTTTGAAAAACAGATTGAAAATAGATTTGGTGGAAAATTCGAGGAAGCATGGAAAGAGGCGGTAGAAATCTGCAAATCATATGATAAAGGGGTTTTGCTCTCTCAGAGATATTTTTACGAAACAGTTTATAAACCAAGAAGAGACGAGCTGGCTAAAAAATGGACTGAAATTTATTCGAAATAATCATGTATTATTTTCTTGATAAATTCTTTTTTGTTTTTCATTCTTCAATTATTGTTTTTAATTTATTCGGCTGGATATGGAAAAAGACAAGACTTTTAAACTTGATCACACTTCTATTAACTTTCTTTTCATGGTTTTTTCTTGGTATCTGGTATGGCTTTGGATACTGCCCGTGCACAGATTGGCATTGGCAAGTGAGAGAAAAACTTGGTTATTATGATATGCCTTCTTCCTACTTAGAATTTCTTATTGAATCAATTACAGGATTGAATGTGAGTTCAAAATTGGTTGATATCTTTGCAGTTATTTTCCTTCTATTTGCAATTTGTATTTCCACATATGTTAATTTTCGTGATTTTAAAAGAAGAAAATGATAGCTCTTTTCGGAACAATAACGTTGGATTCAATATCTCATGAAAAAGGATATTCCTTTAAAAGTGTAGGAGGAATTTTGTATCAAGCAGGAGTTTTTGCTGGATTAAATGTGAAAGCAAGAATATATTCTAATTTAGGGAAAAACATAAAGGACGAAGTTTTTAGGATTATAGATAAATGGGGCTCAATTGATAAAAGAGGAATAAATATAGTTCCTGGCAATGGTAACCAAGTGAGTTTGTATTATCCAGTAAAAGGAGAGAGAGTTGAGATACTGCATTCAGTAGTTCCTCCCTTTAATTCAGAATTAATTTTAAAAGATAAGGATCAAATTACAACATTAATGGCAGTTTTTAATTCAGGATATGATATGGACATCGAACATTGGAGAAAAATTGTAGAGAATTTAAAATGTCCAATCTGGCTTGATATTCATTCATTGGCACTTGAAAGAGTAATTGGAAAGGAGAGAGGTTATAGACGATTTGAAGAATGGGAGGAGNGGGTTAGGGGAGTTACATATTTTCAAGCAAATTGTAAAGAGATAGCTTCTATGCTAGGAAATCCAGAAAAAATACCTGAGACTAAAGATATCTTTAAAATTTGTGAAAAGATTCTTTCACTTGAGGTAAAAGCAATATTTATTACATTAGGAGAAGAAGGTGTCTTGGTTTTTTCCTCTGATTTTATAGATAAGATAAAATCTCCTAAAGTAAAGGAAGTAATTGATACAACAGGATGTGGTGATGTTTTTGCATCAGCAACAATGTTGGAGTTGATAAGGGGAGGGGATATATATAATGCTACAAAATTTGGAATAGAACTGGCTAGTGAGACTGTTTCTATAATTGGACCAGATGCTATTTATAAATTAATAAAAAATTATTATGGCAAAACCATTAATTGACTTAGCTGGTTTTATCTGTTATAAGTCTTACTTAAAATGAGGAAATATTTAATATTCTATGTTTTTCTGTGTGCCATTTTATTTTCTATTTTAAAATGTTCCTCCACAGATGCGGTCTCAACTGAAAAAATAAAAACAAGTCCACCCTCAAAATCAAATATAGTAAAAACTGAAGAGAAATTGCAAAAAGATAAAGAAGAAGATAAACGGACAAAAGAAACGCAGCCCCAAGATATTCCCAGCAAGGATGTTTCCCAGGTTATTACTCCTCAACAGGAATATAATGAGGAAGAGGCTTCTTCTTTATTGGAAGAGGCAATGGATGTTTATCAGGATGCACAGCATGCTTGGGAGAGAGGGGATTTTGATACAGCAATAACAGCCCTGGATGAAGCGTATTCGCTTATATTAAAAGTCAAGCTTCCCCCCGATTCCCCATTACTTCAGGAAAAGGATGATTTAAGACTGTTAATTGCCAAAAGAATACAAGAGATATATGCTTCACGCTTGGTTACAGCAGGTGATAATAACAGAACTATACCATTAATCGAAAATAAGCATGTTCTAAAAGAAATAAAGTCCTTTCAAACGAAAGAAAGAAAATTTTTTATTGAGGCTTATAAAAGGTCAGGTAAATATCGTGATATAATTTTGAGAGAACTTCAAAAAGCAGGTCTTCCAGAACAGCTTTCGTGGTTACCTCTTATAGAGAGCGGTTTTAAAGTCAGAGCTCTTTCAAGAGCGAGAGCATTGGGTTTATGGCAATTTATTTCATCTACCGGTTATCGTTTTGGATTAAAAAGAGATCGCTGGGTGGATGAGCGGATGGACCCAATAAAGTCAACAAGGGCAGCGATAAAATATTTGACTGAATTGCATTCAATTTTTGGAGATTGGACTACAGCTCTGGCAGCCTATAATTGTGGAGAGATAAGAGTTCAGAAAGTCATCAAGACTCAGAGAATAAATTATCTGGATAATTTCTGGGATTTGTATGTGAATCTACCTTATGAAACAGCTAGATTTGTTCCTCGATTTATTGCAGCTCTTTTGATAATCCAGAATCCTGAGAAATACGGTTTTGAACTGCCAGAACCTGATCCTCCTTTAAAATATGAACTTGTTTCTGTGAATCGTCCAGTGAAACTTTCCTCTCTGGCAAAGGCAATTGGAGTAAGGACCGAAGAACTGGTGGAGTTGAATCCTGAACTTCGGCATAATTCTACTCCTGATTATGATTATCTTTTAAAAGTTCCTGTTGGTTTTGGGGATAAGGTTCTTGCTAAAATAAACTCTATTCCAAGATATATTCCTCCTCAGGCAACCTATATTGTTCATTATGTAAGAAGAGGAGAAACATTGTCCACAATTGCAAAAAGATACAGGACTTCTGTCAGAGCTATTGCAAGATTGAATCGTTTAAGAAGAATAAATTTAATAAGACCTGGTCAGAGACTGAAAATTCCGGTCAGAGGAACCTATATCCCTTCTTATAGAACTTATAGACCCAAATATAAACTTGGTGAAAAGGTAATTTATACTGTGAGAAGAGGAGATTCTCTATATAGAATTGCAAGAATGTTTAATACAACAATAAGTAGAATAAAGAAAGATAATAGATTGAAAAGCAATGTAATAAAAGTCGGGCAGAAGCTTGTAATAAATTCAGGTAAGCCCAAGGATGCAATAGTTTATAAAGTGAAATCCGGGGATACTCCTTATGATATTGCAAAAAAATTTGGTATGAGCCTTTCAGAATTACTCAGTTTGAATGGTCTTACGTCAAGATCAAGAATTTATCCTGGACAGGAGTTGTGGGTGATACCTAAAAAATTACCCTAACCTCTTTTTTCCTGATTATTGACTAAATAACATATTTTTTATATATTTGACTATAATAATTTTTCTTTCTAATTCATGTCCAAGGAGGTAAAATGGGGCAAACAATAGTTGAAAAAATATTTAGCGAACATTGTGGTAAGAAAGTAAAGGCAGGCGAGATTGTAATTGCAAAAATTGATTTAGCTCTTGCTCAGGATGGGACAGGCCCTTTGACAATAAAACAGATTGAAAAATTAGGAGTTGAAAGACTGGCAAATCCAAGAGGTGCAGTTTTTTTTATAGACCATGCTTCCCCTAGTCCAAGAAAGGAATTATCCAATGACCATATGCTTATAAGAGAATTTACCCGAAAAACAGGAGCTATTCTATCTGATATTGGAGATGGAGTTTGTCATCAGGTTATAAATGAAAGATTTAATTGCCCAGGATATATATTAATTGGCGCAGATTCACACACAGTCACTGGAGGAGCTCTTGGCGCATTTGCTACGGGAATGGGTTCAACAGATGTTGCAATAGGAATGGCATATGGAAAAAATTGGTTTCGTGTTCCAGAAACTTTTTATTTTAATTTAAAAGGTGGTTTTCCAAGAGGGGTTTATGGAAAAGACCTTATTCTTTACATTATTGGTATGATAGGAGCGGATGGAGCTACTTATAAGGCAATGGAATTTGGGGGAGAAGCTCTTCCCAATATCATAATGTCAGAGAGATTAACCATTGCCAATATGTCTGTTGAAGCAGGCGCTAAATGTGGAATATTCCCCACCGATGAAATAACGAGAGGATTCTTAAAGGAATATGGAAGGGAAGATAAGTTTAGAGAGATAAAGCCTGATCCTGATGCTGAATACGAGAAAATATTTGAGATAAATCTTTCTGATCTGAAGCCAATGGTTGCAATGCCTCATACAGTTGATAATGTTAGGCCAATTGACCATCCGGATTTGAAGAATGTCGAAGTTCATCAGATTTTTCTCGGAAGTTGCACAAATGGAAGAATAGAGGATTTAAGAGTGGCTGCTTCAATAATAAAAGGGAAAAAGAAACATCCGAGGGTTCGGATGATTGTAGTTCCTGCTTCGAGGGATGTTTATAGAAGGGCATTGAAAGAAGGATTGCTTGAAATTTTCAATGATTTTGGTGCATCCATTAATAATCCAGGATGTGGCCCTTGTTGTGGTGTTCATCAGGGAATTTTAGGTGATGGAGAAGTTGCGCTTGCAACATCTAACAGAAATTTTAAAGGTAGAATGGGTAATCCTGAAGCTCTTGTATATTTAGCCTCTCCTGCTACAGCAGCAGCTTCAGCAGTTACGGGTATGATAACTGATCCGAGAGAATTTATTTAATTCTTAGGAGGTGAACAATGTTAAAAGGAAAAGCATGGAAATTTGGAGATGATATAAGCACTGATTTAATTGCACCTGGTAGATATTACCATCTTCGTTCTAATTTACCTGAACTTGCAAAGCATGTTCTAGAGGATGCACGAAAAGAATTTGCTGGGTCAATGAATAAAGGAGATTTTATTGTTGCAGGTAAAAATTTCGGCCTTGGTTCAAGTCGGGAGCATGCTGCAATAATTATAAAACTTGCAGGAGTATCTGCTGTTTTGGCTAAATCCTTTGCAAGGATATTTTACAGAAACGCGATAAATGTAGGTTTACCGGTTATTATATGTGATACGGATAAAATTAATGAAAGAGATGAATTAGAAGTAGATTTATCCAAGGGTATTATTAAAAATTTAACATCAGGAGAAACATTAACCTTTCCTCCTTTGCCTGATATTATGACTGAAATCTTAAAGGAAGGTGGAGTGGTTTCATATTTGCAAAAATATGGTGATTTTAAAATTTGAAAAATGAAATGAAAAACTTAATTTTTCGTTTTATGATTTTGATTTTTATTTAAAAATTAAATAATTAATTTTAGGAGGTGCCTGATGAAGAGATATAAAGTTTCAATAATCGGGGCTGGTCATGTTGGAGAAATAACTGCTCAGAGAATTGTAGAAAAAGAGTTAGCAGATGTTGTATTGCTGGACATAATTGAGGGAATGCCTATAGGAAAAGGATTAGATATTTTGGAATCCAGTCCTGTTATGAAATTTGATACTAAGATTATTGGGACTAATAATTATGAGGATACTGCAAATTCAGACATTGTTGTAATTACTGCTGGAGTTCCAAGAAAACCTGGCATGAGTAGAGAAGAACTTGTGGACACAAATTTTGGAATTGTTAAAAAAGTTACAGAAGAAGTTGTCAAGCATTCTCCTGACTGCATAATAATAATGGTTACCAACCCTCTTGATGCTATGGCATATACAGCTTATAAAGTGAGTGGTTTTCCGAAACATAGAGTAATCGGCATGGCTGGAATTCTTGATACTGCACGCTTTAGAACATTTATTGCTATGGAACTCAATGTTTCTGTGGAGAATATCCAGGCTTTTGTTCTTGGCGGTCATGGAGATACAATGGTCCCATTGGTTAGATATTCAACAGTTGCAGGTATTCCAATAAATGAACTTATTCCAAAGGAAAGACTTGATGCAATTATTGAGAGAACCAGAAAAGGTGGTGGAGAAATAGTTAGTTATTTAAAAACAGGCAGTGCCTATTATGCTCCAGCAGCTGCTATTATGGAAATGGTTGAAGCCATTTTAAAGGATAAGAATAGGATTGTTCCTTGCTCCGCATATCTCGAAGGAGAATACGGACTTTCTGGCATATATTTTGGTGTTCCAGTTAAACTTGGTTTTGGAGGAGTCAAAGAAATAATAGAGATAAAGTTAACAGAGGAAGAGAAAGAGGAAATTAACAAATCTGCTGCAGCAGTCAGAAAAGTTATAGAAAGTCTGAAATTCTAAGGAGTTTAAAATGGCTGTATGGAAATTGACTACTCCATTAACTGACGAAGATATTGAAAAGCTAAGAATTGGAGATCAGGTTTATATAACAGGTACAATTTATACAGGTAGAGATGCTGCCCACAAGAAGTTAGTTGAGCTAATAGAAGCTAATAAACCTCTTCCGTTTGATGTCAAAGGACAAATAATTTATTATGTAGGTCCAACTCCAGCTCGTCCCGGGAAACCTGTTGGTTCAGCTGGCCCGACTACAAGCTATAGAATGGATTCTTATGCTCCTTATCTATATGCACTTGGTATAAAGGCAACAATTGGGAAAGGTGCTCGTAGTGAAGAAGTGAAGGAAGCATTAAAAAAGTATAAAGCAGTATATTTGGGTGCAGTTGGAGGAGCAGGTGCTTTGATTTCAAAACGTATCATAAAATCTGAAATAGTTGCTTATCCAGAATTGGGCCCAGAAGCAATCCGGAAAATGGAAGTTAAAGATTTTCCAGTAATTGTTATAAACGATATGTATGGTGGAGACCTTTTTCTTGAAGGTAAAAAGAAGTATCACGTAGAATAATTGTTCCATTTTACCGAATTACAATTTTATTTACTAAATTATTGAAAGGAGTAAAAAATGAAAATTCATGAATATCAGGCAAAACAAATTCTATCAAAATATGGGGTTGCAATTCCTAAAGGAGAGGTTGCTGATACTCCGGAAAAGGTTTACGAAATAGCAAAAAATATCGGTGGAAAAGTTGTGCTTAAAGCTCAAATTCATGCAGGGGGGAGAGGTAAAGCAGGAGGGATAAAGCTTGCTGAAAATCCAGAGGAGGCTAGGAAAGTCGCAGAGCATATGATTGGGATGAAACTTGTAACACATCAGACAGGCCCAAAGGGAAAAGTTGTAAGAAAATTGTTAGTGGAGGAAGCACTCGAAATTGAAAGAGAATTGTATATTGGCATAGTTATAGACCGATCTAAAGAGAGACCTGTTGTGATGGCATCAACTGAGGGGGGAGTTGAAATAGAAAAGGTGGCAGAAGAAAAACCTGAATTGATTTTTAAGGAATATGTAAATCCTGCAACAGGGTTTTTACCCTTTCAGGCGAGGAAACTTGCTTTTAAACTCGGACTCAAAGGAGAGACCTTTAAACTCGGAGTAAAATTTATTAATTCTCTTTATAATGCATTTCAGGCTACTGATGCTTCTCTTGCAGAAATAAATCCATTAATAATCACGAAAAATGGTTCCGTTTTGGCTCTGGATGCAAAAATGAATTTTGATGATAACGCTCTTTTCCGTCATCCTGAAATTGTTGAGATGAGAGACATTCATGAGGAAGAACCTCTGGAGGTTGAAGCCTCAAAATATAATTTAAGTTACATAAAACTTGATGGGAATGTAGGATGCATGGTAAATGGAGCAGGTCTGGCAATGGCAACAATGGATATTATAATGCATGCTGGTGGAATGCCGGCTAATTTTCTGGATGTAGGTGGTGGAGCTTCAGAAGAAGCTGTTAAGAATGCTTTTAAGATATTGGTTTCTGACCCAAATGTTAAAGCCGCATTAATTAATATTTTTGGAGGAATTGTTCGCTGTGACAGAGTTGCGAGGGGAATAGTTAATGCAGCAAAGGAAGTTAAACTCACAATACCCATGGTGGTTAGATTAGAAGGAACAAATGTCAAAGAAGGAAAAGATATACTAGAAAAATCAGGACTTCAATTTCATGTTGCAAACACAATGAAAGAGGCAGCTGAAAAGGTTGTTTCTTTAATTAAGTGAAGGAGGTAAAAGATGAGTATATTAATAGATGAAAACACAAGAGTGGTTGTTCAGGGAATAACCGGAAAAGAAGGAACCTTTCATACTCAACAAATGCAGGAATATGGCACAAAAATTGTTGCAGGTGTAACTCCTGGGAAGGGAGGTATTACTCATTTAGGGGTCCCGGTTTTCAATACTATAGAAGAAGCAGTGAAGAAAGAAGGTGCGAATGCATCCATTATATTTGTTCCATCTGCCTTTGCTGCTGATGCGATTATGGAGGCTGCTGATGCAGGAATTGAAGTTGTGGTTTGTATAACAGAAGGAATTCCAACATTTGATATGATTAAGGTAAAGACCTATCTTAAGGATAAAAAAACAAGATTAATAGGTCCTAATTGTCCTGGAATAATAACCCCTGGCAAGTGTAAAATGGGCATAATGCCAGGGCATATTCATAAACCTGGAACAATTGGAGTGGTTTCTCGCTCTGGGACATTAACTTATGAAGCTGTCCATCAATTAACAAAACTTGGGTTTGGACAGTCCACTGCAGTTGGAATAGGAGGAGATCCAGTTGTAGGTTCAACTTTTATTGATATTCTTAAATTGTTTAATGAAGATGATCAAACAGAAGCAGTTGTATTAATAGGAGAGATTGGAGGGACTGCTGAAGAGGAAGCTGGTGAATATATAAAAAAGGAATTTAAAAAACCTGTTATTAGTTTTATTGCTGGACAGACCGCTCCTCCTGGAAGAAGAATGGGACATGCTGGAGCAATCATTGCTGGGGGAAAAGGAACAGCTGCTGAGAAAATGAAAGTTCTTGAGGAATGTGGAGTTCATGTTGTAAAAAGCCCTGCTGAAATAGGCGAAAGAGTAAAAGAGGTTCTAAGCTGAAGTTGAATATAATTTGAAGTAAGAAAAAATTAAATTAGCTCTATTGAGTGAAAACAGATTCTATTTATTTGTTTTTTAATTTTTTCTGAATCTTTTCACTTTCCAATTCTTTTATCGCATCTTTTGCAATCCATTTAGCGGTTTTTGAATCTATTAGTTGAATTTTTCTTGCAGTTTCAAGCGCTTTTTTATTCAAATAAATATTTCTTTTGCCAATTTGCCTTAGCGCCCAGTTAACTGCTTTTTTCACAAAATTTCTCCCATCAGTGGATTGCTCTTTAATTACAGATAAAAATTTTTCAAATTTTTCATCTTCTGATTTTTTATCCTTGAAAGTAAGCCATGCCATAAGAGCAAATCCAGCTCTTTTTACAAATTCTTCCTTTCTTTTGCTCCATTCTAATGCCTTCTGGTATGCAAATTTTGTACGACAAAAAAGATTCTGACACACCTGATCACATATTTCCCAGTAATCAAATTCTTTAACCCAGCTTTCCATCTGCTCTTCTGTTACGAGTTCAGGTTCATCAATCATACTTGCAAGGATTCTTGTTTCTCTTGTGTCAATTTTCCAAAGTATAAGAGCAAGTTCATGATCTTTTCCTGTTTCCTTTGCGATTCTTCTGAGTTCCGGGATTGAAACTCCATAAGTTTTCTTAGGAGTAATTCCAAATCTTGCCATTCCTTTCACTGCTTCAGGATTAGATAAAGACTCTAACTTTTTTATAATTTCTTTGATTTTTATTTCTTTCTCAAGCATATTATTTCAGCTTTTTTGGAAAAATTTCTCTTTCTTTTTATCACCCTGCACAAAATTCTGCAAGACCTACTTTGTTTTACATCTTCCTTGAAAAGGCTTTTCTTATATGGTATTTAGTTCTCGGGTAAATTGTTAAGTGAAAATAAAAGATTAAAGGGAGTTAAAATGTTGCTAAAAAATCTTTTTTTAAAAAGTCTTTTCCTTTTAATAATTTCTATTTTATTGTCCTTTCAACTTTATTCACATGAGGAAGAACTATATTTAATGCCAATGCCAAGAGAGATAAAAAGATTGCAAGGAGAGTTTATAATTCAAAAAGATTTTGGAATAAACATCTTGGGTCCATATAGCCACAGAGTTTTGAAAGCCAAACAGAGATTCCTTTCAAGGCTTGCAAAGAGAACAGGTATTTTTTTCTCTTTAAACCCTGAAAAGCTATTACTGAATCTGGAATACAAGAAAATTGCAAAATTATCATTGTTTATGAATGAGTCTTATTTGTTGAAAATAAGTGAAAACAATATTCTGGTAAGGGCAGAAACAGATATTGGAATTGTTAGAGGACTTGAAACTCTCCTTCAACTTCTCAGAAATAATGGGAAAAATTACTTTTTTCCAGCAATTGAGATCAAAGACTATCCTCGTTTTCCATGGAGAGGACTTCTCATTGATGTTTCAAGGCATTTTATGCCAGTGGATGTAATAAAGAGAAATTTGGATACTATGGCAAGTGTGAAGTTAAATGTTTTACATTTACATTTAACAGATGACCAGGGATTTAGGGTAGAATCTAAATCTTACCCCAGACTTCATGAAGTAGCCTCTGATGGGGATTACTATACTCAATCGCAGATAAAGGAGATAATAGATTATGCAGATGAAAGGGGAATTAGAGTGGTTCCAGAATTTGATATGCCTGGACATACAACAAGCTGGATAGTTGCCTATCCCGGGCTTGGAAGCATTTCTATGCCTTATAAAATGGAAAGAGCATATGGAGTGAAGAACCCTGTTCTCGATCCATCTCGTAAATTTGTGTATAAATTTCTCGAAAAGTTTTTCAAGGAAATGTCAAAACTATTTCCTGACCCATATTTTCATATTGGTGGAGATGAAGTAAATGGTAAACACTGGAACCAAAGTAATAGGATTCAAAAATTCATGAAGAAAAATAAGATTAGGAATAATAAAGAATTACAAGCTTATTTTAATAAGAAAATTCAAAAAATATTAAGGAAATACAATAAAAAAATTATAGGGTGGGATGAAATTTTAGAATCTGATTTACCGAAAGATACAGTCATTCAATGCTGGAGAGATAAAAAAATATTATATCAAATAATTAAAAAAGGATATTACACTATATTATCAAATGGTTATTATCTGGACCTATGTTTACCATCTTCATATCATTATTTGAATGATCCAATTCCTGAACAAATTGAACTTTTTGATTCTGAAAAAAAGAGAATTTTAGGAGGAGAAGCGGCGATGTGGTCAGAGCTTGTAAATGCAGAGAATATTGATTCAAGAATTTGGCCCCGGACCGCAGTTATTGCAGAGAGACTCTGGTCTTCCTCAGATCTTAAAGACATATCAAATATGTATAAGAGACTTGAGAAATTAAGTCTTTATCTTGATAGTTTGGGCGCCTGTCATATTAAAAATCAAGAAATGATGTTGAGAAGGCTTTGTAATTCTCGTGAAATTTCTATACTTAAAGAATTTATTAGAGTAGTGGAACCAGTAAAATACTACAGTCGGCATAAATCAAGACCTTACACAATTTTTTCTCCATTAAGCAGAGTCGTGGATGCTGCAATTCCAGACCCATCCTTTCCGAGGTATTTTGCAGGTCTTGTGGACAATTATCTCCAAACTAATGATAAAGGACTTGAAAATAAAATACTTGAAATTTTGATGAGATGGAAAGGACTTCATTCCAGACTCCTTCAATTAAGTTCAAATTCTCCTGTTTTAAAGGAGATATTGCCCCTCTCTAATAATCTTTCGAAAATTTCTGAAATTTGTATCAAGGCGATTAAAATGAAGAACAGAGGAGAAACTATGGATATTCATTGGTTACAAGAGGCTATCAATGCATTAGAAACTGCAAAACAGCCTTACGCTGAGTTGGAATTAATAGTAGTGGATTCAATAGAGAAAATTATTAAATCTTTGGAAAAATGAAAACTCTGGTTACTGGTGCCTCAGGATTTGTGGGAAGAAATCTTATCAAATTATTAAACAAAAATGGAATTAGTGTAAGGGCTTTTGTAAGAAGAAAAAGCAATATTGAGCCTCTATTGAATTTAAAGAATGTCGAAATCTTTTATGGAGATATCACTGATATTTTATCTATTGAAAAAGCAGTAAAAGGATGTGATTATGTTATTCATTTAGCTGCATTAGTTTATGACTGGGGAAAATATGAGGATTTTTATCATGTTAATTACCTTGGGACTGAAAACATTCTCAAAGCCTCCTTAAAAGCAAATATAAAGAAATTCATTCATGTAAGCACCATAGGAGTTCTCGATTTAAGAGGGAGGAAGATTATTCGGGAAGATTGCCCTTACGGGCATTTTACAAGCCCTTATTGTAAAACTAAAGCAGAGGCTGAAATGCTTGTTAGAGAATACAGTAAATATTTTCCAGTGGTAATCCTAAGACCAGGAGCTATTTATGGTCCGGATGATCCAATGGTTACCTTAAGAACATTGAATTATGCGAAGAGAAATCTGCTTTTTTTAATTGATAAAGGAAAAGGAGTTTTTCCTCATGTGTATATTGATAATTTGAATGAAGCAATTTTCCTTGCATTTCAATCTAAGAATATAATGAATGAAACATTTAATATTTTGGATGATGAATTAGCAACAGCATATGAATTTTTTAATTATTTTAATAGAATTGCTGGAAAAGGAGAAATAAAGATTTTTCTTCCATATTCTTTTGCATGGGGTTTGGCTTTTTTAATGGACAAAATAGCTAAAATTACAGGCATTCCTCCTCTTCTTTCATGGACGGGTCTTGAGTTTGTAACTTTAAAATGTAAATTCGATATTTCAAAAGCAAAAAAATTGCTTGGATATAATCCGAAAATTTCTCTTAAAGAAGGAATGAAAAGGGTTGAAATCTGGTGGAAAAGAATAAATAAAGAAGTATAAATGCGTAGAAAAAGAATGTAGGATCTTTCAAGATATATTTACTTTGATATAATAAGGGAAAATTAGGAATTAATTGTTAGTAATAGAAGGCAGAGCCAGTGTATGCGATTTTTGGAAATTGCCATAGAGAAGAGCCAGAACTTGAATAGAGAAAACCTATATATACATCAAAATTTGAACTCCAAGAATACAAAAATCTTAGAAAGAAAAAATTTCCATTTCCAGGTGAAGCATGAAAATAGCTTAATTGAATAGTGGATAAATCAGAGATTTTGTAATCTCCAGCTAAAACCAAGACTTTTCCTTTAGGATAAAATTCTGAGCCATCTGTTGAAAAATATTCTCCAGTTAAATAAATTTTTGAACTCAATTGAAAATCAGCTCCCAAGGATATATCCTTTAGCAACAAATTTGATTTTTTCCTTAAAGCGAGCTCAGCTCTTAAAACTGTTCTCCCAGAACTTCCTTCGAGAGCACCTCCAATCAATGTTTCTTCGGGTAAGGATGCTATGACTAAGTTAGAGTCAACAGAACCAAAAGAAAAAAATAGGGCAGTTCCAAAGTAATTTTTTCCTTCTCTCCTTGCAAAAGCTCCTTCTATCCATGAAAATCCAGAAAAATAGTATTCAAATCTCAGTGAGTTGACCCCCTGTTTTTCTTCTTTTTCTATAGCAAAAGGATTATATAGGTTGAAAATATCAAGGGGGGAGAACAATTTTGCTTTTCCCCACGGTATTCTCTGCCTGCCAACCGTGAGAATAAATTTCTCAGAATTATAGGTTAAAGACAGTCTATCGAAAAAGTGATAAATTTTTAGTTCTTTACCTTTATAAAAGTAATAAGGGTCAAGCTCATCAAGAATAGTTCCTGTAAATAGGGAATAATATCTTTCTCCATGATTAATGGCATTTATTTCTGAGTGGAGTTTAAAGGAGAAGGAATTAAAACTCTCTTCAAATCTGAAGCGAAATCGAGCTAATTGAACAAAAGAGGTTTCATTTAAATAGTCTAAATAAAAAGCATTTAGTTTTAGATAACCAGAGACTGATGGGTATAGATTTACAGTAATAAATAAAAGAAAGACTAAATTAACTCTGAATAATTTTCCCATCTACAAGTTTTATTATTCTCTTTGTTCTTTCAACCACTCTATTATCATGCGTTGAGAGGATAAAGGTGATACCCTTTTCTTCATTCAATTTCTTCATGAGTTCAACGAGGGCAATTGCATTTTCGCTGTCAAGATTTGCGGTTGGTTCGTCAGCAAGAACAATTTTTGGTTCGCCAACAATTGCTCTTGCAACAGCTACTCTTTGTTGTTCTCCTCCGCTGAGCTTTGTAAGTGGTCTGTCTGCAAGTTTCTCAAGCCCCACATCTTTTAAAACTTTCATTACCTTTTCTCTTCTTTCTTTTTTACTAAAACCTCTCAAAATTAAAACAAATTCGACATTTTCAAATGCAGTGAGAACAGGTATCAGATTGAATGATTGGAAAACAAATCCAATCTTTCTAAGCCTTAATTCTGAGAGTCTCCTTTCTGAAAGGGAGGATATTTCAATCCCATCCAATATCACTTTTCCTTTTGTGGGTCTATCTATTCCACCAAGAAGATTTAAGAGAGTGGTTTTGCCTGAGCCCGAAGGTCCAACAATTGAAGTAAATTCCCTTTTCTCTATTTTTAAATTAATCCCATCAATAGCCTTTACAATTGTTCCATTTTCATAATATTTACAGAGTTCAAAAGTTTCTATTAAAGCCATTGTTTCCTCCTTATTTTTCGAATTTCAGCTGATCAGCAAGATTTTCTCTAACAGCTCTCAATGAAGGAAAAATTGCCATTGTTACAGAAATGAATATTATTATTGCTGATATATATAAAATCAGTTTAATTGAAAATATAAAATGTATTTCGGGTATGAACATGAAGGATTCATACATTTCTGCTAATTTTCCAGAAATTTTTATGGGATTGGATTTGAAATGATAAATTACAGGGAATGAAATAATAAAACCTGCTACAGCCCCTATAACTGATATGTAAATTGACTCAAAAATTATCATTAAAACAATTTTCAGTCTCCTCATTCCAATTGCTCTGAGAACTGCTATTTCTTTCCTCCTTTCAAATACGGTCATATAAATTGTATTCAATAAACCAAATGCAATTATAATTATTAAAATAGCATACATCATATAGCCTGATACCCTGTCAAATTCTATTAGTTCAAGCAATTCAGGAAGAATTTCTTTCCAATCTATTACTTCGAGATTAGTATTATTTAAATTTTTTTCCAAATTATATTTGATATATTCAAGTTTTTCTTTTTCTTTTGGAAAATAAATAACCACAGTTGTGACGGATCCATACATTGAAAAAAGCTCATCAGCATCCTCGATGTTGATAAGTATCTTCGACCTATCCAGTTCTAATATCTGACTCCTAAAAATTCCAATAATTTTAAAGAGTTTAGCGCCAATTGAACCATCCTTCCCTTGAGCAATTACTGCAATTTCATCTCCTATTTTTACCTTTAAATTGTCCGCTAATTTATCTCCTATTACAGCGATGCCTTTCTCACCAGATTCGAGAAATCTACCTTTTATTATTTTTGAGTGAATGAAAGTTGTATTTTTTTCTCTCTGAATATTTATTCCAGTAACAGAAGCACCATAAGTTTTATCTTTATAACTGACAAGAGCAAATCCATCTACTCTTTCAGCCCAATTGATTTTAAACAAGTTGAGCAATTTTTTTAATTCTTCAGTAACATAAAAACTTTTTGAAAGTGATTCTCTTTGAAAATATCCTTTTGCGAAAATTCTTAATTTTCCGTCCCATACTTTAGTGGCATTTTCAAGCATATTGGCATATGTTCCTTCCTGCATACTACCCATTGAGCTGAGGAGAAAAACAGAAAATAGAATTGCACCAACGGTTAAGAGAGTTCTTCTTTTATTTCTCCAGATATTTCGCCAAGCTATTTTAAACATATTTGAGCGCCTCTGCTATGACAATTTTTGATGCTTTTCGAGCAGGTATTAAAACAGAAATTAAAATAATAAGCAAAACTAAAAATATTAATATCATAATACTGGGCAAATCAATACTTGGATATATGATTGCACCCGTTCCCCATATTTCAAGACTTCTACTGAATATTGAAAGATTAAGACCTTTTATGGATAAATATATATACAAAATAAAGCATAATATTGAACTAATGAAAATAGAAACCAGACCAATCAATAATCCTTCCAGGATAATTAGTTTTCCTAATTCTATTGGTTTCACGCCGATTGCCCTTATTACTCCAAACTCCCTCATTCGCTCGTAAATTGACATGAAAAAAACATTCATTATTCCGAAAGTGGCTCCTAATAAAATGATGAATCCAAAAATAAACATCATTTCATTGAATATTTCAAATTGATACTTTAAGGCAGGATAGACATCTCCCCATGAAAGAACTTCGAAATTTGAGTCTATTTTTTGTTTAATATTTTCTAAAACAGAGGGAAGAGCCTTATCTTCTTTTAACCTTATTATTATTTCATTTGCCATGTTATTATAGCCAGCTATTTTCGAGGCAGCATTGATATCAATCATAACCAGATACTTATTGATTTCTTTTGAAGGAGATTTAAATATGCCTCCTATTCTGAAAGCATAGGATGAAAGTTCTCCAGTTATATCCGCACTACTTATAACCACTTTGTCATCAAGCCCAACTTCAAGGGTTTCAGCCAGTTCACTCCCAATGAGAATTTCCGTTTCATTTTGTGGGAAATGCCCTTTTATAATAAAATCATCTAATCTTGTGAGAAGTTTCTCTTTGCCAAGTTCTCCTCCAATTGCCTGAACAGGAGAAGTTTCAGTGGGCGAATATATTACTCCCTGTAAATTTACTCTTTTTGAAATTATTTTCATTAGAGGAGATTTTATTTTTTTTATAATTTGGTCCGGATCTTTTATGAATTTCTTAACTTCTGGATCTTTAAGATAGCCTGCTTTATGTATTTGAATATGACCTACACCAGAATCTATTATGTTTTGAATAGCTTGCTTGACTGCTCCCTGAGTTATAGTAAGGAAAAAAAATAAGCCAAATATTCCAACAGTTACTGCTGAGATTAAAATCCATGTTCTTCTTTTATTACGCCATATATTTCTCCAAGCTAATTTTAAAATCATCTCACTAAATCTTTTAGATATCTTAGAGAGAAAATTCTATCTGGAATGGAAATATCAAATTTTATATTAATGACTTTTATTTCTGTCTTTTCCCCAGGCTTTTTTTCAGGATAAAGAGTCCATAGAAACGGAAAATATCTTTTGCCTGTTTTTCGTATGTCAGAATAAATTAAGCTTCTAATTTTCTTACCTCTTTCATCATAGTAATAAGCCTTCAATGGAAGATAGGTTTTTTTATCTATTTCTAATTCTATTTTTCCCCACACTACCATTGCCTCTGGTTTTGGAATTAATTCTAAATAATATTTTTCATTATCTTGTTTAATAAGCTTGGCATTATAATCTCTTTCAAGAGAGCTTTCCCTTACCAAATCATCATTTGTAAAATGGGAACCCATCCAGCTCTGGCTCATCATCGATGGAGGTAATTTTATGGTTCTTTCAATAGACGGAAGATAATTCCATACATTATTTCCTATTTTAAGTGTTGCAACGCCTCTCTCCTTGGCAGGCGATAGAATTACAACAACTGTTTTCTCCTTTCCTTTTTCCCAGAATTTAAGACGAAGTTTTCGTGTCCACTCTTTTTTCACCACAGTCATTTCCATTTCTCCAGTACTGCTCTTTCCTCTAAGAGCTTGCTCAGTTTTCTTTATAATTTCCTGAGCATCCTGAGCTATAAGGGTTATATTAAAAAGTGATATTAGAAATATTAGATATAATTTTTTCATGGAGTTCTCCTATAATTTGAAATGATTTACAAATTAACTTAACAGAGGGGATGATAGAAGTCAAATTTTAGGATTTTGATTTTGTATTGGCAGCGCTACGGGGATTCGAACCCCGGTCTGATGGCTGAGAACCATCTATCCTAGGCCCCTAGACGATAGCGCCGCCTTTCGAAATTTCATTTATACCATACAAAAAAATAACTGTCAATATTTCAGCTAAATGATTTGGATTCATCTTTATTATGAAAAATCTCTTGAAAAAGCGGTTTTTAAAATTTATATTAAATTAAACACAAAATTATAGGAGGTTAAAATGGATTTGAATAAAATTCAGGAAGTTCTGAGAGAAAAAGGAATTGATGGATGGTTATTCTATGATTTTCACAATCGGGATTTATTAGCATATCGAATTCTTGGACTCGGAGATCCAGGTTTTACTTCAAGAAGGTGGTTTTATTTTATCCCTTCTGAAGGTGAACCTGTTAAATTGGTGCACCCTGTTGAAGAGACAAAATTAGATTCTCTCCCTGGAATTAAAAGGGTTTATCTTGCATGGAAGGAATTACACTCTACTTTAAAGGAGATTTTGGGAAGTCCGAAAAAAATTGCAATGCAATACTCTCCTATGCAAAATATTCCTTATATTTCAATAGTGGATGGAGGACTCATTGAGTTAATCAAAAGTTTTGGACATGAAATTGTAAGTTCTGCTGACCTTGTTCAGATTTTTGAGGCAGTTATAGATGAGGAAGGCTATAAACTCCATCTTGAAGCAGCTAAACATCTTGATGAAATAAAAAATTTAGCTTTTGGTAAAATAAAAGAAGCTATAAAGGAAAATAAAAAATTAAGTGAATACGAGCTTCAACAATTTATTGCTCGTCAATTTGAGGAGAGAGGTCTCACTTGTGATAATAACTATCCAATTGTCGGGATTAATGAGCATCCTGCTGACCCTCACTTTGAACCCACTCCTGAGAATTCTTATTATTTTGAAAAAGGCAATACTTTTCTTATTGATTTATGGGCGAGAAAAAATGTTCCAGAAGGAATTTATGCTGATATAACCTGGTGTGGTTATATCGGGGATAAACCTCCGGAAAAATATTTCGAGATATTTAATGTGGTTAAAGAGGCTAGAATTACAGCAGTTAATTTCATTAAAGAAAAGTTTTCCAGAGGAGAAACTTGTTATGGATGGGAGGTTGATGAGGCATGCAGAAATGTTGTGAAAAAAGCAGGATACGGGAATTACTTTGTCCATAGGACAGGTCATTCGATTGGGCATGAAGTCCACGGTAACGGAGTTAATATAGATAATTTAGAAACAAAAGATGAACGTGAGCTTATACCAGGAGTTTGTTTTTCTATTGAACCTGGGATTTATTTTAAGGGAGAAATGGCTGTTCGCTCAGAAATAAATGTATTTATAACACACGATGGAAAAGTCGAGGTAACAACTGAAGAACAGATGGAGCTTATTTTAATAAAATAAAAATTCAAATATGATTTATCTAGCAACCATAATTCTTTATCTTTTAACTCTATTTTTATTTGGTATTAGACTTTCTGTAAAAGCAAAAACTCAGGAAGACTTTATGGTTGCGGGAAGAAAACTTACTGCACCCATTTTAGTGGGAACACTTTTAGCTACATGGATCGGGTCTGGTGATATATTCAGTGTGTCTGATTTAAGTTACAATCATGGCTATTCATCATTAATAGGGAGTGCGGGAGGATGGCTGGGTATTGTTATAGTTTATTTCATTGCAGGAAGAGTTCGGACATTTGGTCAGTTCACTGTTCCTGATATACTGGAGGTAAGATATAATAAATGGGCGAGAATTCTTGCTACTATAACAACAGTAATTGCATATGTAACTATTGTTAGTTATCAATTCAGGGGAGGAGGATGGGTTCTCAATATAATTACAGAAGGAAAAATACCGGTTAAAACAGCAATGATTATAGTTGCGGTTTTCGTAATAGCCTATACACTTTTTGCTGGAATGCTTTCGGTTGCCTATCTGGATATTATAAATGGTATAATTATGATTACAGGTGTATTTTTAGCACTTCCTTTTCTTATTCATCATGTTGGAGGAATGGATTATATAATTGCAAATGTTACACCCCGTAGACATCCAATTCTTGGTAACATGACTTTAATTCAGGCAATGGGATATTTTGTTCCGACTCTTCTCCTTGCTCTTGGCAATGCTAACATGTATCAGAGATTTTTTTCTGCAAAAGATGAAAAGGAAGCTAAAAAATCAGTAATTGGATGGGTATTAGGTGTAATTTTACTCGGTGTAACGCTTCAAAGTTTAGCAGTTGTTGGTAGTAGTTATTTCAAAGGTTTAAGCGCAACAGAGGCAGGAAAAATCATTTTACTGGTTGCATATAAAGGGGTGCCAGTTGTTGTGGGGTGTTTGTTAATGGCTGCCATAATCGCAATTATTATTTCTACAGCAAATAGTTTTCTCCTTGTTCCGGCAACCAATGTAATGCGGGATATTTATCAGAGATTTATTAATCCTGCTCTTCCTGATAAGAAAATAGTTTTATATTCCAGAATTGCAGTAATTATTCTTGGCATTATTTCCTATTCGCTAATTTCCTTCTTCCCGAGAATCTTGGATGCTGCTTATGCAGCTTACACAGTATATGGAGCAGGCATTACACCAGCACTGATTGCTGTTTTTTTCTGGAAACGGGCTACACCTCTGGGAGGTGCTCTTTCCATTTTTGCTGGCATGACAGTAACAGTAATGTGGGAAATTATGAATAAAATTCAAGGTCATCTCCCCCTTGGAGTTCCTGCTGTCTATCCTGCTCTCTTGTGTTCAATTTTTACTCTCATAATTGTAAGTTTATTAACATCTCCACCTTCTGAAGAAAAATTAAGCAAATTTTTTGTAAAAAATGAGTAAAACTCGGTTAATCTTTCTTCTATATTTGATTTTTCTTATATCCTTTTGCGCGCAAAAAGTATATTTCCCACCCGAAAGGGTTCAAATAGGCCTGGCTTCTTGGTATGGCCCAGGCTTTCATGGGAAGAAAACTGCAAGTGGTGAGATATTTAACATGTACGAACTTACAGCTGCACATCGAACCTTTCCAATTGGAAGTTATGTAATGGTAACGAATTTAGAAAATGGTAAATCCGTTCTCGTAAGAATTAATGATAGGGGACCTTTTATTAAAGGAAGAATTATTGACCTTTCATATGCTGCTGCAAAATTGATAGATTTAATTGGTCCAGGAGTTGTTCCTGTAAGAGTTGAGCTTCTTTCCTATAATAGAGTTCCAGATAAGAGAGAAGTAGATATAACTAGAGGTCAAGTAATTGCAATTCAGATTGGCGCTTTTATTAAAAAAGAAAACGCTATAAATTTAAAAAGAGTTCTTTCTCATAAATATAAAGGAGTGTATATAGAAACATTTAAAACACGCACAACAAAATATTATCGTGTGAGAATTAAAGTTCAAAACAAGAAACAAGCTTTTGAACTTGCTGAGAAACTGATTAGGGATGGTTATTCTGTTTATTTAGTTAAAAATGACTGAAAAAATTAGATTCCAAATATTAAAGATTGAGAGAGAATTAAGAAAACTTGTGCCTCTGTGTCTTAATGCACAATAATGAAACTTAGAATTTGGTTTTTTAAAATTTTAATTTTTTGTTTTTTGTATTCTCTAAACTTTATAATATTTTGTGACTTAATGGAGTCAAAAATGAAAACAGGAATTGTTAAGAGTAATGAATATTTCAAACATCAAATGGGTGCTTTCCACCCTGAAAGTCCAAATCGTTTAAAAGTTATTTATGATATGATTGAACGAGATTTCTCAATGAGTGCTGAAAGTTCTCCTTTTGTTTTTATTTCCCCAAGAAAAGCAACACAAGAAGAATTGATGCTTATTCATACTCCTTCATATATTAAAATTATTGAGCAAACTAAAGATAAAGGAAGAGTAATCTTGGATCCGGATACTTCTACAAACGCTGAGACTTATGATGTTGCCTGTCTTGCAGTAGGTGGAGTTTTAGAGGCAATTGATAAAATAATGAAAGGCGAAGTGAGAAACGCATTTGCCTTAATAAGACCACCAGGACATCATGCGGAAAGAAATAGGGCTATGGGGTTTTGCTTTTTTAATAATGTAGCAATAGGAGCTGAGTATTTAATACGAAAATATAAATTAAAAAGAGTGCTTATTGTAGACTGGGATTTACATCATGGGAACGGAACTCAGAATGCTTTCTATTCTCGCTCTGATGTCCTTTATTTTTCTACTCATCAATTTCCATATTATCCAGGCACAGGCAGGGGAGATGAAGTGGGAACAGGAGGTGGAGAGGGATATACTGTTAATATTCCTCTTTCTTCGGGAAAGGATGACAAGGATTTTCTTTATATTTTTCAAAATATTTTGAGTCCTATTGCAGAGCAGTTTAAACCTGAGTTTATAATTGTTTCTTGTGGATTTGATATTTGTGCCGGAGATCCTCTTGGGGGGATGAAAGTTACATCCGAAGGTTTTGGAGCCCTTGCACTTGAATTGAAGAAAATTGCTGAGAAATTTTGCCAGGGAAGATTACTTCTAGTTCTAGAAGGTGGATATTCGCTTGATTGTTTAAGAAAGGGAGTAAAAGAAATTCTAAAAGTACTTTCCGGACAAGTAAAGTCATATGAAATTAAAGGTGAAATTTCATCAGATCTTTTGAAAGAGCTCGAACCTAAAATTAGAATTCATAGAAAATATTGGAAACTTAATAATTAATAACACGACAAATTATTGACAAAATTTATTTTTAATAATATACTAATTTCGAACAAAAAACTAATTTGGTCTAAGATTTTAAAATGAAGGAGAAAAAGAAATCTTTAATATTAAAAGTAGCACAAGAGTTATTTGCCAAATTTGGCTTTTTCAAAACAACTGTTGATGAAATTGCTAAAGCAGCCAGAATGGGAAAAGCTAGCCTTTATCACTATTTTAAAGGAAAAGAGGAAATATATAAAGAAGTAATAGAAAAAGAAAGTCAGATTTTACATGAAAAGATTCAGGAGGCAATTTCAAGAGAGGATAATCCATATAAAAAGTTAAAAGCTTTTGTTCTCACGCGAATGAAATATTTAAATGAGTTATCTAATATTTACAATGCTTTAAAAAATGATTTATTAAGACACTATCATTTTATAGAAAAGATCAGAGAAAAAGATTTTCATAGAGAAATCGAAACTGTTAAAAGCATTTTGAGAGAAGGGATTCAAAAAAATATTTTTGCAATAAAAGATATAGAATTAACCTCTTTTGCTATTATTTCTGCATTTAAAGGATTAGAATATCCATGGACAATTAAAGTTCCATCTTCTGATATTGAGAAAAATATAGATAAGCTATTAGAAATTTTATTTCATGGACTCCTAAAAAATAGAACAAAAAACTAAATTTTTAAAAATTCAAATGAAAAATTTAAAAATTGGATTGGCTCTTGGGGGTGGAGCTGCACGAGGTTTAGCTCATATCGGTGTATTAAAAGTTCTTGAAAAATATAAAATCCCCATTCACATAATTGCTGGAACGAGTATGGGTGCTTTTATAGGAGGAGCATATGCAGGAGGAATGGAAGCATCTCGGATGGAAGAAATTGCAATTAATACAAACAAAAAGCTTCTTGCAAGAATGTTCTCATTAGCAGTTTCTTTTTCAGGATTAATTGATGGGAAGAAAATAGAGGAATTTTTGAAAGTAGTTCTTGAAGAAAAAAATATTGAAGAATTAGATAAAAGATTTGCATGTGTTGCTACTGATATTTTAACCGGAGAGGAAGTAATAATTGATAAAGGTCCATTAGTTGAAGCTATTATGGCAAGTATATCTATACCAGCTATTTTTACTCCTGTTTATTATAGAAATAGATTTTTAGTGGATGGTGGTATAGTTAATCCAGTGCCAGTTAATGTAGCAAAGAAAATGGGAGCAGATATAATAATTGCTGTAAATGTAATTCCCCCTTTTCCTTCTGAAATTAAAAAAGAAAAAGAAGAGAACAATAAGGAAGAAAATAAAAAATCTCCCCCAAACATTATTTCAATTCTTTTAAACACAATAAATATTTTTGAAGAGGAGATTATTAAACTCAGATTAGAGAAAGATAAACCGAATTTTCTTATTGAACCTGATATATCAAATATTAAACCCAGAGAATTTTATAAAGCAAAAGAAGCTATTGAAGCAGGAGAGAAAGCAACTGAAAGGATTATAGCAGATATATGGGAAATTATAGAAAGGAGGGGTTGAAATGAGCTTGAAGAAATTAATGTTACAGAGTCCTTTTAAAAAGATAATTCTTTTAGCTTTTATTAATAGATATTCTAGGAAATTATTATTTAAAATTATAGAAAATAGTTTTTATAAAACTCTTTTATTAAAAGACATAATTTATTTCCCAAGAAAATTACAGGAAGATAAATTTTATATGTTGAAAAGTATAATTAATGCATTAGACAGAGGTATAAAAGAAGGACTCATTTCTAAGAAAATCATTTCTCAATTTCTTAATTCATTTGGTAATATTTATTTTAAAGAAAAAAATAAATTAAAAAATTTTGAGAGTGAATATGGTTTTAAACCTCCAGCCTTTGTGACAATTAGTCCTACCAAATTCTGTAATCTTAATTGCACAGGTTGTTACGCAAATAGTTTTAAAAAAGCAAAAGAAAAATTAGGCTACAAGATTGTGAGTAGGATTATTAGGGAACAAAAAGAACTATGGGGATCTCATTTTACAGTTATTTCAGGAGGTGAACCTTTAGCATACAAAAGTAATGGAAAGACTATTTTTGATTTAGCAGAAGAACATAATGATACATTCTTTTTAATGTATACCAATGGGACCCTTATAAATGAGCAAGTAGCTGAAAAATTTGCAGAATTAGGGAATATTACACCAGCTATTTCAGTGGAAGGATTTGAAAAAGAAACAGACGAAAGGCGTGGAAAAGGCGTATTTAAAAAAATATTAAAAGCCTTTGAAAATTTAAGAAAACATGGTGTTCCATTTGGAATTTCTATTACAGCAACAAGATTTAATGCAGATCTTATTTTGAGTGAAGAATTTGTTGACTTTTATTTTTATGAGCAAGGTGCTCTCTATGGATGGATTTTTCAATATATGCCAATAGGAAGGAGTTATAATTTAGATCTGATGGTCACCCCTCAACAGCGCCTTCAGATGTATTTTAAAACATGGGAATACATAAAGGGGAAAGGATTATTTTTAGCTGATTTCTGGAATTGTGGAGCGGTGAGTACAGGATGCATTTCTGCTGGAAGAGAAGGGGGATACTTATATATAGACTGGAATGGCAATGTAATGCCGTGCGTTTTCAATCCATATACAGCTGATAATATAATTGAAGTATATAAAAAAGGAGGGAATTTAAATACAATTCTCTTTTCTTCCTTTTTTAAAGGTATTAGAGAATGGCAAAAGGAATATGTTTTGGAAAAATCTCCTTCTGAAATGGGAAATATTATAATACCGTGTGCTATTCGAGATCATTATGAGATAATGTATGAGCTAATTAGAAAGACTGGCGCTAAGCCTGCGAATAAAGACGCAGAACAAGCTTTGCAAGATCCTGAATATTATAAAAGATTAATGAACTACGGAGAGGAATTAAGAAAGATTACAGATGAAATTTGGGAAAAAGAATATTTGGAGCCTGAGAGACTAAGATTAGAATTTGAAAAAAATATTCATTCTTATAAAAATAATTTTATTTTTGAACCGATCAATTTATTTAAGAGATTGAGCGAAAGCCTAAAATTTAAAATTTTTCATTAATTCATATTGGAGGTTAATATGAAGAGAAAATTTTTTGTTTTGCATTTTATCTTGATAATACTTTTAAGTCTTCCCTTTATTGTTCAGGCAAAACGCCCTATGACTCCAGAAGACCTTTACAGAATAAAAAGAGTTTCTGATCCCCAGATATCCCCTGATGGAAAATGGATTGCATATACTGTTTCTGTGCCCGATTTAAAGGAAAATAATTTTAATAGTGATATTTGGATTATTCCTGTTACTGGTGGAGAACCGAAGAAATTAACAAATAGCCCCGCTGAAGATTATGCCCCTCGCTGGTCACCTGATGGTAAAAAAATAGCATTTATCTCAAAAAGGGATGGTATTGCTAATATTTACATAATAAGAATTGATGGTGGAGAAGCTCAAAAGTTGACATCGTCCAAAACAGCTTTGTATTCTCCTATATGGTCAAAAAACGGGAGATTCATTATATGCGGTTCAAGGGTTATACCTGAAGGTAAGAAAGATATTGAGAACTGGACAAAAGATGAACTCCCAAAATGCAAAGCAAGAACGATCAATCATTTACTTTTCCGTCAATGGGATAGATGGCTAGGAGATAAAAGAAATCATATTTTCGCAGTAGATTCTATAAGTGGAATAATGAAAGATATAACTCCCGGTGATTACGATGCTCCTCCAGTTTCCTTATCGAGTTATCATGATTTCGATATTTCTCCTGATGGAAAAGAGGTTTGTTATGTAAAAAACATAGATCCTGTACCTGCTATAAGCACAAATCATGACCTTTTTATTGTGGATATTGAAACTTTGAAAGAAGAGAGAATTACGACCAATCCTGCACTTGATAGGCAGCCCCATTATTCACCTGATGGGAGATATATTGCTTACACTGCAATGAAGAAACCAGGTTATGAGTCTGATAGGAAGTGCTTAGTAATATATGACAGGAAAGAAAAAAGACATATTAAATTGACTGAGAAACTTGACCGTTCGGTTAGAGAAATTATATGGGCTCCTGATAGTAAAACTATTTATTTTACTGCAAGGGATGAAGGAAAATGTTCAATTTATAAGGTTGATTTAAAAGGAAATATAAGAAGATTGACTAATGAAGGGTATAATATGGGAATAAAAATTACACCTGATGGGAAAAACTTGATTTTCCTCCGTTCTTATAATTATCTCCCAAATGAATTATTCATAATGCCTGCAAGTGGAGGAAAAGCTACTCAGCTGACCTACACAAACTCAGAACTTCTAAAAGAACTTGATTTACCCAAATTGGAGGAATTCTGGTTTATGGGAGCTGATAATACAAAAATTCATGGCTTTATTCAAAAACCACCAAATTTTGATCCTGAAAAGAAATATCCAGTTGTTCTCACAATCCATGGTGGTCCACAGAGTATGTGGGCAGATAGATTTATGACAACATGGTTTACTTTTCAGCTTGTATGTTCTCCAGGATATGTGGGAGTATTTATTAACCCTCGAGGAAGTTCTGGCTATGGTTCTACTTTTAGAGAACAGGTAAGTAGAGATTATGGGGGAAGATGTTATGAGGATCTGATGGAAGGGTTGGATTATGTTCTTGAACATTACAATTTTGTGGATAAAAATCGTATAGCTGCAATTGGTGGTTCATTTGGTGGATACATGGTTAATTGGATTATGGGACACACAGATAGATTCAAATGCATTGTTAGTCATGCGGGTCTTTATAATTTAATAAGTTTCTATGGAGCAACAGAAGAACTATGGTTTCCTGAATGGGATATGGGTAAAAGTCCATGGGAAGAGCCTGAACTTTATGAAAAATGGTCGCCACATAAATATGCTCAAAATTTTAAAACTCCTACACTTGTAACTCATGGAATTAAAGATTATCGTGTTCCCTATACAGAAAGTTTACAATTATTTACAGCGCTTCAACGTCAGGGTATACCATCCCGTCTTGTTATATTTCCTGATGAAGGTCATGTGATTTCAAAACCACAGAATAATGTTAGATGGTGGAAAGAAATTCATCGCTGGCTGGAAAAATATTTGAAAAATAAATAATTTTATTTATAGAACAGATTTCTTAATATTTCTGAGAATTTTTGTATTTTGAATGGTTTTTGAATCCATGGAATACTATTCTTTTTTAAGAAATTTAATTCACTTTCTTTTAAAGGATATCCAGTAATTAACATTATTTTCAATTTCGGATTTTTTTCTCTTAAATTTTTAATTAATTCAATTCCGCTTATTTCTGGCATTATCATATCACTTATAATCAGACTTATTTCATTTCTATATTTCTCATAGATATTTAGTGCCTCTTTTCCATTTTTAGCTATTATAACGTTGTAGTTTAATCTCTCAAGAACCATTTTCATTAAATGAAGAATTGATTCATCATCCTCTACAACCAATATTTTTTCTCTTTTTCCGCTGACTAACTTATCCTCTATTTCCTCCTTTCCGATTTCAATTTTTTCCAAAGATTCATGTGCAGGTAAATAAATTATAAAACTTGCTCCCTTTCCAACTTTACTTTCCACCCTTATATATCCATTATGCTGTTTAACTATACCATAAACTTGAGATAAACCAAGCCCAGTTCCTCTACCAGGAGGTTTGGTTGTAAAAAATGGTTCAAAAATATGAGGTAGATTTTCCTCTGGTATACCCACACCTGTATCTTTTAACTTTAATATTATCCACTCACCATCCTTCATTTCAACGAATGGTTTATTACCTCCCTCAAAATATTTTTTAGATAGTTCAATTATAAATTTTCCTCCATATGGCATGGCATCTTTTGCATTTAATGCAATGTTAGTTATTACTTGTTGGAATTGAATTATGTCAATCATAGCCCAGTATTCATCACAGGAATAATTAAATTCGATTTTAATGTTCTCAGGAATTGTTCTCTCAAGTAATTTTAAAGTCTCCTTAAGAAAGCTTAGCAAATTTAATGGTTTCATCTCGCTTATTGATCTTCTACTAAAATCAAGAATCTGTTTTATTAGGGTTGAAGCTCTTTCTCCTTGTTCTATAATGGCATTTATTCTATTCTTTATTTCATCTGGGAGTCCTTTTTTTAATTGAATAAGCTCACAATTTCCAAGTATTGCAGTCAGTATGTTATTAAAATCATGAGCAATTCCTGCAGCAAGTTTTCCGATTAAAGCCAATCTTTCTTGTTGTTTTTGGACTTCTTCTCTTAATAGTTCTTCTGTTACATCCTTTATCACAAATAAAATTCCTTTCTCATTCGAATTCAAAAGTAACTCTCTGCTTTCTAATTTGAATATTTTCTTATACGGACTTTCAAGTTCTATTTTCATTCCCTCTTTCTTAGATTTTTCAATAATTTCATTTATGGAATATTTGCCAAAATGTGTGATATTTCCACTATCATCATATTCCCCAATTAAGTTAATATATTCTTCTCCTAATGGATTCGAAAGAATAATTTTTCCACTTGGATTTGTAAGAATTACACCTTGGGGGAATTGGCTGATTAAAACTTGGAGAATTGAATATGCTCTTTTTATTTCTTCATTTATCTTTCTTAGCTGAATTGTTCTTTCTTCAACCTGTTTTTCAAGTAATTTTGCTCTTCTTCTTATTGCTTGAGTTCTGATCCAATAACCTGAAAATATTAGACCCAAAATTAATCCTACTAATAATCCTCTGAACCACCATGTCATCCAAAAAGGAGGTAAAATTCTTAATTTTAAGGACATTCCTTTATTATTCCAGATTCCATCACAATTTGAAGCTATTATTTTAAAAACATATTCTCCTGGGTGGAGGTTTGTATACGTTGCAAAATTTCTATTTCCAACATAGTTCCAATCTTTATCGATTCCTTCTAATTTATATGCATACTGGTTTTTATGAGGATTTACAAAATGAAGAGCTGAAAATTCAATTGTAAAATTATTTGCGTTATATGGGAGTATAATTTCTTTGGTTTCAGTAATTGATTTTTCTAAAATTATATGATTTTTAAACTTTTCTCCAATAGATAAAGATTTATTAAATAATCTAAAATCTGTAATAACTATTTCAGGCATATAAGGGTCATTTTTAACTTCGCTCGGATAGAAAGAATTAAAACCATTTATTCCTCCGAAAAACATTTCACCGCTTTTACTTTTGAAATAAGCACCTGAATTAAATTCATTTCCTTGTAGTCCGTCGCTAATGTCATAGTTTCTAAAAGTCTCGGTTTTAGGATTAAATTTTGATAATCCATTATTTGTACTTAACCATAGATTCCCTTCTTCGTCTTCTAAGATTCCATAAACTACATTGTTCGGTAAACCACTATCTGTTGTATAATGAGTGAAAGTTTCTTTTTTTCTATCAAATTTGTTCAGTCCACCGCCGTATGTTCCTACCCAAAGAATTCCAGATCTGTCTTCATATATACATAGGACAAAATTATTAGATAAACTCTCTGGATTTTTTGAATCATGTTTATAAACAGTAAATTTTTCTCTCTCCTTATCAAATTTATTTAATCCTTTGAGTGTTCCTATCCACAAATTTCCATCCTTATCTTCATAAATGGAGAAAACTCTATTGTCACTTATACTATATGGGTCATTTGGGTTGTTTTTATATCTAATAATTTTCTTTTTCCTTTTATCAAATTTGTGTAAGCCACCATATGTTCCTATCCATAAATTTCCCTCTCTATCAACTAAAAGAGCTCTTATATAATTGCTGCTCAAACTATTTGGATTATTCGGATCTACTTTGTAAATTACAAATTTTTCCTTTTTTCTATCAAATTTATTCAATCCCTTATATGTGCCAATCCAGAGATTTCCTTCATTATCTTCAGTAATACATCTAACATTATTATTACTCAAACTATACGGATTTTTAGGATCATGCATATAATGGGTGAATTTTCCTTTTTTTCTATCAAATTTATTCAGTCCACCTCCGTATGTTCCTATCCAAAGAATTCCAGATCTGTCTTCATAAATTGAAAATACCATATTTGAATTAAGACTATTTGGATTATCTGGTTCATGGGAATAATGTAGAAATTTTATCTTTTTATTTAATTTAATTATTCCTCCACCATATGTTCCAATCCATAGTAGACCAGTATCATCTTCATAAATTGTAAAAATATAACTACCTCTAAATCTAAAAGGAATTCCGGGAGTATAAAGATATGTGTAAAATTTTTCATTTTTTCTATCAAATAAATTAAGTCCTCCACCATATGTTCCAATCCATAAATTTCCATCCCTGTCTTCATAGATAACTCTTATAAGATCATTACTTATACTCCAGGGATTCTCAGGATTATTAACATAATGTATGAATTTATTATTTTTTCTGTCAAATTTATTTAATCCATAATCAGTTCCAATCCATAAATTTCCCTTTTTATCTTCAAAGATTGCTCTTACAACATTATTGCTCAAGCTATATGGATTTTTAGGGTCATGATAATAAGAAATGAATTTTTCCTGATCTGGAAGAAATTTATTTAGGCCATTTTGAGTGCCAATCCAGAGATTTCCCATTCTATCTTCATAAATGCAAAAAATTCTATTATCGCTGATGCTATAAGGATTGTTTTTGTCATGCAGAAAATGAATAAATTTTTCATTTTTTCTGTCAAATTTATTAAGTCCACGCTCTGTCCCAATCCATAGATTTCCAGAGCTATCCTCATAAATTGAAAGCACAAAATTATTGCTGAGACTCAGAGGATTTTTTTCATCATGCATATAATAGATAAATTTTTCTTTTTCTCTATCAAACTTATTTAGACCTCCACCTGCAGTCCCAATCCATAAAACTCCATCTCTATCCTCATACATCGCAGTTATATAACTATTAGAAATGGAATCAGGATTTTTTGGATCATGACGATAAATGGTGAATTTATATCCATCATACTTATTCAATCCGTCTTCTGTTCCGAACCACATAAATCCTTTATGATCTTGGATAATACAATTTCCCGTGTTTTGGGATAAACCCTCTGCTGTTGAAATTTTCTCAAATCTTATCTTGTATATTTGTGAGTTTAAAAAGATATTAAGAAAAATAATGAAGGATAAAAGAAGCAATATTCTGAAGATAAAGATTTTATTTTTATTGAATATATTCATTTTTTGAATAAATTCAGATTAATCTTTCGTGCAAAATTTATGCCATTTTTCTATTTTTTAACTTATTGAATTTTAATAAATTAACCTTTTATGAGAATAACACTTTTGACACGATATGTCAATTTTTTGACAAAAAATGTTATTTAATAATTTCCTTTAATTTTTTAGATGGAACAAATTTTATTGCCTTTTTACTTGGAATTTTTATAATTTCTCCTGTTCTCGGATTTCTTGCTTTTCTCTCTTTCCTTCTTATTACAGAGAAACTACCAAAACCAGAAAGTGTAACTTTTTCTCCTCTGCTTAATGCATTCTCAATTCCATTGAAAATTGAATTAATTACCTTCACAGCCTGCTCCTTTGTTATTCCTGAGTCTTCAGCAATTTTTTCAATAATATCCCGTTTGTTCATCGTTCCTCCTTATAAGTTTATTTTTTATTTCATAAAGAATAATACCTGTTGCTACAGCAACATTTAGTGAATCAAGTTTTTTTTCAATAGGAATTCTTATATTCTCGTGAGTGAATTTTTTGATTTCATCTGAAATTCCTCTACTTTCATTTCCTACAATAAGAACAAGTGGAAAATCGAATTTTATTTCGTTTAAATTTTTTCCTTTATGAGGATCTGTGCCGTATATTTTTATGCCTGAATCGCGGAATTCTTGAATTTTCTTTCTAGTATCAATCTCATCAAAAAATTTTATTCGAAGAACAGCTCCCATGCTTGCCCTTATTACTTTTGGATTAAATGGGGAAACAGAATTTTTAGAAAGATAAATAGTGTCTACACTAAAACCTTGCGCAATGCGAAAGATTGTTCCGAGATTACCCGGATCCTGGAGTTCATCAATCAGAAGGAAGATATTACCTCTGTTAATGTCTTCATGGTACTTTTTTTCCCTTATCAGGCCCAATATACCTGGTTGTGTTTCCAACTTGCTTAAATAAGATAGTACATCTGAAGTTACTGGAATAAAAGAAAGTCCTTTCTTTTCGAGCAAAGAAATCATTGCCTTATTTTTTTCAATATAATCAGACGAAATTACAAGATATATAAATTCATAATCTAAATCAAGAGCTTCTTTTATAATTTTTGTCCCTTCAAGCAAAAAAATCCTTTCTTTTTTACTTTTGTTTATCAGTTTTCTGATTTCTTTTATTTTTTGATTCTGTCTGCTTGAAATAATAAGCATTATGTAAATTTAACTTTTAAATACACAAATGCCATTATCAGATATCTTTTTATATCAGAAAAACTTCGAATATTAGTTAAAACCTGGGGGATTTTTTTAAAAACAGAAGTTTTTCCCTTTGCTTTCATCCATCTAAAAATAAGCTCGGAGATTTGAGCCCATGTAAGTTTATCTTTAAATAAAGGGACATCTCCCTGTGCAAATGGTAGGGTTATTATTTTTGGATGTCTTTTTCTTGCCCAAGTAAAATTGTCAGGAAGAATTTTATTTTCGCGAGCGTATTTTTCAAGGGGAGTTCCTGGATAAATGTGGAGAATAGCACTGCTTAAATCAGCTTTTGTTTTGAATTTTTCCATTAGATAAATGGTTTCCTTAGCCTCCTCCCATGTTTCAGTAGGATGACTGAAAATAAAGAAAATTGTTGGGATTATATTCAATTCATTACACCACTCAACAACATTTTCCACATCTTGGATATCTATATTTTTATGTATTATTTCTCTTCTTACTCTTTCAGAACCAGCTTCAATTCCGAAGAAAAGATAATGGAGCCCTGCTTTTTTCATTTTTGACAGAAGAGCTTTATCAAGTAAATCAACTCTTACCTCACAGGACCATGAAATATCGAGATTTTTCTTGATAATTAAATCGCAAATATCACTGACTCTTTTTGGATTCGCATTAAAAGTATCATCGAAAAACCAAATAAATTTAGCTCCATATTTCTCAATTACATATTCTATTTCAGCCACCACATTTTCAGGACTTCTCATCCTGACTCTTCTTCCCCAGTTTATTGGAGTAGCACAGAAGTTGCAATTAAAAGGGCATCCTCTGCTTGTCATTATATTCGCAACTTTATATTTTCCTTTTCCTGGAATATTAACATACAATTTATATTTTTCATCAGGGACAAGATGACGGGCTGGAAAGGGAAGAGAGTCCAAATCATGAATCGGAGGTCGTGATGGATTTGAGAATATTCTATTGTCTATTCTATATGAGATCCCCTGAATGGATGATAGTATTGCTTCATCTCTTCTACCATTCCATTTTTCACAGAGTTCAAGCATTGTTAATTCACCTTCACCTCTTACAACGACATCAAGTTCTGGGAGATGAGAAAGAGTATCTTCTGCTGCCATGGAGGCATGAGGCCCTCCTAAAACTGTGAGAGCTTTTGGAAAGGTCCTCTTTGCTATTTTAACTACTTTGAAACTCTGAAATCTATTTTCTGTTGTTGAAGTAACTCCAATTATATCAGGTTTATAATCCAAGATTTCCTTTTTTATATCATTCCAGCCCAAATTTAAAACATCAGAGGGAACAATTTTTACATTAATACCATTTTTTTCAAGAATAGCTCCAATATAAAGTAGACCGAGAGGGGGAAGTGTGCCTTCTTTTGCCCATCTTTCTGCCAAATATCCACCAGGTGGAACAAATAATTGAACTCTCATTTCAATGTTTTTAATAATTCTTTTATTAATTTTCTTATTGACGGAATTTTCTTTTCTATATTTTCAACCACCATTTCATGTGAAAGCTCAGAATGAGAGGTTGATTTATTTGCTACGATTGAAAGAGCAAGTGTTTTTAGATTCAAATAACGAGCAATAATTGATTCAAAAACTATAGACATTCCTACAATGTCAGCATCAATTTTTGAGAGCATATTCACCTCAGCAGGAGTTTCGTATGATGGTCCGGTTAGACCTGCATATACACCTTCTGTAATTCGAATATTATTTTCTTCTGCGATTTTTAATATTTTCTCTTTGAGGTCGTTATCAAATAGAGAAGAGGTATTTAAGAATAATGGATTTCTGGAGTCAACAGGTATTTCTCTTAAGGGATTTTGCCCGGTTAAATTTATTTGATCCCGTATTACTACAATGTCTCCCTCATTTAATTCTCTATTAATACCTCCTGATGCACAGAACAAAAAGAGATATTTAGCCCCAACCTCCTTACTTAGCCATATTGGGAAAGTGCATTGAAGGGGAGTGAATCCTTCGTAAAAATGTAATCTTTTTTTAAAAATTAAAATTTCCTTATCATTCCACATACCATAAACCAGTTTTGATTCCTGTCCGGGTATTGAACTCTTTGGAAAGCACGGTAGAGAAGAATAAGAAAACTCTTTCTTTTTTTTAAGTTCTTCGTCTAGGGAGAAAAATCCAGAGCCAAGAATGAAGGAAATTAAAGGAATAGAAGGTAAATTTTTTCTGAGATAATTTCTGCAGCTATTTAAACTCTTTATAAAATCATTATAATTCATTTTTTCTCCAGTTTTATTGAGTACAGACTCGAAACATTTGGTTCTGTCATTGTTACGCCATATATATAGTCTGCAATTTCCATTGTTTTCAAATTATGAGTAACAATTAAAAATTGAGTTTTTTCTTTAAGCTGTTCTATGAAATTTAGGAATCTTGTAAGATTGGCGTCGTCCAGGGTTGCATCCACCTCGTCAAGAATACAGAATGGCGAAGGTTTAAACTGGAAAAGTGCAAAAAGAAAAGCAAGGCTAATTAATGTTTTTTCTCCACCTGAAAAAAGCATTAAATTTTGAAGTCTTTTACCAGGAGGCTGAGCAATTATTTCTATACCACTTTCAAGTGGATTTTCCTTGTTAGTTAGTTTAAGACCAGCCCTTCCTCCACCGAATAATATATTAAAAACTTTTTTAAAATTTTCATTAACTTCATTAAAAGCTTTTAAGAATAATTCTTTGCTTTCTTCATCAATTTTTTCTATTGCCTGATGAGTTGAATTAATTGACTCCAATAAATCGTTTTTCTGTTGAATGAGGAAATCATATCTTTCTTCCTGAACTCTGTATTCTTCCTCCGCCATCATATTTACTTCTTTAAAAGAGTCAAGTTTCTTTTTTGCCTTTTCAAGTTCTTCTTCAATTTCCATTAAATCTAGTTTTTCTTCTTTTTCAATTTCTTCTTTTTCAATTTCTTCAATACTTCTGTTTAATTCGTCCCAGCATTTTTTTTCTAAATTAATCAAATCTCTCTCTAATTCGGCTTTTTTTATTTCCCATTTAATTCTTTCTTCTTTTATTTTTTCGTAATTTTCTCTTAACTCATTCAGTTTTTTCTCTTTCCCTTTGTATTCCAGTTTCTTTGATTTTAATGTTTCTTCAAGCCTTTCGATTTCTTCCTTAATCTCCTTTTCTTTTTTTGTCAGTTCATTGATTTTTAATTCACTTTCACTTAAAAATTTTTTAATTTTATCAATGTCCCTCTCCGCAAAATCAATTTCACTTTCAATAATTTTTATTTTATCTTTTAATTTTTTCTTTCTTTCTTTTAATGAATTTAATGTATTAGTCAAATTCTTCATTTTTTCCTGAATTAAATTTATTTCTCCATTAATTTTAATTGATTCCTCTGATATATTTTTAAATTTTTCCTGTAATTCGGAAAATTTCTTTTTGGTCTGGAAAAACAATTTATCTTCCTCACTAATTTTCTTCTGAATTTCTTTTTCTTTCAGATAAAGTTTATTTATTTTTTCTTCAAGTAATTTCTCCTCTTTTTGAGAAATTTCCAGTTCCTGTTTAAAAACATTGACCCGATTTTTAAGATTTTCAATTTCTTTTTTTAGGAATTCGTAATCTTTGCTTTTTTCCAGATACTTTCTTTCGTATTCAGAGTAAGAATTATTTTCATTGTTAAGTTCACTAATTAAAGTTTCTAATTCCCCTTTCTTTTCTTTTAGATTCGATTCAAGTAATGAAATTTCTCTTTCTAAGACTTTTTTTGATTTTAACGCTTCTTTTATTTGTTTCTGAATTTTTAGAATACCTTCTTCTTGAGAAAATTTGATGAGACCATTCTTAAGGATTATATCACCTTCAAGGGTTATGAAATTTACTTCCGGGTATTTAAGCCATAGATTTAAAGCTGAATTCATGTCTTTCATAACTACAGCATCTTGTAGTGAGAATAGGAACTTTTGATATTTTTGCTTAATTTTAATCTTTGCTTTTAATATTCCAAGCACATTTGATTCATTTAAAATTCCTTGAGGAATATTAGATTCTGATTTAATATTCTCTTTTGGTAATAGAAAGAATCCTTTCAAATTTACTTTATTATTTAAAAGATTTATAAGGTCTTTAATTTCAATAGGGATTGCTTTTAATTCTTCTTTCCAGAATGCATCAGCTGGCTTTAGATAATCGGATTCAACCTCAATAAATTCCACAAGCATGGTATTGTTTTCAGATTGAGTAGGAGAAGTTTCTTTCTTTAATTTTTCATAAAATTTTAATTGATTAAGCACATTTTGGAGTTTTTCCCTTTTTTCTTGCAGGTTTTTTTTGATTGATTCAATTAAATTTTTATATTTTCCGATTTGGTCTTCAAGAGAGGTTATTTTCTCTTTGCTTTTTTTAAGCGAGTTTTTTAAAGCAGTGAATTCTTTCTCAATTTGAGTTAAATTTTGTTTTTTATTTTCCAAAAGTTTATTCTCTCCTTCCAGATCATTAATTGATTTTCTTATTTGGTTGGAAAGATTTTCCTTTTCTTTATTCGTGATTAATATCTCGTTTCTTAGAGAAATTAAATCCTGCTGAAGATTGATTTTTTCTTCCTCTCTCCTTCTTATCTCATCCTGTAATTTTTCTAGCTCTTCTTTAATGGAATTGTGTTTTTTTCTAATGCCCTCAGCTTCAATCTCTTTATTTTTATAAATTTTCTCAAGAGTATTTTCCTCTTCAGTGAGTTTTTGAGTTCTGTCTTCCAGTTGTCCTAACTCATAATTATTTTCCTTTAAATCGGATTTGGCCTTTTGAATTCTATCCTTTAAATATTCCAGTCTTTTTTCCTCCTTTTCCTTCAGAGCAATTAATTTAGAAATCCGGGAATTTAAAGAGAATAAGTTTGAACGTAATTTTTTCAAAATATTTTCTTGGTTCCATATATTATTTTCGATTTTCGTAAACTTAATCTCTTCTGATTTTATTCTTTTAAAAATTTCTTTTTCCTTTCCAAAAAATTCATGGTAATTTTCCAAAACTTCTTTTTGATTTTTTCGTAAATCTTTGATTTTTTCTCTGAAATACACGAAGCTCAAAGTACGAATTCTTTCCCTTAAAATCCTATATCTTCTTGCAGCAGAAGCCTGTCTTTTCAATAGGTTTTTCTGTTTTTCTACCTCAGCAATAATATCTTCAAGACGGATTAAATTCTGTTCACTTTCAAATAATTTATTCTGGGTTTGTCTTTTTCTTTCCCTATATTTTCCGATTCCAGCAGCTTCCTCTAAAAATAATCTTCTTTCTGCTGGTTTTGCAGTTACAATCTGGTTTATATTTCCCTGAGAGATTACAAAATATTCTTTCTCACCAATTCCTTCAGCCCATAGTGCATCCTGAATTTCTTTTAATCTGACCCTTTTTCCATTTAATTTATACTCACTTTCTCCGTCTCTAAAAGCCCTATGTTCAATTATTAATTCCTTTTCTTCATTTCCAATAATTAATGATACATATACCATTCCAAGCGGAGGTCTTCTTGAATTTCCATTAAAGATTATATCCTCGGTTCTGTCCCCTCTGATATTTTTAAGTCTTTGCTCTCCAAGAACCCAAAGAACAGAGTCAACAATATTACTTTTTCCACATCCATTTGGGCCAACAATAATTGTTACACCAGGATGAAAGATTATCTTTGTTTTTTCAGGAAAAGATTTAAAACCTTGTATTTCTATTTGCTTAATAAACATCCCAATTTCGTGTTCTTGACAATTTAAACATATTTAATTTACATTTAATTTAGTAAGCCAGTGTAGCTCAGAGGTAGAGCAACTGATTCGTAATCAGTAGGTCGAGGGTTCGAATCCCTCCGCTGGCTCATTTTCCCAATTTTTAGATGGAAATAATAACATAAAAAGAGACAATAATAAAGGAAAATTGAAATAACTAAAAATTCCATAATTTTAAAAATTATTGACAAGTGTTTTTCAATTTTTTATAGTGGTTCTAAATTGACATGCTGGAAGAGATAATTAGAAATTTGAAAAATAGTAAAAAAATAGTTGTTCTTACTGGTTCGGGTGTTTCTGCGGAAAGCGGAATTCCAACTTTTCGTGGAAAAGATGGTTTATGGAAGAGATTTCGTGCTGAGGAACTGGCAACTCCCCATGCATTTTCTCGTGACCCAAAGCTTGTGTGGGAATGGTATAACTGGAGAAGAGAAATTATAGCTTCAAAAGAACCGAATCCAGCTCATAAGGTTTTAGCTTCGTGGGAAGAAAGATTTCCGGAATTTTATCTTATTACTCAGAATATCGATGGTTTGCACCAGAAAGCAGGCTCAAAAAAAGTTATTGAACTTCATGGTAATATCTGGGAGGTCAAATGCACAAAAGAAGGGATAATATCTGAAAATAGAGAAGTTCCTCTAAAGGAGATTCCACCTAAATGTTCTTCTTGTGGTGCACTTTTAAGACCCAATGTTGTATGGTTTGGAGAATCTCTTGACCAAGCTACATTAAATCGAGCAATAGACTTGAGCACCAATTGTGATATTATGTTTGTAATAGGAACCTCAGTGATAGTTCAGCCTGCAGCTTCACTTCCATATTTTGCACTTAAGGAAGGGGCTTCAGTTGTAGAAATAAATATAGAGGAGACACTTCTAACTCCACATGTAAATTATTTTTTGAAAGGAAAAGCAGGCGAAATTTTGCCTGAATTAAACAAAAAATTAATTTCATAAGCATATGAGCGAATCAAAAGAATATCGTATCAGAATTAAGGAACTTCCTCTTGAAGGAAGACCGAGGGAAAGATTATCTATTTTTGGGCCTGAAGCCCTTTCTGATGCTGAACTTCTTGCAATCATTCTTGGGTCAGGTACTAAAAATCTTTCTGCTATTGACTTAGCTCATCAAATACTCAAAGAAGTCAATGGTATAAAGGGTTTGGATAGAAAAAGTTTTAATGAGTTAGCCCGTTTTCATGGTGTTGGAAAAGCAAAAGCAGCTCAGATCATTGCTGCTTTTGAGCTTTCGAGAAGAATAGTCTCCTATCAGGATAAGAAGATAAAATTGAAATCTCCTCAGGATGTAGCCAATTATCTTTTTCCTAGACTAAGAAGTTTAAACAAAGAGCATTTTGGTATTTTGATTTTGGATTCCAAAAATAAGTTAAAAAAAGATATTTGTATTTCAATCGGTGATTTAAACTCAAGTGTTGTCCATCCAAGAGAAATTTTCCATGAAGCTATTCTCGAATTAGCATCATCCATTATTCTTTATCACAATCATCCCTCTGGCGAACCAGAACCAAGCGACATTGATAAACAATTAACTTCAAAAATTGTTCAAGCAGGTAAAATTTTATCAATTGATGTTTTAGACCATGTTATAATCGGAGACGAAAGCTATTTCAGTTTTAAAGAAAATGGACTTATATAATTGTGATTTATGAATCTTGAATTACGAATTTTAAGTGGAGTATTAAATTATGAAATTTGTTTATTTTGATTGTATGGCTGGAATAAGCGGAGACATGGTTCTGGGTGCTCTTATAGATTTAGGTATTTCTGCTACTGAATTTAAAAATAATATGGAAAGACTACATCTTCCAGTGGATATTGAAATTTTGGAGGTTAGGAGAGCATCCCTTAGAGGGACAAAAGTTAATGTGCTGGTGAAAGAGGGAAGTTCTCCCAGAAAATTCTCTGATATTAAGGAAATAATAGAAAAAACTGATTTTTCTAATTGGGTTAAAGAAAAGTCCCTTGAAATTTTTGAAAGGCTTTTTAAAGCAGAATCAAAAGTTCATGGGGTTCGTTTCGACGAGGCGCACCTTCATGAAGCAGGGGCTGATGATGCTTTGATAGATGTGGTGGGAGCTTGTTTTTTGCTTGAAAAATTGAATATTAAAAAGATTTATTCCTCCCCATTAAACCTGGGGAATGGGTGGATAAATACAGAACATGGTGTTTTACCCGTTCCTCCTCCTGCAGTAGCTGAAATTTTAAAAAATATTCCGGTTTATTCAGCTCATGTTAAAGGAGAATTAGTTACTCCTACAGGTGCTTCTATAATAGCCACTCTGTGTTCGAAATTTTCAGATTTTCCGGAAATAGAATATGAAAAAATTGGATACGGAGCTGGTTCAAAAGATTTCCCAGATTTTCCAAATATCTTAAGAGCATTCTATGGTGAAATTAATAAAGAAAAGATTGGAGAAAAAGAGAGAATCTATGTAATAGAAACAAATATCGATGATATAAATCCTCAATTTCTCGGAGCTTTTTTTACAAAAGCTCTTTCCTTAGGCGCTCTCGATGTTTTTCTCACACCTGTTGTGATGAAAAAAAATAGATTGGGAAACAAATTGACCATTCTAACCAAGCCTGATAAAATAAATAGTCTACTGGAAAGTCTTTTCAAGGAAACAACTTCTATTGGAGTAAGATATTTTCCAGTTGAGAGAATTGTTTTAAAGAGAGAGATTAAGAAAGTGAAAGTTTTCAATCAAGAAGTTGGAATTAAAATTTCCTATTTAAAGGAAGATGAAATTAATATTCAGCCAGAATTTTCTGATTGTGAGAAGGTAGCTGAGATGACTGGGAAATCAATTAAAGAGATTTATCAGATTGCAATAACTGAGTATTTAAAAAGCAAAAAATAGTCTGGAGAGAAAATTGGATTTAAAAAAAATCGAAAAAGGAGTTAAATTAATACTTGAAGGAGTAGGAGAGGACCCTCAAAGACCTGGTTTGAAGAAAACTCCTCAAAGAGTTGCTCGCATGTTTTCTGAGATATTAGGTGGGATTGAGGAAGACCCAAAAGCTCATTTAAAAGCTATAGAGGAAGAGCATCATGATGAGATGGTTATAATAAAGAATATTCCTCTTTATTCAATGTGTGAACATCATCTTCTTCCTTTTGCAGGATTTGCTCATGTTGCATACATTCCTTCAGGGGGGAGAATTGTTGGTTTGAGTAAGATCGCAAAGGTTGTTGATATTTTGTCAAGACGACTCCAGGTTCAAGAAAGATTGACAAAACAGATTGCAGATTTAATAGAAGAATCCATAAAGCCTCTTGGGGTTATGGTAGTGATAGAAGCCGAGCACATGTGCATGTCAATGAGAGGAGTTAAGAAACCTCGTTCAATTACTGTAACTTCTGCTGTGCGAGGTTCCTTTAGAAAGAGTGCTGTAACCAGGTCTGAAGCTATGGAGTTGATTAAGGGAAAAATGTGAAATGTGAATGATGGATTGTAATGGTTAAAGGTAAATGTTGAAAGATAAAAGGTGAGAGGTGAGATGAAAGAAGGGAAAAAGACATTTTATGTGACAACGCCAATTTATTATGTTAATGATGTGCCTCATATAGGACATGCCTATACCACTATTATTGCGGATGCAATAGCCCGATTTGAACGAATGATGGGAAGAAAAGTTTTCTTTTTAACAGGAACCGACGAGCATGGGCAGAAAGTTCAAAAGGCTGCAGAGCAGAAAGGACTTTCACCCAAGGAACTGGCTGATAGGGTGGTGGTAAATTATAAAAAGCTATGGAAAGACCTTAATATTTCCTATGATTTTTTTATAAGAACCACGCAAGAAAATCACGAGAAAGGTGTTCAAGAAATATTTATGAAATTGAAAGAAAAGGGAGACATATATAAAGGAATTTATAAAGGATGGTATTGTATTTCCTGTGAAAATTTTCTCTCAGAGGATGTTCCTTTGAATGAAGATGGAACAAAGACCTGTCCAGATTGTGGCAAGCTTACAGAAATCGTTGAAGAGGAATGTTACTTCTTCAAACTTTCAAAATATCAGAGACCACTTCTTGATTTTTATTCCAAAAATCCAAATTTTGTTCGCCCAAAAGGAAGAATGAACGAAGTGGTCAGTTTTGTGAAAAGGGGATTAAAGGATTTATCAATCACAAGAACAACTGTAAAATGGGGTATTCCTGTCCCTGATGATCCAAAACACACGATTTATGTCTGGTTTGATGCATTACACAACTATTTAACTGGAATTGGTTATGGATGGAATGAAGACCTTTTTCATAAATTCTGGCCCGCGGATTTGCATCTTATAGGAAAAGATATATTAAGATTTCACGCTATTTACTGGCCTGCCTTTCTCATGGCAGCTGGACTCCCACTCCCAGAAGTTGTTTACGGACATGGATGGTGGCTAAAAGATGAAACTAAAATGTCGAAATCAAAGGGTAATGTTCTTGACCCTTATTTAATAATTAATACATTTGGCGCTGATCCATTGAGATACTTTCTTTTAAGAGAGATTCCAATAGGTCAGGATGGTAATTTTTCCCATCAGGGATTTCTTCATAGAGTTAATTCTGATTTGGCAAATGATTTAGGGAATCTTGTTTCAAGAACTTTAACAATGGTTCATAAATATTTTGACGGTGAGATCAAAGAAATCGGGGAGGAAGAAGAAAAAGACAGAGAATTAGAAAATGAATTTGAAAATTTGAAAAATAATTATATTCAGCTTTTTGAAGAATATGCAATAAGCAGAGCACTAGAGGAAATCTGGAGATACATAAATCTTATAAATAAATATTTGGCAGAAAATGAGCCATGGAAACTGGCTAAAGAAAATAAAAACAGGCAAAGATTGGCAAGAATTCTCTATCAGGTACTTGCTGGATTAAGAGGAGTAGCATATTTGATTTATCCTGTTATGCCTGTTTCTTCTAAGAAAATTTTGGAATTTCTCGGTGAAAATGTGGAAGTTGAATTAGAAAATTTACTTGATTTAAAATTTTCTGACTTCAAGCCTGTCAAGAAAATTGCAAAACCTGAAGTTTTATTTCCACGAATAGATTTGAAAGACTTTTTAGAAATGCCAGAGAAAAAGGAGGAGAAAATGGAACAGATCACATTCGATGAGTTCAAAAAAATGGATTTAAGGGTTGCAGAAATATTAAAGGCAGAGAGAGTGGAAGGCACGGAGAAACTTTTAAAACTGGAAATAGATATAGGGACAGAAAAAAGGCAGATTGTAGCTGGAGTAGCTGATGTCTATCCTCCTGAGAAGTTAATTGGAAAGAAAATAATTGTCGTTGCAAATCTTAAACCAGCAGTAATAAGGGGGGTAGAATCTCAGGGTATGCTTTTAGCTGCTGATTTAGAAGGAAAGCCAATCATTCCCTTCTTTGAAGAGGACGTTCCTCCTGGCACAAAAGTCAGATAATTTTAATTATTTTTGTAGGAGTTAATATATAATTAACTGGTTTATCCTTTTCTGTCATAAGATAGCTGAAATCATCGAGAATTTGAATATCATGAACAATTGTCACAATTTTAGTTTCAGGTGCAAGTAAATTATGCTTTTTAAGCCAGTCCCATTCTTTATCTCCGTACCCTTTTCCTTTTCCAAGACGATTTCCTTTTCTGTCAACTGCTACACTTCCCTGAACAAATAAATCCACCTTTGTTTTCAGGGGAATTCCATATTTACTAAATCCCCTGATGGTGGTTGCCTCATTGATTCTTTTTCTTTCTTTTATTTCAAGAAATCCTTTCATATGAGGGAGTGCAACAGCTAAGATTTTTCCTTCTTCGAGGACTATTTCTCTTACTTTTTTCAGGACATAATCAGGAGCACAAAACACACATTTTGCATTTTTAAATTCAGATAATTGTTTAATTTGCTCACATGCAATAACGGAACCCTTAAAATTTGGTATTCTACCATAACAGGGCAGGGGAAAATCCGCAATTTTATTTTTTTCCATTAATTTCCAAATTGCTTGTCTTATTTTTTCTTTACTTTTCATCTGGAAATTATTATATTGTTTTTACTCTTAAAATTAAAATAAGATTTTTTGGAGTATTTAATGAGTAAAAACATAACTGTGATTTTGTTGATTGCAGTAATAATAATTTATTTCTTCTGGTACAATGCTCCTGAGCAAAAGATAAAAAGGAATTTAAAGGATTTAAAAAAATCTGTTGAGAAAGAGAAGGTAGATGGAATACTTGATAAATTATCCTCTTCTTTTAATTATTATCAATACAGAAAAGAGGATGTATGGCAGGATTGTGAGATTTTTTTTGATAATTATGAAAAAATTAAAATCGAGATAAAGGAGATTAATGTCAAAGTTGAAAAGGAGAAGGGTATTTCTGTATTCGGCTTAAGAGTTACAGGAAGATACGGAGGCTATCGTTATGTTCTTGTTGGTGGAATACGAGAACTTGAGAGAGTGGTCTTCTACTGGAAAAAGGAAAATAAAAAATGGAAAATATATGATTGTGATTTTCCAACTCTTAAACACTGGATTCATATTAGACCCGAGAAATACAAGAAGTTAAAAAAGTATATAAAAGTTTGAGAATTAAACCCTAATATATTTAGCCTTTCCACGGGGAGTTTTTATCAACTCGTTATATATTTCAACTGTCTTATTTGCAATTTTTTTCCATGATATTTTTTCCTGAACATATTTTAGAGCTTTTCTTCTCATTGAATTTCTAATTTCTGAATCAGAAAGGATTTGGACTATATAATCCACAAACTCTTTTTCATTCTTAGCTATAAAACCAGCTCCGCTTTCTTCAATAATCCTTCGCATTGAGGGATTATCAGAACACACAAGAGGCACACCAAAAGCAAGACAGTGAGCCATTATTCCACTCTGAGCCGTTATTTTATATGGAAGGGGAATAACATCAGCAGAGGAAAGGATTTTGTCAAATATGGATTGAGGGAATTGCCCTTTTAAAATAATTATTCTTTTTACACATGGAGAACGATTAATTTTATTTAAAAAATATTTTTGATATTTTCCATATTCATTCTGTCTTATTTTACCTGCTACTACCAAGCGAGCCTTAGGCACTTTTTCTAAAATATATGGGAATAGATCAATTATTAAATCTAAGTTTTTCGAAGGTCTTGAGTAACCAATAAGTAGAATAACTTTATCAGATGGAGCAAGTCCAAGCATTTTTTTTGCTCCTTTGATTCTCTTTACAATTCTTGCTCCATGGGGAATAATGCTAAATTTTTTGTCATCAAAGGAACTGATATTAGCTTTGATTGATTCCAATTGATAGGGCTCATGCACTATAACTTTATTTGAGGAGCGAATTATATTATCTACAATAACTTTCTGTTCAGGTCTCCATTTTTTATAAACAGAATGAAGTGTAGTGACTACAGGTATTCGATTAAGACTCAGTAATTGAATTAAAGGAACAATATTTATACCCCAATAGGGACCATAAAGACCATATTCATGTTGAATATGGACAATATCTGGTGTAAAACGAGTGGTCATTTTATATGCTTTAAAATGGAGAGAAGAATCATTATAGTCAAAAGCAGGAAAAACTCCCTCTCCCTGTCCTCCCTTATGGCATATGATATAAACTTCATTTCCCATAGCTTTTACTGCTTTCGAAAGATATTCACAGTAAGTTGCAATACCACATTCAACAGGGGGATAAGAAGAGATAAAAACAATTCTCATTAGTTATCTTCTGAATTCCTCTTTAGATTTAAATAAACAGCAATCAATTAAATCTGGTAAGTTAGCTGTTGCCACAGCAATACATGAGTCAGCAGCTCCATAGTAGAGTTTTAATTCTCCATTATTTTCTACAACTATGCCGCATGGAAAAATTACATTACCTATATCACCAACTCTTTCGTAAGGTTCTTCGGGCCCAAGAAGGAATCCATCACTAATTCCAATTACTTTTTCAGGATCTTCTAAATCCAAAAGAGCTCCTCCAAGACGATAAAGTCTACCTGCAGCTGTTGGACGAACTCCATGATAAAGCATTAGCCACCCTTTTTCAGTCTTTATTGGTGGAGCAGCAGCACCAATCTTAAGACAGTCCCATCTTCCCATTCTTGGAGAAAGGAGAACTTTTGAGTTTCCCCAATAAATTAAATCAGGAGAATAGCTAATCCATATACTTTCATCATCTGGACGGTCAAGTCGGGCAAATTTTCCTTTTATTTTTTCACTAAAAAGAGCTGCATTTTTATTAATTGGTTCTGATATTAGGCTAATTCTCTCAACTTTCTCAAAGTCATAAGTGCGAGCAATACCTATTCTTGGTCGATAATAAGAGTTGGCGGTATAAAGAATATAATAAGTTCCATCTTCAAAATGAGTAATTCTCGGGTCTTCTATTCCAAATTTTTCATAGGTTTTATAGGGTTCATAATTTGCAGGAGTCATGAAAGGATGAGAATCAACTTTAAAGTCAAAACCATTTTTACTACGAGCTAAGGTCAAATGAGAAATTCCTCTTTTGTCCTCGACACGGAGCAGTAGGTATATCATATTATTGTATTTACAGGCTCCGGCATTAAATACAGTATTAACTGGATATGGTATGTTGCCCTTTTTTAATATTGGATTTCCTGGATATCTTTTAAAGGGAGAGATTTTAAAATAATTCACTAAAATTACCTTTCATTATATATTTGAATCATTGGAAAATTTTTCTGTAAAGATTCATATACTTGTTTGCATATTTCTTTTTCAAAATTAAAAATTTCCTTAGAATTTGGAAGGTTGTTTCTCCACTTCTTCAAAATTTTTTCTGTTTTTTCAAAAACTACGTTTTCAATTCCAAATAAAATATTTAAAACACCCCTTCCTCTATAATTTTTTAATCTTGTTACATTTAAATATTGTCTATTATTTCCTCGCTGTTCAGGATATAAATATAAAGCCAAACCAAGGGAAAATAAATTAAGAGGAGCTAAATTAGAACCTGATAGTTCATATGGGATAGCTTTAGCCTTTACCCAAAGAGGAACTGCAACCCCGCACACAGGTTGTCCTAATATAACCCACATAGTGGAAAGAGAAGGATCTTCACCAGGTTTCACTCCGTGAAATACAGTTGCACAAGCTGTTTTATATCGATTTATTGTATCATTCGTATGGATATATACATTTTCTCCACAGTATTGAGCAAATTGAGAAGATAGGGGATAGGAACAGATTTTTTCATTTACTAAATCACGACTTACCTCTCTTAGTATAAATTTATAATCCAGTCTCTTTTCACCTGCTGCTTGACTAAATAGCTTTTGGGCTCTATTAAAACGAATATACCCTCCTCCTTTGTTAGGAATTGCTGTAAAAGCATAATTTGTCCTTACAATAAAACCTTGAGGGGCAAATCGTGGATCATTTGCGTCGAATTTTACAAAATTTTTTACCCCTGTTTCAAAGAAACAGGCATTACCTTTTGCATCAATTACCCCGAAATTTGATGCAACTATTCGTTTCCCATTGGTTTTGACAAGAAGTTTTTCTACATCCTTCACTGTTGCACAAGTCTCAAGTACAAGTCTCATAAATTTACCATTTTCTGTTGTTTCACTTCCAGGAGGCATTAAATCTGGGGTATAGGCATTTATTATTGCTAAACCCTCTGAATTAATTCCAGCCCAGATGCTTTTAGCTTTTTTATCATTTGCATTGACTATACCAATGAATTCATATTTTTTCCCTTTTATGTATACAACTTTATTTCTGAGTTCACTTGTATCCCTATTCTTCCATAAAAGAGGTCTTCCATCAGGAGTTGCTTTTCCTGATACCACAGCTACTGTACAAGTAAAAGCTTTGCTTGATGAAATAATTAATACGAATAAAAATACAAAAAAAGTTTTTTTAAGTTTATAATTCTTCATTCAATGTTCCCCTAATTATTTCTTCCTCTTTTTATATTCAAAATAATCTTTTAATATTCTTGAGTGGTCAAATGCCAACGGGAAATTGATCTCTTCTTCTGTAAAAATTCCAATATTCTTTGCATCATCTTTAGCAACTGGTTTTCCTGATGCCCGAGCTATAAACACAGTTGATATGGTATGAAATCTGGGGTCTCTTCCAGGTTCTGAATAAGTATGAAATTGTTCAATTAGCTCAATATTTAAGGAAGTTTCTTCCTTTGCCTCTCTTACAGCTGCTTGTTCTAAGGATTCTCCATAGTCTACGAATCCTCCTGGTAATGCCCAGCCATATGGAGGATTCTTTCTCTCTATTAAAATTATTCCTTCCTTTCCGTCATCTCTTTTTATTTCAATAATGATATCTACTGTTGGGATAGGATTTCTTTTTTTCATTCAGTCTCTAAATTTGAATCTCTTTTCCAATCTTTCAAGTCGTTCAACTATACCGCCGTATTCCAATTCACTATAAGGAAGCATTGCAGCACCAGAAAAGCCTTGTCTTCTCATTGCAATAGCTTTTTCTGCAATTCGATTTCTTACATAATCCCAGAATGGATGATCAAAGACATCAACTGGTCCTGTAAGTTTACCTTCTTGAACACAAAATGCAGCACCTGTTATTATTGGAGGGCCATCAAAATAAGAAATTGTAGAATTGAGTTTACAGGGCATCAAAGGACCTGTATGACTTCCTCTCATAAATCCAGCAACATAATGTCCAATTTCAAATGCAGATAAAACTTCTCCTGTTGCGGGAAATTCTCCCTGAACCCTCACCAGTGCAACAGGGTCATCTTTTCCAGTATACTTACCTGCTATATTGTGTAACCGAGTGGTACTTAATGCTGCAGCCTGTTCACCACTACCTCTACTATGGATTTGTTCAATAACAAATCTTTCATTATCCCTTAATAAAGCTGCAAGATCATATAGTTCCTCAGGAGCATTTAATTCAATATACTTGTCTTTTTCAGTGTGTTCAACATCAATAATTGTAAACTTAAATCCCTTTGCCATTTTTGGGCTTAAAATTAGACCAGCACAGTACATTGGATCTGCAAAAGCAAGGTAAAATGGGAGATTGTAGGCACCAGGGTCTGTTTTATCTGCTGCAAAAAAAATAAATGGTTCATTAGGTCTTTCTTCAAATTCAAGTTCTGCAACTGCAGGCCCCATTCCTTTAACATTACCACTAAATGCTTCTACCAAAAGATCCTGTCCTGCTCCATAAAGTCCTTGTTTTTTTGCAACTTCTGTTCCTGCCATGAATGCATCCCAAGCCAATTTATGAATCTTCTCGTCAAGTTTTCCTCTTTCGTGGGTCATAAGAATTGCAACATCATCACCAGTACAACTTACATATAAATCAATAACCAGACCCTTGCCATTCTTCTTCACAAAATTTCTTATTTCATCAATTAATTCTTTGCTCGGAGTTATATGTCCTCCTATACTTCCTATGTCTGCTTTGATGACACTTAAAGTTATCTTCATCTTTTTCCTCCTTTCAAGTTAAAAATATGAATGCTATTCAATTTTAATTTTTTACTCGGAAATTGTCAAATGATTAATGTTATGTTATTCTTTTCAAAAAAATGGATAAAAAATTTATAGCTATTTTTATAGGATTAATTTTAATTCCTTTAGCCTTCCTTTCTTATTTTGGATTCAAAATAATTTATTATCAGGAAGAGCTTGAAAAAAGAAGAATCTTTAATAGACAGAAGGAATTAGTTGAAAAAATTCATGACGAATTTAAACGACAGATAATTCTTAAATATAGATATTTCTATGACTTAATAAATAATACTAAAATTGATTTTTTCACTTTGCTAAGAAAAAATCTGGAAAATAGAAGAAATGGATTCAAGATTATATTTTTCATGAACATCACAGGACAATTTATCTTCCCTAATTATGTTGAGTTTACAATGGGTGATCTTCCCAATTACTTTGATAATAAATTTATAGAAATTTTTAATAAAACACGGAAATTAGAGAAAGAAAGAAAATTTGAGGATGCTTTAACAGAATACAAAAAATTTTTAAAAAATAAGTTACCTGTTCTTTACATTGCTCAAGTGAAATATGAAATTGCCTCTCTTTATTTTAAAAACAAAAAATTTGAAAACGCGCTTTCAATCTGTGAGGAAATCTCCTCCAGATACCCCTATCTGCTGAGTAAAGATGGGATACCTTTTCTTTTCTTATCCTCTTTACTAATGACCAAAATATATTTAGAGAAAAATGAGAAATATAAGTTACTGGAAATTTTTTCTGATCTTGTTGATTCCAGCATAAACGGAGATCTTATACTTACAAATACCTGTTTGCCTTTGCTTAAGGAAATTAAAGTAATGCTAAAAAAAGCAAAAATTTCTAGTGAGTATTTGATTGATAAAATTGATTTTCTTATGGATCAAATTTATTTTGGCGAGATTTTTTCATCAAAAATAGAGAGAGCTCTATATAAATACCTCACTACAAATTCACGTGAGGTAGAATTTCTTATGAGTAATCCAGGAGAGCCTCAAGCACTTGTTCTTTATTTTCCTTATGAAAAAGGAAATTTAAAGGGATTAGTGGGATTTGAGTATGATTTAGAGAAAATTATAAATGAAGTTCTTCAAAAAGTGAAAAAAGAAGAATTCTATATTGAAATAGGGAAGCAAAGACGTGAATTAAAAGGAAAATTAATACATTCAGAAATTTTAAGTCCACTCACTCCTCAATTTAAAGTATTTATTTCTATTAAAGACGAAGCTTTTAGCCAATTGAGAAAGCTTAAGATATCTCTTGTTTCAACAATAATCTTTTTTCTTATTACATCAATTATTTTCGGAATTTTTATAATTGTTAGAGATGTTTCAAGAAAAATGGAGTTATCTAAAATGCGAACAGAATTTATTTCAAATGTAACTCATGAGTTAAAAGCTCCTCTATCTTCAATAATGCTTTATATTGAAACTTTACTGCTTGGGAGGATAAAGGAGAGAAAGAAGAAAAGGGAATATTTGTCAATTATAATGAATGAAACTCAGAGGCTTTCCCGTTTGATTGATAATGTCTTAGAATTTTCAAAAATACAGATAGGGCAGAAATATTATAATTTTAGAAAAATTGATATTCGTAAAATTGTAGATGAAGTTCTGAAATTATTTGAATATGAATTTAAAAAAGAAAATTTTAAGTTGAAACTCGAAATACCAAAAGAGCCTATTGTAATTTCAGTTGACCATGATGCTATTTCCCAAGTTTTTATTAATATTATTAGTAATGCCATTAAATTTTCTGAGAAGAAAAAAGAAATAAAATTGAGTATTAGAAAATTAAAAAATTATGTTGAAATTGTAATAGAGGACAAAGGTATAGGAATTCCAGAGAGGGATTTACCATATATTTTTAATAAATTTTACAGAGTGAAAAATGAGAAAACAAAAGGAAAAACAGGAGCTGGAATTGGGTTAAGTTTAGTGAAATATATTGTTGAAGCTCATGGAGGTGAAGTAAAGGTTAAAAGCAAAGTTGGAAAGGGAACAATATTTAAAATATATCTTCCTGTTTCTAAAATAAATAATTTAGGGGATTTAAAATGACAAAGATTTTAATTATAGAGGATGATAAAGAACTTTTAAATGGATTGATTGATAATTTAACTATTGAAGGATATAGTGTAATTTCAGCAGAAGATGGAGAGAATGGACTGGAATTAGCAAGAAAAGAGTCTCCTGATTTAATTATCCTTGATTTAATGCTCCCAAAATTAAGTGGACAGGAAATCTGTAGGATTTTGAGAGAAGAGAAGAATTTGACTCCTATTATTATGCTAACTGCTAAAGGAAGTGAATATGATAAGGTGAAAGGTTTGAAGTTAGGAGCAGATGATTATATTACAAAGCCTTTTAGTCTTCTTGAACTTCTGGCTCGCATAGAGGCTATTCTGAGAAGAATCAAAGGAGAACGAGCTGAACCAGAAGTATATAAGATAGGAGATATAACAGTTGATTTCGTTCGCTTGGAAGCAAAAAGAGGAAATAAAGAAATAAAACTTTCTCCAAAAGAATTCTCTATATTAAAGTTTCTAATTAAACATCAGGGAGAGGTAGTTAGAAGAGAAGCACTTCTCAGAGAGATTTGGGGATATAATGTTTTTCCTTCCACACGAACAATTGATAATTTTATTGTGAAATTAAGAAAAAAAATAGAGAAAAACCCTGATAAACCAAGGCATATTCTAACAGTTCACGGAGTGGGATATAAATTCATTCCTTAAAATTTTACAAAATTTTTACAAAATTTTTACATTTTCGTGACAATTTTTTATATTTATTGCTTTATATTTATAAATGATGAGAAAGAAAATAGTCATTCTTATTGCGTTACTTGTTTTGTTTAATGGTTACTGCTTGTTTGGAGAAAAAGTTGATACCAATAAGTTATTTCAGAAAATTGATATTTATAGAAAATTAGCTGATAAAAAAATAGAAAAAGTTTTTAAATATTGCTCTGTTTTTAATACAGATATAAACAAAATTGCTTCTCTGATCGGTGAGTATAAATTAATTTTTAACCTCGAATTAAAATATATTTACCGTGCAAAAGCCAATGGTATTTTTTTGAAAAAAGAGGATTTTTATAAAATTGAACTCTCTGCCCGGAAAAATATTGAAGCACTAAGTATTCTTTTAAATATAGCTCCGAAGGAGGTTCATTCCTTGTTAAGGGAGGCGTTAAATTTGACTCAAAAAGGAAGAATAAATTTTATAACATTTTTTACAGAGTTAAATTCAGATAAAGGAAAAAATTCATTAAAATCGATAAATTTAAATGAGATACTCCGTGAAGGAGGAGACAAATGAGAAAAAAATGTATTTTAATTTTTTCTATTATTTTGATTTTAACGCCATTGTTAATTTACTCTTTTAATGAGGAAAAATACTATTTTGGTTATATAACCTATACCGAGAAAGGCTGTAAAATAAAAAGGAGTTCTTCGCCACAGTTTGAGGAAGTTATATTAAATTTTCCTGTAATTCCAAGAGATGAGATTTATACCTCAAAGGGCAGATGCGAGATTCAATTTGATAATGGAACAATAGTCAGACTTGATAAGAATACAGAATTAAAAATTGAAACAATTATGGCACAAAGCCTGACTTCAAGGTGGAAGATAACAACACTCCTTTTGAATAGAGGAAAAGTTTATGTAATGAACAGAAATTATAATAGAGAGCTTTTTCAATTTATCACTCCAAACACCGCAATTAAATTAAAAGATGATTCAGTATCCAAGATAGAGGTAAATGAAAGAGGAGAGACATATTTTCAAGTTATAAAGGGGAAGGGTTATATTCAATATGGACCGAGTGAGAAAGAATTGAAGAAAGTTGAAGTTAAAAAATCGGAAAGGGTATTTGTAAATTCAAATCATAGATTAATTTCGCGAGAATTGGTAATTGATAGTGACTTTGATTTATGGAATGAAATTATGAATGAACATTTTAAAGAAATTCACTTTGGGAGAAGTAAAGTGCCTGAGCCTATTTATAGATACCCGAGGGCAGTTATTTACTTTGCACAGAAATATTCGAGCATGTACGGTGAGTGGATTTATACTGATTTATTTGGATATGTGTGGAGACCATATTACAGTAATTATTATCCCAGCGGATGGATGCCTTATAGATACGGGCGCTGGGTTCTTATTAATGGAGAGTTGTTCTGGGTTCCTGCAGAACCGTGGGGATGGGTTCCTTATCATTTCGGTGTATGGCACTGGACAGAAAAATGGGGCTGGATCTGGATTCCTGGGAGTGCTTTTCATTATGGCATGGTTGATTGGTTCTATTCGGGTTTATACATTGGATGGAGACCATGGACATTATGGGATTACTGGTTCTGGTATGGATACTGGTCATATCCTGATTACTATTACTGGTATGCCTGGTATTATAGCAGATATGAAAACATACCGGGAGAGGAAGTTTCTGTTCCTTATAAAAGGCGTATAAGACAAAGGATTAGTAAGGAGGAATTAAAAAGTCCAAAGAGAAAGCCGTATAAATTGCCAGAGGAATATAAAAAAATCGTTAAAAACTTAATTTTCTCTTCCAACGAAATCAAAAAGACTATTCTTCACCCTCCACACCTGATTGTAAATCAATATCTATTCATTAAGAAAACTGATATATTATCGCCAGAATTATCAAAGAAGGTAATTCCATATTCTGAGGCAAAGGATAAAATAAAAATAAATCCACTTGGTAAAATTTTTAAAAAACAGGTCTTTTCGAGTTTTCTTGTGAAAAGAATCGCACAATTACAGTTAATAAACTCCATTATCTATTCGAATGAGAGAACTGAATCATATCAAAAGATACCGGAGAGTTTAGATATAGGGAAACGCATGAAAGAAGCGTCTAAAAAAAGTAATCGTGGAGATAATAAACAGAATATATCTATTTCTCTGAGAGAATTTTTAGATGTAATGCCTGAAATATCAAAGGAAAAATCTTTAACTAAAAATAGAATTCCCTCTTCGCGAATGAGATTTAGAGACTGGAATCCAGATATAAGATGGGCTCTCAGAAGAGGTATAAATATTGTATATTCAAGTCGTACAAATGAAATTATTTGTCCTTCTATTGGTATCTCATCAAGAACTGTTTCAAGTGGTGGAAGTTATTCAGGCAGAGGTACTTATCGTTCAACGTCATCTCGGGGAATTGGGAGAGAACATTCCTTGAGGACAGGGAAGAATGATAATAAGTAATTCTAAATATTAGAACCGTTTAATAAGAGTTATCATTTCTTTGACAGCCTGTTCAAATCCAACGAAAACTGAGCGAGCTACTATTGCAAAACCAATGCTTAATTCCTCTATTTCTCGTATCTCAGTTATGGGAGAGACATTGTGATAATCTAGTCCATGTCCTGCCACAACCTTTAAACCAATTCTGCGAGCAAAACTTGCTGCTTCTTTTATTTTTTCAAGTTCTTTAACTTGTTCTTCCCCTTTACTTTCCGAATATTTTCCTGTATTGATTTCAATAGTTGGAGCACCTATTTTATGTGCTGCTTTTATTTGTTCTAAATCTGCATCTATAAAAAGACTTACCTCAATTTTCGCTTGAAGCAAATCTTGTACAAATCCTCTTAGATTTTCCTCGTTTAAAACAACATCCAATCCTCCTTCTGTTGTGATTTCTTCTTCTCTCTCAGGAACCAAAGTAACCATATCTGGATGGTAAGTTAAAGCAATTCTTTTCATTTCCAGAGTTGGTGCCATTTCGAGATTTAATTTGGTTTTAACTACTTTTTTCAATATTTCTAAATCTCTTTCCTGTATGTGTCTTCTATCACCTCTAAGATGTATAACAATTGAATCAGCNCCTGCCTGTTCAGCTATGAGTGCTGCGAGAATAGGGTCTGGGTTTTTACTTTTTCTTGCTTCTCTTATTGTTGCTATATGGTCAACATTAACTCCTAATTTCATTTTCTCCTCCTTCAACCAATTTATTTTTAAACCAATTGACGGTTTTTTCAAGCCCTTCTCTAAACTGGATTTCTGGATCATAACCTAATATTTTTTTTGCTGCAGTTATATCTGCTAAGGAATGTTTGATATCACCTGGTCTTGGAGGAGCGTATTCTGGCTCTATATTTGTTTTCAAAATACTGTTTATTTCTTTAACTAGTTCATTAATTGTAATTCTTTTCTGAGTTGCAATATTAAAAACCTTTCCACTTGCATCTTTTTTGATTGCTGACAGTATATTTGCTATGACAACATTATCCACGTAAGTGAAATCCCTTGATTGTTCACCGTCTCCATAGATTACGGGTTTCTCACCTTTAAGCATAGCTTTTATAAATTTTGGGATTACTGCAGCATATTGAGAAGCAGGGTCCTGATAGGGTCCAAAAACATTAAAATATCTTAAAATTACGGTTTCTAATCCATATATTTGATAAAAAACTTTACAGAAATATTCACCAGTTAATTTTGTTATTGCATATGGGGAAAGAGGTGAAGGCATCATTTCCTCTCTTTTTGGTAAAATAGGGGAATCTCCATAAATTGAAGAGGAAGATGCATAGACTACTCTTTTTATTTTATTTTTTAATGAGGCTAAAAGGATATTTAAAGTCCCATTTATATTTATTTCACTGGTTGTCAGTGGGTCTTCAACAGAGCGGGGCACAGAAGGTAAGGCTGCCTGGTGTAAAACATAATCCACTCCTTCGGTTGCTTTTAGACAGATTTCAAAGTGTCTTATATCTCCTTCAATTAGCTCAATTTTGTCACTAATGGATGCAAGGTTTTCTTTTTTACCAGTTAAAAAATTATCTAGAACTCTTACTCTTTCTCCTTTTTTAATTAAAAAGCGGACTATATTGGAGCCAATAAAACCAGCTCCTCCGGTTACTAAATAAAAAGCCATAATTATTAAAATTAGATGTAATTTAATTCTTTCAATTTTTTTATAACTTTTTCTGCACTTTCTTCAGGAGTTTCTTTATCTGTTTCTAAAATAAGTTCAGGATTTTCTGGTTCTTCGTAAGGAGCAGAGATTCCAGTGAAGTCCTTAATTTCTCCTGCCATTGCTTTCTTATACATTCCTTTCACATCCCTTTGAATACAGACATCAATTGGACATTTTACATAGACTTCCACAAAATTTCCTATTTCTTTTCGAGCATAATTTCTTATCTCTCTGTACGGTGAAATGAAAGAGCTTAAAACAGCAACGCCATTCCGTGTTAGTAATTTTGCAACAAAAGTAACTCGCCTGATATTTTCATTTCTATCTTCTGGAGAAAAACCTAAATCACGAGTTAAATGTTGTCGGACAATATCACCGTCAAGTCTTTCAACTTTTAATCCTTTTTTTCTTAAAATTTCTGCAACTTTGTCAGCAATTGTTGATTTTCCAGAACAAGGCAATCCAGTAAACCATACAGTAAAACCTTTTTGATCTCTACATTGCAAATTTTGATTATCATATTGTAATTTTTCACTGTTGCTCATTCCAGACTCCCTTTTTAATTTTTAGTTTTAAATTGCAATTTTTCATTTTCCGTTTTTAATTTTTAGCTTTTATGTTATTGGTTTTCCTTCCATATCTTCAGGAATCGGAATATCCATGAGGTTCAAAACAGTAGGTGCAATATCAAGAATATGTGCATCTTTTCTCTCTTTTACATTTTTCCAAGGAGCATAAATAATATAAATACCTTCCTGTGCATGGACTGCATCATCTGGTCCAGTATCGTTTTCAGGAAGATAAAGGGTTGGATGACCTAAAGTGCCAGCTGATCTCCAGTATAAATCATCAAAGTAAACCATTAAATCAGGATAATCTCCTCTATATTCAGGATAAAGGTCAGAGGGCTTGAAAACTTTTGTTTCCCATTTTTCACCATTTGGACCTTTTATTTCTTTGATTCTTTGAGCAAGTTCTTCTCTTTCCTTTTCGAAATCTTTAGGTTTGATTATTCCCCCTATTTCTCTTCCTTCTACATTTAGAAAAACGCGTGCATAATATCCACCCCACCCCCATGCCTTTGTTTTTGTCCAGTCTACTTCTACATTTTCAAGGCTTGTAATCTGTGAAGGTTTATTTTTCAATACAAGATATCCTTCATTTATAAGCCATTCATTTATACAAAAAGCTCCTTTCATTCTTTTAGCCCCGTGGTCTGAGACCACTATAATAGAGGTCTTGTCATCAAGAATTGAAAGGAGTTCTCCAATCTTTTCGTCAATAAATTTGTAATAGTCTATAATTATTCTTTCAAATTTATTATTAGGTTCATATAAGTGATGTTCTTTATCCATGTATTTCCAGAAAGCATGCTGTATTCTATCAACTCCTATTTCAACAAACATAAAGAAATCCCAGTTTTTGTTTCGCAATAAATACTTAATTACCTCAAATCTCTGTTCTGTCATATGGAATGTTTCTTCTTTTAATTTTTCTTTCTCATTTGTCCTGAATTTAACATCAAATTTATAAGAACCGAATTTTCCTTCAATTTCACTTTTTAATTCAAGGGGATAGGTGTAATCTTTTTCTGCATCAGGTGTGATGAAGCAGGAAATTAAATATCCATTAACTTTTTTTGGAGGATAGGAAGGTGGAATACTTACAAGACAACTTGTTTTTCCATATTCTGTAAGTACGTCCCATATAGTTTTCTCTTTAATAGATTCTGATGTAGCAATCCAGATGTTAGTATATGAATAATCTTTGCGGTGACGAAATCCATAGAGTCCTAATTTTCCAGGGTTTTTACTTGTACACATAACCATCCATGCGGGTATAGTTATTGGAGGATGAGAACTTGTTAAATTGCCATAAATACCATTGTCAATCAGTTTTTTAAGATTTGGGAACTTTTCTTTTTGATTGAAAACAATTTCAGCAGGCGCTGAATCCAACCCAATAACAAAAACTTTTTTACTCATATTATCTCTCACTCAACAAATGGATTTTCATAACTCATTATTATTTTTGCAACTTCTGGTCTCATCAATTCAGGAGGAGGGGTTTCACCTTTAATTATCAATTCCCGAATTTTCGTCCCACTGAAATTTATATGTTCAGAAGGTGGGTGAGGGCATGTTTTTTCATTTTCAACAGAATTGCACTTTTTGCAATAGAAAAAAGATTTAAAAAATAGAGGAACAATTCCTAAATCAGGAAATTCACTGAAAATATCCTGAGCAGCGTACGGAGGATAGAAGTTTCCGACTCCTGCATGGTCTCTTCCAATTATAAAATGAGTGCAACCAAAATTCTTACGAACTATAGCATGGAAGATTGCTTCTCTTGGACCAGCATATCTCATTTCAGTTTGTAAAATGGACATAACCGCTCTTTCTTTAAGGTAATAATTTTTTATTAATTCTTCATAGGCTTTTAAAATAACTTCATCTTTAAAATCACCTTTTTTCTTTTTGCCAATAACAGGATTTACAAATATACCATCCGTAAAAGTGAGAGCTGTTTTCTGAACATATTCGTGTCCGATATGAGGAGTATTTCTAGTCTGGAAACCAACAATTGTTTTCCATCCTTTTTCTTTAAAAAGCACTCTTGTTTCCAAAGGAGAAAGATTATATCTCTCAAAAGGAGATGGAGTTTGTTTAATTAAATCAATCTTTCCTCCGAGAAGCACATCATTCATTGCTTTTATTTTTGCAACTCCGGGATGCTTCACGTCAGTGGTCTGAAAAACTTTTCTGGCATATTCCTCTTTATCATAAGTATATTTTTCTTCTAAATGTAAAATTGCCACAGGTTCTTCCTTGGAATTTACAAGAGCTATTTCCTGTCCCTCTTTTAATTTATTGGCAATTTCCATTGGAACATCAAAAACTATTGGTATTGTCCATGGTAAATCATTACTCAATCTCATGTGATTTAATACAGAATTAAAATCCTCTTTACATAAAAATCCCTCTAACGGACTGAAAACACCTTTTGCGATATTCTCTATATCTCTAATTAACTCCAGATTAATTTTTATTTTGAATAGCTCTTTAGCCTTTAATAATGCATTTTCTCTTTCTTTTCCTGAAAGAACTCTATCTACTAATTTTCCCCCGTGTGGTGGTATCATTCTGTACTCCTTTCTTATAAGTGAAAATTTGTAAAATATTAATCAATATAACCAAGAGCTTTAAGTCTTTCTTTTACCTTTTCTTCATCCTCTTTGCTAAATACTTCTTTTTTCTCGTCCTCTTTTGATAAAACTTCTCTCAAAATCTTTGTAACATAACTTGATACTGAAGAAAATTCCGTTCCTTTAATTTTTTCTTCAATCTTTTTGTAAAGGGTAGTAGGAATCAAAACCTCTTTAAATTCTTTTTCTTCCATTTTTTCACTCCTTATATAATTTTAATTTTTTGAATTATTTTTATACACCAAAAAATGATATTATTCAAGGAGCCTTAAAATTTTCTAAATTCTTCTTTAATTTCTTGACATTGGAAATAGCAGAGGAATAAAATTTAAAGAAAGGAGGTGAGGATGAGTCACAAAAAAAGGTTGAGTTTGGTAGTTATTTTCTGTGTAGTTTTTTCATTTTTGTTTGCTTCTTTAATTGCTCAAACTCCACCTGAAAAATTTCTTGGTTTCAAAGTTGGAGAAGATAGAAAGCTTGCTGATTACAACCAGATAATGGGGTACTTTAAAAAACTGGATGAGGAATCTGAAAAGATTAAGGTGGAAATTATAGGCTATTCAACTCTAAAAAAACCAATGATTATGGCAATTATCACTTCTGAAGAGAATATGAAGAAGTTGGACTATTATAAAGAGATTGCGAGAAAATTGAAAGATCCTCGAGTTCTTCCTCCAGAAGGAGCAAAAAGACTTTCCAAGGATGGAAAGGTTATTGTTTTGATAACCTGTAATATTCATTCAACTGAAATTGGGTCAGCCCAAATGTCAATGGAATTAGCTTATAAACTTGTTACAGGGAACACACCATTTCCTGCTGATAAGGTGCTAAGAGATGTTATTGTTTTACTAATTCCTACAACGAATCCGGATGGAGAACAAATGGTTGTGGAATGGTATAGAAAGTATTTGGGAACTGAGTATGAAGGAGGAAGAATGCCATGGCTCTATCATCATTATGCAGGTCATGATAATAACAGAGATTGGTTCATGTTTAATCTTGCTGAGACAAGAGCTGTGAGCAAGGTTCTTTATCATGAGTGGTTTCCACAGATTCACATTGATGAGCATCAAATGGGGTCAACAGGTGCTCGCTTATTTATTCCACCTTTCATGGACCCGCCCGAAAGAAATATTCATCCATTGATGTGGAGATCTGTTGCTCTTTTAGGGATGAATATGGCATATGATCTTGAAAAGCAGGGATTTAAGGGAGTCGTTCATGGCAGAAGTTTTACAGGTTGGTGGATTGGTGCTTGTGATGACACTTCTTGGTTACATAATGTAGTTGGAATATTAAGTGAAATGGCAAGCGTGAAAATTGCAACACCAATTTATATAGAGCCCAATGAAATTCCAAAATCATATGCTGAAAGATGGATGAATTTTCCAAATCCTTGGCCTGGAGGATGGTGGAGATTAAGAGATATAGTTGAGTATGAACTTGCTTTGACTTTTAGCTTAATAAAGACTGCTTATCTTCATAAAGAGGATTTCCTTTATAACTTCTATCAGATGTGTAAAGATGCTTGTGAAGTACGTGACCCTGGGGAACCATATGCTTTCGTCATACCTAAAGAACAACATGATTATCCAACTGCATTAAAAATGCTTGACATTTTAATGTTTGGTGGAGTGGAAATTCATCAGGCAGAAGAAGATTTTATTGCCGATGGGAAAAAATATTCTAAAGGCTCGTTTGTTGTTTTAATGTCACAGCCTTATAAGCCTTATGCAAAGGCACTCCTTGAAAGACAGAAATATCCAGAAATGAGGGAATATGAAGAGGGTCCTCCTATTCCACCTTATGATAATGCTGGATGGACTCTTCCTCTTCAGATGGGTGTTAAATGCGAACCAATAAAAAATCCCTTTTCAGTGAAACTAAAGAAACTTGAAAAACCTCCATGGCCTGAACCTTCAGTTCCAGCTGATTCGCCCTATTTAGCATTAGATTCAAGGATAAATAATTCTTATGCACTCGCCTTTGCTCTTTTGAAAAACAAAGTAAAGGTCTTTCGTTCAAAAGAAGCAATAAAACTTGATTCTTCTTCATTGGTTCCAGGAAGTTTCATCTTCAAAAATACCTCTAAAGCGAGAGATATATTGAATTCAGCTATTAAGAAATGGTATGCTCCTGTTTATCCTTTAAAAGACATTTCCAAAATTAAAAAAGCACTATTAAAGAATCCAAAGATTGGACTTTATCAGTCGTGGGCCTCAAATATGGATGAAGGCTGGACAAGATATATATTCGATAATCTGGGTATTCCATATAAAACACTTCATAATAAAGATTTCAGAAACAGGAAGAAGGGACTCCGGAAAGATTTTGATGTAATTGTCTTTGCAAGCGAAGATTATCAGATAATAAAAGAGGGTAGGCCTAAGCCAGGTTCCAGATGGGCAAGGTACTTTACTCCTCTTCCACCAGAATATAGAGGCGGAATAGGAAAGGAAGGTATAGAAGCTCTGAAGAAATTTGTGGAGGAAGGTGGAATTTTGGTAACCCTTAATCAGGCTTGTGAATTAGCTTTTAAAGAGTTCAAGGTTCCTGCTAGCAATGCAATTGAAAAACTTGATAGAACAAAATTCTTCTGCCCAACTTCTATATTGAGAATAAAAGTCGACCCTACAACACCAATTGGCTATGGTATGCCAGAGGAAGCAGCAGCGATGTTCGCCAGAAGTCTTGCCATGAATACATGGATTCCTTCAGGATTCTGGAATAGAAAAGTTGTTGCAAGATACCCTGAGGAAAATATCCTACTGAGTGGATGGCTTTTAGGAGAGGATAAAATTGCAAGAAAGGCTGCTGTTGTCGACACTCAATATAAAAAGGGAAGAATTATTTTAATAGGCATTCGTTGTCAGCACAGAGCTCAATCCCATGGAACTTATAAATTCTTATTGAATGCACTCCTTTATCCTGAATTTTGATTAAAATGGGCTAAAGGCTTTTAAATCCTTTAGCCCTCCATAATAAAAAGGAGGGGGATATGAAAGGAAAAACAAATTTTAAAATCTTTCTTCTGTTAACTGTTATAATTACCTTTTTTGTTTTTTTTGGGTTTAGTAAATCCTTTACTTTGGAAGACATTCTTAGTGCACCTTTTCCTTCTCATTTAATAGTTGCTTCGAAAATGGATAGGGTGGCCTGGGTTTTCAACGATCAAGGCAGAAGAAATATATGGGTTGCTGATGCACCAGATTATAAAGCTCGAAAAATAACAAATTATAATGAGGATAATGGGCAGGAAATTTCCAATCTCCGTTTTACTCCTGATGGAAAAATAATTGTTTATGTTCTAGGTGGCTCTCCCAATAGAAAAGGAGAATATCCAAATCCAACAAGTAATCCAAAGGGAGTAGAAAGAGCAGTCTGGGCAGTCAGAGTGGATGGGGGAAAACCTTGGCGTATTGGAGAAGGAACAAATCCACAAATTTCTCCTAGAGGGGATTTTGTTATTTTTTCTAATCGAGGGAACATTTTAATTGCACCAATAGACGGTTCAGAAAAGCCAAAAATTTTATTTAAGGCAAGGGGTTCAAATCGGTCTTATAAGTGGTCTCCTGATGGGTCAAAAATAGCTTTTGTAAGTTATAGAGAAGACCATAGTTTTATTGGAATTTATGATTTGAAAAAGGAAACCATTTCTTGGCTTCTCCCAGATGTTGAAAGGGATAATTATCCAGTCTGGTCTCCTGATGGGAAATATATAGCTTTTATTCGTTTTCCAGGAGCTAAAGCAGATGGTTATTCTTACTGGAAGTCTGCTGGTATTCCATTTTCAATTTGGGTAGTTGATGTGGAAACCGGAAGATGTCGCGAGATATGGAAAACTTCAAAAGGAGGAGGATTTGCCCAGTATTATCCTGCCCATCCCCTTGTTTGGGCAGGTAATGAGTATCTAGTATTTTATTCAGAGCATGAGGGATGGATGCACTTATATTCATTGTCAGTAAAAGATGGAAAAATTATTTGTCTTACTCCTGGTGAATACGAAGTTGAAGATATGACTTTAACTCCGGATGGAAAAATTGTAATTTTTAATTCAAATAAGGATGATATTGATAGACGTCATCTCTGGGCTGTTCCTGTTAAAGGTGGAGAAGTTGAACCTTTAACTTCTGGGAAAGGAATTGAGTGGAGCCCGATTGTTCCGCCTAGTGGGAGAAATATAGTTCTTTTCTGTTCAAATGCTTATCAGCCAGCTTCTCCTGCAATAATTGATATTAAAGGTGGAAAGCCGAGGTTAATAGCTCCAGAAACTATACCTAAGAATTTTCCTATGAAAGATTTAGTTGAGCCCAAACAGGTTATTTTTAAAGCTCCTGATGGTTTAAAGATACACGCTCAGCTTTTCCTTCCAAAAAATGCAAAGCCTGGGGACCAACGACCTGCAGTTATTTTCATGCATGGAGGTCCAATCAGACAGATGCTTCTTGGATGGCATTATAGAGGTTATTACCATAATGCTTACGCATTTAATCAATACCTTACAAATAAAGGTTATGTAGTGCTGTCTGTGAATTTCCGTTCAGGTATTGGTTATGGTCAAGCATTTAGAAATGCTCCTAATCAGGGTCCACGAGGTGCCTCTGAATATCAAGATATTGTGGCAGCAGCCAAATATTTACAGAAACGACCAGAAGTTGATCCTTTAAAAATAGGACTTTGGGGAGGTTCTTATGGAGGTTATCTGACAGCTCTTGGTTTAGCGAGAGATTCAGATCTTTTTGCAGCAGGAGTTGATTTTCATGGTGTACACGATTGGTCCTTAAGAGGAAGAAGAAGAGATGGAGGAGGATGGGGATTAAAAGGAGAAGAGTTAATGCGTAAGGCATATGATTCTTCACCAGTAGCTGATATCGAGTTCTGGACTTCTCCTTGTTTATTTATTCATGGAGATGATGATAGAAATGTTGATTTCATTCAAACAACTGATTTGGTCCAAAGACTTAAAGAATTAGGTAAAGCTCATATAGAGACACTAATTTTCCCTGATGAGGTTCATGGTTTTCTTTTGCATAGAAGCTGGTTAAAAGCGTACCAAGCAGCAGCAGATTTCTTTGATAGATTTCTAAAAGGGAAAAAGTAATGGCATAAAATTTTTAAAATTAATTTTGTTTTAAGTTTGTAGCGTAAATTGCAAAAAGGGAGGGTTTAAATGAGAAAGTTATTTTCTGTAATTTCTTTAATCCTAATTCTTTATTTTGCACATACAACCCTAAATGCTAAAGAAGTTACTTTCAAATGGTTTGGACAGGCGTGCTTTTTAATTATTACATCTAATAATACAAAAATAATAACAGATCCTGTTTCAATGAATGGGTATAATATCCCGAAAGAAATAAAAGCTGATATTGTTACTGTATCTCATGAGCATTTCGATCACAATAAAGTAGAAGCGGTTTCAGGTACTCCAATAGTTTTCAGAGGGTTAGTTAAAGGAGGCAAAGAATTTGCCAAAATAGACCGTACAATTAAAGATGTAAGAATTTATACTGTCCCCTCATATCATGACAAAGAACAGGGTAAAAAACGTGGATTAAATACCATTTTTATTTTTGAATTTGACGGTATTAGAATCGCTCATCTTGGTGACATAGGGCAAATTCTTTCCAGTGAACAGATTAATAAGATAGGGAAGATCGATGTTTTAATGATTCCTGTTGGAGGAAAATACACGATTTATGGAAGGGATGCTGAAAAAATAGTTTCTCAACTTAAACCTAAATTAATTGTATTCCCGATGCATTTCAAAACAGATGTTGCTGATTTTCTGCCATATTCAGCAGATGATTTCGTCAAAGGAAAAGAAAATGTTAAAAGAATAGATGGCAATTGTTATAAATTAGATTTAAACAATCTCCCAAAAAAATTAGAATATGTGGTATTAAACTATAAGTAAGTGGGTAATTTGATCAAAGTTATAGTGCCTTTTCCGATTTCACTGGAAATCTTGATTTCTCCTTTATGTTGTTCAATAATCTTTTTTGCAATCGATAATCCAAGCCCAGTACCACCTTCTTTTGTTGAAAAATAAGGTTCAAATATTTTTTCTAAGAATTCTTTCTTTATTCCTTCTCCTGTGTCTGAAATTTCAATATTTATCCAGTTTTTTTCTATCCAGACCCTAATTTTGATTTCTCCCTTTTTGTGTATTGCTTCAATGGAATTAATAATTACATTTCTAAGAGAAATTTTCAGTTTTTCTCTATCAGCATATATATAAACATCTTTTTCTGGAAAAATTTCAATGAATTTTATTTTTTTCTGGAATGTCTTTTTGTAAGGTGAAATTTCTTTTGTAATAATTTCTTTCAAATTAAATTTTTCTTTTTTTAATTCTTCTTCTTTTGAAAAAATCAAAAATTCCTGCGCGATTTTTCTTAAGTGTTCTGCTTCTCTAATTATATATTCAGCAGATTCTTTTACAGTTTTATCAAGGTGAGAGCTTTTATCTTCATAAACTTTTAAAATCTGTTCCGCTGATAGAAGAATAGGAGTAAGAGGATTTTTAATTTCATGGGCAATTCTTCGAGCCATTTCAGTCCATGCAATCTTTTTACTCATTTCAGCTATTTCTTTCTGTTGTCTTTTTAAATTTTCAATCATGCTATTGAATCCATTAATTAATGTTTGGATTTCATCTTTTGAATAATGTTCAATTTTAATCTCAAGATTACCCTTAGAAACTTCTTCAGTGGCATTGAGTAATTTTTTAATTGGTTTTAAAATTATTCTTCCCATTGATTGTGCAAGAAAAATAGCGATTCCTATTATAAAAATGGAGGAAAAAATCAGAAATTCTATTAATTCCTGTGAAGCTAACGAAATTTCCTCTTTTCCTGATGGGAAGGGTAGTGAAAGAAGAAAAATTTGATTAGTAAAAACAGTTGGAACTGTTAAAATGTAAAAAGTCAGGTCTCCTATTTTTTCTCTTCTTATATCATATGGCCTATTTTCCCAATATATATTGTAAAAAGTTTGACCATTTATAATTTTAGGCAAAAGTCCAAGCTCAAATAATTCTCTTTTACTCGATGAAACCAATATCCCTTTTTTGTATAGATTTACATCATTGTTAATTGTAGTACTTATCCAAAAAACGAGATCATTAGGAAAAATTTCATATATTTTCTTTCTTTCTTTTTGGAGTGCCAAAAAATCTTCCATTACGCTTTGGGCTGTACTTAAATGTGCCTCTGCTTTTTCTCTGAATTGTTCCGAGAATTGGTAGGAGAAAAATTTTTGGGTAAAGAATGAGAAAAAAAGAAGAGGCAATATCGCAATTACAAGGAAAAATAAGTACACCTTACGAGAAAATGACTGAAAAGGATTTTTTATTTTCTTTGCAATTATGAGATATAAAGAAATAAATAAAGAGAAAAATATAGAATAAATTAAAAATAGCTTTATATAATCTACAATATGCTTTCTTAATGATTTATTCTGATATAGAATTAAATAAAATCTTCCTTTGTTTTTAAAAATCAGGGCAGAGTATTTTCTGTCTCTTTCTGTTAATGTACTCCATATAGGCCTGGAAGACGCAACAGCCGGATTCAGTAGTTGAAGAGATATTCCTGTATTCAATTTTATAGGATTAAAAATAAAAGAACCTTTCGAGTCCAGAATAACGACATTAAATATTTTGTATTCTGAAGGATAGGAAAAAGGTCTTATTAATTCATTATAGGGATTTTTATTAAAAGGAAAGGGTAACGTATCGTAGTCGATTGATAAATAAATCAATAGCCTTCCCAAATAGTTTCCGTTTTCAAACCAATCTCTATATCCTATTAAAAGTCTCTTTCCTTTTCCTAAAAAATGCATTTTTTGAGAAGTTACTATCCATTTTGTTTCAATTGGTAGAAAGTATTCGGATAGGTAATAAGAAGGTAGATTAAAAGAAAATCTTGCTATTTCTTTTCCCTCTTCATTTAGCATCTCAATTCCAGAATTCCAATTATAGTTTGAAAGAGGAGTTTTCTTCCATAGATAAAAAGAAAGATTATCCATCTTAGGGTTTTTAAAAAATTCTATTATTAATTTTTCTTCTTTTTCCAATTTCATTATAGATTCCTTTAGAATAGAATTTGCTTTTTCTTCAAGCTCTAAAATTATTGGGGCTAGCACGTTATTTGCGATTTTTTGTTTTTTTTCATTTTCTAAAAAGTGAATATTTAGATAAATAAAAAGAGTTAACACTACCAAATCAAAAATTAAGATTTTTTCTTTGCTAATTTTTAATTTTGAATGAGAATGAATGACCAATAGGAAATAAAAAATGGTATAAATAATAATTAATTTTGTAGATAGGATATTTAATTTGTATGAGAAAAAAAATAGAATAGAGATTAAAATCATATGGAAAATTAGTTGAGTTTTATTTTTAATTAAATCGTGCATTTTAATTATAAAAGTTGATATTGAGAGAACTAAAAATAGCCAGCCTAAATAAATTATTGAATATTTAAGGTTAATATTAGAAATTTTGATAGAAATTTTAATAAATTTAAAAAATAAAATTAAAAGTAAAACAGAAATAAAAGAAATTGGAATTAAATTTAAAAAAATCATTAATTTTTTCTTTGAAGATTTTAGAGCTTCTGCGAAAAAATGTGCAGAAAAATAAATAATTCCTGCCAAATATAGAGAAGTAAGAATAATATCCAAATCATTTTTGAATAATGATTCTAAAATAAAACTTTTATTCAAACTAAAATGATTGAAATTAAAAATATACAGAAGGAGGAGTCTTATTAAAGTTAAATTTAATATCATTCCAATTAATAGAATTGCTCTTTTTAATATAGGAGTTTTTTTATAGATTATTGTTAAAAATAACGAAAAACAGATTAACAAATAAATAAAAATTATCAGAGTAATATAGAGTATTTTCTTTTCAAATTGAGCAAGATAATAATCAGGAGAGAGGCTGTTTAATGTTACAACTGCCAGTAAATTCTTATCAGGATCCCTCAATGGAAAAGACAGAGTCCAGATTTCAGACCATTCATATCTTTTATTTAGATAAATATCATTTCTTTTTCTAAAGAAATTACTCAGTTCATGTGTCTTTTCCTTGTAAGAGAAAAATTGGATGTGAAAATTTTTTATTTTTTCAAAAAAAATATATTTTTTTAAATGGATGGTCTTAATCGGAGGAGTAAAAGACAAAATTTTAAATAAGGCAAAATAATTTGATTTATTTTTTAAAATAGAGACTAAAAAAGTTTTATTATTTCTTTTTATAATAAAGTAGGGTAAATTTAGATCAAAAATCTCTGGCTCTAGAATTTCAACTTTTCCTTTCCATAATATTAATTCTTTTTTCGAGTCGAAAACAGAGATTCCTTCATGGGTTTCGTCTATCTCTATTTTGTAAAATATTTTCTTAATTCCTTCATTTCTCAAATCAATCTCTTTAACTTTCTTTTTTATTTCTTCAATTTTGGAAAAAAGACTGTACCATTTTTGACTGATTATTCGGGATTTTTTCTTTAAATCTAATAGGGATTTTTTTTGAAAATAGGAATCGAGAAGACTGGGTGAAGTAAAATAAAATAGAAGATTTACTATTAGAAGAGATATACCCAAAATTAACAGAATCAATAAAACTTTTTTTGATTTTTTCAATTTAATCAGGTTAATTTTACCATATTTTAAAAATGTTAAACAAATTACAGGTTCTTTCTATGCTTTCACCTCTTTTATTATACCACCTCCGATTACAATATCTCCTTCGTAGAAAACCGCAGATTGTCCTGGTGTTATTGCCCTCTGTGGATTTAAAAATCTTACGTAAGCTGTATCGTGGTTCATTGGAGTTATTTCAGCCTCAGCCTCAGGGTGTAGGTATCTTATTTTAACTTTTGCTTTAAAAGGCTTATTCTTTTTTTCTTCTAAAATCCAATTAATTTGTTCAACAACAAATTCATGTCTATATACATCTTTTTCTTCTCCTACTACAATTGTGTTGCTTTTTTTATCAATGGATATTACATAAAGTGGTTTTTCAGAATAAATGCCAAGCCCTTTTCTCTGGCCAATTGTATAATAAATTATACCTTTGTGTTGTCCGAGAATTTCTCCTTTTTTATTAATAATTGGACCTGGTTTTATAGCATTTGGTCTTATTTTTTCTAAAAATTGAGGATAGTTTCCATCCGGGACAAAACAGATTTCCTGACTTTCTGCTTTCCAAGCGACTGGTAATCCTAAATTTCTGGCGATTTCCCTTACCTTTCTTTTCGTAAATTCACCAAGGGGCATTAATGTTTTACTGAGATGTTCCTGTGTCATTACATATAGAAAATAGGATTGGTCTTTTTTAGGATCTATTCCTTTTTTTAAAAGATATCTTTTTCTTTCTTTATCATAAACAATTCTTGCATAATGTCCGGTTGCAATAAAATCTGCATTTAATTTTTTTGCATGTTCAAAGAGATACCCAAATTTAATGTATTGGTTACATCGTATACATGGGTTTGGTGTTTTCCCTTCAAAATATTCATTACAGAAATATTCGATAACCATTTTTCTAAATATTTCTCTATAATCGGCAACATAATGAGGAATATTTAATTTAATGGCTACTTGGTTCGCATCCATTCTTGCTCTGAATCCACAACAAGTCTCAAATCTTCTTTTACGGAAATTTGAATCTTCAGATGGCCATAAATTATATGTAATCCCAATTACATCGTAGCCTCTTTCCTTCAAAAGAGCAGCTGTTACAGAAGAGTCTACTCCGCCACTCATTGCTACCACAACTCTTTTTTTACTCATCACTTATAATATTAGCAGAAAAAGTAATTTTTAATCCAGAAAGGATAATAAAGTCTAATTTTTTCAGGAAAGAGAGTTGGATTTAATTAAAAATGGAAAATTATTAGATGTTATTTTTCTTCTTTTTTACATTTTTCTGTTTCTTTACAGCAGGTTTGAATTTTAGATATTTTCTCTTGAATTTTCTTTGCAATTTCAGGATTAGTTGAAATTATTTTTATTACAACACCATTCTCCACATTTTCCACTTTAACATTTACATCTTTTTTGTGAGAAAGCATCATTATTGGGCATGCTTCTTTTTTAACATGCATACACATTTTTTTCATCATCATTTTCTTCTTTTCCAAATTCATTCCACACTTTGGACATTTTCCTGGCTTATCGGATTTTACATCTGAATGCATGGGACAGGTATAGACAGTTTTCTCTTTTTTCTGGATATATTTTTCCGGGTTCTTAACAAATTTCTCTTTGCATTTTTCACAACAGAAATAATAAACCTTTCCTTGATATTCATAGGTAGCTTTCGCTTCTGATTTCTTGATTTCTTTTCCACTTACAGGACAAACGACTTTTTCTTCTGTCTGTTGTGCAATGGCTAAAAAGACAAGTACAAAAGCAAAAATAACAAAAAATGTTAAAATTCTTGAATATTTTTTCATTTTTTCCTCCTTTAAATTTTATTTTTGCCTTATAAGCACTATTTTACCATACTTTTCAACAATTTTTTTTAAAACCTGAGATTTAGTTAAACCTGCATCTATACTACTTTGAATAAATCTTTTCATTTCTAATCCGCCCTTTTCGTTATTACAATTGCAGTTTATTAAAACCTCACCGCAACTACCACATGCACAATTCAATTCCTTTATTATATTTAATGCTTCTGAAGTTAGAATTAGTTGCGGGGCTTTAACTTTTGATGTTCTTTCAGGAGAAGTAATCCTCCGGCCTTTTCCTAAAAAATATCCTATTATAATCGCTATAACTATAATGATTAACCATGTAGTTAGAGATTTTTTTATTCTTAGTTTCATTATTATCACCTCTTAATTTCTAATATGCATTTTTACCCCTTTCGCCTGTTCGAATCCGAATAACATCTTCCACAGGAGAAATTACAATAATTCCGTCACCCTTTTTCCCTGTTCGAGCATTTTTTTGGATTGTCTTGACAATTTCTTCTACTTTTTCATCAGGACAGACAATTTCCAGTTTTACCATAGTTGTATAGGTTGTCCCATATTCCATAGATATTTTAAAATCTTTTGGATCAATTTCTTTTCCCATGGCTCTGACATCAATTGCAGTGATTCGAGGTGCTTTTATTTTTTCTAATGCTTTTATAACTTCATCAATCATTATTACTCTTACATAAGCCTTGATTAATTTCATTAGATTTAACCTCCAAATTTTGCTGTTTTCTCACAGCAATTATAAAAGTGAGATTTAGACTTGATCACCGAACATTCACAATTACTTGTTTTTGCATAAAATTGGGGTATTAAAAGCATATTAAAAACAATAATTAAAACAATTAATGTCATTAAAAACTTTTTAATAGGAAATTTAAAAGAAGTTTTCTGCCCATAAATCAATTCCTTTAATCTTGTTTCTAGATTACTGCTATGCTTGAAAGCCCAAATCGTGGAATAAAGATTTTTTTTGCTTTCAGCCACTTTAATTAAGGCACTTGCAAGATGAAGAGGATGAATAAATGATGAAGCCATTTTATCTGCCTTTCTTTCTTGAATAGAAATTATATAATCTTTTAAGAAACCACTGATGGGTAAAAATAAAAAGAAATCCGAGATAAAATTTATTAAGAATTTTCGTAATGGGTCTCTTTTTTGACAGTGAGAAATTTCATGATAAATGACTGCCTTAAGTTCGTCCTGATCCAATGATTTTATAAGCCCAGTGGATAAATAAATTTTAGGTTTAATCAACCCTGCGGTAAAAGAAAGTTTTATTAAATCATTTTCAAAAATGTTTATTTTATTTATCATCTTGGAAAAAACTGGAGATTCAGAAAGACAAATTTTTATTATTTTTTTATATTTATTTTCATTATTAATTAAATTAAGGCTGTTTATAAATTTTTTCTCTTTGAAAAGATTTTGAAGCTGTTTTAAAAAAGAAAATACAAAAAGGAAACCCAATATTAAAATAAAAATATTTGAGATTGAATTAACAATATTAAAAAGGATATTTTTACAAAAATAAATTATATGGTGACAATTTTTTATTGTTAAAATCATAGCAAGTATTGTTATAGAAAAGAAAATGATTGAATAAAAAAAGAGCTTAAAAATTTTCATTTCTTACACAATTCTTTTTTCTTTTTCTCGATAATCGAGGATAATTGCTCTAAGGTTTTAGGGTCATAATCAGATAAAATGTCAATCAGAAACGCGATGGTAGCACTTTCAGAAAAGTCGAGCACCCCTTTTAATATCCGTTCATAAATGTATTTTGTAAATTCTTCTTTATCTAAAGTTGCACTATAGAGATATATTTCGTCTTTCTTTTTTTTATTCACCAATCCTTTCTTAACCATTCTCTGGAGAACTGTTAAGACTGTTGTATATGCAACCTTCTTTTCTTTTGATACTCTTTCAAAGACCTCTCTTCCTGTGAGTTCTTTTCCTTCCCATAAAACATTGAGAACTTTTTCCTCTAATTCGCCTAAAAATTTTTTTAATCCCCTTTTTTCTGGTTTAAACGAAAATTTAATTTTTTTCATTTTTTTCAACCTTAATTATATTCTACAATATGTAGAATGTCAATATTTATTTCTTATTTCCTTTATTAATTTTCTTTATTTCCCTTCTAAGTTTCCAGCTTTTCCATACAAAATATATAGCTGGAAGCACTAAAAGAGTCAAAATTGTGGAAGAAATCATGCCTCCTACCATTGGGGTGGCAATTCTTTTCATAACTTGTGAGCCTGTGCCATGCCCCCAGAATATTGGGAGTAAGCCTCCAATAATAGCACTTACAGTCATTATAATCGGCCTAACTCGTCGACCAGCACCCTCTATTACTCCTGTTTTTACATCTTCAATACTTCTCAATTCTCCGTGTGTAAGTCTCCTGCGATAGGCTTGGTCTAAGTATACTAACATTATAACCCCAATTTCCGCTGTTACTCCTGCTAGAGCGATAAAACCTACACCTACTGCAACGCTCATATTGTAGCCAAGAATATACATGAACCATATTCCACCAACCAATGAGAAAGGAAGAGTTACCATAACAATTAAACTCTCTGTTATATTTTTAAAATTAAAATAAAGTAATAAGAAAATAATTATTAATGTTATTGGAACGACTATTCTTAGACGTTTTTGAGCTCTTTGCATATATTCATATTGACCACTCCAGACTATACTATAGCCGGGAGGGAAGTCTATTCTTTCATTAACAATTTTTTGGGCGCGTTTTACATAGGTTCCTACATCTATATCTTTTATATCTATATAGAGCCAGGCTGTTTTACGAGCATTTTCACTTTTAATCACTGGAGGTCCTTTTCTAATTTTAATTTTCGCAACTTGACCAATTGGAATCTGTGCACCTGTTGGAGTAGGGATAAGGATTCTTTCTAAGTCTGAGAGAGAATCCCTTAATTCTCTACTGTATCTTAAATTGACTGGATAACGCTCTGAGCCTTCAACTGTATAGGTTATATTCATACCTCCAACTGCAGACATGATAACATCCTGCACGTCGCCAACTGTAAGACCGTATCGTGCTGCTTCTTCACGGTCAATTTCAAAATCTAAGTAATTTCCACCAATAGTTTTGTCAGGAAAAACACTCAAGGTCCCAGGTATTTCTTTAATAACTGCTGCTATTTTCTGAGCTAACTCAGATAAAACTTTTAAATCATCACCCATGAGTTTTATACCCACAGGGGTTTTTATCCCTGTTGAGAGCATATCAATCCGAGTTTTTATTGGCATTGTCCATGCATTTGTGAGACCCGGAAACTGAATTGCTCTATCAAGTTCCTCAATCAGTTTTTCCATGGTCATTCCTGGTCTCCATTTTTCTTTCGGTTTGAGTATAATCGTAGTCTCAATCATTGATAGGGGAGCTGGGTCAGTTGCAGTCTCAGCACGACCAATTTTGCCAAATACACTTTCAACTTCTGGAAAACTTTTAATGATTTTGTCAGTTTGTTGTAGAAGTTCTTTAGCTTTAGTAATACTTATTCCAGGATCAGTAGTGGGCATATAAAGTAAATCACCTTCATTTAAAGGAGGCATAAATTCAGAGCCAATGCGCTTATATGGAAAAAGAGTAATAAGCAAAATCAGAAGAGCTATTGAAATTGTGGTTTTTCTGAAGCGAAGGACAAAGCGAATTACAGGTTGATAAATTTTCAGAAGAATCCAGTTAATTGGATTTTTTTGTTCAGGAATAATTTTTCCTCTTATTAAATACCCCATAAGAACAGGCACAATAGTTATAGATAACAATGAGGCGGCTGCCATTGCATAAGTTTTTGTAAATGCAAGGGGTTTGAATAACCTACCTTCTTGTGCTTGAAGAGTAAAAACCGGCATAAAGGAAACAGTGATTATAAGCAGGGAGAAAAATAATGCCGGTCCTACTTCTTTTGAGGCTTCAGTAACAATTAGCCAGCGATTCTTTTTTCCTCCTTCGTGTTCTAAATGTTTATGAGTATTTTCTATCATTACAATTGCTGCATCCACCATTGCTCCAATTGCGATTGCAATTCCTCCAAGAGACATAATATTTGCATTTAGTCCCTGAAAGTACATAATTAAGAACGAAATTAAAATTCCCATGGGAAGTGTAAAAATTGCAACAAAAGCACTTCGGAAATGTAGAAGGAAAATAATACATACAAGAGCAACAATAATACACTCTTCAATTAATTTAACCTTTAAAGTATTTATCGCATTTTTAATCAATTTAGAACGATCATAAGCTGGTTTAATTTTTACTCCTTTTGGGAGTCCCTTTTCAAGTTCTTTTAGTTTCTTTTTAACATTTTCTATTACCTTTAAGGCATTTTCTCCATAGCGCATTACAATAATTCCACCAACTATTTCACCCTCTCCATTCCATTCAGCAAGTCCTCTGCGTAGCTCAGGACCTAAATGGATATTTGCAACATTTTTGAGAAGAATTGGAGTTCCTTTTTTATCAACTCCTAATGGTATATTTTCAAGATCTTTGATAGATTTAATGTAACCCAAACCGCGAACCATAAATTCTGTTTCGCCCATTTCAATCAGTCTTCCACCCACATCATTGTTACTTCGAAGAATTGCTCTTTTGACCTTAGAGAGAGGAATTCCATATGCTAAAAGTTTATTTGGATCAACTTCCACCTGGTATTGTTTTACATAGCCTCCGATGCTTGCTACCTCTGCTACACCTGGGACACTAGAAAGTTCATATCTAAGGAACCAGTCCTGAATGGAGCGTAACTCTGCAAGGTCATATTTATTCCCTCCATCAAGAACATACTCGTAAACCCATCCAACACCAGTAGCATCTGGACCTAAAGTAGGAGTTACTCCTGGAGGAAGACGATTGGCTACATAATTTAGATATTCTAAAACTCTACTTCTAGCCCAATACAAATCTGTTCCATCCTCGAAAATAATATAAACCATTGAAAAACCAAAGAATGAATAACCACGAACTACCTTTGCATAAGGAACGGCAAGCATTGCTGTTGTTAGAGGATATGTAATTTGGTCTTCAACAACCTGGGGAGCTTGACCAGGATATTCTGTGAAAATTATGACCTGGACATCACTGAGATCAGGTATAGCATCAATAGGAGTATTCATCATTGCATAAATACCTGCAAGAGCAATAATCACGGTAAATGTAATTATGATAAACCTGTTGTTAACTGAAAACTCTATGATTTTCTTAAGCATTATAAATTCTCCATTACTTATTTAATTTTTTGTATTTTCTCTTCAATCATTTTTTGAATAGCTTCCTGAATTCTGCTTTCAGAATCCAATAAAAATTGAGCAGAAGTTACAATTTCTTCACCTTCTAAAAGACCTTGAATAACTTGAACATAATTATTTTCACCTTCCACTCCCAGTTTGATTTCTCGAGGTTCAAATTTACCCTCTCCTCTAACAACAAATACTATGTTCCGTTCTCCGGTGCGAATTACAGCATTATCTGGTATTATAAGTGTATTCTTTTTAACTGGAGCATGTATGCGAATATTTGCATACATATTTGGTTTAAGTTCAAGATTAGGATTAGGGAAAATTAATCTGACTTTTACATCTCTTGTTTTTTCTTTTAAAAACGGATAAATATAATCAACTTTTCCTTTAAATATTTTTCCTGGAATATAAGAAAGTTCCATTTCCGCTTCCTGTCCAACCTTAACCCATGGAAGTTCGTATTCATAAACTGTAACATAAACCCATACAGTTGAAAGGTCTGCAATGTGAAAAAGGTCCATTCCTTCCTTTACAAACATACCTTCTTCTACATTTTTATGAATTACTATTCCATTGACAGGAGAAAGGAGTTTCATAGTTTTGACAATTGTTCCTCTTTTCTCTAAAGCCTCAATTTCTGATTTTGGAATATCCCAGAGTTCAAGCCTACGCTTTGTGGATTTTACCAGTGATTCAGCACTTTCTCTTATTTCTTTAAATGGACTTTCTTTTACCAACTCAAAATTTTTTAATGCTGAAAGATATTCCTCTTGTGTAGAGACAAGTTCAGGAGAATAAATTTCAAGGAGTATGTCTCCTTTTTTTACTTCTTGGCCTTTATAATTTACATATAATTTTTCTATCCAGCCTGATATTTTAGTATTTATCCGATAAAGTTTTCTCTCATCGTAATCAATTGTTCCCACTGTTCTAATAATTCTTCTAAGGTCACCTCTTTTAACTTTTGTTGTTTTAACACCAATATTTTGAACAGTAATAGGGTCAATTGTTATAACTCCACCCCTTCCTAAAACCTGTTCATCTTCATAAACAGGAATCAAATCCATGCCCATTTTTGATTTGCCTGGATGATCATATATTTCTGTCGGATCCATAGGTGCTCTCCAGTAAAGAATTTTTCTTTTATCTTTAGGTTTTTTGGCTGGAGTTGTCTTTTTTATTGGAACTAACTTCATTCCGCATTTTGGACAATCACCGGGTTTATCTACTATGACTTCTGGATGCATGGGACATGTCCATAATTGAATTTCTTGTTTAGGACTCTCTTTTTCTATACCAAAGGTTCTTTTTACTGGGACTAATTTCATTCCACATTTAGGACAATCTCCCGGCTCTTCCAAAATTACTTCAGGATGCATTGGACAAGTCCATAGCTGAATTTCTTTTTCAGTTTTTTCAACACCTTCAATATTTTTTGATTTGATAAAATAAACAGCTAATCCTCCAATTATTATCCCAGTTAAAAAAACAGTAAAAATGATTAAAATTGATTTCTTAAAATTCATTGTTCATACTCCTTATTATCATTATTCTTCATTGGTTAGCTGTTTTCCTATAATAGCTTCCAGTTCAGCTAATTTTTTTTCAAAATCTGTTAGAATCCGATAATAATCAATTTCATAATTGAATAATGTTACCTGATTGTGTAATAATGTAATGAAATCTATTTTGTCTACCTGATATCCTGAAATTGCTGAATTTAAAGACTGCGTGGCTTGAGGAATTATGCCAGTTTTATATAACTCAATGAGTTCTTCATCTCTTTTTAATTGTTCTAAAATATTTTCGATTTGAAAAAATATCTCATTTTTAAGGCTGTTATATTGTTCCTTACTCATAGCAATATTTAACGCAGTCTCTTCAATTTTTTTCTTTTGTTTACGGCTAAAATATAAAGGGATATTAAAAGAAACCATGCCAGAGAAAAAATCGTACATTTTCATTCCGGTTTTTAAATCCTCTCTTTGGGTATAAGAGAAACTTAAATTGAAGTTTGGAAAATAGTCCTTTTTAGCTAACTCATAGGCTAATTCATACTTTTTGATTATATACTCCCATGCCTTTAATAAAGGGCGATTTTCAAGTGCAATTTGTTTTAGTTTTTCTAAACTCAAATTGAATTTAGATTTTTTTATTTCTAGTATTTTTCCTAATGGACTTTCCGGTGGTCTATTTAATAAAGTATTTAATCTTGCCTTAATAGTTTCTCTTTTTTGCTGAAGATTAATTAATTTTTCTATAAGTTTAGATAGCTCCACCTGTGCTTTTAACACATCCTGCTGAAGCCCTTTTCCTACCGAATATTTAGTTTCAGCAATTTTAACGAATTGTTGCAACAGTAATTTATTTTTTCTAGTTATCTCTATGGATTTATCAATGAAAAAGAGGTCATAAAAAGTAATTTTAACATTTTTTATTATTGTATTTCTTAGATCTTTGTAATTTTGTCCAACAGAGTTGTATTCGCTAAGGGCGATTTTTTCCTTTAATTTTAATTTTCCTGGAAATGGAATCATTTGCATAATAGATAATTTTTTTCCAGTCATTGGCTCTTGATTAAAATCAAAACTATTTACGGGAAGATTCATAAGACCTAATGAGATTACGGGGTCTGGTAATGCACCTGCTTGTGGTATTTTTTCTCTATAAGCTTCCCATTTCTTTCTTGCAGCAATGATTTGAGGATTATTATTTAAAGCTTCATTAATAAGCTCATTAAGATTAAGTATAGATTCAATATTTCCAAGAGAATTGCCTGCCAGTAGAATGATGAGTATTAATAAACCATATATTTGATTTAATATTTTCTTGTTCATTTCAACCTTCCTTAAATTTATTCATCTAATTTAAGAGAAGAATTCTATACTACATATTGTAGAATGTCAAGATTTTTTATAAAAAATGTAAAAAATATTTTATTAATTAAAAATTATTCTTAATTAAAAATAATTCTTGACAAAAAGAAATTTTTGATTTATATTTGGTATTGTATATTGTAATGAAAGATAAAAATACAGTTATAGAAAGGTTAAAAAAAGCAAATTTTAAATTAACCCCACAAAGAATGGCTATAATTGAAACTTTAATAGGTAATAAAACTCATCCTTCTGCAGATGCCATTTATGATAAAATTAAAAAAAAGTTTCCTATGATATCATATTCTACTATTTATAATACCCTTCGCATTTTAATTGATTTAGGTGAACTCAGAGAATTGTCAATAAAGGAAAATAAAATTAATTATGATCCGAATACAGAGCCACATCATCATTTTCTTTGTGAAAAATGCAATAGAATAATTGATATTTTTCAGGAAATAAATTTCAAATCAGAGCATATTAATACACATAAAATTAGAAATTATGAAATTTATTTTTATGGAATTTGTTCTGATTGTTTAAAAAGAATCAAATAAAAAAGGAATAAAGTAATGAAAAAAGCATTAGCGAAGATGGAGTCAGAACAATTAAAGACGCATTAGAGTTTAAGATGAATAGTAAAGAATTTTTTAAACGAACTGAAGAACTTACTGAAAATAAGCTTGGAAAGAAAATGTTTTGTAGATTTGTGAATGATAGAATTAGATGTTTTTCTTTCTTTAGGGAGTTATTTACTATTATCTTTGTTAATGATCTAAAGGCAAAAGAAATTTTCGAGAGACTTTTTCAAAATAAATTTCCTGGAAGAAAAATTAAATTATTTAATGAAATTCCTATTCCCCTGCCTAGAATCGAAATTGAGAATGAGAGTGAACCTATAAGCAAGATTCTTGCTCGGGCTATAGAGGCAGAGAAGACAACATATGATTTCTATATTTCTCTTTCCATGAGGTTTGAACAAGATATTAATATAAAAAAGATGCTCATATATATAGCGGAAATGGAAAAAGGACACTACAGATTGGTCGAAATTGAAAAAGAAAATGCAGAAAAATTTGAAGCTTATAATATAGAATGGCCAATGATGCATATTGGCCCTTAAGCTACATAAGGAGGTAAAGCATGAAAAATGTGGGCAAAGTGGATTCTGCAATAAGAATTGTATTGGGGATTGTTATTATTATAATTGGAATCTATTTCAAAAGCTGGTGGGGGGCAATAGGCTTGATACCATTGATAACTGGAATAGTAGGTTGGTGCCCTTTGTATGTTCCTTTTAAAATATCGACAATAAAAACGAGAAAAGGAGGGTAAAAAATGCCAGATTTTGGAACACCATTTTCTGGATTAAAAAATGAGCGAAATCTTAGTCATGAGGAACTTGTTAGAGCTATACGTTTTCTCATTTCAGCAGAATATGAAGCTATTCAATTATATATGCAACTTGCTGAGTCAACCAATAACGAGCTTGCAAGGGAAGTATTAAATGATATAGCTGATGAAGAAAGAATTCATGCTGGTGAATTTCTCAGACTTTTAAAAGAGCTTTCCCCTAATGAAGAAAAATTTTATGAAGAGGGAGCAAAAGAAGTAGAAGAGATTATTGAAAAATTGAAATAGAAATTAATAAAATGAAAAAGATTAAATGGCAGATCGTATTAGGGGTATTTTTAGTTTCACTTTCAGCAGTTCTTTATTTAATTCATTATAGTATATTCAGAGATCCTCATCATATATTCATTTATATGCTAGGTGATATAGCTTTTGTCCCAATTGAAGTGCTTTTTGTTACTCTAATTATTCATAAGGTGATTAGTGAAAGGGAAAAACATGTTATGATGGAAAAGTTAAACATGGTTATAGGAACCTTTTTCAGTGAAGTTGGAACAAAATTACTGAAGTATTTTAGCAAATTTGATCAGAATTTTGAAGAAATGAGAAATAGACTGATTGTTGAAAATGATTGGTCCGAGAAGGATTTTCTGAAAATAAAAAAACTGATTTTCGATTTTAATTATAGTATTGATAGTGGAAAAGGAAATTTAGAAGAGTTAAAAAAGTTTCTCATTGAGAAATGGAATTTTTTACTTCGTTTATTAGAAAATCCGAATTTACTTGAACACGAATCATTTACTGAACTTCTCTGGGCTGTTTTTCACTTGGCAGGAGAACTTGCTAATAGAGATAATGTCCAGAAGTTATCTGAAACAGATTATGAACATCTTTCAAATGATATAAAAAGAGCATATATTTTACTGATTTCACAATGGCTTGATTATATGAAACATCTAAAAAATCGCTATCCTTATCTTTTTTCGCTTGCAATAAGAATTAATCCCTTTAAAAAGGAAGCGAGTGCAGAGATTAAATGATATATGAGGAGGAGAGAAAATGGATTTAAAAATTCTTTACAAAATAAGTTATGGTCTATATGTGGTTACTTCAAAGAAAAACGATAAAATCAATGGACAGATTGCAAATACAGTGTTTCAGGTTGCATCAGAACCTCCTACTATTGCAGTCAGTATAAATAAGAACAATCTTACTCATGAATTTATTCAAAATAGTGGAATTTTTGCTGTTTCTGTTCTTTCAAAAGATACTCCTATGAAATTGATAGGGAATTTTGGTTTTAAATCCGGAAGAGAAATAGATAAGTTTAAAGAAGTGAAATATAAAACTGGGGCTACAGGAGCTCCTATTATATTGGAGAGTACACTTGGTTATCTGGAAACAGAAACCATAAACAATTTGGATGTTGGAACCCACACAATTTTTATTGGAAAAATTTTGAATGCTGAAATAATTGGTGAAGGAGAACCAATGACCTATGCTTATTACCATCAGGTTAAAAAAGGAAGAGCTCCGAAATCAGCCCCTACCTATATGAAAGAGATTAATCATGAAAACTTGAATATGGGAGGGAATAGAATGGCGAAATATGAATGCACAATATGTGGATATATTTATGATCCTGAAAAGGGTGATCCTGATTCTGGAATTGATCCGGGCACTTCTTTTGAAGAGCTTCCAGATGATTGGGTTTGTCCTGTTTGTGGTGCATGGAAATCAGCTTTTAAACAAATAGATTAGAAGAATAAGGAGGGATTAATATGACAGTTCAAAAAATTAAAGATAATGTATATTTTGTAGGTGCAATTCATTGGGATAGAAGACTGTTTGATGAACTTATACCTCTACCTGATGGAACAACCTATAATAGTTATCTTATTAAAGGTTCGAAAAAGACTGCTTTAATCGATGCTGCTGACCCGGCAAAGGAAAATGAGTTATTATCAAATCTCAGGAATTTAGGAGTTAAGAAGCTAGATTATTTAATTTCGAATCATGCAGAGCAAGATCATTCAGGAGTAATCTCAAGAATTGTTGAGCTTTATCCTGAAACAAAGATCGTGACTAATGAAAAATGTAAAGATTTTTTAAGAGAACTTTTACTAATACCAGAAGATAAGTTCTATATAATAAAGGATGGTGACGAGCTTTCTCTGGGTAATAAAACTCTAAAATTTATTTTTACTCCATGGGTTCATTGGCCTGAAACAATGGTAACCTATTTGATTGAGGATAGAATTTTATTCAGTTGTGATTTCTTTGGTTCTCATTATGCAACCTCATCTATATTTGCTAAAGAAGGAGAGAAATTACTTGAAGATGCAAAGAGATATTATGCGGAAATAATGATGCCTTTTAGAAAAACAATTGTAAAGAATATTGAAAAAATTTCAGTATTGGATATTGATATTATAGCTCCAAGTCATGGCCCTCTATATAAAAATCCTTCTTTTATAATAAATGCATATAAGGAATGGATAAGTGATGATGTTAAAAATGAGGTTCTCATTCCATATGTTTCAATGCATGGTAGTACAGAGAGAATGGTAGAATATTTTATTGATTTACTTGTAAATAAAGGGATTGAAGTTAAACCTTTTAATCTATCCAAAACAGATATAGGAGAGCTTGCTATGGCTCTTGTTGATGCTGCAACCATTGTAATAGCTTCTCCAATGGTTCTTGCAGGAGCGCATCCTGCTGCTGTTTATGCAGCCTTCCTCGTGAATGCTTTGAGACCAAAGACGAGGTTTTTGTCAATTATAGGTTCTTATGGATGGGGTGGAAAATTTGTTGAACAGTTAAAAAGTCTGTTAAGTAATCTTAATGCAGAATTTATCGAACCTGTGATAGTAAAAGGTTATCCAAAGGAAAAAGATTTTAAAGCTCTGGAAAATTTAGCTGATAAAATTTTAGAAAAGCATAAACAATTAAAAATAGTTTAGAAAGGAGGTTGTAAAAATGGATTTTTCCAAAATATTAAAAAACAAAGAGCATGAAGGAAAAGAGAAACATATCCCTTTTATTGATATAGTCGGAGATGAAAATATAGTTAGAGTTACTGTTGGAAAAGAGATTCCTCATCCAAATACTATAGAACATCATATTGTATGGATAGAATTATATGGATTGAAAAAAGATGGTCAGGTAGTTCATCTTGGAAAGGCAAATTTTTCTCCAATATACACAGAACCTGATATTAGTTTTAGAATTTCTGTTAAAGAATTTAAGGCTTTATATGCTCTTGAATATTGTAACATTCATGGATTATGGGAAAATTGTATAGAGATAGAATAAAAGAGGAGGTTTAAAGATGGCAATAGAGGGAAAAATTTATGTATGTTCAATTTGTGGTCAAGAGGTTAAGGTGATAAAAGCCGGTGTTGGGACATTAGTCTGTTGTAATAAACCAATGAAATTGAAAAAATCTTAGATTTTTTCAAGGCGAGGTAAAAATAAATTTAAATGGAGGATTGAAATGAGTCTTATTGAAATGAATAAAAAATACCTTCGCAGTGCAGCTGATAAGATAAATTTAGATCCTAATCTTCTGAAGATTTTGGAAAGACCAATGAGGGTTCTTGAAGTTTCTATACCGCTCGTAAAGGATAATGGTGAAGTCGAGGTATTCACAGGTTATCGATGTCAATATAATGATGCAAGGGGCCCCACAAAAGGAGGGGTAAGATATCATCCTAATGTTACAAAAGATGAAATAATAACACTTGCAGCATTAATGACTTGGAAATGTGCTCTTGTGGATCTTCCATATGGAGGGGCAAAAGGTGGTATAATTTGCGATCCAACAAAATTATCTGAAAAAGAGTTGGAAAGACTTACAAGAAGATATACTGTAGAAATCATACATCTTTTAGGCCCTCATATAGACATCCCAGCTCCTGATGTATTTACAACTTCTAAAAACATGGCTTGGATAATGGATACATTTAGTATGATGAAAGGCTATACAGAACCAAGCATTGTAACGGGAAAACCAGAAGTTCTTGGAGGTTCAAAGGGTAGAAAAGAAGCAACTGGTAGAGGTGTAGCAATTGTTACAAGAGAATTATTTAAAGCATTAAATAAGAATCTTAGGGGAGCAAAAGTAGCTGTTCAGGGATTTGGGAATGTTGGAAGTCATGCAGCACTATTTCTCTCTCAAATGGGCGCTAAAATAGTTGCAGTTTCTGATATTACAGGTGCTTTAGTAAATGAAGATGGTTTTTCAGCTCAAGAATTGATAGGATGTGTGGAGAAATACGGCTGTTTGGAAGGTTATAATAAAGGAAAGAAAATTCCACGAGATGAATTGCTTTATTTGGATGTTGATGTTTTAATTCCGGCTGCATTGGAGAATCAGATTCATTCAGAAAATGCAGGGAAAATAAAAGCTAAAATAATAATTGAAGGAGCAAATGCTCCTACTACGCCTGAAGCTAATGAATTATTGAGTAAAAAAGGAATTTATGTTGTTCCTGATATTCTTGCAAATTCAGGAGGAGTTATTGTGAGCCATCTTGAATGGGTTCAAGCATTAAGTGGATTATACTGGGAAGAAGAGGAAGTAATTAAGCACTTGGAAAAGAAACTTGTAAAAAGTTTCAAAGAGGTATGGAAAAAATCAAAGGAATTTAATGTATCTCTTAGAGAAGCATCTTATATAGTAGCACTTCAAAGAATTGCTGAAGTTTATCATTATAGAGGTATTTTTCCGTAGTTAATCAATTTAAAGAATAAAAAAGGAGGTCATAAATGAACTTAAAGGGAACAAAGACAGAAAAGAATTTATTAACTGCTTTTGCAGGAGAATCACAAGCAAGAAATCGATATACCTTTTTTGCAAGTAAAGCAAGGAAAGAAGGTTATCATCAAATTGCTGCAATTTTTGAAGAAACAGCTGAAAATGAAAAGGAACACGCGGAGAGAGAGTTTAAATTCCTTCAGGGAGGAGAGGTAGAAATTCAAGCCTCTTTCCCAGCAGGAGTAATAGGTACAACAGCAGAGAATTTAAAAGCAGCAGCTGCAGGAGAGAATTATGAATACGCCCAAATGTATCCTGAATTTGCACGAATAGCGAGAGAAGAAGGGTTTGAAGAAATTGCTAAAGTTTTTGAAGCAATTGCAAAAGCTGAGAAACAGCATGAAAGGAGATTTCTTGTTCTTCTAAAAAATATAGAAGAAGGCAAAGTTTTTAAAAAAGACCAATCTGTAAAATGGAAATGCCGTAAATGCGGTTACGTACATGAGGGGATAGAGCCTCCCGAAGAATGTCCTTCATGCGGTCATTCACGGGAGTATTATGAGTTACTCTGTGAAAACTATTAAAAAAGGTTGAATATTTAAAACGAGTGTTGCTTTTAGGCTGTAGTAAATTTAAGGTTTATTAAGAGTATCAAGATTTAGTTATCTAAGAAATGCACAAAAATATTTAAAAAGTTTATAAGTAATTACGGGTTATGCCTTTTCCTTTACATTCTAATTTTTTTAGTTTATAGTAAAATACTAGGTAAAAATAATTTTTTTAAAAGGAGGATAAAATGGATGATAAAACGATGAATTTTCTTAGGGAGAGGTTAGGGGATACTAATTACCAGAAACTTATAAAAATAAAAAATCCTAACCTTTATGAATTTATAGCTAAATATATAGAATTATGCAATCCTGATAGAGTATTTGTATGCAATGATTCACCTGAAGATTTCAATTATATTCGAAAATCAGCAATAAAGAACGGTGAGGAAAGTCCACTTGCTATTCCCGGACATACAGTACATTTTGATAATTACTATGACCAGGCTCGTGATAAGAAAAATACTTGTATTCTTGTGAGCCCTGGCACAGAGCTTGGTTCAGCTGTTAATACAAAAGATAGGGATGAGGGGTTAAGAGAGATTCATGAAATTTTAAAGAATATAATGAAAGGAAAGGAATTATACATATTATTCTTATGTCTTGGACCAACTGGCTCAGAATTTTCAATTCCATGTGTCCAATTAACTGATTCTAGTTATGTAGCACACAATGAGATACTTCTTTATAGGCCAGGATATGATGAGTTTGTTAAACAAGGTGTTTCAGCTCGTTTCTTTAAATTTGTTCATTCTGCGGGTGAGCTTGATGAGAGAAAAACATGCAAAAACCTTGATAAAAGACGGATTTATATTGATCTCGAAAATGAAATTGTTTATAGCGCAAATACTCAATATGGAGGAAACACCATTGGTCTCAAAAAACTAGCAATGCGATTAGCTATAAAGCGTGGATCAGAAGAGGGATGGTTAACAGAACACATGTTTATACTCGGAATTCATGGACCTAATAATCGAGTTACTTACTTTACAGGTGCTTTCCCCTCTTTGTGTGGAAAGACTTCCACTGCAATGCTTGAAGGTGAAACAATTGTTGGCGATGATATTGTCTATATGAGAAAAAAGAATGGGGAAATTAGGGCAGTTAATGTTGAAAAAGGAATGTTCGGAATAATACAAGGAATTAACTCAAAAGATGACCCAATACTATGGAAGGCTCTGCATAATGAGGGAGAAATTATTTTCTCTAATGTTTTAGTTACAGAAGATAAACGTGTCCATTGGATTGGGAAAGACGGTGATGTTCCTTCGAGAGGTTATAACCATTCAGGAGAGTGGTTTATTGGAAAAAAAGATGCAGAAGGAAAAGAGATTCCATGTTCTCATCCAAATGCACGATTTACGCTTGAGCTAAGTCTTTTGGAAAATGTTGATCCAAAATTAAATGATCCAGAAGGTGTTGTAGTAAAAGGAATTGTTTATGGAGGAAGAGATTCTGATACGTGGCTACCTGTAGAAGAAGCATTTGATTGGGTTCATGGAATAATAACTAAAGGTGCATCACTGGAATCAGAAACTACTGCTGCTACTCTTGGTAAAGAGGGTGTAAGAAAGTTTAATCCCATGTCAAATCTTGACTTTCTATCAATTCCAATAGGAAAATACATACAAATCAATCTGGATTTTACTAAAGATTTGGAGAAGCCTCCACGCATTTTCTCAGTAAATTACTTTTTGAAAGATGAAAAAGGCAATTTTCTTAATGAGAAAACAGATAAAAAGATTTGGTATAAATGGATGGAATTAAGGGTTCACGATGAAGTAGATGCTATAGAGACACCAACAGGTCGCATTCCCAAGTATGAAGATCTACAAAGATTATTTAAGGAAGTCCTTAACAGAGACTATTCAAAAGAAGATTATAACAAGCAGTTTATGATTAGAATTCCAGAGAATTTAGCCAAAATTGAAAGAATAAAAAATATTTACGAGACACAGGTCCCTGATGCTCCAGAGATATTATTTAAAGTATTAGAAGAACAAAAACAGAGATTGCTTAAAGCTCGCGAGAAATTGGGTGATTACATAACCCCAGATAGATTAAGATAATTAATAACGCCAAGAGTATTGGATTTTAATCATAAATTGATTTAAATCTGGTATGAAACCTCTGTTTGTATCTATCCAGTTGCGATTATAAACTATAAACACATCAAGAAGACTTCTATAAGTCCAGCGTAATCGTGTATTCATACCTAAAGATCGTGTTATATTATCGTATTGGAAAAAGCTGAGAACTTGAAAATTTGGGGAAATAAAAACATTTATTCTTGCTCTTGCAAGATTTATATCAAAAAGACCAGAGGGTAATTCTCCAGAATTTTTTTCTCCTTCAAAAGATATATTAAAATAATGCGAAGGTCTCCATGCAAGTGTTGCCTGATACTGATTCATATGACCATTATAAAAACCTCCAAACCACCATGTAAATTTTGTTTTAAATTTTCTTTTATCAGCTGTTTCAAATTCAATGCGATATCGTGTCCATTTATATTCTCCAGGGGATACAAAAACATCAGGTGATATATTAAAACTTTCGGGTATTACTTCCATTTGGGGAACTATATTAAATTCAACTCTGTCTCCACTTTCGAATTTCCAATTAATTGGGGCTGTAAAAATTCTCCATTGCATAATCTTTCCATTAAGATCCATAACAAAGCTGGTAAAAAATTGATAGAATATCTGTCGTAGCCAGGAAATTTCAGGCCTTGGTTTATACATTGTCGCGTAATTGATTTTATAGATTCCTTTCCATGGGACAAAACCAAGAGAAGGGTCAAAATCTGCACCAATTCTTTTGAAGGTCAGAGAGATATCCCATAGATCATTTGGATAATCTATTTTAAAGCCAAAAGCATAACGGTCTTTTCCAAGATCCTGACGGTTATTTATTAATCCCCATATTCCAAATAGAAAATTTTTATCTCCTCGAAATTGAGTAGTTTTATAAATAAAATCTACACCTACTAACCAGCTATTATAGCGACCAAGAGGATCTCCCATAGTTATTAAAAATCCAATTTTTGATTCTTTCCAAATGTTCTGAAAACCTCTAAAAGCAAATAAATTTGTTTTTGGAGCAAGGTTTTCTACTTCTCTTGTAAGGCTATCGAGTATTCCAAAATTAAACCTTCCTATGCTCCCTGTAGCTTTTATTGATAAATCAAGAGGAACAGCTTGCCCTTTTACAAGTCCTATCCGTCTACTGAAGAAGGGAATTATATCCTTTTGCCTATGGGAAGTTAATCCAATTCCAAAATTGAATATATCTGATCCTTCAAGAAAGAAAGTTCTTTTTTCAGGGAAAAATAGGGGAAATCTAGTTAGATTAATCTGTCTTGTATCAACTTCAGTCTCAGCAAAATCTGTATTTATACTTATAAGACCTGTTACATCGCCTCCAAAATTTTTAAATATATCCAGTCCAGTTTGAGGAGTATATGTTACAGATAAATTAGGAGTTTCTTTTATCCTTTTTCCAAGAATATAGGGTCTTATTGTCATTCCCATTCCCTGTTTAAAGGAAGGTAAGGAGACGAGTCTTCCTCCTCTGCTAATATGAGTTACTTTATAATTTCTATTAGGTGAAGCCCAACGATCAGTCTCAAGTAAACGTTGAATTCTTCTTTCAATATTAAATCCCCATTCTGTAAGACCGGTTCTAAATCTCAATGTTTTTATTGGAATATATATTTCAACACTCCATCCCTGTTCAAATCTTCTTGCTGAAGCTTCCCATATACCGTCCCATTGTTTGTTTTCTCCTTCTCCTTCTCTCTCAATAAGAGCATCGTAACGGGCTCCATTAGGATTAACTGCAAAAACATATCCTGTTCTGCCATTTAAAAAGGTATCAAGAACTATTTTTACATGATCTTCACCTCTTAGATCTGCATCTCGTTGCATTGTATAACTTACTATTTTGTCTGGATTACTGTCATAGCATATTATTCCAAAATAAATAGACTGAGAGGTAGCTAGTACCTTAACCACTGTTTTTTCAGTAGGGGAAACTCCTTGTTTTGGTTCAACCATAGTTAAAGAACCTATTGAAGGAGCATTTTCCCAAGGAGATTCATTTAATTTTCCATCTAATTTAATAGTTTGGTCATTGGAGATTAAATAGACTTCTGCTTTTGGGATAGAGTATTTTTCATTAGAGTATGTAATAAGAGAAGTGAAAGTTATCAATAAAATGAGGACATATAATTTGTACTTCATTTTTTGAAATTTCTATTTTAATATAATTTCGGAGGGTTTCCAAGTTAAGCTTTTATTTTTTTCAATATTCCTTCGTGCTCACCACAAAATTCATAATCACCTTTTAATTGAGCATTTATAACTTCTTCCTGCCAGTGAGCATTGTATAGCCTACAATTTTTATCAGAGCAAAAAGGATTACCAAATAAATGGAAGAAGATAGCTTGCATTACATAGCCTTTCATTATTTCGGTAATTCTTGGGTCTTCATAGTCAATAAATCTTCCCTTAAATTCTTCTTTTAAAATTAAAGGATCGATTCCCATTTGTTTTTTCAAATAAAATTCTCTCGGTTTTGCAGGGCCTTCTACAAGTCCAGTGGTTGATATGATAGTGGGGAAACCAAACACTACAACTCGAGCATGATACCGGAAATTTTTTTCATCCCAAGTTCCAAATAATTGATTAGTAAAAACGATATGACAGTATTTAAGATTTGTTTCTTCTTTTGGAATTAAATTCGAAAAAATTAAGATCAGTTCAAATCCATTATAGAAATTACCAATGGGTTTTTCTGCCCACTTCAAAATATATTTTTTTTCAAGATTTATCTCAATTGGATGAGGTATTCTCTCGATTTCTTTTTTATTAGGATTTATTATTCTAATTCGAGCTATATCATCTGATAACTTATCAATTAGCTTTATTTTTTCTTCCTCAACAGAAATTTTTGATATGCAGTAATTTATAAATTCATCTCTAATCTCAATTTTAAAACCAGTTTTTTCTTCTAAGTAATTTTTTATTTTTTTTAAATTAAGGTAATTTTTCTTTATTCCATTATAGAGAAAGATTTTTTTCAGCAATTTCAGCTCCTTTCTTTCCAGAAAGAAGCATTGCTCCAAATGTAGGCCCCATTCTCGGTAAACCAAAAACAGTAGATACAGCCATTCCTATAACTATTAATCCAGGATGGACTTCTCCGGTGTATTCAACTATTAAGTCTTCTGATCTTTCAACCCACATTGCTCCAAAACCCTGAGTTTTTAATAAACCTCTTTCCTCTAATTTTTTTGCCACAAATGCATCATGACCTGTGGCATCTATAACTATTTTTGATTCAAGAGCTATTGGGTCAACACAAGTGATCTCCCGAGGTAGTGCCTGAACAGGGGTCCAGTTTACAACAACACCTGCAACTTTGTTTTCTTCTTTTAAAACAATATCATCGAAGGTGGTCATTGTAATGAATTTAACCCCTGCGTCACATGTTGATGCAATTAATTTTGAGCAGGCATGAGGTCCATCAGCAACATACAATCCTTTAGATATTTCTTCATATGGAACTCCAAGTTCTTTTAATATTTCTTGACCAGGCTCACGAACAGTGACCTTATTCATCAGATAACCACCTATCCAAAATCCACCACCTAGATAATTATTTCTTTCGACTATAAGAACCTTATATCCCTTTTTTGCCAATTCCCTTCCAGCCATAAGACCGCTCGGACCACCTCCTATAATAATACAATCGCTTTCTACATATTCTGTGAACTGCTTGGCAAATTCACTAACAATTGCACGAGTCACATCTTTTTCTCCCACAAGACTGAAAATCTTTTTTTCGGACATCTTTTACCTCCTTAAATTTATTTCAAATTCCCAAGTATCTTGCAAAAAGTGATTTAGCTATTGAAATATCAGTAGTTCCTTTAATTATAGTCCTTCCATCAGGGAAAACAATTAATTCATATTCAGGATTCTTAAAGGATAGAACAAACTCATTATATTTGACTTCTCCAAGAGATTTCAATTTATTTTTTAACTTTTCAAATGAAATACTGATTTTCCTCTTGGGAACTATTTGAACTGCATTCCTCCCACAGAGAGTAACAGCATGAGATATTTCTTCTCCTTCAAGCGCTGGATAAATTTTTTGAACACAACTTGGACAATTCTTTTTCTTTTCAATATTTATTTTTTCAAATGAATTTAACCACAAGTCCACAATAATTAGGTTCTTATTCAAACTTTCTTTACTAAGAATAATTTTAAAGGCTTCAGTTGTCTGTATCGAAGCAATTAGACTTGGAATGGTATTGAGCACTCCCATTGTGTCACATGTTGGTAAACTACCTGGATGGGGTATTTGCTCTATCATACATCTTAAACAAGGTGTTTTTTCTGGTATAATGGTCATTGTTGAGCCTGCAGATCCTATCACAGCACCATAAATCCATGGAATTCCATTTTTTAGACAAGCATCATTTATTATAAAACGAGTTTCAAAATTGTCTGTTCCATCTAAAACTATATCAGAGTCTTTTATCAGTTCCTCAATATTCTCTGGATTTACATCAATGACCATTGCTTCTATCTTTACCTCAGAATTTATTTTTTCCAGTCTTTTTTTTGCTGCAACTGCTTTTGGAATTCTATTTTTTACATCCTCTTCGTCATATAAAATCTGACGCTGAAGGTTACCAATTTCTACTAAATCCCTATCCACTATTTTTATTTTACCAACACCAGCCCTCACAAGATTGTTTGCTATTATTCCACCTAATGCACCACATCCAATTACTGCAATTTTTGCGTTTCTTATTTTCTCTTGGCCCTCTTTTCCAATTTCAGGAAACACGATTTGACTTAAATAGCGATTTTCCATTTTAATTTCTAATTCTCTCCCTTTTTCCCTTATTCATAATTTTTTTTAATTCAAAAATTGTATTCTCTAATTGTTCAATTTTTTCCTCCAATTTTTCCTGTTCTCTCATAACAAATTTCAAAGCATCAGAGATCGGGTCAGGAAGCTTTCCGTGTTCAAGTGCTTTGATTTCCTCTATGCTCAGGCCAAGCCCTATTCTTCCCGGAACTCCAACAACAATTGAATTTGAGGGGACATCTTTTACTACAACTGAACCTGCACCTATTTTGACATTATCTCCTATTTTCACAGGACCTAGAACTATCGCTCCAGCTCCGATCACAACATTATTTCCAATAGTAGGATGTCTTTTCCCTTTTTCAAGGGAAGTTCCACCAAGGACTGCACCTTGATACATTAGAACATCATCTCCAATTTCTGTGGTTTCTCCTATTACAATTCCCATTCCATGGTCTATAAAAAATCTCCTACCAATTTTAGCTCCGGGATGGATTTCCACTCCTGTAATGAAACGATTAATGTGAGAGATAATTCTTGCGATCAATTTTAATTTATTTTTCCAAAAGAAATGAGCAATCCTATGAAGCCAGACTGCATGAAGTCCTGGATAACACAAAATTATTTCTAGAGTATTTCTTGCTGCAGGGTCTTTTTTAAATACAGTTTGTATATCTTCTTTTAATGTTTTAAAAATCATTCTTAAATAATTCCGTAGATAAATATCTTTCTCCAGTATCTGGAAGAACCACTACAATTAATTTTCCTTCATTTTCATCCCTTTTTGCAACCTGAAGAGCAGCCCAAGCAGCTGCACCCGAGGAAATACCGACTAACAAGCCTTCTTCCTTTATAAGTTTTCTTGCAGTTTCAAAAGCATCTTCGTTTTTTACTCTTATAATTTCATCGATTATCTCCATATTAAGTATATCTGGAATAAACCCTGCTCCTATTCCTTGAATCTTATGAGGACCAGGCTGGCCACCTGAGAGGACTGGTGAATCAGCTGGTTCAACTCCAATTGCCTTAAAAGAGGGTTTTCTTTTCTTTATCACTTCTGATACACCTGTTATTGTTCCTCCTGTGCCAATTCCTGCAACTAGAATATCAACTTTTCCATCTGTATCATTCCATATTTCTTCTGCTGTTGTTTTTCTATGTATTTCTGGATTAGCCGGATTTTTAAATTGCTGAGGCATAAAAACATTTTTGTTTTTTTTAACAATTTCTTCGGCCTTCTCTACCGCTCCTTTCATTCCCTTTTCTCCAGGTGTCAAAACTAATTCAGCCCCAAAGGCTTTTAATAATGCTCTTCTTTCGAGACTCATTGTTTCAGGCATTGTTAGAATTAATTTATATCCCTTAACTGCACAGACGAAAGCAAGAGCAATTCCTGTATTTCCACTTGTAGGTTCAACAATTATTGTATCTTTATTTATTAATCCTTGTCTTTCTGCATCCTCGATCATGCTAAATCCAATCCTATCTTTTACACTTCCACAAGGGTTATAAAATTCTAGTTTTGCAACTATTTCTGCTTTACAACCTTGAGTAATTTTATTGAGCTTTACTAAAGGAGTCTTTCCAATCAATTTCGTGATATCCTCTGCAATTTTCATGATACTAAATTCCTCCTTCAGTTATTTAGAAAAATTTCGTGATAGTTTCCTGAATTTCGAATTTAACATCATCTCTTTGTTTTTCCAAAACGAGTGTTTTCTTCGAAACTTTGTCAGTTATTAATTTTGGACAAAGTTTGAATTTTTATCTTTCTATCGTTACTATGATAGTTATCATAATTTCTGAATTTAGTCAACATTGGGATTAGTGAAATTATTTCTGAACTGAATTTTTTAGATATTCAATTCTTTCATCAATGCAGGGGCAAGGAGCATTTGGATTCATTTTCCATTTAGCTTCCCAGACTCTCTCAGAAGTAATATTTTTTTCAATTTTCCATAACCCAGGAAGAAAAAAATTTATCTCTTTATAGAGTATGTCTGGGTCAAAATCAGAAATTGTTACAAGTGTATACCATGGAGCCAATGAGTTGAGCCTTTCGTGGACGGATTTAAGACTTTCTGGGAAAGTATTTTTTCTTAAGTCGATCTTAATTTCTTTTCCTTCTTCCACTTTATTCCTCCTTAGAGAATTTTATTTTTTATATTGGTTTTTGTCAACAACAGATTTGTTAACCTGCTTTACATTATTTAATTTGACTTAATAATTGTATTGTGTTATAAGCATTAGTCAGTGAAGAAATGGAAAGATTATCAAAGTAGAGGTGAAAAGATGAAATTCAGGGTTAAAAAATCTACATTACTTCTTATGCTTTTTATCTTTAGCATTTTTGGAAGGTATTCGATGGGTTTATCTTTTATGCCCCAAGAACCAAAAGAGGAGGCAGCTGACCCAAAAACATTGGATTATAACAAAGCTGTAACTGCAAAGACACCTGAAGAAAGAATTAGACTTTTTAATGAATATTTAAAAAAATGGAGCAATAGCATTTATCATAAATATGTTTATGCCCAATTATGTTTGAATTATTATCAGATAAAAAAATTCAACGAGGCAATAAAGGCAGGGGAAAAAGCACTAACTTATCCTGATTTAGAACCTGATTGGAGAGGGCAGATACTCCTTGTTCTTGCTGATTGTTGTGCGTCGAATCCTGCCAATAAAGACTATCAAAAATCGTTAAATTATATAAATAGGGCAATTAAAATTGCAGAAGAGAACAATCTTTATCGTCTGGCTCAAACAGCTAAAAATGCTAAAAATGCTGTTTTAAAATTGATAAATATTGGGAAATTAGGAAAAATAAAATCATTATATGAACAGAAAAAATATTCTCAGGTCATTTCTATTATAGAGAGTATGCCAGAAAAGGAGAGAAATAAATTTGAGGTGTTGAGATTTTACGCTCTCTCTTTATATAAAACGGGAAAACCTGAGTCAGCTTTAAATAGCTTCAGGAAAGCCTATTCAATCAAAAAAACAGGTGAAATGGCTAATTTAATGGCCATTATTTTATATGGAAAATCCAAAAAGAATAAAAAACTTTTAGATGAAGCCATTAAATATTTCATAATTGCCAGTAAACTTTTTGCAAAAGAAAATAATAAAAAAATGTCTGATAAAGCTTTAGCAAGAGCACAATTTCTATTTTTTAATGATAAGTATAAAATTAATAAAAGAATAAAAGAAATTGAAGAGAAATATAAGGGAGTGGAGGAAAAATATAATTCATTGGTTAGGGAATATAATGCTTTAGTGAAAAAATACGAGAATGTAGAAGAAATTCCAAAGGATGTAGAGAAGAAAATGGATCAAATGAAAAGACAGATAGAAGAACTGGAAATAAAATTGGAAGATAAAGAAATCGCCCTTGAAGATTTACAAAATGAACATAAAAGATTAATCAAAGAATTTAATAAATTGCTTATAGAAATAAGAGAATAATCATTTTTGAGAGTGTTTTTTTCTTTGTGTATCTTAATACAAAAATGGTAGAAATTTTGATGGTTCTCTTAAACAATAGATTAAATTTTAAAATCAATTTTCGCCATGTTACATTCAATTTTTAAATAACCACTCTAGAAAAGGTCGAACCTCCTGGCAAAGGAATTAAACTCAAAAAGTAAAAATTTGCAACAGATTATTCAGAAAATAAGTTATTGTAAGTAGAGATAAGGTTTGATTGATTTTTACTACTCAAGTATGTTAAATTAACTTTAAGGACAGGAGGAGAAGAAGATGAAAAAGTTAATAGTCATCAGTATAATAAGCTTCTTCTTGGGAGCTGCTGTTTACGGTTTATTTTTTGTTTATCTTCCAAAATCAAAAATTATTAGCTCAGAAATTAATACAGAATCAATACAACCCCCGACAGTTATTGCTTCTTCACCATCTCAAACTGTAAAGTTGTCTGATCCAAATTTAAGTTTTGTAAAGGTTGCAGAAAAAGTTGCTCCTGCTGTTGTTAATATTGTTAGCACAAAAAGGGTGAGGGTTACTTCATGGGGAGGTGACTGGTTTTTTGAGGATCCATTTGAAGATTGGTGGAGAAGATTTTTTGGTTTTCCAGAAGAAAGAGAATATAAAGAAAAGGTTGGTGGTTCAGGATTCATAATTGACCCTCAAGGATATATTGTTACAAATAATCATGTTGTTCAAGATGCTGAAAAAGTTGTAGTAACCACTCTTGATGGTAAAGAATTTAAAGCAGAAATAATAGGGACTGATCCAAAAACAGACTTAGCTCTTTTGAAGATTAAAGGTAAGAATTTACCATATATTAAATTTGGGGATTCAGACTCAATTAAGGTAGGTGAATGGGTACTAGCCATTGGAAATCCTTTTGGATTGTCACATACAGTCACAGCAGGAATAATAAGTGCAAAAGGAAGGCATTTCGAAGGGAAAAATGTGCCTGAATTAAACGATTTTATACAAACAGATGCTGCAATAAATAAAGGGAACAGCGGTGGACCTCTAGTAAATATGAAAGGAGAAGTTATTGGAATAACAAGCAATATTTATACTCCAACAGGTGGTAATGTAGGAATAGGATTTGCTATTCCAAGCAATATGGCGAGAGCAGTAATAAAAGATTTAAAAGAGAAGGGAAGAGTAATTAGAGGTTATCTTGGAGTATATGTGCAGGATATTAAAGCTGAGGCATTAAAGTCTCTTAAATTAAAGAAAAAGGTAGGAGCTTTAGTGGCTAAAGTAGAGCCTGATTCTCCTGCTGATAGAGCTGGAATAAAGAGGTATGATGTAATAATTGAATTCAATGGAGTGAAAATTAGGGATTCGAATCATCTAAAAGTTAAAGTTGCTGAAACTCCTCCTGGAAAAGAGGTAAAAATTAAAGTAATCAGAGATGGTAAGGAAAAAATATTAACTGCAATATTAGGGGAATTGGAATCCGAGGGAGAGGTTGGAAGAGGTTATAAATCTAAAGCCAGAAGGGATTTAGGAATGAGGTTAACTCCATTAACTCCAAGGATTGCGCGAGAGTATGGATATAGTTTTGCGGGTGGTCTTTTGATTACTTATGTAAGAAGAGGCAGTCCAGCATTTGAAGCTGGATTAAGAGCAGGAGATGTTATTATAGAGGTGAATAGAAGGGAAGTTAATACACTCAGAGATTTTAATAATATATTAAGAAAAGCTAAATCTGGAGATGTATTGATATTATTGATTCGTAGAGGCGAAACAGGAGAATTTATTGCATATTTAAGAATCCCTTAAAGGATAATTTAATGAAGCTAATTAAAGCCCAAGTCTTGGGAAATGATTTTCTGGTTTTAAGTCAAAAAGATGCAAAAAAAATAAGCGATTTGAATACCTTTTCCCGGCTGGTTTGTGATCGTCATTTTGGAGTAGGAGCAGATGGACTTATAATCACCTCTCTGATTAAAAACAAAAAAGATGAAGCGTCCTTTAGAATTTTTAATCATGATGGGACTGAAGCAGAAGTATCTGGTAATGGGCTCAGATGTGCAGCAGCTTATATGTATTATTTTGGATTAACTGAATCCAAAAAAATAACTTTCAATACAAATGCAGGTGTAAGAGGATGTGAATTGCTCAAAAAAGATAAAACAATTTATCTACTACGAATAGATATGGGTATTCCTACTTTTTCTTCACGAGAAATCCCTTTTGATGATGGTTCAGAGCATGAAAAATTGATTGATTATGATTTGACTATTGGACAGAAAAAGTATAAGGTAACCTGTTTATCTATAGGAAATCCTCATTGTGCTGTTTTTCTTTCTAGTTTTCCATCTAGGATAGAATGGCATCAGATGGGCAGGGAAATTGAATCCCATCCATTTTTTCCAAAGAGAACAAATGTTGAATTTGTTAAAGTTGTTAATAGAAACGAAATAGAAGCACTTTTCTGGGAGAGAGGAGTTGGAGAAACTCTTGCCTCAGGAAGTGGTGCATGTGCTTCAGCTGTAGCTTCAATACTCAAAGGTTTAACTGATAAAAGAGTTAAAGTAAAAACAAGTAGCGGTGAACTTATTGTTGAATGGGAGGGTGATAAAATATATCAAATTGGTCCTGTAGAAGTTATTTGTGAAGTTAATTTTGTTAAAGAGTTTCAATAAAGTTCAATAAGAATATCTTATCCCAAGACTTATTATTGTGGCATTAAGATTAAACCGTTGAGTTAAAGGATATCCTCCATAAACTGTAGAAATTTCTCTCTCTCTTCCAAGAGCATAAACTCCAGCAAAATTAAGTTCTACTTTCCCTGCTCTATATCCAATTCCACCAAATAAAACTATTTTATCCACATCTATATCCATTAAATTTAGAGTTTCATCAGGTCGGGCATAATTATCATAAGCTACTCCTGCTCTTACTGCAATACCTTTGGGAAAGATATACTCAGTTCCAACTTTAAATTTAACTATATTTTTATAATTAATAATCTCGCTTTTATCTATATCCATTGTTATACCAGGTGCAACTGGGACATTTTTTATTTTTCCCTCCAGTTTCTTCAGAGATGACCAATGAGAATAATCTACATCAGCAGAAATCAGGAAGTTTTCTTTTAAGCGATAGGAAATTCCGAGTTCAATTGAATAAGGAAGATTGAATTTAGTCTCTGAATCAAAATTCATTCCCATTAGTTTTGTATCTCCTTCAATTTTCATCTTTGCAGGTCCACGGAAGCTTAATCCAATGCCAATTTTTTCATTTGGTCGATATAAAATTCCAAAGCCAGCTGAATAGGATGTGCCTGATTCATCTATGCTCATTGGACCGTAAAGTGGATTTTCGGTTTCGACTTCCATTTTTCCTTTGTAAATGCTGAAATTAATGCCTGCTGAAAGCTTTTCTGAGAATTTATAAGCGATTGATGGAGTAAAAGAATAAATACCTAAAATTGCCTTTAATGGATAACCCAGATCTTGACGTGACCAATCAACTCCTCCACCACCATATGGGCAATAAACTCCAAATCCAAAGCTCCATCTTTCTTTTTTTATTGAAATAAAAGCCTGAGGATAATAGTTCTTCAACTTGCTGTAAACTGTTGTTCCGGAAGGAAGAGTGTAGCTATGTTTTGGCATTATATAAATTCCTTCCAATGAAAGATTTATTGAATGAGTCTGAAAGGTTAAACCAGCTGGATTGTAAAAAATAGCGCTTGGGTCATCTGCTACTGCTGTAAAAGCTGTTCCCATTGAAAGAGCCCTTGTTCCCATTAATATATTATCCCATGCTCCTGCATAGATGAAAGTAAAACAGAAAATCATTCCAATCGAAAATGCTATAAATTTCTTCATCTCTTCACACCTCCTTTCTGCTTTATATATATAAAAAACTTTTCATTGTCAATCTATAAATTTGTTAGAAAAATAAAATTATTCAATATATAGTATGATGTAAAGAAAACAGTAGTATATATTGTATTCAAGCTTGACTTTTTCCCTCTCATAAATTAAAATGGTTTTTAGATTTAAAAAAATGAGTATGAAAATAAAATATTACAAGTATATACTATTTTTCGGCCTAATAGCCTTTTTTCTAATATTAAATCCTCTTGAATTTGCTAATGAAGAAAGAGAATTCTTCAGAAATTATTCAATTAAAAAACCTATTATAAGAATTGGACTTGGAATTAATCTTGAGGAAATCAAGATTAATGCTTCTTCTGGTATGAAAATATACGAACTAAGAAATGGATTAAACAAAATTTCAGATAATATTAATGAGGTTTTAATAAAAGGAAAGAAGGAAAAACTTAATGAAAGATTTTTAATCCAGTTTCCACCTTTTAGAGAAAAAGAAGAAGCCGAGGATTTTTCCAATAAAATAAAAGAAAAGTTAAAAGAGAAAAAAATAGAGAAGGATGTATATATTGATCAAAATCTGGAAATGAACACTTATCAGGTATGGATAGGATATTTTGATTTAAAAAGTGAGGCAGAGGCTTTTGCAAGAGAACTTTATAATATGGGATTCAAAGATGCATGGATTGTTGAAGAAGAAATTACAGATGGAGAATCGAAGCCGTATTGGCTTTTTTGTAATGGAGAATTTATTAAACTCTCGCCTGATTCCACTTTATATATAATACCATCTAATTCAAGGAGTTACCTCTCTTTCAATGGGAAACCATACAGGGGTATTTTTGTTGTAAAGTCTACAGTTAAAGGTATAGCTTTGATAAATATTTTAAATATTGAAGATTATTTAAAAGGCGTTGTTCCTGTAGAACTTTCACCTTATTCATTCAATGAAATTGAAGCTCAAAAAGCTCAGGCAGTAGCAGCACGTACTTATGCACTTAAGAATCTCGGAATGTTTGAGGAGTTAGGTTTTGATTTGTGTGATACACAGAAATGTCAAGTTTATAGAGGCATGAGTGTTGAGAATCCATTGAGTTCTAAAGCAGTCGAACAAACTGAAGGTGAAGTGATGACTTATAGAGGAAGATTAATAAATGCCCTTTATACCTCTACATGCGGTGGATCCACTGAAAATGTTGAAAATGTGTTTCTTGGCAAGCCTATTCCTTATCTTAGGGGAACTCAATGTTTTTATGAACATCAAAAAGAATGGTGGATTAAAGGCTATTATATGATGGCCCCTGTATATGTAAATGGTTTTAATATAAGTCCAGAGATAGCTCGGTTAATTAGCTGGGGAATAATTCCTTTAAATATTAATCATTCTTTTTATAGAGAAATTGCTTCACCAAAAGAGGTTTCTAAATGGATTGAAAATACTCTTTCCTTTTTAAATAAGAAATTTAACCCTGTTAAATTGAATGAAAAATACGTTAATTATGCAAATTTAGCACATCTTATTATAGATTCATTTGGCTGGAAAAATAAGCTTGAGTTTCTATTAAAAGAGAAGGAAATTGAATATTTTATTAAAGATTTAATGGAAGTAAAAGAAGAAGATAAGAAATATATTGCTTATCTTATTTTGGAAGATATTTTTCCAATATCAAGTGAGATTAAGAATCCTTATAGACCTATGTTGAGAAGTGAAGTTCTTCATGTAATCCATAAATTGATAAGGTATATTGATAAAAATAGAATTCATAAAGGTAATTTTAAATTTTTAAAAGGCAATAGAATAGTTGTTGAAGAAAATAAAAAAGAAAAGGAATTTAATCTCGAGTCTAGAATCTTTCTTATTCATAATAATAATGGCTTTCTTTCATTTGGAAGTTATGCGTCTCTAATAGGAGGAGAAGAAGTATACTGGATAGAACGAAAGGGTTCAGTTCCTTATCTTGAAATACATTATTCTTCCTTTTCAAATATGCTTGAAAGAAATTCTATTTTTAATCGCTGGCAAGTGAGAAAGTCACGCGAAGAGCTGGAGAAAAGAATACAGAGATTTTATCCAATAGGAAAACTTATTGATTTAATACCTAAAAAGAGAGGGGTTTCAGGAAGAGTTATTGAATTGCAAATTGTGGGTAGTGAAAATCAGGTTCTTGTTAAGGGTTTTAGAATAAGAACAGTTCTTGGGCTACGGGAGACATTATTTGTAATAGATAGAGAGTATGATGAAGATGGTAAGATAACATATTTCATATTCACTGGAAGAGGATGGGGACATGGAGTTGGTTTATGCCAGGTTGGTGCTTATGGTATGGCAAGGGAGGGAGCAAATTATAAAAAAATACTTAAAAAATATTACAATAGAATAAAAATTGTAAAAAGATATTAAAGAGGTAAAAATGAAGGAGAGATTGATTGAAATCCTAAAAGAAAAATCTGTTATAACAGGAGTTGAGAGAATTCTGACCTCGGGAAGAAAAAGTAATTATTATATTGATTGTAAAATGACGACTCTTGATCCAGAAGGTGCAAATCTGGTGGGTAAATTAATTCTCGAGGTTTTAGAGCCATATCAGGTAGATGCAATCGGAGGATTTACGCTCGGTGCTGATCCGATAGTTAGTGCTGTTGCCACTGTTAGCTATCAACTTGGAAAGCCGCTTCCTGCTTTTATAGTTCGTAAAGAACCTAAAAAGCATGGAGAACAAAAGATGATAGAAGGGCCGTTTAAAACAGGATGGAAGGTTGCAATTGTTGATGATGTGTGCACAACAGGAGGTTCAATTCTTAAGGCATGTAAGGCAGTGGAAGAGGCTGGAGGAAAAGTGATTTTAACAATGGCTATTGTTGATAGATTAGAAGGCGGGAGGGAAAATATAGAAAAAAATGGGTATAAATTTATCTCCCTTTTGACAAGAAGAGATTTAGGGCTATAAATTAATTTTTTCCATTTTTCCAATATCTAAAAGGGAAGCAATTTTTTTCTAAAAAGTAAGAATTATTTCCTCTTAATTTCTTGTTTATTTTTTTACCATTTTAAGTTTTGTATTTATATTATGATGACTACAAAATTGTCTAGAATCAGTTTCTTATTAGGATTTAATACGACAAAATGCGATAATAAATGACATTATTATTAAAGACATTGACAAAGTGTAAAAGTGTGAATAGTTAAAAAAGAGAGGCATGATTAATAGAAGATTAGACTACACTTTTCTTCCCTCTCTTCTGGCATAGGGGAGGTGATGGACAAAATTCAAAAATCACAATTCATAATTCAAAAATCAAAATTTAAAACTCTATTGGATTACTCCGTATTTCTTTCCAACTTTGATAAAAGCTTCTATTGCCCTATCGAGATGTTCCTTTTCATGGGCTGCTGAAATCTGAACCCTTATTCTCGATTGTCCTTTTGGAACAACGGGATAGAAAAATCCAATCACATAAATTCCCTCTTCGAGTAGATCCCTTGACATATCCTGGGATAATTTTGCATCATTCTCAAATTTTGAAAGCATTATAGGAACAATAGGGTGTGTACCTGGTTTAATGTCAAAACCAGCTTCACTCATTTTTTCTCTGAAATATTTTGTATTTCTCTCTAGTTTATCTCTTAATTCAGTTGTTTCAGAAAGAAGATCAAGCACAGCAATTGAGGCGCCAACAATAGCAGGTGCCAGAGTATTACTAAAAAGGTATGGTCTTGAACGCTGACGATAAAGCTCTATAATTTCCTTTCTTCCAGAAGCAAATCCTCCTGAAGCTCCACCTAAGGCTTTTCCAAGGGTGCTGGTAATTACATCGATTTTTCCCATAACACCATGATATTCTGGTGTTCCCCTGCCTGTTTTACCAACAAATCCTGTGGCATGTGCATCGTCTATCATTACTAATGCATCATATTTTTCAGCTAAGTAACAGATATCCTTAAGTGGAGCAATATCTCCATCCATTGAGAATACTCCGTCAGTTGCAATCATTCTGAAACGAGCTTTTTGTGCTTGCTTGAGTTTATCTTCTAGGTCATTCATGTCGAGATGTTTATAAATAAATCTCTGTGCTTTACACAAACGAATACCATCAATAATGGAAGCATGATTTAATTCATCGCTAATAATTGCATCTTCTGGTCCAAGTAAAGGTTCAAAAATTCCACCATTTGCATCAAAACATGCTGCATATAAAATAGTATCCTCTGTTTGAAGAAATTCAGAGATTTTTCTTTCAAGAACTTTATGAATTTCCTGAGTTCCACATATAAATCGAACTGAACTCAAACCATAACCCCATTCTTCGAGTGCTTTTTGTGCTCCTTCTATGACTTTAGGATGGCTGGATAAACCAAGGTAATTATTAGCGCAGAAATTCAGAACTTTTTTTCCTCCTTTAACTTCAATTTCAGGCGCTTGGGGAGTCATGATAATCCTTTCTTCTTTATAAAGGCCAGCCTCCTTAATTGATTGAATCTCCTTTTGAAGAAATTCCTTTATTTTTCCGTACATTTTTATCCTCCTGATATAAAATTATAGAATCAATTCTAAAATTTCAAAATTAATTTCATTCAAATTCAAAGAACCTTACTTTCATTCTCTCATATTTCACATTTTTACCTTTCACCTTTTACACTTCTTTGCATTTCCAGTCTTTTTTGGGCTTCTTTTAATTCTTTTTCGTCAGGGAATAAAATAACTTTTACAGCTTTCCTTGGTCTTTCAAGAATAACGTCAAATCCTTTTTGAAATTCATCAAGAGTAAACATATGAGTGATTACAGGATATACATTTAATCTTCCAGAAGAAAGGAAATTGCGTACTCTATACCATGTATCAAAAAGTTTTCTACCAGTAATTCCATGAATTTGCAAACCTTTTAGAACTATCTCTTCATTATAATCAATATAAATGGTGGATGTAGGGGATAGACCAAAAGCAGTAAATCTTCCACCTCGCCTGAGCATTTTCAACCCTTCTCTTATTGCTTCTGGTGCGCCAGCCATGTCAAGGACTATATCTGCGCCATAACCATTTGTACATTCTCTTATATATTCAACTCTATCTAAATCATTTTTGTGTATGTTTATAATGTGGTCAGCACCCATAATTTTTCCTATAGATAAATTATAATCCCATTCTCCAATAAGAAAAATATTAGTAACTCCGCATAATCTTGCTATTCCAACCGAGAAAAGACCTGCTGGCCCATCTCCAATTATAACCATTGATTTTCCAGCTACATCATTGTCTTCTCCGAGAACTGCGTAAGTTGCGTTGCCAATTGGTTCCTGAAGTGTAGCAATTTCAGGAGGAATAGAGGGATGATTTACCCAACAGACATTCTCAGGGAGTGCGATATACTCTGCAAAGGTTCCATCTCTATCCACTCCTAAAATTTTCATTTTTTCTCCGAGATGAGCTTGACATAGAATAGACTGTAAATCCCATGGATCATAGATATGAGTCTCAGCTGAAATATAATCACCCACTTTTATTTTTCTGACTTCTTTTCCTACTTCAACTACTTCACCAGCAACTTCATGCCCCAGAATTTGAGGGAGTTTTTTTCTCCCTATTCTTGTATTTGACCACTTATCCCACTGGTAAATATGAACATCAGTTCCACATATTGATGTCGCTTTTACTTTTACTAAAACCTCTGTATCGCTTATTTCAGGCACATCAGTTTCAACGAGTTCTGCCCCTGGACCTGCTTTTGTTTTTACTACTGCTTTCATTTTCATAATTTTATCCTCCTATAAGCTTCTATTATTAATTAAAAAAAATGTATTTTAAGATTAAAATCATCCAGATTATAAATCCTCCTAATATAGCTCTGTATTCCTTGTTTTTTTTATAAAGTTCAAATTTAAACCTTTTTGAATTTTTTCCCTGCAAACCTTTAAAATTTGGGAAAATACATGGCACTTTCTTTTCATATTCTTTGTATTTTTCATGAAAAATTTCCCTGAGTTTGTTTGTTTCTTCTATAATCAATACAGGATAAAAGATCGAAAAATATGCTACAAAAATAATCCATACCCATAAAGAATTAGCTCCAATACATAGACTTAGACCAAGAATAAAGTTTCCGAAATATAATGGATTTCTAATGTACTGATATGGGCCAGAAGTTGCCAGATTTTTTCCTTTTTCAATATGACCTGCTGCCCAAGTTCTAATTGCAAAACCAAAAATTGAAACTATAAATCCAATAAATATTGAAGTCAGTGTCGGTTTTGCAAGAATTAATATTGCAATGATAAACCATAACCCCGTAGGAACTCTTAATCTGTAGATCTTCTTTCTAAGCGTTTCAGTTCCCATTTAAAATTTTTATAACCTTTTCATAAACTTCATTTGGAGATATCTTTTTTATACACTCCATTGAATCACACTTTCTCTTATAACAAAAACTGCACGTAAGTTTGTGAAAAACGATTTCGTCATGAGAACGAATAGGTCCATTTCTCTCTGGATCAGTTGGACCAAATATACCAACGACTGGGATTAAAATTGCACTTGCAAAATGAAGAGGAAAACTATCGCCACTTACCAAAATGGTTGCCCTGGAAATAAGCCCCATAAGTTCCGAAATTGTCAAAAATGGTAACATTGGAATTCCTGTTTCTTTACAAGCTTCTAAAGCGAGCTTTTCTTCTATTGAATTTCCCCATAGATAAAGAATAAATCTGTCATCTCTTTTTAACATTTTTGCAAGTTTAATAAAATTTCTTATATCCCATCTTTTGGTTTCCCATCCTGCTCCTATATTCAAAAGTATTAGCTTTTTTTTAAAGTCATATCCACACGACATTAATTTCCTTTCGACAGAATAAATAAAATCTTGAGAGATTTCAATTGGAAATTCAATTTTTTCTTCATTTATATTTAAGAGATTTAATAGTTTTATATTTTTTCTTATAACATGCAAATTCTCTTGGATTTCCGGTAATTGATAGTTATAAAAAAGGGAGGCTAAAGGTTCTTTCAAATTTTTTTTGTGAAACCCGATTCTGATTTTAGCTTTTGATAAGTAGGAAATTAAGCCTGATTTTAAAAGTCCTTGGAAATCAATTGTATATTCGTAATTATTTTTGATTTTTTTTATTGTTCTAAAAATATTATCAAATTTTATTATTTCATCCAAACCATTTACAAATTTGAGTATTTCCTTTCCTTTTCCATTTACAATCCATGAGATTTTTGTGTCAGGAAAATTATCTCTCAAAAGAGAAAAGGCTGGGAGTGTGTGAATTATGTCTCCTAATGAACTTAATCTTACTATCAAAAAACTATTAGTCATGAGAGAATTTTATTCTTATTTCCTTAATTATTTGAGATGTTGATCTTACTTTAGGCCCACCAGTAATTTCTATTTTTCCTCCATAACTTTTGACAACATCTTTTTCAGGCACTGTTTCTGGTGTGTAATCTGAACCCTTTGCATGAATGTGAGGTTTTAAAGTAGTTAAAACTTTTGCAACATTTATTTCTGGAAATATTGTCACATAATCAACAAAATAAAAAGAAGAAATAATTTCTGCTCTTTCTTTTTCTTTAAGAAGAGGTCTTCCACTTCCTTTCAATTTTTTTATGGAATCATCACTATTAAGTGCCACTACTAAAATATCTCCTTTCTCTTTTGCTTCTTTCAGGTATCTTATATGTCCCACATGGATTAAATCAAAACATCCATTTGCAAGCACGATTTTTTTCCCTCTCTTTTTTTCTTTGTCTGTAATTTTCTTTAGCTCTAATAAAGAGTAAATCTTACTCAACTTTATTTTTCTCTTTAATTAAAATTTTTTTTAATTCTTCTTGGCTAACAGTTGCAGCACCCTTTTTCATTACAACAAGACCAGCTGCATAGTTTGAAAGATAAGCAGCTTCTCTAAAATCTGCACCCGCAGTTAAAGCAAGGGTATAAGTACTTATTACAGTATCTCCTGCACCTGTTACGTCCACTATCTCATCAGAACCATAAATTGGAATCGAGAAAGGTTCTTTCCCTTTTTCAAAAAGGGTCATACCTTTATACCCTCGAGTAATTAAAAGAGCAGGTGCGGAGAGTTTTCTCAGTATTTCTTTTCCAGCTTTCTTAAGAATTTCTTCATTATCATTTATTTCTAAATTTAATGCATAGCTAACTTCTGGCTCATTTGGTGTTGCTATAGTTACTTCTTTGAAATTAAGGAGTTTAAAACGAGAATCAAGTGATATGGGTTTCTTAAGTTCTTTTAATTTTGGAAGAATTTTATAATAAACATCCTCATTAACCGTTAAATAATTATAATCAGATATTAAAAGAGCATCAATTTCATCGGATATTTCTAATAGACAGGATAAGAGTAATGATTTTAATTTTTCATTATATTTGAGTTTGTCTTCATAATCAATTCTCAAAACTTGTTGTTTTCTTGTGTGTTCCCCACCTGCTAGAATTCTTGCTTTAGCAGGAGTTGAGTAATTTTTCAATTTTATCAGATATTCTGTCTCTATTCCATTTCTTTTCAGTAAATCTAAAATTCTATTTCCTTTTTCGTCCTCTCCAAGAATTCCAACTGGAAGGGGGATACCTCCAAGAGTTTTAATATTATTTACAGAATTTCCAGCTCCACCAAGACCATACTCAGTTGCTTGATATTTTAATATTAAAACAGGTGCTTCACGGGATACACGATGAGAAAGAGTATAAATATACTCATCGAGGATAAAGTCTCCCCAAACTGCTATTTTTTTATTTTTGAAGTTTTCGATCAAATTAAGAAGAGATGTAAAGTTAATATTCATTAGCCAATATTTAACAGAAATATAAAATTAGGTCAATTATTAATAACTATTCTTCCTGGAATATTTTTCCTTTCAATGAGTCTATAAACAGGATAAATGTTATATGTTCTTCTCCACTGAGGAATAATCCATTTATCAAAAAAATTCCAAGTGAATAGACCATCATCACTTTGAGGCTCAAGAAGATATGCAATTAAATAAGCAAGTGGCTGTGCCATATCTACAAAATAGGTTCCCTCTGGGAAACTTATTTCTTTCAGATTTTTTTCAATTTTGACCGTATTGAGATGATGCCCCTGATATGCTTTTTCTAAACTATTAAGTTCAATAATTTTATATTCTTCAACCCTTAGAGTATATCTTTGAGTCAATCTCTCTACAGTAATTCCATGTTCAATTAATTTACCTACAATATCCTTTAAATTTTTTAAAATTAGATATCCGAATGGAAGAGATATTTTTTCTTTTATTTCAATTTTTCCATAAAAGGGAACTATATAATTTTTCTTTTTATCGAGTTTTCTAATTCTTTTTCTACCTAATTCGTCTTTGTAGATTTCAAATTCATAACTTCTTATCAATAAATTATTCAGGATTCCTTTTTTAAATTTAATTCCGAATTCTTTTAATGGTTTAACTAAAAATTGTTCAATGGTTCTTTTATCTGCATCATCAATTAATCTTCTTATTTCGCTGCAATGCTCATAGCAATACTCAAGTATTGATTGAAGAAAACCCTTGCAAGCGAAAATTCTAACCTTGTAAGGAGCATAAGCGTAATTTTCATTCAATATCGATATTCTATTTCTTAACCCAACATAATTTACTCCCATTCTTGGCACTGGTTCAAATCCAATCCATCCCTTTTCAGGAGCAGTTCTATCAGCAAAGTTTCCGTAAGGAATTGAGAGATATCCATGTTTTTCTTTGAGCTTTTTGGCCACAGTGGGCAAAAGTTTATCTCTTGTATATTCAAGTACTTTTAAATCTCCATTTGGATTCGTGGCGCCTGAGTAGGTTAAAGGCTCCTGATGATAAGAACCATTGGTAGTATGAAGGTCAATAAAAACATCTGGATCCCATTTGTTTAATACATTAATGAGACTTTTCACTTCGGGTGACTCAATTTTAATAAAATCCCTATTTAAATCTAAATTCTGGCCATTATGTCGAATTCCGACTCCTTGGGAAGGGCCATTTTGATACGGTCTATGAGATGGATCAATTTTATCATTCCCATCTATGTTAAAAATTGGAATAATTAATATAACTTCCTTTTCCAATAAGTAATTAAGTTCTCCAAGGAGTATTTCTCTCATTAAAATCAAACTTGCCTCTTTACCTTCAACTTCTCCTCCATGTATGTTGGCATTTATTAAAATTGTTGTTTTTCCAGTTTTTTTTGCAAGACTTGGAAATTGAAAAACCGGTTTCGCTAAAACAACTAATGGAATAGGATGTCCTTCATAAGAGTTTCCAATTATTAAAATTTTCATATCATTACTCATTTCTTTAAGCTTGTATATGTACTCCATAAGCTCTCTATATGTGGATGTTCTCTGAAAATCGCTTAATTCTACAGGAGTTTTTAGGGATTCAATAGCAGAGAAAAGAAGATTCGAGGATAATAAGAAAGTAATTAATATAAGAATTAGTACTTTAAACTTTTTTGCCATTTAATCCTCCTTTTCAGCTTTTAAGGACAATAATTATAAATCTAATAATTTAAAAAAATCAATTAAATATCTTTTTATCATTTGACTTATTCGTTTTAATGATGTATTTACTACATGTAAAAATGATTAAATTTAGACATATTGCAATTGAAGGGCCGATTAAAGCAGGAAAGACAAAACTTGCAAAAATTCTTGCGGATAGATTTAAAGGAAGATTGATTTTAGATATAACAGATAATCCCTATTTAAAAGATTTTTATGAAGAAAAAGAAGGGGCTGCTTTTTTAGCCCAGCTTGTATTTTTGGTTAATCGATATCATCAGCAGGTTCAGTTATTTCAAAGAGATTTATTTAAAGAAATAATTATATGTGATTATATATTTGAAAAAGATAAAATATACGCCTATCAAACTCTTACAGACGATGAGTTGATAGTTTATGAAAAAATTTTTAATATATTAGTTGAGAGAATTCCAAAGCCGGATTTGGTAATTTATTTACAGATTTCAAATGAAACCTTTATCAAAAGAGTTAGAGAAATGGGAAATGAAATTGAAAAGAATATTTCAGAAAGATATCTTGAAGATATAAATGAAGCTTTTGATTACTTTTTTTTTCATTACAAAGCAAGCCCTTTGCTTGTCATTAAAGCAGATAATTTATATTTAGATAATGAGGAGGATGTAGAAGAGATTGTAGTTCAAATTGAACAGATGAGGAGGGGAACTCAATATTATGTTCCAGCCAAGAAAAACAGAAGGTAATATAGGACCGGAGCTACTAATTGCCCGGTACCTATTATATCAGATAAACTTTTTAAATACTTTACCTCAATCCTGGAATAACCAGGATGGGGAGAAAGGAGAAAAATGGAAGAAAAAATATGTAAAGTTACTATTCCTTCCTTATTAAAGAAAAAAGAAAACAGAGAAAAAATCGTCGCGATTACGTCTTATGATTATCCAATAACCAAAATAGTTGAAGAAGCAGGTATTGATTTGATTTTAGTAGGAGATTCACTTGGAATGGTAGTGCTTGGATATGATAATACTTTACCTGTATCCATGGACGAAATGATTCACCATACAAAAGCAGTTGTGAGAGCAAGAAAAAAAGCAGTTATAGTTGGTGATATGCCTTTTTTATCATATCATCTAAGCATTGAGCAAGGACTTGAAAATGCATTCCGCTTTATAAAAGAAGCAGGAGCAGATGCAATTAAAATTGAAGGAGCAAGTCCAAAAAGGTTGGAGTTAATTAGAGCTTTGAGAGAAGCAGAGATACCGGTGATGGGACATATTGGTTTAACTCCTCAGTCTATTCTAAATTTCGGAGAATTTAAAGTCCAGGGCAAGAGCAGAGAGAAAGCTAAAAAATTAATTGAGGAAGCTCTTGCGCTAGAACAGGCAGGTGTGTTTTCCATAATTCTTGAATGCATTCCAATGGAACTTTCAAAAATCATAACAGAAAAAGTAAAAGTTCCTACAATAGGAATTGGTGCAGGGCCTTATTGTGATGGCCAAATACTAGTTTTTCATGATCTTGTTGGATATTTAAATGGTTACCTTCCAAAATTTGTGAAGAAATATGCTGATCTGCATAATGTTATACTGAATGCAGTAGAAGAATATATAAGGGAAGTAAAAAATGGGAAGTTTCCTTTGGATAAGCATTCTTATCATATGAAACCAGATGTCCTTGAGGAATTAGAGAAAAATTTTAAAACGGAGAAAGACTCATGAAAACAGTTAAAACTATAGAAGAAATGAAGAAAATTATAAAGAGTTTGAAAGAGGAAAAGAAAGTTATTGGTTTTGTTCCTACAATGGGTTATCTTCATGAGGGCCATTTAAGTCTTATTAGAGAATCAGTAAAAAAAGTTGATAGAACGATAGTAAGTATTTTTGTAAATCCCACGCAATTTGGACCGGGTGAGGATTATGACAGATATCCCAGGGATATAGAAAGGGATAAAAGGCTTCTAGAAAAGGAAAAAGTTGACTATTTGTTTCATCCATCTGTTGAAGAAATGTATCCACCTGGTTATAAAACATATGTTGAGGTAATTGAATTGCAAGATAAATTATGTGGACGTTCAAGGCCAGGACATTTTCGAGGAGTATGTACTATTGTTTTGAAATTATTCAACATAATTCAGCCTAACATAGCATTTTTTGGACAGAAAGATGCTCAGCAAGCAATAATTATTAAAAGAATGGTGAGAGATTTGAATCTTGATGTTGAAATAAAAGTAATGCCAATTGTAAGAGAAAAGGATGGACTTGCAATGAGTTCAAGGAATACGTATTTGAGTCCAGAAGAGAGAAAACAAGCAACAGTTCTTTATAGAAGTCTCCAGCTCGCAAAAGAACTCATAGAAAAAGGGGAAAAAAGTTCAGAGTTAATTATTTCAGAAATGAAGAAATTGATTGAAACAGAACCTTCTGCAAAAATTGATTATGTGGAAATTGTGGATTTAGAAGAGTTAAATCCGATTAAAGAAATAAAAAATGAAGCACTTATCGCTTTGGCGGTTTATATAGGAAATACAAGATTAATTGACAATATAATTGTAAATGGGAAATTGTAAATGGTAAAATATAAAATGATAAGAACTATTTTCGGTTTTCAATTTTCAATTTTTGAAATAAAAGAATAAAAAATGAAAAGAATAATATTGAAATCAAAAGTTCATGGTGCAATAGTAACAGATATTAATATCAATTATGAGGGAAGTTTAACACTTGACGAAAAAATAATGGAAAGTGCAAATCTTATACCCTTTGAGCAAGTTCACGTCTATAATATTACAAATGGAGAAAGATTCACAACTTACATAATTAAAGGCGAAAAGGATTCAGGAATAGTCTGTGTCAATGGTGCAGCAGCCAGAAAAGTTTCAGTGGGAGATAAATTAATAATAGCTTCCTATGCTCTAATAGATGAAGATAAAATTAGCTCTTTTCAGCCGAAAATTGTTATTATTGAAGGAAAGAATAAAATAAAAGAAGTCAAAGAAAAATAAAAAATGTCTCGCATAATAATTTGAGAAAAATTTAATTCTTTTTATTTATTTTCTTAATGATTGGCAGTATTTCAATAAAACTTAAACCATTAACAGAAGTAATATGTGAAGGCAGGGGAGAAGAGCATATTTACAGATTATTTATTAATATTGTTAAAAAAGAAAATGAAGAAATAGCTGAGCAATTTCAAAATTTTAACGAAGATTTACCTGTTACTTTATCTCCGTTCCTAAAAGGGATTAAGTACTCAAAAGGAAAAACATATGCTTATTTGGGGGAATATCCTATATTTAGGATTACTTATTTAAAAGAAGAAATTCTTGAGATTATTTTGAAAAGTTTTAATTCTTGTTATGGTAAAAAGGAATTATTAAATTTTGCAAACGGAAAAGTTCAAATTGCAAAAGTGGATATACAAAAATCCTTCTATGCAAATTTTATAACTTTTAAAAATATTCTTTCAAATGCAGAGGAAAAAGAAAATATAGTACTCGAATTTTCCTCACCGACAATTTTCGAAATTTCGGAAAAGAGACGGCTTTTTCCAGATCCAGAAATTGTTTTCTGTTCTCTTTTAGAGAAATGGAATAAATTCTCAAGTATAAAGTTGTCTGAACAAATAAAAAATGAGTTTGGAAAAATCGAAGTAATTCAGTATAGATTGACAACTGAATTTGTAAATTTCTCCAATAAAAAAATTCCAGGCTTCCTCGGAAAGGTAAATTATAGGTTATTGAAATCAATGGATAAAAAGATAGTGAAATATCTAAATGCACTTGCTGATTTTTCCTTTTATTCAGGGGTTGGTTCAAAGACCATAATAGGAATGGGTCAAGCAAGAAGAGCAAATTAATTTTTATATTTAAATCTACTTTTCAAAAAAACCGACTTATATAATAGAAGGGAAAAATTGAGATAATAAAACGCATAGGGAGGCTGATATGAACAAACGTGATATAGTAACAAAAATTGCTAAAAATTCAGAAATTACTATTCGCCAAGCCGAGAAAGCCTTGAGTTCTTTTTTATTGATTGTTGAAGAAGCATTAAAAAGGGGCACACAGGTAAAATTCGCAGGATTTGGAACTTTTTCTGTTATTGAGAGAAAGGCAAGAAAAGGAAGAAATCCATGCACAGGTGAAGAGATCAAGATCCCTGAAAGAAAAATTATTAGTTTTAAACCTTCACGGAAACTTTTAAATTCCATACAATAATAGATAATTAAATCCAGAACATTTATAATAAAATAAATAAACGGTTATATTGGAATAGAAAAATCCGAAATTTAGGTTTATTTTAATCATTCCCATAATATATTTTTAATTAAATTTCCTCTTGTCTTTTTACAAAAGATCAATAAAAATATAGTCTATTATATAAAGGAGGGCTTGTTTATGAAAAAAGGTTTGAATTTGGTGATTCTATTAATTGCTGCATTTATTTTTTCCCAAAAATTAATAAACAGTGAATCCTTATTTAGTGAAAAGATTGCTTTTTCGGATAAGGTTCAGAAAATTTTCTCTTTTATAGAGAAAAATAGAGAGAAAATTATTAAAGAATGGATTTTACTCACTGAAATACCAGCTCCATCTGGGTACGAGAGAGAAAGAGCTAAATATATGGAAAAAAAATTTAATGAAATAGGCTTGGAAAATGTTTATATTGATAAATTTGGAAATGTTATTGGAATATGGAAAGGAAATCCTAAGGGTAAAAATATAATTTTTTCAGCTCATATGGATACGGTTTTTCAAGGGGTTTGGAAAATAAAAGTTAAAAGAGATGGAAATGTTCTAAAAGCTCCTGGAATTGGCGATGACACAGCAAGTTGCATTAATCTTCTATGGACATTAAGAGCTTTAAAATATATTAACTTTAAACCATTTCATAATTACTATTTTCTGGCTACAGTTGGAGAAGAGATTGGATTTAAAGGAATGAGGCAATTTTTAGACAATTCAAATGAAAAATTTGATTATATTATTGCTTTGGATGGAGATCTTGGTAAACTTCACTATGGTGCGCTTGGTTTCGGTGGTGGAAAAATTGTTTTTAGAGGCTCGGGCGCTCATACAATGCAGAGCAGGGGAATTCCAAATCCAAATCTTGCAGTTGCAAAGGCAATTGATAGAATTTATAGAATAGAGGTCCCTTCAAATCCTCCAGAAAAATGGACGATTTACAATGTTGGAAGGATAAATGGAGGAAAAGTTAACAATGCTGTTCCCCAGGAATCTTTCTTCACAATTGATCTGCGCTCAGCAAATCAGGAAGAACTTGAGAAAGTTCAAAGAAAAATTGAAGAAATATGTCTTGAAGTAGCGAGAGAAACAGGTTGCAAAGTTGAGATTAATTTAAACAGAAAAGAAAAGGCTCATCAACTTCCAGGAGCAAGAAATTCTCTCCTTGTAAAAACTGCAGAGGATATTTTGAATTTTCTTGAAATAAAAGATATTAAAATTAACCCCCTTGGCTCAACAGAAGCAAACACAGGGATTGAAAGAGGTATTCCTTCAATAAATCTTGGGCGGACCTATTGTAGATATAAACATAGTTTGAGAGAAGAAGCAGATATTGATGGACTTTTCCTTGCAATTAAACAAATAATTCTTATGATTTTATCTTTAGAGCAAGAGAAATATTAAATATTATTCTAAACAATCTCTTTTTTCAGAACTTTCCCAGGAAGAGTGCCTGTATGTTCCTTCTCTCTTATCACTACTTGTCCATTAACAATGACATATTCTATGCCTTCTGGGTATTGATGGGGGTTTTCCCATGTTGCAAGATCAATTACTTTTTCTGGATTAAAAATAACTATGTCAGCAAAAAATCCTTCTTTAATTTGTCCCCTTTTCTTTAGACCAAATTTTTTTGCATTTAGAGAGGTCATCTTTTTTATTGCTTCAGAAAGTGTAATAATTTTCTCCTCACGGACATATTTTCCCAATATTCTAGGGAATGTTCCATAATAGCGAGGATGTGGTTTGCCCTTATTTAATTTCCCATATGGAGCTACAGCATTTCCATCTGAGCCAATAGTTACAAGTGGATGGGAGAGTATTCTCTTTAAATTATCTTCATTCATCATGAAAGTTATCATTCCAACTCGATTTTTTTCTTCTATGATTAGATCTCTCATAAAATCATATGGGTCCTTTCCTGCTTCTTTAGCTGCTTCAAGGATGTTTTTTCCCTCAAGATGTTTATTTTTTTCTGTGAAAACAGAACATATCAAAACCTTTTCCCATGACCCAAGTTTTCTCTCTTGTTCCTTCACATAACTACGAATCTTTTGATCCAGAGAAGGGTCTTTTAATCTTGCTATAAATTCCTCTGTTGTTCCTTGTCTTGCCCACAGTGGGAAATAAAGGCTCAATCCTGTAGAACCTGCAATATAAGGATAACGGTCTGCCATAAGATCTATCCCTCTACTTTTTGCTTCATCTATTCTTTTTATGGCTGAATCAATTTTTGACCAATTTCTTGGATATGCAACTTTAAAATGAGATATCTGTAAGCTAACACCGGATTTTTTAGCAATTTCAATAGCTTCATCAATCGCTTCTAAAAGATGGTCTCCTTCATCTCTCATATGAGTAGCATACACTCCATTCAATTTTGATACTGTTTTACAGAGATCTATGATTTCATCTGTTTTTGCAAAGCTTCCAGGTGCATATTCAAGACCAGTGGAGATCCCTAATGCACCTAACTTCATATTTTCTTCAACTAATTTTTTCATTTTTTCCAGTTCTTCTTTTGTTGGAGGACGGTCATTAAATCCTACGACTTCTCCTCTAAGTGAACCCTGACCGAGTAATGTGGCATAATTCAGCGCTATTCCTTTTTCTTCTAAACGTTTGAAAAATCCACTAATATCTCTCCAGTTTAATTCAAGATCATATTCTTTTTTTAGATATTCCTTTTGTTCTTCAAAAGTAGCATCAGGGATTGGAAATGGAGAATAACCGCAGTTTCCACTTATTTCAGTTGTTACGCCCTGTCTAATTTTACTTTCTGCTTTTGGATTAACTATTAACTCTACATCTGTATGGCTATGAGCATCTATAAAACCAGGAGCAACTGCAAATCCTTCTGCTTCTATTATTTTTTTCGCTTTATTAGGATCTAAACTTCTTCCAATTTTGAAAATCGTTTCACCTTTAATGGCAATATCTACATTTTTTCCAGGATTACCAAGTCCATCATAAACTATGCCATTCTTTATTAATAAATCATACTCTTTATTAGTTGAACAACCTTGAATTAGCAAATTCGAACCACTAAACCCGATTAAAACTGCTCCCTTTAAAGAGGTTTCAAGAAATTTTCTTCTGGAAATTTTCTTATTCATTTTACCCTCCCATCTAAAGATAAAAAATCAAAAATGAAAAGTCAAAAGTTTGGAATTGGTTAAAAGTACCATTTAATAAACTCAATACCAATTGAAAACTTATTTTGACTCCCTGAATTTTTTAAATGAGATAGGTTTTCGAATTTAAAGAATGGTCTTAATTCAAGTTCTTTTCCAAAATCTAAAAATACTTTAAGACCAATAAAGGATTTTTTTGAATCTAATTTAAAAGTCACCTCAGTTCCCATATTTGTATTTTTTTTCAATGTATTCACTCCAAACCTGAAATTAAGGTCAAAATCATTTCTGAAATTACACCCACCTGAAATTTCATATCTCATTTTATTTTGTAATATTTCAAAGTCTTGTTGATTTCTCAGGCCCATTCCTATTCCAAGAGAGGAACGAAATCTTTCACTTACATCAAGGGGAAGCTCAATTGTATAATTGCAGTACCCGAATAGATAAACAGATTGTTCATTAATTTTCCTTTCATATTCAACTTGAAGAGGATAAGCCATTTTTTCTGGCCAAAAAGTGCCAAAAAATTTTTCTCCTCTTAGAATTGGAGTTAAAGAACTTGCCTGTACAATTATTCTTCTCATGGAAGTCTTAAAGAAATCGATCCTAAATTCATTTTCAATACCAAGTTTATAATTTTCGTAAAAAGGATAAATTCCTATTCCAAGCTTTATTTTATTAATATAATTTTCTACTTTTCCATCAGATTTAATTCTCAATCCAATATATGTCATACTAGGATAACGATAGGTTTTTGTGTTTCTCAAGAATAAATCAAAGCTTTTATTTAATCCGAGAGAAAACTCTACTTCGTAAAGTATTTTTTTAAAATTTACAAATTTAAACTCACTATAAATTGAAAATTCACTTTCGAAAATTTTATCAAAATGAGTATTGAGAATTAATAGATTTCTGTAACTATTTTCTCCAATATATGTCCCAATTCCCAATGCTATAGAATTTTTGTTAAAATCAGTCCATATCTTTGCTATAACTTCATTTAAATCAAAAATTTTATAATTTTCTTGAGATGTCAGATGTCTACACATATGATAGAGGCCTGTTTCGATTCTGAGATTTTCTTTTATTTTGTAAAATAAGCTTCCATTTAGCCAGTAATCAATTTCTCCAATCAATTTGCTATTATTTCGCTGATAATACTTTGCTCCAATGAGTAAACCCAGAGAATTAAATGAAAAATAAAATTTTAATTCGGGCTTATAATACCTTCTTTCAAATGAATCAATTCCAATCTCAATATTGGCCTGTGTTTTATTCTTTTGATTTGCATAGTTGAGGGTAGAAATTAAGAATAAAAATACGATCCCCATACAAATTTTTTGAATTAAAAGTTTCACAATTTTAATTTTTAATGTTTTTTTGTTAGCAATTTTTCCGTCAATTATTATTATTTCTACATTTATTTCTGAGTCAATTAATTTTCCTTTATTAATTTCGCCTTAATTTTATCTACGTCCATCCTTTAATGCACTGTAAGAACATGTGAAATCCCTTATAAAATCCTTCTTTTTAGATTCAACTTTCTAATACAATAAATACCCTATTCAGATTGAAAATACTTTCTCCTAATCCTTCTGTCAAGAAAAAAAATAAATAAACTTGATTTATGGCAGTCTTTTAATTTATATAGGAAAGAAGCAAAATTATACACGAGGTGCAAAAATGAAAAAAATTATTAAAGGAAGGTCAAAGAAAATTGGTTTACCTCCAGGAACATTAGTTCATATAGGGGATAAGAAGATGGATAAAGTGAAAATTATTGTAGTTGAATATAATAAATCACAATACAATGAGAGAGAAGTGGAAAATATTGAAAAAATTTTTCCAATAAAAGGCAAAAATACTACAACATGGGTCAATATAACAGGGATTTCTCAGATAAAAATTGTGGAGGAAATTGGTAGGCGATTGGACCTCCATCCTCTTATATTGGAAGATATTGTAAATACAGACCAGAGATCTAAAGTAGAAAGTTTTGAAGATTATATATTCATAGTACTGAAAATTCCTTTCTATGAAGAACAAAGTAGCGAAATAAGAATAGAACAAGTGAGTTTTGTACTTGGTTCAAATTTTGTTATTTCATTCCAAGAAATTGAAAATCCCATTTTTAATCCAATTAAGGAAAGAATAAGGAATCCAAAATCCTTTATTAGAAAAAATGGAGCTGATTATCTCGCTTACTGTTTAATAGATGTGATAATTGATAATCATTTCTCTATTATAGAAAATCTTGAAAAGGATATTGAGAATATAGAGGAAAATTTATTAATAAATCCATCAAAAGAAACTTTACAGAATATTCATAAACTTAAAAGAGAGATAATTTTTTTACGGAATTCAGTATGGCCTTTAAGGGAAGTAATTAATAATCTTGAAAGAGCTGAATCAAAATTAATTAAAAAAACTACAGGAATATATCTAAGAGATGCATATGACCACACAATCCAGGTAATTGAGAGTATAGAGACTTTAAGGGAAATGATAACAGGAATGCTTGATGTTTATCTTTCAAGTGTGAGCAATCAATTAAATAAAATAATGATGTTACTAACCGTTATAGGAACAATATTTATTCCTCTTACATTCATAACCGGAATTTATGGAATGAACTTTAAATATATGCCCGAGTTATACTGGAAATGGAGTTACCCACTGGTCCTTCTTATCATGTTAATAATAGGTGCCCTAATGCTGGTTTATTTCAAAAGAAAGAAATGGTTCTAAAATAATTTCTATCATGAATAGTAAAAAAAGAAAGATGGGGCTTTTATCCGTGATTTCAATAGGAATAGGTGTAATGATAGGTGCAGGTATTTTTTCAATCATAGGAATTGGGTGTCAGATTGCTGGTAATGCTGTGTATTTAGGATTTATTATAGCAGGTATAATTGCATTATTGAGTAGTTATTCCTATGCTAAACTTGGAACTAAGTATCCTTCTATGGATTGGATATATTTTTGCTCTTTCTCTTTATGCCAGGGCTTTTGGGGCCTATGCCATGACTTTTTTCAATAATGTTCCTGATTATTAGCTGAATTTATTCATAACAGGAATAATAATCGTTTTTGTTGGGTCAATTTCATTGCAGCAAGATTTATGGGTTCAATAGAATTTCTTATAGTTGCAATAAAATCAGTATCCTGGTGTTCTTTTAAATAACTGACTCTTTTTCTGTCAAATCTCATTTTTTATCCATATCTTTATGGCCTTCTATAAACAATATATTTTTCTCAGCAGGGGTATTTTTTCTTGCTTATAAGGGATTTGGTTTAATTGCTAATGCTGCAGAGGATGTAAGAGATCCAAAAAGAACTTTATCGAAAACGCTGTATTTAAGTATTGCGGTTGTTATTATAATTTATGTTGATGTTTCTTTAACAATAATTGGAAATTTAGCAATTCCTGAAATAATAAAAGCAAAGGATTATGCACTCGCAGAAGCAGCAAAGCCTTTTTTAGGATTGATTGGATTTAAAATTATGGCAATTGCAGCTTTTTTTCCCTTCTTCCGCAATAAATGCAACTTTATATGGTGGGACAAATATAAGTTATTTAATGGCTAAAGAAGAAGAACTCTCTGTATTTTTTCAAAGAAAAATATAGGAAGAAAAATGTTGAGGGACTTTTTATTCCTGGAGGATCAGTGATTTTGATTGCAAATTTTATTGACTTGAGTAGAATATTGATGCTTGGACTGTTTGTTTCCTTTTAATTTATGGAGCTGTTAATACAGCCCATTTATTTCTATTCAGAAGGACCAAGGCAAATCCCTTTTTAGTTGGATTGTCTATTTCTGGATGTTTCTTTATATTTGGGGTCTTAATTTATTTTTTACTGAGAAATTCTCCACCCACGTTGATTGTTTTTATTATTGTTTTAATATTATCCTTTTCTATTGAATGGATATATGGAAGATATCCTAAGAGGAAATTGAGAACGCGTAAGAAGAGTTTATTTAAATTTATTTAAAAGGTATGGCTGGGAAGCAGGGACTCGAACCCCGATTCTGCGGTCCAGAGCCGCATGTCCTACCATTGGACGACTTCCCAGCTCAATAACTATTATAAAAAGGACTTGAGAAAAGTCAAGAGCTGGAAAAAACTGGATTATGGAAATGTATTTCAAAAGTGTTACTTTTTTACACATTCTAATTAAGAAGATAAATATTCTGATATGTTGATATGTGGTAACTTATTTAATATCAATTAAATAAAATCGATAGGCGATTATAATAAATGGCACAAAAATTGCATAAGAAAAAGTGGAAGGAATAAGATATGAAGAAAGGATTTACACTAATTGAGATTTTGGTAATATTAGCAATTGTTGGTATTTTGATTGTATTGGGTTATCCGTCGATTAAAACAAGTTGGGAGATAAGAAAACTGGATGATAGTGCGAGGGAAATTCTTGCCACATTACAGAGAGCTAAATTTCAAGCTGTTAAGACAAAGACAATTCACTGTGTAATTTTTGATTCAACACAAAATACATATACCTTAAGCATTTATGATTACACTAATAATCGGTGGACGCCTATAGAAAGAAAAGTTCTTTCTTCTCCTGTCAATTTTTTGATTATAAATCTTCCTGATCCAGATAATTTAGGAGCAATTGATACAGTTAATCAGGTTATCTTTGATTCTTTGGGATTTGCTGATAGACAAGGTTCTATTACAATCCAAAATCCTAATTTAACCAATTACACAGGGGTGGAAGATCTTAGATTGATTAGAATAATGATAGGAGGGTCAATTGATATTATTAAACAAGAATCATAAAAAAGAAAAAGGGTTTTCTTTACTTGAAACATTAGTGGCTCTTTTTCTTTTAGCTATTGCATTACTTGCTATTGCTCAACTTTTTATATTAGGAATTTTAAATAATGCTCAATCGGATGTTATGACAAATGCCAATTTTCTTGCTCAACAGCAAATTGATTTTTTAAGAAACCTTGATCTAAATAATTTAAATAACTTAATGGCAAACTCACCTATTACGGAAGATTTAGACATTAATGGAGATAATAGGGCTGATTATAGAAGAGTTACAGACATTAGCCTATTCCAAGGTCAATCAGCACAATTTCTTATTAGAGTGAGAATTTTCTCTACATTAAATCCAATGGGTGACCCAAATAGACCAAAAGTTGACTTAAGAACCATAATATCTCGGTGAATTTATAGGAGAGGATAAAAATGAGTAAAGAAAAGGGTTTTACTTTAATAGAAATATTAGTTGCAACAGCTGTATTAGTAATCTTTATAGTTGGTGCTCTTGGTTTATATATAAGAAGTCATAAAATTTCAGTTGACCAACAACAACTGGCTCAAATGCAACATGATGTTCGGTCAGCAATGTTTTTTATCTCAAGAGATGTAAGATCAGCAGGTGTTGGACTTCCGATTGAATTTGCTGGATACTTCTTAGAAGGGGTGGATAATGAAAATCAGGGTGGAGATGTAAGACCTGATAGATTAAAAATAATGGGGAATTTGGAAGACCCGATTTTATTGAGAATAACAGATTATGGAGCAGGAGTAGGAGGAGGAGCAGCTAATGTTCCTCTTGAGGACTTTAGTTTTGAAAAATTTCCATACCCAGATGATTTTTATGTGGGAAAATTGGTTCTTATTCTAACTAATACTGAAGCAGGTTGCCCTTTGGCTGGAGAAATTCGACAGATAACACATGTAACCCATAACCCTTCAGGAACAAATGAAAGGCTTAATTTTTCTCCAGGTTTAGCTCCTGGAGTCAATCCACCTGGAGGATTAAACCCCGAAGGAGTTGATAATAACTGCTTTGATGGAGGTCCTGTAGTTATCATAAATGTAAAAGAATATTGGCTTGATGTTACAGGTAATTACCCGGGTTTGACTGCAGGTCAAAATGGTTATATTGGGAATGGAGAAGGTGGAATTTTATATTTAACAGAAAACGGTGTACATTATCCTTTAGCTCGTAATATTGAAAATTTACAATTTCAATATAATGGAGATTGGGACAACGATGGCAATCTTGATGGGTTTACTGATTGGCAAACAAGCTGGACATTGGAAGATATTGCAAAAATCCGTCAGGTCAGAATATGGATACTTGGCAAAACAGAGAAGCCTTTTATCGGTGTTTCAGGAACTGCACCTCAAAACATGCCACTTATATATCAAAGACCGCCTATAGCAAATAGTCCTGGCTCTCAAACAGTAGATAGACATCGAAGGTTTTTACTTGAAACAACAGTTAATATAAGGAACTTATCACTTAGTGTATATAATCTTTAAGGAGAGTATGTAAATGAAAAATAAAGGTTCAGCTTTAATTATTGCAATATTAATGATTGCTTTTTTAGCAAGTGCAGGAATCCTTTTGATATTGGTTACTACAACTGGTCCGAGAGTAGCAAGTAATATTAGGCTTCAGGAAGAAGCTTTTAATGCAGCTGAAGCTGGATTTGATGCTGCTTGGGCTGTAATTGAGAATTTTTTTGAAACTGAACAATGGGCGAGTTTTGATGGCCATTATTTAACAACAGATAAAAACGGGAATAATATAGATACTCCATGGATAAATGGAGAAGTAAATCCCTATTATTTTCGAAGATTAAGTGATGAAGAACTCCTAAATGCTCTTGAAGGGCTTCAGCCTGAACCGACCACTCCAGGATTAATTTTTAATAGACAAACTTTTATTCAAGACAATCAAAATTATACCTATACAGTATTTTTAATAGACGATGAAGCAGGAAGTGGGACATCTGATCCCACTGATGCACTTTTAGTTTGTATTGGAACTGGGCCAGGAAATACAACAAAAAGATTAGAAATTGAAATATATGTAGAAATACAAAGTTAAAGCTTTATATGGAGGATAAAATGACTAAAAAAAGAAAAATATTTCTTTTAATAATTCCAGTAAGCATAATTCTAGTTTTTGCTTTTAAGTTTCTAGCCCAAAATGAATGTATAGAATATAATGCAACTTTTATTGAAAGCTTTGATAATACAACGTATAAGGATTTTCAAAATTCCTCAGTTGCTCATTGGGGTGATGGATACATTACTTTAAATAGACTGGGTGCCCAGTTTGAAGTAGCATCACCTACAGGAATGGGTGCAAAAATTTATGTATGTGATGCAGGAGATTTTGATGGAGATGGCTATCCTGATTTAATTGGTTTGGATATAGCTAATAATTATCGATTGATACTTATACGAAATTATTATGAAGATCTTGATGGAGATGGACAAGATGATGACGGAGTGATCTTTTATATAGATGAAAATGAAGTTTATGATTGGGGTTTAACGGTAGGACCTGCTTCAATTACAGTAGCTGATTACAATAATGATGGATTATTAGACTTCTTTTTCTATAAAAATAGAAGAGACGAATTTGGATATACAGAATTTGTAGCAGCAATGTATATAAATATTGGAACATCGACTGATCCTGATTTTCGTAGATATTTTGAAGCTCCTAATTTAAATTTTACAGATAGATTTATGGAAGCTGGAATTTATTGTAATTGGGCAGCAGATCATTTAAGTTCAATAGATATAGATAATGACGGTGATATAGATGTTTTGGTTATTAGCCAAGATAAAATATTCCTCGTAAGAAACCCTGGACCTCAAAATTTCGACCTTAATAATTTCGAAATTTCTGAGCTCAATTATAATCAAAGAACAGGTTTTACCATAGGAAGAGGAGGTTCTTCAATAGATGCTGCTGATTTTGATAATGATGGAGATATTGACATTGTAGGAGGCACAGTAAATGATATCGCTTATTTAGTATATTACGAAAATGATGGAACAGGATATTTCACTCGTAGTGAAATTCCAATTCCAAATCCTGACGCTACAGGAACAGTTGCAACATGTGTAGCTGATTTTAATTTGGATGGTTTTATAGATATATTTGGTGCTACTGATAGATGGAATGCAGGAAATGAAGCTCGAATGTGGATTTTTAAAAATATAAATGGCACAGAATTTCAATTTAGATGTTTAAATGGATGTAATCCTATTTTACCTCCTCCTCACGATGTTGATATGAGCGCTTGTCTGGACTATGATCAAGATGGTGATATGGATGTGATTTTAGCAGATGCTAATCATTCCGGAGATTATTATTTGATAATTAATCAGTTAGCACCAGTTTATACATTGACAGGAATTGCTCAATCAACAAATTTAAGTGATCAATTAAATCCAGAGCAATATGCAATTACAAAGGTTAGATTTACTTCTCTCCAGCAAACATGGAGGGGAACGTATTCAAGTGATGGATTAAGAATTGATTATTATGTTTCAAATGACAATGGAAGAAATTGGGAATTTTATGCTTCTTTCATTGGTGACGAGATTCGAAATCAAACAAATCTTCCATGGCATACATTTCATCATTTTGGCTCTCAGCTTAAATGGAAGGCGATTCTATCAGCCCCGGATGACAATATGGTTGATTATGAAAACGCTTCTTACGAAACACCTGTTATTGGTGAAGTACGGATTGAATATGTTTATGTGGATAAAAGAGAGTACTCTCGCACTTCTGTAGCTGCTACAACAGTAGAAATAAATGGAGAGACTAAAAAATTAATTATAGCTGGAAGTTTCATTTTTCCAGGGTGGGAAGGACATTTGCGAGCATATGATGTTACTAATATGACAGCTCAAAATACAACATATACAACTTTGAGAACAATTAGTAGGTCAGATTTATCTTCTCCCACAGGGAGAGAGATTGTTGCTCAAAATGTGCAAATTTTATGGGATGCAGGAGAATTATTAGCTTCTCGCTCCCCAGATACTAGAAATATTTATACTGCAGTTTTTCAAGAATCTTCTTTTACAAGAATTGATTTTTCTGCAGATAATGTTGATGTATTAGGTCCAATTTTACAGGATGTAAATAATGATAATGTAGGTCTTATAAATTTTATAAGAGGAGAGGGTAGAGATTGGAAATTAGGAGATATAAATCATTCCAATCCCATTGTGGTAGGACCTCCTGAAGGTGTTTCATCATTAATGGGACCAGGATATGATACATTTAAACAGACTTGGGCAAATAGACCTAAGGTGGTTTATGTAGGTGCAAATGATGGGATGTTACATTGTTTCGATGCTCGAACAGGTGAAGAATTATGGGCTTTTATTCCTTATAATCTTCTTCCAAAATTGAGAAATATGTGGGCTGTTGATCCAAATACAGGAGAAAGATATTTTAATAGAGATGTATATGTTGATGGTAGTCCTACAGTAGCAGATGTATATATTAATGGGGAATGGAGAACTGTTTTAATTTGCGGGCAAGGTCCAGGAAAAGGTAGTAGTATAGGAGGTTGTCAATGTGGACAAGGAAATTGCCCAAACGAATCAGAAAAAAGAAATTATTATTTTGCCTTAGATATTACGGATCCTTATAATCCTCAACCTTTATGGGAATTTACTGATAGTAAGTTAGGTGAAACTTGGTCTGTACCTGCAATTGGCAAAATTAGAAAAGACGGTAAAGATGTTTGGGTTGCTTTTGTCGGATCAGGATATGATAATGATGACGACCCACGCAATTATATAGGAAATTATTTTTATGCAATAGATATTGAAGATGGATGGCATTATTTCTGGAGATTTGAAGCACCCGAGGTAGATACCACAGCGGAAAATGGTTTTAATATCCAAAATACAATTCCTGGTTCACCCTCAATAATTGATATAAATAGTGATGGATATGCGGATAGAGTATATGTTGGTGATTTAGATGGCAGAATATGGAAGATTAATGTTAGTATAGAATTCAGACAGTTAAGGAGGAGAAGAACAACATGGCAAGCAGAGATAATTTATGAAGATTCAAATAATTATCCAATAATAAGTAAACCAACAGCCTGGATAAATCCATATTCTCAGAGCACTATTCCACGTATTTATTTCGGAACAGGAGGAGATGATAATGCACCTTCAGACGTTACCTATTCTTTCATAGCATTAATGGATAATGAAGCAAGCAGGCAAGAAAATAGGGTAGAATGGTTTATAGGAGATCCAACTATTTTAAATCTTCCTGCATCAAAGGATAGGGGTGACTTAGCAGTAGGAGAAAAAGTTTGGTCTGATCCTCAAGTAGCTAATTACATTGTCTATTTTAATACTCTGTCAGGAAGTATCGAAAGTGTTAATCCATGTGAAAATCTTGCTGGAATGGGAAAATTATATGCAAGATTTGTCCAATCTGTTGCTGGAAGCACTATTGGAGGTACAGCATTTACAGGACCATCAGGACCTCCAGAAAGCTTAACTCTTGCATCAAAGACAAGATCTGCTGTGACATTAGGAGAAAGAATAAGAACCTCAGGAGGAGCAAGAAAGAGGGAAGTTTATATCCAGGAATATGATTCGACTATACAGAAATTAGAACAACCAATTGGAGCTATTCTAAAAGTAAGGTCTTGGAGAGAAATATTCAAAATTATTAGGAATCCATATTTATAATTGGTAAAAATATTTGAAAAGTTGAACCTTTTCCCTCTATTGAAGAAGCAATTATTCTCCCTTGATGAGAGGCAATAATTTTCTTTACAAATGCAAGCCCCATACCTGTACCTCTTTCTTTGGTTGTGAAGAAGGGGAGAAATATTTTGTCCTTAATTTCAAGAGAAAAACCCCCTCCATTATCAGTAATCTTAATTTCAAATTCTTTTTGTTCCATTCTTTTAAAAGTTTCTATTGAAATCTCAGATGCACCTGCTTCAACTGAATTTCTGAATAAATTCACAAAAACAGTCTTTAAGAGATTTCTATCTCCTTCAATAATAATAGGAACTCCTTTTCTATTTAATTTAATTGAAGTTTTTGTTTCTTCTCTAAATTCATTAAATGTTTCTTCAATTATTTCTTCGATATTTAATTTTTCCTTTTTTAAATCAAGTGGTTTTGCAAAAGAGAGAAATTTTTCAACCATTTCTAAAAGAAAATCTGTTTCTTTTCTTATTTTTTGTAAATAAGGATTCTCCTTGATTTCCTTTTCCAGTAAACGGGAATGTCCAAGTATTACTCCCAAAGAATTTCTGAATTCATGAACAATTCCTGCTGAAAGCTCTCCGATTAAAGCTAATTCTTCTCTGGTTCGAGCAATTTCCTTAAGTCTTTTTTCTTCAGTTATATCCTTAAATATCGAAAGGAGACCTATGAATCTGTTATTTTTATCAAAAAGAGGCAATATTGTTGTTTCAAGAATTATTTTTTTTCCTTCTTTGAATTTAAATTCAAGCTCTTTAGGGCCAATTTTTTCTTTTTTCTGAAAGGCTGAGTTAAACAAAGAAATCAAACTATCATTTTCTTCAAACAGTTGAAGATAAGTTTGATTTAATGCAACAAGTCGGGGGACATTAAATATTTTTTCAGCAGATGCATTAAGAGTAAGTAATTTTCCATATGGAGACCAAAGGATTAAACCATCTCCTAAATTCTCTACTATATAACTATTCAATCTTTCAGCTTCATCAGCTCTCATTTTTTCCTTTCTATGAAGCTCTTCGAGTTCCTTTTCTTTCTCTTTTAATTTGTTCACAAGATGCTGAATTGATGTAAGCATGAAAGTTTGATCATCTCTTGTTAGAAAACTATATTTTTCTGATATTTCTTTTTTTGTAATAATAATTTTTCTTATTGCCCATAGAATGATAAAAATAAGAAATACTGTAAAACCTAATCCTAAAAATAAAAAAATGAGGTTTGAAATAGAATTCTGTCCTTGAGTTATTTGCTTATAAAAATACAAAAAATTGGTAGCTACATACATGATTCAATTTTTTTTAAATAAATTCAAATAAGTCTTAATAATTTCACTCCCCCACATTAAAGCAATAAAAGCAGATGGAGAAAGAAAAGTTCCAAAAGGAAGCGAATATTTTAAATCTTTCCCTTTGAAAATAATTAAAAATATACCAACAGAGGCTGCCGCAAATGTGCCGATTAACAGTGTAAAAAGAGTTTTCAGCCATCCGAGAAAAGAACCAACCATTATCATCATTTTTACATCACCAAGGCCGAGCCCTTCAATTTTTTTAATTCGAAGGTAAATCCAATAAATTAGGAAAAGAATACCTCCTCCAAAAGCCATTCCCAAAAGAGAATTGGTGAAGTCAATATAAGGATTTAAAAAAGAATAACCAAGAAATAGTAATGAACCAGGAATTGTAATTTCATTGGGAAGAATTTGATGATAATAATCAATAAATGCCAGCACTATAAGAGCACTTGTAAATATAAAAGAGAAAAGGAAGAAAGTAGTAAATGAGTATTTAAAATACAATAAAATTATGGAAATAGGGGTTAATAATTCTACAAGTGGATACATAAAGGATATTTTATTTCCACAATATTTACATTTACCTTTTAAAATAATAAAACTGATTAAAGGAATATTATAATAAAAAGGAATTTTATGCTTGCATGATGGACAAAATGAGGCAGGTTTTACAATGCTGATATTCCGTGGAAGACGATAAATTATTACATTTAAAAAACTTCCCCATATAAGACCAAATAAAATAATGATAATTAAAACCATTTTTCTAATTTTAAATCATAAAAACCAAATGTCAAATTTCTTAGACTTTATTAATTCAACCTGGACCTTGTTGATAATCATTGAAAAATTTGAACTCTAAAGTCTGTCGTCATTTTTAATATTATTCTTTCTTCCAAGGAGTATATGGAGTCTTTATCTCACCAGTATGAGGATTGTAAATATAGTCATTTCCGTCCAGATCCTTTGGGATTTTATTTAGTATTCCAGCTCTGACTAATTGATTTAAATTCATAGGTAATCTATTATATTTTTCCTTAAATTTTCTAATTGCCTTTTCTAATTTTATTGTATCAATTGTAGCTTTTGTCCGATATAAATGGTTATAAGCTATTTTTTTTATCCTTTTGTCCTTTGCTGTTTGGTAAATTTCAAGCCAGTTTCTATATGCGGTTTCTAAATCCATTGCTTTAAAAGCAGCAGCTGCGTAAAGACGGCGTGCAAGCGGAGGCGCTCCTTTAATTTTCATAGTAATACCATAATAATATTGTGCCAATTTATAATCTTTCTTATACATCTGTGCGTAATGACCAGCTTCAAAGGGCAAAATCCAGTCATTTGGATTTTTTTTAATACCCATATCCAGAATTTTTAAAGCTAAATCTATTCTTCTACCTTCATACCATGCAATTAATGCTCCAATTCTATATGGATCAATATAATAGGGATCCAATGCTGATATTATTGAAAAAATATGTTCGAGGTAATTAAATCTATCTTTAATTCGATAATCTGAATAATATTGGATAGCCCAGATGTAAATTATATCAGCAAGAAGAGAGTTAAATCCAAATGTCACCAGTCTTAAATATTTTCCAGAAGGTAAGTATATAATTGATGAACCAGGGACTCTAAATCTTTTTGTTTTTTCTATTTTTATTTGCACAGATATTGCGATCAGGAGAAAGCAAATAGCGAGTAATGCAAAAAAAGTTCTGTGAATTCGAAATTTTTTCATATGAAATCCCTTTTGTGGAAAATTAAAGCAGAGAGGAAAAGAATTGCAAGGGCATAGAAAATTCCGTAAACTAACGAATAAATAACAAAATCTGATTTTATGGGTAAGTTATGAACAACCTCTGTTTTAATATTAAATTTTTCTAAATTTGGCAGTATATAATAGAGAATCTTAATTAATAATTTTCCGATTGGTGCTTTTGTTTTCATTATGAAAAATTTAAAGTTTTTGCTGAAATGTCCTATTAAAAAAAGAGAGAATGTGAAAACAGAGCTTAAAATTGGCGTTGTAAAGGAAGAAAATAGAATTGATATTGCTGTAATAATTGCAAGTTCGATATAAATTAGTAAAATTGCGATTAGAAATTTTGCTTCGAACTTAGAATTATGAAGTAAAATCAATCCAAAAAATACAATACTCATTATAATTATCATTACTAATAATGTAATATTGAGACCTAAGAACTTTCCTAATAAAAATTCATATCTATGAATTGGTTTAGATAGCAGAGTATAAATTGTTCTTTTATCAATTTCTTTATAAACTAAATTGGTTCCTATTAAAATTGCCATAAATACTCCGAAAAGAGAAATAGATGCTAAACCGACATCTTTTATTACTTTTAATTCGTCTCCAACGGTCATCATACTTAAAACTTTTGAAAAGACTATAAAGAAAATTGAAATAAAAAGAATTAAATATAAAATCCTATCTCTTATTGCTTCTTTAAATGTATTTAAAGCTATTGTTAAAACTTTCATTTTCGTTTGACTGCTCCGAGAAAGATATCTTCCAATGTATAAGTCCTTGGTATTAGAGAATGTATCTTTCCTTTTTTAGAAACTATAAATGCAATTATATCGTCTATTTTTTCCTGTTTGTATATTTTAAGTAGAATCTTACCACCTTTTGATATTACTGTTTCACCAAAATTTCTCAATTCCTTCTCGGCCACACCAGAAACTGTTACTTCTGTATATAAAATTTCTTCTGAAATTAAATCCTCAAGCCTGCCTTCGCTTATTATTTTTCCATTTATTATTATTCCTACCTGATCGCATATCATTTCTATATCCTGAAGAATATGAGAGGAAAAGAATATAGTTTTTCCTTCATTTCTTAATCTGAGAATTACATCTCTTATTTCCTTTCTTCCTATCGGGTCCAATCCACTTAACGGTTCATCAAGTATTACAAGCTCCGGATCGGAAATTAATGCCTGTGCAATACCAATTCTTTGAAGCATTCCTCTTGAGAATTTCCTGAGCTGTAAATTAGAGTGTGCACTTAATCCAACCAGATTTAGAAGGTCATTAATTTTCTTTGAATTATCTTTTCTATTGGAATTCGAGAGTCTAGCATAGAAATTTAAAAATTCATACGCTGTAAGATAATCATAGAAATAGGGATTTTCCGGTAAAAAACCTATTTTTTGTTTTGCTTTTATATCAAGATGATTTTTACCAAAAATTTTAATTTCTCCTTTATCAGGAAAAATCAAGCCTAGAATAGTCTTTATAGTAGTTGTTTTTCCTGCTCCATTTGGTCCAAGATATCCATAAATATTTCCTTTTTTAACAGATAGAGAAATTCCTTTTAAAATTTCCTTTTTCCTTGGTATAAAGCCAGTTTTAAATGATTTATATAGTTCACGAATTTCAAGCGCGTTCATTTTTCCTTATTATATTACTTATTCTTTACAAAATAGTCAATGAAATCCATTTTTCTTTGACAAATCATTTTATTTATAGATAGAATATTATAATAAAAGAAAAGCATGACTTCATTATTATTTAATTTTCTTAGATTTTGTAAAAGGAATATTATGGGTTCAAACATTGAAAAAGTCAAAATTTAATGATCGAGGGTTTAAAATGGTAAGGAATGAAATTAGATTGGGAATCGATATAGGTTCTGTTTCAATTGGTATTGCATTAATAAAAAATAATAAACTAATTAAAACATTTTATAAGTTTCATCACGGCGAAATTAAAAAAAGTCTGATAGAGCTTTTAAGAAATTTAAATATTCCCAAGGCAAAAGTAGGATTCACAGGTAGAGGAACTGGTATCTTCCAAGATTTTGAATCAATAAATGATATTATTTCTACAATCGAAGGTATCAAATTTATAATTAAAGATAATCCAAAATACATTATGATGATAGGGGGAGAATCTTTCATTTTAATTGAATTGGACGAAAATGGAGTTTATAAATCTCATGAAATAAATACTGATTGCGCCTCAGGAACAGGTATTTTCCTTGAACAGCAGGCAATGAGACTGGGAATTTCTGTTCAGCAGTTGGCAGAAATGGCTGAAAAATATAGGGGAATTTCACCTTCTATTGCAACGAGGTGTGCTGTATTTGCAAAAAGTGATCTCATACACAGACAACAAGAAGGATTTTCTGTAGAAAGCATTTCAGCCGGTCTCTGTGATGGGATTGCACAGAGTATAGTGGATACTATTGTAAAAGGTAAGAAGATCGATAGCACAATTCACATCGTTGGAGGAGTTGCATTAAATAAAAGAGTAATTTCTGCTTTAAGGAAGCTATTGAACTGTGAAATAAATGTAGTCCCTAATGCAGAGTTAATTCCTGCTATTGGAGCAGGCATTCTAGCTGAAAAATCTCTCGACATAGATGAATTATGTTCAGAAATTTCTTTAAGTTCCAATAACAAAAATATAGTTTTGAATCCTCCTCTCACTTTAAATTTATCTCAATATCCTGACTTTGATAAAGATATTAAATGGAAAAAAGGAGATGTTGAAGTGACAATTTATGACCCATTGCAAGCTGGGATGTTATATGACGTGTATCTTGGGCTAGACATTGGTTCCACTAGCACAAAACTTGTAATTACCCAAAATGAAAAAGTTCTTCTCGGGCTCTATACATATACTAAATCAGCACCTGTTCAAGCAACTCAAAAATTATTCAAAGTAATTACCGAGATTGAAGAAAAATATAACATCAAATTCAATTGGATCGGTGTGGGAACCACGGGTTCTGGTAGACAAATAATAGGGGAATTAATTAAAGCTGACCTTATAATAAATGAGATATCGGCCCATGCAAAAGCCGCAGTCCAGCTTGACCCTGATGTTGATACTATTATTGAAATAGGAGGTCAAGATTCTAAATTTATTAAATTACAAAATGGTTCGGTAGTACAAGCAATAATGAATTATATATGTGCAGCAGGAACTGGTTCATTTATAGAAGAACAAGCAAAAAAATTGAATGTTCCACTCAACGAATATGCGGGAAAAGCTATGGGAAAAAGGGGCCCAGTTATATCTGACCGTTGCACTGTATACATGGAAAGGGACTTGAGTAGATTACTCTCAGAAGGATGGAGTAAAGAGGAACTTCTTGCATCAGTTTTACATTCAGTGAGGGATAACTACCTGATAAGAGTAGTTGGACAGGCAAAAATAGGGGACAATATATGTTTTCAGGGGGCTACTGCAAAGAATAGAGCTCTTGTTGCTGCTTTTGAAGTTACATTAAAAAAACCAATAAAAGTTTCTCGTTTCTGTCATCTTGCCGGAGCATATGGAGTTTGTCTCTTGCTTAAAGAGAGAAATGTTAAAAAGACAAATTTTATTGGTTTATCCTTTGCATTTCAACAATTTCACCAAAAGACAAAAATATGCAATATATGTAGAAATAAATGTAAGATAACATTAGTAGAAGTCGGAAATTCAAAAGTTGCTTGGGGTTTTATGTGTGGTAGGGATTATGAAGATAGAAAATATAAGGAACGAAACCTTCCTTTTGATTCGATTTATAAAATCTATAGGAAGGTTTATCAAGAGAAGATATTAGAGAGAAAAAGGAATTGGAAAGTAAAAAAAATAGGATTGCCAAATGCATTACCTATGATTGAGTACATTCCATTGTGGCGTGAATTTTTTGAAAAAATAGGATACAAAGTTGTTATCTCACCTTATGAACGGAGAATGATTAAGAGGGGAAAAAACATTGCTCAGACAGAATTCTGCGCTCCAATTCTCATTGCTCACGGACATATTGAATGGCTTATTCGAAATAATGTTGATTATATTTTCTTCCCGATCATGCTACATGGAGACAGAGAAGAACCAGACAATAATCACAATTTCTTCTGCTATTACACTGCTTATGCACCGGTCATTATAAAAAATTCTATTCTCTTAGATAATAAAGAAAAGTTAATATCGCCTGTAATAAATTTCCAGCTGGAAGTTGATAAAATTATTGATAATTTATACGAGTCCTTAAAATGTTTATCCATTACAAGGGATTCCGTGAAAAAAGCTTTCAAAGAAAGTTTAAAAAATTATTTTCATTCTCGAAGAAATCTTGAAATAATAGGAGAGAAGGTTTTAAAAGAACTCGAAAGAGAAGACTCTTTTGCAATAGTAATTTTGGGAAGACCCTATAATATTCTTGATCCATCAATAAATCAGAATATTCCAGATTTAATTCAACAATACGGATATCGAGTTCTTACACAAGATATGATAAAGACTGAAACTTCTGACTACAATTATGTTAATGAATTTCTTGAAAAAGTTCACTGGTATTACGGTAAGAAAATTCTAAAAGTTACTGAATTTGTAGCCAAACATCCAAAATTGTTTCCAGTTTATATAACAAATTTCAGATGCAGTCCAGATTCTTTCATAATTACATATTTCAAAAGCATTATGGAAAGATATGGAAAACCTTATCTAATCCTCCAATTAGACGAACTTAGTTCTGATGTGGGATATCAGACAAGAATTGAAGCTGCTCTTGACTCTTTTAAAAACTGGAAGCCTAAACAGCCTGTTAAAGGAGATACATTCTCTTTCGTGAGTCTCAAAAAAGACAAAATTTGGATTTTACCCCATATTGATGATATTGCTACAACCCTTGCAAGTGCAGTTTTTAAAAAATTTGGTTATGATGCGATTGTAGCTGAAGAGACACCTGAATCTATTGTTAATGGATTAAAACTGGTTGGAGGAGGAGAATGCATACCAACTGCTGCATTGATAGGAAGTTTTATTTATACAATTGAAAAAAATAATTTAAAACCTGAAAGGACAGGAGTTATTATTCCAACTTCTTTTATTCCTTGCAATTTTCCACAAATTCCTTTAATGATTGATCTTGGCTTTAAGAGAGCTGGCTTTGGAGATTTAGAAATCTTCACAACTGCAGTTGCAAATCAAAGCGAACCCTTATTAATTAATTTAAATCTCATGAAGATTTATATAATAGCGGGTTTAATTCAACAAATGGTCGCAAGAATAAGACCCTATGAAATAAATAAAGGTGTAACAGAAGAGGCAAAGAATTATGTTCTAGAAAAATTAAGAAAAGACATTATATTTGGAAACGACTTGTCTGATTCCTTTAAAGAAGCTGTCAGTATTTTCAAGAGCATTAAAATAGATAAATTTAAAGATGATCGACCCATTTTTTTAATTATTGGTGATTTGTATGTTGTTGGTAATAGAACATTTAATTATGATTTGGAAAAGACAATAGAAGACGAAGGTGGAGAAGTTTTGCCCTCCACTTTTATAGATATCTATCATTTTAGTAATTTAAATAAAATTGAATTATGCACCAAACATAGAGCTTTCATTTCCTTAATTGAAACCAAGGCATTGAATGCTTTTGTAAGATATTACGATATTAAATTTAGAAAGATTGCTTCTCCAGTACTCGGTGGTATACATCCTTTATTTGACATGAAACTTTTAAAACGTCTCAGAGATATTGGTATTCCACCTGAGCTTACAGGAGAAACAGCAATAAATATGTTGAAAATAATCTATTACATAAATTACTTCCAACCTGATGCGATTGTCCATATTAATCCTTTGTATTGCTGTCCAGGTTCTGTAACAAGTGCTATTTGCAACTGGGTGAATAAGAATTTTGATATACCTGTAATCAATTTATTTTATGACGGAATTAACAACCCAAATAAAAATTTGAAGCCACATTTACACTATCTTAAACAAAAAAAATTAATCAATAAAAAAGACTCCTATTTTTATTTAAAAATTAAATAAAAAGGGGAAAATGAAAAAAATCTCATTATATCTCTTAATTTTTATTTTTACAGCCTTCTGTACCTCCTCAAAAATTAAAAGATCAGAGATTAAACTTTATTACGGAACTCTTCCTCCCGAAAGTACTATTTCCATTGTAGATTATACTCCAGATTGGGTAGAGTTTCAGATAAGGGTCAAATTTAAAATTAAAAAGCTTTATCATATAATAGCAGATAATGAAAATAATTTTGTCTCAGAAGGTTGGTATCGTACTTCAGTGAATTCAAGTGGAATATATAATGTCAAAATGAGAGTGAAAAAAGGTTTTAAATTTCAACCAGGCAAAAAATATTGCTTGTGCATTGGTTCACAGAATCCTGAACTTACATACGTCTTTTCAAGTAAATATCGGTGTATTATTTATTATGAATTTACTTTACCATATAAAAATTGTTTAAAAATAAGACGGGAGGTTTAAAATGTTCAAGAGACTCTTAAAGATTATTTTATCATTAAATTTAATTGTTATAAGTTTTATTTTCTTTGTTTTTGCTGAGAAGCAAATAATCACAATAGATGATATTCTAAAAGTAGACAGAGTTTCTGATTTGCAAATTTCTCCGGATTGTAAATATGTTGTCTGGGTTCAAAGTAAGCCAGATTTTAAAAAAGATAAAAGAATCAATCATTTATGGATGGCTTTTCTCAAGGAAAAAATTGAACCCATTCAATTAACTCGGGGTGAAAATTCAAACTGGTCTCCACGATGGTCTCCTGATGGTAAAAGACTTGCATTTCTTTCTGACAGAAAGAAAAAATCTCAAATATTTATTATGCCAATTTTAGGAGGTGAGCCAGAACAGGTTACAGATGTTAAAATGGGAATTATCAGATTTGCATGGAGAAATAACCATTCTATTATTTTTTCTGCCCGTGAAAATGAATATTTTTATGAAAAAAAAGCAAAAGAAAGGAAAGACGATGCAAAAGTTATTGATGATATTGAAGCCTTTTATCCAATAAGGCTTTTTGAAATTAATCTCAAAGATAAAAAAATAATAAGAATAACAAAAAATAAAGACAGAATTCAGAATTTTGCTATTTCACCGAATGGAAATTGGGCTATCACGATGCATATTGATACACCATTATATGAGGTGGAAGCAAAACATAGACCAAAATATTTTCTTATTAATCTGAATGACTATACTGTGAAAGAAATATGGAAAGAAAAATACTTTAGCCCTACTCGCTTCCAATGGTCTTATGATAGCAGGAAAGTATTTCTAATCGAAGAAAAATCAAATTATGAAGAGAAAAGAGCACCTGGTATTCCTTTTTTATATGAATATAATTTGGAAAAGAATAAATGCCAATTAATTCCAATTAATTGGGAAAAAGGTATAGGGGAGATATATGGAAGAATCTTTGATGCAGAAAAGAATAAAATTGTTACATCATTAGCTAATGGGGTTATTAATCCTTTAATTGTTCTCGAAAGGTCCCAAAAGTCAGATAAGTGGAGAATTTTCAAAATTAATCATAAAATGGCAGCAAATATCAGTAACCATGATCTTGGAAAAGATGGTAAAACATTTGTTTTTATCCATTCAACATCGAGCACCCTTCCTGCACTATATTGTGGGGAATTGAGTAAAAATAAACTAATAAATGTAAGAAAACTAGTTCAATTTAATAAACACTTAAAGAACAAATTTATAGCTAAATCAGAAATTATACGATGGAAATCAAAAAATGGCAGAGAAATTGAAGGAATTCTTTATTATCCAAAGGATTATGAGAAAGGTAAAAGATATCCTCTTATAGTGAGTATTCATGGAGGACCATCAGCGTATGATCCTGATTGGTTTACGCTTTCATGGGGAGATTATCCACATCTTTTAGCTGGCAAGAATTGTTTTGTTTTATTTGTTAATTATTCTGGAAGTTCAAATTATGGTCTTGAATTTTTAGAGTCAATTTTTGGAAAATATTATGAATTAGAAATTCCAGATATTTTAAGTGGCATAGATTATTTAATTGATAAAGGACTGGTTGATCCTGATAAATTAGGTTTAATGGGCTGGAGCAATGGGGCAATCCTTTCTATTGGTCTAGTAGTGGAAACAGATCGTTTTAAAGTAGCATGCTGTGGGGCAGGTGATGTAAACTGGATCAGTGATTATGGTAATTGCCGTTTCGGGCCTCAATTTGACAATCTTTATCTCGGTGGTCCTTTCAGGGAGAAATTGGATGTATATATTAAAAAATCACCCATTTTTAGGCTGGATAGAGTTAAAACACCAACTTTAATTTTATTTGGAGATAAAGATACTAATGTTCCAACAGAGCAGGGTTTCGAACATTACAGGACTCTTCAACAGATAGGCAAAGTTCCTGTTAGATTTGTTCTTTTTCCTGGAGAACCACATGGTTTTAGAAGGATTTCACACCAGAGAAGAAAAATAGAAGAGGAACTGGCATGGTTTGATAAATATTTATTCGGGAAAGAAGAAAAGAAAAATAAAGCTTTAAAGAAAGGCTCTCCTTTAGATATAGCTCTCAAAAAAGATTTTAAATATGATGAGGAAGGTAATTTAGGGATAATTATTAATGGAATATTAGTTCCAGAAACAGTAAGAATAGGAAAAATCGAAGTGGGCAGGTTTGAAGTTACAAGAGCTCAATTTGCTCAATTTCTTAGAGAAAACAAAGATATAAATACATCTTCTATTGTTGGGTGGACAGAAAAAGGGTTTAAGCCTGGAACACAAAATTATCCAGTTTCAGGTATAGATTTCGAAATAGCTATTAAATATTGTAAATGGCTATCAGAGAAAACAGGGGAAAAGTATCGATTACCGAAGGAAAAAGAAATGAAAGAATGGTTAGAAAAATGCACAGGAAACGAAAATACTCTCTGTTACTGGGCTGGTTATAATTTATCTCCAGATGAAGCAGATATGCTGGAAGAGAAATTTCAGGAGCTTGAGAAAACTCAAGGTTTAATCTTACCTGTAGGTTATTTCAATGCCTCTTTTGGCAAGATTTATGATTTGAACGGAAATGTTTCTGAATGGTGTGTTAAAGAAAATGGTGAAGGTATTATTCTTGGACTTTCAGCCCGGCATATTTGTGACAAAAAAGAACCTTACCGGTCTCCTTCCTTGGAATATGTAGGATTTCGTATTCTAAAAGAAACAAAATAAATAAGATTTTATATCTAATTTAATTTTTTTCGATTCTAAGATTGACAAAGTCCCATTTTTTGCTATAATTGTGTGTTACAAATTTTAAAAAAGTAACACAAATGGAGGATCAGATGAAAACAAAAATAAAAAGAATCATCATATTAGTAATAATTTTAATTTTTGGTATATCTCAGAATTTCTTACTCGGAAAAGAAAAAGAAAAAAAGGAAGAAAAACCGGTTTATATAGGGAAAGAAAAGATTGTTGTAACTGCAACTAAAACACCCCACTCTTTAAAGGATGTCCCGATTACCACAGTCATAATTACTAGGGAAGAAATTGAAAAAACAAATGCACAAACAGTAGGGGATATATTGAGATGGCTCCCTGGCGTTTATATTCAAACAAATGGTTTCTCGAGAGCAACTGTTAAAATTCATGGTTTACCATCCAAATATACTCTTGTATTGGTGGATGGACAGAGGCTTAAAGGAAGACATGCTGAAAGTATTGATTTAAGTCATATTCCTATTGATATGATTGATAGAATAGAAATTATAAAAGGTCCTTCATCAGTCTTATATGGAAGTGACGCAGTTGCAGGAGTAATTAATATAATTACTAAATCTGCTCCTAAAAAATCTACATTTGATGGTTATGTTTCCTATGGAACAGGGAATACTGTAAGAGCAATGCTGGGTTATGGTTCCCAGATTGGAAAATTTCGTTATCTAATTACTGGAAGTAAAAATAAGTCAAATAATATGGGTGCAGGGTATGAATATGATGGATACAATGTGCAAGGGAAATTTGAATACAATTTTAATGAAAGTAATAAAGTTACCTTCACCACAGGATATTTTAATGAGAAAGGTGACTACCTTGATGACGAAAAGTTTAATTTGATTTTAAATTGGAGAATAGGGATAGATAAGGTTTCTTATTTAGAGGTAAAAGGTTTTCATTATGATTCTCACCGCCTCGATGCACGACCCGGACGTGCTCCAAGAACATGGGATGAAAAGACAACAAGAGCAGAAGTGCAATATGTAAGAATGTTAGGAAAGAGTAATTTACTTACCTTGGGATTGGAAAGTCGATATGATGAAATTAAATATACATTGATTGAAGGAAAGAAACATCAAATTATTAACAGTCTCTTTGCTCAAGATGAGATAAAGTTGATTAAACCATTGACTTTAATTTTGGCTTTCAGATTAGACAATCATGATAAATGGGGGACTGAACTTGTACCAAAGGCTGCTATATTTTTTAAATTAAGTGAAACTACTAACTTACGAGCATCCATTGGTAAAGGATTTCTTGCACCAACTTTATCTCAGTTATATGAACAACAGTATTATCATCCTTGGGGTGGTGGATTCTGGCTTGGAGGAAATCCTGATTTAAAGCCAGAGACTTCTACTGGATATACTTTTGATATTGAGCATTATTTTACAAGTAATTTTACAACTCGAATTTCACTTTTTAAGAATAACCTTAGGAATATGATCACTTCTGAAAGAACAGATGAAATAATAGATGGTAAACCGGTTTTCCGTTCAATAAATATCAATAAAGCTTATAGCCAGGGAATAGAATTAGAAGTTAAGATTAATTTGAATAAGGCATTTGTAGGAGTGCTCGGCTATACTTTTCTTAAAACACAAAATATCTCTTCAGGAAAGGAATTCCCATATAGTCCTCGTCACACATTTAATTTTGTTTTAAATTATTCTAATCAAAAAATTGGTCTCAATTTTAATATATTAGGAAAATATTTAGGAAAAAGATTCACAAATACATCTAATACTCAAAGTATAGACGAATGTTATTTAGTGGATATAAAAATTATTAAAAAAATATATAGAGATACAGGCTTTTTTATAGCCGTGGATAATTTATTTAATGAAAAAATTGAAAAAGAGAGTAAATATTTCAGACAAGGAAGGACTTTTACTGCTGGTATGAGAATGCATTTTTAAACTAAGGATGGAAAGATTTGATCTTAAACAAAAAATAAGAAATCAAAGGAGGTAAAAAAATGAGAAAAAAAATTTTTATTATAACTTTTCTTCTTATTGGATTGCATTTCATGAATCAAATTTCTTTATCTCATTCAATGTGGATAACCATCAAGAATTACAAACTTAAAGTTGGAGAAGAAACTTCGTATTTTATTGGATACGGGCATAAATATCTTTCTCCAGAACATTGGGTTATGAATCTGGAAAGGAATTATTGGAATATATTTAAAAAAGCTACATTAATAGACCCTGATGGAGTAAAATTAATCTTAAAACCTGCAAAAGGTTCAGGAAAATTTATGGTAAAAAAAGAAGGAGTTTATATTCTGGGAGTGAAATCTGAAAGAAAAGCAGGGGAGCCCTATGGTCCTTCAGGTAAATACGCCAAAGCTATAATTCAGGTGGGAAAAAAAGATAAAGGTTTTTCTCATTTTTTTGGGCATAGAATAGAAATCATTCCTTTGGAAAATCCAGCTAAAATCAAACCAGGAGATTACCTTACTGTCAAAATTATCTTCGAAGGGAAGCCATTATCAACCTTTGTTTATGCTACTTACGCAGATTTTAAACCGGAAAAAGATGCATTTCCAATAATGGCTAAGAGTAATCAAGAAGGAATTGCAAAAATTAAAATTTCTAATAAGGGCGAATGGCTTATTTATGTCAATCACAAAGTGGATTATTCAGCTGTTTTGACTTTTGAAGTAAATTAGATGAAAATAAAATTAATGAAACAAAATGATAATTTTCTAAAAAGAGCAATTGAATTTCATGGACATTTAGGGCCATATTTAGTTTTGGGTCTAAAAGCAGGCAATTATGCTAATGAAATACTAGGAAAATCTCCCTTTGAAATGAAGGTTATTATAGAGACAATTCCATCTCCTCCTCAATCATGTTTTGCAGATGGTATTCAATTTTCAACAGGTTGCACGTATGGTAAAAGAAATATTACTATTGTGAGAGGGAAAGGCTTAAGAGTTAGATTGAAGAAGAAAGGCAAAAAACTCACGCTTATTCTTAAAAAAGAAATTATGGATAAAATAAAGTCACTTCTTTCTGATAAAAAATTACTCGAAAAATTAGCTTTTGAATTATATTCAAAAAATATAGGAGAACTTTTTGATATAAAATAGATTCTTATTCACATACTCTTATCTGATTTCGGCCTTCTCTTTTTGGTCGAAAGAGAGCTGTGTCTGCTTTGGTAATTAATTCATCAAGGGTTTTAGCATGGACAGGGAAAGTTGCTATACCTGCACTAATAGTAAGTTTTCCAGCCGATGGTTTTTCTTTTGAAAAAATATAATTTTCAATTTTAACCCTTACCCTATCAATTACCCTTAAGCTCTGGTATGCATCTGTATTGGGCATAATTATTGCAAACTCATCGCCCCCATATCTTGCAACAATATCACTTTTTCTGACATTATTCTTAATTATTTGAGCTAATTCATAAAGTGCTTTATCACCTGCCTTATGACCAAATGTATCATTGTATTCTTTAAAAAAATCTATGTCTAATAAAACCACCGTTAAGAACTGATCAGATCTTTTTGCTCTCTCAATTTCTTGTTCAAGTCTATTATAAAAATACCTATAATTGTATAAATCAGTCAATTCATCCGTTATTGAAAGATGATGAAGTTTTTGATTGGTTAAATATAATTCAAAAATAATACCTAAATAGCTTGCTATGGAAGTAAAAATTTCCAATTCATGATCAGAAAAATCATTCAGTTTTTTACTCTCTAAATTTATAACACCAATTACTTTGTTTTCGACTTTAATTGGAACACACAGCTCAGATTTTATATCTCTATCGAGACTTATATATCTCTTATCTTTACTCACATCCGGAATAATTATACTCTTCCCTGTTTTAGCAACCCATCCTGTTATTCCTTTACCCAGAGGTATTCTTGCTTTTTCTTTAAAATAATCTGGATAAACATAAAAAGGCTCAAGAATTTCGTCCTTCTCATTTAAAAGCAGAAAGGCTACTTTTGAATAGCCCATTTCTTTTACAATTAAGCCATGAAGTTTTTTAATCATATTTTCTAAGGTGTTCTCTTTTGATATGGCTTTTGTCATTTCTCTGAATATGTAGATTTCTTTTTCCAATAATTTATTGTGAAAATTAAGATATTCTAAAACAATCCATTTTCGTATACTTTGAAAATAATCTGAAAGCGAAGCTTTCTTTTTAGCAGAAATTTCTCTCAAAGGGCAATTAATTCCTAAAAGAAATCCTATAAATTTTTTTTCCTCTGTTAAAAAAGGAAAAAAAACAAAATCGGTTGCATTTTGAAATTTATTCCTAAAAAATTTATAAAGTGTATTTGAAGAATCTTTTTCGGTTAATTTTCTTAATATTTTTCTCTTTGGAATGAATTGCTTCTTTAAAGAAGGAAAAACAATAATTTCTTTTGATGTTAATAACTCTTTAAATTTTTGTTTCTCAATTAGGATATAGATTAGAATTTTTTCACAGCCTGTTTTCCTTTTTATTTTATATAAGATTTCATTTAAAGCTTTTTTATTTTTTGAATTAACAAAGTCATAAAAGGAACCTGAAATTCTTCTGAGGTAAGTTTCCTTATCCCCTTTGCTTAAATAATCCATTTTCCTGCCTTTTTAACTATAATAAATAATTTAGATTAAGTCAAATTTCATCTAAAATAGTAATGAACCAAATTATATAAATCAGAGTTTCAAAAATAATTCAGTAAGTAAAGTAGTCCTCTCTAGAAGAGAAGCAATATATAAATGTTCATTTTCACTGTGGATGCCATTTCCCACTGGGCCAAGACCATCCACAGTTGGTATTCCTATATTAGAAGCAAAAGAAGCATCAGAACCTCCACCTGACTTTCCAGCTTTTATCTCAATTCCTAATTTTTTTCCAATTCTTTTTATTCTTCTAAATAGATTGAATGAAACTCTCGTTTTTTCCATTGGTGGTCGGAAACTTAAAACTTGGAACTTTAATTTAGCTCCTTCCATTTTTGGTTTTAAATAATTAAAAAAATCAATTATTTTTTCTTTATCTTTTGTTTTCCAGAACCTTATATCCAAGATTGCCTCTGCACTGTCTGGAACAACGTTTACTTTTTCGCCACCTCTGATTAATCCAACATTTATAGTTATTCCTCCTTTTTGTACTTTTTTTAATTTTAATAATTGATGCGAGAGTTCAATAATTGCATTTACTCCTTTATGAGGAGAACTTCCATGTGCTGATTTTCCAAAAGTTATTAATTTCCCAACCATTCTTCCTTTTCTTTGCATCTTTAAGGAGCCGTCAGGGAGAGCTGGCTCGAGACAGAGGACATATTTTGATTTTTTTGCAGAGTCAATTATAAATTTCTCAGAATGATGGCTACCTGTTTCTTCTTCTGAATTACAAAATACAGATATTGTTTTCTTTGGTTTTAAACCCGAATCTTTAATAGCTTTAAATGCAAAATACACCATAACTGCTCCTGCTTTCATATCAAGAACACCTGGTCCGAAAATTTTCTCCCCCTCGATTTTGAAAGGCATTTCCTTAATCTTTCCGATCTTCCACACTGTATCTATGTGCAAAAGCACAAGAATTTTTTCATTACTTTTTCCTGGGAGTTCAGCGAAACCAAAATCTCCTATTTCCTTTTGAGTTATTTTGGATGTTTTTATTCCAAGTTTTTTCAATTCTTCAAAATAAAAATTTGAACATTTATCTACTGCATTTTTATCATGAGTAGGAGATTCTAGAAATACAAGTTCTTTTAAAAAATTGATAATTTCTTTTTCTCTTTTTTTGAAATATTCGCTAAAATTCATTTTTTACTCCTTTTCATTTGAGTAAATGGATTTTACTATATTTTAATTTGACAAACAACTGATTTTTAGAAATTATAAATTATGTATGAGAAAGAAAATTTTAGTCGTCTTTATATTTCTGTTTTTTATATGTGCCAATTTAAAAGCTCAAAAAATCTCTTTTGCTTTAGGTCTCAAAGTTCAGTATGCTGATCCAGTAAAAAAAATCTATAATGGCGATTTTATGTCAGGATTACTTTTCAATCTTAAAATAGGGAATAATTTTATGATAGAAATTGATTCAGGAAACTGGAAAAGTCAAGTAAAAGAAAAAAATAATCTTTATCCGGGCGAACTTTCAGTAACTCCTATTTTGGTAAGTGGCATATTTATTTATCCTATTAAAGATTCACTTTATCCATATTTTTCAATTGGATTCGGCTATTATTTCAATCATTTTCAAATTTCTGAGGAAATAATAACGATTCCTGAAATAAAGATTAATCAAGACATAGAGGACAGTTTTGGATTCCAAACTGGTTTGGGAATTGATTATATTATAGCTTCTACCCTTGCCTTAAATTTGGATGTAAAATATTGTTGGATTTCACCTAAAGGAGAGACAATAATAACCTATATTGATGATAAAGTGAATCAAGAGATTTTTAATTTGAATTTAAATAATCTTCTTTATAGAATTTGTATTAAGATTTACTTTTAAAATCTCCACCAGTAAGAGAACTTTACGAAAAAAGTTCTTTTCTTTCTTACAAAAACATCCATTTCTTTTTCCTGAGTGTCATCAAACCCTAAATAGAAAGTAGTGCCTGGTCTATATTCCCAGCTTATAAGAAAGGAATTAAAAAGCTTTTTATAATAGCTATGATAATCTGTAATAAATCTGAAGGAAAGGGTTCTTGAAATTTGAAGGGTAATTTTTTGTCTAATGGTGTTTATATCATAAACTTTTTCTCCTCCTTTCTTTTTAAAAAACTTGCTGTTTTTGAAATAGTATGAAATTCTTAGAATAGATGAGGGCCTTATCTCTGTTTTTATATAATGATTTATTCTAAAACCCAGATACGGGTTTTTAGGATCATAATAAATTCCGTCCCCAATTAAAAAGTTGTAACTTCCGCTTAACCACTTAAATGGTTGAGAGCTTGCACTTAAATAAAAATAATTCTTATGGAAATTTATTCCTGCCCATCTTTCCATGTAATCTGAATACTTAATGCTTAAAATAGTTTCTTTAGAACCCCTCATATAAATTGAAAAAATTTTTGCTTCATCTGTTAAGATATTTTTAAAGTCATACCATCTTCTATAATGAATCATTGGTCTTAAAAATATTAGAAATTTTTTCTGGGGATAGTACTTATAGGCAAGTCTTATGTCAAATTCTTTTACATTATTTCTTATTATGAAACCTGATGAAGCTTCAAAATCAGGATGTATACTAAACCAGCTTACATCAAAAAAAATCTTTCTAGAAGAATGTTTAAACCATAAAGCAAGGGCAGGGACTAATGACGTAGTTTTATTTTTGAACTTAGTCTTAGAATAAAGAGCTTGGAAAGTAAAATAGTAATATTTTTTAAATTTAAATTGGCCATCAAGTCCAAAAACTCTATTATATCGTGATAGAGAACCAATATTTTGCCCAATTTCTTTGTCTGTCAAAATGAACCCAATGTATGATTCAGAATATAAATCTCTTTTTAGACGCAAAATATTAAAAAGAGCATTATCTTTTTTCCTGCTTTCCACTCCACTTATTTCCCACAGGCTTTCTGTTGGATTTTCATCATACGCATTTATATATCCTATGGTTGTCTTTCCAATTTTTCCTGTTAATTTTGCTCCCCATAAGGGATCGATTATTCTTCTTGTATAGACAATTGGAATTAATGTTTCAAAAATATCCTTCGCTTCATAGAAAAAAGGCCTTTTTTCTGGATAATAGAGTGCATATCTTAAATTTATATCAACTTGTGGCAGATCAGCCTCTATATGACTGAAATCAGGATTATAGGAGAAATCGGCAGTTAGATTTGATGTAATTCCATATTTAAAATTTAATCCAAAATCAGAGTCAAAATTTTCGCCCATCCTTTTCAGCCCAGTAGCCACCGGCATGATTTCTAAATTTCTGCCTCTCTCGATTTCTCCATCAATTTCCAAAGTTCCTGCTTGAATCAGATAACCAGTTATATCTCTCGTCAATGGGATCCAATGTATTCGTTCACTTTTTCTTCTTATTCTTCTAAAAATGTGAATTCCCCACCTTTGAACCGAAGTATTTGGAAAACGGATGCTTTTAAAAGGGATTGCTATTTCAACGGTGTATCCATCTTTGTTAATTCTTCCTTTTGAGATAAAATAAGTATCCCAACTCAGATCTTCCTTTAAAGGTTCTTCAGTTACTATACTATCCTCTTGAATTCCCAAAGGATTCACAACGAACTGAAAGGCTCTTTTCTTTGCATTAAAAGTGTCAAGAACAAATCCTACAAAGTCATCAAGGGAAATATGGTCCCTTTTTGAAAGTGATGCTCTTATTTTATCGGGTTCAGAGTCAAAACATTGAAAGGCTACATATAAATTCTTTTTATCGTAGCCAATGTAAGCAATTGTTTTTTCTGTAGGTGGTGAATTTTCTTTTGGTTCAAATTGTGTGAATTTTTCAATTTTAAAAGCCTCTTTCCAGCACTCATCATTTAATAAGCCATCAATAACAGGGGGTTGGGATAATTTCGGAACTTTAATATAGTATTTTTCATTTATTTTTCCAGCATTTAATAATAATTTTAAACTAAAGAAAATGATTATTAATAATTTGAATCTTACCCCATTCGCCATTGCTCAAAGCATTCGGGATTATATCAAAATTTAAATTAAATGACAATATTTGTATTGACTTTCTTTATGCAAAAATTTAAGATATTCACAAAGATTAAATAAAAATGGTAGATATACTATTTAAAATAAAAGCATTAAAAATTCCTGATTTTGAAATCGCGAATTTACCAATATCGATTCAGTTTTTAATATATTTCTTTATCCTTATTGTCTTCATAAAATTAATAAAAACTCTGGATAGAAGTTTAATTGTATCTCTATATAATAATACTCCTTTTCTTTCTAATTTTTTCACAATTCTTTTCAAGAGCTTTGCTTTAAGTAGAAAAGCAAAGAGAAATTATAATTTAGGCTACATAAAAGAAGCAGGTGAGATTTACGAGAAACTTGGAAAATATAAAAAGGCCTTAAAAATATATAAAAAAACCAAAAGCCATTTAAATCTAGCTCACTTGTATCAGAAAATTGGAGAAATAAAAAAATCTGAAAAATTATATCTTAAATATGGACTTTTTTCAGAACTAATAGATTTCTATATATCAACCGGAAAAACTGAAGAGGCAGTTAAATTGTATCTAAAAAAAGAAAAATACTCAGAAGCAGCACATTTATTATTGCTTTTAAAAAAATGGGAAGAGGCAGGAGCACTTTTTGAAAGAGAGAAAATGTATTATGAAGCTGGAAGAGCTTTTGAAAAAGCTGGTCTAATTGGGAGAGCTACCATAAATTATGAGAAATGGTATGAAACCAACAGGGAACTAATTTCAAGAAACCAAGAAGCAAAGAAAAAATTTGAAAACATAATTGGTGCACTTGAAAATGCTGGAAAGATAGATAAATGTATGGGGATGTTAACTGAACAAAATATGTTCGAGAAAGCGGGTGAAATATGTAAAAAACATGGAAAATTAGAGGAAGCAGCAGATTATTTTAAGAAATCAGCTAATTTCTTTCAAGCTGCAGAGGTTTACAAAAAGCTTGGAGATGAAAAAAGAGAGTTCCAAATGCTTGGAGAGGCATATTTTGCTAAAAATCAAATAGGGAAAGCTGCTCAATATTTTGAAAAAAGTGGTGATTACGAAAGAGCAGCTAAATTATACGAATGGGATAATCAAGATGATAAGGCTGCTGAATGTTATTATAAGAGTAAAAATTTCGTTCTTGCAGGAGATAGTTACCTAAGACGAGGAGAGATGGAAAAGGCTGCTGAATGCTATGAATTAGGAAAAGATTTTCAGCAAGCAGCTTCTATATATCATCAAATTGGGAATTTAACAAAAGCACTAACCCTTTACAAACTATCAGAAGATTATTTTAATGCAGGTAAAGTTGCTTATGAAATGGGTGAGGCAGAAACTGCTTTAGAATTTTTAAGAAAAGTCCCATATGAAAGCCCAAATTTTTTTCAAGCTAATTTTATTGCAGGAAAAATTTATCTTGAAAGAGAAGAGTATGACAAGGCAGAAGAAAGATTTTTAAAAGCGATAAATGATGAAACTATAAATGACGGAAATAAAGAATATTATTATTACTTAGCACGAACATATGAAGAAAAACAAAAATATGATGAGGCAAAGACTTTATATAATAGAATCTATGAGTTTGATAAAGAATTTAAAGATATTGAAAATAAAGTTGAAGAAATAGAGAAAAAAGCATTAGAAAAAGCAAAATTTGAAAAAGCAGTAGAGGATTCGTCAGAAAGATACAGAATAATTGAGAAAATTGGTGAAGGAGGAATGGGCGCAGTATACAAAGCAGAAGATTTAATCTTAAAAAGGATTGTTGCTCTTAAAATGTTAAATAAAGAATTTTTACAGAAAAGAAAAGCAGTAGAAAGGTTTTTGAGTGAAGCAAGAACTTCTGCTTCTTTATCCCATCCTAATATAATTACTGTTTATGATGTAGGACAAATAAGTGAAAGCTATTTTATTTCTATGGAATATATTGAAGGTGAAACTTTCATGGATTATTTAAGAAAGGTTGGTAGACTTACAGTTCCCCAATTAATTTTTGTTGCCTATCATCTTTTTAAAGCTCTGGATTACGCTCATAAAAAAGGAGTTATTCATAGAGATATAAAACCCCATAACATAATGCTTACAAAAGATAAACAGATAAAAGTAATGGATTTTGGAATTGCAATTATCCTTACTGGTGAAAATAGAGAAATGACATTTAGTGGAACTCCTTATTATATGGCGCCTGAACAGATTCTTGGGACATCAATAGACCATAGAACAGACCTTTATTCAGCAGGAGCTACCCTTTATCATTTAGCAGCAGGAAGGCCTCCTTTTGCAGAAGGAGATGTGTTTTCCCAGCATCTTTCTAAAAAGCCAACCTCTTTAAGAGAAATTAGAAAAGATATTCCTCATCAGCTGGATTATATTATTTTAAAATGCCTTGAAAAAGATAAAGTAAATAGATTCCAATCTGCTGGAGAAGTTCTAAACGAACTTAGAAAAATCAGAATTTAATGAAAGCACTTGTTTTTAAAAATAACGAGATTTCTCTAAATGAAGTTCCTATTCCAGAAATTAAAGAAGACGAAGCTCTTATTAAGATTTTAAAAGCAGGAATATGTAATACAGATATAGAGATTTTAAAAGGTTATATGAATTTTGAAGGAATTCTTGGCCATGAATTTGTTGGTATAGTTGTTGAGGCTAAAAACAAAAAATGGATTGGGAAAAGAGTAGTTGGAGAGATAAATATTGGATGTGGTAAGTGTGAGTATTGTTTAACTGGGAGAAAAAATCATTGTCCTTCAAGAAAAGTGGTTGGGATTTTAAATAAAGATGGAGCATTTGCAGAATACATTACGCTTCCAATTTCAAACCTTTATATTGTTCCTGACAAAATTTCTGATGAAAAAGCAGTATTCACAGAACCACTGGCTGCAGCATTAAGAATCACGGAGCAGATTGAAATAAGAAAAAACGATAAAGTATTAATAATAGGAGATGGAAAAATTGGATTATTAATTTCTCAGGTCATGAAATTAATGAATTGTGAAACCTATTGTATGGGAAAGCACAAAAGAAAATTGAAAATTCTGGAAAATAAAAACATTAAAACTTTATTAAAAGGAAAGAATATAGATCATAGATTTGATATAGTTATAGAGGCTGCGGGAAAGAGGGGAGGTATAAAACAGGCATTAAAATATGTAAAGCCAGAAGGTAAAGTGATTCTAAAAAGCACTTACCATGGCAGAGTAGTCCTTGATATTTCTTCAATTGTGGTGAATGAGATTAATGTCACTGGTTCAAGATGTGGTCCATTTAATAAAGCGTTGGAACTATTGGAAAGAAATCTGGTCGAAGTAGAATCTTTAATTGATGGAGAATACTCATTATGTGAATGGGAAAAAGCCTTTGAACAGGCATTAAAAAGTGAAAAATTAAAGATATTATTTAGAATTAATTGACTTTCCTTCCAAATTTTCTTAAAAAATGCTATACATAAATGTTAATATTTTTTACATTAGGAGTCTCAAAATTGAAAACACAAGAATATATTGAAGAAATAATTAAGTTAAAAAAGGAAAGAAATGCAATAATTCTTGCACATAATTATCAAAGAGGAGAAGTACAAGATATTGCAGACTATATAGGCGATTCTCTTGGTTTGAGTCAAAAAGCTGCTGAAGTTAATGAAAAGGTTATAGTTTTTTGTGGGGTTCATTTTATGGCTGAAACTGCTTCGATTCTTGCTCCTAATAAAACTGTTCTTATACCTGATATCACAGCAGGATGTCCCATGGCAGATATGATCAGTGCGCAGGAGATGAAGGAATGGAAGAATAAATATCCTGGAAGACCTGTTGTATGTTATATAAATTCAACTGCAGAGGTAAAAGCTGAATGTGACTTTTGTTGTACTTCTTCTAATGCAATAAGAGTAATTGAAGCTGTAAATTCTAATGAAATTTTATTCGCACCCGACCAGTATCTTGGAAGTTATATTGCTTCTCAAACAAATAAGAAACTTATCTTATGGGATGGATATTGTTATGTGCATAGGATGATATTACCTAAGCATATTTTAGAAAAAAAGAAAGAATTCCCAGAAGCAGAGGTTTGGGCTCATCCAGAATGCAGAGGAGAGGTATTGGAATTGGCTGACAAAATCCTTTCTACAGGAGGTATGGTAAAGCAAGCGAGATTAACAGACAAAAAAGAAATTATAATTGCCACAGAAACAGGAATTATCTATAGACTTAAAAAGGAAAATCCGGATAAAAATTTTTATCCTGCTTATGAATATGCAATATGCAGTAATATGAAAAAGATAACATTGAGAAAAGTCCTCGATTCTTTGAAAGAAATGAAATTCGTAGTTAAAGTTCCAGAAGAAACTGCTGAGAAGGCAAAGGATGCTATAGATAGAATGATAAGAATTTAAGAATGAGAAAAGCTTATTTAGGTTTAGAAGATGGGTCTATTTTTGAAGGAGAAACATTTTTCAATAAAGAATTTGAGCGTTATGGAGAAGTAGTTTTTAACACTTCAATGACAGGGTACCAAGAAGTTCTGACTGATCCTTCTTACAAAGGACAAATTGTTGTAATGACTTATCCTTTAATTGGAAACTATGGAGTTAATAGTGAAGATTTAGAGTCTTCGAAAGTTCAAGTTGAGGGTTTTGTGATTCGAGAATTAAGTAAAATTTCAAGCAATTGGCGGGCTGAAAAGAATTTAAAAGATTTTCTTGTTGAAAATAATGTATTCACTCTGACAGAAGTTGATACTCGAGCAATTACAAGAAAAATTAGAATTTATGGGGCAATGAAAGGTCTTCTAACTAATAGGAAATATTCAAAAAAGGAATTAATTAAAAAAGTTAGGGAATTGCCATCAATTTCTGAACAGGATTTAGTTAAATATGTTACAACAAATAAAATTTATTTTTACAATGGAAGAACGGGAAATCCTTTAATCGTTGTTTTAGATTTTGGAGTCAAATTTAATATTTTAAAAGAATTGAAAAAAAGAGATTTTGATATTGTTGTTTTTCCAGCAAGAACAGATTATGAACTTATATTATCTTATAAACCAGCAGGAGTTGTTCTTTCAAATGGTCCCGGAGATCCAGCAATTGTGTGCTATGGTATTGAAACAACTAAAAAACTTTTAAATAAAGTGCCAATTTTGGGAATTTGTCTTGGTCATCAAATTCTTGGACTTGCACTTGGAGGAAAAACATATAAATTAAAATTCGGACATAGGGGAGGGAATCATCCTGTAAAAGATTTGAAGACAGGAAAAGTTATGATTACAACACAAAATCACGGTTTTGCTATTGACTTCGAAAGTTTTAAAGATGAAAAAATAGAATTAACCCATATCAATTTAAATGATAATACAGTTGAAGGAATCGGACATAAAGAAATTCCTTTTATCTCAGTTCAATTTCACCCAGAATCATGTCCTGGGCCTCATGACACAACTTATCTTTTTGATGAATTTAGAAAATTGGTTATAAGTCGAATGTAAATTTTTTGAAATTAATCTTTTATTTAGGAAAATATATTATACGAACAATTAAATATGCCAAAAAGAAAGGACATTAAAAAAATATTAATAATTGGTTCGGGTCCAATAATTATAGGGCAGGCATGTGAATTTGATTATTCTGGTTCGCAAGCATGCAAGGCACTGAAAGAGGAAGGCTATAAAATAATTCTTGTTAACTCAAATCCTGCAACAATCATGACTGACCCCGAAATGGTAGACAAAACTTATATTGAACCTCTTGTTCCCGAAATATTGACTAAAGTTATTCAAAAAGAAAAACCAGATGCTATACTTCCTACTCTGGGAGGACAGACAGCTTTAAATTTAACTGTTGAGCTTTTTGAACAGGAAGTCCTTAAAAAATATAACGTAAAAATAATTGGAGTAAAGGTTGATTCTATTAAAAAAACCGAAAATAGAGAGTTATTCAAAAAAACAATGGAGGAAATCGGATTAGAGGTTCCAAAAGGAGGGACTATTCGTAATACTGAAGAAGCTTTAAGATTACTCGATCTTATCAGTTTTCCTATAATAATCAGACCCTCTTTCACTCTTGGAGGTACTGGTGCAGGTATTGCATATAATATGGAAGAATATAAGGAAATGATTGAGTGGGCACTTCGTGTCTCTCCAATTCATGAAGCATTAATTGAGGAATCAGTAATTGGATGGAAGGAATATGAGTTGGAAGTAATGCGGGATTCAAAGGATAATGTGGTAATTATTTGCTCGATAGAAAATTTTGATCCAATGGGCGTTCATACTGGTGATTCTATCACAGTTGCTCCTGCACAAACCTTAACTGATAAAGAATACCAAAAAATGAGGGATAAAGCCTTAAGAATAATTCGCGCTGTAGGAGTTGAAACAGGAGGTTCAAACATTCAGTTTGCTGTAAATCCTAAAAATGGAAGAATGCTGGTTATTGAAATGAATCCTAGAGTTTCAAGAAGCTCAGCACTTGCTTCAAAAGCTACAGGTTTTCCAATAGCAAAAATAGCTGCTAAACTTGCAGTTGGCTATACCTTGGATGAAATTCCAAATGATATTACAAAGAAAACACCTGCATCATTTGAACCAGCACTTGACTATTGTGTTGTCAAAATACCACGATGGGATTTTGAAAAATTTCAAGATGTAAATACAGAAATTACAACTCAAATGAAATCTATTGGAGAAGTTATGGCAATCGGTAGAACTTTTAAAGAAGCACTTCAGAAAGCTTTGAGAGGTCTAGAAAAAGAGAATTCTGGAATTGGAGTTTGTTATTTAAAAAATCATTTCAAAAATTTGGATATTGAAGAGATAAAATCAAATCTAAGAAAACCCTCTCCAGACCGTTTATTCTATATTCAGGCAGCTTTATTAAAAAAAATAGAAATTAAGGAAATACATGAACTCACAGGTATAGATCCTTGGTTTTTAGACCAAATAAAACAAATCCTTGAATTCGAAAATGAATTAATTTCTCATCAATCCAGGGTTCAAAAAATGGGCTTATCATCTCTTACTCCTCAATTAATAAAAAGAGCAAAACAATTTGGAATGTCAGATTATCAAATCGCGGTTTCTTTAAGGGAAACACCTGAAAACATTAGAAATTATAGAAAAAATCATAATATTGAATCAGTAGTTAAATGCGTTGATACATGTGCAGGAGAATTTGAAGCATTTACCCCGTATTATTATTTAACTTATGAGGAAGAAGATGAAATCAAACAAAGCAATAACAAAAAAATAATGATTTTAGGAGGTGGTCCAAATAGAATCGGGCAAGGCATTGAATTTGATTATTGTTGTGTGCATTGTGCTTATGCATTAAAGGAAGAAGGAATTGAATCCGTTATGGTTAATTCAAATCCAGAAACGGTAAGTACTGATTATGATACATCTGATAGACTGTATTTTGAGCCGTTATATGAAGAAGATATTTTGAATATTATTGAAAAAGAAAAGGTAGATGGAATTATAGTCCAATTTGGAGGACAAACTCCTCTAAATCTGGTTAAAAAAATCAAAAAATTTGGGAATAGTTATATAAGAATTATTGGCACTGCACCAGACAAAATAGATATTGCAGAAAATAGAAGCAGATTTAAGAAGTTTATATCAAATCTTAACCTAAATCAACCTCCGGGTGGAGTTGCCTGTTCAGTTGAAGAAGCAATTAGAATTGCAGAAAAAATTGGTTATCCTCTCTTAGTAAGACCTTCATATGTAATTGGCGGAAGAGCAATGGAGATAATTTATTCTCGCTCTATGTTTGAAAACTATTTTCTCAATCAGACTATAAAAGTATCAAGAGAATATCCTATTTTAATAGATAAATTTATTGAGGATGCAATTGAAGTTGATGTTGATGCAATATCTGATGGAGATACTGTAGTCATTGGAGGTATAATGGAACATATTGAAGAAGCAGGTATTCACTCTGGTGATAGTAGCTGCGTTATACCTCCTGTTACACTGGCTAATTCTCAAATTGAAGAAATAAAGCGCCAAACCAAATTAATTGCTACAAAGCTAAGGGTAAGAGGACTTTTAAATATTCAATTCGCAATAAAAGGTGATTTAATTTATGTCTTAGAAGTTAATCCAAGAGCTTCCCGAACAATTCCTTATGTAAGTAAAGCAATTGGTATTTCATTAGCTAAATTAGCGACAAAAGTTATAATAGGAAAAAAATTAAAGGATTTAGGCTTTACCAAAGAAATTATACCAAAGCATTTTGCTGTAAAATATCCTGTTTTTTCCTTTGATAAACTACCAGGAGTTGATCCAGTTCTTGGTCCAGAAATGAAGTCCACTGGAGAAGTAATGGGAATTGATTCAGATTTTGGAAAAGCTTTTGCAAAAGCTTACATTTCTGCTGGACATAATTTACCTACAAAGGGAACAGTTTTCATAAGTGTTAAAAATAAAGATAAAAGAGCAATTATATTTATAGCAAAAAAATTAAGTGATATAGGTTTCAGACTAATAGCTACACAAGGGACAGCTAATGTCTTACAAAATAATGGATTGGATGTAAAGTCAATATTAAAGGTCTATGAAGGAAGACCAAATGTTATTGATTTAATTAAAAATCAAGAAATTGATATCATAATAAATACCCCTACAGGTAAGGGCCCAAAACAGGATAGTCTAAATATTAGAAAAATAGCTATAAAAAGATCAATCCCATGTATTACTACAATTTCTGGAGCATATGCCTGTGTAAATGGAATTGAGGCACTTCAAAAGGGAAATCTTGAAGTAAAAGCTTTACAAGAATATTTTTCATATAATCTTTGATTTTTTTTCTTATTTCTTAAAAAAATTCATCATGAATTGCAATAACTGCCTTTTTTAAATCTTTCTCTTTCACAACAAAATAATAAGCAACTTCAGATGCACCTGAAGAAATCATTTCAACATTAATATTCTTTTTAGCAACTGCCGAAAAAACTTTTGCTGCAATACCTTTTCTTTTTTTAATACCTTCACCAACAACTGCAATGAGTGCAATATCTCTCACTAAAACAAATTTCTCAATAACTCCTCCACATAAATTATTCAACACTTCATGACTTTTCTCTAAATCCCTTTTATTAATTAACAAGTTTATACAGGTTTGAGATGTGAGAATTGAATAAATATTTATTCCTTTTTGAGAAAGAAGATTACCAATTTCTCCTATAATTCCGGGCTTATACCCAACCCCAGGTCCATAAATTCTAAAAACACCTATTTCATTATTAAAGGTAACACTTTTAACAATATTCTTTTTAACATACCCTTTTGGCAAAATCAGTGTACCTCTTCCACCATCTTTATAAAAATTCCTTATTATAATTTTTGTTTTCAATTCTGTTAAGGGTTCAACAGTACGAGGATGTAAAATTTTTGCTCCAAAATAGGAAAGTTCTGCCGCCTCGTAATGTGACAATCTGGTTATTCTCTTTGCATTTCTTACAATTTTTGGATCAGCGCTCATGAAACCATCTACGTCTTTCCATATTTCTAAAATAGGAGAATTTAATGCATAAGCAACAACAGCTGCACTATAGTCAGAGCCATTTCTTCCAAAAGTTGTAATTTTTCCTTTTTTAGTGCATCCGTAATAACCTGTAATAACAGGAATAATTCCTTTATTTAACAATGGAACAACATGTTTTTCAAAATTCAATTTTGTCTCTTTTAAATCAACAGTTGCATTTTCAAATGAGTCATCAGTTATTATTTTAATTTTCTCAGATTCTAGCTCAGTAGCCTTTATACCATTCTGGGTTAAAATTTCAGAAAGGATTATAGCTGAAAACCGTTCCCCATAACTTAGAATATTTGCTTTAATAGAATCTGTTAACTCTCTAGTGTAGGCAACTCCATATAATAATCTTTCAAGTCTTTTTATTTTATAGGAGATTTTTCTTTTTACTTTTTTCTTAAAATTTCTGTCATAAATGGTGTTTTCAATTAAAAATTCGTGCTTTTTATGAATTTTATTAAGAATTTGTTTTATTTTATTTTCAGATTTTAAAGCTAATTCTATTGCGTGGAAAAGCATATCAGTAACTCCAGAAACTGCGGATACAACAATTGCAGTTTTGCTCTTCTCATCTCTAATTATTTCTACTACTTTTAAAAAATTCTCAGGATTGTTCAAACAAGCTCCTCCAAATTTTGTTATTTTCATTTTAATTCTCTATTATTTCTTTTTTTAATGCATATTCAGCATTTAACACACTTGTTCCAGCTGCTCCTCTTACAAGATTATTCACATGAAGAAAAAAGCTTATTTTATTGTTCTTTCTTCTTATCCTTCCTATTACTACTGCCATTCCTTTTTCTGTATGTATATCAAAAATTGGCTGTGGTCTATCTTTTTCGTTTATTAATATTATCGGTCTCTCAGGTGCAGAGGGTAGTCTTAATTTTTGTGGTTCTCCTTTAAAATTGATTAAATTTTTAATAAAAAGGCTTTCATTTATTTCTCTTTCAAATTCAAGAGTTATGCATTCTAAATGTCCAAAAGGCACAGGTACTCTTGCACAATTTGCTATTACTTCAATTTCTTTTTCTTTGATTTTTCCATTAACTAATTGCCCAAGAATTTTTTTTGTCTCTCTTTCAATTTTCTCCTCTTCATCTTTTATATATGGGATAACATTTCCAAATATACTCATTGCAGGTATTCCTTTTCTTCCAGCTCCTGAAATAGATTGATATGTTGTAATTATTGCAGATTTCAATTTTAAATTTAAAATTGGCTTTAGGGCCATTACAAACCCTGAAGTCGTACAATTTGAATTGGTAATTACAAATCCTCCGTATTTATTTTTCTGTTTTTCTGCTAACTCAAAATGTTCAGGATTTATTTCTGGAATTATAATAGGTATTTCTTCATTCATTCTATGAGCGCTTGCATTAGAAAAGATATATAATCCGTTATTTCTTAATTCAATCTCAATATCCTTTGCCACAGAAGAGGGAAGAGCACTAAAAACTATTTTTATATTGTTTTTTATAAAAGTTTCAATACTGGTTTTCTCAATTATCAAGTTTTTTACAATATTGGGAATTTCTCCTTTCAACATCCAGTTTACTACTTCATTATACTTTTTTCCCTCTGAGTTTGATGACGCTGTCAAACAGGAAATTTCAAAATAAGGATGATTGGAAAGCATTTTAATAAACTGTTGTCCTACCAAGCCAGTGCATCCCATAATTCCAACTCTCAATTTTCTCATCTTTTAATTTAAAAATTACCCTTTAGTGATAAGAATAGGATCGATTTCTGCCTGAACTATTTCAGGTAGATTCCCAGCTAACCCTATAATATCTCCATAAAAAACCATTATTCCATCAATCTCATCCATCATAAATGATTCAATGTTTTCTTCAATTATCTTTCTGTCTTTTTGTTTTATTGAATTACAGAGTGAGGTAGCTACAGCATCTGCTAAGGTAACATTTTTTGAAATGACGACCACTGCATCTGCTTTTCCAAAGCTTAAAGAATGACCTATTGTGGCAGATGATGTGCAAATTCCTATAATAGAATCACAAGGATAAAATTTTAACCCGATATTACAAACATTTTCTCCAGAATAAATTCCAACAATTATAGGATGATTTATTTTCATTGCAATATCTCCTCCATTATCTACAATTGCATGCTTGGCTCCTTCCTTAATTAATGCCTTTAAAGTATATTCAGCAATTGCTCCAGCTACGCATGCCATAGGACCAACACCTGCCTTAGCACTTTCCACAGCCATTCTCTTCACGATCTCAGGAGCATTATAGGGAACAATATAGGGCTTTAAAGTTGACTTGAATAAAGGGTCATTTTTTATGTAATCTTCAAGTAATTTCCTCTGATTTATTATTTCTTTCTCTGCAATAGGTATAAATCTTTCCTCACATATCAGGGATATAATAGTTTCCTTAATTTTTATTTTAGTCCTCTTAATTGCCATTTTTCACTGAACATATATAGCTCCAACAGGGCATACGTCTTCACAGATTCCACATCCATTGCATTTCTGTGAATTCACATGAATATTCCACTTCTGGTCATGATAGAAAACATCCTCCGTACAAATAGAAATACAAACTCCACAATGAATACATTCATTCTCATTCCTGAACAAATATTTTTCTTCAGGAATTTCAACCTTTTTTTCTTTAAAAAATTCTATCTCCTTAGGTTCATTCATAGCCATAGATTGAAAAGTTTCCTTTAAGGAGAGTTTTTGAACTGGCTTAGTTAAGAAAAACTTTCCATTTTCTATCCACTCCTTTAATACTTGAGCAATTAATTTTGCTTTATAAAAACTCGAAAGGGGAGAAGTTTTAACTTTTTTACCATTAATCTCAATATAACCAGATTTCAATTCTGCATAGCTTACCTTTCGTAGAATCGGTCTTGAACGAGAAGGAATCCCATAATCTAGAACATTTGTAATTATATCTGCATCACTTAATCCAGTATAATGAGCTATTTCTTCATTCAAAATAGGTATGGGAATGCCAATTCCCAAATACAAGGTGCAGCCATAACCACTGAAAGTTGCAGCTTTTAAAAATTTACTAGTCATTTCTTTTAGATTTCCGATTACCATTAGTGTGGAAAATTGGTTTTTGGGATCATGTTGGGTCCCGTTTCCAATTATGTATCCTTGGGTTCCTCCAATAAATATTCTAGTTCCAATACCAATAGTTTCAAAAAAGGGATCATTCATGAGGGGAGATAGCTCTCCTGCTCCTGAATAGGTCGCATTTCCAAAATTCGGAAGAAGTTTACCCATGTATGTATAAAGAATTCTGTTAGAAGAATTTGTAGCTACATTATACTTTTGATATGCATTTCTTGGATTGCACATAATAGCCTGATTTAAATCATCAATTGTGAGTTGTGTCTCTATGTATTTTCTTGGATAACAATCAGTTCCATATGCTTCAGCTCTCACAATAACAGGTTTTCTATTAATTAAATCTTCAATTACATGTGCACCTCCATATTTTATACCTAAGGACTCGGATGGTTGAGTTGCACCTAGATAAGCATCAACTGCAGCCACGCCTGTGTATGCTTCAACTCCGTTTATCCATACCTTAGACATTTTAATCGGTGGATCCGCATGACCAAAATTAATCCAGACTCCAGAGGAACACATTGCTCCAAAAGTTCCAGTTGTTACAACATCTACCTTTTCAAAAGCTTTTTTTGGTCCAATTTCTTTTACAATCTTGGTCATTTCATCAGCTGTAACCACTTTTACCTTTTCTTTTTTAATTTTTTCATTTATTTCTTCTATAGTTCTTGTCATTTCAAAACCTCCAAAAGGAATAAAAATTTAAATTTTCGAAAGGGATTATTTATAATTCGGGAAGGAATCCCGAACACGGGTTTAAAGTATAGCACCCGTGTTCGGGTTACGCATTATCATGGCAGGAATTATTATCCAATAAATTTCAATTAAATTATCCATTAGGTGATATTTATAAGAAAAGTTATATAAATTGTCAAGGCTTTTTTAAAAAGCCTTTTTTATATTCTTCTATGAATTTTTCCTTACATTCCTTTGAACAGAAATAGTATTTTTTACCATTTATATTAACTTCTATTGCATCTTCTACTGGAAGATAGGTATTACAAACCTCGTCTTTAATCATTAAATTTGATTTTTTCTGTTGAGGAGGTTCTTTAGGCAATTTGAAAAACGAGCTCCATTTATTTATAAATCTAATGAATTTTATTAATAAATATAATACAAATATCAAAAATCCAATTAAAATTAATTTTACAAGCATATTAAAAATTTAGGCTATTTTTATATGAAAGTCAATTAATTTGACTTTGTCTATCTAATTATTTAAAATGGAAAAACGAAATTATTAATGAAAAAGAGAGGAATAGTCTTAATTTCCATATTTTTGATCCTTTCTCAAATTATATTTTCACAACAGAATCCTTCTCCTTATGGAATAAATGGACATGTTCCAAAAAATAGAACTCTATCACTAATAAAAAATGCGGGAATAAAATGGGTAAGAGTTGATTTTAACTGGTATGAAATCGAAAGTTCCAAAGGAAATTTTAACTGGAAAGAAATGGATAGAGTTGTGAATAACTCAATAGATAAGGGTTTAAGTATACTTGGAGTCCTTGCTTATACACCTTCTTGGGCAAATAATGGCAAGTCTAAAAATTATCCACCCTTAAAAAAACAGTACTGGACAAATTTTGTTAAAAAAGTCGTGAGAAGGTATAAAAGTAAAGTCAAATATTGGTCAATGTGGAATGAGCCGAATTTGGAAAAATTTTGGTCTGGAACTTTAGATGAGTATGTATTCAATATTCTAATCCCTGGAGCACAAACTGCAAAATCGATTGACTCCAATTGTAAAATTGTTGGACCAGATTTATCACATTTGACTACTGGAGATAATATGTGGAACATATGGCTAAGGGCTATTTTAAGAGAAGCAAAGGATTATATTGATGTAATTTCTCACCACATTTATGATATTAGGGGACCAACTTATATTTTCGATAAATTAGAAAATGATCAAGGTCCTCTGCTTCCATCTGTTCTTAGAGTGCTTAAAGAAGAAGGAGTAGATAATAAACCTTTCTGGATTACAGAAACTGGTTGGCCTACAGATGAAGTAGGGGAGGAGGTTCAGTCAAAATATTATCTCGAGTTTCTTCAAGGAATGAGAAATAGGTCATACATAAATAAAATCTTTTTTTATGAGATAATAGATGACCCAAGACCTGAAATTCCTAAATATGGGATTATTTATAATAATTTTACTCCTAAAAAAGCCTATTATACCTATAAGGACTTCATAGCAGGGAAATATCCTCCTGAAGAACCTGAAAACAAGGGTGAAAGTGATACTAATTGTCCCATAATAACCACATTAAATAAAGATAAAAATTCTTCAAGAAAAATAATATATCTTAAATCTTTAAGAGATAATTTATTAAAGTCCACAATCCGCGGGAATGAAATTATAAAGCTATATTACAGATATTCGCCAGAAGTCAATTCAATTCTCCTAAATTCTCCGTATGCTCGTGAATTAGCATTAGAATGTTTAAAGCCTTTTGTGAAATTTAGTGAAGAATTATTTAAAAATCCTTTAGAATTAGAAAATAAGAAATTTTATTTGAAACAAAGAGACTGGGAAAAGATTGAGGAATTCATAGAAATTTTGAGAGCTTTTGCAAGTCCTGAATTGTTTAGAATTGTTAATGAAATAGAGGAGAGATTACCTCAATATAAAGAAAAATCATTGAATGAATTAATTTTAAAATTAGAATTTGAATTTTCATTTTTAAGAAAAGAAAAAGAAAATAAAAATGAAAAATAAGAAATTGATCATCGTGATGGTTATTCTGACTACATATAATATTGGATTTGCCCAAAAATCCAATACTGTTTCCTCACGATGGGCATTGGGAGTTGGAGGAGGATGGTATGGAATGCCAGAAGAAATTATGAGTAAATTAGTATATGAATCTCCTGCTTTGAGAGGAAGTACTTATTTTTTAAAATTAAGTTATGAAGAGGGTACTAAAAGCTTTATTTCTACTGTTTTTCAACTTTCTTTTGTTTATGAGAAAATGTCAGGTTCAGGTATTTGGCGCTACAAAAAAAACTGGGATTCAATTAAAGGAAGCATTGATTTGACTCAATATTTGATGAGTATTTCAACTATTTTCAATTTTTTCAATAACTTACCATTAAATCCATATTTTGGAATTGGTCTTGGTCTGGGCAAGTTAGATATATTTGTAAAAGGACAGCTTGTAAAAGACATTGAAATAGAAGAACAGGATGAAATTGGCCTTTATATTCCTGTTTTATATATTCCAATAGGGTTGAGATTAAAAGTATATGACTTGTTTGAAATTAAAGTTGAAACAGGATTTCAGAACGGATTTTATATGGGTGGAATTCTCTCCATATATCTTTAACATCTTAAAAATAAAAATAGCTTTTTATAAATGGATTGTTTAATTGTTTTTATATTGGGTCGTATAAGATATATTATGTAAACCAATAACATATAGATTAAAAAATAAAAAAATGTAAAAAATTCTATTGGGAAAGGATTCAACTTTCAGATTCTAATTGTCTAATGATTGTTTTCAAAATCTCAATTATTTCACTTTTTTCAACACTGCTTTTTCTAAAAACTATACTTAATTGATATTCTTTTCCTGGAGGGCGAAATTTAAAAATATAATTTTTTGGCTTTTCAACTTTTTTTTCTTTATCCACTTTGAGTTGTTTTGTTAATTTCCGAGTATCTTCACGAGTAAGCCCTTCTTTTTTTATTCTTTCAACAAGTTCTATCATTTTCTCCTTAGATGGTTGGCGAGCAATTTGAACCAATACTGTCTTTGCTTTTATATTATATTCGCTGCACAATTTTCTTACTTCTTCAGGAATTTTTAATAGGCTTAAAGTTTCAGTAATTGAAATTCTTGATTTACCAATTTTTTTAGCTATTTCTTGATGTGTATATCCATAAATTTCCACAAGTGCTCTAAGCCCGTCGGCTTCTTCAAATGGATCTAAATCTTTTCTGTGTAAATTTTCAATCAAGGATATTTCCAGTGACTCTTTATCATCAACATTCATTTCTATACATGGAACTTCTTTTAAGCCAGCTTTTATTGCAGCTCTATATCTTCTTTCTCCAGAAATTATTTCATATCCTTCACCTTTAGGTCTAACAATAATTGGTTCTAGAATACCTTTAGATTTAATCGATAAAGCTAAATCATCAATATTGCCCAATTCACTTCTTGGTTGATTAGGATTTGGATATATTTTTTCAATAGGTATAACTCTTAATAAAGGGCTTTTTGAGATAGATGAAAGGAGTTCAACAAAATGAGTGTCATGTCGCATTTTAAAGGAATCTGGTAAACCTATTTTTTTAGGCACGGCTTATTATCTCCTCAACAAGATTTTTATACTGAATTGCACCTGATGAGTTTGGAGCAAAGGTGAAAATTGATTCCTTATATGCAGGACTTTCTTCCAATCTTACACTTCGCGTTATTATTGTTTTAAATACTACAGGGCCAAATACTTCTTTGATTTTGTTAATCACATCTTTGGATATAACTGTCCTTTTATCATGAAGAGTTATCAAAACTCCTAAAATTTTTAAATCTGGATTAGCTCTCTGTTTTACTTTTTCAATAGTCTCAAGTAAATCATCAGTGCCTTCCAAGGATAAATAAGATGGTTGAATAGGAATCAGAATATAAGAAGCTGCAACCATAGCGTTTAATGTTATTAATCCTAATGTAGGTGGAGTATCTATTATTATATATTCATATTCTTTTTTTAACCCTTCTATTTTATCCTTTAAACGGTAATAACTATCTATTTCACCAAGAAGAGTTGATTCTAATTTAGCCATTGAAATTTTTGATGGGATAAGGTGCAGCCCAGGCACAGTAGTATTTAAAATAATATCTTTTAATGTGATATTTGAATCAGTTAAAGCTTCATATATGGATTTTTCTATTTTTTCTGGATTTAATACATAAGAAATAGTTGAATTTGCCTGAGGATCAACGTCCACAAGCAGAGTTTTAAACCCTTTAAAGGCAAGAGCTGCGGAAATATTAATAGCAGTTGTGGTCTTCCCTACTCCACCTTTTTGATTCGCGATTGTAATAACAGTATTTTTCATATTTGTTTAATTTATAACATTAATAACCGAAAAAAATCAAGTATTTAATTGTCGGCATGCAGACATTTTGGATGACAATTATTGTCACAGTTGTTGACAAATTTTGTCATAAAATACTAATAAATTTGGTTATCTTATTGAAAATAAAAAAGATAGTTTATGAATTTTTTGGCATGGTTTTTGCAGAATAAGATAGTGAAAGGAGGAGAAAGATGGGATTAAATAATAGAATACATAAATTTGAAAAATTGAATGAACCCCAACAAGAAATATTAGAATTATTATTTAAATTAGTAAAATATGTTGAAAATAGAGAGCAATATTCAGTTGGACATTCAGAAAGGGTTGCCTACTATGCCAAAAAAATTGGTAAAAGATTAAATCTTCCTCCTGAAAAATTAGATAAATTAGAATTAGCAGGATATTTACATGATGTAGGAAAGATATCCATAAGTGATGTAATTCTACAAAAGACAGCTCCTTTAACATTTGAGGAGAGATTAATCATTCAACAGCACCCCCTCACTAGTTGCGAAATATTATCTCCCTTTAACTTTCTTAGACCTATAATTCCAGCTGTAAAATATCATCATGAAAGATGGGATGGTTCTGGTTATCCAGAAGGCCTTAAAGAGAAAGAAATTCCTCTGGAAGCAAGAATACTGGGAATAGTTGACTCCTTTGAAGCTTTAAGTTCAAAGCGTCCTTATAGAAACAAATTTACAATAGGAAAGATTTTTGAAATTTTTGAAAAAAATTCAGGAATTCTTTTTGACCCTGAAATAACTGAGATTTTCATTGATATAATGAAGAGCGATACAATAACTCTTTATTTTTGATAGACTATTTTACCACCAACAATTGTCATTTCAACATGAGTATTAAGTATTTCTTTTGCAGGAATACTCAATAAATTTTTTGATAAAATCACAATATCTGCCAATTTCCCCTCTTCAATTGAACCTTTTATTTTTTCTTCAAAACCTGCATAAGCTGCATCAATTGTAAACATTTTTAAAGCTTCATATCGAGTTACCCTCTGTTCAGGATACCATCCTCCTTTTGGCCAGCCTTTATGGTCCTGCCTAGTACATGCCGCGTAAATACCCCATAAAGGATTTGCATTCTCCACAGGTGCATCTGAACCTCCAGCAATTCTAACTCCTGTATTTATTAAAGATTTCCATGCATATGCATATTTAGCTCTCTCTGAACCAAGTCTATCCACAGCCCAATACATATCAGAAGTTGCATGAGTTGGTTGCATAGAAGGTATCACATTTAATTTTGCAAATCTTGGGATATCTTCTTCTGTTAAAACCTGAGCATGTTCGATTCTAAATCTATGATTTTTTGTCTGAGATACGGTTTTAAAAGCTTTTTCAAAAAGATCAAGGGTCAATCTGTTTGCTCTATCACCTATTGCATGAACACAAACCTGGAAACCTTTTTTCAATGCTTTTTTCATTACTTCCAAAGCCTCATCCGGATCAAAAGTTATAAGACCAGTATTTGTAGGATCGTCATTATAAGGTTCAAATAATGCTGCACCTCTTGAACCAAGAGCACCATCAGAAAACATCTTGATACTTCTTACTGTTAAAAAGTTATTTCCGTATCCTATTTCAGGTCCTTTTTTAAAATATTCATCAATTGCATCTCCAGGCCATCCAAGCATGACATATAATCTTACAGTTAATTTGTTTTCGTTTATTAATTCCTTGTAAATTTTTATAGTTTCTAAATCCACTCCCGCATCATGAACTGTTGTGAGGCCGAGAGAAGAACATTCTTTTGATGCCAGAATAGCCATTTCTTTCTTCTCTTCATATGTAGGGGAAGGCATAATTTTCTTTACAAGAGACATGGCTTCGTCAATTAAAACACCAGTTGGTTTTCCTGTTTCTGGGTCCCGGAGAATTTTTCCTCCTTTAGGATCTGGGGTTTGTTTTGTAATTCCAGCTTTTTTCAAAACAAGACTATTAACCCATAGGGCATGACCATCAATTCTTCTTAAAACAACAGGATTTTTTGGAGATACTGAATCTAAATCCCATCGTGTAGGAAATTCTTTTATTGGCCAGTCATTCTGGTCCCATCCTCTCCCAAGGATCCATTTTCCTTCTCCTTCCTTTAAAATTCTATTTTTAACAAGCTTAACAATTTCCTCTTTTGAAGTCGTTCCTACAAGATTCAAAATTCTCTTTGTATTCCCTAACCCTAGGAAATGTATATGCGCATCTATAAATCCAGGAACAACTGTTTTCCCAGTCAAGTCAATGACTTTTGTTTGGACTCCAATTAATTTTTCTACTTCTTTATTTTTTCCTACTTTAACAATTTTATCCCCAATTATTGCAACAGCTTGTGCACTTGGTTTTTTTGGGTTCATGGTAATTACATTTGCATTTAATAAAACCATATCAGCTTGTTTTCTTACGCAGGTTATAAACAAACTAAGCAAAAATCCTATAAAAAATAAAAAAATAAATATTTTTTTAACAAAAAGCATTTAATCAACCTCCAAGATTGGATTATAAGAATATTAAGATATATTGTTATGGTGGCGGAGAGGGTGGGATTCGAACCCACGGTCCCGACTTTCATCGGGACAGTCGCTTAGCAGGCGACCCTGTTCAGCCACTCCAGCACCTCTCCTCCACGCTTTTTTATTTTAACATTTATTATTTCAAAGTCAATCTTCCTTTAACAAATGACCATTTGCCATTAACCATATAAATGGCGGAGGGAGAGGGATTCGAACCCCCGTCCCGGGATCTACCCGGGAAGCGATTTTCAAGACCGCCGCCTTAAGCCACTCGGCCATCCCTCCTTCTTTAAAAATTTTAATAATCTTAGCCAAAATTATCAAGTTTTTAATGGTTCAATTTTTTCCAGCCCATCCATATAAGGTCTAAGAGCCTTAGGAATTACCACAGAACCATCTTCTTGTTGAAAATTCTCTAGTATTGCACTCACTGTTCTACCAATTGCAAGTCCTGAGCCATTTAAAGTATGGACAAACTCTGGCTTTGATTTATTTTTTCTTTTAAATCTTATATTGGCTCTCCTTGCTTGAAAATCCTCAAAATTACTACAGGACGAAATTTCAACATAATCTTTGCGGTGGGGCATCCATACCTCTAAATCATACGTTTTTGCAGAAGCAAAACCTAAATCCCCTGTGCATAAAACCACTACACGATAATGCAATCCAAGCCTTTTAAGAATTTCCTCTGCATCCGTAGTTAATCTTTCAAGTTCTTCATAAGAATTTTCAGGAAGGGAAAAAGTCATTAATTCTACCTTATTAAATTGATGTTGACGGATGAGTCCTTTTACATCCTTACCGTATGATCCTGCCTCCTTTCTGAAACAGGGCGTATATGACACAAATCTTTTAGGAAGTTCATCTTCTTTTAGTATCTCATCCCGAAAAATATTTGTTAATGGAACTTCTGCAGTGGGAATGAGATACCAATCATATCCTCTCAATTTAAATAAATCATACTCAAATTTAGGTAAATTACCTGTGCCAATTAAACTTTCTTTATTAGCTATAAATGGAGGAAGAACTTCAATATATCCTTTTTCTTTAGTATGAATGTCCAGCATGAAATTGATCAATGCTCTTTCTAATTTTGCTCCTGCACCTATGTATAAAGGAAATCTTGCACCAGCAATTTTTGTTGCTCTCTCAAAATCTAATATTCCGAGTTTTTTGCCTATTTCCCAGTGGGGTTTCGGTTCGAAAGAAAATTCTGGCTTCTCCCCTACTCTCCTAATTTCACAGTTGTCCTCTGCATCTTCGCCTATTGGTACTGATGAATGTGGAATATTTGGGATTATAAGAAGAAAATTCGAAAGTTTTTCCTCAGTTTTATCTAAATCTTCTTCCATAAATTTTATAGTTTTAGAGACTTCTTTCATTTCTTCAATAAGTGCAGAAGTATCTTTACCCTCCCTTTTCAATTTCCCTATTAAATCTGATGTTTTATTTCTTTTTGCTCTAAGTTCCTCTATTTTTTTCAATAAATTTCTTCTTTTTTCATCTAATTCATAAAACTTTTGTAAAGGTAAATTTATTCCCCTTTTTTCAAGCATTTCTTCAATAGCCTTTCTATTTTCCCTGATAAATTTTAAATCTAACATCTTTAGGATTATATCACATTTATCTCAAATATTTCCAAACAACTGTGGGAGATTTCTGTCCAGGCAATAAAAATATTGTAAAAACTAAATTATTTGGCTGATAAATCTTTATTGCTTTCTCCAAAGATATATTCAAAAGATAAGCCAGAATCATTGAATTTGTTCCATTGTGACCTATAATTAAGATCGTTTCATTTTTATGTTTTTTTAAAATTTTCTCCATAAATTTAGAAACCCGTTTATAAAAATCCATATAACTTTCTCCCTTTGGCACTCTATAATTTAAATTTTTTTTCATTAAATTTAATTCTTTTCTCACTTCTGGTTCAGAATTCAAATGTCCTTGAAGAATACCCATATTCATTTCTCTTAATTCCTTTATATTCTGAATAGGAATTGATGTCTTCTTAGTAAAAGGCTTAGCTGTCTGAATTGTCCTTTTGAGAGTACTTGTATAAATCACTTTAATATTTTCTCGTTTTAAATAATTATAAAGAGCTTGAGCTTGCTTTTTGCCAAGTTCATTTAATTCTGTATCAGTCCACCCTTGAATACGGCCTTCCCTATTCCAATCAGTCTGCCCATGTCTTGCCAGGAATATTTTTGTCTGAGAGTAAAGAAAAATATAGCTAAGAAATGTTAAAGTAATTAAACCGAGTAAAAGAATTTTATAAACTCTTCTCATTTTTTTCCTCCATTTTTAGTTTATAGTGGATTTGAATTATAAAAATCAAGAATAAAAATAAAATCGCTTGACAAAACTTCTTTAAAATATTAGATTAACTAAATGGTTAGTTAATATGACAAAAGAAAGAATTCTTAAAGTAGCGCAAGAAATATTTTCCAAAAAGGGATTTGATTCTACAACTACCCAGGAAATTGCAGAGAGAGCTAAAGTTAATAAAGCAATGATTCATTATTATTTCAAAAATAAGGAAGGTCTTTACATTGAAATTTTAAGAAAACTTTTTAGTGAAATTGCTTCAAAAATCCTGAATATTTTTTCAATGAATTTGACTCCACCTGAAAAATTTAAATTATTAATATCCGAATACATAGATTTTATTTCAAAAAATAGATTTCTTCCCCCTTTGGTTTTAAGGAGTGTTCTCAGTTATAAAAGAAATATATATGAAATAATAAAAGAAATAATGCTTCCAGTTTATAAAAAAGGAGAAGAAGTCTTTGACGAAGGCAAACGAAAAGGTTATTTCTACGATTATGATTATAAGAATTTAATACCAACTTTAATTGGTGCCATTATTTTTTATTTTATTGCACATCCTGTTTTCTCCTTCATATGGGAAGATAATCCTCTTTCGAATGAAAATTTAGAAAAGAGAAAAAACGAATTAATAAAATTCATCGAAAAAGCTTTAATAAAAAGCACGGAGGAAAAATGAAAAATTCAATAAATATTTTCTGGATTTTTACTATTTCAAGTTTAATATTCAGCCAAATATTTATATCAAACTGCAAAAATAAGAAGGAAATTAAAACAATAGAAGTCTCAGGCATAATTGAAGCAATAAAAGTTGAAATCAGGTCAAAATTGCAAGCAGAAGTGAAAGAAATCTTTATAAAGGAAGGACAGAAAGTTAAAAAGGGAGATTTATTATGTTTGCTTGATAAAGAAAAATTACAAATTCAATTAAATCAAATTAAAGCAAATATTGAAATGGCAAATTTAAAATTGAAGCTTTTTGAAAAAGGCACTAAAAAAGAGCTTATTGCAATTGCTAAAAATCAATTGGAAAGTGCCAAAAAAGAATATATGTTAGCCAAAACAAATCAGGAAAGAATGTCAAGGCTTTTTGAAAAAGGAGCAGTATCACAATATCAAAAAGAAAGAGCAGATTTAGAATTAAAACTTGCAAAAGAGAAATACGAAAGTGCACTTGAAAATTATAATCTTGCGCTTAGAGGAAAAGAGAAGGAAGAAATTGAGATGGTCAAAGCAGAAATAAAAAATCTCGAAGCAAAAGAAAAATTTCTCTTTAGTCAATTAAAAGATACTGAAATTCGTTCTCCAATAGATGGATATGTTGAAATTAAACATGTGGAAGTGGGCGAATTGGCTTTACCGGGAACAATTCTTTTCACTCTCTTAGATTTAGGCAGAACATATGTTAAAGCATACATTCCTGAAAGATATATTGGCTTAATAAAAAGAGGGAATCTAGTTGAAGTATATTCTGATTCTTATCCTAATAAAATTTTTAGGGGTGAGGTAGATTATATTTCTGACGAAGCAGAATTTGTTCCAAAAGAAGTGCAAACTAAAGAAGAGCGCCTGAAATTAGTATTTATGATTAAATCTTATCTTAAAAATCAAAAACGAGAATTGAAACCTGGAATGCCAGTGGATGTGAAAATATTTGTTGGTGAATCGGTAAGTCGGTGAATTGGTTATTTATAAATAATAGCGATAATAAAGTAAAAAGTGATTATTTTAAAGACTGTAAATTTATTTAAAAGATTCAATCAGATTATAGCTATCAACAATATTAATTTAGAAATTGAGAAAGGCAAAATTATTGGTATAATTGGTCCTGATGGTGCTGGAAAATCAACTTTATTAAGACTGTTAGCTGGGCTTTTAAAACCTACCTCTGGCTCAGTTATTTTTAAAGAAATCGAGATAGCAAAATTTCCATCTAAAATTAAAGAAAAAATTGGATACATGCCTCAGCATTTTAGTCTCTATGGAGACTTAACAGTTTTTGAAAATTTAAAATTCTTCGCAGATTTATATCAAATATCTCGTGAAAAATTTAAAAAGAAAGTGGAGGAATTATTGAATTTTAGCCGTCTAAAAGCTTTTAAAAATACTTTAGCAAGAAATCTCTCTGGAGGGATGCAAAAAAAACTTGCTTTAGCTTGTAGCCTTTTTCACACACCTGAAATTCTTCTATTAGACGAACCAACAACAGGGGTTGACCCTATCTCAAGAAAAGAACTGTGGCAGCTACTTTATCAATTAAATAATCAAGGAGTGACAATATTATTTACTACTCCTTATATGGATGAAGCTCAGAAGTGTCAAAAAGTTGGTTTAATTCATGAAGGACAATTGCTAGCTTATGAAAATCCTGAAAAATTAATTAAAGAAATGAAAGAAGAAATTATAGAACTTATTACTGAAGAAAAGGAAATTAGAACAAAATTAAAAAACTGGCCAGAATTAAAAAATATATATCCTTATGGAGACACTCTTCACTTGGTTTTTAAAGCTGGAAAAGTCAAAATCGAAGAAATAAAAAACAGATTAGAAAATCAAAAAATCGCTATCAAAAGTATTAGAAAAATTACTCCATCTTTTGAAGATGTATTTTTCTCCTTAATTCAAAAAATTAAAACCGAAAATTAAGAGAATGTTTGCTATAGAAGTATATAATTTAACAAAAAAATTTGGTGAGTTTGTTGCAGTTAATAATATTTCTTTTAAAGTAGCAAAAGGAGAGATTTTTGGCTTTTTAGGACCAAATGGTGCTGGGAAATCTACAACCATTAGAATGCTATGTGGAATTATGAGACCCACTTCAGGAGAAGGATTAGTAGGTGGCTATTCCATTAATAATCAGCCTGAAGAAATAAAAAAAATAATTGGATATATGTCTCAAAAATTCACCTTATACCAGGATCTTACTGTAGAAGAAAATATAAATTTTTATGGCGGAATACATGGTTTATCCTCTTCAGCCATAAAAGAGCGTAAAAAATGGGTCATAAAAATGGCGGGGCTTATTGGAAAAGAGAATTATTTAACTCGAGAACTTTCAGGAGGATGGAAACAACGCTTATCTTTAGGATGTGCAATTCTTCATCAGCCAGAAATATTATTTTTAGATGAGCCTACAGCCAGTGTAGATCCTATTTCTCGAAGGGATTTCTGGGATTTGATTTATAATCTATCAGAAAAAGGGACTACAATTTTTGTTACTTCTCATTATATGGATGAAGTTGAAAGATGCCATAGAATTGCAATTATTTATTCAGGAAAAATAATAGCTATGGGGTCTCCCAAGGAATTAAAAAAAGAATTTACAAAATCTGAAAAGTCAACTTTAGAGGAGGTTTTTATATCAGCTATTGAAAGAGAAAAATGAAAAGTAGAATCTTTCCTATTATAAGAAAAGAATTTATTCATATAATTAGAGACCTAAGAAGCCTTTATTTAGCAATATTTTTACCAATTATTTTATTAATTCTTTTTGCCTATGCTATTACTTTTGATATAAAACAGATTCCTATAGGAATAATAGATCAAGACAATACTTCTTTAAGTAGAAGTTTAATTTCTACAATAAACTCGAGCGAATTCTTCCATTTATCTTTTATCTCAAATCATTATATCAATTTAGATAAATTTCTTGGTGAAAGAAGAGTTAAATTAATGTTAATAATTCCAGACCATTTTTCCCATGATATTTCTGAAGGCAAGAATACTCCTCTTCAAATTTTAGTAGATGGAAGTGACAACAATACTGCTTTAATTGCATTGGGATATATATCAAAACTAATTAATAATTTTTCATTTAATCTTTTTAAAAAATTTTTAAATAAGAAAGGAAACATTCTTTTTAAAGAATTACCTTTAATAAATATCCAGGAAAGATTTTGGTACAATCCAGGACTAAAGAGTCCTTTTTTTATAGTTCCAGGACTGATTGCAGTAGTGATGATGATTTTTACAGTATTATTAACCTCCTTAACAATTGCAAGAGAATGGGAGACCGGAACTATGGAACAATTAATTATTACTCCAACAAAGCCCATAGAAATTATAATAGGCAAGCTCATCCCCTACTTTTTTCTTGGCATGTTCCAAATCTCCGTTATAATTCTTATTGGATTTTTATTATTTAAAGTTCCCCTTAAAGGAAATATAATTTTTCTTTTCATTATTTCAGGAATATTTTTAATCACTGGTTTAGGAATTGGACTTTTTATATCCACTGTTACAAAATCTCAACAACTTGCTTTTATGTTCTCCGTTATATTTACTTTATTGCCCGCATTCCTTCTTTCTGGATTCATTTTTCCTATTTCAAGCATGCCTAAAATCATTCAATTTATAACATATTTAATACCTGCAAGATACTTTTTAACCATTTTAAGAGGAATTTTTCTTAAAGGAATAGGTTTTTCTTTTCTATGGCGAGAGGTTTTAGCATTAATTTTATTTGGAGTCATTATAATTTTTGCATGTGCTAAGAGATTAAGATTAAGCTTAGAATGAAAATGTTTAGCACAATTATTCATATTGTTCGAAAAGAGTTTATTCAAACTTTCCGTGATAAAAGAATGTTGATGCCCATTTTTATAGCACCAATAATTCAGTTAATCTTATTTGGATATGCTGTTACAACTGATGTAAAGAATATATCAATTGGTATTTTGGATTTTGACCAAACACAGCAAAGTAGAGAGCTCATAACTAAATTTTCAATAACAGAATATTTTAATTTATCTCATCAAGTATTTTCTTATAATGATGTAGAATATCTCTTACAGAAAGGAGAAGTTAAATCCTTTATTATTATTCCTCCAGAATTTGGAAAAAATATAAAAAAGATGAAAAAAACATCTTTACAAGTAATAATAGATGCCACTGATGCCAATTCTGCAAATATTATTATGAGCTATATTTCAAAATTAATAGGAGAATATTCAAAAAAGATTTTAATAAATGTAGAAAATTGGGAATTTGGTAATATAATTCTTGCACCCAGGATTTGGTATAATCCTGAATTAAAAAGTGCAGTGTATATGGTACCTGGAGTAATATGTTTAATTTTACTTATCACCACAATAATTTTAACCTCCTTAGCTATAACAAAAGAGAAAGAAATGGGAACAATTGAACAATTAATTGTGTCTCCTATAAAAACCTGGGAATTAATTTTAGGGAAAACAATACCTTTCGTTATAATTGGTTTTTGCGACATTATTCTTATTGTTTTAGCCGGAAAATTAGTATTTGATGTTCCAGTCAGGGGAAGTCTTTTATTTCTTTTTGGAGCTTCTTTTATTTTCATTCTTACTACTTTAAGTATAGGTCTTTTTATCTCTACTATTTCACGAACTCAACAACAAGCAATGATGACTGCGTTTTTCTTTATTGTTCCAGCAATGCTTCTTTCTGGCATATTCTCTCCTATTGAAAATATGCCCAAAATAATTCAATATATTACCTATTTCAATCCTCTTAGATATTTTGTCAAATTAGTAAGGGGCATACTTTTAAAGGGCAATAATTTATCTATTTTATGGCCTGAAGTATTAATTTTATCAATTTTCGGAATTGTAGCTATTGTACTCAGTTCTTTAAGATTTAGAAAGCATATTGAATAAAAATTTTAAAAAATAAAATCTTTTTGACATTGAGAAAAGAAAGTATTATAAATTTATCTGAAAATAACACTAAAGAGGAAAAAATGAGTGAACTTGTAAGATTTGGAATATCCATTGATCATGATTTAATCAAAAAGTTTGATGACCTGATCAATAAAATAGGCTATAAAAATAGATCTGAAGCTATTAGAGATTTAATAAGAGAGCGTCTCGTTGAAGAAGAATGGAAAAAAGGAGAAGAAACAATTGGTATTATCAGCCTTGTTTATAATCATGAAATCAGAGAACTGACAGATAAACTTACAAATATTCAACATAAGTATTATAATTTAATTATTTCCTCTACTCACATTCATTTGGATGAGCACAACTGTCTTGAAGTTATTGTGGTTAGAGGAAAAAGTGACTTAATAAAAAAAGTGGCAGAACAATTAATCAGCACAAAAGGGGTAAAACACGGTAAATTATCAATGACCACGACTGGTAAAGAAATTAAATAAAAGAAAAAAATTAAAGGAGAAAAATCGATGAAACGATTTATTCATGTTTTAATTATTTTTTTATTATTTACTTTAATTAACTGCAAAACTGTAATTATACCTCCAAAAGTTGATGTTTCTTTAATTGAGAAATTAGCGGTTTTACCTTTTACAGGCTCTTACACTTATGCTGAAATCGGGAGAAAATTAGCAGATGGAATTGTAATTGAGTTTTCAATGAGACCAATTAATTTTGAAGTTCTTGATCCTGGAATAGTTGATTCAGCTTTAAGAAATACTGATATCTCGATGTTCATTACTATTGACCCTACGAAAATAGGAGAATATTTGAAAGTCAGCACCCTTTTAATGGGAAGAATTGAGGAATTTTTAATTCCTCCTCCAAGAGTAAGTGGTCCATATTTTGATAAAAAAGCACAAAAAAACAGATATAAGATAGAACAGGAGTCAGTGCTTTCAGTCACTTTTAGAGTAATAGATGTTAAAACCGGAAATGTTCTATTCGCTAATAGAGAGGTAACGAGTATCTACCAATATGACTATTACTATGAAGATGAAGAAGTTCCTGTGCTTGATATGAGTCCTTATGAAATAGAACGGGAACTTATAAGAAGAACTGCTTACAAAATAGCCCGCAATTTTTACCCTTATAAGAGCTTTACATTTTGAAAATCACTTTTTCTGCTAAATTATGAAATTTTTTTCTAATATTATTAAAATTAATATCTCTATATTCAGGATGAATGCGATTTGTTAGAAATATAAAAATACCCTTTTTCTCAGCATCTATCCAGAGACTTGTTCCTGTAAAACCAGTATGTCCTATTGATTTTCGAGAAAAATTATCACCCGCAGATGAAACTCGAGAGCTAGCAAGTTTCCATCCTATTGATCTGTATTCTGTTGAGTATGAAGTATAATTTGTATAAAAGAGGTCTATTATCTCTGATTTAAACAAAATACTGTAATCTTTTAAAAATTGAAGAGCTAAGCAATGTAAATCTTCAATATTGGAAAATAAACCTGAATTTCCCGAGATTCCTCCCATAGAATAGCAATTATGGTCATGAACTTCTCCCCAAATAATGGTTTTACGCCAGCCATTGTAATTTTCTCCTTTGCTTCCGCATCTTTCTTTCTCATATTTATTTCCTCTCTCTGTGGGAGCAATTTGATTTCTTATATTCCCTGGGGGGTTAAAATAAGTATTCTTTAATTTTAAAGGGTTAAATAAAAATTCTTTTGCCAATTCATTTAAACTTTTGCCTGTGATTTTTTCTAAAATATCTCCAAGTAAAATATAACCGATACAACTATAAATTACTTTCTTTCCAGGTTTTGCTTCAAGCAATAATTTATTTAAAATAAAATCTATCATTTCTTTTTTATTCTTTCCTTCAAGATATAAAGGATACCATGCTGGAAAACCCCCTTGATGTGTAAGCAGTTCAATAATCTTAATTGATTTCTTTTCTTCAGGAATAGATGAGTAAAATTTACCCAATTTGTAATCAAATTTTAAAATTCTATTTTGAAAAAATAATCCATAAAGAGATCCTATAATTAGGGGTTTAGTCAAAGATGCAATGTCATATATTGTATTTATAGTCGCCTTAATCTTTACCGGCTCTATAACAGAAAAACCAATACAATTTTTCTTAAGAACTCTCTCACCTTTTGCAATAAGATAACAGGCACCTGGGAAGTTACCTGCTTTAATTTGAGAAGACAGGAATTCATCAATCATTAATTATTTTTCTGCCCGAGCTTCTTTTAAAACTTGATATGCTAATTTTAAAGCTGTAAGTCCTTCTTCACCTGTTACTTTTATTTTCTTTTTCCCCATAACACCCTGAAGGAAATTATCTAATTCTTTTTTTAAAGGCTCTTCTTTTTTTATCTTTAAGGTCTGTGTATTGATTTTTTCTCCATCAAGCGAGAAAACTTTTACTTCCTGATCTATATAATCAACAGAAAAATAAACATTCGGTTGGAAAACTCTTAATTTTCTTATTTTTCCATGATGAACTCGGCTTGCTGTCACATTTGCCACACATCCTGAATTAAATTCTAAACGAGCATTTGCAATATCGATTTTATCTGTTAAAACATGTGTTCCTGTTGCTTTAATAACTTTGACCTCATCCTTTACCAAAGCTAATATTATATCCAAATCATGAATCATTAAATCGAGTATGACATCAATATCCAAAGAACGGGCAGAAAAGGAACCAAGCCTTTGTACTTCTATGAATTTTGGTTCAGTTACTATTTTTTCCAATTCTTCCACTGCAGGATTAAATCTTTCGAGATGCCCAACCTGAAGAATTATATTTTTTTCTTTTGCAATTTGAACTAATTTTTCTCCTTGTTCAACAGTTTCTGTTATTGGTTTTTCAACAAGAACAGCTTTCCCATGTTCGATTAAGTCTTTTGCTATTGAATAATGCTCTGATGTAGGGGTTGCAACAACTGCAGCATCTATTAAATCAATAACCTCTCTATAATCCATGAAGTACTTTACTCCATGTCTGTTACCAATTTGCATCGCCTTATCATAATCAATATCCACAACCCCAACTAATTCAGCATTTTCGAGATAAGAAAGTATTCTTGTATGCTGAGTTCCAAGATATCCAACTCCAATAACCGCTATTTTTACTCTATCTCTCAAACTTTTTCTCCTAATAAGATCGATTTCTGTTTAAGAGCAATAACACAAATATCATTATTATTTGCATATGAAATAACTTTATCCTGATCAAGGAAAATGGTTTTTTCTGCCTCAATACAGAGACACTTTCCCTTTACACTTGCAATCTTTTCAACAGTGGAAAAACCAACTACTGGCACATCAAATCTCATGTCCTGATATGGCCTCCCAACCTTTACAACCACAATTCCCTTTCCTGCCAATTTTCCTGCTCTGATAATTGTTTCATCAGTTCCTTCCATTCCCTCAACTGCAATCACTGCTTTTTCTTTTACAACCACTGTTTGACCAATATCTAAGGATGCTATTCTTTTCGCTATCCTCCATCCGAACTTAATGTCTTCTAATATTTTTTTAGAGGGCATGTCGTTTGTAAAAACTCTTTCCTCTGGAAAATAATCTTTCAAAAGTAATTTAATATTCTTAATTTTAAAATTAAATTTCATTAAATAATTTTTTAATAACAAAAAAAGTGAATAAGGTTTTTTATCACTCAGTTCATTTATCAAACTGAGCACTATTCGGTTTTTATTCTGTAATCTATCAATCAAGGAATAATTTATTTTACCAGTTAGAATTAAATCTCTTATTTTGTTTTTCTTTAAAAAATCAATTAAATTTAAAAATTCTTCAGGTTCAAACCAGATAAATTCATCAGAAATAGCCTCTAATTTCGAATCTGTATAATTTCTTATTCCAGCAACAACTGTAAAAAAACCCCTCTTTTTAGCTTCATTAATCACAATTTCGGTTATCCTTCCTTTTCCTGCTATTATACCAATTCTATATCCCATGCATCAGCCCTCTTTTTGATAATACCTCTCTTTGAAGTTCTAATAAAATTTATGATTTCTTCTATTTCTGGAATAGGATCAAATTCCTCCTGAATTTTTTTCAGAGCCTGAGAAGTATTCATATCTGACCAGAAAATTATTTTGAAGACATTTTTCAAAATTTTTATCTTCTCATTTGGAAATCCCCTTCTCCTCAAACCTATTACATTCACGCCAAAAATTAGTGGGGGTCTACCACCTGCAACTCTTGCAAAAGGAATAACATCCTGAGTTATTATAGAATAACCTCCGATAAAAGCATATTTCCCTACTCGGCAAAATTGATGGACACCACTGAAAGCTCCTATAGTTGCAAAATCATCTACTTTTACATGACCTCCAAGAGTAGCACCATTTATGAAAATTGTATCATTTCCGACTTTACAATCATGGGCTATATGTGTATAAGCCATAAAATAATTATTATTTCCAATTAATGTTATTCCACCTCCTTTGACAGTTCCTCTATGAACAGTAATAAATTCTCGAAAGACATTGTTATTACCTATTTTTACCCCGGTTTCTTCACCTTTATATGTTAAATCCTGAGGTTCTGTTCCAATTGACGAATAGGGGGAGAAATAACAGTTTTCCCCTATTTCAGTATTACCCGTAATATAAACACTGGCGGCTATCTTCGTCCCCTTCCCTATTCTTACATTTTTATCTATTATGCAAAAGGGTCCTATTTCTACTCCAACATCGAGCTCAGCATGTGGGTGAACATACGCTCTCTCGTCAATAAAAACTTCATTTCTCATCTTTTTCTAAATCAACCAGAGCAGCTAAGATCTCAGCTTCTGCAACAAGATTATTTTCTACAAAAGCCTTTCCGCCAATTCTACAAAATCTTTCCTTTAAATTTAACAATGTTAATTCCATTTTCAATTGATCTCCTGGAACAACTGGCCTTCTAAATCTTGCTTTTTCAATACCAGTTAAATAAATCAACTTCTTTTCCCTTTCTGGGATGGAGCCTATTAACAGCAAAGCACCAGTCTGTGCCATTGCTTCAAGAATTAATACTCCAGGCATTACAGGTTTTTTGGGAAAATGTCCTTGGAAAAACTGCTCATTGATTGTGACATTTTTAATACCCACTATCCTTTTTCCCTCTTCAATTTCGATTATTTTATCCACCAATAGAAAAGGATATCGATGAGGAAGGAGACCAAGAATTTTTTCAATATCCATCTTACTTTTTAGTAGATTTTTGTTTGGTATATTTTTGATTATATCTTCTTATTACCTCATCCGTAATATCAACAGCTGGGTCCCAATAAATTGCACCAGCATCTGCAAGGTCCACAATTAAAGTGTAGCCCTTTTCCTTTCCAATTTGCTGAATAATTGGTAATATTTCATTTCTCATTTTTGTGAACAATCTGGCTCTAAGAGAGGCTATTTCTCTTTGTGAATCTTCCCAAAATCTCTGCCTTTCAGTTCTTTTTCTCTGTAATTCATCTCCAAGCCTAGTAAGAGTATCTGGGTCAAGAGCAACTCTCTGTGTTGCAATTTTATTCTCAAGTTGCTGAATCTCTTTGTCCATTTTGTCCAGCTTGTTCTGCATTTCCTTAGTTTTTTTATCAAGTTGAGCAAGAACCTCTTTTCCTCGATTTGAATTAAAAAGAATTTTTTGAGAATCAACTACACCTATTTTTACTATTTGTTGTGCATTAAGAAATGAAAAAGAGAGGATGAGGATTCCTAAAATTAGTAAAATCTTCCCTTTTACTTTCATACTCGTACCTCCTTAAAAAGTTGTGCCAACACCAAACCTGACTGCAAAATGGGAGTCTGTTGGTCTTACAGTTCTTGGATTATATGCAAAAATTAATCTAAAAGGGATTCTTAAAGCTGGCACAAAAATTCTTGCCTCAAGTCCCATAGAAGAATAAACATTTGAAAGACTTATTTTCTCATCAATCCCATAAGCATTTCCCATATCATAAAAAAGTATTAATTGAAGGGGTCCGCCTACAGGAATTTTATATTCTGCATTAAAAACAAATGTTTTATTTCCTCCAATGTTTGCTCCTCTTTCATTTCTTGGTCCAATTGAATAAATTTCAAATCCTCTAATTGATCTTTCTCCTCCAAGGTAAAATTTTTCCCAAAAGGGAAGTACCTGACCCTCTAATGGTTTCACATATTGTAATTCTATGTGGAAACCAATAACGTGTTTCCTTAATGGTTTATACCATGTCCACTCCACACGAGGATTTATCAGACTTATGTCTCCTCCCAGAAAAGTTCCCCCTAATCTTGCAGATACCAAATAAAGCGTTCCTCTTGTTGGATTAAGTGGACTATCCACAGTTGAACGATAAATGGTCCATGTCAAACTGCTAACTGTTCTCTCTGCAAGGGCATAATACGCATAATATGGATCATAAAACCATGGCAAATTTTCATTTATGTCACTTACTTTCACGCGTTCATAACCATAGGATATGTTTGTTCTCCAGAAACTCTTAATTCTTGCACCACATATAAAGCTGAATCCTTTACTTTTTCTATTATAAAGGAATGGAAGGTTAATCCATCTATCATAAATACTTCCACCAAGAGAAATTGGATAATCAAGAAAATAGGGCTCTGTAAAACTGAATGAATAATTCTTTGTTCTTCCCCCTGTTAAAAGCATGATTTCAAAGGACTCACCTGTTCCTAAGAAATTAACAGTAGAATAAGATAAAGAGACAAATGTCCCCTCATAACCACTGTATCCTGCTGAAAACTGAATATTTTGTCTCTGTAATTCTTTTACATATACTGTAACATCTATTTTGGTGTAATCTTTAGGATCAGGCTTTACGTCAGGCATTTTTTCAATTTCAACAAGTCCAAGCTGTTTCATTCTCATTAGAGAGTTTTCAAATAAAAGAGTACTGAATCTATCCCCTTCTCTAAGTAAGAATTCTCTTCTTAAAACTTTATCCTTTGTGTAGTTATTTCCCTTGAACTCTAATTTTCCAAGATAACAGATTTCATTTTCTCTTATTGCAAGTGTTAAATCAACTATTCTATCCTTTGGATTCAAATTTTCTATTGGGAAAATTTGGAAATAAAAATATCCCTGATATAAGTAAACTTTTCTAATTTCATCAATCCCATCCTCTATGGCTTTTGTGCTATAGAAATCTCCTTCCTTCAATTTAATAAATTTCCTAAGAATTTTTGAAGGTAAAGCCTTATTCCCCTCAAATTTAATTTTTCCAAGTCTGTACCGCGGTCCTCTTTTAATTGGGATTATGATTTTAACCATTTTTTGTTTTTTAAGATAAAAAGTTCTTTTTTCAACTTCTACAATTTTAGGCTCTCCTACTTCAGCTTCCATATATCCAAGTTCCTTTAATTTTTTCTTAATATTTTCGAGATCCTTCTCAAGTTTAGCTCTTGAAAAGACATCCTTTTTCATTACCCAATAAAGTGGAGTATGAGGTTTTATTTCTTTCATAGCCCATATTAATTCGCTGGGACGTATTCCTTTAAGCCCTTCAAATTCAATACTCGCAACTCTTACTTTCGGTCCCTCATCAATTATAAAATTAACTTCAACCTCGTTTTTCCCTATTTTTTTTGTCTCCACTTTCACTTTACCATAAGGGAGACCTTTTTCTATTAATAGATCTTTAATCACTTTCTCAACTTTTTTAATTTTTACAGGATTATAATAGGAATAAGGAAGTAGAGAGACGTCCTCTTCTTTTAATTTATCAATTATTTCATCTTCCTTTACCTTTTTCCCACCCTTATAATTAACAGCTTTAATGATTGGATTTTCCTTTACTATGATTTTTATTATTTTCCCATTCGCACCATCTTCCTCTTCCATTTTTAGATAGGAGAAGAATCCTGTAGACCATAGAATTCTAAAGTCTTGCCTTAATTGGGAAGGATCAAAATAATCCCCTTCTTTTACAGTAAGATAATATAAAATTGTCTCGGAGGATACTCTGTCATTCCCTATAATTTCTATTTTTTCAATTTTTTCCTGAGAAAAAGTGAATCCTGAAAATATTAAAAGTATAGTTACTAAAAATATGTACTTTTTCATAGTTTTTTTATAACATAGTAAATTCATTTTTTCAAATATAATCCTTCCCCAAATAACTTTTCGCATCTTGACTAATTCCAGTAAATCTGCTACCGTTAAATTCAGTCAGCGACTTTTAATTATTCTATTATATATCCTTCTGTCTGGATCATGAATAAGGAGGCTTATAATGAAGTTAAAGAAATTTTATGAGAAGGCAGTGGAAATAGGAATTAAAAATGATTTAAGGCCAAAAGAAGAAATTCAAAAACTACTCAATGATGAAAAATCCAAATTTGAAAAACTACCCAATGAAGAGAGGGAATTTTTTGACAGGGATAGACTTTTCAATCCTTACGCAGACACTCGAATTTTAAACGGTGATCCTGAAACCGAGGTACGGAGAATTATTGTTGGCATAGACATGGAAATCGGTGAAATTCTTCTTACTTATCTTCTTAATCAAAGGGAAGAAAATAAAATAGACCTTATAATTTCCCATCATCCAGAAGGCACAGCTCTTGCTCAATTATATCAAGTTATGAAACTTCAATCAGATATTTTGGCTAGATTTGGGGTCACATTGAGTGTTGCTGAGCAATTAATGGAAAAAAGAATTAATGAAGTTGAACGCCGACTCCTTTCCCTGAACCATATCCGACATACAGAAGTAGCCCGTCTCCTTGGCATTCCAATGATGTGTATCCATACTCCTGCTGATAATTGTGTTACCAGTTATTTGAATAAACTTTTTGAAAAAGAAAAACCCTATCGTTTGAAAGACCTGCTCGAAATACTTAAAAATATACCTGAATATCGAATTTTTCAAAAGTACCAGATTTTTCCAAAAATAGTTAATGGCTCTGAAAACAATAAATGTGGAAAAATATATGTTGATATGACAGGAGGAACAGAGGGATCAAAGGAAATCTTCGATCAACTTGCAACTAGCGGAATAAGCACGCTTGTAGGAATGCATTATAGTGAAGAACATATAAAACAAGCAAAAAAAGCCAATGTGAATGTTATTATTGCAGGTCATATTCCAAGTGATGTTCTGGGACTTAATTTACTTTTTGATGAAATAGAAAAGGAAGAATCTCTTGAATTTGTAGAAATTTCAGGTTTCAAACGAATTCGCCACTAATGAATTATTGAGAAATAGACCTAAATATTATTGACTTCTTGCAAGAGCTATGAGAGCACGCATAAGCTTAAAACCTTCAATATAATCTTTGATGACAAAATAAACTGTTCTTCCATTTTTTCTTTTAACTCCTGGGATAAGCTCTGGATAATCCGCCTGATAGCTAAAATTGAATTCAAGTTCAAAAGTATAAGGTGGATCAAGTTTAAAAGGTTTGATTTTACTTCTTTTCTTCAAAGCTAATTTTGTTTTTTCTCTTAATAATTTAAAAGCCTTATTTAAAGGCAAGCATTTTGCTGCATATCTTCCAATTCCTTCTTTTACTGGAACTACTTCAATTTCTTTACTAAGAAGTTCTTTAGCTTGAAAGCATACTTCTGAATCTCCCGAAACTAGAACCACAGGAACATCAAAATAGCCTGCAACAAGAGCGTTAATTCCTACTTCTGGCATTTCAATATTGTTTATTCTGATTGAGTAAATTGAGGAACCCGAGTATGTGTGATCTAAAACTCCATTTTTTGTTCCTGCTTTTGCATGATAACCTATGAAAATTACTGCATCAAAAGAATCGTCTATTCCTTGCATCATACTGAGAGGTTTCGGCGAACCTGTTATTAGATATGCAGAAGGGTGAAGTTCGCTTAATATTATGTTTCTCATGCTTCCATGAGAATCATTCACTACAATTTCTGTTGCTCCAGCATCAAGAGCACCCTGGATCACAGCATTGGTCTCCTCTATCATCCATTTACGAGCTATATTATAATCCTTACCTGCAGAAGAACTCTGCTCTCTATGCACAACTCCTGCTATTCCTTCCATATCTACTGAAATGTAAACCTTTAATTTTTCAGCAGAAATCAGATAATTATTCACTGAAATTAAAATCAAAATAAAAATCAATACCCTAAAAATCTGCTTATTCATGATTTTCTCCTCCTTATCCCAATTTTTTCTTTAAAAAAGATATAAATTTTTCTCTATATGGAAAAAGTGCAGGAGTTCCTCCTGTATGAAGAAAAACTATATTCTCTCCTTCTCTAAAATATCCATTTTTAATTAGATCGAGCATTCCTGCCATAGCTTTTCCTGTATATACAGGATCAAGAAAGATACCCTCCTCTCGTGCAAGAAAAGCAATCGCTTGCGCTACCTCTTGATTAAGCACACCATACCCTTCCTTTAAATAATCATCGAAAACAATTATCTCTTTATCTTCAATTTTTTCCTTGATGTTAATTGCTGATAAAGTATGTTCTATTATGTTTTTCACATATTTTCTCATTGTTTCTTTGTCTTCAGAGACGCATATTCCAACAATTCTTGTCCAGGGAGAAAGCAATTTTGCTCCAATTATTAAACCAGCCTGAGTGCTTCCTGAACCTGTTGCAATAATAACAGAATCAATTTTAATTTTTTCAGCCATTGTCTGTTCATATAATTCTAAAAATACCTCTAAATAAGCAATTGCTCCCAATGGAACACTCATTGAACCCTCAACTAAGGACCCCCCAATTGGAGCAATATATGGAGTATTTCCTTTTTGTTTTTCCTTTTTTACTATTTCCTCTACAAAGTCTTTTACATCACTAAGCTCCATTGTCTTTTTTTCTTTTTCAACTTCAATGATTTTAATTTCTGCATCCAAAATAAGATCAAGTAAAAGATTTCCATCGTATTCTTTTGAAAAAGCTGGTTTTTTAAAAAGCAATAACACTGGCTTTATTTTTAATTTCTTCGCTGCAGCTGTAAGCTGTCTGCACCAGTTAGATTGGACTCCAGCCCATGTAATTACACAATTTGCTTTCTGGTGTAAAACATCAGCCATTATGAATTCTAATTTTCGAGTTTTATTCCCTCCAAAAGCCAACCCAGTTTGGTCATCTCTTTTAATAAAAATATTATAATATTTAAACATTGCAGAAAGATTATTTAATTTTTCAAATGGCGTAGGTAAAAATGAAAGTTTTACTCTTGGAAATTTTTTAATTTTATTTTTCAAATCCTGAATCGAAATCATTTCCTTTCTCCTAGGTTTTCTACTAATCCATTATATCTTTTTTTATCCTCTCAAATTCCTCTCTATCAATTTCTCCTCGAGCATATCTCTTTTTAAGGATATCAAGAGCAGTTTCATCTTTACTTTGTTTAGCAAACCACTTAATAAAAAATATTAAGATAATAATTATTATTGCCCATCCCATAACCCAGATTATTCCCCATAAACCACTCCACACCCAGTTTTTTGTCCACCACCATATTTTTATTCCTTTCCTAAAGATTAATTTCTCTTTCTTTTCCTGATACTGCCTCAAGGGAACTAGCAAATTCTTCAGGTCTTTGAGATCCAATTAATAATTGCTTTCCATCTATAAATTCAATTTGAACTCCGCGATTTCCCCTAATATTATAGGCTTTTCCATGTTTTCCATAACGTATTCCCCATCCACCATATTCTTTAATAGGATGATAAGTTACAACTTTGAATTTTTTTATTCTCTCATAGGGAAATTTTTCAAAAGAAAAATGGAAAGGGTAAAAACGAATATAGAGTGCATCAGCTCGAACCTCTGTTATAAGTTTTGTTGAAAAAAATAAAATAGGAAATCCAATTCCGAAAATTAACCAGAATATAACAACAATAATATCAGACACAGGTTCTTTCCCCAAAGGCTTTCCTAATAATACCTGTGTTCCAAACCAGTACCAGAAAAAACCAGAAATTGAAAGAATAAGAAGTCGAATCCATATTTGATTAAATCTCTGAACTTCTCTGAAATAGACAATTTTTGAATCAGGCATTTTGATTTTTCCTAAAATACTATAACTTCAACCTTTCCCTTTTTCAAGCGATAAAATAAAAAACTCGATCATTCTTTTTTCGAATAAATAAATTCTTTTTTCAATGAATAAGTATACGGAAGATTTCTGTTTTTCCAACCATTAATAGTTCTGTGACCTTGTTCATCTTTTTCTCCTTCAAATCCCTCCTTTATACTGAATACATTGAGGAAACCCGCCTTTCTTGCAATGCTTGCAGCTTTTAAGCTTCTCTTACCACTTCGACAAATAAAAATTAAAGTATCGGTTTTTGTAAAACGAGCTTTTAAATCTTGGATGAAATTTTTATTTGGTATTAATTTCTGTTTCTCTTCAGACCAGAACATTAAAGGGATATTATACGCTTTTTCTGGATGTCCAATAAAAACATATTCTGCGATACTTCTTACATCAACCAGATACGTTCTTGGATTCTTGAGCATTTTGTAAGCCTCATCAGGTAAAATTTCTTCAATATCTTGAGCAATAGAAAAACTAAAGATTGAGAGAAGAATAATAAAAAATAAATTTGACTTTCTCATACCCACCTCTTTTTTCTGAATTCTAAATTTTAACAAATTATATATCATTTCCATTGGACAGAGTCAATTTTTGGAAAAAATTATAAAAATTAATATTTGACAGGATAATTTTATTTTTATAACTTTATATTTGAGTAAAAATGAGTGAATATACTGAAAAACATGCAAAATCTGGATTAAAGGAAAAGTTACCCAAAATTGAATGTTTTCCTAATCAATTTGAGGGATACGAAATAAAAATTGAAATTCCTGAATTTACCTCTGTATGCCCTAAAACCGGACTCCCTGATTTTGGAAAAATAACCATTAGATACATGCCCGACAAATACTGTGTGGAATTAAAATCATTGAAAATGTATATTTTGGGTTACAGAAATCTTGGAATTTTTTATGAAAACGCAGTTAATAGGATACTTGAAGACTTTGTTAAGGCTTGTAAACCAAAATGGGCAATTGTAACTGGTGAATTTAATCCAAGAGGAGGAATAAAGTCAATTGTTGAAGCAAGATATCCACGGAACAGAAGTGAAAAGTGAGGTTTGACAATAAAAAAAATATATTCTATAATTTTAAAGTGATTGACTGGGGGCGAAAAGGGCTCGACGGAGATAATGAGGCGGAAGCAGCATGCCGAGGTTCCACCAACCTCGTTAAAAAGGTGGAAAAAAAGAAGTGCAGAAACTCTGCCTGTCGCTGCCTAAAAAGTAAGGCAGCCATCCCTTTAGCCTTTTCCCGCGGGGCTTGAGGGATGTCGGTGAGCGGGATAGCGACCCGGATTTGTCCTGAGTCCGGGAAGCGAAACTTTATCAGGACTAGTCGATGGGTGTTTTGCCTCTTCGAACCCCATCGATGAAGATTTAAGAAGAGGATAAGCATGTAGAACCTTCTCGCCGAAGATCTCCGGACGCGGGTTCGATTCCCGCCGCCTCCACCACAATTAATAAAGATAATGAAGAAGAAATATCTGCTATTAATAATTTTTTTATATTTAATACCAAGCTTAGAGGGGCTAACTCTTAAGGTTAGGTACGCTGACCATCCTGATTTTACTCGAGTTGTCATAGAATCTTACACAGCTTTCTCTTATCAGATTTATACCACTCCTGGAAAAATTGATGTAGTAATTAATGGAAATTTTACTTTTGGAATTCAACGAAAAAAAGTCCATAGCAGAATTTTAAAAGAATTCTATTGGGAAAAGAACGGTTCAAATACTATTTTTAAAGTAATCCTTAAAAAAGACAGATTCACCATTGATTATTTCACTTTAATAAATCCTTTTAGACTTGTACTCGATATAAAAGAATTATCTTCGCCTGTTATTCCTGAATTGGAAGGGAAAGGAGCTGGAGGGATATCTAATTTAAATAGAGGCATCCGCTATACGAAAACCATTATTATTGACCCAGGACATGGGGGTTCTGATAGAGGAGCAAGAGGACCTTCTGGTCTTCTGGAAAAGAATGTCACCTTAGCAATCGCAAAAGAATTAAAATCAATTATAGAAAGAAACTTACCAGTAAGAGTAGTTCTTACAAGAACAGAAGATATAAATATTTCATTGGAGGATAGAGCATCCATAGCAAATAATCAAAAAGCAGATATGTTCATAAGTATTCATACAAATGCTTCTTATCGAAAATCAGCGCATGGTTCTGAAACCTATTTTTTAAGCTTGCACGCAAGTGACGAAGAAACAAGAAGACTTGCTTATTTTGAGAATAATTCTGATAAATTAGAAGATGAAATTTTCCCTGAAAATGCAGAGGATATAAAATTAATTCTCTGGGATCTGGCACAAACTTCCTATCTGAAACAGAGCAGTCAGCTGGCAGAGACTATTCAGAATGAGCTGAATTATCTTCTTGGAACAACCAATAGAGGAATTAAACAAGCTCCTTTTAAAGTTCTATCAAATGTTGCTATGCCTGCTGTTTTAATAGAAGTGGCATTTATAACCAATCCCGAGGAAGAAAAGAAACTTTCTTCTGTAAAATTCCAGCGTCAGGTTGCACTTGCAATTTTTAGAGGCATAATTAATTATTTAAAATCAACAGAAGTTAAATAAATGAAAAGGAAAGAGAGAATTTTGCTGATATCTCTTTTTATAATAGTTTGTATTCTCATTATTTTAATAATTTTAAGTTTGAAAACAGAAAAAATTAAAGTTAGTAGGGAGGTAACTCAGACCTATTTTCCAAACATTGAAGAAACCACAGAAAAACGAGAAGTGACCATTTTCTTTCCCTCTGAAGAAGACTCTTTGCTTTATCCAGAAGCAAGAGAAATTTATTTAACTCCTTCTCTTATACAACAAGCGAAACAGGTCATTTTAGAACTAATAAAAGGGCCAGAAAATAACCATTTACCCACACTTCCTCCAACCACAAAATTAAGGGAAATTTTCATTACAAATGACGGAACTGCTTACATTGACTTCTCAAAGGAGATTTATCAACAACACCCAGGAGGTTCAGAGGCTGAGATAATATCCATATACGCTATAGTTAATTCTTTAACTTATAATTTTCCTCAGATAAAAAGAGTCCAGATCTTGATCGAAGGTCTGGAGAAAGAAACTTTGAACGGACATATAGATTTGACAAAACCTTTTTCCCCTCGTTTTAATCTAATAGCCTCAAATAAAGAACCCTGAAAGCATTTTAAATTAAAATGACTCTACCCAAAGTTGCAATTATTGGCTTTCCAAATGTAGGAAAATCTACCCTTTTTAATAGAATTCTCGGAAGAAAAAAGGCTTTGGTGCACTCGTTACCAGGCATGACAAGGGATAAAATATACGGAATAGCAGAATGGAAAAATAAGAGATTTGAGTTAATTGATACTGGAGGACTATTCAGTAATTCTGAAGAGCCATTATCTGAACTTGTTGAAAAAAAGGCAATAGAAGCAGCAGAAGAGGCAGATGTTATATTATTTGTAATCGATGGACGCAGAGAAATTCTTCCAGGTGAAGAAGAATTATTTGTTTTACTTAAAAAATTAAACAAACCTATATTAATCGTTGTGAATAAAATAGATACCCTATCTGCAAAAAGAAAACATGTTGATGCGTATAAATTCGGAAGCGAAAAAATTCTATTTATTTCAGCTGAACATAAAAAAGGAATTGAAGAATTGAAAGATTGTTTAATTAAATATTTACCTGAAGGAAAAAAGGATAAAATCTCAGAAAAACCAGTTAAAATTGCAATAGTGGGGAGAATAAATGTAGGTAAGTCCTCTCTTATTAACAGATTACTCGGAGAAGAAAGATTAATAGTTAGTGAAATACCAGGAACAACAAGGGACAGTGTGGATACCCTTGTAAAAAGAGAAGGAAAATATTTTATTCTGATTGATACAGCGGGCATAAGAAGGCTTGGAAAAACTAAAGATAAAAAAGAAAAAGCAGCTATAATTAAAGCAAAGAAAAATATAAAAGAAGCTGACGTTATCTGTCTTGTTCTTGATGCTCTGGAGTCCCCTACTCATCAAGATGCAACAATTGCTCAATTGGCAGCTCTATCTTGGAAGCCTTTAATTGTTGCTGTAAACAAATGGGATTTAATTCCAAAGAATCAGCAAAATACGGTGATTTTTGAGGAAAGAATTTACCAAAAATTATCCTTTGTGAGTTATGCACCTTTAATCTTTGTTTCTGCAGTTACAGGAAAAAGAGTTGTTAAAATTCTCGATCTTTCCCTCCAAGTTTATGAAAATAGTTTTAAAAGAATTCCTACTCCTCAGTTAAATAGATTCTTACACGAAATTATTAAATCTAATCCTCCTATTACGAAAAAGAGAGAACCTATTAAAATTAAATATATGGTTCAGACTGGCGTTCATCCGCCCACTTTCTCTCTATATTCCTCAAAAAAGCAACCTCTTCTTCCAAATTATGAGAAATTCTTTACAAATAAGATGAGAGAAGAATTTGATTTATGGGGAACACCTATAAAACTTATTATTAAAAGGAAATAAAAAATTAATATTGATTTATAATAGATTAAATATTATCTTATAAATTCAATATTTTTAGTTAACTAGGAGGAGAAATACATGAAAAGAGTTTTAATAAGTGTTTATGATAAAACTGGACTTATTGAATTTAGCAAATTTTTAGTAGAAAATGAATGGGAAATAATAGCTACCAGAGGGACTTCAAAATTTCTCGAAAAAAATAAAATACCAAATACTCCTATCGAAAAATTAATCAATTTTCCTGAACTTCTGGGGGGTCGAGTTAAAACACTCCATCCATTTCTTTTTAGTGCGATTTTAGCTCGAAGAAATAGGGAAAAAGACTTAGAAGAGATAGAGAAATTTAATATTAAACCAATTGATATGGTTGTAGTAAATCTATACCCTTTTAAGGAAGCTACTTCAAGAGAAGAGTTAAAACTTGATGATGCCTTAGAATTTATAGATATTGGAGGAGTTTCTTTAATTAGGGCATCAGCTAAGAACTTTAAAGACGTAATTGTTGTTGTTGACCCAAATGACTATTCCGAGATTACTCGTTTATTAAAAGAAGAAAAGGACATAAGTTTTAATAAAAGAATTGAATTTGCTAAAAAAGCTTTTCAAATCACCTCGGAATATGATTCTTATATCTTCAATTATTTAAACTCTCTTACAGAAAAGAAAGAATTTTTTACACCCGTAATAAATTTAAGTTTATTAAAAATTCAGGAATTGAGGTATGGCGAGAATCCCCATCAAAAGGGAGCTTTATATAGTGAACCGGATTCCCCTTTTTTTCAGAATATGATCAAATATCAAGGTAAGGAATTATCTTTTAATAATTTACTTGATATAAATTCAGCATATGAATTATGCATGGAATTCAAAGAGCCTTTCTGCTGTATAATTAAACACAACAGCCCATGTGGTGCTGCATTAGGTAAAAATGCTCTTGAGTCCTTTGAAAAAGCTCTTCAGACTGACCCACTTTCTGCTTTCGGAGGAATAATAGGTTTTAATTGTGCTGTAGATGAACAGGTTGCTTCAGAAATAGTAAAATCTTTTTATGAAGTTGTAATAGCTCCTGAATTTTCGGAAAAAGCACTTGAAATATTTCAGATTAAAAAGAACTTAAGGGTCGTGAAATTCCCTTTCGGAATTCTGAATGAAATGGATTTTAAAAGAATAACTGGAGGTTGGCTTGTTCAAGAAAAAGATAGTATTGATTATGTGAAAGAAAAACTAAGAGTGGTAACGAAGAAAAGACCTTCTGAGAAGGAACTCAAAGATTTACTCTTTGCATGGAAAGTTGTAAAATATGTAAAATCCAATGCTATTGTCTTTGCTAAAGATCTGCAAACAGTTGGAATTGGTGCAGGTCAGATGAGCAGGGTTGATGCAGCAAAAGTTGCAATCTCAAAAGCTCGACTTCCTCTTAAAAATTCAGTTGTAGCTTCAGATGCCTTTTTCCCGTTTCCTGATGCTTTAGAAGAGTGCATTAAGGCAGGCGCTTCTGCATTTATCCAGCCCGGAGGTTCAATTCGAGATGAAGAAGTTATAAAAACAGCGGATAATTATGGTGTTTCAATGATATTTACAGGAATAAGACATTTCCGACATTAACAATTATCAAAACAAAGCTTTAAAAAAATAAAATGTCATTATCCCTGAAACAACTAATTTCAAAACAGTTCCAGTAATTATTCCTATGAAAACTCCCCATCCAGCTTTAAAAGCTCCATAAGTCTGCTTCCCGCTTATGACTTCGCCTACAAAAGCACCAAGAAAAGCTCCTATTATTATTCCCAGAGGTGGAAAATAAAAAAAACCAACAATCATTCCTATTACTGCGCCCCAGAAACCAAATTTTGAAGCTCCAAATTTTTTTGCACCAAATGCAGGAATAACGAAGTCTATAGCTGTAACTAAAATGGTCAGTCCAGCCATTGCAATGAGAAACTCAGGACTAAACACTTCCCATTTTTTTGAAATTGAAAGAGAGATAAGAGCTAAATAACTCAATGGTGGACCAGGAAGGCCAGGAACAACGCACCCAATGATTCCTAAAATTATTAAGAGAATGCCAATAATAGTAAAAACAAACACTATTTTGCAAGTTCTGCAAGTTTTTTCAGGTCAAGCAAATTGGCTATTTTTTTCAATTCTGATGTATCTTTTACATTATCTTCTGTTAAGTTAACTAGAAATCTATCCTTAACAAGAATTATTATCATAGCTTCTTCACTTCCATATTCATATTTCTCAACCCCAGGAAATCCCTTTACTGTTATCTTTTTCACATATTCTTCTGAAGAATCGATTTCAAAACTTGTCATCATTTTAAAGCTAGCATAGACCATAGGTATGTAACTTCCATCAATAATTTTAATTTCTAAATCCTTCTCACCTAATACATAACTTCTTTCCACCTGAGAAATCTTAAAATTTCCCATAGAAACTGTAGAGCCTTTTGGTTCTCCTTTAGCCTGCCATCCAGGAATATCAATTAAAAAATTAATTAATTTACGCCAATTTACTGGTTCTACTGGTTTTTGTGGCTGAGCAAAGAGATTAATAATAGAAATAAGAAGAACAGAACTAAAAAATAGAATTAAAATTTTCCTCTTCATAGTTTTCCTCCTCCATAAATTAAAGTTTTATAGAAATCCCCTTTCCTTCATCCATTTATTATTAAAAATTGTGCTTAAATATCTTGAGGCGCTATCCGGAAAAATCGTTACTATTCTTGCTGGTTTATTAAGTTTTTTCGCGAGTTTAAGAACCCCCCACATTGCTGCTCCACTTGAGCCTCCAACTAAAAGACCTTCTTTTCTGGCGATTTCTCTTGTGCATAAAAAAGCCTCTCTATCTGTAACTTGATAAATATCATCTATAATAGAAAAATCTACACAATTAATTAAAAATTCATCACCCAATCCTTCAATAAGATAGGGTTTTGGTTTAACTTTTTTCTTTTTGTGGAAATAATCATAAAAAACTGAACCTAAAGGATCAATTCCTATTACCTTTATATTTGGGTCTTTTTCTTTTAGGTATTTTCCAACTCCACATATTGTTCCCCCTGTCCCTATACCTGCAACAAAATAATCTATTTTCCCTTCCATTTGCTCCCAGATTTCAGGACCCGTTGTCTTATAGTGAGTTTCATTATTTTCTCTGTTATTATGTTGATCAGGAAAATAACAATTCGGTATTTCTTGTGCTAAAAGCGATGCAATATTGTTATAGCTGTAAGGGGACTCGGGCGGAAGGGTGTGATCAACCATATGAATTTCAACACCCAATGCCCTCAATTGATCAATTTTCTCTCTGCTAATGCTGTCTCTAACTATAACTTTTAATCTATAGCCTTTCTGAATAGCTACCAAAGCTAAACCAAGCGCTGTATTACCTGAGGAACTTTCAATTATTAAATCCCCTGGTTTAATTCTACCTTCTTTCTCTGCTTTTTCAATCATGTATTTTGCAATTCTATCTTTAATACTACCCATAGGATTCATGAATTCGAGTTTCGCATAGACTTCGCAACAAATGCCTTCAGTGATTTTATTCAATTTAACAAGAGGAGTATTTCCTATTGCTTCTAATGGGTTATCAGCACTTTTTTTCATTTCCATTTTAAGAAATTAAGAAAAATTTTAGCTTAATTTAGAAAGTCTGTAAAGACTTTTAATAAATAATTTGACAAGTCCATTAAAATGGAATTATTCTTAAAATTGTAACTTTCAGGATAAAAGGAGGAAAAATAAGAAAAATTAAAATAGTAAAGTGGCTAATTGGAGCAAATATTCTATTATTCACGTTGAGCTGGATTATGTCTTTTGTAGCTTTTCCAAAATTGCCTGAAAAAATTCCCGTGCACTTTAATTTTTCCGGTAAACCCGATTCATGGAAAGAAAAATCTGTATTTTCCTTCTTTCTTCTCCCCATAATACAAACAATTTTTATAACCGGTTTTTTCTTATTAGCTTATTTCAGTCATTCCGTTAATTTTCCTAAAAAAGAAAGTCTGTCTACCCTTTCTCCTGAAAAAAGAGAAATAATTTATTCCCTAATTAAAGAATTTGTTTTTTTAGTTATGATATTTTTCAACCTTCTTTTCATCCATCTCCAAAGAAGTGTAATTCTTACAGCCCATCAGATAACCCGGGGAATAGATAAAAGTTACTTTTACAGTATAATTGGAATTATTTTTATGCTTATATTTCTATACTTCCTGAGGATAAAGGTAAAAATAAAAGAACTTCTTATATCTTAATTACTTTCTCTTCTTCCCTTTTTTCTCAAATTTTACCAACTTGCATAGAATCCAATTATCAGGGTCAAAAAGAATTTCTCTGGGTATTTGGTCAAAAGAGAATTCGAAAACATTATTTTCATTTTCCACCCAAATTATTTTTCTCAATTCTCCTGTTGGAAAAATGAATTTTAACTCTATCGGCATAATGAAAATAGGAGAATCTTTTTGAATTTGATTTATTATTATTCTAATTTTATTAAGTTCTGTTACGCCCCATCCAAACTGGTAAACAGGATAGCCTGATTTATAAATCCACTCATTAAAAAACCACTCCAGACTTTCTCCATAAATTTCTTCGCATATCTGTTGAAAATTGTTGGTGGATGCATTACTATAGGCATAAAGCAAAGCATATCTTTTCAATATTTTCCAAAATTTTGAATCTCCAACTATAAATCTCAGCATATGAAGAACCCATGCTGCTTTTTCATATTCTATTGAACAGAAAAGATGTCCAGAAGGTGGATTGTAAACTGGATGATCAGAACCTCTATGCAGGTTAAAATATATACTTTTAAAATTAGCCATTCGGGATTTTAATCCCTCAAAACCATAAATATGCTCATGCCACAAAGCATCAGAATAAGTGGCAAAGCCCTCATTTAACCATATATCTGGCCAGTCTGATAATGTAACAAGGTCTCCCCACCATTGATGAGCTAATTCATGCGCTACTATCCAGTCATATTTATGATTACCAGTTATTAATGTTGAAGGATAAGAAGTACATGTTTGATGTTCCATTGCTATACTTCCAGGAATCTCTGCCATACCATATTTTTCTTCAATAAAAGGATATTCTCCGAATAAACTGGAAAAAAACTTTACCATGGACGGAGTAACGGAGAAATCTTCTTGAGCAGGAACAAAATCTTCCGGATAAACAAAATAGACGATTTCCATATCTTCTCCTTTACTTGAAAGATAATAATCTCTGAAGATTTCATAATTGGTAGCAGAAATAGATATTAGATAAGTAGCTATAGGATAATCTTCTTTCCAGAAATAAGTAACTGTATTGTCATTATTCGCAATCGCATTGATCAATTTTCCATTGGATGCTACTATCATTCCAGCTGGAACAGTAACCTTTATTTCAACTGTCGCCTTGTCAGAGGGGTGGTCATAACATGGAAACCAGTAGCGAGCGCCGCTTGGTTCATTTAAACTCCAGATGATGGGATAGTTATTATGATAAGAAAAATTGAGTCCTTCCTTGGGATTACCGTAATAGGAAATCTCTATTTCGGTTTTTTCATCCATGTTGAGATTCTGAGATAAATAAATATCAAGTAAATTATTATGATGAACAAAATCAAGTAAAAATTTTCCTTGCATAATTTTAGTGATTTTTAAATTATCCGCCAGATGAAGGGTAATTTTATTGAGATTATTGACAAGACTTCGAATTTGAATTGAGACATTACCATGAATAATGCGAGAATCGAAATTAATTCTCCAATTAAATTTATAGTGTAAAACATCAAAATTGTGTTCGGTTATTCCTTTGAGTAAAGCCAGGAAGTCATATTTTAATTTTTTATGATGGGGTATTTCTTGAGCTTGAAGTGAAAGAGTGATTATTAATGAAAGAATCAGAAGAAAATTTCTTTTGATAAGATTCAATCTATTAAAATTTATAAAATTTGACAATTTCAACTGGTAAGTAAACTTTTAAAAGTATAGAGTTTGTACAATCTTCTAAGAGTCTCGAGATTGCTTAAAGCAGCAAGTATGACCAATGTCAGGAATAGCTGATTTGTTATTCCACCAAGAAAAATGATGAATAATCTCATGTCCCTTCCAAAGAATCTGAAAAACTTATGTTCAGAATTAATTTTTAAAATCAATCTATCATAAAATTGAGCTGTATAACTGACCAAATAGGTACCGGTCAATGCGATAAATCCAAGAAACCAAACCCACTTTGCATTAGAATGTAACCAGATATTGTGGGTTATTCCAATTATTATTATTCCATCTGCGTATCTATCTAAANCTCTATCAAGCCACTCTCCAAATTTACTTGTTTTCAACTTTAATCTTGCAACTTCACCGTCACATCCATCTATAACAGAAGACAATTGAGCTGTGATCCCGGCTAAAATTGCCCAAAAATATGTTCCAAAAGAGAAGAATATTCCGGAAACACAGGCCAATAGAAAGCTTAGAAATGTTAGGAAATTAGGTGATATATTATGATTTACAAATACTGGGGATATTAAAAGAGAAAGAGGTCTATTGAGATATTTTGAAACAGGGCCATCTGTTTCTTTACATAGTCCCTTTAATAAAAAGCGTTTTGCTTTACTCAGGGCTTCCTCATCATCAACATCTATCCAGAAATGTCCTGTAATATCAACTGTTTTTAATTTTCCGTTTTTACTCAACATCTGGTTACCCTCGGAAAGAGAATATTTCCCTTCAGAGACACTTTCATCAAGAGCCTGAAATATTGAGGAATTGCATAAGAATATTCCGGTATCTATTGCATTGAAGGTTTTTATATCCTTTCCTATATTTTTAACCTTCCCATTTACAACCTGTGCTTTAGTTGCATCTGTAATATTGAAATGTTCACCCTCAAGATTACGGTCAATAGCCAGATAACAATATTTTCCATCATCCTTATAATCAAGTAATTTTTCCAAAATGGATTTATCAAAAAGATGATCAGACATTATTAACAAGAAATTCTCGTTTTTATTTATATGATCTCTAGCTTTCAAAACCGAAACTCCATTACCCTTCTCCCACTCATCATTGAAAATATACTGTATTCTGACTCCATATCGTCTCCCATCTCCTATTTTTTCCATTATTTCTTTTGCTTTATAACCAACCACAATTATAAAATCTTTTAATCCTACATTTTTACAATTTAAAATAACTCTTTCAAGTAAAGATAATCCATATATAGGAGTTAAAGGTTTTGGAGAAAATTTATGTTTTAATCTGCTTCCTTTACCTGCTGCACAAATTAAAACTTTCATTTTTCCCCTCCTCTCCCGACTTTTATCAAAAAATCAAAGAACATTCATATAATTGTGAAAATCAAAAATAAAATCTATTTAAATTTACTGCCGTGTAGGAAAGGAAATTTTCATTATATTTTACTACAAAAAAAGAAAATTTTCAAATTTCAATCTCAAAAATATGAACGCTCACGCAAAGAGATCTTGCATTTATTTATAAATGCTCAGAAATTTCAATTAAATTTAATTCAAAATATGAATAGATTCCTTTAAGACATTCAAATTAGCCTCCCAGATTGATTCTGAAAGGGTGGGATGAATATGGATGGTCTTCCCTATTTCTCTGATTTTTCTTTTTAGACGTATTGCCAGGGATAATTCAGCTATTAATTCACTTGCATAAGGGCCAAGAACATGAGCCCCTATTATTTCTTCATTCTCATTGGCGATAATTTTGACAATTCCTTCTCCCTGACCGATTGTTACAGCCCTTCCATTCGCCCTGAAAGGAAATTTTCCTATTTTTATTTTAATACCCTTTTCTAAAGCCTCTTCTTCTGTTAAACCTACTGTAGAAAATTCTGGCTCAGTAAAAACAGCAGAAGGAAGAGCTAAATAATCAAATTCAAAGGGTAAACCACATATATTCATAATAGCGCCTATACCTTCATGTGATGCTTTATGAGCCAACAATTTTCCGCCTATTAAATCACCTATTGCATAAATGCTTGGTATATTTGTTTTATATTCAGTATTGACTTTTATAAAACCTTTATCATCAATTTCTATTCCCAACTTATCAATTCCGAGATTCTGATAATTTGCTTTCCGCCCCACTGCAAGCAATATCTTCGACCCTTCAAAATTTAAGATTTGATTGTTCTCTAAGTCCACTCCTTCCAATCTAATTGTATCTTTATTAATCTCTGCTTTTTCTATTCTTATTTTTGTGTGAATTTTTATTCCTTTTCTCCTAAGGATATTTTCTAAATTACAAACAATTTCTTTGTCATTTCCAGGTAAAATTGTGGACATGATTTCAACAATTGTAACATCAGCTCCTAATCTGTGATAAATTAATCCTATTTCAAGTCCAATTGCACCTGCACCAATAATTATGAATTTCTCGGGTATTTCCTTGATTTCAAGAGCCTCTTTGCTGGATATCACTCTCTTTCCATCAATTTTCAAAAATGGTAATTCTGAAGGTAAACTTCCTGTTGCTAAAATTATATTATCAGCTTCAATTATATACTCTTTTTCTTCCGAAAATACTTTAACCGTATTTTCACTCTCCAAATGGGCTCGTCCTTTTACAAGCCTCACCTGGTTTTTCTGAAGCAAAAATTCCACTCCTCTAACGAGCTGATTCACTATTCGGGTTTTCTTCTCCCTCATTTTATTAATATCTACTGACTTTATTTCTGTATTTATTCCCCACTGCGCGCCTCTTTTAATTTCTTTAAGAATCCCGGTGCTATAAAGGAGAGCTTTTGTGGGAATACATCCATAATTGAGACAGGTCCCTCCAACTTTATCTTCTTCTATTAAAATTATTTTTTTACCCAATTGAGCCCCTTTTATAGCGGCCACATATCCACCCGGTCCTCCTCCAATAATTAGGATCTCAGTTTTTTCTTTCATATTCTAACCCCTTTCATATACTTGTGAAACAGGTCAATATAACATTGATTTTTTAGATTTTCAATGATAGACTAAAATTTACTTTTAAGCAAATCTTTTGGAGGTGAACATGTTATCTATCAGTGAAATTATTATATTCATATTTGTTCTAACTCTTACTGCATATGGGGTTTTTAAACCCTTTAAACTCAAATATAAACTTATTCGACTTGGAAAACCAGAGAATCGTTATGATAGACCTTTAAAACGAATAAAGGATGCTATTTCCTCCTTTTTACTGTTAAAATGCTCGGTGAAAAGAGAAAGAATTTTTACCGGGTTCATGCATTTCTTCATCCTTTATGGATTTTTAGTTTTTTTAACAGTTACGATAAACCATATACTATCAGGTTTAAAAAATAATTTTAGTCTTTTCGGTCATGGTATAGTAAACTCAATTTACTCCTTTGCAGTGGATCTCTTTGCAATTCTTGTATTGATTGGTGTTGTATATTTTATGATAAGAAGGTATATTTTTAAGCCTAAATCCCTTACTTATCCCTCACCTGAATCAGCAATTATATATCTTTTCCTGTTTATGGTAATTTCAACCTTTCTGTTTTATGAAGCTTTCACAATTAATGTTTTCTCTGAAAACTCAAAATGGGCTTTTGCAGGAAATTTATTATGGAATTACTTGATAAAAAATAAACTTGATATTCAAAATATAAAAATTCTTATTCATGTTTTTTGGTGGTTTCATATATTGACTGTTTTCGGATTTGCTCTTTATATTCCCCGTTCCAAGCATCTTCATATTGTATTTGGTCCAATAAATATTGGTTTCAAAAACTATAATCCAAAAGGAATTTTAAAACCAATTGATATCGAGAGAGCAGATGTTTTTGGTATTGAAAAACTCACTGACTTCACATGGAAAGACCTGATGGATGCATTTACATGTGTGGAATGCGGTAGATGCCAGGATTACTGCCCTGCTTCCCGGAGTGAGAAACCTCTTTCACCAAAAGAAATTATTCTAAACTTAAAAAAAACATTACTGAATGATGGAATAGCACTTTTGAATCAGGAAATTAAAGAATTAAAACCTCTTATGAATAACATTTATTCTGATGATGAAATATGGACGTGCACATCCTGTGGAGCATGTATGCAGGTTTGTCCAGTTGAGAATGAGCACCTGCCAAAAATAATAGGTCTAAGACAGAGTCAGGTTCTCATGGAGGGTAAATTTCCTTCAGAATTGAATCAATTCTTCAGAAACATAGAAACAAATAGCAATCCATGGGGAATTGGATTTTCAACAAGAGGAGATTGGGCAAAGGATTATAAAATAAAAACCGTTGCTGAAAATCCAAATATTGATGTGCTCCTCTGGGTTGGATGTGCAGGCTCTTTTGATGAAAGGGCAAAGAAAATTACTTTTTCAGTTATTAAAATCTTAAACACTGCAGGAATAAGTTTTGGCATCTTAGGTAAAGAGGAAAAATGCTGTGGAGACCAGGCAAGAAGACTCGGAAATGAATATCTTTTCCAAACCCTTGCGCAGGAGAATATTGAAACTTTCAAAAAATATAATATAAAAAAGATTCTCGTAACATGTCCTCATGGATATCACACTTTCAAAAATGAATATCCTCTTTTATCAAAACTCTTGAATATTGGCGAATGGGATATTGAGGTTGTCCATCATACAGAGTTTATCTTTGATCTAATTAGGGAAGGAAAAATTAAGTTGAAAAGAACAGAAAGATCAATAACATATCACGACCCCTGCTATTTAGGCAGACATAATAGCATATTTAAACAACCTCGATTAATCTTAAATGCCTTAAATGGAGAATTCATTGAAATGAAGAATTGTGGTTCCCATAGTTTCTGCTGTGGAGCAGGAGGCGGATTGATGTGGACTGAAGAAAAAATTGGAAAAAGGATTAACCATATAAGAACAGAGGAAGCAATAAACACAGGCGCAGAACTCATATCAACTGCATGTCCCTTCTGTCTTACAATGCTTGAGGATGGTCTCAAAGAAAAAAACAAAGACAATGAATGCAAAGTGAAAGATATTGCAGAGTTAGTAGCAGAGTGCTTATAAGTTCTCAATATTTTAAGATCTCTTTAAAGGCTTTTATAGTCTTTTCAACATCTTCATCATTTATATCCTTGTGAGTAACAAGACGAATTCGTCCTGCTAGACCGAGGGCAAGAATGCCTTTTTCTTTCAATTTATTTAAAAATTCCTGAATGGAAATTCTTGGATGATTAAATTTTAAAAAGATAATGTTAGTTTCAACATCTTTTGGATCCAACTCTATTCCAGGCAAATTACAAATTCCCTCTGCTAATCTTTTGGCTCTATTATGGTCCTCAGCTAGTCTATCAATCATTTCAGTAAGAGAAATAATTCCTGCTGCTGCAATAACACCGACCTGTCTCATTCCTCCACCAAGAAGCTTTCTGATTCTTCTTGCTTTTTCAATAAATTCTTTACTTCCTGCAAGTAGTGAACCAATAGGAGCTGAAAGCCCCTTGGAAAGACAAAACATCACAGAATCCACATATTTTGTATATTCTTTAACAGGAACACCAGAAGAGATACTGGCATTGAAAATTCTAGCACCATCAAGATGTATTTTTAATCCGTGTTTATCTGCTATTTCTCTCATAGCTCTAAAATTATCAATAGGAACAACTGCTCCCCCCCAGTAATTATGTGTATTCTCAATGCATATCAAGGAAGTTCCAGGAATATGAAGCGCTGGCTTCCGGATAGCTTTTTCAACTAATTCAGGATCCATAGCCCCTCTTCTGGATGGAAGCGGTCTGGGTATAACTCTTGAAATAAATGCAATGTGAGTCGATTCCATATTGTATATATGTGATCTCTCCTCCACAATTATCTCCTCGAGTTCTTTTGTCCATACCTTAACTGCTATTGAATTTCCCATTGTTCCTGAAGGAACAAATAAAGAAGCCTCTTTTCCAATCTTTTCAGCACCAAGCTCTTCTAATTTTTTAACAGTCGGGTCATCACCAAACACATCATCTCCCACTTCAGCATTGGCCATTGCAAGTCTCATTTTTCGAGTGGGTTTTGTAACAGTGTCACTTCTAAAATCAGAAAATATCTTTTCTCCCATTTAAAACCTCCAAATTTACTGTTTTTTTAGATTTTTTATTATAACTTCTTTTTTAAAACAAAAACAAATAAATTCATATATTTACTAAATACTTAATGTATGCTATAGATAAAAGATAAAAATGGGAATACTGAAAGTTGAAAAAATAGTAAAATTAGCAATATGGTTCCTATCTCTAATAGCTTTAATGCTTTTTACAACTCTAATAACAATGAAAATAATATTAAAGGAAGATGTTGTAAGAGTTCCAGATTTAAAAGGTAAATCAGTGGATGAAGCAAGAGAAGAACTTGCAAACATAGGATTATATCTTGTCCAAAAAGCAACTAAATTCAGTATGAATGTACCCTTTGGTAAAATTATGGAACAAGAACCTGAACCTGGCTCTAAAATAAAAAGAAATAAAGAAGTAAAGGTAATTGTAAGTGCAGGAAGGGAAAGAGTTAAAGTACCTAATCTAATCGGTAAAGATCTAATGGAAATAAAAGAAATTCTAAAAAAATCAAATTTAAGAAGGGGGTTAATTGTTCAGACCCACTCACCAAAATTCAGTGCTGGAAGGATAATTGCTCAAAGTCCAGAGCCTGGATTAGAAGTAGAAAGTGGAAGCCGGATAAGTCTTCTTGTAAGTCAAGGATACGAGGAAGAAAAATATATAATGCCGGATTTAATCGGAAAAAAGTTAGAGACAACAATTCCATTACTTCAGAAATTGGGTTTTAAAATAGGAATTATCAGATATACATATTACCCTGGATTAGAACCGGGAATTATAATAAAACAGCTTCCATTGAGTGGTTACAGAGTCTATAAAAGCAATTTAATCTCCTTGGAGGTAAGCAAATAATGGTAAAAATAGCACCTTCAATTTTGTCAGCTGATTTTTCAAGAATTGGTGAGGAAATCAAGATGGTAGAAAAAGCCGGTGCTGATTTAATTCATATTGATATAATGGATGGACATTTTGTGCCGAATATAACTTTTGGACCTGATTTTGTAAAAACTATAAGAAAATTAACTACACTTCCATTGGATGTTCATTTGATGATAAGCAATCCTCACGACTTTATAGAAAAATTTGCTAATGCTGGTGCTGACTGGATATCCTTCCATATAGAGGCATCCCCTCATCCACATCGCTTAATCTATCAGATTAAAAATCTCGGGAAAAAAGCTGGAATTACATTAAATCCAGGAACACCTATTCATTTTTTGAACGAGATACTGAAGGATATTGATTTTGTTCTTATTATGAGTGTGAATCCAGGATTTGGAGGTCAGGAATTTATTCCTTCATCTCTTCCAAAAATTGCTCAGTTAAGCCACTGGATAAAAGGGAAAAACTTATCAATTCCGGTTGAAGTAGATGGAGGAGTGAATATAAATAATTGCGAGGAACTTGTGAGAAATGGCGCGGACATTCTGGTATCTGGCTCGGGAATATTTCATTCTCCAGATCCTTCTGAAACAATAAAAAAAATGAAAAAAATATGTGAAAGAATAGAAAAATGAGATGTTTAGTAACTGGATGCGCTGGTTTTATTGGGTCTCATTTATGTGAAAAATTGATAAAAGAGGGTTTTGAAATTGTTGGAGTGGATTCCCTTTCAGATTATTATCCTCCAAGCATAAAATTAAAAAATCTTGAAAATTTAATAAAAGAGAAAAAATTTAAATTCTTAAAGAACAAAGTTGAAGAACTGAATTTAGAAGAAATGGACTTAGATTATATCTTCCACTTAGCAGCACAACCAGGAGTTAGAAAAAGCTGGGGAAAAGATTTTGCAATTTATACCGAAGCAAACATTATGGCTACACAAAAGCTGTTAGAAATGGCTAAAAATATACCGTTAAAAAGATTTGTTTTTGCTTCTTCGTCTTCTGTATATGGATTATGTCCTGAACTTCCAATGAAAGAGACAAGTCCTCTTTTTCCTATTTCTCCCTATGGTGTCACAAAATTAGCGGGCGAAAAACTTTGTTATTTATATCACAAAAATTTTGATTTACCAATTGTATTACTTAGATATTTTACTGTTTATGGTCCAAGACAAAGGCCTGATATGGCATTTCACAAATTTATGAAATCAATATTATTCAACGAAGAAATTGTTATCTTTGGAGATGGAAATCAGACAAGAGACTTTACATATATTGACGATGTTATAGATGCAACTATTAAGGCTGCAACAAACGGAAAAAATGGTGAAGTTTATAATATAGGTGGAGGTAGTAGAATAAGATTAAATGATGTTCTTAATTTACTTGAAAGAATAACGGAAAAGAAAATCAAAATAAGAAGAACAGAACCCCAAAAAGGAGAAATGCCTCATACCCTTGCTTCTATCGAAAAAGCAAAAAGAGATTTAAGCTATTTACCTCAAACAAAAATTGAGGATGGACTTCTCAATGAATGGGAATGGATAAAAAATATATACTGCACAAAATGATAGTAAAATCAGGATACTCTACTTTTATTGTCTATATTTCTGATTTTCGAGTTAAAGGAGGGAACAGTTAATGAAAAAAACTAAGGTATTATCAACTTTCCTAATAATTTTAATCTTATTGACAAGTTTCTGCGGAAAAAAAGAAACAGAATTAACACCCGAAATTACATCCTCTGATGAAGCCCTTTATAATTTAGGAATGAAATATATTAAAAAAGACCCTGAAAAGGCACGTCTTTATTTAAGGCAAGTCATGGATTCCTTTCCAAAAAGCCATTACGCTCAACTAGCTAAACTTGCAATAGGAGATTCATATTTTTATCAAGGAGATGAAGGAAGCATGATTCTTGCAGCTTCAGAATATAGAGAATTCATCGCTCTGTATCCATACAGTCCATTAGCTGCAAAAGCTCAGTATCAGATAGCTATGACTTATTATAAAAAAATGTTAAAACCTGGAAGAGATCAGACAAAAACCTATCAGGCTCTTGCAGAGTTTAAAAAAGTCGTTGCCAATTATCCTTACAGTGAAGAAGCAAAACTCGCTCAGGAAAAAATAAAAGAATGTGAGGAAAGATTAGCTGAACATATCTATCAAATCGCTGAATTTTATTATAAAACTCACGCTTATAAAGCAGCTGTAAACAGATTTAAAGAAGTCATTGACAATTATCCAAATTACTCAAAGATTGATAAGGTTTATTATTATCTTGCAATGTCCTATTATAAATGGAAAAAAATAGATGAAAGTATTCCTTTCTTCACAAAGGTCGTTTCAGATTTTCCAAATAGCAAATATGCAAAAAAAGCTCAAAAAATCCTGAAAAAAATAGAAAAATCCAAATATTAAAAAATCAGATGGACGTTCCCTTCCATTATTTAGAAATTAATGAAATCTTAAAAAAATTAAATACGGATTTCTCTGGCCTGAGCTCGGAAGAGGCAAGAAGAAGACTGGAAAAATATGGTTATAATGAAATAAGAAGATTTAAAAGAATAACCCCCTTCCAAATTTTTATCAGGCAATTCACCTCCTTTCTTGTTTTAATCCTCATATCCGCGATAGTTATATCTCTCTTGATTGGTGAAAAATTAGATGCAATTGTTATTTCATGTATTGTTGTGCTAAATGGAATATTTGGCTTTGTCCAGGAATATAAAGCTGAAAGGGCAATTGAAGCCTTAAAAAAATTGACTGCCCTTAAAGCAAAGGTTCTGAGAGATGGAAAAGTTAATATAATAAATGCAGAGGAAGTTGTCCCAGGTGATATAATCCTACTCGAGACAGGAGATAAGGTTCCTGCAGATTCTCGTTTATTTTCAACATCTGCACTCCAAATCAATGAAGCATCTCTCACAGGAGAATCAATTCCCTCAAAAAAGCACTGTAAACCTTTACCAGAAGAAACACCTGTTGTTGATCAGGAAAACATGGCTTTTATGGGAACTGTTGTTACAAGAGGAAGAGGAAAAGCAATTGTGGTTCGCACAGGAATGGACACAGAACTCGGGAAAATAGCTGAAATGGTCCAGGAAGTTGAAGAGAAACTTACTCCCCTGCAAATAACCTTAAAGGAGTTCAGCAAATGGCTTGGTATTGTGACAATAGGAATATGTTTTGTTATTTTCCTTATCGGGATATCCCGTCAATTTATAACTACTGGAAATCTATCAGTGACCTATTTAAATATGATTTTTTTAGCAGCGGTCAGTCTGGCAGTTGCCGCAATTCCAGAAGGTCTGCCGGCAATTGTTACAATTACCCTGGCACTGGGTGTTCAAAGAATGGCTAAGAGAAATGCATTGATACGACAGCTCCCTGCTGTTGAGACTCTTGGTTGTACAAATATAATCTGTACGGATAAAACAGGAACACTCACTAAAAATGAAATGACTGTAAAAAAATTATTTGTTGATAATAAGATAATTGAAGTAACTGGGGAAGGATATAAACCAGAAGGAAAAATTGTTTTCAAAGAAAATGAAATAAATAAAAAGGATTTACAACTTTTATTAAAGATTGGTGCTTTATGTAATAATGCAGGCCTCATATACGAAAAAATATGGAAAATAATAGGTGATCCGACTGAAGGAGCCTTAATTGTATCTGCTTTAAAATTTGGAATTGATAAAAAGGTGCTCGAAAAGGAACTCCCCAGAATAGAAGAAATACCCTTTGAACCAGAAAGAAAACTTATGACAACAATTCATAAATGCAATGAAAAAATAATTGCTTTTGTAAAAGGTGCACCTGATATAATATTGGAAAAATGCATGTATATTCAGATTAATGGAAAAATAAGGAAAATCACTGAAGGGGATAAAGAAATAATTCTGAAAGCTAATCAAGAAATGGCAAATAAAGCTCTTAGAGTCTTAGGTTTTGCATACAAGGAAATAAAAGAAGATAGAAAATTAGAGGAAAAAAATATTGAAAAAGATCTTATTTTTGTTGGGTTGCAGGGAATGTTAGACCCTCTTCGAGAGGAAGCGAAAGATGCTATTAAAAAATGCAAATTAGCAGGCATAAGGACAGTAATTATTACAGGAGATCACAAATTTACAGCTATGGCAGTTGCTAAGGAGCTCGGTCTGATTGAATCAGATAAAAAGGTATTAACAGGAGAAGAACTCAACAAAATGGACGACAGAGAACTCGAAGAAGCCATCGATAAAATTGTTATTTATGCACGAGTCAGCCCTCATCACAAGGTAAGAATTTTGGAAGCTCTAAAGAAAAAGGGTTATGTGGTAGCAATGACTGGTGATGGAATTAATGATGCACCCGCATTAAAAAAATCAGACATAGGAGTTGCAATGGGTATAAGTGGAACTGATGTTGCCAAGGAAGCATCTGACATGGTTCTGGTGGATGATAATTTTGCCTCTATAGTCAATGCAGTTGAGGAAGGAAGAGGAATTTACCAAAGTATAAAAGAATTTGTACAATATACTCTGTCATCAAATCTCGGAGAAATTCTTGTTATTTTCCTTGCAATATTAATCGGATGGCCTCTTCCTTTAATTGCTATCCAAATCTTATGGGTCAACTTACTAACAGATGGATTACCAGGACTCGCTCTCGGCCTGGATCCTTTTGATAAAGCAATAATGAAAAAACCTCCAAGGAGGAAAGGAGAGAAAATTGTGAATAAAGAGGTAATTGAAAATATCTTAATTGTTGGAATAGTAATGTGCATTGGAACACTCTTGCTTTTTCATTATTATGGACTAGGCACAACTAAAGCTCGTTCGATTGCTTTTACCACTTTAGTAATGTTCCAACTATTTAATGTCTTGACTTACAGAGCTAAGAAATTCAAAATAGAATTTCATAGAAGTAAATTTTTAATTAGTGCTGTAATTATTTCATTGATAATGCAGATTGTAATTTTATATCCTCCTTTGAATATCGCATTTAAAACAACACCTCTAAGTTTAACTGACTGGCTGAAAATAATTCTGATTTCATTTACTCTCTATATAATTCTTGAAGTAAGAAAAATAGTAAAAAATAGGAAATTGAAAATAAACAATAATTATGCTAATTTTTCTCAATAAAGGAGGAATGATGAGAAAAGTTAAAATCTTCCTGATTTTATTATTCTCAATGTCAGCATTTATCTTTTCACAAGAAAAACCAACTTTTTATTATGAAAAAACAATTTTCAAACCAGGAATTAATTTTGAATATCTCTTTAGAAAGCTGGACACAAAAGATGGTAAAGTTCCTGATTTAAGAGCTTACATAGTATCTGTACAAACTGATTCAGAAATAAGTGAAAGAATTACTATAAGTCTGTGGATCGGAGGGATTCTCTCTAGTTATAATAATATGATTTTTAAAAAAATTCCTTTCTCCCTTATACTTACAAAAGAAAGTGGAACAATCTACGGAGTTTTAGCAGGAGGAGGATTTGACATAAAAATTACAGAATATGATAATTTCCGTTTTGGATTTATTGGAAAATTAGACTATTGTTTTGGACTAAAAAAAGAATGGGATATACCAAAGTTAGTAGTTAGTGGAAAGGCTACAGGTAAATCTGACTGGGGAAGAGCATGCATTGGCCCAAAGATTGTTCTCTCTATTTCTGAATCTGTAAATCCTTACGGCGGTATTATTTTTGATTATATATTTGGAAAATTTAATATGGATGAGAAAATTTCCACTCTTCAAGGTTCAGAAGGAAAGAAATTTTACTCAAAAACATCATTTGGTCTGCTTCTAGGAAGTGTTATAGCCATAATAGAATCATTTGAAATTAATGGAGGAGCTGTTGTTTATCCATCAGGAGAAAATATTAATATCTTTATCGGTTTAAAATACTCATTTTAAGGAGTAAAACATGAAAAAGAAAAAATCATTAATATTTATAATCTTTTTAATTTTTACATTATTCTTGTTTCTAAATTTCAAAGATTTTGAAAGAATTGCTGGAAAAAGAAAAAGGGATTTCCCAGAAAAATCCCCGAATTTTTTAACTTTGAAATTTAATAAAAAATATGATTCAATTTATGCAGATGATGAAATTCTCGTAAAATTTAAGCCAACAGTTTCCTTTGAACAAATTGAAGCAACTCTTTTTTCTTACAAAACAAAAAAAATTAAAAGAATACCACGAATTAATGTCTATGAATTAAAAATACCTAAGGAATATACTGTTGATGAAATGATTAAAGCATTTCAGGAAAATCCTGATGTTGAATTTGCTGAGCCAAATTATATTGCCCATATAACAGTTATGCCGAATGATGACTTCTTTGAATATCAATACGCTCTTCATAATAGAGGACAGGAAATAGGCCCGGGTGGACCATCTGGAAAAACAGGAGCTGATATAAATGCCCCAGAAGCATGGAATGAGGAAAAAGGTAAAGAAAATGTGATAATAGCAATAGTTGACACAGGCATTGATTTAAACCATCCAGATTTAAAAAATAAAATTTACTCAAGTGGTTATGATTTTGCAAATGATGACCCATTAGCTATGGATGATCACGGACATGGAACCCATTGTGCTGGAATTGCAGCTGCAGACACAAACAATAAAGAGGGAATAGCAGGGGTTGCATGGAATTGTAAATTGCTCCCCGTTAAAGTCATGAATAAAGAAGGTTTTGGGCTTTATAGCTGGATAAGTGAGGGAATAATTTGGGCAGCTGATCAGAATGCCAGTGTTATCAATCTTAGTATTGGGGGAGAATTCCCATCAAATACATTAAGAGCTGCTCTTGAATACGCCTATAATAAAGGAGTTGTGATAGTCGCAGCTGCAGGAAATGAGGGAGGAAGTGTTCTCTATCCTGCAGCATACGACGAATACTGTCTAGCAGTAGCAGCAATTGACTATAATGATTTGAGAGTAACACTTCTCACTTATACGTGGGAATCCAATTTTGGACCAGAAATAGATGTTGCTGCTCCAGGAGTAAGAATTTTAAGCACTTATCCTGTCTCTCTTACACCATCCGGATATCTCCCTTATGCATGGGGTTCAGGAACTTCTATGGCTGCTCCTCATGTGGCAGGGCTTGCTGCATTAATCAAATCACTTAAACCTTGGCTGAAAGTTGAACAGATAATGGATATTATCCGCTATTCCTGCGATGATATAAATTCAAATAGTTACCCTGGTAAGGATGATTATCTCGGTTATGGTAGAATAAATATGGAAAAGGCACTGGTTCCAATTGAACTTAAATGATTACTTCTTTAAGGATTAAAAATTTAGCAATTATTCAGGATCTCGAGATAGAATTTAAAGGGGGTTTCAATATTCTAACAGGTGAAACAGGGGCAGGAAAGTCTATTATCATCGATGGTATAAAGCTTGTTCTTGGCGAAAAGGCTTCACCGGATTTGATAAGAACAGGAGAAAAGAAAGCAACCATTGAGGCAATATTCTCTTTTCCTGATTTGAGCTTTCTAAAAGATTCCTTTCCTGAATTCTCCAAAGAAAAAGAAATATATATTCAAAGAGAAATATCTGTTAGTGGAAAAGGAAAAGCATATATAAACGGTACTCTTGTTCCTGCTTCTAAATTAAAAAAACTCGGTGAAAAAATAATTGATATTTATGGACAAAATGACCATATTTTCCTCCTCTTCCCTGAAAATCATCTCGACTTTCTAGATTATTATGGAGAGAATTTAAATTTAAGAGAGGAAATTTCAAATTTAGCGAGAGAATTAAAATCTCTTTACGCAAGGAAAAAGGAACTTGAGAAAAAGGAGAAAGAAAGAGAGCAAAAACTTGATTTTTATTTCTTTCAGATAAATGAAATAGAAAAAGCTGATTTAAAAGAGAATGAAGAGGAAGAGCTCTTAAAACAGAGAAACATATTAAGAAACGCCGAAAAAATCCTGTCGCTTGCAAAAGAAGCTCTTGAAATTTCAAGTGAAAGAGATGATTCCTTAATTTCTCTTTTATCCCGTCTGGAAAATAATATTTCTAAACTGAGTGAATACGAAAATGAATTCAAATTATTTCTGAAATCATTGGAAGAGTCTTCAATTGTCATAAATGAACTTACACAATCACTTATAAATCTAATAGAAAAAGTTGAATTAGACCCTGCTCAGCTTGAAAAAATTGAGGAGAGACTTGCATTAATTGAAAAACTTAAAAGAAAATACGGTAATTCAATCAGGGAAATACTTGATTATCTCGAGAGGATAAAAAAGGAAGTGAAAAATTTAAGAGGATTAAAAGAAAATCAAGAAGAAATAGAGAATTTAATCAAGGAAAAGTTCACAGAATATTGTAAAAAAGCAGTCAAACTTTCAGAAAAAAGGAAGAAAGATGCGAAAAAACTGGAAAAAGAAATCGAAAGAGAAATTTCTCTTCTTGGCATGGAAAAGGCAAGATTCAGGGTAAATTTCAAAACAGAGGGATTAAAGGATTTTGAAATTGATAAAATAAAGGAAAAAGGAATTGACGAGGTAGAATTCTATATAAGCCCCAATCCTGGAGAGGATCTAAGACCACTCAGAAAAATAGCATCTGGAGGAGAGCTCTCACGAATAATGCTCGGGCTCAAATCAATTGGGAAAGAAAGAGAATTTGCTAAGACGCTTATATTTGATGAAATTGATGCTGGAATTGGAGGAAAAACTGCAGAAACAGTTGCAAGGAAATTGAAAGGGCTGGCTAAGCTTCACCAAATTATATGTATCACCCATCTGCCCCAGATTGCTTCTTTTGCTTCATCACATTTCAAAATTGAAAAACAGATTAAAGGAGGCAGGACTTTCGCATATGTAAAATTTCTTGATTTCAAAGAGAGAGTTGAAGAAATAGCAAGATTAATTTCAGGGTTTAAAATTACTCCAACTGCTCTCAAAAATGCAGAGGAAATGCTCCGTCAGAATTTAAAAGAATAATCTATTTATGTCTCAATTGCTTTTTTAGTTCTTCCAATTTTTCTTTAAGACTTTTATCCTCTGGTTTTAGTTTCACTGCTTTTTCAAGAATTTTCACTGCCTCTGGATAATTTTTCAATTTTTCGTTTATGTTAGCGATGAGCAAGAGAAGCGATAAATTTTCAGAATCAATTTTGAGACCTTCTTTAGCATATGAAAGTGCTTTATTTAAATCCTTCCTATAATTTAAGTAGAAATATGCAATTGAAAAATAAAGATATGAATTTTCAGGTTTGTTTTTTAACTCATTTTTTAAAAAATTCTCCGCATCATCGAGTTTATTTAAATCTCTATAGGCACGAAGCATCCATGAAAGGGCTCCTTGACCATAGTCAGATTCTGGATATTTAAGAAAGAGTTCTTTCCAGTATTTCAATCCCTTTTCAGGATTCTCCTTAACACGGGAATAATATCTTCCAAGAACGAATAGAGCATTATCAGTATAGTCTGATGAATTTTCAGGGTCTAAATCAATTATTCTTGTCAAAAGCTCTATTCCTTTTTTCTCGTCACCTCTCTGGAGAACCCTCTGCCCTACTTCAAAAAGTAATTCTGGATTATCCAGGTCCTTTTCCAGTTTCTTTTGGAGCTCTGGTAATGGGTCTTTCCCTTTTGTGTATTTCTTCAAAAGTTTTTCAAACCATTCCTTTCCTGCATAACCAATAATCCTGTCAATCTCCTTTCCACTTGGAGCAAGCAAAACAACTGTTGGAAGACTTATAATTCTATATTTTCTCTTTATTTTCTGACCATAGGAAGTATCAAAATCAACCTCAACACAGATGAAATCCTTCAGAAGTTTCTCTCCAAATTCAGTTTCAAAAATTTCCTTTTTCATCTTCTGGCAGTATGGACACCACTCTGCTGTAACAGCCATGAATATATTTTTATTCTCTTTCGTTGCTATGGATAGGGCTTTTTCCACATTATTAATGAACTTAACCTCTGAAAACATATAAATTCCTGAAATTAATAGCAGGAAAACAACTAACATGCATACCAGTTTTATCGCTTTCATCTCCTCCTCCTTCCTAAGCATTATATTTAATTAACTAAATAAAAGTCAATTTTGATTTTAAACTAATCCCTGATGAAAGTTTTAAAAAAATTAGAATTATATGTTATTATTTATAATGATAATGAGATTTTTTATTAAAACATTTGGATGTCAGATGAATGAAAATGATTCAGAAAGAATGGGAGGATTACTGCACTCTTTAGGATGGGAAAAAACGGATGAAGAAAGAAAGGCGAATTTAATAATTGTTAATACATGTGCTGTGAGGGAAAAATCCGAGGATAAACTTTTCTCCTACCTTGGAAGATTGAAAAATTACAAGAGAAAAAATAATACCATAATTGGTGTAACTGGCTGTGTTGCTCAGCTTGAAAAGGACAAAATTTTTGAGCGTGCTCCGCATGTTGACTTTATTTTAGGCCCACACAATTACCATAAAATAAACGAAATTATACGCAATATTCTTGACAAAAGAGAGAAATTAGTTGACACTCAATGGCAGAAGGAATGGCCTGAACTTTCGGAAAAACATGTTTTAAGGGAAAGTCAGGCAATTGCTTATGTCACTATTATGGAAGGGTGCAACAATTTCTGTGCCTATTGCATTGTTCCTTTTACAAGAGGTAGAGAAAAATATCGTCCTTTCTGGAGTATTATTAAGGAAGTCGAGCAATTAGCTCAGCAGGGTTATAAAGAAGTCCAATTGCTCGGGCAGAATGTAAATTCTTATTTTGATGTTCAGGAAGGAAAAAGTTTTGTTGATTTATTGAAGGAAGTCAATAAAGTGAATGGAATAGAGTGGATAAGATTCATCACTTCTCATCCCAAAAATTTCACAAAAGATATAGCCCATACCATGAAAGATTTAGAGAAAGTCTGTCCACAACTTCACCTTCCTGTTCAGGCAGGTTCAACATCTGTGCTTCAAAGAATGAGAAGAGGATACACAAGGGAAGAATATCTGGAAAAAGTAAACTATCTGAAAAAATTAATTCCAGATATCAGTCTCAGTACCGACATAATTGTTGGATTTCCAGGAGAAACAAGAGAGGAATTCGAAGAAACATTAAGTCTATTGAAAGAAGTAGAGTTTGATAATATTTTTTCATTCAGATATTCAGAAAGACCCTATACACTGGCTTCAAGAATGGATGACAATGTTCCTTATGAAGAAAAAATTAATCGCTTAATAGAGCTTCAAAGATTGCAAAAGGAAATTCAAATAAAAAACAATAAGAAGAAAATCGGTAAAATCTTTAAAGTTCTTGTCACAGGAAAAAGCAAAAAAGATAAAAACATGTGGACAGGAAGAAATATTTACAATCAGGTGGTTAATTTCAAAGGAAATGATTTAAAAATCGGTAAATTCGTAAATGTTTTAATAACCGATATCGGACCATACAGTTTAAGAGGAAAACAAGTGAAATAGCCTACCATTTCTTACTCTTTGAGAAAATTATAAAATTAAGCTGGTCATAGAGTTTTAGTTTTTCTTTTTTGGCTTTTCCTGATTTGAGTTCAAGGACATACTGGGCTGGAAGACGGGAAATATAAGAGGGGCATGGCGTTTTTTTACACGGAGGGACATTCTCTTCTATATGAACAATTCTCCTATCCTTATCAAGCCAGATTATATCAATTGGAAAATTCATATTTTTCATCCAGAAGGAATAAAATCCCTCTGCTTCAAAAATAAAAAGCATTCCTTCGTTGTCTTCTATTTCCTCACGAAACATCAAACCTCTTGCCCGTTCCTCATCTGTAATTGCAAGTTCAGCAACAATTGAATGCCCATTAGGAAAATAAATTTTTATAAATTTCTTTTTTTGATTTCCACAGAATAACAGTAAAGGAAAAAATATAAAAATAATTAAGAACCTCAATTTCTTCAATATCCAGCTTCTCATTTCCCTTTACTCTCCTGATTTCCGGTTTTCGTTTTCCGATTTCCGTTTTCCGATCTTAGTGTGTAGATACAAGAGGAACGAACCTCACCGGAATTAATTTTTTCTTTTTAAATTTATTCTTCTGACGTACAACAAGAACCAGCTCCTGGAAAAAAGAACCAACAGGAATTATCATTCTTCCTCCATCATCAAGCTGGTTCTGTAATGATTCTGGAATTTTAGATGGTGCTGCAGTAACTAAAATCGCATTATATGGAGAATATTCCTTCCACCCATATGTGCCATCACCTATTTTAAAATGAATATTTTTATATCCGAGTTCTTTTAAAACTTTCTGTGCTTTTTTTGAAAGCGATTCAATTATCTCAACTGTGTAAACTTCCTTCACAATTTCAGCAAGAATAGCTGTTTGATAACCTGAACCAGTTCCAATCTCAAGAACCTTATCATCTTCCTTTAACTCGAGAACCTCTGTCATGTAAGCAACAATATAGGGTTGAGAAATTGTTTGTCCCTCACCAATCGGAAGTGGTTCATCATCATAGGAATACTCTCTATATTCCTCTGGAACGAAAAGATGGCGGGGAACCTTTTTCATTACTTCTATTACTTTCTTATCTTTTACCCCCCTTGCAATAATCTGCTCTTCAACCATCCTCTCTCTTAAGGTTGCAAATTCTTCCATTATAATTAGTTTTTAGTATGCTTTTGCAAAATATACTAAATTTTCTGCCTTTTTACCACAATAAACACAATTTCCTTCGCTCTTCTCTTCTTTTTCCATAGAAATTACCCTAATACTTGCACCAGTCTCATCTTTTATTTTATCCTCACAATCTTGATTTCCGCACCAAAAAGTTTTAATGAAGCCTCTCTTATTCTCAATAATTTCTTTAAATTCTTCATAATTGTTGACATTATGAGTATTTTCTTTAAGGAAATTTAATGCCTGATTATAAAGCGATTTCTGAATTTCTTCAAGAAGAGGTGAGATTTTTTCAATCAGAACATCTTGAGAAACCGGAATTTTCTCTCTGTTATCCCTTCTCACAAGAACAACCTGCTTCTTTTCCATATCCTTTGGACCAATCTCAATTCTCAAAGGAACTCCTCTCATCTCCCAGTCAGAATATTTCCAGCCAGGAGTATATTCCTCTCTTGAATCAAAATGTGCTCTTACGCTTATTTTCTTCAGCTCTTTCTCAATATGTTCCCCTTTTTTATAGATCTTCTCCTTCCATTCATTTGCAGGGATCGGAACAATAACCACTTGTATTGGAGCAATGCGGGGAGGAAATCTAAGTCCTGAATCATCTCCATGAACCATTATTACTGCTCCTATCAATCTCGTTGAAACTCCCCAAGAAGTCTGCCACACATACTGTAAATTCTGGTTTTTATCTTCATATCTTATATTAAATGCCCGAGAAAAATGCTGCCCAAGATTATGAGAGGTTCCTGCTTGAAGGGCTCTTCCATCAGCCATTAATGCCTCAATTGAATATGTCCTAAGCGCGCCAGCAAATTTTTCTCTTTCTGTTTTTTTACCTGCAATCACTGGAATTGCAAGGTCATTTTCAACAAAATCCTTGTAAATTGAAAGTATTCTAAGGGTCTCCTCTTCTGCCTCCTCTTCTGTTGCATGGGCAGTATGTCCTTCCTGCCATAAGAACTCTGTTGTCCTGAGAAAAGGACGGGTAACCTTTTCCCAGCGAACAATGTTTGCCCATTGATTAATTAAAACTGGCAAATCCCTCCAGGACTTAATCCATTTTGCATACATACTGCATATAATGGCTTCTGAAGTTGGTCTTACTGCAAGTCTTTCTTCAAGCTCTTCATCTCCTCCATGGGTTACCCATGCAACCTGAGGAGCAAAACCTTTAACATGTTCAGCTTCTTTTTTGAGAAAACTCTCAGGAATGAATAATGGGAAATAAGCATTCACATGGCCTGTTTCCTTTAATCTTCTGTCCAGAAGTTCCTTTATCTTTTCCCATATTGCATATCCATAGGGCCTTATTACCATCATACCCTTCATAGGAGCATAATCCACAAGTTCTGCTTTTCTGATGACCTCAATGTACCATCGTGAAAAGTCTTGTGATTTTGGCGTGATTTCTTTTACATATCTTTCCTCCATCATGATTCAACCCATACTCTAAAATTTTTGACTTAATCAGTATTAATAAATGCTGGAAAAATTAGATTCGAAAAGAAAGCCCTCCTCTAAGAAGAAATCCATTCCAAATTCCAGCATCAAATAATATATGAATATTTTCAGTAATCTCTCCTTTGATTCCAAAACTTAATTGAACAATAGGCACTATTGAAGGAACATCTTCAATATCTTTTAAATTTTCTTCACCACTAATATTTTCTGACTCCAATTCTCCACTTATTCCGTTATAAAACTGTCCAATTAAAGAGTAAGTTACATCTCCGTTAAGGGGAGCAACTCCAAAACCAAAAGTAAAATAGGGCCTAACCCTCCAAGAAGGTTTTATATCCCATCTAAAACTGATATTATATGAAAGAGGCTCCATAATGAAATCTCCCTCTGCATTTAAATCCGCATACGAGCCATCCGTAAACTCATCTCGTACTTTTCCATCGAGTGAAAGCTTCATTTTTGTTTTTTCAATTGAAAAACCGATACTGAAAGAACCTTTTTCCCCACCAGGATAAAATCTTATTTCAAAACCATAATTGTCTCCTGAAGAGTCGAAATTAACATCCTGCGAGTAGTAAGCTTCGATCAAATTAGGATGTTCTTTCAAAATTTCATCTTTAAATTCCTCTTCTATAGCTTCATTTACCATATCTTCGATCATGCCTTTAAGTAAATTCAGACTCCATGTTGAATAATGAACATTAAATTCCCACTTCCCTTTTGCTGGGAGATTCTGAACCAAAAAAATGAAACAAAAAACAACCAAAAAGATTAAAATTTTTTGTTTCAAAATAACCTCCCTTTTGAATTTTTTAATATTTGTGCATATACTTACTCCTCTTCGGGAGTGATTCTACCCTCTTTTATTGCTTCCTGAATTATTTTTTGCTGGAGATGAGCAGGAACCTCCTCATAATGAGAAAACTCCATGTAATAGGAACCCCTTCCACCTGTAATTGATGTCAAAGTTGGCTCAAAATCCAGCATTTCAGCCATTGGTACTTGAGCTTTTATTATTCTCATGTTTCCCTTCTGGTCAATCCCGAGAACCTTGCCCCTTCTACCGTTTAGATTTCCCATTATATCACCCATATAAGCTTCTGGAGTATAAACATAAACATTCATTATTGGTTCAAGAATTGTTGGTTTTGCTTGTTTCATTCCTTTTTTAAATGCCATGGAAGCTGCTATTTTGAAGGCAATATCTGACGAGTCAACTTCATGATAAGAACCATCGTAAAGGGTCACTTTAAAGTCAACTACAGGATAACCTGCAAGAACCCCCTTTTGACGTGCTTCTTGAATTCCTTTTTCAACAGATGGGATGAAATTCTTGGGGATTGCTCCTCCAAAGATTTTATCTTCAAATTCAAAATCTTTACCTCTTGGTAAAGGCTCCATAATTATTTTAACATCTCCATACTGACCCCTTCCACCTGTCTGCTTTTTATACTTGCCCTGAACATCTGCTCTTCCCTTTATTGTTTCTTTATATGGAATCTTTGGAGGTTTAAGTATCACATTAACCTTATATCTCTTCTTCAACTTCTCTGTAATAACCTCAACATGAAGTTGTCCATTACCTGAGATTATCAATTCTTTTGTCTGAGGTTCTCTTTCTACTTTTACAGTTGGATCCTCTTCCATAATTCTCTGAATAGCTTGAGAAATTTTATCTTCATCAGCTCTTGTCTCTGGCTGAATTGCAAATGAAATCGAAGGAACAGGAAAAACTATTGGAGGAAATACAATATTAGAGCCTTTTGCACACAGGGTATCACCTGTAAAGGTCTCTCTCAACTTAGTTGTTGCAACAATCTCTCCACATTTTGCCTGGCCTGCAGGAACCTGTTCCTTTCCTTGGAGATAGAATAATCCAGAGAATTTCTCGTCAACCCCTCTTGTTGAATTTAGAACTGTTGAATCTGGTCCAACTTTTCCTGAAAAAATCCTCATAAGAGAAATTCTTCCAGCATAAGGGTCGGATAATGTTTTAAAAACAAACGCAGAAAAAGGCTTATTTATTGAAGGTTCTATCTCTCCATCCTTTCCATTTATTTTTGCTTTAACACTTCCTCTCTCTCCTGGTGAAGGAAGGAAATTTATTATATTATCCAGAATCGGTTGTGTTCCAATATTTAAGAGTGCAGAACAGACAACTATTGGATAAATCTGATTGTTTAATACTGCTTTTTTAAGCCCAGTTTTTAATTCTTCAGAAGATAAATCTCCTTTTTCAAAATATTTTTCCATTAACTCCTCATCATTTTCAGCTATCATTTCTGTTAACTCTCTTTTTCTTTTTTCTGCTAACTCTTTTAAATTATCCGGAATATCTTCCTCTTTAAACTTACCACTTTCATTTTTTTCATAAATGTAAGCTTTAAAATTAATTAAATCTATTATGCCTTTAAAATCCTTTTCTTTACCTATTGGAATCTGTATCGGGACAGCCTGTCTTCCAAAAAATTGATGGATTGAGTCAAGTGCTCTATCAAAATCAGCAAGTTCTCTATCAAGTTTATTTATCACAAATATTCGAGGATGCTTCAATTCTTCTACCATTTCCCAAACTTTCTCTGTCCCAACTTCAACACCAGACGCTCCGCATACTAAAATCAAAACACTATCTACACCTCTCAAACTCGCTTTTGTATCCCAGAGAAAATTACTATAACCTGGTGTATCTATAAAAGTTATTTTATACCCATTCCACTCACAAAAACACATTGCAGAACTAATTGAAAATTTTCTTTCTATTTCTTCTGGGTCATAATCTGTAACAGTATTTCCCTGATCCACCTTACATAATCTTGAAGTCACTCCAGTATTAAATAAAAAGGCAGATACAAGAGAAGTCTTTCCTGTGGAACCATGTCCCACAAGGGCAACATTTCTAATTTCTGAAACCTGATAGTCTCTCATTCTCATCCTCCTCAAAATTATGCTCAATTATGATAACTAAAATGTGTTTCATATGCAAGGCTGTATTTTAATTATAGAAAAAATTGAGGCGAAAAATAAATTATAATCCTTTGCTCATCATATCAAGAAATTCAGCATTTGTTTTTGTCTTAGAGAGCTTATCGAGAAGGAGTTCCATTGCTTCAACCTCATTCAACTGGCTTAGGACTTTTCTTAGGACCCATATTCTGTTCAAATCCTTCTTATCAATCAATAACTCTTCTTTTCTTGTACCTGAACGGCTGATATCAATTGCAGGAAAAATTCTCTTATCAACAAGCCTGCGGTCAAGATTAATCTCAAGATTACCTGTTCCTTTAAACTCTTCAAAAATAACTTCATCCATTCTACTGCCTGTGTCTATAAGAGCTGTAGCAATTATTGTTAAACTTCCTCCTTCCTCCACTTTTCTTGCAGCACCAAAAAATTTCTTTGGCTTGCTAAGAGCATTAGCATCAATACCACCTGAGAGAACCTTCCCTGAAGGAGGACATATAGCATTGTGTGCACGAGCAAGTCTTGTCAGACTATCGAGGAGAATCACAACATCTCTGCTATGCTCAACCAATCTTTTTGCTTTTTCAATAACAATGTCAGCAACCTGAGCATGTCTGCTTGGTGGTTCGTCAAATGTGGAACTTATAACCTCAGCTTTTACAGAACGCTCAAAATCTGTAACCTCTTCTGGTCTTTCATCAATTAGAAGAACAATAAGATATATCTCCGGATGATTTTTTTCAATAGATTTTGCAATAGTTTTTAAGAGAGTAGTCTTACCAGCTCGAGGTGGAGAAACAATCAGACCCCTCTGCCCTTTCCCTATTGGAGTAAGCAAATCCATTACTCTTGCATTAAGATTGTATCTATCGCCGTCTTCCAGCTTTATTTTTTCATAGGGATACAATGGAGTTAAATCGTCGAAATGAACATTCTTTCTTTTTTCCAGGACTATTTCAGGTGGTTCAAAATTAATTGCTTCAATTTTGATCAATGCAAAATATTTCTCATCATCTTTTGGAGGCCTGACTAATCCTGATATAGTATCTCCTGTTCTCAAATCAAATTTTCTGATTTGGGATGGTGAGACATAAATATCGTCCGGGCTGGGCAGGTAACTGTACTCAGGTGCTCTTAGAAATCCAAATCCATCTGGAAGGCACTCTAGAACCCCCTCTGAAAAAAGATTTCCATTTTTTCGTGCTTGCGCTTCAAGAATTTTAAACATGAGCTCCTGTTTTGGCATCCCATCTGGATCTGGAACATCAAATTCTTTAGCAATTTTAACTAAGCTTGAGAGATTTTTGGATTGAAGATCAAGTAAGCTGTAAGTTTTCATTTTTCTCTACCTCTTTTCTAATTTAGTCTTTAGAGAGAAATATATGGTATTTTAAAATTTGCTAATTATGTATTATTAATCAATTAGTAAATGATAACTTTGATATGTCTTGAGATAAATCTTTTTGTTTATCTTCCTTTGGCAAAGGTTTTGTTAATGCTCTTTCAAAAACTTCGTCCATATTTTCTACTAAATGAATTTTTATTTTTTCTTTTATTTTCGCTGGAATATCCTTCAAATCAGGTTTATTGTCAATGGGGATTAAAACTTCTTTAACTTCAGCTCTATGAGCAGCTATTAATTTCTCTTTTATTCCTCCTACAGGCAATACTTTCCCTCTTAAAGTAATCTCACCTGTCATAGCAACATCCTTATTTACAGGAATACCTGTCAAAAGTGATATAACTGCTGTTGCTATAGTTATTCCAGCTGATGGTCCTTCTTTAGGAACAGCACCTTCTGGAACATGTATATGTATATCATAATTTTTGTGAAGATTCTTTGCAATCCCGAGTTCAAAGAGTTTAGATCTTACATAACTGAAAGCAGTCTGAGCAGACTCCTGCATTATTTCGCCAAGTTGCCCTGTTAATGTTAAATTCCCTTTTCCTTGGACCATTGTTGCTTCAAAGGTAAGAAGTTCACCACCAAATTCGGTCCAAGCAAGTCCATATGCTATACCAACCTCGCTTTTTCTCTCTCTTTCCTGTCGTCTGAATTTTGGTACACCCAAGTATTCCTCAACTTTTTCTTTTGTTATTACTTCTGAGAAATCTTTTCCATGCACTACAACTTTTCTTGCAACTTTTCTGCAAATTGAACTTATTTCTCTCTCAAGATTCCTCACACCTGCTTCTCTTGTATAATTTCTTATTATTTCAAGAATAGCCTCATCTGTGAATTTGAGGTTTTTCTCAGTTAAACCATGAGCTTTCATCTGCTTCTTTACAAGAAAATGTTTCCCTATCTGGAGCTTTTCATCTTCAGTATAACCAGGAATCCTTATTACTTCCATTCTATCAACAAGTGCTTTTGGAATGGGCTGAAGCACATTCGCTGTTGTTATAAATAAAACTTGAGAAAGATCAAACTCTGTATCAAGATAATGATCCAGAAAAGTGTTATTCTGTTCAGGATCTAAAACTTCGAGTAAAGCAGCAGCTGGATCACCTCTAAAATCCATACTCATCTTGTCAACTTCATCAAGGAGAAATACTGGATTTTTTGTTCCTGCCTTTTTAATCATCTGAATTATTCTTCCTGGATATGCACCAATATAAGTTCTTCTATGACCACGGATTTCCGCCTCATCCCTTACACCACCAAGTGAAAGTCTTACAAACTTTCTTCCTGTTGCACGAGCAATTGAACGAGCAAGAGAGCTTTTACCCACTCCTGGAGGACCTACAAAACAAAGTATTGCTCCTTTTGGCTTTTTAACTAATTGACGAATAGCAAGATATTCAAGAATTCTCTCTTTAACTTTTTCAAGACCATAGTGGTCTTCATTTAATATTTTCTCTGCCAATTTCAAATCCCTCTTCTCCCGGGATTTCTTCTGCCAAGGCACAGCAAGCAACCAATCAAGATAATTTCGAGATACAGTTGCTTCAGCAGACATTGGAGGCATTGATTCAAGTCTTTCGAGTTCTTTAAAGGCTTTCTCTTTGGCATCAGGAGGCATTGGAGTTGCTTCTATTTTCTGTCTCAGTTCTTCTATTTCACTGTACTGGTCATCTCTTCTCATTCCAAATCCTCTCCCAAAAACCTTCTGCTTTATATCTTGTCCAGGTGGAGAAACTTTTTTCTTCCCTTTACCCTCAACACGAATTCGGATTAATTCATTCTCGAGTAAAAAGGCAAGTCTTCTCAATCTCTCTCCTGGATTTACAGTTTCAAGTAAATTCTGCTTTTCCTCTAATGGGAGATAAAGATGAGAGGCTATTATATCAGCTATCCTTTCAGGAGTATTATCTCTAAGGGCAGGAATGATTGATTCAAAATTAACATTTCTGCTAATTTTCACATATTCTTCAAACAATCCTAAAACTTGCTGGAGAATATCTTTAACTTCCTCAGGCGAAACATTTATTTTAAGAACTTCTTTTGTAAGAACTTCGTAAAATGGATAAACAGATAAAAATTCTAATATTCGAGCACGTTTTCTTCCTTCAACAACAACCTTTATATTACTATCAGCTGTTCTTACTGTTTGTACTACTTTTGCTATAATTCCAACAGTGTAAATGTCTTTTGGTTTAGGAATATCAAGAGTTGGATCCATTTGAGCTGAGAGGAAAATCATTCTATCCTTTTCCATTGCCTTTTCAAGAGCTTGAATTGAAGAATTCCTCCCTATTATGAATGGAACAAGAGTACTCGGAAAAATCACCAAATCCCTCAAAGGTATCAAGGGATAAGACTTAATTATTTCTGATTTTTCATAATTAGAACCATACATTTTAAATACCTACCACTTTCTCTAATTTTTTAAGGTCAAATTTTTTTCTTTCAACCATTTCTGCAGTGATGACAAACTTTTTAATATTCCTATTACTTGGCAAATGATACATCAAATCCAGCATTAAATCCTCTATGATTGCCCTCAATCCTCTTGCACCTACCTTTTTCTCTATTGCTTTTTTAGCTATTAATCTTAAAGCATCATGGGTAAATTCTAATTTAACTCCTTCAAGCTCAAAAAGCTTTTTAAATTGCTTTACTATTGCATTTTTAGGCTTGATTAGAATATCAATCAAATCCTTCTCATCTAAGTCATCAAGAACAGCAATAATTGGAAATCTTCCAACAAATTCTGGTATCATACCGAATTTTATCAAATCCTGAGGTTGAATATTTTCAAATATATTCTCTTCTCTCTTCTTCTTGATATTTTCTGATTTAAAACCAACCGTGGTTTTTCCTATTCTATGAGCTATGATTTTATCCAGTCCAACAAAGGCGCCGCCACATATGAATAAAATATTCGTAGTATCAATCGGAATAAATTCCTGATAAGGGTGTTTTCTTCCACCCTGTGGGGGAACATTTGCTATAGTTCCCTCTATTATCTTTAGCAAGGCTTGCTGAACTCCTTCACCAGAAACATCTCTTGTTATAGAGGGGCTATCGCTTTTTCTGCTTATTTTATCAATCTCATCAATATAAACAATACCCTGTTGGGTTTTTTCAATATCACCATTTGCAGCCTGATATAATTTTAAAATTATATTCTCTACATCTTCCCCCACATATCCTGCTTCAGTCAGGGTTGTGGCATCTGCTATTGCAAAGGGAACTGATAAAATTTTTGCTAATGTCTGAGCTAGTAAGGTCTTACCAGTGCCTGTAGGCCCAATTAAAAGGATATTGCTTTTTGAAATCTCAACATCTTTTATCGCTTTTTGAAGTCTTATTCTTTTGTAATGATTGTACACAGCCACTGAGAGTTTCTTTTTAGCTCTTTCCTGTCCAATTACATATTCATCAAGAGCTTTTTTAATTTGATAGGGGGTTGGAATACTTTCTCTTATGTATCTCTCTTCCTCTCTAACCTTATCTGAGGTAATAATGGAATGAGCAACCTCTATACAACTATCACAAATATAAACCCCGCTTGGACCTGCTATAAGTTTTTTCACTTGGGATTGAGGTCTACTACAAAAAGAACATCTTACATTTGCTCCAAACCTTTCATGATAATTGTCTCTCATGATTAATCTCTCTTTTTAATATTCATATTTATATTTTTCAAGGAAGGCTACTTTTTTCTCTTTTCAATAACATCATCAATAATTCCATATTTCTTTGCCTGCTCTGGAGTCATTATAAAGTCCCTCTCCAGATCCGCCTTTATCTTTTCCTTTGGCTGACCTGTATGTTTCATTAATATTTCATTTAGCCTTTCCCTTATTCTTAAAATTTCCTTTGCATGAATTGCTATATCTGAAGCCTGACCTTGAAAACCACCAACAGGCTGATGCAAAATTATTCTTGAATTCGGAAGGGCAAATCTCTTGCCCCTTGTTCCAGCTGCAAGGAGTAAAGCTCCCATGCTTGCAGCCTGTCCAATACAAATGGTTGATATATCTGGTTTTATGAATTGCATTGTGTCATAAATAGCCAACCCAGCAGTCACTAAACCTCCTGGTGAATTTATATAAAGGAAAATATCCTTATCAGGATTTGCAGCTTCTAAATATAGCATCTGAGCAATCACCAAATTTGCAACATTATCATCTATCTCTGAACCTATGAAAATTATATTATCCTTAAGAAGGCGAGAATAAATATCATATGCTCTTTCTCCCCTTCCATCTTGTTCTATGATTAAGGGAACCCAAGTCATTTACTGAACCCTACCTTTAATTATAGCTTCTTTCAATAAAAAGTCAACCGTCTTTCTAATCAGTAAATTATTTTTCAAATCCTCCTTTCTGTCATTCTCTTCCATTTCCCTTTTCATCACACTATATGGAACATTATTTATTTCTGCTAATTTTTTTATTTCTTCCTCGATCTCCTCTTCTTTTACCTCAATATTTTCTTTTTTAGCAATTTTTCTAAGAATCAAATAATGCTTAACTCTTTTTTCTGCTTCTGGTTTTAATTTTGCAAAAAGTTCTTTTCTCTGATCCTCGTTCAATCTATTAAACTCTTCTCTTCTTACCATTGCCATGATCTGTGCATCCACAAGAGTTTTTGGAACTTCAAAATTTGTTTTTTTGGAAATTTTCTCCAATATTTTTTCCACCATTTCCTCTCTCTGAATCCTCTCTTTTTCCTCCTTTATTTTCTCCTTAATATCTTTTTTCAGCTCATTCAAATTATTATACTCTCCTACGCTTTTAGCAAAGTCATCATTAACTTCTGGAAGTTTTCTTTCTTTTATGCTTAAAACCTTTATATGATACTCTACTTTTTTACCTGCTAATTTTGAATCATTATAATTATTAGGAAAATTTATTATAAAACTTTTCTCCTCATTTATCTTCATACCAATAAGATTTTCGTTCAAAACTGGTTCATTCGAAGAATGACCAGCTATAACAGTTAGTTTTTCAGGGGATAATTCTTTATTTTCATTTAAATATTTACCTTTAATTTCAATAATCACATAATCTCCTTTTTCAACAATCTTTCTCTTTGAAGGAACGAATTCTGCAAACCTTTCCTGTAAACTTTTTAAGTAGTTATCAATTTCTTTGTTCTTCACATCAACCTTCTTTTTTTCTACTTCTATGCCTTTATAATTTTCCACATCAAAATCAGGAAGAATCTCGAAAAGAACAGAAAAAGTAAGAGGCTTTCCATGTTCATAATTAATTTCTTTTACCACAGGTGAATTAAGAGGATTTATTTTCTTTTCCTTAAATACTTCATTTATAATTTCTGGTATAAGTTCATTAATCAAATCATTTTTTATTTCTTCTTTATATAGTCTTTCAATTAAATCCTTTGGCGCTTTCCCAGGTCTAAAACCCTTAATTTTAACTCGATTAATATATTGTTTTATAATCTTTTCTTTTTTAGACTCGACCCTGTGGTGAGGAACTTCAATTTCTAGTAATTTCTGACACTGACTAATTTCTTTTAGGTTGCTTGTTATATTCATAATAATCAATTAATTTATAATTTTATGGGCAGAGCGGGACTCGAACCCGCAATCCTTTAAAAGGAACTAGGTCCTAAGCCTAGCGCGTATACCAATTCCGCCATCTGCCCATTTTTATTTTGAATCGGATTGGAAAATAGTCTTAGATAATTTTTTAACATTTCTTAAAGACATTGTCAAATTTAAAAGTGACTCTCTATCTGGAAATTAATTCATAAAGTTTTTGGGCTAATCTGGGATTTAAATTTCTCAAAATTCTATATTCATCCATAGCACTTAATCTATCTCTTAAATTAAAATATGCTATTCCAAGATTATAATGAGCAAGAGCATGATCAGGTTTTAACTTGACTGCCCTTTCAAGAGGTGGAAGTGCGCTCTCAAACTGCCTCAGGGCTACGTAACATGTCCCAAGATTGTAATATCCTTCTGGATCATTGGGATTCAATTTTATATATTGTTTAAATATGTTTATGGCAGACTCATACCGCCCTATTTTGAAATAAACTATTCCTAAATTGTAATAAGCTAATGCATAGTTTGGATCTAAAGCAATAACCTGATTAAAAACACCAATTGCTTTATCATAATCCTTTAATTTCACATATTCAACACCAAGATTATAATAGGAGGCAGGATTATATGGATTCTTTATTATTAACTGTTTAGCAGCCTCAACTGCCTTCTCATACTGACCTGCTCTGTCATATAATTTAACCAATTGACCATAATAAGCTTCTGCTCCTTCTGGATTTAATTTAATGAGCTCATTATATAATTGAGAAGCTTTTTCAAATTGATCCAATTTGTCATAAGATAAAGCAAGATAATAATTAACTTCAAAATTTTCAGGTCTTATCTCTCTTGCTTTTTCTAAGAATTTAATCGCATTTTCTGGTTTATTCATCTTATAATAAATCTTTCCAATTCTAGTATAGATATATAAATCAGTTGAAGGCTCAGGATTTAGTTCAAGGAATTTTAAATATGCTGTTAATGCTTTACTGTCTTCTCTTAGTTCTTCATAAGCCACTCCAAGATTATAATAAGCATCTACCAGATTTGGATTAAGAGAGATTGCCTTTTCCAGTGCTGTAATAGCCTTTTCATATTGTCTTAATTTAATATAAGATATTCCAAGTCCATAATGGATTTCTGGAGAATAAGCAAATTTATCTTTCACTTGCTCATAAATTTCAACTGCCCTTTCATCCATTCCCAATTTGCTATAAATCAATCCTAATTTCGCAATATTGACATCTTCAGGCGAACTCACAAGTAATCTCTCTAAATATGTTCTAGCTTTTGCAAAATCACCTGCCAAATAATAACAAATTCCTATTAATAGCATTCCTTCTGGACAGGTCCTATAATCTATTTTCTCAAAAGCTGCCAAAGGAGAAGGTTTAACATTCTTTATTAGATTAAGAGAATATACTGTTGGAATAATTACATTTATCCCTTCAACCAGAGGAGTGGAAAGCCCAATTACCCTTCCCTGATTATTGAAAATTGGAGAGCCAGCGTAATTCATTATAGGAATATCAATTATAAAGAATTTCCTTCCTCCTTCAAGTTCCTCTACCCTCAGAATGCTACCTTCAATAACATTTTCTCTGTTCAACAAATAAATTCTTTGACCAGCAGGAAATTCTTCGGAATAATCCATCAGAACCATAGGTAGATCATTTCCTTTAATTTTAATAATAGCTAAATCCATTTTTTTATCTATATCAATAACCCCCTCGAAATCCTTCTTTTTACCATTAACTTCAACTATTAAAGATGTAGCATTTGAAATTAGATGGTAATTGGTGAGTATCATTCCATTTTCTGAGACAAGAATGCCATACCCCGTTTCCACAACATTTCCATATGGATTCAGCGATTTTATTACAGCCAGTGCTTTTTTATTTTCCTTATATATTCTCTTCGCAATTTCCTGGGGATAAATATATCCAAAAATAAAAATTAAAGAAATCAAAATTATTAAAATTTTGTTTCTTTTCATTACCTTCCTCCCTCTTTATAGGTTGAAAAAAACATCAACCTTTAAATTCCGCTTTTCAGGGAAAGTTCGTTTAATAATTTAATGACTATTTTAAAAAATGTCAATATTTTAAAATTGACAAACAAGATTTTTTAAGTTAGTTTGAAATTCAAAATGGGTAAAAATATTAAAAAAGCAGTCCTCATTGCAATGATTTTGCTATTATTATTCCCCCTTTTTGAATTCAAAATTCGTCATAATATGGTGGATTTTGAGGTCTGTTACAAAGCAGGGAAAAGATTTATAAAAGGAGAAATTTTATACCAGTTGGAAGACGGACACTATCAATTCAAATATCCTCCCTTTTACTCCTTTATTGTTACTCCTATATCAATATTTCCATTATATTTTGCTAAATTAATTTGGTATTATTTGATTCTAATATTCATATTTTTCATTTTCTATTTCTCATATACTTTGATACCGGGAAATGAAAAAAAATGGGAAGTCTTAATTATTCCAACTTTATTAATCTTGGCGAAATTTTATGGAAGAGAACTTGATTTAGGACAAGCCAATGCTTTTCTCGTATTTTTAATTTTAACATCAATTTACTACACAATTAAAGGAAAAGAAAAAATTGCTGGAATTTCTCTTGGACTTGCTTCTGCTGTGAAACCATATGCATTGATATTCTTCCCTTATTTTCTTTTTAGAAAAAAATTCAAGATTTTTTTCATAAGCTCTGTTTTTTTTATTTTTGCATTACTCTTTCCTTCAATTCGATATGGATGGCAGGGAAATATTGAATTATTAAAGAAATGGCAGTATACATTGTCTCTTTCAACTCCAAAATTATTTAATTCTCAAGACAATGTTTCATTTTTTGGATTTTTTTCGAAATTAATTTTCCAAGATAGAATAGATCTGATTTATATAAGCTCCCTGATATCTATAATTACATTCTTTGTACTTTTCATTCTTATTGCAAGAAGAAAAATTAATAGAATTACCTTTCTCTTGGATTGTTCCATTTTACTTATTTATATCCCTCTTTTTTCTCCTCTTGGATGGGATTATATATTCCTAACCTCAACACTTGGAATTATGCTTTTGATTTACAAGATAAACCAATTCTCTATTCCTTTTAGATATTTTTTAATTCTCAATTTTATAATGATCGGTGCTACTCTTTATGATATAATGGGACGGCAACTTTATTCTAAGTTCATGCAGTTGTCAATTTTAACTATTAATTTTTTAATAATTATTATATATCTGGCTATTTTAAGAATTAAAAATTCTGATTGACTTTGAAATAAGCTTTTCTTATTATAAGAAAAATGAAAAAATTATCTTATTTTTCAGTTCTAAGTATTACTTTTATGTGTGTAACTCTTATTTTCCTTGCACCTATTCTTGTATATTTCAAAAGCAAGTATGGATTTTTAATATATTTTATTTTCTCCCCTTTATGCCATCAAATATCCGAGAGAAGTTTCCATATATTTGGATTTCAATTAGCAGTTTGCTCTAGGTGTACAGGTATTTATCTTGGATTGTTTATTGGAACTATTCTCTATCCCCTTATTTTTTCTATAAAAAGACAAAGAATTCCTTCTTTTAAACTTTTTATTTTATTTTCTTTTCCCATGGGCTTAGATGTCATTGGAAATATTTTAAATTTATGGATTTCTTCTGGTATAATTCGATTTTTAACTGGATTTATTTTTGGACTTCTCCTCCCTTTTTATTTAATACCTGGAATAATGGATCTTGCAGAAATAAAATTTAATTTTAATAAAAATTTTATAAAAATAGAAAATGAAAATAAAATTTCCAATTACTAATTTCAAATTTCCAAATTTGGGAGGATAGGAATGAATAATCAAAAACCTGATATTTTTAAACCAGCTTTAATAGGAGGAGTAGTTATAGGTTTATTGTCAGGACTCCCTGTTATTCAGCTCGGAAATTGCTTCTGCTGTCTATGGGTACTTGTAGGAGCTGCACTCTCAGCCTACCTTCTATCAAAAGAATCTCCTGTAAAGGTAAAGGGAGGTGACGGAGCAATTGTTGGAATGTTTGCTGGAATTATAGGAGCGATAATCTCTTCTTTAATAAATTTACCATTTCGTGCACTTAACCAGCAAATAGTTGCGCGTGTTTTAGAAAGACTCCCTGAATATGGAGGTGAGTTTCCCCAAGATATGGACTTGTGGTTAAAGAGAGGAGCTGAATTTTCATTACCAATGTTTATGTTTGGTTTAGTTATATCTGTTATAATCTATGCGCTTTTCGGCGCACTGGGAGGTATTATTGGAGTTTCCTTATTTGGCAAGAAAAAAGCTCCTGAAGAAACTCCTCCTCAGGTTTCTTCGCAAGAACCTAAAGAAGAAAAGTAAAAAATGATATTAATTAAAACCTTTTCGAAGTTTAAAACAAGGATAATAGTAAACCCTCAATCAGATAGGGGGAAAACTGCTACTCGATGGGAAAGGATAAAAGAAGCTTTAAAACATTATATAAAAGAATTTAAATATGAATTTACTGAGAAACCCCTCCAGGCAATAGAACTCACAAGAGAATCAATAAAAGAGGGTTTTAATTTTATAGTTGGAGTTGGTGGAGATGGCACCTTAAACGAGATCGCTAATGGTTTTTTTGAAGAAAATAAAATAATTAACCCTGAAGCTAAACTTGGTATAATTCCATCTGGAACAGGGTGTGATTTTATAAAAAGTCTTAAAATTCCAAAAAAAATAAAAAATGCTCTTGAAATAATCAAAAATGGGAGTCCTTTCTTAATTGATATAGGAAAAGCGGTTTTCAGAGACTTTTCTGGTAGAAAAATGGAACGTTACTTTATAAATGTTGCAGATTTTGGATTAGGTGGTGAAGTAGTAAAAAGAGTAAATGAGAAAAGAATGGAAAGAAAGACAAGCTCGTATTTGAAAGAACTTATATTAACAATGGTCAAATATAAGAATAAGAGATTGAAAATATCAGTAGATGGAAAAGAATTACCAGAAGATGAGTATTTAGTTGGTGCTATTGCAAATGGAAAAATATTTGGTGGTGGCATGAAAATCGCTCCAGGGGCAAGCTTAAATGACGGTCTTTTTGATTTTGTAGTAATAAGAGGATTTACATTTTTAGAATTTTTAAGACACGGATGGAAAGTTTTCTTTGGGACACATCTAAAACATCCAAAAGCTAAATTAATTAGAGGAAAAAGAATTAAAGTTGAATGCATGGAAGAAGAGAAAGTTTTGTTGGAATTGGATGGCGAACAACCTGGAATTTTACCAGCAGAATTCGAAATTATTCCTCTGAGTTTAAAGGTTCAGGCTTCATCTTTTTAAAAAATCTGATTATTTGAGAACTTCAATTTTGCCCTTGTATTTTCCAGGAAGTGGGGGTTTATTAGAAATTACCAATCTACCTTCTAAATCACGGTAGCGATATATTCTTAATTTTTTTACAGTAATATAGTTACTCTCATATCCCATTTTAATTTTCTCTATGTATCTCCTTGTCTCAGGATATGGTGGTATTCCGCCATATTTTTTTACTGCTTCCTGCCCTGCATTGTATGCTGCAAGAATTAAATCAGTATTTCCTTTAAATAATTTAATTAAATCCTTTAAGTATTTAACACCACCTTCTATGTTCTGAACAGGATCAAATGGATCTTTCACTCCATATTGTTTTGCTGTTTCAGGCATTAATTGCATTAAACCTATTGCACCTTTTGAAGAAACTGCATTAGGATTATAGTTGGATTCAACCAGAATTATTTGATGAATGAGGGTTGAAGGGACATTATATTTTTTACTTATTTTATCTATTATATTTGCATAGGCATTATAATTACTGATTTTATAAATTCTTCTTATAGGTTTTTTTCTAGAAGGTTTATTTGTGAGAACCAGTACTCCTTTTTCATTGCGGTATGCTATTATTTTTGAATAAAGTGAATCAGGAATATTAATTAGAAGTAATACAAAAATAAAGAATAAAAATGGATAATGTTTCCTCATAGTGAATTCTTGACTATTTCAAAGCTCTGACTTAAAGCTTTTTCCAGAAGCTCAGGCTTACTTCCACCTGCTTCTGCAAAGTCAGCTCTTCCCCCGCCTCCTCCTTTTATTATTGCACTTATCTGTTTCACAAGATTATTTGCATTCAGCCTATCAGTCAAATCTCTACTAATACTGACTACTAGGAAAGCCTTATTGTCCTGCTTTGTTCCCAGTATAACCACCCCGGGTTTGATTTTTTCTTTTATTTTATCTGCCAAATTTCTCAGCTCAGCTCTGCTTATACCCTCCACTTTTTGTGCTATAAAATTCACACCTTTAACACTCTTTACTTTATCAAGTTCTTTAAAAGCTTTTTCAAGAGCTATTTTCTGTCTCAAGGCCTCATTTTCTTTTTTAAGCTCTTTTACGGATTGTAAGAGATCTTTTATCTGAGAAATCAGTTCCTCCTTTGGCCTTGACAACAGACCCTCTATATCATGGAGAATTTCCTCTTCTTTTTGGATATAATCAAGAGCCCTTTCACCAGTTAATGCTTCGATCCTTCTCATTCCAGCTGCAATACTTTTCTCTGAAATTATTTTAAAAAACCCAATTTCCCCGGTTGAATTAACATGTATTCCACCACATAGTTCCTTACTATAATCACCGATTTTTACCATTCTTACAATATCACCGTATTTCTCTTCAAAAATAGCAATTGCACCTTCTTTCAAACCTTCCTCAAATGGAACTGTTCTTATCTCAACTTTCAAATCCTCTCTTATCTTCTCATTAACTATTGACTCTATTTTGTTTATCTCTTTTTTACTTAGGGGAGCAAAATGAGTGAAATCAAATCTCAATCTATCAGGAGCTACAAGAGAACCTGATTGTTTTACATGCTCTCCTAACACATTCCTCAGAGCAGCATGTAAAAGATGTGTAGATGTATGATTTAAAGAAATGCTTTTTCTTCTCCGAGAATCCACCATTGCCTCTACTCTATCTCCCTCTTTGACCTCTCCAGCAAGAATAGAAACTTTATGTACTATCATTCCAGAAAATGGGGAATAAGTATCTTCTACAACTCCAGTAAAATGTTCTCCCCTTATCTGGCCTGTATCTCCTACTTGTCCTCCACCTTCTGGATAGAACGGAGTTTCTTCAAGAACTATTTCTCCTTCCTCTCCTCCCCTTAAAGAATTCACTCTTTCCTCAGCCTTAAAAATTGCTACAATTCTAACATTGGAGATTTTATCTGTTTCATATCCTGAGAATTTAACTTTCACATTTTTAATCTCTTCAAACTTCTTTTTTTGAATTTGCTGAACAGAACCTTTCCAAGCTGATCTTGCTCTCTCCCTTTGTAGATGCAACTCTTTCTTAAAACCTTCTTCATCGATCTGTAATCCTTTTTCTTCAGCTAACTCTCTTGTTAAATCTATTGGAAAGCCGAATGTATCATATAATTTAAAAACTTGTTCTCCTGGAATTACTTTATTACCAGTTTGAATTGCCTCTTCAGCAAATTCTTCAAAATATTTCATACCAGCTGAAAGAGTTATATTAAATCTTTCCTCTTCAGAATGACAGACTTTTGAAATATAATTACTGGCTGAAATCAACTCTGGATAAGCTTCTTTCATAATATCCACAACCAGTCCAGTTAATTTATATAGAAAAGGCTCCTCAAGTCCTAAGAATTTTCCATGTCTAAAAGCCCTCCTTATTATTCTTCTCAGAACATAACCCCGTCCCTCATTCGAAGGTATTACTCCGTCTCCGATTAGAAAAGTTATTGCCCTTAAATGATCTGCAATAACCCTTATTGATATATCATCATCTGCATTAGATGGATATTCCCTACTAGTCAATTCACATACTGCCTCTATTAAAGGATAAAATAAATCAGTTTCATAAGTACTTTTCTTATTCTGTAAAACAATCGCCAATCTCTCAAGTCCCATTCCAGTATCAATTGAGGGTGATGGAAGAGAAGACATCTTGCCGGATTCATCTACTACAAATTCCATGAATACCAAATTCCACAACTCAAGAAATCTGTCGCTTCCTTTTTCAATGAGATATCTTGGATCTCCTTTTTCTATATCTTCTCCCAAATCATAATGGATTTCAGAACAGGGCCCGCAGGGTCCTGTATCACCCATTGCCCAGAAATTATCCTTTTTTCCAAGACGAATTATTTTTTCAGAAGGAATTCCTATTTCATTATTCCATATTCTATAAGCTTCTTCATCCTTTTCATAAATAGTTATATATATTTTTGATTCTTCAAGTTTTAATTCTCTAACCAGTAATTTCCAAGCATATTCTATAGCTTCCTTCTTAAAATAATCTCCGAAAGAAAAATTTCCCAACATTTCAAAAAATGTATGATGTTTCCTTGTTTTCCCCACCTGTTCTAGGTCATTATGTTTTCCACTTACTCTCAAGCACTTCTGGATTGAAACAGCCCTCTTATATTCTCTTTTTTCAAGGCCAAGAAAAACATTTTTAAACTGATTCATTCCAGCATTGGTGAAAAGAAGAGTTGGGTCGTCTTTTGGTATTAATGAAGAACTTTGAACTATACGATGACCTCTTTTTTCAAAAAAATGTAAGAAGAACTCTCTTATTTCTTGGGCTCTCATTTCAATACTACTCAAACTCTTCAGGGCCTTCTTCCTCTGCTTCTTCTCCAATTTTGCTCATGGTTCTCTCCATTTCTTCAAGGGCTATATCTGATGTAGATTGAATTCCCATTACCTTGAGTCTGAAATTATCAGGATTAGAAGCATACTGAAGTGCTGTCTCATAATCTATGTATTTATTGATATACAGTTTATAGAGAGACTGGTCAAAGGTCTGCATTCCATATTGAGAAACACCAGCAGCAATAGCATCCCTAATAAGATGAGTTTTTTCTTTATTTATTATACATTCTCTAATAAAAGGTGTATTTATCATTACTTCCACTGCTGGAACTCTTCCTGGAACATCTGCCCTTGGTAAAAGTCTCATTGATATTACTGCTTTCAATAAACTTGCAAGCTGCAATCTAACCTGTTTGTGTTGATGAGGTGGGTAAACAGAAATAATTCTGTTTATTGTTTCTGGTGCGTCGAGAGTGTGTAATGTGCTGAGAACTAAATGTCCTGTCTCTGCAGCTAAAATTGCAGTGTGGATTGTTTCAAAATCCCTCATTTCTCCCACAAAAATTACATCGGGATCCTCACGTAATGCACTGATCAATCCTCGAGAGAAATTTGCCACATCCAGGCCCACCTCCCTTTGGTTTACAATAGACTTCTTATCCCTGTGAACAAATTCAATTGGATCCTCTATGGTAATTATATGTTCAGCTCTATGGGTATTTATATAATCAATCATAGCAGCCAAAGTAGTGGATTTTCCACTTCCTGTAGTTCCTGTAACAAGAACCAAACCTCTTTTTTCCATAGAAATCTTCTCAAGAACTGTTGGTAACAATAATTCACGAATTGTTTTTACCTTTAATGGAATAATTCTCATCACAATTCCTATACTGCCCCTCTGATAAAAAACATTTCCTCTAAATCTTCCAAATCCTGGAACACTATAAGCAAGATCCACATCAAATTGTTCCTGTAATTTCTTTTTTTGATATTCATTCATTATTTCATTTGCCATTCTAACAGTATCTTCCTGAGTAAGTCTTCTCAAATTTGTCAAGGGAACAAGTTTTCCATCAACTCTAATTATAGGATGATTTCCTACTTTTAGATGTAAATCTGAAGCATTTTTCTCAATCGCAATTTTCAATAAATCTTTTATTGTCATTTATATCACCACCTTTATATATAAGTTAACCAGTTATACTTATCCTCCCTTTCTCCATTTATATATGCAAAAAATTCCTTTTGCAATCTTTCTGTTATCTTTCCTCTTTTTCCATTGCCTATGATTATTTTATCAATGGAGCGAACTGGAGTAATTTCTGCTGCAGAGCCCGTGAAGAAAACTTCATCTGCAATATAAAGAGCTTCCCTCGGTATTGTATCTTCTTTTACAACCAGACCTATGTCCTGAGCCAGTTTAATAACTGTATCTCTTGTAATCCCTGGAAGTATGGAAGAGGAAAGTGGAGGAGTGTAGAGAATTCCATTTTTTACTATAAAAATATTTTCTCCACTACCTTCACTTACATGTCCCCTTACATTTAGGGCAATCCCTTCACTATATCCATCTATTATTGCCTCCATTTTAATTAATTGGGAATTCATATAATTTGCTCCTGCTTTGGCAAGGGCTGGAAAAGTATTAGGCGCCATTCTTTGCCAAGAAGAAACCTTTACATCCACTCCCTTTTCAAGAGCCTCTTCTCCCAAATATTTTCCCCAATCCAGTACAAGAATTGCAGCTTCCACTGGATTTGGAAAAGGATTTACTCCAAGTGAATTCATTCCTCTATATACTATTGGTCTTATATAGCAGGATTTCTTATTATTTGCTTTAACAGTTTCAATAATAGCCTTTTCGAATTCTTCTTTTGAATAAGGAATCTCCATTCTGTAAATTTTACAGGAATTATAAAGACGTTCAACATGGTCACGCAATCGAAAAATCGCCACTCCTTTGGGTGTATCATAGGCTCTCATCCCTTCGAAAATTGAAGTTCCATAATGAATAACATGGGAAGCTATATGAATTTTTGCATCTTCCCAAGGAATTAATTTCCCATTCATCCAAACCTTTCCTTTTTCTTTGGATATCCCCATTTTGTATTACTCCTTTTTTAATTTAAATTATTAATACGGTAAAATAATCTTACTTGAAAATGGAGGAATAGTCAAATTTTCTCACCACATTTAGGGCATCTCTTAACTTTAGGAGGAAGGGGCTGTCTACAATTCCAGCATATTTCATCCTTTCTTCTTTCCCTTGCCCTTATTCTTTCTCGGATATTTTCAAGTTCTAAATCATAATCTGGAGTTTCTTTGTATTTCTCAATTTCTCTAATTATATGAGAAGCCTTCTTATACCTATTCTCTATTTTTACTTCGAGGCACTTCATTATGATATCATTAATTTCTTTTGGAATACTTGAATTTTTAAGTTTAGGTGGTGTTATTTCGCCTTTCTCTGCTTTCTCCAAGATTTTAAATGGATCAGAATCATATATAGGAGGATGTCCTACCAACATTTCATAAAATATACAACCTATTGAATAAATATCAGAAGCATAGGTTGCCTTTCCCTTAAATTGTTCAGGAGCCATATAAGGTGGAGACCCAATACGGGTTGATGCATATTGAATATTTTCAAGCCATGTAGATGTCCCGAAATCTGTTATTTTTAAAACTCCTTTTTCAGAAATTATAATATTGGAAGGTCTTAAATCCCTGTGAATTATTTTATGATTGTGAGCATGGTCAACAGCAAAACAAATCTGTTTTATATAATCAATTGCTGTCTTTAAATCAAGGATTTTTTCCCTTTCCAGAATTTTCTCAAGGGTTTCTCCTTTAACATATTCCATAACCATAAAAAAAATGGAACCCTGTTTTTCTGCAGTTATTAATTGAACTACATTTGGATGATTCAATACCGCCTGCAACCGAGGTTCTTTTAAAAGTTTAAACAAATCCTTGGATTGTTTATGTGGAATCTTAAGGGCAACTTTTTTGTTCAGCCAGGTATCCTTTGCTAAATATACAGTGCCAAAACCTCCGCTCCCAAGAGCCCTTATTATTTCATATTTACCTATTTTTTCTCCCTTTAAAAACATTTTTTCAATGTTTCCAGAAGTGTATTATTATACCAAGTGCGCAGATAGCTGCTGTTTCTGAACGCAGGATTTTCTCTCCCAAACTCACTGGTTGAAAACCAGAATCTATAAGCATTTTTTCTTCCTCTTTTGCCCATCCACCTTCAGGCCCTATCAATACCAAAACTGATTTTGGAATATTTTCTAATGAATCAATTACTATATTTTTGAGTAGCTCTCCCTCTCTCTCATTTAGAAATAATTTCTTCTCGACCTCATAATTGGATAATTCATTTAATTTTATTGGAGATACAATTTTAGGAATGAATACTCCTCCTGACTGTTTAAGTGCTTCTATTGTTATCCTTCTCCATCTTTTCAAACGCTGATTTAAAATTTCTTCTTCTGGAAGACTTCGTGAACGCTTTGAAACAACAGGAATAATTTCGTCGATCCCTAATTCAGTTGATTTCTGAACAATTAATTCCATTACAGAAGGTTTAATCAGAGCCTGCGCTAGAATTACTTTTATCTGGGAAGGTTCTTTTTCTCTTAATTCTAGTATTGATATTATGGTCTCTTTTTTTTTTACCTCATCAATCTTACCAAGATAGCTCTTGCCATCCTCATCAAAAAGCCATACTCTTTCATTTTCTTTCATTCTAAGAACATTGCTTAAATGATGGTGCTCTCTTCCTCTTAGAATTGCCTTTTTTCCATGAATCTGGCTTTTCTCAATAAAAAAACGATTTGCTGTCATTTTCTAATTAAAAAATTTTTTGGTCTTCTGAAAAATATTTTCTTTTTCATCCTCTAAATCTTCACCTCGTAGATGTGCTAAATTTTTAAGCAATTCTTTTTCTTCTTTAGAAAGGTTTTTGGGTATAACAACTTTAATTTTCACATATAAATCTCCTTTTCCATGTCCTCCAAGGCTTCTCATCCCTTTTCCCTTTATTCTGAACACCTCGCCCGGTTGAGTTCCTTCAGGAATTTTTATTTTCTCTTTTCCTTCCATGGTTGGCACTTCGATTGTTCCTCCTAAAGTTGCCTTAACCATTGAAATTTCTCTTTCACAGAAAAGGTCATTTCCTTTCCTAGTGAAAATCTCATGTTTTTTAATCCTTATTGTAATATATAGGTCTCCCTTCCCTCCATATAAATCGCCTACTTCTCCTTCACCTTGAAGTTTTAGTTTTGTGCCATTATCCACTCCTGGAGGAATCTTCACCTTTAATTTATCTTTTCTTTTAATTTTTCCTGACCCTCCACATTCATTACAAGGATGTTCAATTATCTCTCCTGTTCCATAACAATGAGAGCATGTTCTTGAAAAAGTAAAAAATCCCTGATGATAACGTACTTCTCCTGCTCCACCACAAGTTGGGCAAGGAATCTTTCGAGTTCCAGGTTTTAAACCACTACCCTGACATTTTGGACAGAAATCTGTTCTTATGAGTGTAACTTCTTTTGTGGTTCCAGAATATGCCTCTTCAAGGCTGATTTCAAGCTCAAGCCATAAATCCCTGCCTCTCTGAGGTCGATACCTTCTTCTCCTTCTACCAAAAAAGTCAAAACCAAAATCTCCTAGAATATCTCCCAAAATATCCTCGAATTCTTGAAAAATTGATGAATCAAATCCGCTAAAACCAGTAAAACCCTCTCCCCTTAATCCACTAACTCCATACCGGTCATAAATTCTTCTCTTTTCAGGATCGATTAAAACACTATATGCTTCTGCTGCTTCTTTAAATTTTTCCTCAGCTTCCTTATCCCCGGGATTACGATCAGGATGATACTTAAGAGCTAATCTCCTATAAGCTTTCTTTATCTCCTCAGGAGTAGCATTCCTGCTAACTCCAAGAATTTTGTAATAATCCTTTTCACTCATCTTTTATCTCTTCAATTCCCTCTTCTTCCAGGATTTTCAATCTATCATTCATCTTAGAAGTTATTAAATTCAAGTGTTTATCTAATATTTTACTATATCTTTTTATTTCTTCAAGATTATTGGTCTTTAATATGTCCTCTTTTTGCAGAATTTCTATGATTTCGTTCTTTACTTCTTCACTGAGTTTAAGTTCATCTTTGTACTGAAAAAACGAAAGTCTGAGAGTAAAAATTTGCTGCTCAATTTTTTTCTTCAACTTTTGAATCTCAATTTCCTCCTTATCCTTATCTGCATACTCCTCAGCTTCTTTTATTATTTTTTCTATCTCATCCTGACTCAATCCAGTTGAAGGATAAACCTCTATTTTCTGCTCCTTACCTGTAGCCATATCTCTTGCAGAAACATGCACTATTCCATTAGCATCTATTTCAAAGGTCACTTCAATTTGAGGAACTCCAGCAGGGGCTGGTTCTATACCAACAAGCTCAAACATACCAAGGGATATATTAGCAGATGCCACTTCCCTTTCTCCTTGCAAAACATGAATTCTAACCTTAGTCTGGTTGTCCTCAACAGTAGTAAATATTTTTGATTTTTTAGTTGGAATGGTAGTATTCCTTTCAATGATTTTAGTAAAGGTATCATTTTCAGTCTCAACACCTAATGAAAGAGGAGTAACATCTAGAAGAATGAAATCCTTTACCAATCCTTTAGCTATTCCTGACTGAATTGCTGCACCTAAGGCAACCACTGTTTCAGGATTAATCCCAGCACTAACTGGTTTGCCAAAAAAGTCTGAAACAATTTTCCTGACAAGAGGCATTTTTGTCTGCCCGCCAACCATAACCACCTCATCAATATCCTCTGGGCTTAGTGAAGCATCATTCAAAGCCTGTTTTATGTATGGAATTGTCTTCTCCACTAAATCCTCTGTCAATCTTTCCAGTTTTTCTCTTGTCAATGTTTTTGCAAGATGTTTTGAGCCATTTTCATCAGAATATATAAAAGGCAGGCTTATCTCAGTCTCCAGAACATAAGAGAGATCTTTTTTTGCTTTTTCAGAAGCTTCTTTTATTCTTTGAAGTGCCATCTTATCCTGACTCAAATCAACTCCATTTTCTTCTTTAAACTCATCAATTAACCAATCCATAATTCTTGCGTCAAAATCATTTCCTCCCAGAAAGGTATTACCAGTTGTGGATAATACATTGAAAACTCCTTCTCTCACCTCAAGAATTGATATATCAAAAGTTCCTCCTCCAAGGTCATAGACTGCTATCAACCCTTCTTTTTTCTTATCAAGACCATAGGCAAGACAGGCAGCTGTTGGCTCATTAATCACTCTTATAACATCCAATCCAGCTATTATAGCAGCATTTTTGGTTGCCTGTCTCTGCCCGTCATCAAAATGTGCTGGTACAGTAATAACAATTTCTTTTATTTCTGTGCCAAGAAATGATTCTGCACATTCTTTTAAATATTTTAAAATAAAGGCTGAAATCTCTTCAGGACTATATTCTTTATCCTGCACAACAATTCTAACATCACCATTCTGCGCTTCTTTCAGTTGGAAGGAAACACGCTTTTTCATTTCTTGAACTTCTGGAGTATTGTATTTCTTCCCAATTAATCTTTTAACAGAATAAATTGTATTTTCAGGGTTAGTTAAAATCTGTCTATAGGCGATATTTCCAACTAGTTTTTCACCAGATGAAAGAAAGGCAACTATTGATGGAGTTGTTGGAGTCCCTTCTAGATTCGGGATAACCACAGGATTTTTTCCTTCAAGGTATGCAATGCACGAATAAGTTGTCCCTAAGTCAATCCCTATAACTTTTTCCACTTTTTTATTTTATTTTCCTTTTTTCTTTGGAATAATAACCTTGACCAGTGCTGGCCTTAAAAGCCTGTTGAACAAAAGATAACCCTTCTGAAATTCTTCCCCAATTATGGGGCTTTCTACTTCATCTGATTCTTCCTTATCAAGAGCTTGATGATATCTTGGATCGAATTCCTTATTTTTTGCTTCTATTGGCTTTACTCCTGCTTTAAGCAGGATATCTAATAGTTGTTTATAGATAAGCTCAACCCCCCTTCTAAACCCTTCGCCATTTTCTGGAGATGGGTTTGAAAGGGCTCTTTCAAAATTATCAACAACATTTAATAATTCTTTTAAAAATTCACTTAAAGCATATTGATAGTATTCACTCTTTTCTCTCTCGAGTCTTTTTCTCAAATTATCAAATTCAGCCAGCTTTCTTAAATATTTATCGTTTAATTCCTCCTTTTCTTTTTTTAATTGCCTTATTTCCTTTCTTTTTTCAGATAATTTTTTCTTTAATTCCTCTATTTTTTCTTCAAGAGATTTTTCTTTCTTCACTTTTTTTTCTTCAGTCTCCTGAGTTTTCATCTGATCCTTCATGTTTAAACCTCCCAGTGAGCCTTGCTTATAGCTCTGGTCAAGGATTTAGCAGTATAGTCCACTAAATTTATTACTTCTTTGTAAGGCATTCTTTTCGGGCCTAAAATACCAAGCGAACCAAGACTCTGATTTTTAAATCTATAATTTGAAATAATCAGAGTGCATCCAGAAAAGAAGGGCAAATCAATTTCAGATCCTATGATTACTCTTACTCCTTCAGCATTTATAAAATTTGTAAGTAATTTTATAAGCTTTGCTTTCTTTTCTAAATCTTCAAACAACATTTTTAATTCATCCATTTTGAACAATTCAGGTTTTGCAAGGAGATTCGCCTGTCCTTCAAGAAAGACCTTATCCCTATTCTTTTCAAAATTAAAATAATTTTTGAGAAAATTTATCAGCTTTTTTATCAATTTATCAAGAAGAGCTCTTTCCTTGGGAAGAGTCTTAAGAAAATAATCTCTTACATAGATTAAATTTTTACCAGCAAAATTTTTATTCAGATATTCAGATGCTAAGTCAAGTTCATTTTGAGTAAAATTGACTCGTATATAAATTGTATCAGTTATAGTGAAATTGGAAGTGGTTGTCATTATGAGCATTATTCTATTCTCGCTGAGTTTGATAAATTTCAATCTTTTAAAATTAATTCGAGATATTCTTGGATAAAGCACTATACCGAGGCTATCTGAGAAATCCGAAAGAAATTTCGAAGTTTTTTCAAGCAATAAATCAAGGTCAACTTCTTTTTCGAAAAAATCTTTAGAAACAAAATTATATTCTTTTTTAAATGATGATATTTCCTCAAGCAATTTATTTATGTAAAATTTTAAACCCAAATCAGTTGGAATTCTTCCTGCAGATGTGTGAGGCTGATAAAGGAATCCCTCTTCATCAAGCTTTGCCATAATGTTTCTTATTGTGGCTGAACTAATTTTATAATTTAATTTTTCTGCTATTAACTTTGAACTTATAGGCACCCCAGATTTTATATAGTTCTCTACAATTAATTTAAGTATTAGATTCTCTCTTTCCTTTTTTAAGGCTTTTTTCATTTTTTCCTTGAACTTTCATATATTTATATAGCATTATAGTAAAATAATTTCAACTTTATGCACAATTCCTGTCTTCAAAAATAAATATAATTGTGCTAATATGCTTTCTCCTATGAAAAAGCCCAAAATTTTAAAAAAGAATGATGTAATTGGAATTTTCGCTCCCGCAAGTCCAGTTAAAAGAGAATTCTTTCAGAAAGGAATATCTGAACTTGAAAAATTTGGTTTTAAAATTAAATATTCTGAGAATATTTTTCAAAAGAAAAAATTTTTAGCAGGCGATGATTTAACCAGAGCTCAGGAGCTTATTGAATTCTTAAAAGATAATAAAGTAAAAGCCTTAATCGGAGCTCGAGGAGGTTATGGTTCTATTAGATTAATTCCTATTCTTGAGAAAATTGATTTTAGCGAAATAAAACCCAAAATATTAATTGGATCAAGTGATTTAACTTATTTACTCCTTTATTTTAATCAGAAATACAAGTGGGTGGTCTTTTATGGACCTATGGCATGTTCATCCATTGCAAAAGGAAATTACGATAGGAAAATCTTCCTTCATGTTTTAACTATATCTTCTCCTCTTCCTCCATTAATTAATGGTAAAGTAATTAAACATGGAAAAGCAATTGGAATTTTGACCGGAGGTTGCCTTTCTCTCATCTGTTCAACCATTGGAACTCCCTATGAAATTGAAACAACTAATAAGATTTTAATTTTAGAAGACCATCAGGAAAAACCCTATCGTATAGATCGTTATTTATGGCAACTTAAAATGGCAGGAAAATTTGAAAAAATCAAAGGAGTTGTTTTTGGAGAAATGAAAGATTGCTTCCAACATCCAGAGCAAGGCTATGAACTTGAAGACATTATAAATGATTTCTTCCAGGAATATGATTTTCCTGTTCTTTATGGTTTCCCTTTTGGACACAGTGAAGAAACTTTTACCCTGCCCCTTGGAATTAAAGTAGAAATTGATTCATCACTTCCTGGAATAAAATTTCTTGAGGAGGCAACAGTAAATTAAAATGAAAATCCATCTACTCGGAATCTGTGGCACAGGGATGTCTGCACTGGCTGGATTATTAAAGGAAAAAGGACATGCTATAAGTGGTTCTGACAATAATTTTTATCCCCCAGTAAGTGAAATTATTGAAAAATTAAACATCAAGCTTTTAAAAGGATATAAGCCAGAAAATATTCCACAGGATATTGACCTTGTTGTAATAGGAAACGTGATTTCAAGAGGAAATCCTGAATTAGAATATATATTAAACAAGAGTATCCCATTCACCTCTATGCCAGAAGCTCTCTATAATTTTTTTATCAGAAAAAATATCTCAATTGTTATTGCAGGCACTCATGGTAAAACCACTACAACAGGCCTTATTGCATGGGGACTTGAAGTGATAGGTAAAGATCCATCCTTTGCTTGTGGAGGAGTAATAAAAAACTTTGGAAAAAATTATAAACTTGGAAAAAGGGGCTATTTTGTAATTGAAGGAGATGAATACGAAACATCTTTTTTTGATAAAGGGCCAAAATTTCTCCATTATTTTCCAAGATATTTAATTTTAAATGCAATTGAATACGACCATGCAGATATTTTCCCCTCGAGAAAAGATTACTTAAGTGCATTTGAAAAACTGATAAATTTAATTCCAGAAAAGGGATTAATAATTTACAATGGAGAAAGCCCTCTTACAAGAAAAATAATAAAGAAAGCATGGTGCGAAACCCAGAGTTTTGGATTTTCTTCTAAATATACATGGTGGGTTAAAAACATATTTTATAAGGATGGCTTAACACATTTTACTGTTTTACGAAAAGATAAAATTTTTGGAGAATTTAAAATACCTTTAATCGGAGATTTTAACATTCTAAATGCTCTTGCCTCAATTGCCCTTCTTTATAACCTTGGTTATTACTATTGGCAAATTCAAAAAGCTTTATCTAATTTTGAAGGTATAAGAAAAAGACTCGAGAAAATTACAGAAAATAAAGGAATTATTTTATATGATGACTTTGCTCACCATCCCACTGCCATTAAAAAAGTTTTAAGTTCTTTAAGAAACACATATCAAAATAGAAGAATTTGGGCAATATTTGAACCCAGATCATGGAGTGTCAGAAAAAATATTTTTCAAAATATTCTTCCACTTTCATTTGAAAATGCGGACAAAGTTATTATTTCAGAAGTTTATAAAAAGGAAAAAGTCCCTCCTTCTCAAAGATTAAATGAAAAAAAATTGGTTGAAGATATAAATAAAAGAAATTCTTCTGCTTTTTTTATACCAAAAACTGCTGAAATTCTGGATTTTTTAAAAGAAAATCTTAAAGAAAACGACGTAGTTGTTGTTATGTCAAACGGATATTTTGACAATTTGACATGCAGACTAAAGGAAATAATTGAATCTCTATAAAAATCAGCCTTGTTTTAAAATCTGATAAATCTTTTCTGCATATTTTTTACTTCTCTCATCCTCAGCAACAATTTCTATTTTATCTGGGGAATCTATGCCGAGACCGAGCTCTACAGCTCTTGCAATTTGTTCCTGCTCAAAAATCTTTTTTCCCATTATAGCTTCATTACTACCAACTTCTTTCAATACTGCAAGCCCTACTGCATCTACAGCTATTCTATCCGTTCCAGCAAGGAAAACATTCGTCTGCTTCTTTTTTCCAAAGGATGGTCCTCCATCAACAAATGCTTCCACACCATCAAGAACTATAAGGCACGGCTCATAAGCCGAATTAATCTCAGCAATCATTTTTCTCATATGGGGCGAAGTATGAAGTTCTCTCATCAATTTCTTTGGTGTCATTCCAACAGAAAGTTTCAGTGACATTGTAAAAACACCACCATATTGATGGGTTTTCAAACAACAGGTTGAAACAATTTCGTCCACCTCGGTTGCAATCTTTGGAATGTAAAATCCCTCTTTCCAGTGATTACCTGGAGGATTAAAATGAACCCATTCATTTTCTTTAAGCTCTTCAAAATTGATTACATTAAAATCCAATTCCTTGGCTAAATTAAATATTCCTTTTTCCTCCATTACCTTTCTTGTATCAGGAGGTCCGCTTCTCTCGCCAAGAATTATTTCCCTTGCTCCCATTCTTCTTAATTCTATTACAAGTTGGGTTAGGGTGTCATTATGTGTTGAAGCAGGGGTAGGATCAGCTGTATTGAAATTTGGTTTTATCATTATTCTCTTTCCTTTTACTGGATTGATTCCAAGTAAACTGATGGATTTTTTTACACCATATTTACGGTCATCTGTGTATACAAGGGCAACCTTGGTTGATGAGGCTCTTTTCTCTTTTTCTATTAGATTCCAGGAGAAGGATAGTGCAGGAAAAGTAAGCAAGCCAAAAATAGAGGTTTTTAAAAATTCTCTTCTTGACTGAGTATTCACCATTTAATATTCTCCTTATTTTTTAAAGAAAATTTTAAAGAAAATATACAGGAAAAGGCTTAATAAAATACTTATGATAATTGAAGTTGTAAGGGGAAAATAAAAGGTGAAATTTTCTTTTTTAATCAATATGTCGCCTGGGAGGCGGCCTATCCAAGAAATTTTTCCTGCAATCTTTAAAAGTAAACCAATTCCAACGAGAATAAGTCCAAAAATTACAATGATATTTGCAAGTGATTTTATCATTTTTTCTCAAGATATTCTTTAAACTCAATAAGAACACCAGTTGTATTTTTTGGGTGAACAAAACAGATTAAACTATTTCCCTCTCCCCTTTTTGGCTCTTTATTCACCAACTCAAATCCATTTTTTTCAAGCTTTTTCATCATCTCTCTTATGTTATCAACTTCAAAACAAACATGATGTAATCCTTCTCCTCTCTTTTCTAAAAATTTATTCAAAGTAGAAGAACTGTCAAGAGGGGAAATTAACTCAATTTTTAATCCTTGACCCTTGATTTCAAACATAGATATCAAAACTCTCTGTTCTTCAATCTTCTCCTCTTTATATGGTTCAAATCCAAGTATATCCTTCCACTTTTTACATGCAGTTTCTAATTCTCTGACAGCTATTCCAATATGATCTATTTTCTTTATCATTTCATTATTTCCTTAACTAATTTTTCAGATAAAGTAAATGGGTCTATTTCCTTCTCGTAAATTTTCTCAATATATTCATTAAATTCATCTTCAGGTATTCTCTTCCTTAATTTGTTATAAATTACCTCTTTTAAAATATCCTCAAGCATCCATCGAATAAATCTTTTCCTTCTTTCTTCTATTCTGCTTTTAATATCTCTACTTTCGAAATTTAATATTTTATCAACCAGCTCACTTACTCCTTCACCAGTTGTTGCAATTGTCTTTATTACAGGAACTTTTTTCTCTTTTTCCTTCAAACCAAGGGACAAAATAGCCTGTAATTGTCTCTCAAAATTAGGAGTATCTGGATGGTCAGCTTTATTTATTACAAATATATCACCAATTTCCATTATTCCTGCTTTAAATGATTGAATTTCATCACCAGCACCTGGAATAAGAATAACGAGCACAATATCCGCATATTTTACTATTTCCACCTCATCCTGACCTACTCCAACTGTTTCTATTATAATCACATCTTTTCCTGAAGCCTCAAGAATGGTTATGACCTCTCCAGTTGATTTAGCTAAACCGCCCAAATGTCCGCGAGTTGCCATGCTTCTTATAAAAACTTCGCTATCTAGACTATGTCTCATCATTCTTATTCTGTCACCTAAAATCGCTCCACCTGTAAATGGACTTGTTGGGTCTATTGCTATAATACCGATTGATTTTTTGTTTTTTCTCAAATGAAAAACCATTTGATCTATCAGAGTGCTTTTTCCAGAACCAGGAGAACCTGTTATTCCGATAACAAGGGAATTATTAGAAGATAAATATAATTTTCTTAAATAAGGATATGCTTTTTCTTTCTCATTCTCCACCAGTGAAATCATTTTTGCTATAGCTCTCTGGTTACCCTTTAGGACTTCTTGAACTAAATCCATCCCTTTAACCTCAAATTAAAGTTAAATCCAAAACCCAAATTCCGAATGTCAAATTTTTTTCTTTTATCCAATAATAAAAGAATCGAAGAAAATATCAAGCTCAACTCTTGAGCTTCCTGCCATAATTTTTGATATTCTATATTTCTATCAGGATTTGCCTTGGCAATCATTCGAAGCCGAATTTTATTTATCATTTGGATTTTGGAATTTGAATTTTTCATTTTCTTTAAATTAATTTTTATAGTATAGTTAGTATTCGCTCAGAACTTTCTGTGCAATTATCCATCTCTGTATTTCAGAAGTTCCCTCTCCTATTGTTGCAAGTTTTGAATCTCTATAGAATTTCTCAACCGGATAATCCTTTGTAAAACCATATCCCCCGAAAATCTGCACTGCTATTGAAGAAGCCTTTACTGCAAGTTCACTCGCAAAAAGTTTTGCCATGGCAGATTCTTTTGGAATTCTTTTTCCTTGATCCTCAAGAAAAGCAGCCTTATATGTAAGAAGTCTGGCTGCCTCAAGTTCTGTTGATAAATCAGCCAGCATCCATTGAATTGCCTGAAAATTGGCAATTGGCTGATTAAATTGAACTCTTTCCTTTGCATATTTTATACTCGCTTCTATCGCCCCTGCTGCTATTCCAAGAGAAAAACCCGCAATACTCACTCTTCCTCCATCTAAAACTTCCATTGCATTTCGATATCCTGCTCCTTCCTCTCCCAAAAGATTTTCCTCTGGAACCTCAACATCCTCAAAAATCAACTCTGCTGTGTCAGAAGCTCTTATCCCGAGTTTATCCTCTTTTTTTCCAACCTTAAATCCTTTCATTCCTTTTTCCAGAATGAAAGCTGATATACCCTTCTTGCCCTTTTCTTTATCCGTCACAGCAATCACTACAGCTATTTCTGCAACTGAACCATTTGTTATGAATACCTTTCTTCCATTTAATATCCAGCGATCTCCTTTTTTCACAGCAGTTGTTCTGATTGCACTTGCATCTGAGCCTGCCTCTGGCTCTGTTAAAGCCCAAGCTCCAAGAGTTTCTCCTGTTGCAAGGCGTGTTAAATATTTCTTTTTCTGTTCCTCTGTTCCAAAAAGATTAATATGATTTGAGCATAAGGAATTATGAGCAGCAACAACAAGACCAATTGATGGATCCACTTTTGAAAGTTCTTCTAAAATTAATACATAATCTAAATTCGAATATCCAGCACCTCCATATTCTGGAGGAATAATAATCCCTAAAAGACCCATTTCTGCTAATTTCTTCTGAATCTCCAAAGGCCACTCACCTTTTTCATCGTATTCTTTAACTTTGGGAGCTATTTCTTTCTGAGCAAAATTCCGAATTGATTGTTTTAATAATTCCTGTTCTTCAGTAAGCATAAAATCCATATAATTACCTCCTATTATTATAAATTAATAATAATCGGAAATTGAAAATCGGAAAATGAAAAACGAAATTTTTTAGCTTTTCGTTTATATATTGCATCACTTTAATAATACTTTGAGAGAATGCTTTTATCAAGGGAATTTTTCTAGTTAATATGTTATAGAAATTTTCATCATTTAAAATTCTTTTTGCTAAAATTGAAAAAAGTAATGTAAAATTGGAAGAAATGGGAGAAACCATGGAAACTAATATCCATAGACATTCATTGATATTTCCTGGTATTCTATTTACCTCGTGCTCTGCACTTGCCTTTGAGATTTTTCTTACGAGATTCTTCTCAATTTCACAGCAATACCACTTTGCTTTTCTTGTTGTAAGTATAGCTCTTTTAGGATATGGAGCAAGTGGTTCTTTTCTTTCCATTTTCTCCAGAATTCTGAAATTGAAAATAGAAAAATTTTTATTTATTACTTCACTTTTTTTCTGTGCATCCATTCTTTTCAGCTATATTCTGGTGAACCAATTACCATTTGACTTTTTTGAATTAAACTGGAATAAAAGCAAGATTTTTTATATCTTACTTTATTATTTTCTCCTCAATATCCCTTTCTTTTTTGCCGGACTTATAATTTCCTTTGCAATCTCAAGAATCTCCTCAGAAGTTACAAAAATTTACTTTTCAGATTTGACAGGTGCAGGAATCGGTTCTTTATTAATCCTTCTGATTTTTATGCCCAGAGGTGATAGAGGAGCAATTTTAATAATTTTTTCTTTTGCAATCTTGAGTAATTTATTTTTTGCTCTGAGATGGAATAAAAAGGGATTATTTGCTATTCCTGTTTTTCTCTTTTTGACAGCAGTCTCTCTATTCATCTATTCTCCTCCTTGGCTTGCCGTAAAAATCTCTCCTTACAAAGCCCTGCCCTTAGCCCTTAAATATCCAGGTGCCCGTCATCTCTTAATTAAATGGGATTCGATTTCAAGAATTGATGTGATCGATAGTCCGGTTGTAAGATTTGCTCCTGGAATGAGCCTTATTTATCTCGAGAGAATTCCTACACAGCTTGGAATTTCAATTGATGGAGGAGAATTAAATGCAATTACAGAATTCCGTAATAAAATTGAAAAATCCGAATTTATTGATTATCTTCCAACATCTCTTGCTTATAAGTTATCCCCCAAGAATAAAATTTTACTGATAAATCCTAAAGGGGGTCTTGAAATCCTTGTTGCATTGAAAAATGGGGCAAGAAATATAGTATGTCTTGAAAGCACACCCCTAATAATTAAATTATTGAAAAATGAATATAAAGAATTTTCAGGCTATTTATACGACAGAGAAAACATCAGAGTTCACTCCACCTTCACAAGGAGTTTTATCAAGTCTACAAAAGACAAATATGACTTAATAACCATCTGTCAGACTGATGTTCTCGGTGCTTCATCCACAGGCTGGCAAGGAATAGCTGAAAATTACTTATTTACTGTCGAATCCTTTAAGGAACTAATTTCTCTCCTCACAGAAGAGGGAATTTTAAATATCACTTCTTATTTAATTCCTCCTCCCCGAGGTGAAATAAGGTTAGTAAATCTGATTGTGCAGGCTTTTGAAGAACTCGGAATAAAAAATATCTCTCAACATATTGTTATTTTTCGTTCCTGGGGAACAATCACATATTTAATTAAAAAAGATGAATTCACATATCAGGAATTATCAAAAATCAAGGATTTCTGTAAATCGAGAATGTTTGACCTTGTTTTTTATCATGGAATTAAACCAGAAGAATTAAATCAATTTAATAAATTTAAAGAGCCAGTTTATTACAATCTGATAAAAGAACTTTTTGAGCCGAAAAAAAGAAAAACCTTGGAGAAAAGTTATCTTTTTGACATAAAACCAACTTATGATGATAATCCTTTCTTTTTTAATTTTTTCAAATTCAGTAAAATCAAATCAACTTATCTGAGTTTCGGAAAAAAATGGCCACCTCTACTTCAAGGAGGATACTTACTTCTTATTATTTTGATTCAGGCAATTCTAATTGGATTCATAATGATTATTTTGCCTGTTATTCTGAAAAGAAGAAATAAATCTATAACACAAAATAAATCCAGAAAATTACGATGGATAGTGTTTTTCTATTTTGCCCTTTTAGGAATAACCTATATGTTCATAGAAATAACTTTTATTCAAAAATTGATTTTATTTTTAGGACATCCCTCATATTCAATGTCTGCTGTTATTTTTTCCTTTCTTTTATCTTCTGGATTTGGAAGCTATTTTTCAAGGAAAATTCTTCCAGTTTTTGACCGTACGAATATGAAAAAATTCCTTATTATCTTGATAATTCTGGGAGGACTTTCCATATTTCAATTCTATTTATCTGACATTATTTTTAAGCTATTTTCAGGTAGTAATTTACCAATAAAATTCATTATTAGCTTTTTATTCATCTTTCCGCTTGGTTTCCTTATGGGTATTCCTTTTCCTTCAGGAATAAGGATTCTAAGTTCAAGAGAAGAATCTTTAATTCCATGGGCATGGGCAGTAAACAGCTTCTCCTCTGTAATTAACTCAGTAAATGCACAATTTATTGCTTTACTTCTCGGTTATTCAAGTGTGATAGTCTTTGCAGGCATCGGCTATATAATTGCAGGCTTTATTTTATTTCTTTCTTTTGGTTATTTCTCCAACCATAGGAACAAATCGCACACCCATAATGTATTTAATCTTTAATTTACCCTTCTTTTTTGTAACCAGAGTAAGGGTCTGATAGTATAGAGTGCTTCCAAGAGGTATGACCAGTCTTCCACCCTCTGCCAATTGCTTTATCAAGGGAGGTGGAATGTGATTTGCTGCACATGTGACAATAATAGCATCAAAAGGTGCATATTCAGGCCATCCAAAATAACCATCCCCCCATTTAACCTTCACATTTTTATAACCGAGTTTTTTCAATGTCTCCGCAGCTTTTTTTGCAAGTCCACTTCTTATTTCTATTGAAAAAACCTTATCAGTTATTTCTGCCAGAACTGCTGCCTGATAGCCTGAACCTGTTCCAATCTCAAGAACTTTATCTCCTGGCTTCAGTTTTAAACATTGGGTCATTAGAGCAACTATATATGGCTGGGAAATGGTCTGTCCTTCATCAATTGGCAAAGGATAATCGCGATAGGCTTCTCTTTTGTATTCCGGTAGAACAAATAAGTGGCGAGGAACTTTTAACATTGCTTTCAGAACTTTTGGATCAGTTATATCCCGAGCTTTGAGCTGATATCTGACCATTCTTTCTCTTTCAGCTCGAAAATAGCTCTCGTCCAAGTCCTTTGCTGTAAGCAAAATGAAGAGCACAGCTAAAAGTAAAAATATAGATAAAAAAATTATTTTTTTTCTCATTTTCTTCTTTTCTTTAATTATTCCCCAGATAAAAGAAAAAATCAATTAAAACCACTTTTATATTAAAGCAAAAGCATAGGAAACAAGAGGATGAATAGTTATTTTTTTAAAATTTCATTTATCTGTTTTAAAAATTCTTCAAAATCATTTATATTTGCTAACGAAGAGTATAAATATTCTTTTTATCTTTCAGAAACGCTTCTTCTTCCAGAGCTATCAAAGATTTTATTTCAGAAATTGTATCCAGAAGGTCCTTTTCCAGAGTTTTGATTTTTTCAATGTTTATTTCTTTATGCATTCCATAAGCTCTTTGAAATAGGATTTAGAAAATTCATAATAATCCATGTATTCCAGTCCAACTTTTTCTAAAAAATCAAGTCTCAAAAGCCTATCTCTTTCAAAAAGCAAAGTGCCTTCATTTATCACTGAAAACTGGAATCCAATGGGTGCATAATTAATTACTTTAAAATCCACATTAAATCCAGTCTCTCTTTCAATTTCAGAGGTTATATCAAGTTCAAAATCAAATACTTTATCCTCAGGTATAAGACAATACCCAGCTATATCAATATCTCTGAAAGGCTGGAGCCCAAATGAACCGTGCAAATAGGCAAAAGATATTTCCTTATGTTTTAAAAGAACTGATATAATTTTTTGTTTTATCTTCTCAATTTCCTCAGGGGACAATTCAAACCTTTGTGCCATCACGCTAAAGATAGCACAGGTAAAATAGATTTACAAGAATTTTAGAATAATTCAATTCATAGTTGACTTAAAAATTTGAAAGTGCTATTTTCATTCTAAAATGAAAAAAAAGTTTTTAGAATTACTGAAAGACAGAGTTCTCCTCTGCGACGGTGCAATGGGCACCATGCTTTACAATAAAGGAGTTTATCTTAATAGCTGTTTTGATGAATTGAATCTTTCCAATCCAGAACTTGTGAAAAAGATTCATCAGGAATATGTGGATAGCGGTGTGGATATAATAGAAACAAATACATTTGGAGCAAATCGCTATAAATTAAAAAAATTTGGTCTGGAGGAAAAAGTAAAGGAAATCAATATTGCAGGAGCAAAAATTGCACGAGAAATTGCACAGAATAAAGTTTTTGTTGCTGGTTCTATAGGACCTCTTGGATTGAAAATTGAGCCATGGGGACCAACTTCTTTTGAAGAAGCAGAAGAAGCTTTTTATGAACAGGCTTCTGGATTGCTGGAAGGAGGAGTGGATTTATTCATTCTTGAGACATTTTCAGATGTCAATGAAATACATCAAGCAATAAAAGCAGTAAAAAGGCTCTGTGACCTGCCTATTATAGCTCAGATGACCATTGAGGAAGATGGAAACAGTCTATATGGAACTTCTCCTGAAGTTTTCACAAGAAGACTTGAGGAATGGGGAGCAGATGTAATTGGAGTAAATTGCAGTGTTGGACCTGCTGCTACTTTAGCATGTATTGAAAGAATGGTTAAAGTTACTGATAAACCACTCTCTGCAATGCCAAATGCAGGTGTTCCAAGAAATGTGGAGGGAAGAAATATTTACTTATGCTCACCTGAGTATTTAGCAGAGTATGCAAAGAGATTTATTCTGACAGGAGTGAAGATTGTTGGAGGATGCTGTGGAACAACTCCTGCTCATATAAGAGCAGTAAGAAGAGCAATCAGAGCTCTTCAACCAGAGAAAAAGGTCTTTCCGAAAATTGAGATAAAAGAAATTGAGAAAAAACCTGAGATAAAACCTGTAGAAAGAAGAGAAAAATCACAGCTTGCAAGGAAACTTTGCGATAAGGAGTTTGTAATAAGTGTTGAGATTGTTCCTCCAAGGGGATTTGACCCCTCCCCTGCTCTTGAAAAGGCAAAGTGGTTAAAGGAAATGGGAATTGATTGTGTGAATATACCAGATGGTCCAAGGGCAAGTGCACGCATGAGTGCAATGTCTTTAGCTGTAATAATAGAAAATAAAGCAGGAATTGAAACAATATTGCACTATACATGTAGAGATAGGAATCTTCTTGGTATGCAATCTGACCTGCTCGGGGCATATGCTCAGGGATTGAAAAATATCCTTGTTATTACAGGAGACCCACCTAAGATGGGCGATTATCCTGATGCAACAGCGGTTTTTGATGTTGACTCAATTGGGCTTTGCAATCTGGTGAATGCTTTAAACAGAGGTATTGACCTTGGAGGAAAAGCACTTAAGAAGCCGACTGGTTTTCATCTTGGAGTTGGAGCAAATCCAGGAGCTATAAATCTGGATTATGAGATAAGGCGTTTTGAATATAAAGTGGAGGCTGGAGCTGAGTTTGCAATCACCCAGCCTGTATTTGACATTAAGTTATTGGAAAATTTTCTTAAAAGAATTTCCCATTGCAGAATTCCAATTATTGCTGGAATCTGGCCATTGGCGAGTTTACAGAATGCAGAATTTATGAATAATGAGGTTCCTGGTGCAAGAGTTCCTCCTGAAATCATGGATAGAATGAGAAAAGCAAATGAAAAAGGAAGCGAATTCGCCCGCCAGGAAGGAATCGCAATTGCCCGAGAAGTCCTCTCTGAAATTAAAGATATGGTCGAAGGAGTTCAGATTAGCCCTCCGTTCGGAAGAGTAGAAGTGGTGAAGGAGATAATTTCGGTTTTGTGATAAAGTAGCTTGAGAATTCAAATATTAAAATCCAAAATTTAAAACAAAGTTCTTAAATTTCGAGCTAAGTCTTGAAAGTGTGGAATTATATATCTCTTAGTAAGTAACATTAATAAAGTGGAGATTTAAAGCACCATAGAATACTCCCGACTCGAACTTACTATAATTTTTATTCATCAGTGCCCAGTTTTGCAAGAATGTTTTCTATCTTTTCTTTTAATTCTGGGACTTTATTCTTAATAATATCCCATATAATTTCTGTGTCTATGCCAAAATAAACATGAATAAGAATATCTCTTAGCCCTCCGATCTTTTTCCATTCTACATCTGGATTGTCTTTCTTAATACTTTCAGGTATGTTTTTTGTCGCTTCTCCTATAATTTCAAGATTTCTTACTACCCCATCTTGAATTAACTCATTCTTCTTAAATTCTTCCAAACTAATATTTTCTGTGTATCTATTAATCTTATTTATTGCTCTAAGAATATCTTTGAGGTATGCTTTATATTCCCGTGGCATACTTCACATTCTCTAATATATTGGATTTTAAATCAGGTTTTATAGTTTCTATAATTACAAGATCTACTTTACAATTGAATAAGTCCTCTAAAAAGAATTTCAGATCCATATAATTATCAAAAGTTTTCATCCCTTTTTCAAACTCTACTAATATGTCTATATCACTTCCTGACTTTTGTTCATTACGAACATATGAACCAAATAAGCCTATTTTCTTAACCCCAAATCTTTTGATTTTTTTCTTATTTTCTTTAATTTTTTCTAATATTTCATCTGATTTTAACATTCTAAATAGCCTCCATTTACTGCAACAATTATGATTACCTCATTTAATTTTCTCGTATTTTGGCGTTGCCCCGAAGGATTTTTTATCATTAATTAGCACTTATTAACCCTCTCTGGTTTTATCATAATGAAAAAATAAATTCAAGTATGTAGGAATTTAGCTAAGAGGAAAAATTGTTCTTCCAAGAAACAATTGTTTTCATCGCACAAATCAAAGATGTGGTCGAAAATGTTCAAATCAGCCCACCGCTCGGAAGAAAATTCACACGAAAGCGTGAGCTGAAAACAAATATCCACTATTATTAAAAGTCAACAAATAATCTATCCAATTTCTTCTTTTATCCATAGTTTTTCACCTTTGACCCAATCTGTTACTATTTGCTTATAATCTTCTTTAATTTTGTATATATGATCTTTCTCACTGTGACTCCACGAACTCTCAATTATATCCTCTTTTTCCAATGGCTTTCTCCTCATTTTCAACCCAGCTCGAGCCCCAGCAATATCTCTACCCGTTATCTTTTTATCAATTCCTTCAGATGGCCTTCTCTTAGCAATTTCGTTCATCAAAAAAGTTACTGTTTTACTCGTTGCTGGCTCTTTATCAACTTGAACTAAAGCTGCTAAAAGTAATCGTTGATATGGAGTTGAGTCTTTCAAATATGAAAGAAGTTCGGCTTTTGTCCAAGGTTCTTCTTTCTTAGCAAACTCCTCTGATTTTCCTTCACCTGGTTCCTCTTCTACAGTTGATTTTGTTGTTGCTATTTCTATTATGAGCCTAACTATATTTCCTATATTAATGCTTTCCACAGGTAGAAGAAGATTTTGAACTTTTTCAATAGCTTCTTTTTCTCCTATTACCGGCACTAATTCCTCTTTTAAGTTTATTATTTCCATCAAATCTTCATAAAGAACCAAACGCATTCTATCTTTATATTTACTCCCAAGAATTTGCTCAGTTAAAGGTTGTATATCACCTTTACCAATAATATATAAGCCGAAAATACTTCCTTTTTCTGTTTCCTTAGATAGTTTTTCAAGGTAATCGCCAAGTTGAGTTACACTGCCAATGGGCCATGTACTTGTTTTAACTTCAAGGACTATAGTATCTCCGTTCTCTCTCCTCCAGACTCCATCATAGTTATCTTCTCCTGATTTTCCTACATACCGTCCATATTCTATTTCAAATCCGAGTCTTTTCCCTAATGATATTGCTAAATCCTGAAATGCTCGATTATAAGGGTCATGAGCACCAGAACTTTTGTTTATACATTCATCTAACCACCCTTTTATTTGCTCAGAAGACCATTTATCTTGTTCTATAAATTCTCTAAACCTTTCTGCTTGTTCAGCTCCATCTTTTAGTTCATTTCCTATTAAGTGCAAAATATCTTTTATTTCAATCATTTTATAACTCCTTTTTTATTAATTTTCTGATTGTTGACTTATATCCGCTCATTTTTGGTGTATATACGCTCTTTTGCGGATATACATTTCATACCTTTAACAATAAAAAATTTTTAATTCTTAAATCCGAATCAGCTCTTAATCCTCTTTGCCTACTCTGCACTCGAAACCCCTTTTCCTTTTATCACAATAAAAAAATAAATGTCAAGTTTCAGAATTCTCTTGGCCAAAATAGATATAGACATATTTACCAGTTAGAGAGGAAAAAGTTAATAAAGAGAGTTGAGGCTGCCCATCACATCCTGGG
>MTON01000005.1 GCA_002010665.1 Candidatus Aminicenantes bacterium JdFR-78
GGTTGTAATAAGAAAGAATATTGTTTAAATTTTCATATAGATTCTTACATGAGGCAATGAATATGTTTTTATATAGATCCTTAAATGAGGCAATAAGCAGTTTGAAAAATATAGATTGAAAAATTTTGTTTTTGAATATAAAATGTATGGGAAATCTTGGTTGGAGAGGGAGAATGAAAATTTTAGGTTTGTTATTATTTATCATAGGTGTAATAATTAAATTGCTCACTTCTTTAAATCTCTTAGCCTGGGTTTTAATTATCTTGGGCTTAATTTTGATTATTTTTGCCTATCTTGGAGAAAGAAAGACAGAAGTTTAAATCTAAAATTTTGGTTTACATATAAATCCTGTAATTTTTAAATCAAAAAAGGTCTGAGCATTAGTAGGTTTAAGAATAAGGGCTGTATCTGCTCCTTTACCTGTCCCTCCTATTGAAATACAGTATTCATTAATTGGGATAAGGCCAGCATCTGCCGCCATTAAACTTATTTCAATGGCAACTTTTGTTCCCTCTCCAAAAGTTCTCAAGGTATAAGCAATAATTTCTTCAAGCTCATATGTTCCAAGTTTTTTCCTTACAGCCCTTCCAACCCCGCCAAAAGCATGCTGACAGGTCAAAATTTTTGCACCATTTTTTTCCATTATTTGTCTGTTATCCTCCAGCAATTCTTGGAAATTTGGCTTTAAAAAACCCGTTGAATGTGTTACCACCACAAGATTAAATCCTTTAAACAATTTTGAGGCCTCAACACCCGTTCTCCCAGAGCTTGAAGCCACTAAAATATTTTTAATTTTTAATTCTTCTGCATATTTTCTAGCTAATTGGAGTGTTTTTTGAGTATTTTTTGCTCCAGGCATGTCAAAATAAAAACATGGAATTTGCAATTCTGCCATTTTGATTTCCTCCTTTAGAAAACACTATTTTAATGAGCCTACAACCTTCTCAACTTCTTTCAAAATTTCTCCTGATTTGACAACTTCTGTCAATTTATTAATATCATTAAATAAAGGACGGTCTTCATCCAGTGGTTCAATATATTTACGTATAATTTCATATGCAATCTGCACCCCCTTACCTGGCTTTAAAGGTTTTCTAAATTCAATAGCCTGTGCNCCAGCCATTAACTCAATCGCAATTACTGCCTGAGCATTGTCTATTATCTGTCTTGTCTTCAATGCAGTTGTCATACCCATGCTCACAAAGTCTTCCTGATCAGCTGCAGCTGGAATTGATCCAATTGCCGCAGGGGTGCTCAGTACTCTGTTTTCGCAAACTAACGCACCTGCCGTATACTGAGCAAGCATCATCCCAGAAAACATCCCAGCTCCCTTAGTTAGGAAGGCAGGAAGCCCCATGCTTAAATTAGGGTTCATCAATCTATTTAATCTTCTCTCTGAGAGAACTGCAACTGTGGTAATTGCTATCCCCAATAATTCAAGAGCAAAAGCCTGAGGAGTGCCTTGAAAATTAGCACCAGTAAGAACTTCGTTATCCTCTGGAAAAAAGGTGGGATTGTCCGCTGCATTATTCAATTCTGTTTCTATGATGTATCTTGACCATTTAAGTGCATCTCTAGCTGCTCCTACAACTTGGGGTGTGCTACGGAGACTATAGGCATCCTGAACTTTTTTACCTTTCTGAGCTAAAAGTTCACTCCCTTCCACTAATTTTCTGATATTCTCACTGCACTCAATAGCTCCTGGATATCCTCTTACTTTATGTAATCTTTCATCATAAGCCTTCATATTTGCGTTTAAAACCTCAAGGGTCATTGCAGCTGCTATTTCTGAATGTTTTATCCACTGATGAGCATCATAAATTTCCAGTGCTCCCATTCCTGTGATAACATTGGAACCATTTATAGTTGCCAGCCCATCCCTCGCTTCATAAACAATGGTTGGAATTCCGGCTTTTTCCATTGCCAATTTTCCTGGAAGTCTTTTCCCCTTGTAAAAAGCCTCTCCTTCACCCATTAGAACTAATGCCATTTGAGCCATGGGCGAGAGATCTCCGCATGCTCCAACTGAACCCCGTTCACATACAACAGGTGTAACACCTCGGTTCAACATTTCTTTAAGAGTTTCTACTACTATAGGTCTCAGCCCGGAGCGTCCATGACAATGACAGTTTATTCTGCTTAACATAGCTGCCCTTACCACTTCTATTGGGAAAGGTTTGCCATAACCAGCTGCATGACTGTAAATAAGATACCTCTGAAATTTCTTGACCTGTTCAGGAGTTAAAATAACCTCTGATAATTCACCAATACCTGTATTAATACCATACATAATTTCTCGCGCTCTTATTTTTTGCTCAACCATTTCACGACACTTTTTTATTCTCTCCATTGCTTCAGGCGAAATTTCGATTTTTTCATTTTCCCGCGCAACTTTTACTACTTTTTCAATTGTTAAACTGTGACCATCCACTATAATGCTCATTTATTGCCTCCTTTTTATGTCTAAAATTCAGAGAGATTTATTTGCATGCCATCATTTGCAGAAATTACTTTTATACCTAGTTCTTCGCTCAATTGCTGGGCAACTTCCCAAGGTCTTGCTTTAAGTAATGTCATACCAAAATGTGTGAGAATAGCTAATTTTGGTCTTATATGTGAAATTATTTTTTTTGCATCCTGCACTGTTAAATGTTGAATATCATATTTTAAATTTGACTTTGATTCAAGGCGAACAGTATTCAGAATCAGAATATCTCCTCTATAATAATTCTCTAATCCCTCGAAATAAAGGGTATCTGCAATAAGGGAAATCGTTATTCTAGAACTATAGATAATTAATCCATAAGTCTCAACCGGATGAACATGCTTTACAGGAGTTGAGAATTTTATATTCCCTATTGAATATACCTCACCTTCTACAAGAACCTCTATTTTCTCAACATACTCGCGCACATATTTTAAAATAACTGGATCTTCATTTAGAGCATCAGAGGGAGCAAAAACTGCACCTTTTCTTCTAAAACCACCCTCTGTCATAGCTTCAATCATTATATTAATATCATTAGAATGATCGAGATGTTTGTGAGTCAATATAATTCCATTTAGATCAAGTGGACTCAATTTTGGTTTACTAGAGAAACACTTTACAAGTGTTCCAGGCCCAGGGTCAATTAATATATTAGTGCCTTGTAAACTAAGCCACACACCTCCTGATGCTCTTAACTGTTTAGTTACAACTACTCTTGCTCCTGCTGTTCCTAAAAATTTAATGAAATCCATTATTAAATTGAATTAAGAGCTTGATCAAGATCCTTAATTAAATCGTCTGGATCTTCACCACCAACGCACAATCTTATCATCTGAGGAGGAATATTTGCTTCCTTACGAGCCTCTTCACCCTGCTGTTGATGGGTGGAGATTGCAGGTATTGTAGCAATACTTTTTATCCTCCCAAGATCAGTCGCCCTAAATATTAATTTGAGATTATCATAAACTTTTCTTGTATCCTCTGCACTGCCAGCTACATTAAAGGACATTAGGTGCCCGTATCTGTTAACAGGATTACCATTTTCATCCTCGGAATCAACGAGTTTGAAATATTTCTTTGCTAATTTATGAAGAGGATGGGACGGTAAACCTAAATAGTCCACTCTTTCAACTTTTGGATGGGACTCGAGAAATTGAGCTATTTTCATTGAAGACCTGCTAAAGTGATCCATTTTAATTCTCAATGTTTTTATCTCGCTAATTGTGAAAATAGCATTTAATGGAGATAAACATGGGCCGTAATCTCTGAAAGGCCACAATTTCACCCACTCACCAAAATTTTCCCGCATTTCATCATTATCAATATTGGTAACAATATTTTTTCTCGCCACTATTATACCTCCGATTATGTAACCACTTGCAGTAGCAGATTTGGTGAGAGAATGAACCACAATATCAGCACCATGAACCAGTGGTCTTAAAAGTGCAGGGGTAGCAATTGTGCTATCCACTATAAGTGGAACTCCATGCTCATGAGCAAGTTTGGCTACTTCCTCAATATCAAATATACCGAGTTGAGGATTACTTGGCATTTCTCCGTAAAGAAATCTTGTATTTTCATCTATTTTTTCCTCCCATTCATTTAAATCTGTTGCATCTTTAATCCATCGAACTTCAATCCCCCTCTCTTCCATTCTTCGAAGATTGAATAGCTGATAAGTTCCTCCATAACATTGAATTGTTGCCACAAAATTAATTTTTTCATCAATTTTTCTTGTTCTTTTAATTAAAAAGGGCTCTGTAGCAAGAAATATAGCTGATAATCCAGATGCAGTGGCACATGCTGAAGCTTCCAAATCAGTTCCATATGTTTCTAATAAAGCAAAAGTTTGTTCAAGATAATAAATGGTTGGATTTGCAATTCTTGTATAAATCCATGCAGGAATTTTGTAAGCTAAAGCAGCTTCAAGTTCATCCGAGTCCTTAAAACACTGGGATGAACTTAAATAAAGGGGTTCTATTACTGAACCCTGATTTTTATTATAAGCTTCTTCTATAGAGTACAATCCATGCACTGCTATTGTGTCAAATTTTGCTTTCTTCATTCTATTCCAGTATTCTTTTCTCTCTTGAATGATTTTTTCAGCCTCCTTAATATATTTCATGACTCCGGGACTTAGTTCTTGATTTGATGACATATTTTATTACCTCCTTTCCTCCTTTAAAATATTAAAATGAATGTTTAAGATGTCGCTTAAAATTGCATACCCGGTCTCTTTCCTACCAGCTCCGGGTCCCTGAATTATCACCTCCCCTAACAAATCAAGTTTAAAGCATAAAGCATTAATTATGTCTGTAATATTTGCCAAAGGCTCTGTTAAAGGGATTCTTTCAGGCTTCACTGATGCAATTATTTCTCCATTCTCTTTTTTCGCAGAAGCAATGAGTTTGTATCTATACCCCATTTCCTTGGCATTTAAAACATCCTCTTTTGATATACCCGTTATCCCCTCCCTTTCAACTTCCTGAGGTTTTATTTTCCCATCAAACAATACATTGGACAGAATTACAATCTTTGCAACTGCATCATACCCCTCAACATCTGCAGTGGGATCAGCCTCTGCATAACCTAATTCCTGTGCCAATTTAAGTGCCTGCTCATATTCTAGTCCTTCTTCCATCTTCGTTAATATGAAATTTGTTGTTCCATTAAGTATCCCTCTGATTTCAAGAATTTCATTTCCTTTGAAAGAACTTTCAACTAAGTTAAAAATCGGCGAACCACTCATAACCGTGCCTTCAAATTTAAAATAAACATTATTTTTTTCTGCTAATTTTTTCAACTCGTGATAATGAAGGGCAACTGGTCCTTTATTTGAGGTCACTACATGACATCCTTTTTGAATCGCTTTTTTAATATAAGCTGTAGCAGGCTCTCCTGTTTGAAGATTAGTATAGGTAACCTCAACCATGATGTCAGCTTCCACATTATCAATAAAATATTCTGCCTCAATTTTTCCTGCTTCTTCTTTCCTATAATTCTCAATCCTCTCTCCTCTCTTCAAAATATCCAAGAGCTTATCTAAATCAATTCCCTCAGGCTCAATGATTGAACCCTTTAATTTATCGCAAATTCCGACTATTTTGGCTTCAAAATCATAATTCTTTTTTAGAAATTTTTCCTTTTCATTCAGAATTTCAAGGAAACCCTGCCCAACTGTTCCACACCCTATCAGAGCAATTCTATAAGCCATTGAAAACCTCCTTTTCTAACTTTATAACATAACATGAAAAAATTTAAAATTTTTTATATAATTTTAATCTAAAATCAATGATTACAATAGATGGTTCTTATGGAGAGGGCGGAGGTCAAATATTAAGAACAAGCCTAAGTCTATCTGTAATTTTAAATAAACCGGTTAAAATAACTAATATAAGAGCAAAAAGACCTAATCCAGGACTTAAACCCCAGCACCTCACCTGCATAAAAGCTTTAACAAAGATTTCAAATGCTCGAGTGGAAGGAGATAGATTAAATTCTCAGAATTTAACCTTTATTCCAACCAATTGTAGAGGAGGAAACTTTTCTTTTGATGTCGCTGAAGATATGCCAAGTGCAGGAGCTGTTAGCCTGGTGGCACAAGCATTATTCCTGCCTTTATCAAGAGCGAGAATATCCTCAAAGGTCATTATTAAGGGAGGAACTCATGTAGCATGGAGCCCTCCATATAATTATTTGGATGAAATTTTTATTTATTACATGAGAATAATCGGAATTCATGCAAAAACAAATATAAGAAAATGGGGATGGTATCCCAAGGGACAGGGAGAAATTGAAATCGAAATTCAACCATCCAATAAATTTTCTCCTTTAAATTTGACATATAGGGGAAGTATTAAAAGATTAAAAATTCTCTCAGTGGTATCAAATCTACCTTATTCAATTGCAGAAAGGCAGGCCAAAAGAGGAGAGAAAATTCTCAGAGAAGAGGGATTCTCCCCTGATATAGAGATCAGAGAAGTAAGCTCAAGGGGAAAGGGGACTTTTTTCTTTTTACGAGCAGATTTTGAAAATTCAAGAGTTGGATTCTCAAGTTTGGGAGAAATCGGCAAAAGAGCTGAAAAAGTTGCAGAAGAAGCAGTAGAGGAGTTTTTACAGTTTTATAAATCGAATATGTGTTTAGACCAGCATATCACTGACCAGCTAATTCCATACCTTGCATTAGCTCAAGGAGAATCCACTATAACAACCTACTGTTTATCAGAACATGCTCTCACAAATATATGGGTTGTAGAGAAATTTTTGCCTATTAAATTCCGTATTGAAGGTAGAAAAGGGGAACCAGCTAAAATTTCTGTTAGAGGGACAGGTTTTTAAACTTCCTTTAATTTTTTTTGCAAAGAATTAAGTAAGTTCAGGGCTTCAAGAGGGGTTAAATTTGACAGGTCAAATTTAAGGATCTCCTCCTTTATTTCTCTTAATAATTCCTCCTCCCTATCTTCCTTAAACAATAAAAGTTGTCTTTTATCCCTTTTCTTTTTTGTTCTATATGCTAATCTGGGTCTTCCAATATCATCAAATTCTTTTCTTTCCAGATTCAATAGTATTTCCTTTGCTCTTTCAATTACTTCTCTAGGAACACCTGCAAGTTTAGCAACCTGTATACCATAACTTTTATCGGATGGACCTTCCAGAATTTTTCTTAAAAATATAATTTCATCCTTCCATTCTTTAACAGAAACATGTAAATTTTTAACCCTCTCTAAGGTTAAGGCAAGTTCTGTTAGTTCATGATAATGGGTTGCAAATAGTGTTTTTGCATTTAATTTCGGATTTTCATGTATATACTCCACAACAGCCCAGGCAATGCTCAATCCATCAAAAGTGCTTGTCCCTCTCCCAATTTCATCGAGTAAAATTAAACTTCGAGGTGTTGCATTATGTAAAATATTAGCTGTTTCTATCATCTCAACCATGAAAGTGGACTGCCCTGACGCAAGAAAATCCATTGCCCCTATTCTTGTAAAAATCCTATCAATCACTCCTATTTCAGCCTCTTTAGCTGGCACAAAAGATCCCATTTGAGCTAAAAGGCATATCAGAGCAACCTGTCTTAGATATGTGGATTTCCCTCCCATGTTGGGTCCAGTAACAATTAGAATTTGATTTTTGTGATTATCAAGATAAGTATCATTTGGGATAAAAGGCTCTTCATTATAAATCTCAATTACTGGATGTCTTCCGTCAACAATCTTAATATAATCAGAAGAGTGAACAACAGGTCTCTTGTAATCCCTATAAACTGCAAGCTCAGCCAATGAGGAGAGAACATCAATAAGGGCGACTAATTGTGACATTTTCTGAAGCCTCAGAGTCTGCGAAGCAATCTCTTCCCTTATTTTCATGAATATCTGATATTCAAGCTCAGCCATTTTCTGTTCAGCATAAAGAACCTTTTCTTCGTACTCTTTCAATTCAGGAGTAATAAATCTTTCAGAATTAACTAAAGTCTGTTTTCTTATATAGTCCTCTGGGATAAGATGAAGATTGGGTTTAGTAACCTCTATGTAATAACCAAATATTTTATTATATCCTATTTTTAAAGACTGAATTCCTGTCCTTTCCCTTTCTTTTTTTTCCAATGAAACAATAAAACTCTTTCCTGATTTGCTGATTTTTCTTAATTCATCTAATTCCTTATTATAACCATCTTTTATAATACCTCCCTCTGTCAATAAATGAGGCGGTTCCTCAACAATTGCCCTATTGATCAAATCAAACACATCACTAAGGTCATCCCATTTAAAATAACATTCCCTTAAGATAGGAGAGGAGAATTTCTCAAGCAAGGATTTAATTTTAGGAAGTATTAATATAGAGTTTTTTAAAGCAATTAAATCCTTTGGATGAGCAACAGACAAATTTATTTTACTTGTAATTCTTTCTAAGTCATATATATTTTTAAGTAATTTCCTTATCTCTTTCCTTTCTATATTATTGTTAAAAAATTCCTCAACACCATTAAGCCTTTTATTAATCTCATCAATATTTAAAAGAGGATGTAAAAGCCATTGTTTTAACAATCTTCCTCCCATAGGAGTTAGCGTGAAATCTATTATTTCAAGGAGAGAACCCTTCCTACTTCCGTCTCTCAAATTAATACAAAGTTCGAGATTACGAATTGTAGATGAATCCAGTAACATATATTCTCTAGAATAAAAATACGAGATTCTATTTATAAATGATAGACTATCTTTTCTGATCTGTTGAAGATAATATAAGAGACCTCCTGCAGCACAAATTGCAAGTTCCTTTTCTTTAAATCCAAAACCATCCAAAGTATTTACCTTAAAATGCTTTAACAAAATTTTTTCAGCCTGGGTAAAATCGAATACCCAACTATCAACAGGATTTTTCAAAACATCCGTAAAATTTTCATTATTAAAAAAATTTTTAATAAATGACTCTTTATCTAATGGAAAAATTAATTCTCTTGGAGAGAGTCTAAAAATCTCATCAATAAAATCCTTCTCCTCCTCTTCTGTATATTGCGTTGCCCTGATTTCACCTGAAGAAAGGTCAATTAGGGCAAGCCCCCATCTATTTTTTTCAGGATAAACACATATAATATAATTGGACTCCTTTGCTTCATCAATTTCAACTTCTACTGCTGTGCCAGGAGTTAAAACTTTTATAACTTCTCTTTTAACAACTCCTTTCGCTAATTTAGGGTCTTCTACCTGTTCACATATTGCTACCTTGTAACCCCTCTTTAAAAGTTTTGCAATATATGAATCTGCTGCATGATAGGGTATTCCACACATTGGAGCATTCTGCCTGGATGTCAAAGCAATTTCCAAAATCTTAGACGCTATTTCCGCATCTTCATAAAACATTTCATAAAAATCTCCGAGTCTAAAAAATAGGATAGCATCAGGATAATTTTGTTTAATTGATTTGTACTGTTTCATCATTGGAGTAATGGAATTTCTTTCCTTCATTTGTTTTCTAAATTATATTTTTAGCCTTTCTTCAAGTCAATATTTGACATAATTTTCTCTCTATAGTATACATCATTTTAACATGAATTTACCTAACTGGCTTACGACTTTAAGAATTTTTTTAGTTCCTCCTCTTGTCGTGGTTCTTTTAACTGAGTTTGAAGGAAGTGAGCCAATAGCTCTTGCAATTTTTCTGCTTGCAGCTATCACAGATTGGTTTGATGGATATTTAGCAAGAAAGCGCAATCAGATTACACTTCTTGGAAAATTTCTTGATCCAATAGCTGATAAACTTTTAATTGCATCTGCTTTTATTTCCCTTGTTGAAATGAATGTTGTTCCAGCATGGATGGTTGTGATTATTATAGGCAGGGAAATTGCTGTGACTGGTTTCAGAGCAATTGCTGCTTCTCATGGGCATAATATACCAGCAGGACTATCAGGAAAAATTAAAATGGTTATCGAGGTGATTACAATTACTCTTTTAATTGGCAGAAAATATCTTGGCCCCCTTGTATTTCTCAGCAGAATAGCCCTCTGGATCACACTTGTAGCAGCAATTTTATCTGCAGTGGATTATTACCTTAAATTTGGGAAGATTTTCTTACTTAAAAAGACTTGATAAAAATTCCTTTGTTTCTTCAAGAGATGAAACATCCTCAACATTCATTATCTTTACTTCCTTTCCCCATTTCTTACTTATCCTTTTTATTAATCCAGATAAGACTTTTCCAGCTCCAACTTCTATAAACACAGTACATCCTAAATCCCTTAATAGCTCCATCGATTTATACCACAATACAGGTCTGCTTACCTGCCTTTTAAGTGCCTCTTTTGCCTCCTCTCCCTTTGTTATGAGCTTAGCATCAACATTAGTAATTATTGGAAAGGATAGATCTCCAAACTCAACCTTATTAAGATCAATGGAAAGCTTCTCTTCAGCAGGTTCCATCAACTTGCAATGAAAAGGAGCACTTACTGGAAGAAACACTGCCCGAGGTGGTTTTATTAACTCCACCGCCCTCTCAACTGCTTTTTTATCACCAGCAATAACAATCTGTTCCTCACTATTCCAGTTTGCTATCTCAACAACCCCCTCTTCAATATTATTCAAGACCTCATTTATTCTCTCTCCTGAAACCCCAAGTAAGGCTGCCATTGCACCATAACCCACAGGAACTGCTTCCTGCATATACTTTCCTCTTTTATGAACCAATATAAGTGCATCTTCAAACTTTAAGGCTCCTGATGCAGTGAGGGCTGAGTACTCTCCGAGACTATGACCTGCAGCAAAGTGAGGGAAAAAATTTAGAAGTTTAAATGCAACATAACTAACTGTTAGAAGAGCAGGTTGGGTAAACTGTGTAAGTTTCAATTTCTCCTCAGGTCCTTCAAAACATAACCTTGAAAGCTTAAAACCCAAAACCTCATCTGCTTTTGAAAAAATCTCACGGGCAATGGCGTAATTTTCATGAAAATTTTTTCCCATCCCAACATATTGGGAGCCTTGGCCAGGGAATAGAAAAGCTATTTTTTCACTCATATCTCACTCCATATCATTGATTTTTAATTGAGCTAAGATTTCATTAATGTCTTTTATTTTAATTTCTATATTCTCCTCTTTTTTAAGATCCTCAAGCCATTTTGAAATTAAACTCTTTCTTTTCTGATTTTCAATTATAGATTCAATTTCTGAAGCCACTTCCAGAAGAGACTTGGGATATAAATTCTTTTTTTTCTGTTCAGGAACATATACTTCATTATAATACTTTTTTATTTCATCAAGGGTTATTGGGGAAATAAATTTGAATTTATCCTTAATAATCTTTTCATAATAAATTTTTTCCTCTATATATTTCTTTAAATCATCCCAAGTCAAATCAAATTTTAAAAGCTCATTGAAAAATCTTTCCTCGGAGCCAAACCATTTTATTAATCTATTCTTTTCCTTTTCAATTTCTTCATCTAATGGGAAACTCATTTTAACTTTCCTTTTTACAATTTTTTGATCAATAATTCTTTCTATATATTTTTTTATATACTTTTTTTCTATTTCGGGGTAAATATTAAAATGAATCACTATTTTTAAATCACTTAAAGTTATTGCTTCATCTCCAACAGATGCCAGAACTCTGTCAATAACTTCTTCTGTGTGATTAAAACTGTAACTTAAAAAAGTAAAAAGTAAAAATATTATTACCTTTTTAATTTTAGATAACATTTCCTATTGTTATATAGGGTATAATTTTCTTTCTTCGGGTAAGGTCTATTCCAAAATCTATTCTTATAGGTCCAAGTGGAGTCTTATATCTGATACCAAAACCTAAAGCATTTCTTATGTCTCTTAATTTAATTTGTTTTAGCTCTGGAAACAGATTCCCTGTATCATAAAAAATTGCGCCATATAAATTTTTCAATGTATGAGTTATAGGAAATCTCAGTTCGAAATTGAATAAAATCAATGCTTTTCCTCCAACTGGCTTTAAAGAAATAGGATCATTTGGCCCAAGTTCATCAAACTTCTCTCCTCTGAAGGAATTTGAACCTCCTGCAAAAAATCTTTCACTAATTGGAACTTTCCCCCATGCGAAACCAAATCGTACTGTGGAAGAGAAATTTAATCTTGAACCCAAGGGGACATAATTCTGAAATTGAAAAAAGTTTTTAAAATACTTTGATTCAGTTCCTAATAATGGGTGCGCCCATTCAGAGGTAAAGCTAGTGAAAAATCCCTTTTCTGGATTAAAGAAATCATCTCTCTTATCAATGATAATTGTTCCTGCTATAGAAGATGTAGAAAAAGGTCTATGTTCTTTATCAATTTCTGATTCAGATATTTCTAGATTAAAAAGAGTAGTTCTTGTCCATCTCATTCTATATAGGAGAATAATATCTTCATTAAATCTTTTTATATTAGTCAAGCTAAGGCCCATTTTATTGTAATCAAAACTTTTTCTATCCTCTTCTTCTATCCATGCATTGATAAAGGATTTAAAAGGGAGACTGAAGAAATAGGGCTGTTCAAATGAAAGTACCCCTCTTTTCTCCCAAGGACCGATCTGTGTTACAAAAGTAAAAAGAGAAGCAGAGCCGAAAATATTATTTCTCGAAAATTCAAGCGTAACTCTAGGCATAATTTCAAAATTCCACACTGCAGAGGAATAGGGTTCTCTCTTTGTTAAAAGTCCGAGACCAAATCCTATATAGTTCTGCTTTCCTTCTTTTACTGCAATCATAAGACTTTCTTTATTCCCTCCTAAAGGAATTTCCTCAATTTTAATTTCTGTAAAGATTCCAAGGGCTTCCAGCCTTCTCTTTGTCTCTATTATTTTATTCCTATAAGCAAAATCTCCTTCTTTTATCTTCAATTCCTTCTTAATCACACTTCTCCTTGTTACAAAATTTCCAATTATAATTATTCTCTCTATTTTTATTCTCTCTCCCTCTTTAATTATAAAGTCCAGCGAGATATTACTTATATCCTTTTTTTTCACCCTTACTTTAATATCTGTTCCTCTAAATCCATTGTTTAAATAGAAAAACTCTAATCTGCTTATATCAGCACGAACTAAAGGTTCATAATATGGTCCACCTTCAAAGGACTTTATTTGTTCCAGCAAATGATTTCTTGAAAATGACTTAGCACCTATAAAATTGATCTTTTTGATTAAGCTCCTTTCTCCTTCATTAATATATATTAAGACATTTAATTTATTTTTTACTTTTTGAAAATTCATTGTGATCTTTACATTTAAAAATCCTTGAGATTTATAAAAGTCCTCAATCTCTTTCGGTAAGTTAAACAATCTATTTCCATTTATCCAGATTTCTATTGGTTTTGTTCTTAACTTGAATCTATTTCTTAACCGAGAAACTGGGAAATGTTTTACTCCATAAAAAATAATTTCTCCGGGCCTGTATTTTTTACCAGGAGTAACTTTGTAAATAATATTTAATTTTGTTCCTTCTTTTTTAATTTCTGAGACCACTGATGCAAAAACATATCCTCTCTCTCTTAGATAGTAAAGTATCTTTGCCTCTCCTTCCGTAAGTGCCCATTCTTCAAATACCCTCTCTTTCCAAAGGGGAATAAAAAGAGAAATAGGAATCTTTGCTCCTCTTACAAGAAATTCTATTTTTTCTCCAAGATCCATCCCAATTTTAATTATTACGCTTCCCTCTTTAGGATTTATTATTTCCTCTTTTAACTCGATTTTGCAACGATAATATTTTTTCTTCTGAAATAAATTCCGAAGTCTTTCAATATCTTCTTTTAGAATATATGGCTTATATACCCCACCCTCTCGTGTTTTCATGATTTTTTTAAGAGTCTTTTCAGATAATATATTTTGACCTTCAAAGATTATTTTTTTCAAAATTAATCTTTTCCCTGGATTTATTCGGAAAAAAATCTTTATTTTTGATTTTTTAATATCTTTTATATAATAATTAACACTGCTGTAAAAATATCCCCTTTCTCTCAATTTTCCCTTTATTTCCTCACAGGCTCTTTTCAACTTGCTTTCTGAAAAAAATTCTCCTTCTTGAATTGACTTGAGTTTTTTTTCTATATTTTTTATTTCAGTGGAACCAATTCCTTCAAATTTTATATCACTTATTATGAAATTCTCCTTCAGTAAAAATATGACTTCTATTTCATCATTTTTCTTTAAATCCTTAATTCTAACTTCGATATCTGAATAAAAACCAGTTTTATATATCAATTTAATGCTATCTCTTACCTTTCTTAAAGAAAAATTATCACCTTCCTTTATTAAAATTAACTTTTTTATCTCATCCTCAATCTTAGAATTACCAATTACTAATTCAATTTTTTTAATTTTTTTATAAGTAAAACCATGTGCATAAGAGGAAGAAACTAAAAGAGAAAGGAATAAGAACGAAATTAAAATTTTTCTAAAATCTCTTGTGAAACTTAACATCCAATCCAATCCTACCTTCTTCATCTCTTATCGCAATTATTGAAATGTCTTTTGCAAATTTCCATTCCAAGAAAAGATAATCTTTTCTGTGGGTGGATAAATTAGTTGAATATAGTATTGTTATATCTTCTGTGATTTTTTTCCCAAGGGAAAGTCTTGGAGTGGTTTGAGGAATTGAACCTATTAAAACTGGGCTAATTTTAAACCAGTCTATTCCAAAAATCTTTTTTGCTCTATTAGTAATACCTTCGGTAAGTTTAAAAGAGAGAAGAGATGAAATGCTCAATTGAGTGCTCTTATCATAGGAATAGGTTCTCTTAAAAGCTTCACCTAAGGCAAGAAGAGCAAGTATTTCTTCAGGTGGTAAAGGAGGTGAAGAACTTAATTCTGGCTTGAGATGGTTTACCGGGCCTTTTAAACTAAACAAGACGCGATAATCTTTAACAAATGTTTCTGCTTTAAAATTAATTTCTGGATTACTTGGATTTAACGGATTAATGAAGTCTATTTTTCCTTCTATAAGATTAAAAATTCGATCCTGGAAAAAAAGCTTTCCTCTAAGGGCTGTGATTTCTCCTAGCAATGAAGGAGAATTTACATTTCCAAAGATTCTCAAATTAAATTTACATTCAATAGTGCCAAATGAGTTATTTATCCAACAGTCCTTTTCAGAACGAATATTAATATCCAGCAAAAGATCCTCCAATAACTTATTTTCTGACTCATTCTTTAAAAATGGAGAAGATGAAAAGGTTATTCTATCCCAAAAATTCCTTCTCCATAACATTTGATGTACAAAAATATCTCCTTTCAATAAAAAAACTCCTTCGTCTTTAACTAAATTCAATTTGCTATCACAGAGAAATCTTGCACCTTCGAAGGGAGAAAGAAGCATATTTTTCCCATCTAAATGAAGACTCATTCTGTCAATGTTTTTTATATTATTGAAACTTATCTCCCCAAATCCATTTATTTTCCCACCACCCAACTTTGCAGTAAAGGATAGAAGTTGCAACTTATTATTTTCAAATAATATTAGACCTGAGAAGTCTTCGAATCGATGGGCAAATTTCGGAATTGGAAGCTCTTTCCCTTTAAAATCAGCAATTGCTTTAATTTCTGGCTTGAGTAAAGAACCCGAAAGTTCAAGCTTACAATTAATTTCTCCCTCTGCTCCTCTCCATGGAAATATCAAACTTAAATTTCTGATTTTTAATTCAGTCTTACCTTTAATTTTTTTTGAATTTAATGGATAAATAAACTGTGTAAGAAAGCTATTTTCTCCAGGTTCTATTATTCCGGTTAATTCCAAAGAAATGTTATTTTCAATCTCCCCAAAAATTATTCTCCCCTTAATTCTTCTTCTTGGAAAAGTAAAATATGAGAAATCATTTAGACTGAAATTTCCAGATATCATGCCTTTTTCTGCTTTACTATTCCCTTTAACTGAAAAAGAAAGTTTTCCTTTCAATGAAGATGAAAAAGGAGATATATCAATTCCTCTCCCTTTTATATTAACATTTAATTCTCGTGTTAATGGAGAAAAATACAATTCACCTACTATATCCCCATTATTGAAATTGAATCTAAAGGAAGGTAATGAAATTTCAATATCTGACCACCTGAAAGTCCCCTGAAAATTATTGATTGTTCTCTCATATGCTTTGATTTCTTTACTATAAATTGTACCCTCACAGAATAATTTATTATCCATATTTGAAAGAAACACCTTACCTGAAACTATTCCGTTTAATGGAAGAGATAAATTTAAGCTGGAAAGTATTTTATTTAATTTTCCTTCCTCCAAATTGATATTTAATAAAAATTTATCGCCATATAAATTGATAGTGGCTATTCCTTTAAAATCATCATCTCTAATTGTAATCTCGCTCAATAGCTCATTCTTATAAATCATTTCTCCTTCGGCTCTGGAAAAATTAAATCCATAGATTTTTACATTATTTAAGTCAAAAGTGGACAAAATTTTAGGTTTAGTAAAATCACCCTGAATTTTAATATCTACCTTTCCCATCCCATTGATATCAGGAAAATCTATGGATAATTTCAACAGAGAATTAACAAAATCAGCTACTTGTTCTAAATTTTTAATTTCACCTTTAATTTCAAAGTTAATTTTATCTTGTATTGCTAAAATACCTTCAAGAGAGAAATTTCCAAAGCTGGAAAGCAACTCAGAGGATGAAAGACGCACTAATTTTTCTCCATTCCATTCTACTATTATTTCCCCGCTTAGAGGAAATCTTTTCTCCAGCGATGGAAAGGATTTATTTATAAATTTAAAATTAGCTTTTAATCTTTTGTTTTTAATTTCAAAATTCCCCCATGAAGGGGTGTTAACAGGCCATCCAAGGGATAACCAGTTTAGTATTGGAGTTAAATCAAGATTTTTAAAATCTCCTCTGATATAGTCGGGCAGAATTCTTAAGAATAAAGGACTCCTTTTATTTTTAAACCACAAATTTAAAATTGTTCCCTTTGAATTTGAAAACTTCACTGTACCATATACAGGACTTATTTCTGAACCTTCAAAAAACAATTTTTTAGAAGAAATTTCTCCATTAAAAACCAAATATTTGCTTTTTTTCAGAGATCCTTTGCCTTCAATTCTACCTTGTAGTTTAAAAGGCAAAGAAAAGAAACTACTGATTTTCTGGGCGTTTATATTGAAAAAAGTATTGAAGTTGAAAATAGGATTTAAAGTATTGTCTATTTCTCCATTTACATTAAACCAAAATTCATCTCCGTAATATTTCAATTTTTTTATTGTTATTTTTTTGCCCTTTATATTAGCTACAATATCAATTTTCCCTTTTAAATCCATCCTTTTCTCTGGGTAAGAGAAATGATAACTTTTAGCTTTATAAATAACAAATAGGCTTTTCTCTTCCTGGATGAAAAAAATGTCTGTTTCAGCAGAATTTATTGCTATATTATTTTTTTTGTATATTAATCTACCTTTATGGATTATTCCCTTTTTAACTATTAATGGTAGAATAAACCTTGCCCTCTTTTTAGGATTATTTGTAGGAAGTATTTTAATTACAGGTCTTTCAATAAATATTTCAATTTTTTTTTCCTGAAATATAGACTGAATAGGAAGATTGATTATCAATTTCTCGGCAGTAAAAAAGAAAGAATCTTTTTTTATGATAGGGTTATTGATTATCAATTTAGGTGGAAGAATATTTAAATCTATATAGGAATATTTTAAAGTCTGTCCAACCTTAATTTTAAACTTATTGAGAAATATATATTTGAATGTAAAAATACCTCCCACTATAAAAATTAATACTAGTAATAAAGTAATCAATAATTTTATTTTTTTCATTTCATTCCACTATGAAGAGAAGATTACCAGCTTCTACAGATCCTCCTTCTGATACCGCAATCCTTGTTATTTTCCCTGATTTAGGAGATTTAATTTCATTTTCCATTTTCATTGCTTCAAGAACCAATACTCCCTGATTTTCCTTGACTTCATCTCCTTCTTTTGCAAGAATTCTAACTACTTTTCCAGACATGGAAGCCTTTACCTCCCGCTTTTTTTTCACTAATTTTCCGCTTCTCTCTAGAAATTTAGTGAAGCTCTGCTTCTCGATCTGGAACAATTTTCCATTTACTGAAACAGAATAATTCTGTTTACTTGGATAAATTATTACATTATAAACCTTCCCATTCATGTTTAACAAAAACTCATTCTCGTTTATCTTCTCTGCCTCTACCATGTATTTCTCGTTATCTATTGATATTTCTATACCATTTTCTCTTTCCATAACTTTAAGGAAAAATTCTTTTCCATTAAGATAAAAAGTTAAATTCATTTTTTCCTTCTCTTGACAGAGAAATGATACAATAATATGAAGATTTAAGCAACTTACCAAAACTCTAAATCCTTGACTTATGAAAAGGGCTTGAGTTTAATATAAACTCGTAAAGATTTCATAGGAAAGTAAAATTTATTATGGAGTAAAATCATTAGGGAAATTTATTTAACAGCAGGTTGTTTTATTCTTTTTATATTTTACCTGTTAGTCGAAAGAATTAAACTCAACAAAGAAATTAGGAAAATTCCTCTTAGAATTTGCATTACAGGGACAAGAGGAAAATCCACAGTAACAAGACTGATAGCTTACACTCTACAAGAAGCTGGCTATAAAGTTCTTGCTCGAACTACGGGGACAAGGCCTATAATTATATATCCAGATGGCCAGGAGAAGGAGATTAAAAGAATAGGTATGCCTTCGATTCTAGAAGGGAAAAGAATTCTCAAATTAAGCAAGAATTTAAAAATAGATGCACTGGTCTTAGAAATAATGAGCATCAGCCCTGAATGTGGATATGTGGAATCAATTCAGATATTCAGACCCAATATTTTACTTATCACGAACATTAAGATTGATCATATAGCGCAAATTGGGGAATCAAAAGAAGAAATGGCACATTGTTATGCATCTTACATTCCAAAGAAAAGCACGATTTTTATTCTTGAAAGAGAATTTCATAAAATCTTTGAACTATTCGCTCAAAAACAAAATGCGAAATTAATTAAAATTTCTGAACCTTATTCTGCTAATTTAAAATCAATTGAACTGCCATTTTTTGAATTTGAGGAGAATCTAAAGCTTGCTCTTGCAGTTGCTGATTTTCTTAAAATAAGAAGGGATATTTCCGTGAAAGGAATAAATAAAGCAACTCTTGATTTCGGGCATTTAAAAATCTGGCTCATCAAGCTGAAATCATCTTATTGTTATGCAGTTAATTGTTTTGCTATTAATGATCCAGAATCCACGAAAGAAGCAATATTTATTCTTAATAAGGCAAAAATTTTTAATGGAAAGACAGTTATTGCAATATTAAATTTTAGAAAGGATAGACCTGATAGAACTGTTCAGTGGTTACGGGCTCTTTCCAATGGAATGTTTCCAGAAATTTCAAAATTTTATTTTATTGGAGAACACTCTCAGGCTGTGAGAAGAAAATTAAAAAAAATTAAGAATAGAGTGTTTATTTTGAAAACAAAAAAGCCGAGCGAGATAATGAAAAAAATTTCTGAAAAAGAAAATAAAGATTTTGTTCTCATTGGAATGGGCAATATTGGTGGAGTTGGAATAGAAATTGTTAATTACTGGGAGAAGATAGGAAAGCGATATGTTTTTTGAAACCTTTCTAATAGGCATTTTAATTGCTGTTCTGTATATTGAAATATTTGACATTTATCCTGGAGGCATAATAGTTCCTGCATATATAGCATTATACCTTGAAGAGCCTCTAAGAATTCTCATAACAATTAGCATTGCATTATTAAGCCTTCTCACATATAAGTTTCTTTCGAAATTTCTTATTCTTTTTGGAAAGAGAAGATTCGTTATGATTATTCTCCTCGGCACTATCTGGTCTCAGATTCTATCACTTCTCTTTCCCTATTTTCACATTAATTCTATTGAACTAAAAGCTATTGGGTGGTTGATTCCAGGACTCTTAGCTAACAATCTTGAAAGACAGGATATCATTTTGACTTTAGCTTCGATGTTTACTGTTTCAATATTTACCTACTTTCTTGTAAAAATTATTTTCCTATTATGAAATGAGAAGAATGTACAGGAAACCCTTAAAAAATAAAAAAACAATAATTCTACTTTTCTCTTTAAGTCTTATCTTTTTCATTCTTACAAAATATTATTCTTATAGAGAAGGAAGCGATTACGACATGATAAAGGCATCTGAGATAATGTTGAGGGCAATGGAAACAATAAAAAACTGCAGGAAAGTGAAAGGAATTCCATTTGATGAAAATGTAGATATAAACAAAACAGGCTTAATTGGGATTAAATACTCTTCAATAACCACTTCAATTGGAAATCTTGAAGCAAAAAGAACAACAACAAATCCTAACTTTGCAGGATTGATTATTTTTTTATTAAAGCGAATAGGCATAAAAAATGGGGATACAATAGCAGTAGGAGCATCAGGTTCCTTCCCAGCCTTAATTATTGCTGTCCTGTCTGCTTCAAAAGTTATGAATTTAAAACCTCTTATAATTTTCTCAATCGGGGCATCCCAATGGGGGGCAAATATCCCTGAATTTAATATGCTTGATATTTTTGATTGTCTTCTAAAAAAGAGAATATTCAATGTAAAACCAATTGCTGTTTCTCTCGGAGGAGAAAAAGATATAGGAGAAAATATGAATCCTAAAATACGAAATTTGATTTCAGAGAAGATTAAAGAAAAAGATATTTATTTTATTTATGAATCCTGTTTGAGAAAGAATGTAAGGATAAGAATGAATTTATATAAAAAGATAGCTGGAGAAAATGAGATAAAGGCTTTTATAAATATTGGAGGGAATTGGGCAAATATGGGTGAAGATTCAGAAATTTTGAAATTGAAACCAGGAATTGTGAGAATTAAGAAATTCCCTCCAATTGAAAAAAGAGGGATAATCCATGAAGTGGCTTTGAATAAAACTCCAATAATTCATCTCTTAAATATAAAGGGGCTTGTTGAAAAATATGAACTTCCCTGGGATCCAATTCCTCTTCCTAAACCAGGTGAGGGAAGAATGTATCAAATTGCTAAAATTAGCCGGCCTTCTTTTCTAATTATTATTGCAATATATTTATTTTTTATGATTCTTACTTTATTTTTTAGGAATAAAATCAAATAAAATTTTAAAAATTTCCGACATATATATGAAAGGAACAAATCAAGGAGAGTCAAAAAATGAAGAATTATCAAAGATTATTACTATTATTATTTATATTGCTTTTAAATGGCTACTTTTTTAAAAGCACATTTGCTCAGGAAAAAGAAGTTAAATGGAATGGAAAAATAGAATATAAAAATAGAATTAGAATAATCAAAAATCCAAAATGTCCCCTTTTTGGAAAAATCAAGTTTGATTTAAAAGAAGATTTGAGCATTGGAGGCAAAGAGGGGGAAAATTTTATGTTTTATAGAGGTGTTAAAATCGGAGTAGATAATGAAGATAATATTTATATTCTTGACCTGGGGAACTGCAGGGTTCAGAAATTTGACGAAAAAGGAAATTTTATTAAAACAATTGGAGGGAAAGGACAAGGCCCTGGCGAGTTTGAACAACCAACAGACATTTATATAGATAAAAATATTTATATTATGGAGTCTTTCAATAGAAAGCTTCATATATATGATAACAACGGAAATTTCATAGAAACTATTAAATTCACTAATTATGTTAATTATTTAAGTGAAAAAACTGAAGGCTATTTCATAGCTAAAATTACCTCTTATAAAAAAGAAGGTCGTTTTATTGAGATAGTTCTTATGAATTCAAACGGGAAAATAAGCAAAGTGATAGCAAGTTTTCCTTTTCCCATAAGAGTAATAAGAAAAAAGGGTGTAGTTTTTGGAACTGTAAATCCTTATGAGCCTTATATTTATTTTTCTCCATTGAAAAGCGGTAAAGGAATTTATGGCTATTCCCTAAATTACAAATTATTTGTAATTAATGCAGAGGGAAAAATTGAATTTATAATAGAAAAAGGTGAATCACCTGTACCGATTACAAAAAAAGAAAAGAATAAAATAATAATGGACAAGTACTTGTCATTACAAGATTTACTTCGCAAAAGCAAAAGAAAAGGTATTGAATTATCAAGAAGAGATATAAAGCGCTTGTTATTTTTTCCAAAACATAGACCTTTTTATAGAAAAATTTTAAGTGATGAATTGGATAATATCTATGTGAAAAGGATTGAATCTGTCCTTAAAAAGCAAAAGTTTATTACTTTTGATTTTTTTAATTCAAAAGGTATTTATCTCTATGAAATAAAAACCTCAGAGGAGCCTGATATTATTAAAAATGGATATCTTTATAATTATATTCAGGATGATATGGGCTATATTAAAATTAAAAGATATAAAATTAAAAACTGGGAAAAAATTAGAAATTATTCTTCCTTTTTACCTAAATCTTACAAATAATTTTCATTATTTATTATTAATACTGAAAACAGCTGTAATGAAGCGATTTATATCTAAAATATTATCAGCTTCAACAAGAATAGTTTTTCCTCCGATTCTCTTTACCCAAGGTAAATAACTGAAAGCTTCCGCATCATAGGTATGTTTAAAAGTCAGTTCCATACGAATTGGTGGTTTAATCACATAAGGTTTAAATTCCTTTATTCTCTGAACCGCTTTCTTGCATTTTTCCTTTATCTCTTGACAGATTAATTCAGGATGACGGAATTTGGCAGAATAGTAACCAAGGGACTCTTTGGTAATAACTGTTTCAATATTTCCAAATTCAGCCAGTGCCTCTTTGACTACATTCTGATCTCCAGCAACCATTATAATTGGGACCCCAAAATGTCCAGCGACAGATGCATTAAAAATCGCTTCTGAAACTACCTTTCCATTAATTTTTAATTCAGAAAATTTTGAACCCCATATAGTATGTGAGAGATTTGCATTAGGAGTTCCTTCCTTTGCATGATATCCAATGAAAATTACTCCATCATAGGAACTGTCAATCCCTTCCATTTGAAGTAGACCCCTTGGAAAGCCTCTTATAAGGAATGCGGATTTATTAAGCTCTTCGGGTATTAAACTCTGTGCATTCCCGTGAGAATCAGCAACTACAATTTCTCCTGCACCTGCTTCAAGACAGCCTTCGATTGCAGCATTTACTTCAGCTGTCATAAATTTTCTTCCCCTTTCATACTCAAATTTACCAGGGCCAAGTTGAGCTGATGTCACAATATCTCCAATTCCTTCCATATCAACTGAAATGTAAATTTTTGGCTTAGTTTTTTCTTTAGCAGAAAGATTAAATACAAGACAAAATCCCAAAAGCACAAAAATTAAAATCACACGAATCAGTTTTTTATTCATTTCCTATCCTCCTCTCTTTATTCAATAATAAACTATTAACACGACTGAAAATTTAAGGTCAATCTATTTTTCAAATTTATCTTTAATTTTAGGGAGGAAATATTTGAACAAAGAATCGGTAATATGTCAAAATGCCGGCTGTCTCAAGGGGGGTGATTTAAGGGTGGGAGCTCTCTCCAGCCGGCACAAGAGAGCCATTAATATGTATAATAAATTTTTGCCATTTTGACAAGAGTAGAGCTTTTTAAAACCTTCGGAATAGAGAGAAATTTTAGTTGAATATGGAAAGCTAAATTTATATATTTATGCTGAAGATTAAATTGGATTTTAATGATGGAGCAAGGTGATGAAAAAATTTCTGTTATTATTTACGATAGTCACAATATTTTTTGCACAATTCAAGGGATTAACATTGGAAAAGAAAATTTATGAATGGGAAAATCCTCTGATAGTAGGAATAAACCGGGAGCCAGCTCATACCTTTTATATCCCCTATGCTACTCTGCGTTCAGCCCTAGAAAATGTTTGGGGAAATTCACCTTATTTTAAATCTCTCAATGGTGTATGGAAGTTTCATTGGGTTGAAAGACCTTCAGATAGACCTAAAGATTTTTATAAGGAAAATTATGATATAAGCAATTGGAATAAAATTCCTGTTCCATCTGACTGGCAGATGCAGGGATATGGGGTTCCAATATATACTAATAGTAAATATCCTTTTCTATCTCCAACAATTTCTCCTAATCCCCCTTATATACCGCATAATTATAATCCTGTTGGTTCCTATAAAAGGTATTTTACAATTCCTGATAAGTGGTGGGGGAGACAGATATTTCTTCATTTCGGAGCCGTTCGCTCTGCTTTTTATGTATGGATTAATGGAAAATTTGTGGGCTATAGTCAGGGGAGTAAAACTCCAGCAGAATTTAATGTCACGAAATTTCTCCGAAAAGGTAAAAATTCCATTGCAATAGAAGTCTATCGCTGGAGCGATGGAAGTTATCTTGAAGACCAGGATTTCTGGAGATTAAGCGGAATAGAGAGAGATGTTTTTCTCTATTCCACCCCTAATGTTCATATCAGAGATTTCTTTGTAATACCTGACCTTGATGAAAATTACATTAATGGAATCTTTAAATTTGAAGTGAAGCTAAAAAATTATTTAGCTGAGGAATCAGAAAAACATTTACTAGAGGTTTTTCTATTTAATGAAAAGGGAAAGAAAGTAGCTGAATTTTCCGAAGAGATTTATTTAAAAGAAAAGGAAGAGAAAACTTTGTATTTTGAAAAATTTATTAAAGAGCCCAAAAAGTGGACCTCTGAAACTCCAAATCTGTATTCACTTATTCTTCAACTTAGAAATAATAAGGGAGAAATTCTTGAGGTTCTCTCTCACAAAATAGGTTTTAGAAAAGTTGAAATTAAAAACGGTCAATTACTTTTAAATGGAGTTCCAATTTATATAAAGGGAGTTAATCGCCATGAGCATGACCCAGTAAAAGGTCATGTGGTTTCAGTGGAATCAATGATTGAGGATATAAAGTTGATGAAAAGATTCAATATTAATGCTGTAAGAACGAGCCATTATCCAAATGACCCGAGATGGTATGAACTCTGCGATAAATATGGAATATATGTTGTAGATGAAGCAAATATAGAATCTCATGGAATGGGTTACAAACCTGATAGAACACTTGGTAATAATCCCTTATGGAAAAAAGCTCATCTTGATAGAACAATAAGAATGGTGGAGCGAGATAAGAACCATCCCTCTATTATTATTTGGTCTCTTGGAAATGAAGCAGGAGATGGAGTGAATTTTGAAGCTACCTATAACTGGATAAAAAAACGAGATTCTTCAAGACCTATCATGTATGAAAGAGCAGAACTCGGACCCCATACTGATATTTATGACCCAATGTATGCAAGGATTGAGCATTTATTAAAATACGCGAGTAAACCAAGAAAAAGACCTTTAATCATGTGTGAATACGCTCATGCAATGGGCAACAGTGGGGGTAATCTTAAGGATTACTGGAACATAATTTATAAATATCCACAGCTTCAGGGTGGATTTATTTGGGATTGGGTTGACCAGGGTCTTTTAAAGATAATTGATGGTAAGAAATGCTGGGCATATGGAGGAGACTATGGTCCAAAAGGCTTTCCAAGCGATAGAAATTTCTGCATTAATGGACTTGTCTTTCCTGATAGAAAACCTCATCCCTCCCTTTGGGAAGTGAAGAAGGTTTATCAATACATATTAATAGAAGCAGTAGATTTGAAGGAGGGAAAAATAAGAATAAGAAATATGTATGATTTCATAAATCTCAAACAATTTGAAATGGTATGGAAGTTAACTGCTGATAGTCACAGCATCGCGCAGGGGAAAATAAAGGAAATAGATCTTCCACCTCATAAGACAAAAGTAATTCAGTTAAAATTACCTAAAATCAATCCTCAACCGGGTGTGGAATATTTCCTGGATATAAGTTTTAAAACCAGAATAGCAACTGAGCTTATTCCTAAAGGATACGAGGTTGCATGGGAGCAATTTAAACTTCCATATTATAAAGCACCTGAGAAGATAAATTTAAGTAAATTCACTGATTTAAAGCTTAACTTTACCCAGAAAAGAGCAATAGTAAACGGGAAGAATTTTATCTATACTTTCGATCGTGAAACAGGTGTTCTTGAGTCATTAAAATATAAAGGCAGAGAATATATATTTAAAGGTCCTGTTCCCAATTTCTGGCGAGCTCCAACTGATAATGATTTTGGTAATGGAATGCAGATTCGCTGTCGTGCATGGCGAGAAGCTGGTAAAAATCGTAGAATTGATAGAGTGGAGATAAAACAGATCAGTCCAAAGGAAACCCTGGTTTTTGTAGAAGCTACTCTTCCTGCAGGAAATTCAAAGTTCCTTACTACTCACAGAATTTATTCCAGCTCTCATATTTTGATTACGAACAAACTGATTCCAGGCTATCCAAATCTTCCTGAGATACCTCGAATTGGCATGACAATAATTCTTCCTCCAGAGTTTGACCATATTAACTGGTTTGGTAGAGGCCCACATGAGACTTACTGGGATAGAAAGACTGGAGCGAGAATTGGACTTTATAAAGGAAGTATATGGGAACAATATCATCCATATATAAGACCTCAGGAAAACGGTAATAAAACAGATGTGCGATGGGTTGCACTTACCACAAAGGATGGTTATGGACTTCTCGCAATAGGTATGCCTCTTTTATATGCGAGCGCATATCATTTTCTTAACGAAGATTTTGATGAGGGAGTTGTAAAACAAAATCGTCATGCTTGCGAATTAGAAAAAAGAAACTTAACTACATTTAATATTGATTATAAACAAATGGGTGTTGGGGGTGACAACAGCTGGGGAGCACTTCCTCACCCTGAATACATGCTTTACCCAACTAAAATATATGAATATTCCTTTATACTCAAACCTTTTACAGCAGAAGAAGGACCAGTTGAAAAACTATCCAAAATAAGAATTAAATAGATTGAAAAAATGAAAAGGGTAAATTTAATTTTATAATTAAAATAGAGGGGGTGAGAAAATGAAATTGTTTTTGGTTCAACATGCGGAAGCAAAACCCAAAGAGGAAGACCCAGAGAGATCTCTTTCTGAAAAAGGCCGAAATGAGATAAAGAAGGTGGCTACTTTTCTTAAAAAGCAGGGGATTATAAAAGTCAATAAAATCATACATAGTAGAAAAACAAGGGCAAAACAAACCGCTGAGATTCTGGCTGAATATCTTAGCCCAACCGCAGATATTGAGGAGGAGGAAAATTTGGAGCCTCTCGCAGATCCATTGATATGGGCGAAGAAATTGGAAGGGATGAATGAGAATATTATGCTCGTCGGACATTTACCCCATTTAAGTAAACTTTCAGCCTATTTGTTATGTGGGAATGGGAACAATGAAATTATAAAATTTCAAATGGGCGGGATTGTGTGTCTTGATAGAATAAGCGGAGGAAATTGGGTACTGGAATGGATGATAATTCCTGACTTGTTAAAAAATTTTTAAAATTTATTTTTCGAATAATTTTTTAAATTTTTCTTCAAATTTATCCTTTCCAGTTGCAAGTATAAAAATAAGAGGCATCTTTTCTTTTGCTAATTCAATCATTTTTTGAGCCTTTTCCCTTATCTCCCATTGAGCTTCTTTATCAGCTCTAAGTCTTGAAATATGATATAATTCTCTTGCATTCACCTTTAATAAAATTCTTCTTTTATGAGAATTAGTTAAAATATAAGGAGCAATTAATGGATTATACTTTTCAATTCTATAAAAAACTTCATTTGTTTTTTCAATTAATTCGCAAAAATCTTTTTCTAAACCACAATCCTTTATAGAGGTAGGAATCACAAATCCAAGTTCTGGATTATAATCTTGCTTTATAATAGTTGCCATTCTATGTCTTTTTAATTGGGCAAAACATGAAGCACTCATTATCAATTCAAATATCAGATCTACATTTTCAAATTCTCTCAGCACTGCATCATAACTTTTCATATATTTAAAAGAGGTTTTTATAAACTCCCTTTTTTGTTCCCTACTCATTGTTCTCGCGAGAAAGAGACACTCATTCATGGACTTTTGAGTGGAGGAGTGGAGTAAAGAAGCAATTATTATATCTTCACCTTGTTCTGTCCACGAAATAAGTTTAACATCTTCAGAATTTTTAGATTTATACTTTAATTCTAAATTTTTGATAATTTCCTGAGCCTTTTCCCTTAGTTCTGGATAGGTTTTTTTGAAGTATTCGGTGGGCTGTGTATATTTAATCACAGATGGTGCAATTCCCTGAATTTCCTGGAATATTTTCTCACCCAGTTCTTTTATTTCAGATATTGGACTGGAAAGGAACCTTCTTATCATTAATTCCAGATTGCGAGCATTAACTGTTGCTCCTAACTGAGTTTGGGTGGCTAAAGAAATGCAGTATCGGGCATCTTCCTTAGCTAAATTTTCAATCTTACTCTTCTCTTTACTATTCGCTATCTTATCAGAATACTTTTCATAAAAATATTCTTTTAATTTTTTAAAAAAGGTATTATAGGCTCTATTCTGCAATTCTATTGTTTCTTTAAAAGGCTTAAGAAGAGAACTCCCCTTTAATTCCTCAGGAATTGTATAGTCATTTTCAAATAGAACATATCTTTGGGATTTTTCAGTGAAGGAGCAGAGACGATATTTTTCTATTTCCTCCACCGCATATCTCGAAACTCCGATTATGTCTAAATTAAAAACAGCATGTTCAGCAATAGATGAATGACCTAAACCAAAAATAATATTGACATTTGATTTTCTAGCTCTTTCCACTTCTTTTCGAGCAATCTCTCGAAGTTCGTTTACTGGCCGTGGATCTCGACTTATCCGGGCGTAAGCTGCTGAAATTGTCTCTGGTGTGAGATTTTCTCTGTTAAGAAATTCATTAATTTTTTCCAGCAGATTTTCTTCTTTCTGCGTTCTCTCTCTGTTTTCTAAATAAGATGCTATCTCCTTTAGTAACCTTTTAATTTCTTCAATATTCTCTCTATCTAAGTTATAACCAGCTAAAATAACTCTCAAATTAATCTCCCTTTTTATTTTCCTTCTAATTCTATATAAATATGGTTAAATTGACAATATCAAACCATTAATTTATGATTAAAAGTTATGGAAAGAGAAGAAATATTTAAAGAAATAGCAATAAAAACCGATTCAAAAATAATTCTAATTGTTATAGATGGACTCGGAGGTCTTCCATCTAATGGAAAAACAGAGTTAGAGGTAGCAAAAACTCCAAACCTTGATAGATTAGCTCAGAAAAGTATCTGTGGTCTTTCTGATCCAGTGTTTATGGGAATTACTCCAGGAAGCGGTCCTGCTCACTTAGCTCTTTTTGGATATGACCCTACAAAATATATTCTCGGGAGAGGAATTCTCGAAGCTCTTGGGATTGGAGTAGAAGTTAGAGAAAAAGATATGGTAGCACGGGGAAATTTTGCTACTTTTAAAGATGGAATGATTATAGACCGCCGTGCAGGAAGAATCCCCACCGAAAAAAATAAAGAAATCTGTAAGCTTTTAAATCAAAATATAAAAGAAATCGAAAATATCAAAATTACGCTTTATCCAGGTAAAGAACACAGATTTGTTCTTAAATTAGAAGGAGATAATCTTTCAGATTATTTAACAGATGCTGATCCTCAAAAAGAAAATTTACCGATTAAATATACAAGCCCATTAAAGAAAGAAGCAGAATTCACTGCAAGAATAGTTAATAAGTTCATGGATAAGGCGATGGAAGTCTTAAAAGATAGTTATCCTGCAAATGCTGTTCTTCTAAGGGGATTTTCAAAACTACCAAAAATACCCAATATGCAGGAATTATTTAAATTGAATCCATTAGGTCTCGCCAATTATCCAATGTATAAAGGACTCGCTAGGCTTGTGGGAATGAAAGTTCTGGACAGTGGCCAGGATATAGAGAGTGGATTTAAAATTTTAAAGGATAATTATCCTGATTATGATTTTTTCTATTTCCATATAAAGAAAACAGATTCATATGGAGAAGATGGCAATTTTAAAGAAAAGGTTAGATATATAGAAAAAATAGATAAATTTATCCCGGATGTGCTTTCACTAAATCCGGATGTTCTTGTCATCACTTCAGATCACTCAACTCCCTCCCTTTTAAAATCCCATTCCTGGCATCCCAATCCTTTTTTACTTTATTCTAAAAATCTGATCCCTGATAAAGTCCAAAAATTTACAGAATTAGAATGCGCTCAAGGAATGCTTGGTAGGTTTCAGGCAATAAATGCCCTTCCTCTTATGTTAGCTCATGCCCTTAAATTAAAAAAATTTGGAGCATAAAATTACTGGAGAAATAAATCAATTTAAAAGGAGTATATTAATGAACAAAAAATTTTTTCACTTTATTTTCTTTCTTTTTCTTATCTCATTATTTTCTCTGTCTTTTGGCCAAGAAAAAATATCTGCTCAAAGGTATAAAGTGCCTGAAGAAGTAATTAAACTACAGGAAGAATGGATTAAAGTAAAAAGTCCTATTGAAAAATTTGCATTATTGCAAAAATTTAGAGAAAGATATCCACAATCAGTGATAATTCATCAAATCTATCAGGATTATTTCGAGAGACTGACTAATAGGGATAGAAAGGAGCTTATAGCTGAATATGATAAATTAATCAAGAAGAATCCAAAAAGCCCGCTTTTTAATTATTTATATGGTAGAGCACTCAGCAACTCATCCTCTTTAAAATATTTTGAAAAGTCAGTTAAGCTTGATAAAAATTTCTACTGGGGCTACATTTCTTTAGGTTATTATTATTCCAATATTTCTAAAAAACCAGATTATGACAAGGCAATCAAATATTTCTATAAGGCAATTAGAATTGATAACTCTAATCCAGCTGGCTTTTTAAATCTCGCTATTATTTATGAAAAGCAAGGAAATATTGAGAAAGCAGGTGAGATGTATGAGCTTTTGGTTATTTGTGACCCTGAAAATAGTTATTACTTTGAAAAATCTCTTGAAAGATATTTTCTGAAAGGAAATTATAAAGAGGCGATCAAACTACTCGAAGAGAGAATTAAAAAATATCCTGAGGATAGATTTATTCAACTTCTTGGTCAATTATATTATCAGGAAAAGAATTATGAAAAAAGTATTAAATATTTAAGTCAAATAACAGCAAAGGAGAAAGAAATAAACTTTACAGCCCATGCAATGCTATGTATCTCCTATGCTCAGATTGGAAAGATAGAAAAGGCTCTCGATTCATTTGAAAAAGCACTTCTTTCTCCTGACCTTTATTATGATGAGGAAATCTTTAAGAGGAAAGAATTTGATCCCATTAGAAATGAGCCAAGATTTAAAAAAGCCTTAAAGGCTCTAAAAGACAAGTATGGAATAGATAAACCTGCTAAGAATTTTTCTCTTAAAACATTGAATGGGGAAAAAATCGAACTTAACAAATTAAAAGGCAAAGTGATTCTTCTTGATTTCTGGGCAACATGGTGTGAGCCATGTGTCCGCGAAATGCCCGCAATGAAAAAGTTATATCAAGAATTTAAAGAACAAGATTTTATACTTATTGGATTAAATTTAGATGAGAAGAAAGAGGATGTAGAAAAGTTTATTAAAGAAAAGGGAATTGAATGGCCCCAAGTATGGCTTGAACAGGAGTCATCAAAATATATTCTAAGCCTGTATAGAGTTAAGGCACTTCCCTCAACTTTTTTAATTGATAAAAAGGGAATTTTAAGAAAAGTGAATTTAAGGGGCGAGTCTTTAAGAGAAGCTGTCAAGAATTTAATTAAGGAATAGAGGGAGAGCATTTTTGCTCTCCCCTGAATTTGTCTAATTCTACCTTTTCTTTAAAATAATATTTCCACTAAAAGAAGATAAATCTATATCTGCTCCTCCACCATTAACACTTCCAGTGATTTTCCTTTTACTTATCTCTCCTGATACAGTGATTTCAAACTCACTTTTTATTTTTCCACTAAATGTTGATGCTTCAAGGTCAAATGCAGAATCAGAAGGTATCTCCATTCTAACATTCCCGCTATGACTATTCAAAAGGTATTCACCTTTTGGAAGAATTTCTCCTCTATAAGTTATTGAACCACTTATTGTTTTTGCCTTTATCCGCTCAACTTTAGAATTCTCTATTTCTATATCTCCACTTACACAATCAGCCTCCACTGAGCCCATTACATTCATAACTTCAATATCCCCTGAAATTGTTTTCAGATTAATCTCACCTTCAGTATTTTTTATTACTACATCACCACTAACTGCTTTACATTCAACCCTCGTCCGTGCTCCCTCAACTATTATATCTCCACTAACTGTTTGAGCTCGTACCTCACCACCTGTTTTCTCAAGAGTAATATTCCCGCTAACTGATTTTATTCTTATCTTTACCTTAGATGGAACCATTAAATTGTAATTAACAGACACATTTATAGACCTAAACACATATTTTGGGTATTCTGTCTCTATTAATAACGTATTATCTTCCTTACTTACTTTAATTTTTACTTCTTCCGCGTTCTCCTTTGCTTTAGAATGGGTTGAAGCTTTTGAAATTTTTAATGCCTTAATTTTAACCTCTTCTTTATCCCAACTTTTTACATAAATATTTCCAGAAATATTTTTTAGAATAATCTTACCATCCTTTGAAAGAGGAATTGTCCTTTCAAATCTCTCTTCGAACTTTACCTTAGCTGACAATTCAAGCGGGTTGAGCACTAAAAATAGAAAAAATGAAATTAAAGCCAATAGAATGATTTTTTCTTTTCTCATTTTACCCTCCAAATTCTATAGATTTGAATTAAAATCCTCCGCGGAGGCGAATTTTTCCATTTTTAATATCTCTCTTAAAAAATTTAATTTGTTTTGATATGCAATCAATAAATATATTCTATTATCAATACTATATGGATTCCTGAGTACAGCTTTTTTAGATTCTTCAATTGATGAATTAATAATTTTCAAATTCATCATAAAATTTTCCATAATTTCCGAGTCCATGTTTCCCTTTACCATGGAAAATGCTTCTTCCAGTGATTTAATTGCTAATTTATAGTGCCTTTCAGCCTCTTCAAATTTTCTTAAAATATATTCATTTTGAGTGAATACTTTTTCTCCTCTTTCAGAATAAAAGCGGATAATTAAAAATACAGCAATAATAAAAACTGCTACACCAATTAATACAAATTTATACGCAGGGATATGGAAAATTTGAAGAGCTTTTTTTAATTCCTTTGCCTCAGAATAATCACTTCCTTTTAAACTAGTTTCAATCCTGGGCCACAGGTTAGGAGGAGGTGAAATACTCTCCAAATTTTTAGCTTTACTGGCAATGCTTTTTAGATCCTTAAAGAATTCATAGCATTTAGCACATTCTTTTAAATGCTTCTCGAGAATGAATTTCTGTTCTGCCTTTAGACTGTCATCTATATATTCACTAATTAGTTTTCTAGCCTTTTTACACCTCATTTCCCAATACCTCCTCTTTTAATTAGATATTCTCTAATTTTTTTTCTTGCTTTAAAAAGTTGAGATTTCGATGTCCCTATGGAACATTTTAAAATTCTTGCAATCTCCTCATGTTTGAAACCTTGAACATCATGAAGTAAAAATACTGTTTTCATTTTAAATGGCAAATTACTAATTGCAAGTTCAAGAATTTCATTTGTAATAGTATATTCCCCTTTCCCTATTTGAGCCTCTGAAGATGAAATATTTTCTGATTGAATTCTTTTATGTTTTCGCAAATAATCTAAACATGTATTTACTGCTATGCGAAAAAGCCACTTTTTAAAAGACTTTTCTTCTTCAAGTTTTCTAATATTTGTAAATGCTTTTATAAAGATATCATGGACCAAATCCTCTGCAATTACATGATTATTGGTGTAACGATAAGCTAAATTGAAAATTTGTATCTTAAAATACTCATAAATTAATTCAAAAGCTTTAATATCTCCATTTTTGGATTTTTTAACCCATTCCAACAAGCAATCCTTTTCTCTCACAATTCTATTTTCTATTAATTTACCCACATAATTATAGATGATTGATAGGAGTAAAAGGTTGTCTGGAAAGGAGAATTAAATTTCGAAATCAATCATTTTTTAAAAAGCTGAACAACCTCATTATTAAAAAGGATTACCAATGTGTAAGCGCTTAAAGCAGTTCCTATTGGAAAAACAAAAATGTTCAGAAAAGCAAAAATAAGGATTAAGATCCTTGCCCATTCCTTTTTCTTCATTAACCATATACCACCAATTATATTCGGAACTATGAAGAGAAATAATACGGAAAAAATGGAAATTGCAACTGCTCTCAGTATTATGGAGGCTTCCACTTCAATATCAGGAATAAATGAAATCCCTAAAAATAAAAGAAAGAAAAAAAGAGCAATAAGAAAATTCAATGCGCCATAAGTAATCCATAAAATGCCTACAAGATTAACATGCTTTTCCATGGCTTACCCCCTTATTTTTCTTCATAAATAACAGCAGTGCCACTTGCACTTACCATTAACATTCCTCCAGATTTTCCGACTTGAATGGTTTCATAATCAAGATCCACTCCAATTATTGCATTGCCACCCAGAGACCTTGCTTGTTCTTTCATCTCATCAATTGCAATTTCTTTGGCCTTTCTCAATTCTCTCTCATAAGCTGCAGACCTTCCTCCTACAATATCTCTAATTCCTGCAAAAAAGTCTTTGAAAATATTCGCGCCAAGAATAGCTTCTCCGCTTACAAGCCCAAGATATTTCACAATTTTTTTGCCCTCAATATTTGGAGTGGTAAGAATTAACATTTCTTCTCCTCCTGATTTCTATTTATAATTTTAATGGTATGGTATATATACCACAGTCAGTGTGTCATGTAAAACACAAAATTTAAATTTCTTGAATTTTAAATTATTTAAAATCAATCACATAAAATTTGGCATAGAATTTGCAAAAGAACCTTTGGATGAGGGAAGAACGAACAATACAAAAGGAGATTTTTCTATCTGGAATTGGTATACACAGTGGAAAAAGGATTGATATGCTCTTAAAACCAGCTACTTCAGGGGGTATAGTTTTCAGAAGAACAGATTTGGATAATTTAGAGTTTAAAGTAAATCCACACATAGCAAGAGCAAATTATTCAACAGTCTTAATTAAAGATGGATATCAGATTAGAACAGTTGAACATCTCCTGGCAACTTTATATATTTTTGGAATTGATAATCTAATTATTGAAATGAATGGTGAAGAAGTCCCTATTATGGATGGAAGTGCAGCTCCTTTTGTTCAAGCTATATTAAAAGCAGGAATAAAACTTTTACCCTCAAAGAAAAAGGCAATTAGACTTACAAAACCTTTTATAATCAATGAGAATGGAAATTATATAGAATTCTATCCGGAAAATGAATTTAAAATTACCTATACTATTGAATTTGACCATCCATTTATCCAGACTCAAAGTCTTACATTCCCAATAAACATAAAGAACTTTGTTACAGAAATTGCACCGGCAAGGACTTTCGGATTTCTAAAAGATGTAAAGAAATTGAGAGCAAAAGGATTAGCTCTTGGAGGAAGTCTTGAAAATGCTCTGGTGTTAGATGACAATTCCCTCATAAATGGCTCACTCCGCTATCCAGATGAATTTGTTAGACATAAAATACTGGATCTTATTGGAGATCTCGCTTTACTGGGTCATCCTCTAATAGGGCACTTTAAAGCATTCCGCGCAGGACATTCTTTACATTTAAAAGTAGTAAATTTTTTAATAAATAGTCAGGAATTCTGGAAATATGAAGATAATGAAATAATATATAATTTTTTAAAGACTCTCAATAACAAAAATTTATAATTTGCCAAAATTCCATCCATCAGGTAAAATTAAAAAGCTGAAAGGAGGAAATCTTGATGAGTAAAGAAGGTGCAAAAAGTGAAAAATTAAATGATTATCAGAAGGCACTTGAAATTTATTCAAAAGCAATGAGTTATTTTCATAAAAAAGAATATTTGAAAGCAATCGAATTATTTAAGGAAATAATCAATAAATATTCTAATGAAAAAGAAGTTGTTGATAGAGCAAATCTTTATCTCTCTATTTGTAAAAATAGGATTGAAGGGGAGAAAATCGAGCTTAAAACTTTTGATGATTATTTTTATTATGGTATTTATCACTTAAATTTAGGAAATTATGAAAAAGCAATGGAACTATTGAAAGAGGCTCAGAAAAAGGATCCAAAAGAAGGAAAAGTGTATTATGCATTAGCAGATGTTTCAGCTCAAATGGGTGATAATAAATTAGCTTTAGATTTTTTAAAAAAAGCTATCGAACTGGATAGCTTTTTTAAGATCCTGGCTCAAAATGAAGTTGATTTTGAGCCATTAAAAGAAAATAAGGAATTTCAGGAACTGGTAAAATAAAAATGTCTCGCCCTTTTCTGGGAGTAATATTAGCAGCAGGCAAAGGAACCAGATTCAAATCAAATCAGATTAAAATATTACATAGTTTACTAAATATACCAATGATTTGCTATGTAGTTAAAGCCCTTGAAGAAGTTAAGCCCGAGAAAATTTTAGTGGTTGTGGGGCATCAGAAAGAGAAAGTAATGGAAACACTATCTTCCTATAATGTTGAATTTATTGAGCAAGTTGAGCAAAAAGGTACTGCACATGCATTAATGAGCTGTAAAAAAGTTTTTGAGGAGAATATGGAGAAGGACATTCTTGTGCTATATGGAGATGCTCCACTCATTCAATCGGAATTACTCAAAACTTTAATTCACTCTCACCAGAATAGTAATAACATTGTTACTTTGATAACTGCTGAACTCGATTCTCCTGAGGGATATGGAAGAATTATTCGAGATGAAAAAGGACATATAATGAAAGTAATTGAGGAAAGAAATGCCAGTGAAGAAGAGAGGAGAATAAAAGAAATTAATACAGGGATTTATATGTTTAAAATTTCTGAATTGCTTCCAGCACTTTTCCGAATCTCTCTTGATGAAGTGAAAAAAGAGTATTATTTAACTCAAATAGTAGAAATTTTTTATAAGATGAAAAAACCCATAGGCGAGGTAAAAACTCGCCAGATTGAGGATATTCTTGGAATAAATACACGCCTGGAATTAGCTCGTGCCATTTCAATTTTGAAAGGAAGAAAAATAAAAAAGCTTAGCGAGAATGGGGTTACATTCCTTGATCCGAACAATACTTGGGTTGATTTTACAGTGGAGATTGGGAAGGAAACCATTATATATCCACATGTCATCTTAGAAAAAAATACAATAATAGGTGAAGAATGCGTGATTTATCCCTATGTCCATATAATAGACAGTAAAATAGGAAACAAAGTAAAAGTGCTTAGCTCTTCTGTGATAGAGGAATCTACGATCGAAGATGAGGCTCGAATCGGTCCTTTCACTCATTTGAGACCGAAAACAGTTATAAAAAATAAAGCAAAAGTTGGTAATTTTGTGGAAATGAAAAACACTATTTTTGGAGCCGGATCTAAAGCAGGGCATTTAAGCTATCTTGGTGACAGTGAAATTGGCGAAAATGTAAATATCGGAGCAGGAACCATAACTTGTAACTATGATGGGATTAAAAAGCATAAAACTTTGATTGAGGAAGGAGCTTTTATTGGATCTGGGACTGAACTTGTTGCTCCTATTAAGATTGGAAAAAAGTCATATATTGGAGCTGGATCTACAATAACAAAGGATACTGAACCCTATTCTTTGACTGTAGCAAGGGCAAGACAGGTATCCAAACCTGATTGGGTTAAAAGAAAAAGGAAGGAAAAATAATGTGTGGAATAATCGGATATTTGGGGCCAAAAAAAATTAGTTCAATTTTAATCGAAGGATTAAAAAAGCTTGAGTACAGAGGTTATGATTCAGCTGGATTAGCTGTTGTAAATAAAGGGAAATTAGAAATAAGGAGAGTAAAAGGAAAAATAAGTAATTTAGAAGAAATAATCAGAATGTCTCCTATAGATGGAAATTATGGAATAGGACATACGAGATGGGCTACGCATGGAAGACCATCAGAAGAAAATGCTCATCCTCATCGTGATTGTAGTGAGACAATAGTGGTGGTTCATAATGGGATAATTGAAAATTATTTGGATTTAAAAAAAGAATTATTAGAAAAAGGACATATTTTTCGTACAGAGACTGATACAGAGGTTATTGCGCACCTGATCGAAGAAAATTTCGAAAAAAATTTAGAGATCGCGGTTCAAAAAGCTGTTAAAAAATTAGGTGGAGTATTTGCCTTTGCTGTAATCAGTTCAAAGGATCCGGAAAAAATAGTTACTGCTAAAAAGGGTCCACCTGCAATAATAGGTCTGGGAAGTGATGAATATTTTGTAAGTTCTGATTTAGCTCCTATTCTTGGTCATACCAAGGATGTAATTTTCCTTGATGACGAGGAAATTGCTGTAATTGACAAAAATGGTGTCCAATTTATGAATTTCCAAGGTAAAACTTTGAGCAAAAAAATTGATACAATTACCTGGGACCCAATTATGGTTGAAAAAGGTGGATTTAAACACTTTATGCTGAAAGAGATATTTGAACAACCCAGAGCATTGAGAGAAACCTTAATGGGACGAATTTCATTAGATACAGGGAAAATATATCTAGATGAAATAAACCTTTCTCCTGATTTTTTAAGAAAAATTTCAAGAATAAATATTATTGCCTGTGGAACTTCTTACCATGCAGGACTTGTGGGAAAATATTTTCTTGAAAATTTAACCCACATTCCAGTTGAAGTGGACTATTCCTCAGAATATCGTTATAGAGACTTTATTTTAGAAAAAAATCAATTAAATATTATAATAAGTCAGTCTGGTGAGACTGCTGATACATTGGCAGCATTAAGGATAATCAAGAAAAATAAAGGAAAAACTTTAAGTATATGCAATATGAAAGGAAGTACTGCAACTCGTGAAGCAGATGGAGTGATTTATACACACGCGGGCCCTGAAATTGGAGTTGCTTCCACAAAAACTTTTACCACTCAATTAATGGCTCTGATGCTTTTCAGTTTATATCTTGCCCAGGTTAAAAACAGATTTAAAAAAAATGAAATATTGACCTATTTTCAAGAACTTCAGAGAATCCCTCATAAAATTGAAAGTATTCTTTATCAATCCTCAAAAATTGAAAATCTTGCTCAAAAATATTTTCATTACACGGATTTTCTTTATCTGGGAAGATGGGTTAATTTTCCAATTGCTCTGGAAGGAGCCCTTAAATTAAAAGAAATTTCCTATATTCATGCTGAAGGCTATCCTGCTGGAGAAATGAAACACGGGCCTATTGCTCTAATTGAAGAGAAAATGCCAACTGTTGCAATTGCACCAAAGGATAGGGTATACGAAAAAATGCTCAGTAATATTTCTGAAGTCAAAACAAGAAATGGAATTGTCCTTGCAGTTGCATGGGAAGAAGACAAAGAGATCAGAGAAAAGGTTGATGAAATTATTTACATACCTTCATCCCATCCTCTATTTACCCCTTTTTTAACAGTCATTCCTCTCCAGCTTTTTGCATATTATATTGGTTTAAAAAGAGGTGCAGATGTTGACCAGCCCAGAAATTTAGCGAAAAGCGTCACCGTTGAATAGGCTTCCTCTATTTGGATTGAAAACTTCCGTTTCGAATGAAAAGAATAGCTGCATAGCCCACGACTTTCTTTTTATAGCCTGTTACATCTCCAGAATTGGCATATTTGAGAATATAAGCCCTATTTGCTCCAAGTCGTTTGGAAACTTCCATTGTAACTGCAACAGGGCCAAAAGCATCCATCTCACATTTCCTTTTTTCAACAAGCGAGAGAAGTTTTCTATAATTCATTTGTTGAATTGCTTCCATAGCAACCTTATCCAGTTTTACTGCTTTTTTATACGAATAATAATGAGAATAATCACAGGTGGTAACGAGCATGACTCGTTTGGTAGTCTCCTCTTTTAAAATGCGTTCCATTACATTTATCATGATTTCAATATTTTCTCGAGTTTGTCCTCCCATAATCACAGGAACAATTTTTATTTTTGGATATAATATTTGTAAAAATGGTAGTTGCACCTCTAAAGAATGCTCCCAAAAATGAGCAGGCGGAAAATAATGAATTTTTTTATTTGCAGAAATTAACTTGTTCGCTAAATCACTGTCCACTTCAATTAAACCCAATGGAGTTTGATAGAAACCCTTGGGATAAACAGAAATGGTAGAAAAACCAACTCTATGGCTTGGACCCATTAGAATCACAGTATCAACTTTCTTGTGTTCGATCTGTTTATAAGCCATTGCAGCAATTTTTCCTGAATAATCGTAACCTGCATGGGGAACAAGAATAGAAACAATCTTTTCCTGCATATTTAATGAATTAATATCTTTAAAATAGTCAAGAATTTTGTTTCGGAGTTCTTCAGGATTTGCAGGATAAAACTTCCCTGCAACCACAGGACGACGAATCCTTTTATTGTTCTGTCCTTCTCCCTGAGCAAAATTTCCGCTCACATGTAAAATAATCCAAAAAATAATTGAAATTAGAAAGAATTTTCTAATTGTATGTTTCATTTTTGCACTCCTCATAGATTATTTTTAGAGCGCTTCTTCGCCTCTTTCTCCGGTTCTAATTCTTACAGCATCATCTACAGTATAAATGAAAATTTTTCCGTCTCCAACATTGCCGGTATGGGCATTCTTCAGAATTATTTCAACTACTTTTTCAACTAAATGGTCAGCTACCACAATTTCCAATTTTGTCTTCATTGCATATTCAATACTATCTTCTATTATTTTGTGTTTTGCATTTTCTGCACGGCCCCTTCCAAAGCCTTTAACAGAAGAAACTGTGATACCAGGAAGCTCTGGAATTTCTCTTAAAGCATCAATTACCTTACTTGCCATAAAAGGCTGAATTATAGCCTTTATTTCTTTCATTTTTACCTCCAGTATTTATAATTCGATATCAGGAGTTTTCTTTTCAAAAATACCATAAAGACATGGTAATACTATTAATGTAAGGGCTGTTGAAGTAATTAAGCCTCCAATCACAACAGTGGCTAAAGGTCTCTGAATTTCTGAACCCACCCCTGTTGACAGAAGTAAAGGAATAAGACCAAGGCTTGCCACAGAGGCGGTCATTAAAACTGGTCGGAGTCTGAGAGAAGCTCCTTTAATTATAGCATCTTCCAATGGTAATCCCTCCCTTCGAAGTTGTCTGATATAGGATACAAGAACCACACCATTTAATACTGCTACCCCGAATAAAGCAATAAATCCAATAGAGGAGGGAACACTCAAATATTGTCGCGATATCAGGAGAGAAAATATACCACCAATTAAAGCAAATGGAACATTTAGAATGATAAGCAAGGCATGCCGAACTGAATTAAATGACATGTAAAGTAATAGGAAAATCAGGAAAATGGATAGAGGAATAACAATCATTAAAGTCCTCTGTGCTCTTTGCTGATTCTCAAATTGACCTCCCCACTCAATAAAATATCCTGGAGGAAGTTTAACTTTTTTTTCTACAGCTTCTCTAGCTTCCTGAACAAAACCACCAAGATCTCTTCCCCTGACATTACACTGAATTACAACTCTTCTTTGAGCATTTTCTCTACTTATTGTTGGTGGTCCTTCTTCAATTTGAATTTTTGCTAATTGAGCAAGGGGAACCCTAACACCAGAAGGAGATGCAACCAGTAGATTTTTAATTACCTCAATATCATTACGATATTCCTCTTTAAGACGAAGATAAACAGCAAAACGTTTCTGACCTTCTATTACCTCAGTAACTGCTTTTCCTCCAATGGCATGGGATACAATTTCCATTACATCTGATACATTTATTCCATATTGAGCAATTGCATCCCTGTCAACCCGTATAACTAACTGGGCTTCTCCGCTTATCTGTTCCATCTGAACGTCTTTAGCTCCTTTTATGGTTTTAATTACTGCTTCAATTTCTCTTCCTTTTTTCTCCAGAACTTCTAAATCTTCTCCAAACAATTTTATGGCAATTTGAGCTCTAACTCCAGAAATCAATTCATCGACACGAGTTGCAATCGGCTGACTAAAATTGAATTTTAATCCAGGTATCTCGGACAGATCTTTCTGTAGTATTTCTATTAATTCATACCTATTCTTTGCTGTTTTCCACTCGGATTGAGGCTTTAATCCCACATATATTTCATTATTTGAAACTGGTTCAGGGTCTCCTCCAAGTTCTGCTCTACCAATACGAGAAAGAGCATAAGTCACCTCAGGATATTTCAGAAGTTTTTTCTCTAATTTCTCAGCTATTCTAATAGCTTCCTCCAGAGATATACTTGGATTCATGGTAACTCGAATACAAAGTGTCCCTTCCTCAAGTTCTGGTACAAATTCAGTCCCAAGGAAGGGAATTGAAGCCAGTGCTGAAATTAATAGAATTATTGCTGTGGTAATTACAATTGAACGTCTTCTTAAAGCTGATTTTAAAATTCGAATATATATTCTTTTCAGAAATCTGATCAAGAAGAACTCTTTCTCAGATAATTTTCCCTTCAATAATATAATGCAGAGGACAGGCACAATTGTTAAAGCAACTATAAGAGAGCCAAGCATCGCATAACTAATTGTAAAAGCCACAGGAGAAAATAATTTTCCTTCAACTCCTTGGAGTGTAAAAAGAGGTAGGAACACCACAACAATAATTAAAACAGCAAAGAAAACAGGTCGAGCCACTTCTCTTGCCGCTTCATGAACAAGATGCACGTGGTCTATACCCTTTTTCCGGCGTTCTACAAGATGCCTGTATATGTTCTCCACCATCACCACAGAACCATCCACCATCATTCCAATTCCAATAGCAAGACCACCAAGAGATTGTAAATTAGCTGAAAGACCAGCGCGATTCATCATAATAAATGCAATCATCATTGAAATTGGAATTGAAAGCACAACAATTATAGATGAACGGACATTTCCTAAAAAGAGAAAGAGAACTATGATTATAAGGACTGCAGCCTCCTTTAATGCATCAGTAATGGTTTCAATTGCTTTATCAACGAGATCTGCCTGATCATAATAAGGAACAATTCTAACACCAGGTGGCAGGGATTTCTGAATCTCTTTAACCTTCTTTTTTACCCTTTTTATTACTTCTTTTGTATTTGCCCCTTTCAGCTGTAATACAATACCTGTAACCACTTCACCTTTTCCATCTTTAGTAACAGCGCCCTGACGTATTTCTGGCCCATAATTCACTTCAGCAATATCCTTTACATAAATGGGAGTACCCCCTTCTGCTTTCAAAACTATGTTCTCAATATCACGTAATCCTTCTTCCTCTTTTCTAATCCATCCAACTCCCCTTATAACTAATTGTTCGGGACCAGTAGAAAGATACCATCCTCCCACATTCAAATTACTATTTTTTATTTTTTCCGCAACCTCTTCCAGAGTCAGGTTATATTTTAGAAGCTCATTAGGATCAACTTTTACCTGAAACTGTCTTACTTCTCCTCCAAAACTCAATACATCTGTAACACCAGGAACCGTTCGAAGTTGAAATTTTACAATCCAGTCATTAATAGCTCTCAATTCCATTAAAGAATAATTCTCTCCCTCAAGAATATATTGATAAATCTGACCGAGTCCAGTTGTAATCGGACCAATTTCGGGCTCTCCTAAACCTTCAGGAATGCGCTCTTTTGCAACCTGAAGCCTTTCAAGAACCAATTGCCTTGCAAAATATATATCTACATTATCTTTAAATACAATGGTTACAACAGAAAGACCTGTTTTTGAGATGGATCTGACTTCTGTAACATCTGGCAACCCATTCATAACAGATTCAATGGGAAAGGTGATGAGTTTCTCAACTTCTTCTGCTGCTAATCCAGGAGCCTCAGTATTAATCACCACCTGAATATTTGTTACATCAGGAAATGCTTCAACCGGAAGTCGCAATGTGGTATAAATACCATATCCGAGAAGAAAAATACCAAGAATTACGATTAAAAATCTATTCCTAATGGCAAATTCTAATATTCGGTCAATCATTTATTTACCTCCAAACTTCTAAACACTAATGTCCCTCTTCAAACTTTGACTTTTCAAGTTCTGATAGTAAAAGAAAATTTCCCTGAGTGACAACCACCTCTCCTTCCCTTAGTCCATCAATAACTTCAATCCATCCATTGTATTTGAGTCCTGTGATTATCTCTCTGCGATGATATTCTCCTGGTTTTTTCTCCACGAATACAATTGTTGTATTTGTACGGGATAAAACCGCTTCCTTTGGAACAGCTAAAACATCTCTCCTCTCCATCACTGGAATTTCTACTCTGGCAAACATTCCTGGTTCAAGGAGTCCTTCTTGATTTGGAACTTCTATATACACTTTAATTGTTCGAGAATTTTTATCCATAATATCTGAAATATAAAATATTTTACCGATGAATTCTCTATCTGGATAAGCCTTTACAGATATATGAGCTCTTTTTGCCTTAAAAACTTTCGCAAGATCCTTTTCATATATATCTGCTACAACCCATACCTTGGAGAGATCAGCGATGAGATAAATATCTTTTGTTGATTCCACAAATTCTCCTTTTGCAAGGTGCATCTCCACAATTGTCCCGGCAATAGGACTTCTAATAGGGAATTGTGTTATCTCAGCCCCGTTTTCACTCTCAATTCTGGATAAATCTTCATCTGTTAACCCCAAGAAATGAAGTCGTCTTTCAGCCACCATTAATTCAGCTTGAGCTTTTTTATATATTCTCTCAGCCTCTAATAATTCTGTTTCCGTGGTAATTCTCGCTTCCTCAAATAACCGTTTTTCCCTCTCATAGTTCTTCTTTGCAATCTCCATTTCTTTTTTCGCTTTAAGATACTCTGACTTTGCCTCTCCAAATTCTGTGCTGTCCAGAATGGCTAATAATTCATTTTTCCGGACAGGGTCTCCAAGAACTTTATAAATTGTCTTAACAATCCCAGAAACAACAGGGACAATATGTGCTACCTGATACTCATTAAAGGTGACTTCTCCGGTTACCCTAATAGTCTCATAAAGGGTTTGTCTTTTCACGGAAGAGGTGGAAATGCCAGCAGATTTAATCTGCTCTTCTGTTAAAAATATGATATTATTTTTGTGTGCCTTGGGAGGATCCTGCTGATTTTCCAGAGATTTATTCTGATTTTTAATTTTTAAAAATTGAATAAAAAGCAGGATTAAAATTAAACTTAAAATACCACTCCCAATAATTAAAATTTTTTTCTTTCTCATGGGTTCCTCCTATCTTCTCCTATTTCAATTAATGCTCTCCCAATAAGCTTTTCCAATTCAGCAGCAGAATCATTCAAAGATTCAATGACTTCTATATAAATTTCTTGGGTTTCAGCTAGAGTTCTTTGAGCATCTAATAAGTCGAGATATGATAATTTGCCTTGTTCAAAACCCTTTCTTACTAAATCCAATGATTTTTTAGCTTCAGGCAATATAATTTCTTGATATTTTTTTATTTGATTTAAAGTTCGACTAAAAACAGTTAATTTTTCATCAAGCTCCAGCAGAATATCATTTTCCCTTGCCTTGTAGTCTGTCTCTGCTTTTCTTATATTAAGAAGCGCCTCAATAATTTTTCCCTGATTCAAATTAAAAATAGGTATAGGAATTCCAATACTGAATTCCGCTATATCTTCCTTTACAAGAGTATCCTTTCCATAGCCCACACGAAATTCAATATCTGGTATTCGCTGTACTTTAGCAAGCTTTAATTTTAACTGCGCAAGTTCTTTCTCTTTTTTCTGAGCTAATAGACCCGGATGTGTCTTTAAAACTATTTTCACTAAGTCTTCTTTCAAAAGCTTAGGAAAAGAATCCCTTAATCTCCCTCTATATTCTTTAATTTTTAATTTTGGTAATCCTATTATTGTCTTCAACCGTTTTTCTGCAATAGAAAATTTTGCCTTAGCATTAAATAATTTCACTTTTGCTCTCTCTAATTCAATTCGTGCCTTAATAAGCTCTGTTTGAGGTGCTACACCTGCATCAAATCTCTTTTTTATACTATCGAATAGACTCTGTGCTATCTCAACCGTTCGCCTTGCTACTTCTACTTTTTGTTGAGTTGCCAGTACCCCATAGAAAGCTTTCTTTATCTCAGCAATAACCTCCCGGAATTTCTCTTCATATTTTAGAGCAACAATTTCCTTCTCTATTTGAGCAACTTTTGTTCTCAGCGCTATTTTTCCTCCTATTAAAACTTCTTGACTCAGGCTTACTATATTTTTACTTTTTTGAAAGCCGAGATTCTCTCGAGGAATATCTTCAGCTTCAAACTCTATATGAGGATTTGGCCAGAGTCTTGATTGAATAATTCTTGCCTCTGCAATACCTATTTGTTTTCTGAGTGAAATTAATTCAGGATTAAATTTCAACGCAAGAGAAATTGCTTCATCGAGTGTGATAGAATCATCCCTACCTTTCTCCTCAATATATTGATAATTAGTATTCTTGGAAATCAATAAATCGACTTCAGGTTCTTGTAAATAATTTTTAAAATTTTTTGTATTATAAGAAACACATCCCCAAATGAGGCTAAATATAGATATTCCAACAATCCAGATTAATAGTTGACATTTCCTCATTATACACTCCTTTTCAACATATGAATATATCCGAAATTTTCAATATTGTATTTAATTCTTCTTATTTCAGTAATTCTCATATAAAACTCCTCTTTATTAATATTTAGAGAACAAAATCAATTATAAAAAGTGATTAGCTTAGGCGAGGGGGGCGAAAAATATCTCTGACATTGCCCCCAAAAATGGACCTTTGAATGCTCAGTAGAAGATATGTATGAAGAATTAAACCCGATAATAATATGGGATTAAATATTATAGGAGATGAGTGAAAAATGCATTCACAGCAGGTGTGGGCATTTGAGCTCTTACAATTTCCAAATCCCTTTTTATAGAAAATCAGGGAATGAAAGGAAAATAAAGCTGGATGAAACTGAGCTAATATAGAAATTAAAAGGATAAGGGAAAAAAATCTATTTCTTCTACTCTGCTTTTTTGTAGTGAATAACATCTTTTCCCAGCTCAAATTGGAATATTTTTTATATTATAACTATTTGAATTTGTCAAACTTAATTTTCTCCAGACTTTCTTTTCCATAAATATCTGATTCTAAAAGAGGAATATACCCTATTATCATTTCTTTGAATTTAGTCTTTATCTCATCCAGGTTTTTCTTCTGAATTTCTTTTCTTTTGGAAAAAAATTTACTGTTAATTTTAGTCAATATTCTATTAATGATAATTCCATCAACTTCTATTCCATGCTTTTTCAATAAAGAAATAGCATCCGCAGTCTCTAATATAGACAATCTCTCAGCATCTAATACAAATATAATACAGCTGTTTTTTTTATTTTGTAAATAACTTCTGACCAGAAGGAACTTCTCTCTTCTCTTTTTTAATAGTTCAATCAAAGGATCACGCTCTATTTTTTTTCGCAGAGACTCGTCCACTTTTGACGCCATTTTCATTAAATTTATAACTTGTAATCTCCTTTCAATCAATCTTTCAATCCATGACTCTAACAATTCCGGGAATGTAAAAAGACGAAGGGTATGACCAGTGGGAGCAGTATCAAAAACAATTTTATCATAGGGATTGCCAATTTTATCCATAATCTCAATGAATTTATCGAAAATAGCAGACTCTTCCACCCCGGGAGAAAGAAAAGCTGTATCAATCTGTTTTTTAATTTCTTCTACTATAACACTGCTCACAACTTCTTTTATTGATTCTTTTATCTTTTTTATATATTTCCTTGCTTCCTTTTTAGGATCTATTTCAATTGCCCATAAATTTTCCTCTATTTTTATTTCTTTTGAGCCAATTTTTCTTTCAAATATATGAGAAAGGGAATGAGCTGGATCAGTTGAAACAAGAAGAATTTTAAATCCCTTTCGAGCTAAATTTAGAGCAAAACTTGCACTACAGGTTGTTTTACCTGAACCTCCTTTTCCAGCAAAAAAAATAAATTTCTTAGTAAGTATCTTTTCATTTGTCATTTTTAAAGACTAACAACAGAAATCATACTGACCAGCTTTTTCAGCAACAATGCTTTTTCTTATTGATATTCTCTTCTCCCAGCTTTCAAGCTCTTCTACAAAAAGAGGTAGAAATTCCAGAGCAAAGTAAGAAAAAGGATTTGGTATACCAAGAAAATCTCCAAAAAGAAGAAGCATAAAATCATCATTGAGATCAGATGCCTCTTTACGAATAATGCTCGATGCTTTTACTTTAAAAGCTCCTTCCAGAAAGTCAGATATAACGGCCAATGAATGTTTAAACTTATTTTTCATTTTATCTTTTAAATTTAAATAATCTCATTCCATTAAATATTACCATAAGAGAAGCTCCCATGTCTGCAAAAACAGCCATCCATAATGTAGCTAATCCTGGTACAGCTAAAGTCAGAAATATCGCTTTAATAAATAAAGCAATAAATATATTTTCTTTAATAATCCAAAGAGCTTTTCTTCCGAGTCTAATTACAAATGGTATTCCAGATAAATCATCTGACATAAGAGCAATATCCGCTGTTTCTAATGCAGCATCTGTTCCAGCTGTTCCCATTGCAATTCCTAAAGTAGAAGCAGCCAAAGCTGGAGCATCATTTACTCCATCTCCTACCATTGCAACCTTATCATATTTTTTCAAAAAATATTGAATAGCTCCAACCTTATCCTGGGGAAGAAGTTCAGCCTTAAACTCATCAATCCCCAACTCTTTAGCAATCGCCTTTGCAGTTCCTTTATTATCACCTGTAAGCATTGCGATTCTCTGAATCCCGATTTTACGAAGTTTATCTAAGGTGGGTTTACAATTTTCTCTTATTGTATCAGATATTACTATAATTCCTAATATCTCTTTGGAACTACCTAAAATAACAACAGTTTTACTTTCTTTTTCAAGTTCTTCCATTTTTTCATCTAACTCAGGAGTACAAAATTTGTTTTCTTCAAAAAGTCGATGACTTCCTATATAAAAATATTCTTCACCAATCTTGGCCATTGCTCCTTTGCCTGTAATAGCCTTAAAATTTATAGGCTCTGGAATTTCTAATTTCCATTCTTTTGCTTTATTTAAAATAGCCTGGGCTAAATGATGTTCTGAACGAGATTCTATACCTGCAGCTATTTTTAATACTTCTTCTTTTTTATAATTATTTAAAGGAATTACATCCAATACTTCAGGTTTCCCTTTAGTTAGAGTGCCTGTTTTATCAAAAACCAGAACTTTCAATTTCCCTGCATTCTCTAAATGAACTCCACCTTTAATTAATACCCCTTTTCTTGCTGCCTGAGCTAATCCTGCTACAATGGTAACTGGCGTAGATATCACTAAAGCACATGGACAGGATATAACCAAAAGAACTAAAGCTCTATAAATCCATACTGTAAAAGGTTGATTAAAAATAAACACAGGGATTATTGCAGTTAACAATGCTCCTGTAACTACACTTGGAATATAGTATTTTGCGAATTTGTCAACAAAACTCTGAGAAGGAGCCTTTTGAGCCTGAGCCTCCTCAACCATATGTATAATTCGAGCTAATGTAGTATCCTTTGCAGAGTGCGTAACCTTTACTTCTAAAAAGCCATTTTGATTAATGGTCCCTGCAAATACAATGTCACCTTTCTTTTTTTCTATTGGCATTGACTCACCAGTTATTGGAGCTTGATTAACATATGAATTTCCTTTAATAACCTTACCATCTAAAGGAATTTTTTCTCCAGGTTTAATTACAATTATTTCTCCAATTTTTACTAAATTAACATCAAGTTCAATTTCTTTTCCATCTCTTTTCACAAGAGCTTTTGGAGGAGAAAGTTCCATTAAAGAGCGGATGGCATGCCTCGCTCTATCCATGGAATAATTTTCCAATAATTGCGCTATTGAAAAAAGCACAACTACAACCGAGGCCTCTACCCATTCTCCTATAAAAGCTGCGCCAATTACTGCTATTGTCATTAAAAAATTCATATCAAGACTGAGGGTGCGAAGAGCAGCTATACCCTTACGTGCTATAAAAAATCCTCCAGTTATAATTGCTGTGACAAAGACTGGAATAACAATATTTTGACTAATTTCTAATCTTGAAAGGATTATGCCGGTAACAGTTAAAATTCCTGCAATAATAGTTGTAATTAAATGTTTCCTTCTTTCCCAAAACGACAATTCCTCTTTTGACTGCCTTTTTATACTCGCTTTCATCCCGGTCTGATTTATCGAATTTATTATTTCAGTGGGCTTTAGTAGCTTAGAATCATATTTAATTTCTATTTCTTGTGTAACTAAATAAAATTTCATATCTTTTATGCCCTGTAGATTTTTCAACTTTTTCTCTATAATTTTAGTTTCTTCAGAGCAGTCCATTCCTTCGATGTATAGGCGAAGAGAACTTATTTTTTCTTTATGTTCAACAGAATAACCCAGTTTTTTTATAGCTTTTTCTACATTTTTTTTATTAAATCGAGAGGAATCAACTTCAATTTTTATAGTGGAATTTATAAACGAGACCTGTGCAGACTTTACACCCTTGATCTTTGAAACTGCTTTCTCTATTTTTATAGCACAATCCGCACAATCGATTCCTTTAATTTTTAACTCAATTTCTTTCTTGCCTTTTGTGTTCATTTTTCCTTATTTTTATAATTGAACAAATATTCAAATTTAATTGGAAAAATTTTTTCATGGACTTTCCTCCACATGCTCCAATCCTTGATTGAATAAATCCTCAATGTGTTTATCTGCAAGAGAATAATAAGCAACTTTACCATCTTTTCTATATTTTACTATTTTCAAATTTCTTAAAATTCTTAATTGATGAGAAATAGCAGAACTGCTCACCCCTATAAGATTTGCTAAATCACAAACGCATAATTCCTCCTTTAACAATGCAAAAATAATTTTAACGCGCGTTGGATCAGATAAAGCACCAAAGATTTCAGCTAAGCTAGTTATAACCCTTTCAGGTTTCATAATTTTTTTAATTCTATCAACTTTAGCTTTATTTATGGAAACAACTTCACAAACTGCATTACTGGAACTGGTTTTTTCTTTTGTAAAATTATTATGTGAATAATTGTTCATATGTTCAATTTAATATAAAATCAGAATTTTGTCAAATTAGTAATTAAAAAAATAAACATATCCTTTTATTTTTCTGAAATTTTCAGGAGAGAGGCCTTAAATCCTAAATTCTCTATAACTTCAATCAATTGATTAACTGGAACAATATATTTCCAAATTTTAATTATTGCTTTTCGTTCCTTAAAATTTATTTCAACTGAAATAACTCCTCTAATTTTTTTGAGAATTATTTGCATTGTATTTGCACAATATTGACAATCTACACCTCTCACTTTTAATATTATTGTCTGCAAAGAAGTTCGCAAAGGAATCGCCTTGTATCCTATTTCCCTTAAAGTTCCAATCAATTGATTAATGATAACATTATTTTTCCAGATTTCAACTATTATTTTATCATTTTTCATATTTATCTCAGGAGATATTACTCCTTCAATTTTCTTCAAAGAGGAAAGTACCTTTTCTACATCCTCTTTTTTTATTTTTTCTTCCAATCTTAGAATTATCATTTCAGTTTTTCTTTTTTCTACTCCTTTAGTCTTTTGTGAATAACCTCCACTTCTCCATTTCCATCCGATATTAAGACGTACATAAAAATTCCTCCCAGGTTCTGGAATTTGAGCAAGATTCAAATGTTCTCTATAAGCCTTGTTAAAAATATTTTCGATGCCAAAATTTAATGTTATAAATTTTGAAAACCTGATTCCTCCTTTAAAATCAAAAATAGAAAAACCAGGAGTTACCACCTCTCCTGCACTAATTGATATTCTTTTCTGTTCAGTTACGAATCTTCCACTACATTCAGCCCAAAATAATTCTTTTGAATCATTCAATCTCAATGCAAGCCTTGATTCTAATGGAGGAATCTGGGCTAGTGGTTCACCCGTAATGTCATCCCTTCCCCAATTGTAGAGGAAATTTCCGTATAAAGAAACCAATTTACTTAGAACTATTCCTAACTCAGATTCTAATCCTCGAACAGTTGCTTTACCAATATTAATGTATCGCTTTACTCCCTTAACTCCTAAAAAAGGAGGGTCTGCTAAAGGGTCAATTTTTGTTGATATTAAATCAGTAAGTTTATTTTGAAAAAATGAAATACTCCATTTTAAATTTTTATTTGTACTCCTTATTCCAACTTGGATACTCAAATTCTTCTCTGGTCTAAGATTTGGGGTGCCAATATAATAGTATCCATCCTTCATAGTAGCAGAAAAATATCTTTCAGTAGGATTAGCTATTTTATATGCTCTTCCAATTGAAGCCGTGAGATTAATGCTATCCGAAAGTTCATAAAAAAGGCTCAGGTTTCCATTCACAAATTTATCTAACGAATCTGCTTTCTGACTTTTAATTTGAAAATCATGGGAGAGCTGAGCATTAGAGTAAGATATATCTATTCTTGCTCCTATTGTGATATTTAATTTAGGAATAATTTCAATCCTATTTTGTCCAAATATACTAAAATAAGAAATGTAAGAAGTCGGTAAAATTTTTATTAATTCTGTTTTTTTGAAATTTCCATCGTATCTAATTGCTTTCGTTTTCCATAGATTAAAATCTGTACCTATTGTAAGAATGCTTTTTCTATTTAAAATGAAATCACCCCTGATTAGCAGTCCATATGTATTCGAAAATGCCTCTTCTTCAGGTATAAAGCTTTTTCTTGAAGATAATGTGATTGCATTATGATACATGTTTTGAGCATATAATTTAACAGAAAGGGATGCAAAAGTCCTGGAGAGATTATTAGCTGAGTAGCTTAAATTATATAAACTTCTATTTTCTTTCGGAATTATAATAAAATTACTTGGATATCCAATATCTCTACCAAGATATCGATCTATTGTGAATTGAATTTGTTGTTTGTTGTCTAATCGATATTTTAATTTAAAGTTATAACTCATATCTCTAAATTTACTATTTTTAACTACTCCGCCCGGAATTCTGTAATCTTCATAATTGCTTTTTATTATTCCGATTAAGAAATCTATGGATTTATATCTACCGCCAAAATTGAACCCCACCTTTCTTCCATTAGAAACACTATTATAAATTGCATTTAGATTACCATATATTGAAAGTTTAGCTGTTTTTAAAATCTTAGGCTTTTTAGTAATAATATTTATAATACCTGCAAAGTTTCCAGACCCATATATTACAGAATGAGGCCCCTTTATTACCTCAATGTATTCAATTTGGGAAGGCTCAATTGTTGCTGTGCACGCATCCATACCCATTGGGCAGGCTTGATTAACCCTAGCACCATCAATTAGCAAAAGAATTCTGTCATCTTTCATCCCCTGGATCACAACTTTTACTCCCCAGCCTCCTGGCCTGTTTGTAAATATACCGGGTATCATTTTTAAAGCCTCTGCTGTAGTAGTAAGATTTGATCTATTTATTTCATTTTTATTTATTGTTGAAGATATAGACGTTAAACTGAAGACTTCTCGTTTAGCTATGACCTCTATTTTCTCCTGCGCTTTCAAAATATCCAACAAAAATAATAGTTTAACTTTAATATCAGTTTTTATTGAGACCTTTTTAATAATACTTTTATAACCAATATGTTGAACTCTTATTTTATAAATACCAGGTGGAAGACCCTTAATATTAAAATAACCATTAATATCAGTTGTTGTTTTTATCTGTGTTCCTTCAATAATAATATTCGCATGAGTTAATGGAAGTCCGGTTTGCTTATCCTTTACGTAACCTTCTATTTCTCCTTCATTTTCTGAAAAAACTGGGGTAATTAAGATTAGTGAAATAATTATCAATGCAAAGGTACGCATTTTTTCATTTATTTTTTATATTCACTTTGCTACTTTACTTATTTAGCAAATTTATAAATTACATCCATTAAATTTTTATAAGTTTCATCAGCTTTTTGAGGGTCCTTTGAGCGAATAGCTTCAGTTACGCATGTCTCAAGATAATTCCTCATAATAACTTTACCAACTCCTCTTAAAGCCTCATGAATTGAAGAAATCTGCGTTAAAATTTCAATACAAGGCCTTTCTGACTCAACCATTTTTCTTATCCCTGAAAGTTGCCCTTCTATTTTATTTAATCGAGAAATGATCTCTTTTCTTCTCTCCTCATTTATCATTATTTTCCTCCTTCCATAATAGGGTTACCCCCTAATCCTATATTAATTATTGTTTTTTGTCAAGAAAAAATAAGAAGTAATGCTTTTATCCCCCGATTCAAGGAATGAAAATAGCGCCCCCGACGGGATTTGAACCCGTGTTGCCGCCTTGAAAGGGCGATGTCCTAGGCCTGGCTAGACGACAGGGGCGCCACTACATCTGAAACTTATAAAGTAAAAACTAAAAATTCAAAAATTAAAAATTTGGCTATGAGCCGTGCTGGACTCGAACCAGCGACACCCGGCTTAAAAGGCCGGTGCTCTCCCTCTGAGCTAACGGCTCATCGATTTTTTAGGATACCTTAATTATTTTTTTTTGTCAATATGTCGAATTTAGGATAAAAAATAATTTTTTCTTTCAGACAAATTCCTTGACATAAAAATTATTATTATTTAATATTTTGCCTTAAAATGAAAAAATTCTGGTATTTCATTGTTGGATGGCTGATTCCAGGAGCAGGACATTTTCTCCTTAAAAAATACTGGAGAGGAGCAATATTTTTTATCTCTATTATGGCCATGTTTTCCCTGGGACTTATTATGCAGGGAAAATTTTATACTTTTAAAACAGAAAATCCTCTAACTATTCTTGCATTTTTTTCTGATCTTGGTAATGGCATACTCTATTTACTTTCAAGAGTCTTCCAATTCGGGAATGGGAATCTAAGTAGTATAACTTTCGAATATGGGACAGCATATTTAGCAGGAGCAGGTCTCCTAAATTATCTTATTGCTCTTGATGCATTAGATATTGCAAGAGGAAAGAAAAAATGATTTTTAAGAGTCATTTTATCTCCATGGTCATTTACGCAATCTTTACATCAATTATCTTAGCTTTAATAAGAAAAAATAATCTAAAAGATCAACTAAAATATGGGCTCTTCCTATTTATCATAATGGTCTTAGGTGCAATCCTTTTTGGATGGCTAATGTATCTCACCTCCTTATTATAATATAAATGGTATTTATTCTTTGGTGGATTCCTTTCGTTCTATACAATTTTTTAATTTTTTATCTATCTTCCCTTTCTAAAATATCGGGGAGTGAAAAAGTACCAGATGAAATAAGTCATTTTTTTGAATTTGGATTGCTATCTATTTTATTTTTTCTTGGCTGGACTCAAGGATTTAAAGAAAAAATTCGGAAAGAACACGTCTTTTTAATAATATTTTTTTCTTTTTTAATTGCAATAAGTGATGAGGTGCATCAGATTTTCGTTCCAGGGAGGATATTTTCATTAAAGGATTTATCTTTTGATCTATTGGGGATATTATTTTTTTCAATTCTGATATATTTTAAATTAAAAAAATCTAAATAAAAAACAGCTATTTTTATAAGATTTTAAAGATTTCTATTGACTTTTTAAAATAAAATATGATATTAGAGCAATCTTGCACGAGGGAATGAAATGCATTATGTAGAGAAGAAAAGAAGTAAAAGTAAGGTTGCAATTGTCAGGGTAGAAAATGGTCGGGTAAAAGAAGCTGTTGTAAAAGCACTTGAATTAATTGGAGGCCTTCCAGAGAATCTTGTTCCAGGTAAAAAAGTTCTCATAAAGCCGAATTTCATCCGCTCTGAACCTCCTTCAACTGGAACAACCACGGATTTCCGTTTAATAAGAGCAATAGTTGAAATACTGAGAGAAAGGGGAATAAAGGATATTATTGTTGGTGAAGCCTCTGGAAATCAATATGACACTGAAGAAATTTATCGCTTTCTTAAAATAAGAGACTGGTTTCCTGATGTCGACATCATTGATCTGGACCAAGATGAGATTATAAGTGTTAAAATCGAAGGTGCTAAGGCTCTAAAAGAGGTCGGTATTGCTCGGAAAGCCCTTGAAGCTGATTTTATAATTAGCCTTCCTATTCTTAAAACCCATAACTCAACCCTTATCACACTTGGCATGAAAAATATGATGGGAGTTTTACCTCAAAGAGAAAAATGGAAAATGCATTTGAGTGGACTGCATAAAGCCCTTGTGGATTTAAATAGAATTGTTAAACCTCATTTAGTTATTGTTGATGGAATTATTGGGCAAGAAGGGCTAGGCCCAACAATGGGAAAACCAGTTGAAATGAATCTTCTAATAGCAGGATACGATGTAGTGGCTGTAGACTCTGTTGGTTCTGCAGTCATGGATATTCCTCCTGCTAAAATAAAACATCTCGTATGTGCTGAAAAGGAAGGATTAGGCACAAGCAATTTAGGGAAAATTGAAGTTGTTGGAGAGAGAATTGAGAATGTAAAACGTCATTTCAAAAGACCGTATGGGAAAATAATATTCTATTTAACGGGTATAATTCAGTATAAAATCGGGGTTTTTCTTCTTGACAAATTTAATTATGATATTCGACCTTTTTTAAGAGATTTCGCAAGTTTCCATTTGCCAAAACCAAAATTAAAAAAGAAACTATGTAAAGGTACAAAAAAATGTATTGAAGTATGTCCGGAAAATGCAATTAAATTTAATAAAAATTATCCGAAAATAGATTATAAGAAATGCACTGGTTGTATGGCTTGCTATGAACAATGTCCTGAACAAGCATTTAAAATTTCAAGATTTCCAAAATGGTGGTTGAGATTGACTACTTAAAATTAAATTTTTAGGAGGGAGGAAAAAATTCAACTTGGACATATTGGTTTGAGTTTAATAATTGCATCGTATGATTGGCGACCTGATACAATAGCTGTTGCTGTTGGAACCCATTTTCTTCCTAATCTTGATGTAGTTCTTATAAAGACAAAATTAGTAAAGGAAGACTTTCATTGCTCAATAACTCATACTTTAGTTTTTGCAATTCTTATAAGTATGCTTTTTCTTCCCTTTTCCCCCAGATTAGCATTAATTGCTTTTATTAGTCTAATAACTCATTACCTTGCTGATTTAGGTAGCACGATTGGACAAAAATTATTCTGGCCTATTTCCCAGAAAAAATTTACCTTGGCTCTATGGGAGGATACAGGTTATTGGGGTAAAAAAATGTGGTTTGGATATTATAGACAGAAAGGCGCATGGATAGCAGAGGGTATAGTATTTGCTTTTTTGATTTATAGATTTATAGTTATATTTTGATTATGATTTTTCTTTTTAAAAGAAAATGGCTTATATTTGAATTCATTTTTTTTATTTGCTGTATAATAAGTCTAATAGCATGGAAATTTTATCCGCCATATAGGGGGCTTGTAAAATACTTTTTTTATACTATAATCTCTCACTTGTACATTTCAATCTTTCCTCATGAGCCTGTGCTTTTATATTATGGAAAAATTTATAATTCCTTTACAATAGCATTAATAGGAGGAGTTGCTGCAACTTTAGCAGGCTTTATAGATTATGAAACAATAAATACTGTTGTAAAACTAAAATCTGTTAAAAAGATTTATTCTGAAGCTAAACTTTATAAGAAGGCAATCGGTTTTTTTCTAAAAGCTCCTTTTTTAATGATCATCATTGCAGCTTTAACACCGATTCCTTTTTATCCTTTTAAATTCCTTGCTACTTCGATTGATTATCCAGAGGATAAATACTTATCTGCTATTTTTATAGGCCGAACACCTCGTTATTTCATTTTAGCTTATACAGGAAAGGTAATTAATATTCCAAATTCAATTCTTATAGGAGCTTTCATTTTAATGTTTGTATGGGCTGGTATAAAGAAGTTTCAAGAATTTATGAAAAATAGAAAGAAAGTGCCTTCAGAGGCGCAGAATCCAAAACATTAAAATTCAAAAGGGGAAGCTCTATGATAAAGAAAATTTTTATAACCCTGATTATTATAATCCTTTTATTGAGCTGTGTTAAAAAAACTTTAAAGGACACGATAATTGAATCAATAAGGTCATTTCCATCTACTTTAAATCCTGTATATGCTTCTGATGAGGTCAGTGCTGGAATTATAGATAAAATATTTAGTGGTCTTTTTCGTTTCAATGAAAATGGAGAACCAGTCCCGGACCTTGTAAGGTCTTATGCATTTATAGGAGACAAGGAAATCCTGATCAATTTAAGGGATAATGTTTACTGGCATGATGGTGCAATTTTCTCTGCAGATGATGTTATCTTTACCTTTAGATTATTAAAAAAGAAGGAGATTGGTTATCCCTATCTTTCTGATATAGAACCGATTAAGGATATACAGAAAATAAAATCGCTTAAGATTAAAATAATATATGAAGAACCTTTTGCTCCTGCATTAACTTATTTAACCTTTAAAATTCTTCCTTGCCATCTTCTCAAAGACTACCTAGATATACCAGAGAATTTCAAAGCAAGCAATTTCAATTTCTCTCCAGTAGGGACAGGTCCTTATAAATTGGTAAAAATAATTCCTTACCAAAAAATAATCCTGGAACATTTTGAACATTATTTTCTTGGCAAGCCTAATATAAGAAAATACATAGCTGAATTAAATACAGATGCTCTAATTAACCCTCTTAAATTAATAAAAGAAGAGGTTGATTTGGCAGAAATAGAACCGGAGCTACTTGATTCTTTTCTTAAAAATAGAGATTTTAGAAAGAAAATTAAGATTTTTACTTATAGGAAAAACTCATTTACATATTTGGGTTTTAATTTAAACTATCCAGCATTTAAATCAAAAAGGATTAGACAAGCATTAGCACTAGGATTGAACAAAAAAGCAATTGTGCAAAGTATATTAAGAGGCAGAGGGGAAATCTGCTTTTCCCCAATTTCACTCAATTTCTGGAAAAACAGTAAAATTAAAAAATATTTTTACAATCCCCAATATGCCAAGATGTTATTAAGGGAAGAGGGTTTTGAAGATAAGGATAAAAATGGTTATTTAGAAAAAAATGGTAGAAATTTTGAAATAACGATTTTAACGAATTCAGAGAGTCTGCTGAGAAGAAACATTGCGCTGTTAACAAAACAAAACTGGGAGAATTTAGGGATTAAAGTAAAATTTGAATTTCTTGAATATAGTATCTTCCTTGAAAGATTAATGAAAAAGAATTTTCAGTGTATTATTTCTGGTTTTTTATTAGACCTTGATCCAAATCAATATGATATATGGCATTCCTTAGGTCAGTTAAATTATTTTAACTATAGCAATCCTTTTGTTGATAGACTACTAGAGCTTGGAAAAATCACAATTAATAAATTGGAGAGAAAAAAAATATATGATAAATTGCAAGAGATTATTGTTTCAGATTTACCCGTTATCTTCCTCATTTCTCCCAAATATATAATAGGAGTGAATAAAAGAATTAAAATTAATAAATATCCTAACATTATTGGTTCAACTAACTCTTTCTCTTCTTTTTTATTTTACTGGAAAATAGAACAGTGATTTTATTTTATCAATCTTTCAAGGGTTTCAATTATAGTCTCTGCTTCTTTACCATTTACCTCTAAGAAAGGTTTAAACTCAAAACCAGGAAATAGGTCCATTAACTGATAACATAAGACCTTGATGATTGGCTGGTAGATAAAATGGTCAGGAGCTACATCACTCAGCTGAATTTCATCAGGTGAAAATTGTTTATATAGCTTATATCCTTTTTCTGTAAGAAAATCTATTAATTTACTTAGAACAATTGCCAATTCTCCTCGGGTAAGAGTTTTTTCGGGTTGAAAGGTATGATTTGGAAAGACATCCATAATTCCAAGGGAGGTTACTTCAATTATATAATGAGCTGCCCAATGAGTTGCTATATCCACAATAATCGGAGGTTTTCTTTTCTCTTTTCCTAAAATATTACTAAATTTAACTGCAATTAAGGCTGCTAAATCTGCTCTATTTATGGCCTCCTTTGAAGAAATCTCATAAAATTGCCGGGGGAGTTCTATAAAAAGAAGTTCATTTTTAATATAATCCAGTCTTTCTCTATATTTTGAATTTTCTGGGTCTATTTTAACCAGTTCTTGATATAAATTATAAGCTTCTTTATATTTTTTCTTTAATATATAACTTTCTGCCAATTCTTCCTTTATATTTAAATTTTCTGGTTGTAAGGAATGAGCTTTCTCATAATGCTTTAAAGCTTTTTCATAGTCTCCAAGGTTTTTATAATACTCAGCTAACCTTAGATGAGGTTCGGGCAGTTCAGGGCTATAATAAAGGACTTTTATGTATATTTCAGATGCTTTATCAAATTGATTTTGTTTCCAAAAGAAATCAGCTTGCTTTAAAAGCTCTTCTGTCTTATTTTTCTTTATTAACTCCCAATAATATTTCGCCCACTCATGATCTGGCTCTTTTTCCCAAACTTTTTTGTACTCAGCAAAAGCCTCCTCTTCTCTGCCCTGATTACGATAAACTTCAGCCAGACCATAGTGAACTATTGGCAAATCTGGATAAATTTCTAAAACTTTTTTAAACCACTGTTCACTTATTATGTAATCCCCTTTAAATAGAGCAGTATATGCATATCCTAACCAAGTAGCAGGTTTATTCTGATCCATTTTCTGCAATATTTTAAGCGCGTCCTTGATTTTCCCTATCCTTAATGAAGCCCAAGCATCTTCTATCGCTATTCTCTCATCAAGGGTTAGCTGAATGATCATATCCTGAGGAAGGTCATCAAGATAATAAGTTGGAGTAATTTGCTGAACAGTAACGCATGAGATTGAAAAAACAATTGTAATAATTAAGGAAAGAATAATTTTTTTCACCATTTCTTTTCTCCCTTTAAAATGTAAGAGGAAAATTTAAATATATATTGTGGTTTGACACTTATCTTTAAATCTATAAATCTTGTATTTTCCCTTTTTTCCAATATTATGGACCAGCGAGAAAAAGATTCAACCATTTCAGCCTCTGATTTTGGAATTCTTAAGTAAAAGATTTTAAAATCTTTGAAGAGCTCCTTTCTTAAAAAATTCTTTAGGTCTTCTACACCTTCGCCTGTTTTAGCAGAGATATAAAATTCACAATTGTCTGTTCTCTTATTTCTTTCTAGCAATTCTTCTTTATTTGGCAGAAGGTCGATTTTATTTTTTACAATTATTATTTTATCCTGATCTATCCCCATATCATGGAGAATTTTATTTACAGCCTGAATTTGCTCTTCATAATTATATGAACTTAGATCAACAACATGAAGGAGTTTATCAGCCTCAATTACCTCCTCTAATGTTGCTCTGAAAGCTGTTACCAATTCCACTGGAAGCTTTTTAATGAATCCAACAGTATCACTAAGATAAAAATAATGCCCATCCTGAAAAACAACTCTTCTTAAGACAGGGTCTAAAGTGGCAAATAGCAAAGACGATGTATAAACATTCTCGGATGTTAAGTAATTAAAGAGAGTTGATTTCCCCGCATTCGTGTATCCAACAAGTGCAACTGTAGGTATCGGACTTCTTTTTCTGCTTTTTCTCTGTAAAGCTCTTCTCTTTTGAATCTGAGCAATTTCTCTTTTTATTTTTGTAATTCTATTCACAATCCGCCTTCTGTCTATTTCGAGTTTCTTTTCACCAGGTCCTCGTGTTCCAATTCCTCCTCCTAATCTTGAAAGGGCAATTCCCTTACCTTTAAGTCGAGGCAGTAAATATGTTAACTGTGCCAATTCAACCTGAAGCTTACCCTCGTTACTTTTAGCTCTTTGAGAGAAAATATCTAAAATAAGCTGAGTTCTATCTATAACTTTGCAATTAATTTTTTCCTCTAAATTGCGCTGTTGTGCAGGTGTTAAATTATTATCGAAGATAACTAAATCAGCTGATAAATCTTCAACCAATCTTGCAATTTCTTCTACCTTTCCCTCTCCAATATAGTATTTCGGACTTATTTCGCTTCTTAATTGAATTATTCTTTCTAAGACATCCCCTCCAGCTGATCTTGTTAAAGACTCCAATTCTCTCAGAGATTCTTCTACCTCTATTTTTTCCTTCTTAGAAGTAGCCAATCCTACCAATATTGCTTTTTCCATTTTAATTTTTATTCAATTCCTTCCTCAAGAAATCAAAAATTTTCTCCTTTTCATATGGAGAAAACCAGTGAATATCCTTTTCTTTTTTAAACCATATTATCTGTCTCTTCGCATATCTTCTCGTATCCCTTTGCGTCAGTAAAATTGCCTCTTTCTCAGACATTTCCCCTTGTGCAACTAATAGGGCATATTTATAACCGAGTGCTCTAAAAGGTGGAGACTCAGGGTTTATTCCCTGTTCAAGCAGTTTTTTCACCTCTGAAACCATTCCAGAGGTATACATTCTTTCTACCCTTTCGTTAATTCTCTTATAAAGTTCTTTTCTGTCTAAAATCAATCCAATTTTTATCTTATGAAAATCATGGAGCTCTGAATGAGTATTTTTAAAATGTTCACTGATAGGTTTCCCGGTTAGATAAAAAACTTCCAAAGCTCTTATTATTCTCATTTCATCATTTTTCCCAATAATGCGTGCGTAAACAGGATCTATTCTTTCAAGTTCTTTTCTTAAATAGGAAATACCCTTTTCCTTTACCTCTTTTTTTAGTTTCGCTCTTAATTCCTCATTTCTTCCAGGCCCTGGAAAAATTCCATTTAATAGAGCCCTTATATAAAGTCCTGTTCCTCCAACAATAATTGGAAGTTTTTCCCTTGATAATATATCACTGATTGTTTTGTTCGCCAAACGAGCAAAATCAGCAGCTGTAAATTGTTGGGTATGATCCAAAATATCCAGAAGATGATGTCTCACCTCTTTTCTCAATGCAGGAGGGACTTTATCTGTTCCTATATCAAACCCTTTATACACTTGCATTGAATCACAATTTATTATCTCACCATTAAACTTTTTAGCTATCTCTATGCCCAAAGCACTTTTACCCGTACAGGTTGGACCAAGAACTACTACAATCTTTTTTTTAGCCATTATTGAGAAATTTTATGAACATGCGATTTTAAACAAAAGATAAATCATTAAAAAAGTGAGCAATATTAATATAGCTAATATCTGGCGTTTTTTCAACAATTTCTAACAATTTTTAATTTATTATAAAAGAATTAATTATGTCAACTTTCAAACTACTTCCCCAAACACCCCATATCCCATCATATTTAAATCACTTGACAAAAATCGGTTTATTGGGTATATTTTTGACTAAAACTAAATGAAGGAGGTGAATATAGTTGGCATTTGTAATTGTTGAAGAAGGAGAATCCTTAGAAAGTGCATTAAAGAGATTTAAAAGAAAAGTTCAGCAGGAAGCAATAATAAAAGAAATCAAAAAACATTCAGTTTATTTGAAACCAGGCGAAAGAAGAAGATTGAAAAAGGCACAGGCGTTGAAAAGGATAAGGAAAAGAATGAAAAAAGAACAGCAGAGAGAATATTAAAAGAGGGGGGATTGATTAATTTTAAAATATGAATGAAATATTTAGTTTTTAGCGATATTCACGGCAATTTAGAGGCATTTGAATCTTTTTTAAAATTTATAAAAAGAAAAAAGATTGATAAATACCTATTCCTAGGAGATATTGTGGGTTATGGTGCCTCCCCTAATGAAACAATTCAACAATTAAAAAAACTTAAACCTCTATATGCAGTGCGAGGAAATCATGATAAAGCTGTTTGTGGAGAAGAACCGCTGGAGGCTTTCAACCCAGTTGCAGCTAATGCTATACAATGGACAAGAAAAAAAATTTTAAAGGAAAACTTAAAATACTTGTCTAAGCTGAAAAAAGGCCCAATTGTAGTTGATAAAAATATAACCATTTGTCATGGAGCTCCTTTTGATGAGGATTATTATATTTTTGGAGATTTTGATGCTGCGGAAGCTTTTTATTATATTAAGACACCGGTCTGTTTTTTTGGGCATACCCATTTCCCATTTGTATATAGATTAAAAAAGAACCTAATAGATGGTTTTCTTGTTCAAGGTAAAAGAAAAATAATTAGACTTGAAAAAGATGTGAGATATCTGATAAATCCTGGCTCAATAGGACAGCCACGAGACAGAAATCCTTTTCTTTCCTTTGCTATTTTTGACTCCAAACTAATGAAAATTAATTTTTATAGAATAGAATATGACATAGAAAAAGCCAAAAAAAGAATAATGGAAGCTAATTTACCACCTACCTTGGCCGAAAGATTGTCTTTAGGAATATAATGGATATCTATTACCATTATATTAATTTCCCATTGGGTTATATTTTCCTCGCGAAGAAAAAAGAGGGCTTGTTTATATCAAAATTTTTAAATGAAAAGAAACTACCCAAGGAGTATATAAGTGAATTTATTGATTTAAAAAGCTGTAAACTTAAACATATACCCGAATTATTTTCTGAAGAGATAAAATTATTTAATGCCTATTTTAACCATAATAAAGTTGATTTTTCTCCAATTAAAATTGACTTATCTATAGGCTCCTTGTGGGAAAGGAGAGTGTGGATTGAAACCGCTAAAATTCCTTATGGAGAAGTTCAAACATATAAATCAATTGCTGAAAAACTTAACTCCAAAGGCTTTCGAGCTGTGGGAAAAGCTCTTTCAAAAAATCCATTATTAATAATTATACCTTGTCACAGAGTTATAAAAACTGATAAAGCCTTAGGAGGATTCTCTGCAGGAATTGAGCTAAAGAAATATCTTTTGAAGCTTGAAGGTATTAGCATAAATTTATAATTTTATTAGGGGAAAGGAGCATTGGTTCGTTTTTCCTTTCTAGATTGGTTATGGCTTTTCCTGTATATATTATTAATGACAGGATGTGGAATTTTATTTTACAGGCTCGGGAAACGCTCTGAGGCTGATTTCTTTCTTGCGGGAAGAGGATTACCCTGGTGGATCCCTGGTATAAGTGTTTACGCTACTCATACTGCAACCGACACTCCTATTTGGGTGAGTGGTGTAATCTATAAATATGGATTACGAGGAATTTGGTATACCTTTTTTTCTGCTTGGTGTGCTATTGCAGCATTTGTTTCTGCTCGAATATTTCGCAGATCACTTGCTTTTTCCCAGGCCGAATGGCAGAGTTTAAGGTATTCAGGGCTTGGGGCAGAACTTTTAAGAGGCTGGATGGCAGGGNGGGGCGCTTTCTTAAATATGTTCATTCTAGGATGGGTTGGGATGGCAATGGGTAAGCTGTGTAATTATCTTTTTGGCTGGGATAAATGGGTTGGTCTCATAATTCCATCGTTGATTGTTGCAATCTATGTTCTTTCTGCTGGTTTCTGGGGCGTTGTAATGGCAGACTTTCAGCAGGGAATTGTGGCTTTTTTTACAATATTAATAGCTTCTTTCTGGGGAGTAAAGGCAGCAGGGGGCCCATCTGCCATAATTGAAAAATTGTCAAGTCTTGGAGAAATGTGGAGACTTAATCCATTCCATTTTAGCGGATTTTTTAAAGGAGATTTCCCTCTCTCATGGTTTTTAACAATGATTTTCATTGCTGTTTTAGGTGGATTTGGAATGGGAACAAGTATTGATTGGTATGCAGAAGCTCAGAGAATACAATCCTCGAAAACTGTTAGAGATGCTTCATATTCAATATGGTGGGGAACTGCGCTTACACTTACAAGAAATTCAATTTGGGCAGTCGCTATTATTGCATTTTTTGTTATTTATCCAGGAATTACAGACCCTCAGCAATATGAAATGGCATGGTATAGAATTGCTTTTGAACATTTACCCGCAGGATTACTTGGATTCCTTCTTGCAGGAATTATTGCAATTCACTTTTCAACAATCTCCACCCATTTAAACTTAGGTGCAGTGTACTTGACAAGGGACCTTTACCATCATTATATAAATCCTGAAGCAAAGGAAAAAACTCTGGTTCTAGCTGGTAGAATTTCAACCGCAATTCTTCTGGGTGGCTCTTTTATTTACGGAACCATGATGGAAGAGATTACAAAATGGCTGATATTTGCCTTATGGATAATGGGAGCAGGGATGTGGCTTCCAAATATTCTTCAAGTAGTCTGGTGGAGATTTAATAGCTGGGGCTATTTATCTGCATGGATTGCAAATCTTGGTTTTAGCTGGCTTATTGTGTGGGTTCTGCCAGCTTTTGGAGTTATCCCTGAACTTCCTGACTACATGCAGTTCTGGGTTCTTATGATTCTTACAGCTCTTGTATATATTCCAGTCACCTTTCTTACAAAACCAGAAGATATGCGACAGCTTACAAAATATTATGCGATGACAAGACCAATTGGCTGGTGGAAACCCGTTGAAAGGGAGGCAAGAAGAATCGGTTTAATCAAATAATCTGGAGGTTTTAAATGAAGATAATTAAAAGAAAATGGAAACCAGAAGAAGCTGACCGCTGGACAAAAGAAGATGCTATTGCAATAATAGTTTCTCCAATTGCATATGCTTTATTAATGATAGGACTTGCTCTGAGTTGTTTCTTACTGATTAAGGGCTTTATAATACTTGGATTTGGAATAATTCTAACCTGGTTTCTTCACTGGGTAATTGATCCAAAATTAAAAGCAATTTCAAAAGAATATGAAAAAAAACAGAGGGACTTTTTAAAACATTTGGATAATATAATAAAATGGAGGGAATATGAGTAAAGGATTATTTGTAGTAATTGGGATGACAATTGCATATTTGGCATCCTTTCTCGGACTTCTTCTTGCTTATTTTTCATATAAAAAAAGAAAGAAAAAAAGAGATAAATAATGTCTGAAACCCTAATTTATGGAATAATAACTCCAGCTTTAATTTTTGGCTTTTCTTTTATAATAACTTATTTACTTTACAGACGATTTATTAAGGAAATCCATAAGAAAAAATAATTTAAGGGGGAAAAAATGAGAAGAAAAAATACAATTTTCCTGATTTTATTTCTTTTAGTACTATTTTCTAATTTGGCAGGTAGAAATATTGACTCTGTAATAAATGAACTACAAAATGCTATAGATCTCAAAATTAAGAACTGGATATATACAGAAAATACTAGCATAAATCCTTTTTCTATTTCTGATTTTTCTTTATGGAAGAAATATAATATCCGGGAAAGATTAATGGAGAAAGAAGTCTGGTTTAGAGGAAAAATTACTCTTCCAGAAAAATTTCTCGGTTATAACATTTTTGGCTGTCGGGTATTTTTAAATTTTGAACTTGACGATGCTGGGCTTGTATGGATCAACGGAGAACCAAAGGGTCGCTTTGAGTGGAATGGAAAATTCTTATTAACCGAAAGTGCAGAACCCGAAAAAGAATATACTATTATTATCAAAGGAATAAATTATGGAGGCCCTCTTAGACTCCTTAGAGCTGAACTGGAAATTGAAAGAGCAAAAAATTTTGTCGAAAAGATTAAAGATATAATCCTGTGTTTCCAAACAGCCAGTAAACTTTTAAGCTTTGACACCTATCAAAGTGCTGCTTGGATTAAATATGACCCAAAAATAGATAAATCTCCTGTTCCAAGGCATCGGCGTTTAAGATTAAGAGAAATCCTTAATGAAGGAGCTAATTCAGTGAACATAAAGGCACTAAAAAAAGGAAATCGAGAAGTTTTTCTCCTTTCAGTGCAGAACGCTTTTAAAAAATTAAAGCCAGTAAGAGACTTTATAAGGGAATATACTATTGAATTGATTGGAAATGCTCATATAGATGCTGCATGGCTATGGAGAAAATCAGAAACAATTGAGGTCTGTAAAAATACTTTTTCTAATGTAATAAAATTAATGGAAACTTTTTCTGCTTTCACTTATGCTCAGAGCTCAGCTCATTATTATGAGTGGATGGAAACCCTCTATCCTGAACTTTTTGAAAGAATAAGGGAAAAAGTAAAAAAAGGAAACTGGGAAATAGTTGGTGGAATGATGGTCGAACCAGACTGTAATTTGATAAGTGGGGAGTCATGGGTTAGACACTTACTTTATGGTAAAAATTATTTTATTAAAAAATTTGATATCAATGTGGAAATTGGATGGAATCCAGACTCATTTGGATATAACTGGAACATGCCCCAAATTTACTCTCAAAGTGGGATAAAAGCTTTCATAACACAAAAAATTTCATGGAATGACACCAATGTTTTCCCTTATAGAATTTTCTGGTGGAAGAGTCCAGATGGTTCAAGAATTCTTGTGTATTTTCCTTTCAGTTATGTTTATGATTTTAAAAACCCTTTTATTCTAATTGACAGATTGAGGCAATTTGAGGCAAATACAGGCTTACGGAATATGCTTGTTCTCTATGGAGTGGGAGATCATGGTGGAGGCCCGACTTATGAAATGCTTGAAATAATTGAGAAATTGAAAAATCTTGAAATTTTCCCCAGGATAAAATTCACAACATCAAAAAAGTATTTTGAGGATTTCCTTTTTAAGCAGGATTTATCTGAAATTCCTGTATGGAAAGATGAATTATATCTTGAATATCATAGAGGAACATATACCACTCAAGCCAAAATAAAAGAATACAATAGAAAATGCGAAAATCTTCTTGTAAATGCTGAAAGTATATCTCTAATTTCTTATTTCCTTGGAGGTGAATACAATCAAAGGGCTTTCAAAAAAGCATGGAAGAAAGTTTTATTCAATCAATTTCATGATATATTACCTGGTTCAGGTATTAGAGAAATTTATATTGATGCTTTAAAGGATTATAAAATTGCTGAAAAACTTGCGAAAAAAGAATTATTTAAATCCCTTAAATATATTGCTTCAAGAATAAACACTTCAAAAATTAAAGGAAACCCATTAATAGTTTTTAATCCATCTCCATGGGAGAGAACAGACATTGTCAAATTAAAAGTGCACGGATTCATTGATTATAAAATTAGAGATTTTAATGGAAAGGAAATCCCTCATCAAATAATAGACTTAGATGAAGAAATTCCAGATGAAATAAGGCCTCGAGAGGTAATATTTATTGCAGAAAATATTCCTGCCTTTGGGTATAAAATCTTCTCCCTTGAAAAAACGAATTTAAAAATTAAAAAGAAGAAATCTTCACCCTTTAAAAATGAAATTGAAAATGAATTTTATAGAATTACTTTTGATGAGAAAACAGGCCTAATAAAGAGCATATTTGACAAAAGGAATAAAAAGGAGGTTCTCTCAGGATATGGAAATCAACTCCAACTCTTTGGAGATAAACCGTCTAGATGGGATGCATGGAATATTGGATATACTGGTGAAGAATGGAAACCCAAATTTGACAGAATTGAATTAATTGCAAATGGACCTATCTGCTACATTGTAAGAGCATATTTTAACTTCTTCAATCCTAAATCAAGCGCAAAAAGGATAAATGCTCATCCTACTTTGAATTATCCAAATTCTTTCTTTGTTTGCGACACAATTCTTTATAATATGCTCAATAGAATAGAATTCAGAACCAAAGTGGACTGGTGGGAAAGTCATACCCTTTTAAAGACATCCTTTGATGTTAATGTTCAAAATGAGAAAGCAAGCTTTGAAATACCCTTTGGTTTTATTCAGCGTCCAACCACTATGAAAAACAATTGGGAAAAAGCAAGATTTGAGGTGCCTGCTTTAAGATGGGTTGATCTCTCACAGCCTGATTACGGAGTGAGTATTCTGACGCGTTCAAAATATGGCTATGATATCCATGGAAATAGAATGCGGGTAACTCTTTTACGCTCCCCAACCGACCCTGACCCAACTGCTGACAGAGGAATCCATTTTATTGATTACGCTCTTGTGCCCCATGAAAAAGACTGGAGAGAAAGCAATATTCCACGCATTGCACACGATTATAATAATCCCTTTATAAGCTTAATTTTAAAGAAAAAATCTAAAGGAAAACTTCCTCTTTCAAAATCCTTTTTATGTCTTAAACCCAGCAATATACTTTTTTCTTCTTTTAAACTTTCAGAGGACAATATGTCTTTTATCCTGAGAATTTATGAAGCCTATGGCAAAAATACGAGCGCGGAAATAATTTTACCTTTTGAACCAAAAGAGGTTTATAAGGTAGATTTTTTAGAAAATGGACTGGAGAGAATATCTTTTAATAAAAATATTATTAAAATTTCTGTCCCTAAATTTAAGGTTGTAACGCTCAAAATTTTAAGAAAATAGCTGCGAAAGGTGAAAAATTTTAATATTCGGGTTTGTCTTCTTTAAATTTCGTTCAATCTGAAAAATACATCCAGGGCAGTTAGTAACAACAATATCAGACTTTGAACTTAAAATCTTATTCTTCTTTTTCTCCCATATTTTCCTTGAAATTTCAGGATATTTGAAGGAAAAAACCCCTGAAAACCCGCAACAAGTTATAGGTTCTTCCTCTTCCATCACCTCAAATCCAAGTTCTTTTAAAAATTTCAAAGATGCTCTATTTGGAGAAATAGAGGAATAATGACATGGATAATGATAGAAGATTTTCTGACTCTCTTTATAAATATATTTTTTTAAATCTTTTTTAGAATGAAATTTTATTAGAAACTCATTAAAATCAAGAATTTTGAATCCTATATCCCTTTTAAAAAAGGATTCATATTTTTCTTTAAGCATCCAGTTCCCTGTTGGACATAGTGTTATTATAAAATCAGGCTTATGCCTTTCAAAGGATTTTAAATTTTTTAAAGCAAGTTTCCTCGAAATTTTTTCTTCTCCTAAATGAAGAAATGGAGCTCCACAGCAAACTTGCTCCTCAGGAATTATTACATTCCACCCAAGAGAAGAAAGAATCTTTGCCGCCTTTTTTCCGATATCATGATAGGCATATCTAACAAGGCATCCAAGAAAAAGGTAAATTTTCTTTCCCTTCACAGAAATTCTTTTAGGAAACGGGAATTCTCCTCTTATAGGAAATAATTTATTCATAAAATTTTTGGGTGCAAATTTAACCAAGACATCTAAAATTTTCTTTTGAGAGAAAAAATTTGAGCCAATTTTTTCAATTAAATCAGCTCCCTTTTTTGTTTTTAATTCCAGTATTAACTCGCCAATTGGAATATTCAAAGGACAAAAGTCCTCGCATTTCCTGCAGTCAGAGCATAAATCAATGTTTGGGAATGAGGCTTTCTCAGATAATGTTATTGCAGTCATAAGAAGACCGATTCCTCCTGGATAAATAGGGCCTCCAAATATATGACCTCCAACAACCTGATAAACAGGACAAACCATCATACACGCACCACATTTTAGGCAATAAAGGGCTTCTTTTAAAGGAGAATCCTTTATATGATCAAGCCTCTTATTATCCAGAATAATTATATGAAGTTCCTTTGGACCATGTGCCCCGAAAATTAATTTCTTTTCAATATCTGCGGTTCTGCTTGGACCAGTTATAAAAGAAACATAACTTGTTATTTTCTGTCCAGTTGAAGAACGAGTTAAGACTTTTATAAGAGTTGAAGCCTCCTCAATTGTTTCAACAATCTTTTCACAGGAAATAAGTGCGATATGAACTGGCGGCAAGGAAGTTGCTAATCTAACATTTCCTTCATTACTCACAATTACAAGAGTTCCAGATTCCGCAATCCCTAGATTTGCCCCAGAAATACCAATGTCTGCCTTTATAAAATATTCTCTCATCTCAGTTCTAACAACCTCAGTAATTTTCTCAGGTTCGGGTGGAACAGGTCTGTTTAAATAATTGCTTATAATGTCTGCAATTTCTTCCTTTGTGCGATGAAGAACAGGAGCTGTGAGATGGGAGGGTCTATCCTCTGAGATTTGTATTATCCATTCTCCAAGATCAGTTTCTATAACATCTATTCCTTTTTTCTTTAAATATTTATTTAACCCAATTTCCTCGCTGACCATGGATTTTGACTTAACAACGAGTTTTGCATTTCTTTCTTTAATAATTTCATAGACTAATTTTATTGCCTGTTTTGAATTCTCTGCTATATAAACTTTTGCACCAGCTTTATATGCTTCTTGAGCAAATTTTATCAATAATTCCGGAAGATTATCTATACTCTTCCTTTTGATTTCGCGAGCCCTTTTTTTTAGTTCTGTCCAGTTTACATCTTCAATTGAATTTTTAAAATTCTGATAAAACTTTGAAACAGCTCTTTCAAGAGCTTTTTGTAAATTTTCATTTGCGAGAGCTTTTCTAATTTCTTCTTTTTTCCTAAAAAACAAAAATTACTCCTCCTTCTCTCTCAACTTCCTCAAAAAATAATCCCTATCAACGAGTATTTCCCTTGGTTTACTTCCTTCAGAAGGTCCAACTATCCCTTCCTCTTCCATCATATCAATAAGCCTTGCCGCTCTAGCATACCCCAGTTTTAGTTTTCTCTGAAGATAAGAAGCTGAAGCCTGACCAGTAGAGAGAACAAGCTCTACAGCCTTTTCATAGAGCTCATCCTTTTCAGCCATTTCCCTCCGATAAATTTTTTCTGGCTCTTTAACCACCTTGGTATTGTATTCAGGCTTCCCCTGTTCCCTTAAATATTTAACTAATCGAGAAATTTCAACTTCAGATACAAATGCTCCATGTAATCTTATTAATCGTGGATAATTTGGGGGCATAAAAAGCATATCGCCTGAACCAAGTAATTTTTCAGCTCCAGCTGTATCAATTATTATTCGAGAATCAACCTTAGAAGGAACTCTAAGCGCTATTCTACTTGGAAAATTGTTTTTAATTGTTCCAGTTATGATATCTGTTGATGGTCTTTGAGTAGCTAAAATTAAATGGATTCCCACTGCCCTTGCCATCTGAGCAAGACGCGAAATTGATTGTTCAACCTCATTTGCAGCAATCATAATTAAATCAGCAAGCTCATCAATTATTATAATTATATATGGAAGAGGTTTAAGTTCTTCTTCAGGAATAATAAAATCTCTTTTCTCCCTTTTAAAATTTCTAACTATTTGATTATATTGTTCAATATTTCTCACCCTTAATGCTGCTAATTTTTTGTACCTATTCTCCATTTCCAGAATTGCCCATGTAAGAGCATTATTTGCTTTTTTAGGATCAGTTACAACAGGTGTGAGAAGGTATGGAATATCATTATAAACTCCAAGTTCAAGTCTCTTAGGATCAATAAGAATGAATTTTACTTCTTCTGGACTTGCCTTATAAACAATACTTGTTATTATGCAATTAATCGTTACACTTTTCCCACTTCCGGTGGAACCAGCAATTAAAAGGTGGGGCATTATGGCCAAATCTGCAAAATATATTTCTCCTCTAACAGTTTTTCCAAGAGCAATTGTTAATTTTGAAGAGGATTCCTTGAATTCTTTAGACTGAATAAGTTCTCTTATGTAAATTATTTCCCTTTTCTTATTTGGAACTTCAAGTCCAATGGACGCTTTCCCGGGAAGCCTTTCAATTCTCACTGATTCAGCTCTAAGAGCCAATGAAAGATCCTCTGACAAACTTGCAACTTGACTTACTTTAACTCCAGGACTTGGTTGATATTCAAAAGTGGTAATTACAGGGCCTGGATGATATTCAACTACTCTTCCTTCAATCCCAAATTCACGAAATTTCTCTTCTATAATTCTCTTTTTAGTTAATAATTCTTCTTTATTTATCTCCTCAATTGTAGGAGGAGCTTCTAACAGACTAATCGGTGGAAAATGATAGCCCCTATCCTCTCTTATTTCTGGAAAAAGCGCTTTTTCCTCAGGAGGAGAAGGTGGAGCCTCTTTTGTTTCTCCCCTCTTTTTATTTTCATATTTTTCAATTACTCTTCTTCTTATCTTTTCCTTTTCCTTAATTTTTCTGTATTCAACAATCTTTATTCTTATTTCCTTTAAAAAGAACTTTCCTGGTTTTCCAATTAATACCAGTATTTTCTTTATGGAAATTTTTGTAAGAATAAGAAGGAAAATTAAAATAAAGAGTAAAAGAATAATTATTGCACCGGTTTTATTAAAGTTTTTGATCATGAAATTTGATAATAGTTCACCAATAACTCCTCCAGATTTCAATTCAATGTTCTCCCACTTGATAAAATTAAATAAAAAAGGGAAAAAGGAGGAAAGGGTTAAGATAAACAAAAAGGAGATAATTCCTTTTAATAAAATCTCCCTTCTTATTTTTGTGAAAAAGAGATTTGCACTAAAATAGAAAAAAATTAAAGGAATGATAAAACAGGGTATTCCAAAAAATTGTATTAAAATTTCAGCTATTGTAGAGCCAAATTTTCCAACATAATTTTTTACTTTAACAGAGGGATTTAAATTAAGAAAGGATGGATCCTTAGGAGAATAACTTATCAAGCTTAATAATACAATAACTCCAATTGTGAACAATATTACTGCACTTATTTCATATTTGAGAGAAGATTTTTTATTTTTTGAATTCAGGTTAACCTTCCTTCTCATTGTTACAATTATACCATATTTTAAAATCTATTTGACAAATGTGCTCGAATTAGTTATTTTAGAAAGGGTTTTTTCCTTTTCATAAAAAGTTTCCTATGAACACTAAAAACGAAAAACTGAAAGAAAAAATCTCTGATTTAGAAAATCAAATTAAGGAACTTAAAATACTTCAAAGGGAAAGTAATAAAGAAAGAAAAAAAATTGAGCATTTAAATAACGTTTTAAGAGCAATAAGAAAGGTAAACCAGCTCATAACAAGAGAAAAAAGAGGAGAGCAACTTCTCCAAAAAGCATGTGAAATTTTATTGAAAATAAAAAATTATTCATGCGTTTGTATTTTCATAAATGGGAAAATTTATAGGGCAGGGGATGAGAAAGAATTCCAAAAATTTTTAAAATTTAAGAAAAAAATAGGAGAGGAAAGCGGGCTATTCAAATTTAATAGCTTTTATTTGAGCTCTATTAAGACTAAAAGGAATGATATAAATATTTCCCTTTTTATTTTAAGTGAGAAAGAATTAAGTAGAGAAGAAAATAAACTCCTCGAAGAAATTTCTGAGGATATTGTCTTTGGTTTATATTTGATAAAACTAGAAAAGGAGAGAAAAGAATTTGAAGAGAAGCTCAAGGAATCTGAAAACATGTTTAGAAGTCTAGCAGAGGAATCGCTTGCGGGAATATATCTCATACAGGGTAATAAATTTAAATATGTAAATCCAAAATTAGCTGAAATATTTGGATATAAAGTGGAAGAATTAATAGATAAAATGGGGCCAAAAGAACTTGTTTTTCCTGATGACTGGCCAATTGTGCGTAAAAATCTTGAAAAGAGATTAAAAGGAGAGATTAAATCTATTCAATATGAATTTCGAGGTTTAACCAAGGATAAAAGAACAATTTATGTAGAAGTTTATGGCTCTGCTGTTCAATATCAAGGAAAACCTGCAGTAATTGGCACTTTATTAGATGTGACAGAGAGGAAAAGAGCTGAAGACATACTAAGGAAAACAGAGGAGAATCTCCGCTTTGTCCTTAAAATGGAAGCACTTGGAAGATTTGCAGGTAATATTGCCCATGATTTTAAAAACTTTCTCACTGTAATCATGGGTTATAGTGAACTTATTCTAAGTAATTTATCAAAACAAAATCCTATTTATAAATACGCTCGCTTAATCTATGAAACAAGCAATGAGGCTATATCCTTAGTGCAGAAATTACTTGCATTAGGAAGAAAACAAGTTTTTCAACCTAAAATTCTTAATCTCAATGAACTGATTAAAGATATGGAGGGAATGATAAAAACCCTGGTAGGAGAGGACATAGCTCTTGTCTTAGAACTTGACCCTAAACTCAGAAAAGTCAAAGTGGATAGAGACCAAATAGAACAAGTTATTATAAATCTAATATCAAATGCCCGTGACGCAATGCCAAAAGGAGGAACTATAACTATCAAAACATCTAATGTGAACGTCAATGAAGAATTTGCAAGACAAATAGAAGGATTGAATCCTGGACCATATATTATGCTTATTGTAAAGGATACAGGAATAGGCATGAATAGACACATTATTTCTCACATTTTTGAGCCTTATTTTACAACCAAGGAAAATGGAACAGGGCTAGGACTTTCCACTGTTTATGGAATTATAAGACAAAGTGGTGGTCAAATCCTTGTCCAAAGTGAACCTGGAAAAGGCGCTACATTTATAATCTATTTACCTCAAATTTCAGATAATTGACTTTAATTATTTATTCTGATAAATTTTGTGGGGGTAAGAAATTTAAGAGAAACAACTAAACTATGAATGGAGTGAATATTCTAAATAATATTCCTGAATACGTTTTTATTATAGACTCTAATACTAAAAAAATTTTAAAAGTTAACGAGAAAGTATTAAGGGACTATGGCTATTCAGAGGAGGAATTACACAATATGAGTTATACAGATTTACACCCTAAGAATGAAAGAGAAAAGATCATGAATGAAATCGAAAATCCGCAAAATAAAACTTTTTTTTATTATCATAGGAAAAGGGACGGAAAATTAATTCCAGTTGGAATAAGTTTTTCTAAAATTGAATTTGAGGGGAAAAGAGCTGTTTTTTCAATTGCAAGAGATATCAGTAAATGGAAAAGAGAATGGGACAAATTAAAGGAAAGTGAAGAGAAATATAAATTTATAATTGAGAATAGTCCTGACGGAATCTTTATTATGGATCTTAATGGAAATATTCTCTCTGTAAATCCAACAATATGTGAAAGATTGGGATACTCGGAGAAAGAACTTTTACAAATGAATCTCTGTGATATTGTGCCTACAAAATATCTTAAACAATGGAAAAATCGGGTTGGAAAAATAATGAAAGGAGAGATTTTAAATACTCCTGCTGAATATGAGGTTATCAGAAAAGACGGCACAAGAAATTGGATTGAGGTAAGGTCCACTCCTATTAAAAAAGATGGAAAAATTATTGGTTTCCTTGGTATTGCAAGAGATATTACGGAAAAAAAGCAAATGGAGGAGAAATTACATTGGGAACATAAACTCCTTCAGACATTAATAAACAATGTTCCTGATTCAGTATTCTTTAAAGATAAAGAAAATAAATTTATTCTTGTAAACAAAGCAAAAGCCCTTCACCATAATACAACTCCAGAGGATATGATAGGAAAAACAGATTTTGATTTTTTACCAGAAAATGAGGCTCGCTCAGCCTGGGAAGATGACGAAAATGTACTAAAAACAAAAAAACCATTAATTGGAAAAATTGAACAGATAACCAGGGCAGATGGGAAAAAGCATTGGCTTTCTGTAACCAAAATTCCCTTGACAAATGATGAAGGAGAAATAATAGGAACTGTTGGAATCTCAAGGGACATAACAGAACAAATAGAAGCTCAAAAGTCACTAAAGAAAACTTTTGAAACCCTTGATGCTCTAATAAACTCAATTCCAGATTTAATTTACTTTAAAAATACAGAAAGAAAATATATTCAAGTAAATAGAGCCTTTGAGAAATTCTTCAATCTCAGTAAAAAAGAGATAATTGGAAAAAGAGATGAAGAAATTTTACCCTCGGATTTAGCAAAATATTGCATAAGAAGTGACCAGAAGGTTCTGGAGAGTAAAAAAGTTTTAAGATTTACGGAGAAATTTCAAACCCCTAATGAAGAAACTATAATTTTTGAAACAATAAAAACCCCGCTTTTTGATGACAAAAAAAATCTCATTGGAATTATTGGAATTTCAAGGGATATTACTGAAGCTAAAAAAGTTGAGGAAAATATAAAATTACAGAAGGCTTTTTTCCAATCATTATTCGAGAATTCTCCAGAAGCAATAGTAACCCTGAACAGAAATGGATTAATTGAAAATGTGAATACTAAATTTACTGAATTATTTGGATACACTTTAAAGGAAATCAAAGGGAAAAACCTGAAAAAACTAATTGTTCCAGAAGAATTAATAGAAGAAGCAGATCAGCTTGTTAAGACTGCTATGAAGGAGATAATTTCAATAGAAACAATTAGAAAGAAAAAAGATGGGACAAAATTTCCTGTCTCTATTCTTGGAGCTCCCATTTACATAGATAAAAAAATAGTCGGCTCTTTTGGAATTTATAGAGATCTTACAGAAAAAAAGAAGATGGAAGAAGAACTCATTCACTCGGAAAGACTCTCTACTCTTGGTGAGCTTATTGCTGGAATAGCACATGAACTGAATAATCCTTTAACAACAGTTATTGGCTATTCAGAATTCATTCTATCAACAAAAATGGATGAAGAGGAATTAATAGATAAGTTAAAGAAAATAAAAGAGGAAGCTGACAGATGTTTTAGAATTGTTCAGGCTTTACTTGATATTGCCCGTTATCATCCACCTGGCAGAGATTATACTGATTTAAATCATGTAATTGAAAAGGCTATTCAAATCAAAAATTATGAATTTTCGGTTGATAATATTAAAGTAATAAAAGAATTTGATTATTCAATACCTCCAATGAAAATTAATGAACACAGAATTCAGCAAGCGATTTTAAATTTACTTATTAATGCTCATGAAGCTCTTCTTAATAAAAAAGGAGAAAGAAGAATCGAAGTAAAAACAAAAAAAGAAGGTAAAAAAGCCCTTATAGAAATTTCAGATAATGGTATTGGAATCGCTGAAGAAAATCTAGGGAAAATATTTCTCCCATTTTTCACAACTAAGAGGGGAATTAAAAAGGGAACTGGTCTTGGGTTGAGTATAGTTCAAAAAATAGTTAAGGAGCACAATGGTAATATTTATGTATCAAGCAAAAAAGGGGAGGGTACAACATTCACTATAATACTACCATTTCCTGAAAAAGTGAGGTTATAAAATGAAAAAGAAGGCACTAATAATTGATGATGAAAAGGGAGTAGCCTCTTTATTCTCTGATATTTTAAAATCAAACGATTTTGAAGTTGAAATAGCGAAGGATGGGATTGAGGGATACAATCTATTAAAAGAGAAAGACTATGACCTGGTAATCTCTGATATAAAAATGCCTCATCTAAATGGGAAAACACTTTATCAGAAAATAAAAGAGGAAAAGCTAATTGATCCAAAAAAGGTTATTTTAACTTCAGGGGATGTGCTCGGACATGATACAATTGATTTTATAAGAAATGAAAGAATAAATTTTCTTATTAAGCCGTTTAAAATAAAGGATTTACTTTCTATGGTCAAGAAAATTTTGAAGGATTAGTCAGTAATCTGTTAATACTTTCTCTTGGCCCTGCTAAAATTAATATATCTCCTTTCCTGATGATTTCATTGCTTGCTGGAAGTGGAATTGTAAGTGGTGGATATTTTCTTTTTATGAGTATAATTTCAATCCCATAATTGGCCTTTAAATTTAAATCCCTTAAAGTTTTATTCCAGAAAGAAGGAGGAGAATTCATCTCTTCAATTACAATGCCATGTCCTATTTCAATTGATTTTGCTTCATGGGTAAATTTTAATTTGCTGACCAATCCCTGAATCGCCTCTCTCTTTGCTATCTCATTATTGTATGCCTCTATCAAATCCCTTCTCTTCACAACTCCTACAAATTTTCCATCTTTTGTAACTGGAATTTCCTCTAGATCGTGTTTGCCAAAAAGCTCCATGGCTTTTTCTAAATTATCATTGTAATCAAGTGTAATCTCTGGAATGGCAATATCCTCTGCTATTACAAGAGAATCAATTAAATCCTTTTGATAAATACCGCTTTTAAGCTGATTCAATGTGATTACACCACATATTTCATTGTTTTTGTTCACAACGTGAAATACAGAATATCTACCACTTATAGCCTGATCAATTATTTCACCTATTTTCTGGGTATTTAGAAAAGTTTTGTAATCCTGAGAAAGAATATCCTTAACAAAAAGAGACCTTAAGATATTTATCTCTTTACCTTCTTTGAAAATTATTCCCTTATGCTTGAGTTTAAGAGTATAAATTGACTCTTCCTTTAAATTAATTGTGATGAAAGAGCTTATTATACATGTAAGCATGAGAGGTAGAATAATCTTATAATCGTTTGTTAGCTCAAAAATAATAATGATTGCGGTTATAGGGGCATGAGTTGCTGCAGCAACAACAGCGCCCATTCCAACAAGTGCATAAGCACCCGGGGGTGAAATGACATTAGGAAAATAATGATGAAAAATTTGACCTATGAAATTTCCTGTCATTGCGCCCATAAAGAGCGATGGGGCAAAAACACCTCCTGAACCACCTGAGCCAAGAGTGAAAGAAGTTGAAATTATTTTTATAAAAATTAGAAGAAAGGCAAAAATAAATGGAATTTGATTGTAAAGAGCTTTATCAATACTTTCATATCCTACTCCAAAAATATGGGGGAATTTCAATCCTATAAATCCAATTATTAAACCCCCAATAGCTGGTTTTAAAAAATCAGGAAATTTCAATTTGTCCCATTTATCCTCTGAAAGGTAAAGTATTTTTATAAAAAATATTGCAACAAGCCCACTCACCAATCCAAGTAAGATGTAAGGCCCTATTTCCCAGACACTGATTAAAGTATATTTTGGAACCTTAAAGGCAGCAAAATCACCCACAAAATAATGAGTTGTGAGAGTTGCAATAACAGAAGCAACAACAATTGGAGTAAAACTCGCAACCCCAAACTCTCCAAGTACTATTTCAACTGCAAACATTGCCCCAGCAATTGGAGCATTAAATGTACCCGCAATACCAGCAGCAACACCACTTGCAACCAGGGTTTTCATTCCTCTTTCCTTTATTTTAAATATCTGACCAATAGTTGAGGCTAAACTTGCACTAATCTGAACAATGGGACCTTCTCTGCCTGTGGAACCTCCTGAACCAATACAGATCGAAGATGCAAGGGCCTTTATAAAGGCAACTCTTTTCCTTATTATCCCTCCCTTTAATAGCATTGATTCCATTACTTCAGGGACTCCATGCCCTTTAGCTTCTCTTGCCCCAAAGTAAACCAAAGGACCAACAAGAAGACCCCCAAGAGCTGGAAGAAGAATAATTAAAATCCAGGATTTTTTCTCAACCTGAGCTAAAAAACTCGCTGATTCCCCCCAGAATAAAGACTGAAAAAAGTTGATTAAATATGTAAAAAATATTGAGGTAAGGCCTCCGATCAGGCCTACCAAAGTTGCGAGAAGGAGTATTCTGAAATGCTCTGCAAAATCTTCTCTGACTATTCCTTTCAATTTTTTTATTTTACACTAATTAATACTCACATTCTCCTAAAGTTAAATTTCAAAAAAGTTTTAATTGTTTCTGTTCTGCTTCGCTTTCTCCCTCAAAAATACTAATTTTCCCATAAACTCCATCATATCCTGGATTTATCTTAACTATTCCCTTCCTCATTCTCTCAACACCACTGGCAATTTTCGAGCCTGCTAATTTTTCAATCTCGTCTAATGGAATTTCTGTCAATATTTTATGCTCATCACCAAAACTATTTATTAATTTGAAATAATGATCCCACACAACTTTAGACTCTGAACTCTTTCCAAGAGCTTCTCCTATTATTTCATTTAATGGGATCAAATTTTTAAAGGGAATTTTACCCGGAGGTTTTTCACCTTCTGCTCTGTCGGACAAAAGTTCAACCCGATGCATAACCCCTATTGTAAGTTTCTGCCTACATTTTGGACAAATATAGTTATTTTCAATTGTCTGCTTCGGAGAAAAAACAATTCCACAATTCCTATGGCCATCATAATGATATTTGCCTTCCTCTGGAAAGAATTCAATTGTATATAAAAATCTTGATGGATCTCCTTCCTTAATTGCCTCTGAGATTCCCTCATAACTCAAATCCGTATCAAAGACATTAGCTTCTCTTCCAATTTTTGATGGAGAATGGGCGTCTGAATTTGAAACTAATGTATATTTATCCAACGAAGAAAGGCGCCAATTCATTGCTGGATCAGAGGAAAGACCTGTCTCAAGAGCGTAAATATAAGGAGTAAGTTCTTCAAAACATTCTTCTACTGAATCAAACCCAGAATTTGCTCCAAAAAGGGAAAACCATGGAGTCCATACATGAGCAGGAATAACCATGCATTCTGGACACTCCTGAATAGCCATTTTTAGAAAATCTTTTGCATCCATTCCAATTATTGGCCTTCCGTCAGCACTTAAATTTGCAATCCCTGATAATCTTTTATTCAATCTCTCAACTGATTTTAAGTCAGGCATTAAAATTATTAGATGGATTTTTCTAACTTTATCCTTTTTAGAGTAAATAAAGCTTATTTCAGAAGAAAGTATAAAAAAGACATCATCCAGGGAAAAGGGAATATTTGAAAGATATTCATTGTTTATTTTTCTTAAATCCTTTAATTGATAAAAACCATTTCCTGCTTCAGTTAATCTTTCTTTTATTAAAAACAGCCACTCTGGATGAGTAAAGTCTCCTGTTCCAAGGACTTTTATTCCCTTTACTTTTGCCCAGCGAGCTAAAATATCAAGGGTCATATCCTTTGAGGTCGCACGAGAAAATTTAGAATGGATATGAAAATCAACGATGAATTTCATTTTTAAAATTTTTAAAATTTAAAAAATAATCAGCTAAAAGTAAAATTAATCTTTTTAGTTAGAGTAGCATTACTTACTTTATCAACAATTTTTATTGAAAGGGTATACTCTCCTGGTTCGATAAATTTATCCTTTTTCTTAAGAGGTAATGGATGACTAATCAATGGAATATCAAATACAGTTGGCTTAAATTTAATAACTGCTTCTTCTCCTTTTAAAATTTGATATGTAACTTCTAATTCATATTTATTGGTCGTTGGATTTGGTCTTGCGCCATATACGAAATAAAAAACATCTGGTTGTTCAGTCTTTGAAAACGAAAGATCTAATTTTGGGACTATCTCAAGAACTGAATATCGAAAACTATTGACATGAACAGTTGGTAATGTTTCCACATCCGGTAATCTTTTATAGGATTTCAAAAATACTATTGGAGTCAATATTAACTTTTTAAGTTTTAAGGGGTTTGGCAATTCAAATTCTTTATATACAGTACCAATTCTTGTTAGATCAATTGAAGTTACAGCTAAAGCTAATAAATATTTTCCTGGAGGGAGGGGATATCCCACTGAATAGAAATTCTCTTCTTCTGGATTGTATTTTTCTTTTTTCTTTTTTATTTGAAAAGGGATGTATACCTCTTTAAATATGCCCTCTATATTTCCATCCTTCATTTTATAAAATCGTAGAAATACATTTAAATCAGCAATTAATTCTATAGGCACTTCCTCCTGTGCATTTTCTTTCTCTTCTTTTTTCTGAGGTTGAACTTGAATTTCCTGAAATCCAAGATCCTGATTTTTCATTTTAAAAATAAAAACTGAATGGACATGATTCTGTTGGGCAGGAAAGAAAAAATGCTTTGTAAATTCTACGGGAATATCCAGTCGGGGTGTTCTTGTTGAGATTCCCTCATCAAAAACTATTCCAACCTCCTTGGGAACAATAATCTTTTCTTTCTCTTCTTTTTTCTTCTTTTCTTTTGGTAATGCTAAACTCATTCCAAAAATGAATAAAATTAAAACCCCTAAACTCAAAACTTTTTTCATTTTCCCATTCTCCTTAATAAACTTTTAAATTATATTTTAAATCAGAACAGGGTATTTTACAAATTATTTTTTAGTTAACTTCTGATATTTACGGACTGCTCTATTGTGTTCTTTTAAGCTGAGACTGAAATAATGAGTTCCATCATTCTTTGAGACAAAATATAGATATTTTACAGAAGCAGGAAAAAGAGCTGCTTTCAAGGACTCCTTTCCTGGGTTACAAATTGGACCTGGAGGAAGTCCATAATAAACATATGTATTATAGGGAGAATCAAATTTTTTATCCCTTGTCCTTATTTTATTCTCATATTTTCCTTCTTTTTTAAGAGCATAAATAATCGTGGGATCACATTCGAGTTTCATTCCTTTCTTTAACCTATTGTGAAAAACAGCAGAAATCAGGGGTTTTTCTTCTGGAACCGAGGTTTCTTTTTCAATTAATGAGGCGAGAATCACTATTTCGCGAATACTCATTCCTAACTCAGAAGCTCTTTTCCTCCATTCATCTTTAAATATTCTCTTAAACTGAGAAACCATAGTTTCAATAATTTTATTTACATCAATTCCTTTTGGAAAATGATAGGTTTCTGGATAAAGATAGCCTTCTAAATCCTCTGCTTCTTTATCAAATTCCCTAATCAAACTTGTTCTTTTGCTCGCTTCAATAAATTTTTCTTTGGGAATTTCAAGTTTTTTTCTATAAATATCAGCAATTTCCTCAATTGTTAAGCCTTCTGGTATTGTTATTAGATGAAGAAGTATCTCCCCTTTTATTAATTTACTTAAAACTTGATGACAAGAAATTGGGAAAGAAATTAAATACTCTCCTGCCTTTAAACTTTTATTCTTAAAGAAAATCTTATAGCCTATTAAAAAAGCACTTGAATTTTTAATAACTTTTTCTCTTTCCAGTTTCTTAGCAATAGCTTTAACATGTATCCCTTTTTCAATTTCAATTATTTTGGATTCTGTCTCACCTTTATAAGGTAGATAATATTCAATATAAAACCAGATTAGAAAAAATAAAATAATAAGAATCACAAAGAGAATTATTAATTTAATAATTTTCATAATTTGCGCTTGCTTTCCAGATAGCTCGAAAGAATGATTGCTGCTGAAATCTGATCCTTAAATTTTTTACCTTCCTTGTATTCTATATTCCTTGATTTTAGGATATCAAATGCCTGCTTGGTCGAAAGTCTTTCATCCCAATATTCAATTGGCAATTGGGTTATTTTTTTAAGCCATTCCCCAAATTTTTCTACTTCTTGAGCCTGAACCCCCTTGGTCCCATCCATTCTGAGGGGAAGACCAATTACTATTCGCTTGATATTATATTCCTTAATCAATTTTAAAAAATAATTTTTGTCCTCTTTTTTATTTTTTCTTGTATATTTTCCAAGAGGATGGACTGTTATACCCAGCTCATCGCTGAGAGCAAGCCCTATATTCCTCTCTCCATAATCAATTCCAAGGATTCTCATTTTTTATTTTTATATCTTTCTAATGCTAATTCTATTAATATCTCTATTAATTTTGGATAGGATATACCTGAAGCTTCCCACATTTTAGGATACATGCTGATCTCAGTAAATCCTGGAATGGTATTTATTTCATTTATAAAAATTTTATCTGTTTCTTTCTCAAGGAAAAAGTCTACTCTTGCCATTCCCTCACATTCTATTGCTTTAAACGCTTCAATCGCTAGTCTTCTAATTTCTTTAATCTGATCTTCTTCAAGTGGAGCAGGAATTTTAAATTCTGTTTTTCCCTCCACATATTTATCCCTATAATCATAAAATTCTCGATATGGAATGAGTTCTCCCGGCAGAGATGCTTGTGGTTCTTCGTTTCCAAGAACACTGCATTCTATTTCCCTCGCAATTACTCCCTGCTCAACCAATATTTTCCTGTCATATTTAAAAGCCTGTTCAATCGAGGGAATAAGCTGTGTTTCTTCCTTAACCTTTGTAATTCCAATACTTGAGCCAAGATTTGAAGGCTTTGTAAAAATTGGATATTTAAATTCCTCTTTTATTTTTTTTAAGAAAAAATCCCTGTCTTTTTTCCATTGCCAGTCATGGATAATAATAAAATTAACAACCGGCAACCCCTTTGCTCTGAAAATAAATTTCATCTTTGCTTTGTCCATTCCCAAAGAAGAGGCAAGTACTCCTGCCCCAACATATGGAACATTTGCCATTTCCAGCAATCCCTGAATTGTCCCATCTTCCCCGTAAGGCCCATGTAATAAAGGGAAATACACATCAGCTTCAAAATGCTCTATGATTTTAGAATCGGCCCAGGGAAGAAATGAATAAAATTCTCCTTTATTAAGATTTTCAAGGCCGATTAAGGGACTATCCACTACTCTCCAATATCCATTCTTGTTAATATAAATCGAGATTACTTCAAACTTTTCCTTATTAATATTTTTATAAACACTAGATGCTGATAGGATTGAAATTTCATGTTCTGCTGAGCGCCCCCCAAAAATCAACCCTATCTTTATTTTCCCTGATTTCATTCTTCCTCTTCTTTAATCACCTTTACCACAGAGGCCACCCTATCTTCTGGACCCAGATCTATTATCCTTACTCCCTGTGTCATTCTTCCCATTGGCCTGAGTGCTTTTGTCTTTATTCTCATCACTTTACCCTGAGCTGTTATCACAATCATTTCTTCCTCATCTATTCCCATTATCCCTACAACATTTCCAACTTTATCATTAATTTTATGGGTTATGATACCCATTCCTCCTCTATTTTGGGCTCTATATTCACTTATAGGTGTTTTTTTACCATATCCTTTTTCAGTAATTGTAAAAACATATCTTTCATTTTCACTAATAACAATCATCCCCACAATCTCATCTCCTTTTGATAAGGAAATCGCTCTTACTCCTTCTGCAGTCCTTCCCATTGGTCTCACCTGCGTTTCTGAAAAACGAATAGCTTTTCCAAATTTTGTTCCTATTATTATTTCCTTTTTCCCATCAGTCAGTTTAACAGTCTTCAACTCTCGACCTTCACTGAGACTGATTGCTCTAATACCCGCAGCCCTTGGATTACTGAAAGCTCTGAGTTCTGTCTTTTTTATTAAACCATCATTTGTGAGCATTAATAAATATGCTTCCTGGTTGAAGTCCTTGACAGGAACTACAGATGCGATTTTTTCATCCGAGGAAATATTTATTAAATTAACGATAGCTTTCCCTTTTCCAGAAATATCAGCTTCTGGAATCGAGAGAGCTTTAAGCCAGTAAATCTGTCCCTTATTTGTGAAAATTAGAAGATAACTGTGGGTAGATGCAACAAATGCTTGTTCTACAACATCTTCTTCTTTCATCCTAATTCCTATTTTCCCTTTGCCTCCCCTCTTCTGTCTTTGATAAGAACTCAATGAAGTTCGTTTCACATAACCTGAACTTGTATAAGTTATTACCATTTGCTCTTCAGCAATTAAATCTTCTATTTTTAAATCAGTAATAGGCTCGTCAATTATTTCTGTTCTCCTTTCGTCCTGATAATCTTTTTTAATTCTCTGAAGTTCCTCAACGATGATATTTAAAATGAGCTTTTCATTTGCCAATATCTCCTTTAACCTTGCAATTGTTTTAATCAGCTCCAGATATTCTGCTTGAAGTTTTTCTCTTTCAAGTCCTGTTAATTTCTGTAATTGAAGGTCTAAAATTGCTTGAGCCTGAATTTTGGTTAGCTTAAATTTCAATATAAGTCCCTGACGAGCCTCCTCAACTGTTTTAGATTTCCTGATTAAGTTAATAACCTCATCTAAATTGTCAAGTGCTACATTCAAGCCTTCCAATATATGTGCTCTTCTTTCTGCTTTATCAAGTTCATATTTTGTTCTTCTTCTGACAACTTCTTCCCTGAAGGATATAAAATTTTTTAGCAATTCTTTTAAATTTAAAAGTCTCGGTTGGTTATTAACAATTGCTAAAAATATTATTCCAAAGGAAGTCTGAAGTGGTGTGTGTTTATATAAATTGTTCAAGATAATCTCAGGTGGTTCTCCTTTTCTCAATTCAATAACTATTCTCAACCCCTCTCTATCAGATTCATCTCTTATATCCAAAACTCCTTCCATCTTTTTGTTTTTAACCAAATCAGCAATCTTTTCCAAAAGTTTTGCTTTATTAACTAGATAAGGAATTTCAGTGATTATTATCTTATCCCTTTGTCCCTTTTCGCCTTTTTCTATTATAGCTTTACCCCTTAGATAAATAACGCCCTTTCCTGTTCTATAAGCTTCTCTTATTCCCTCTCTTCCACATATATATGCTCCTGTTGGAAAATCAGGCCCTGGAAGAAATTCCATGAGTTCCTCTATATCAGCATCTGGATTATTAATTAAATGAATTGTTGCATCTATTACCTCCCCAAGGTTATGAGGTGGAATATTTGTTGCCATTCCAACTGCAATTCCAGAACCTCCATTAACTAAAAGATTTGGAAACTTTGCTGGTAAAACCTCTGGCATGAGGAGGCTTTCATCATAATTGGGAACAAATTCAACTGTATTCTTTTCAATATCAGCTAACAATTCGCCCGCTATTTTTGCCATTCTCACTTCTGTGTATCTCATAGCAGCAGGCGGGTCTCCATCTATTGAGCCAAAGTTTCCTTGTCCATCTACAAGTGGATATCTCATTGTGAAATCCTGAGCCATTCGAACAAGAGCATCATATACTGCTGCTTCGCCATGAGGATGATATTTACCTATAACATCACCCACTATTCGAGCAGACTTCTTATAAGGTTTATCCCAGGTATTATTAGCCTCATGCATAGCATATAAGGTTCTCCTGTGAACCGGTTTTAATCCGTCTCTGATATCAGGTATAGCTCTACCGATGATCACGCTCATTGCATAGTCGAGGTATGAACGTTTCATTTCTTCTTCGAGGCTAACTGGTATTAATCCTTTTTCCATGGCTTTCCCCTTTGTGCTGCTTGTTTAAGGATACTATACGCAGCACTGAATTATATATCTAAATTTCTGACATCAAGGGCATTTTCTTCAAGAAATTTTCTTCTTGGTTCTACTTCATCGCCCATGAGAAGAGTGAATATCTCATCTGCCTCCACCGCATCCTGGATCGTTACTTTAAGGAGGGAGCGAGTTTTAGGATTCATTGTTGTTTCCCAAAGCTGTTCTGGATTCATTTCTCCGAGTCCCTTATATCTTTGTATTGTTAAGCCTTTTTTCCCTGAATCAATTAAATAATCAAGCAATTTTAAATCATCCTCCACTTCCTCCTTATCCTCCTCAACTACATAGGGAGGAGGGGAGAATTCCTTAAGACTTTGATAAATTTTAAATAAGGTTCTGAACTCAGCGGAAGAGATTAGTTCCCAATTTATTTTCTGATTTATTTTCCTTCCATTTATTTCCCAATTAAAAGAAATTTCAAATACTCCATGCTCTTCATCCTCTCCAAATAGGGATGGAATCCCTAATTTGAAAAGCTCTCCCTGAAATTCCTCCATTTTCTTTTTATCAGCAAGAGATTTTTCATTATAGATTTGATTTCTTAACATTAAATCGATTATCTGGGATGGATAATTCTTTCTTTCAAGAAATTTTAAATAGTTTTTCTTTAATATCAGATTATGCAAGACCTCCACTAATTCTTCTCCTGAAAAAACTTTTCCATTTTCTTTTATTTTTACTGTCTTTTCCTGAGAAATTTTCTTAACTATAAACTCCTCAAATGCGCGATCATCTTTCAAATAAAAGTCTGTTTTACCCCTTTTTATTTTGTAAAGAGGAGGTTGAGCAATGTACAAATAACCATTTTCAATTACAGGATACATCTGCCGATAAAAGAAGGTTAAAAGAAGAGTTCTTATGTGGGAACCATCCACATCAGCATCGGTCATTATTATGATTTTTTTATATCGAAGTTTATTTATATCAAAATCCTCTTTGCCTATACCTGTCCCAAGAGCTGCGATTATTGTTCTTATTTCTTCATTTGCTAATATTTTATCATACCGAGCCTTTTCAACATTTAGTATTTTACCCTTTATTGGAAGAACAGCTTGAAAATGTCTATCTCTTGCCTGTTTTGCAGAACCTCCTGCAGAATCTCCCTCCACTATAAATATTTCACTTAAATCAGGGTTTCTTTCTTGGCAATCAGCCAATTTTCCAGGAAGAGTTGTTGCTTCAAGCAATCCCTTTCTCCTCGATAAATCCCTTGCCTTTCGCGCAGCAACACGAGCCCTTGCAGCTTCCAGGATTTTAAGAACAATTTTTTTTGTAACAGCTGGATTTTCTTCAAAATAAGCTGATAATTTCTCATTTACAAGAGATTCCACTATTCCCTTTATTTCGCTATTCCCCAATTTTGTTTTTGTTTGACCCTCGAACTGGGGATTCTTCATTTTCAGACTTATAACAGCACACAGGCCTTCCCTTGTATCATCTCCAGTAAAACCTTCCTTGAAGTCTTTTATTAAATTATGAGCTTGGGCATATGTATTTATGGTTCTTGTTAAAGCAGCCTTAAAGCCACTTAAATGTGTTCCTCCCTCGGTTGTATTTATATTATTTACAAAGGAATAAATTGTTTCAGTATAAGAATTGTTATATTGAATTGCTATCTCAACTATAGTTCCATTTTTTTCTCCTGAAATATATATTGGCTTGGAATGGAGAACATTTTTATTCTGATTTAAATGCTCCACAAATTCGCAGATTCCTCCGTTATACTGAAATTCATGCTTTTTCCCCGTCCGCTCGTCTTCGATTGAAATATAGACACCTCTATTCAAAAAGGAAAGCTCTCTCAGTCTTTGCGCTAAAATCTCAAAATTAAACTCTATTGTTTCAAATATCTCAGGGTCAGGCCAAAAAGTTATCTTTGTTCCAGTACTCTTTGTTTTACCTATCTTCTTTAATTCAGTAATAGGCTTTCCTCTTTCATAGATTTGCCGATATACTCCACCATCTCTCTTTATCTCCACCTCTAATCTCTCGGATAAAGCATTCACAACAGAGATTCCAACTCCATGAAGGCCTCCTGAAACCTTATATGTCTTATCGTCGAATTTTCCCCCAGCATGTAAGGTTGTAAGGACTACTTCTACTGCTGGCCGTCCTTCCTTTTTAAGAATTCCTACAGGTATTCCTCTTCCATTGTCAATTACAGTAACGCTATTGTCCACATGAATGATTACTTTAATTTTATTACAAAAACCAGCAAGAACCTCGTCAATGCTATTATCTACTACCTCGTAAACGAGATGATGAAGTCCTGTCAAACCAGTACTTCCGATGTACATAGCAGGTCTTTTTCTAACTGCTTCAAGGCCTTTCAGAACTTTTATACTCTCTTCTGTATATGTCTTATCCTCCATTTTATGCTCCAAAAGAAAGAGGATTTATATGGAAAAAAATATAAGAAAGGAATTAATCATTTTGGTTTTTTATTATAACTTAAATTTGCATTAAAGTAAAGGCAATCTCTTTTCCAAATAAATATTTGAAAAATAATTTCAAATTTTTTCCTATTCGTAAGAAGAGTTCATTTCAGAAAAATCTCAAGATTGCCTTGCAAATATTTTAAGAAATAGATTATCATTAGTAATGAAATGATAAATGCAAAAAGAATAATAATATTTTTTCTTTTTATTTTCCTTCTTAATTATTGCAAGTCAATAAAAATCTTCGAGATAAAAGAGGGTCAATTATTTCGATTTATTGACCATTTAGAAGAGAAAAATATCATTGATACACCTTTAAAAAATTTAATAAAAAATTTTGAATTAATAGAAGAAGATTTAACAGGGAAATGGAAATATTTACCTGAATTTTCTGATCCAAAATTTGATGTATGGGGGGTATCTACTGAATTTCCAGTCTTAGGTATCAATGAAAATCAGAAGCCTGAAGGTATGGAGCTACTAAGAGAGGATAGGAGCGTGAAATTTTTTAGAGAAAAAGATGAAAAGGATGAATATTGGAAATGGGTAAAAGTTAACAAAATTGTAAGCATAACGAGTCATAAAAATTACAGCGGGAAATTGAGAGGAGTAATATTAAAAGAAAACGAACCTCTGGAATTAGATGTTTTTTTCCCAGATAGTGAAATTATACTTGACATTGTAGCTGTGAATCCAAATGTGGAAATTTCTATTCCTATTGTAAAAGTATATTTAAATAATATATTAATAGAAAAATTCCCAGTAACTCGAAAAAAGTTTTATCGTGTTAGAGAGAAGGTAAAAATCGGCAAATATAAATTGAGACTTGAATATTCTAATACAAAATATAAAAATGTCCCATTAGAAAATAGATACGTTGTAATTGGAATGATAAAAATCTCCTCTCCAAAAGATGTAATTTTACTTTTCCATAAGAAAGAAGAGCTTAGACCCAGTAAATTAAATAACAAATATAAAGTTAGATATTACGCTATTCTGGAACAAAAAGTAAGCTCCCTTCAACGAAAAGGGATATTGAAGTTATTTGATATTCAAAGTAAATATGACATCAATGATTATGATATTAAAAGCAATCCTTATCAGATAAAGAAAAAAATCCCTTTAAATGAATTTCACCTAAATATTCTTTTTTCTCCCCCAAGAAGTGAATATAAATTTGATTTAAAAATCTCTTCTGACTCAATTTTGGAGTTTGGTTGTGGAATTTTTGATAGAAATTTCGATAGACAGGGAAATGGAGTCAATTTTATAATCACCCTAGAAACTGAAAAAGAGAGAAAAATATTATTTTCTAAAAATCTTAATCCTTTCAAAAATGTACAGGATAGAGAAATTTTTATGCACAGAATCGATTTATCTTCATTTAAAAATAGAAAAATAAAATTATCTTTTATTACAGAAAGGGAAGAGAAAGGAAGAAATTCAAAAATTGAACCAGCATTTTGGTTTAATCCAATAATTTATTCATTAGAAGAACCGAAAAAAGAAAAACCAAATATAATACTGATTTCCATTGATACTTTACGAGCTGACCATCTCAGCTGCTATGGGTATAAAAGAGCTACCTCTCCTAACATTGATAAACTAGCGAGGGATGGAGTGCTTTTTCTTAACTGCTATAGCTCAACCTCTTGGACTTTACCTGCTCATATATCTCTATTTACTTCATTAAATTCATATTATCATCAAGTATACTTTCCCTTCCAAAAAATGGATGAAAAATTAATTACTCTTACTGATATTCTACGAAATAATAATTATTTCTGTGCTGCATTTACAGGAGGTGGATATCTTAGCGCTAAATATGGTTTTGCAAAAAGCTTTGATACTTACAAGGAACTTAAGATAAAGGGAAATGTTTCTCTTAGATATGATGAAGTTGAATTACTCTCAAAAGATTTATTAGATTGGTTAGAAAACAATAAAAAGAAAAAATTTTTTCTTTTTCTCCATACATATCAACCTCACGACCCCTACGCAAATTTATCTTCTATTGGAAAACTCTTTTTAAACAAAAATCACAAATGGGATCAAATAAATTTAGGAGAAATTTTTAATGAGGGAAAAAATGATAGATTTTCAATTAGCTTTACTCCGGAAGAGAAAGAAAATATTATCGCATTATATGATGGGGAAATCAGGTATACAGATGAATATTTTATTAAGCCCTTAATTGATAAATTAAAAAGTTTGAATTTATACAACAACACTTTAATAATACTTACAAGTGATCATGGAGAAGAATTTTATGAACATAAAGCATGGCTCCATGATCATAGTCTTTACAACGAAGCCATTAAAATTCCTCTGATAATCAAATTTCCCAATTCAAAATTTCGAGGGAAAAAAATTGAACAAACTGTTCGACTAATAGATATTATGCCTTCTATATTGGATTTTTTGAAAATTAAGTATTCACGCTTTAATTTAGAAGGAAAAAGTTTCATAAATTTACTCAATAATAAAAAAGACAGTAGAATTGTTATTTGCGATTTAGCTCTTAGAAAATTCCGAAACCCTTATCCAACGGTTATTTCATTAATCAAAGGAAACCTAAAACTTATCATTAATAAAAGAATAATATCGCCTTATGTAAAAAAAATTTGCAGCAATTTTAAGGAATATAAAGTTGAATTATATGATATCAAAAAAGACCCAAAAGAAACTGTAAATTTAGCGAAACGGAGAGAATATCAAAGAATCATAAGGGAGCTAATAAATACTATAGAAAGCTATTATAAAGAGCAAAAAAAATCAGAAACTCAGGAAGTGGAATTAGATAAGGAATTAAAACAAAGATTAAAAGCTTTAGGCTACATTAAATGAAAAAAAAGCTATATGTTATATTCCTTATTTTCATCTTTACTTGTAATTGTTCTAAACTAACTAAAACGAATTTAATTCTTATTACTTTAGACACTCAAAGAGCAGATTTTATAAGCGCTTATTCCCCAAAAAATTCAAACACCCCAAATATTGACTGGCTTGCAAAAAACGGAATTTTATTTGAAAATTGTTATAGTTTAATTCCAATAACACTTCCTTCCCATGCCACAATTTTCTATTCTAAGCAACCTTGGAAATTAAATATTTTCAATAATGGAGAAATCTTTAAATCTAAAAATAAGATATCATTAGCTGGATTTTTTAAAAAGAGAGGATATATTACAGGTGCTTTTATCTCTTTGGGGGTTTTAACTTCAAAATATGGATTAAGAAATGGATTTGATTATTATTATGACAAATTTCCAAAAACAAGGTGGTATTTAAATGCTCGGGAAATAAATGTTCGAGTAATCAACTGGCTTAAAAAAAATTCGAATAAAAAATTCTTTTTATGGATTCACTATTCTGATCCTCATGAACCATATGCTCCTCCTTATCTTCCTCCTAATTTCAGAGTTTATTTTAATAACAAAATTTTACATGAAATTTATCTAAAAAGCTCAACAGTTTATTATTTAAAATTTAAATTAAAAAAGGGAATAAATTCTTTAAAGTTTGAAACTCTCAGTAACTTCCCTGAAATAGAAAATAAATATTTAATGAAAATAACCACATTAGAATTTAATAATTTTCCAAATTTAAAAATAAACTTTGAAAAGGGCTGGTTGATTGAAAAGAGAGAAAAAATAATTTATTTCTTAAAAAAAGAAGCTATCATCAAATTGATAAATAATTCCAATGAGGAAAGAGAAATAGAGCTTAAAATAGAAGGAGAACCCCTCTTACCTCTAAGTGAAAAAAGGAATTTGTACAGACGCGAAACTGAATATATGGATGGTGAAATAGGAAAATTATTAGAAAAATTAAAAGATTTAAATCTTTTGAATAAAACCCATATAATTCTTGTAGGTGACCATGGAGAGGGACTTGGGGAATATAAAACTGCATGGGGAGGCCCACATTTTGGTCACATTCATTTTCTTTATAGTATTTATTTAAAGGTTCCGTTTATCATTTATAACCCACATTCTTCCAGAAATGGGGTAAGGATCTCAGAAATAGTTAGTTTACTCGATGTTGCACCTACAATCTTAGAAGGTATAATGGGCTGGAAAAAACCTGAATGGATGGAAGGAAGAAATCTTTTGAATAATGAGGAATTAGAAAAATCCAGAGAGATTTATACTGAAACCTATTCCCCTGAGTCATATTATGATAGATTCTCAATCATAAAGTTCCCCTGGCATCTAATTTTTACACCTAAAAAAGCTCAGTTCGAATTATTTAATATTGAAAAAGATCCCCTTGAGAAAAATAATATTTATCCATTAAGAAAAAATAAAAAAGAAATCATTAAGCTCAAAAAAAAGCTAAATAAATATGTAGATTCAGCTTTGAAAACCCGTGCCTTTTTTGTGAAGGATGAGGAAACCTTAAAAATGTTAAAATCACTTGGTTATTTGAGGTGAAAAAATGATTAAAAAAACAGAGAAACCATGGGGATACGAATTATTGTTTGCCTTAACGGATTCCTATGCTGGAAAAGTAATAAAAATACATGCTGGACATAGACTAAGTTACCAGTATCATGAGATTAAAGAGGAAACAATATATCTTCAGGAAGGAAAGATGAAACTTATTGTAGAGGAAAACGGCGAAAAAAAGGAAAAAATACTTGAAAAAGGTAATAGCTATCATATTCCTCCAAAATTAAAGCACAGAATGGAAGCGATTGAAGATTGCACTATATTTGAAGTATCAACACCTCATCTTAATGATGTTGTCCGCCTTGAGGATGATTACGGGCGTTTAAATAAAAAATAATTTTTCTTAGAAGGGAACCTCTTCCTCCTCAGGAGGAGTTTCTTCAATATTTCCTTCTATTTCTTCAGATGAAATGACTTCTTCTCCTGTATCCTCTTTCTTTCCAAGTAAAATAATACTCTGTGCTTCCACCTCAGTAGTGGACCTTTTAATTCCGTTTTTATCTTCCCATGTTCTTGTTCTTAATTTACCTTCAATATAAATTTGTTTTCCCTTTGTCAGATATTTTTCACAAAATTCAGCCAGTTTTCCCCATGCCACTATTCTATGCCATTCAGTCCTTCTCTTATTTTCATTTGTCACTTGGTCAAAATAAACTTCATTTGTAGCAAGTGAAAAACGAGCAACTGGTCTTTCCCCCTGAGAAATATACCTTATTTCAGGTTCGCCCCCCAAATGCCCGATCAAAAATACCCTATTTAAACTGTTTACATCCTTCATCCTTCGCTCACCTCTTTGATTTTTTGCTCAGCTAATTTTGCCTCCTCTGACTCTGGAAATTTGCTTATTAAAAGTTTCAAAACAGCTATTCCTTTTTCTTTTTCTCCAAGCGCAAAATAAGAATATCCTTTCTTTAAAAATGCAGCAGGAACCTTATCCCCCTGAGGAAAATTTAGAATTAATTTATTAAATTCTTCAATTGCCTTATAATAATCTCCCTGACTGAAATAGCATTCCCCGATCCAATATTGAGCATTATCTGCTAATGGGCTTTCTCTGAAATTCTCTATATACTGTCTAAAACCCTCTATTGCAAGTTGATAATTTCCTTTTAAATAATCAGAATAGGCGGTATTATAAATCTGCTGAGGAGAAATAAAGACCGATGGAATTTCTTGCCCTTTCTGTTCAGCTTCTTCTGAGGCCTCTGTGCTCTGTGGGGTGCCAGTTTCCACTTCTGCTTTTTCTTCCACTGGAATTTCTCTTAAACCTCTTAAGGCAAGAAGCTCTTCCTGTGTTTTAATAATTTGCTTATTTGTCTCGTCAAGCTTCTCCATTATCAACTGCAATTTAGCTTGGAAATATTCGCTATTCCTTGTTAAATCAGCTTGAACTCTTTGAAGAGCAACCATCTGGGTGCTTAATGTCTTTACAAGTTCATATATTTCATCAATCCTCTTTGAATTTAACTCAACCTTCTCTTCCAGGGCTTTTAATTGTTTCTTAATAACCTGAATATCTTCATAAATTAATTCATATGCTTTTTTCTCCTTCCCATTTGGTAGAGATATAGTAAATAATGTAATTATCAGAAGGATTATCCAAAATAATTTTTTAAATCTCATTTAGCTATAATAACAAATTCGGCTCTTCTATTTTTTGCCCATGCTATTTCATTATGTCCTGGGTCTAAAGGCCTGCTCTTTCCATATGAGATTATTTTTATCCTATTAGGTGAAATGCCAAGAGCTACAAGGTATTCCATTGTAGCTTTTGCTCTTTTTTCTCCTAAAGCGAGGTTATATTCCTCTGTGCCCCTTTCATCACAGTGCCCTTCAATTAAAATTTTAACAGTGGGATGACGTCTTAACCATTCTGCATTTTTCTCCAGAATGGGCTTGGCATCTTCTCTTATATCATATTTATCAAAATCAAAATGAATCATTTGTAAGGGTTTTTCCCTATTTAATTCTTCTAAAGTTTTTGCCTTAAAAATTTCCTCTTCACTTAATTCAGGCTTTGCAACAGCAGGTGCTTCCTTAACCTCCTCCACTGGCATTGCCTTCTCCTCTGCTTTTTGAGAAGGAGGTGCAGGAGGTTTTATCTCAACCCTTTTTTTACAGCTAAGTAAGGCAAAAAAGACCAAAAATGTCGCCAGAAAAATTACAATTGATTTTTTAGTCATTACTTCTTTCCTCCTTTCTTTTCCTCATTTTAAGGTCTTCTCTCTATTATGTCAACTTTTATATTTTAATAAGACCAGTCTGGCATTTTATTATTTCCCTTTGAGGTTAAGACCCTCGTATTTTTCCCGTCATAATCTGTTATATAGATTTGAATTGTTCCAGAAACATTTGAAGAATAAACAATATGCCTCCCATCAGGAGACCAGGACGGATTTTCGTTGCGAGCATTATTTTCTGTTAATTTAAATATTTCATTAGTTCTCAAATCAAGAACATATATATCAAATCTATTTTCAACCCTTGAGACATATGCAATTTTGTCTCCATTCGGAGACCAGGATGGAGAATCATGATATGTTCCGCCATAACTGATTTTCCTTACATTAGTGCCTTCAGCATCCATTATATATAATTGTGGGCTACCACTTCGATCTGATGTAAAAACAATCTCTCTACCAGTTGGAGACCAATCAGGAGAAGTATCTATTGCTTTATTAAAAGTAAGTCTGCGAAGATTCTTTCCATCTTCGTCCACAATGTAAATCTCATGATTTCCACTCCTACTCGAACAAAAAACCAGTTTTTTACCATCAGGAGACCACGAAGGTGCATAATTTGCACCTTTTGTGCTTATTGGAATGGTCTTGCCAGTATAGATGTGAAAAACAAACAAATCAGGATTTGCTCTCCTATATGAGGTATAAGCAACTTTTGTCCTGTCAGGAGAAAGGGCAGGAAGCGTATCTATTACATCATTAAAGGTGAGTCTTATCTGATTGTATCCATCATAGTCCATCATATAAATTTCTGGATTACCATCTCTGTCTGATACAAAAACAATTTTTGAGGTAAACACTGGTTTTTCACCAAAAGCCTTCATCATTTCATCTGCCATTTTATGCGCAATTAATCTAACTAAATTTGAACTACCTCTATATTTTTTCCCAAAAATAAATCTCCCTGAGCGAACATCATATACACTACCAGTAAAAATGAGCTTATTATCTTTGGAAGAAGAAACCTCTCCAACTATAAGAACATTGCTCTGAATCGATTCCCAGTCTTTAAAAAGTATATTATTTGGATCAAGTAGTTTTATATAGGAATAAAATTCCTCTGGAACGAGTTCAAATACTCTCGAGAATTTTAAATCCGCTTTTAAAACATCATGAATTTCCTTAGCTGCCTTTATAATCTTTGGATTATCTGAATGAATAATAAATTTAGGTAATGCCACTGGAATAGCTGGCATTCCCCCTTTAATCCTTATAACTACTTCCTGCTGATTAAATGCGACAATTGCTAAAAACCCAAAAATCACAATAAATGATAAATAAACTTTAAATATTCTCATTTTGAATGCTCGAAAATAAAGTGAACTCCTAAATAATCTCCCTCAAATCCCGAAGGCAGAGGAGGAAAAGGAGCTGAAGAGTAAATTGCTCTCACTGCAGATAAATCAAATGATTTTATCCCACTGCTTTCCTCTATTTTTAAATCCGTTATCTCACCATTTCTTAAAATTTTAAAATACACAACAGCTCTGATTGTTCCTGACAGAGAAATAGCTCCCAGAGAAGTATACCAGTTACTGGATACTTTATCCCTAATTACTAAAACATAATAGGAGAATGGAAACGATGATAAACTCCCTTCTTCTCCAAATCCTATACCCACACCTGAGCCTCCGGTTCCAATACCAGTTGTAAGCTCTCCCTCTTTATTAATGACTCTCTTATACCTCTTTTCAGGTTTTTTTATTACTGTTTTTTTATCCTCTTTTTGTTTCCTTATTCTCTTTTTCCTATTGGAATCAGGATATCTCAATTTAGCCTCGGGCTCCTCAGCCCTGAATTTAGTTAATTCTTTCAATGATTTTCCCTCCTGAGAAGGAATTTTTTTTACTCCTCCTCCAGAACCACCTGGTAAACTCATAAGGCTCACGTAGTAAATCGGCTGTTTTGAAGAAGATTTAAAAATGGATGGAGAAAAAATAAAAGTTGAAAAAAGCACAAAATGAATTATAAAGGAAAAGGCAATAGATAATTTAAAAAATTTCATATCAGCTTTATTTTCTGCTATCATTTTTCCTCTCTTTCAGCTGGCAAAGTAATTAAACCAACAACTTCAACTCCTGCTTTTTTTATTATATCCAATACCCTGATTATATACCCATAGGGAATTTCTCTATCCGCTTTTAGAAAAACAACTTTTTTCTCTTTACCATAAAAATATTCCTTTAATTTGCCTTCAAGAAGGTAGATATTTATTACTTTATCCTCAATATGTATATATTTATCCTTCGTAATTGTGAGTAAAAGCCCCTCTTCTGCTGGCTGGCGAGAGGTCTCAGCCACAGGTAAATTAACGTCTATCCCGGATTTCATCATTGGTGCTGTAACCATAAATATTACAAGTAAAACAAGCATAACATCCACAAACGGTGTAACATTAATTTCTGAAAGAGAAGATGCTAATTTTCTTCTCCCCCTATCTATTTTGAATGCCATATAACCTCTCCGTTAAATTTATAAATTCCAATGAGAAATCATCCATATCAGTAATTAGGTCTTTAATTTTTTGAAGATAATGATTATAAAAGATCACTGCAGGAATTGCTGCAAACAAGCCTGCGGCAGTTGCAATAAGGGCCTCAGCAATTCCCGGTGCAACCACTGCGAGGCTCGCGGATTTCGTTAAACCAATTTTATGGAAAGCATCCATAATTCCCCAAACTGTTCCAAATAGACCAATGAATGGAGTTACACTACCAGTAGTCGCAAGAAAACTCATCATAGCCTCAAGTTTTGAAATTTCTTGATTGGAAGCACGAAGCAAGACTCTATTTAAACTCTCTATATTTAATTTGCCAATTCCTCTTGCTTCTTCAGGATTTAGTTTTAACTGAGCATTTAATTCCTGATAACCTGCCTTAAAAATCGAACTCAATGGAGTAAATTTAAAACGTGATGAAATTTCATTAATTTCTGATAATTGCCTACTCCTTCTAAAAATCCTTAGAAACTGTTGGGTTTGAGCTTTTGCTTTTTTAATTTGTCTGCTCTTATAGATAATTACAGCCCATGAAAATATTGAGAAAAAAAGAAGGATTAAGAGAACCAGCTTAACAATTAGTCCTGCTCTTAAAATTAAACTTAATATCGTTCCCTCTCCAGATACCTTAGGTTGTAGTAAAAATAAAAAATTAAACATGATTCATTTCGAAAAATACCATAAACATCCCTCCTCAGTCAATATTCAAGGTTGGTTGACATTGAATGCCCCATAAATTAATATATGACTTCCTTATGAGACAAAAGAGGACAAAGCCTTTATGGTTTAAAACTGAAATCCCCTCTTCACCAAATTTTTTTCTATTAAAAAAAATTTTAAAAAATCTTCAGCTCCATACAGTATGTGAGGAAGCTAAATGTCCAAATATTGGCAATTGCTGGGCCAAAAAAACCGCAACCTTCATGATTCTGGGAAATACATGCACCCGAAATTGCAGATTCTGTGCAGTAAGAAAGGGAATACCTGAACCCCCAAATAATGATGAGCCAGTCCTTATAAGCGAGGCAGTAAAATTGCTAGGAATTAAATACGCTGTAATAACTTCAGTAACTCGAGACGATTTATCAGATGGGGGAGCCAGTATTTTTGCCCGCACTGTCAATATAATTAGGAAAGTTAATCCTGATGTAAAAATTGAAGTTCTCATCCCGGATTTTAATGGAAATGAGAATGCTTTAAATGAAGTTTTTGAGGTAAAACCAGATATTTTGAATCACAATCTTGAGACCGTTCAAGAATTGTATCCGTTTATTAACCGCCCCTCTCTTTTTTACACAAGATCTTTAAAAATATTGGAAAAAGCCAGAAAACATAAATTAATAACAAAATCGGGATTAATGATAGGCCTCGGAGAAACCAAGGAACAGATAATTAAGAGTTTAAAAGATTTAAGAAATGTTGGGTGTGATATTATAACAATTGGACAATATCTTCAACCAACAAAGGCACATGTTCCTGTGAAAAAATATTATACAGAAAAAGAATTTGAAGAATTAAAATTAATTGGAAAACAATTAGGTTTCAAATGGGTTGAGGCTGGTCCCCTTGTAAGAAGTTCCTTCCATGCTACACAAATCTATGAGAAAATAAACCTCCGGCGAATTTGACATGAAGAAGAAAAAATGATATTTAACTTAAAAACGGACAAGAAGGAGGAAAAATGGCTTATAAGATTGTAGTGGCTGATGATAGTAAAACTACTCATAAAGTAGCAGAACTCGCTTTAAAAGGAAAAGAATTTGAAGTCTTCTTTGTTTCCAATGGTAATGAAGCTATAGATAAAATTAATGAGGTAAAACCTGATCTTGTGCTTCTTGATATTGACCTTCCTCAGACAAATGGTTATCAAATCTGCAGATATATAAATGAAAATTTAAAGGATATTTCTGTGGTGCTTTTAAAAGGAGCCTTTGAAACAATTGACCGAACTTTAATCGAGGATCTGGTTTACGAGGACATTATCTCAAAACCCTTTGATGTTGCTCAGCTAACCACAAAGGTTAGAGAGATTTTTGAAAAAAGGAATTATAAAGAAAAGGAAGAGGAAAAGGAAGAAATAATGGTCAATCCTTTTATTGAATCAGCAGAAAAGAAAACTATAGGACTACCAGAAGAGATGGAAACAGAAACATTGGAAAAACCACAGATTACTATTTCTGAGGAATTAGTAAGTGAAATCTCAGAGAAAATAATACGGAAAATTTCGCCTGAAATAATAAAAGAAGCTGTGGAGAGGATAGTTCCTCAAATTGCTGAAGAACTTATAAAAAAAGAAATAGAGAAAATTAAAAAAGAAGTGGAATCAATTTCCTCTTCTTGAACACTTCATATCTATTGGAGTTCTACCATGAAAGAACCATTAATTTTACCAAAAGTTTATTCTCCAAAAGAAGTTGAAGAGAAATGGATAAAATTCTGGGAAGAAAAAGAGCTTTATGTTGCGGATGTGAATTCTGAAAAACCAAAATTTTCCATGGTTCTTCCACCGCCTAATGTAACTGGCTCCCTTCATATGGGACATGCTCTTTGTTTCACTCTACCTGATATTATTGCTCGATGGAAAAGGATGCAGGGATTTAATGTAATGTGGCTCCCAGGAACAGATCATGCAAGCATTGCTGTTCATAATGTTATTGAAAAGGAATTAAGTAAAAAAGGAATATCAAGAAAAGACCTTGGAAGAGAGAAATTCCTGAAGATAGCGTGGGAATGGAAAGAAAAATACGGAGGAATAATTGTAAATCAATTAAAAAAATTGGGCGCCTCTCTCGATTGGTCCAGAGAAAGATTCACAATGGATAAGGGGTTTACAAAAGCAGTTAGAAAGGTTTTTGTGGATTTGTATAAATCAAATTTAATATATAGAGGATATTACTTAGTAAATCGCTGCCCGAGATGTGAAACAGTCCTTTCAGATATAGAGGTAGTCCATAAGGAAGTAAAGGCGAAACTTTATTACATAAAATATCCAATCGTTGATTCCGATGAATTTATAGTAGTGGCGACAACTCGACCAGAAACAATGCTCGGGGATACTGCAGTAGCGGTTCATCCTGATGATAAAAGATATAAAAAATTTAGAAACAAAAAGGCTATTTTACCACTTGTAGAAAGAATTATTCCAATTATAGAAGATAAAAAAGTGGATATGGAATTCGGAACCGGAGCAGTAAAGGTTACACCTGCTCACGATCCGGTAGATTTTGAAATTGGAAAAAGACACAATCTTGAACAGGTTATTGTTATAGATGGAAGAGGAAGAATGACAAAGGAAGCAGGCAAAGAATTTGAGGGGTTAGATAGATTTGAATGCAGGAAAAAAGTTATTGAAAAACTTAGAGAAAAAAATCTCATACAGAAAATAGAAGATTACACTCATAATGTAGGTCATTGTTATAGGTGCGATACAATTATTGAACCCCATTTATCATGGCAATGGTTTGTAAAAGTTAAACCATTAGCTGAAGAGGCTATCAAAGTTGTTAAAAAGGGAAGAATAAAATTTATTCCCCCCAATTGGGCAAAAACTTATTTTGAATGGATGTATAATATTCATGACTGGTGTATTTCACGACAATTATGGTGGGGACATAGAATTCCAGCATGGTATTGCTCTAATTGCGGAGAAATAATTGTTGAGATGGAAGACCCAAAGAGCTGTTCAAAGTGTGGAAGTTCAGAAATTCATCAAGATGAGGATATACTCGATACATGGTTTAGTTCAGCTCTATGGCCCTTTGCAACAATGGGCTGGCCAGAAGAAACCCCTGATTTAAAGAAATTCTACCCAACTGATTTACTGGTCACTGGATTCGACATAATCTTTTTCTGGGTTGCTCGAATGATAATGATGGGCTTGAAATTTGCTGGGGATATCCCTTTTCGCGAAGTTTTTATTAATGGCCTTGTCAGAGATTTCAAAAAGCAAAAAATGAGTAAATCAAAAGGTAATATAATTGATCCTCTTGAAATGATAGAAAAATATGGAACCGATGCCTTAAGATTCACTCTCGCTGCTTTAGCTGTTCCTGGTATGGATATTTCACTTTCTGAAGAAAGAATGGCTGGTTATAGAGCCTTTGCTAATAAAATATGGAATGCTTCTCGATTTGTACTAATGAATTACAAAGGAGAAGAGCTTGAAATTAAAGAGGAGGAACTCACTTTTCCGGATAAATGGATAAGATCAAGATTTAATCAAATAGTTAAGGAAATCAACCAGTCTTTAAAAGAATATAAATTTTATGAGGCTTCGGAAAAAATTTATCATTTTATTTGGCATGAATTTTGCGACTGGTATATTGAACTCGTTAAACTTGATTTAAAAAGGGGAAATAAAACAAGTCTCTCAGTACTAGTTAAAACATTAGATGGAATATTAAGAATTCTTCACCCATTTATGCCCTTTATTACAGAAGAAATATGGCAAAAACTACCTCATAAAGAAATCTCAATTTCTATTGCATCTTTTCCAAAATATATCCCTTCCCTTGAAAACAAGGATGCTGAGAGGAAAATGGAAAAAATAAAAAAATTAATCATAGCAGTGAGAACTCTAAGAGCTGAACATCGAATAGATCCAAAAAAGAAAATAGATGTATGGATTAATATTCCGCAAAAAAAAGACAGAGAATTGGTGGAGAATAATATTGAATATATTAAAATTTTAACAAATGCAGAAAAAATTGAATTTAAAGACCTCTTCCCATCAGAAGAAAGATTTATAAGAAATATAGCAAATAATTGGGAAGTTGCAATACCCGTAAAAGGAATTTTAGACTGGAAAAAGGAAATTTCGAGAATTAATAAGGAAATAGAAAAAACAGAAGATGAAATTTCAAAATTAGAGATGCGACTGAACAATCCTCAATTTATAGAAAAAGCACCTCCTGAAATCGTAACACAAACAGAAAATCGTCTTTCAGAGTTAAAAGAAAAATTAATAAAATTAAAAAAGAGTCTATCCGATATAAGCATTTCGTGAAAAATTTAGGAGAAAAAATATATATTCTTGATACTTGCACATCTACCAATGACATAGCGAAAATAATGGCAGAGAAGGGTGAAAGAGAGGGAACAGTAGTTTGGGCTTTAGAGCAAATCAGAGGAAGAGGGAGAGAAGGAAGAAAATGGATTTCCTCAAAAAATAAAGGTTTATATTTCTCGATTATTCTTAGGCCACAGATAGCCAATCCAAACCTGCTAACTCTATTTGGTGCTCTTTCAGTTTTAGAGATTATAGAGGAGAACTTTAAGCTCGAAGTTAAATTAAAATGGCCAAATGATCTAATTTATAAAGGAAAAAAATTGGGAGGTATTCTTGGAGAAGGAACATATAAGGGTAGTAAATTAAGTCATATAATCTTAGGGATTGGGGTTAACACTAATTATGAAATTGAGGACTTTCCAGAAGGTCTCAAAGAAAAAACTACCTCTCTACGAATAATCCTTAATAAAGAAATAGAAAATCAAAAATTACTCATAACTATTTTAGAAAAAATTAAGGCATTATATAATATGGATTTTATTCAGAATGAATTAATTTCTCATGTTAATAGATACTCTTTTTTAAAAAAAGGAGAAAAAATTAAATTAAAAACCACTCAATCTTTGGTGGAAGGAGAGTATGAGGGAATGGATAAAGACGGTTCTCTACTCCTTAATACAAAAAAAGGCAAAATAAAAATTTACTCAGGCCATTTTATTGAGTAAAATAAAAATGATGCTATTAGCCATAGATATAGGCAATACAAATATTGTTTTTGGAGTATTTAAGAAAAAAAAATTAATTACTCATTGGAGAATATTTACAGAGAAAAATAAAACTGCTGATGAGTATGGAATTTTATTAATGAGTCTTTTCCGCCTTTCAAATATAAATCCCTCCTCAATTACTGGAATTATTATTTCATGTGTTGTTCCACCTCTAACAGGTATTTTTACTCAAATGAGTGAAAAATATTTCAATTTGACTCCCTTAATTGTTGCGCCAGGAATCAAAACCGGACTCGCAATTTTATATGATAATCCTCATGAAGTAGGAGCGGATAGAATCGTAAACAGCGTGGCAGCATATCACAAGTACGGCGGGCCATGTATAGTGGNTGATTTTGGGACTGCAACTACTTTTGATGCCATCTCAGCAAAGGGAGAATACTTAGGAGGTGCTATTGCTCCGGGTCTTTATATCTCTGCAGAAGCCCTTTCTGAAAAAACAGCAAAACTTCCACGAGTTGAGATTAAAAAACCAAAAAATGTTATAGGGAAAACAACTGTTGCAAGCATTCAATCTGGATTATATTTTGGTTATATAGGTTTAATAGAAAAAATCATTTTTCATATGAAAAGGGAGTTGGGGGAACAGACAAAAGTAATCTCAACAGGTGGAATAACTGATGAAATCACACGCCAAATAAAAATAATAGATTATCAAGACCCTTATCTTACCTTAGAGGGCTTGAGAATAATTTATGAAAGAAATCAATAAAGAAAAAAAATACTATCAGGAAATTGCGAAAAGATTTTTTTTCTGGACAGGAAAAGGGCCCTTTTTATCCTCTAAGGACATGACATTAATTGATTTCTGGAGGGATAAAAATATCCCCTTAAATATTGTACTTGAAGCAATAGACGAGGCATTTGAAAATTTAGAGCCCAAAGCTTTAAGAAAAGAGATTAAAACTTTATATTTTTGTAATAAAAAAGTATTGGATGCTTACAGAAGATATCTTGAAAGAAAAATTGGGTTGAAAGGAAAAAGTGTAGGTAAAAAAGAGAAATTTGAGAATGCTTTGAAGGAAATAAATCTTTTCTTAAATAATCTTCCAAAAGAGCTTGAATTTTTAAGATCAATATATGAAAAGGGTTTAAAATTAATCAAAATGAAAAAGGAGGAAGAACTCGAAGATCTAGATAATGAAGTTGAATTTTTAATATTCTACAATTATAAAGATAAATTTAATAAAATAAACGAAAATGATGATATTTTAAAAAGAAAGATAACAAAAGAAATACGGAAGAAATATAAAATACCTTATCTATCCCCTTTTTATTACTGAATTAGGCTTCTAAAAAATTCTACAATTATTGCATAATCTAAATCACCATTTACTTTATTTTTTATTGCCTGATAAATCTCTTTGGTAAGGGCTCCAAGAAAAAGGGGGAAATTCTTTTCCTTTGCCGTCTCTACCATATAATTTAAGTCCTTAAACATCAAATTAAGGGAAAATTGCGTGGAATAATCAGCCTTCATCATTTTTGGTCCCTTAAATTCTATTAAAGGGCTTTTAAATGCTCCTGAAGAAAGAACCTCAATAAGAGCAGAAACATCAAGACCAACCTTCTCTGCAAAACAGATTCCTTCTCCCAAAATTGCAGCAAAAGTTGCGCCTATAATATTGTTAATCAATTTGGCGTAAGAACCATTTCCATTGGGTCCCATATATATAATTTTTTCACCAAGAGCTTTAAAAACTTCGAGGTTTTCCTCATAAATTTTTTTCTCTCCACCAACCATTATTGCCAAGGTTCCCTGCTCTGCAGCCCATGTGCTTCCAGAAACAGGAGCATCAAGAAAATGGAATCCCTTTTCCTTTGCTTTTTCAGATAGCTCAATAGAAACTCGGGGCAATATTGTACTCATATCAATAAAGACAGTTCCAGGACGGGCACCATTAAATGCACCATTTGGGCCCATTAATACCTCCCTAACAGCTTCATGGTCGGTTACTATAGTTATAACAACATCAACTTCCTTTGAAAGCTCCTCAGGACTTGAAGCTACTGGAACACCTATTTTTTTAAAGTCTTCTGTTTTGCTTGGGGTCCGATTGTAAACAATTAACTGGAAGCCTTTTTTAAATAAATTTTTTGCCATAGGTTTTCCCATAAGGCCGAGACCTATGAATCCAATTTTTTTCATTTCTGACTCCTTTTTTTAGTTTTTTTTATATCATTTAAAATCCAGTTAACAGCGTCTAAAAGATTCTCTGCAATATAGGCAGGTGAAATTCCTGCTTCTTCTAATTGAAAATTTGCGCTTTTACCAAATCCAGTTAATACAAGTATGCTTTTAGCTCCAATATTTAATCCAAAAAGTATATCGTCCTTTTTATCTCCTATCATATATGATTTTTTCAAATCTATATTGAACTCTTTTGCGGCTTTTTCAGCCATACCTGGTAAAGGCTTTCTACATCCACAGGTATTCGATGGATCAGGAGAATAATGTGGACAATAATAAATAGCATCAAAATATGCGCCATGATGATTAAATACTTCCTGTAATTTTTTATGAATTTTTATTAAATCTCCTTCTGTAAAAAATCCCCTTGAAACTCCTGATTGATTTGTTACAATAATTGCTAATAATCCTGCCTGATTTATTTTCCTTATTGCCTCGTAACTAAAAGGATAAATCCTTATCTGATTAAAACTGGATGGATAGCCAACGTCTTCATTAATTGTTCCATCCCTATCTAAAAATACTGCAATTTTTTTCATTCAAGTAACTCCTTACTTATTTCAAAAACCTCTTCCGGTTTTATACTTTTCATGCATTTATGGTCAACAGGACAATCCCGATATTTACAGGGCGCGCAGGGAACCTTTTTCTGAATTATTTTAAAAGGTGGATAAAATGGCGAAGTCCTTTCTGGATCGGTGGGTCCAAACACAGCGATAACTGGTATTCGAAGAGCATTTGCGATGTGCATTGGGCCAGAATCATTTGAAATGAATAAATTACATTTACTTATCAGAGCAATTAATTCCTTTAAAGTAGTTTTTCCGATAAAATTATGTATTTTCCCATTCTCCCTTTCAATCTCAGAGATTCTATTATTCAAAAGATTCTCCTTTTTACTTCCAAAAATGAATACCTCTGCATCTAATTCCTCAATAAATTTAATTGACAATCTAACAAAATGCTCTACAGGCCAATTTTTTGCTGACCCATAAAAAGACCCTGGATTCATACCGACAATCAATGAATTAGAAGAGATTTTTAGTTTTTTTAATAATTCCTCAACCCAGTTTAGTTCTTCTTTCCCGACCTTTAAACTAAATGAAATGTTTTGAATTTTTAAACCTAAATTTTCAATTAGATTTAGATAATAGTAAACCTGATGTTTCTTAAATTCTTTTAATTTTATACTTCTCGTTAAAAATATACCTCTTCCTTCATTTGCGTAACCCCATCTTTCAGGAATCTTAGAAAGAAAAAAAAGAAAGGCAGAGGAAAAGGAATTTGTGAAGAGAATACCAATGTTGAATTTTTCTTTTTTTAATTTCTGAATGTTATTATAAAAATTTGAAATAGAATTATCTTTCGAGAGAGGAATTATACCACTTAAATCTTCATTATTAGAAAATAGGTCTTTTAACCATTCTCGAGTAGCAACCCATATTTCTGAATCCGGAAAATTTTTTTTTATACTTTGAATTGCAGGAAGACTCATTACACTATCACCAATCCAGTTAGGTACTCTAATGACTATTTTCATTATTATCTTGGAAGAAATTTGAAATAAATTTTAAATTTTCATTGGCATTAAAACATATTGATAACCTACATCTTCTTTTTCTCCAGGTTGTATCAGAACTGCACTGTTTTCATCTTTTATCTCAAAACGAATTGTTTCACTTTTAACTGCATTTAAAAAATCCAGGATATATTGAGAATTAAAAGCGATTTCAAGATTCTGGCCGCTGAAATTCACATTGATTATATCTCTTGCTTCTCCTATTTCTGGATTAGAAGTGTAAAGTTCAAGCTGATTACCTTTAATTGTAAATTTTACTCCCCTTGACCTTTCGCTTGAAAGAAGAGCAACCCTTTTCAGAGAAGTAATTAAATCATCTCTTGATAATGTTAAAATATTCTCATTATTTTGTGGAATAACTGCTCTAAATTCAGGAAATGTTCCTTCTATAATTCTTGAAATCAAAGTCCTTTTACCTACTCTAAAAAACAAATTATTAGTATCAAAATCAAATTCAATTTCTTCATCGTCTATTTTTCTTAATTCATTAAGAGCTTTTTTTGATATGATAACCTGAATTTCCTCAGGTAGATTAAAATTAACATTTTCTTTAACAAAAGTATAAGCTAAACGGTGGCCATCAGTACTAACAAGTTCCCATGAATCATTATTCAAAATCATTAGTGCACCATTTAAATAATATCTCTGCTCCTGAGTAATTGCGAAATATGTTTTATCAATCATTTTATGAAGAGTTTCAAGAGATAATTTTATATTCCTTTGAAAATTGGGTAGAGGAATTTTAGGATAATCTTTTACAGATAAACTTGAAATTTTAAATTCACTTACACCACTTTTTATTTTTACCAGTCCACCTTCATTTGTAACTTCAAAAGAAACATCTGTTTCATCCGGTAAAGATCTGATAATTTCATAAAATTTCTTTCCATTTATGGTTATCCCACCCTGCTCTTCTATATCAGCTTCGCAAGAGGTAATCATTCCAACTTCAAGATCAGTTCCTATTAATTTAATTTCCTTTTCTTTAGTCTCTATTAAGATATTAGCAAGAATTGGAAGGGTATTTCTTTTTTCCACAATTCCTTGTAAAAGTTGAAGTTCGGGAATTAATAATTTTTTTTGAACTGTAAATTTCATTTTATCACCTTCTTCTTATTTTTATTATTATTTATCTATTTATTTTTAGAACAAATTAATAATAAAGTAAACCCTTTTTTTGTTGAAAATCCTAAAATTTATTTATATTCATAAGTTTAGATAGTTGAAAATTATTTTCAAATCCTGTGAAAATCATCTGAAATAATTTAAAAACTCATTAATCATTTTATCAAATTTAGAGTCAATATTTCTCAACTCTGAAATTTTCTTAATTGAATGTAAAACCGTTGTATGATGCTTATTTCCAAATTTTTTACCAATTTCAGGTAATGAGGCATTCGTTAATTCCCTTGCCAGATACATTGCTATTTGACGTGGAAATGCAATATGAGGGGAGTTATTTTTTGATTTTAAGTCTGATATTTTTAATTTAAATTTTTGACTGATAAACTTCTGAATTTTTTCAATTGTGATTAATTTTTCTTCTTCGGGTAATATATTCCTTAGCGCTTCTTTTGCTAAATCCAAACAAATCTTTGTACCTTTTAAAGAAGCATAGGCAATTACTCTTCTTAAACACCCCTCTAATTCTCTAATATTTGAATGAATCTTATTTGCAATATATAAAGCAACATCTTCAGGTAATTTTACATTTTCCAACTCTGCTTTTTTATATAAGATAGCAATTCTTGTCTCAAGATCAGGCGGTTTTAAATCTGCGATAAGACCCCATTCAAATCTTGAAAGCAATCTTTCTTCTAAATTCGGAATTTCTCTTGGAGGACAGTCGCTTGAAATAACTATTTGCTTTTGGGCATCATATAAATGATTGAATGTATGAAAAAACTCTTCTTTTGTTCTTTCTCTTCCTGATAGGAATTGTATGTCATCTATTAGTAAAATATCAACACTTCGATATTTTTTTCTGAATTCTAAGATTTTTCCATGCTGTAAATAATTTATTAATTCATTCATAAATTTTTCAGTAGTAATGTAAAGTAGTTTTACAGATGGCGATTTTTTTAAAATATAATGGCCTATGGCATTCATTAAATGAGTTTTCCCAAGCCCAACTCCTCCATAAATATAAAAAGGATTATAAGCTTTAGCAGGATTCTCAGCAACAGCTAGAGATGCAGCATGGGCAAATTGATTGCACGAACCGACTACAAAATTTTCAAAGGTATAATTAGGATTTAAATTCGGGTGAATTAAAGACCCCGCCTCTTTTCTTCTTTTAATAGGGTCCTTTCTCTGGAATTTTGCTTCCTCTTCAAAGATATATCTGAAATCTAATTTTTCTCCTGTTAATTCTTCTATTGTTCTCTGAATCAAAAGGGAATAATGAAGTGTTAGCCATTCTTTAAAATATGAATTTGGAACTTTAATGAATAATGTATTTTCATCCCTCCCAATATATTGTGTAGGTTCAAACCAGGTTTGGAAACTGTGAGAATCTATTTTCTCTCTTATCTTTTTCTTTATTTTCTCCCAAAGATTATTATCCTTATCTTCCATGTTTCCTCAAATTTTCCACAAATATTTCCACAAAAATGAGAAAATAAGCTTTAAATTTATCTAAGACAGTTGTTAATATACCATCACACTTTAAAGATTGCAAGAATTTTTTTGCCTAAAAAATTAATTTATTTGTTAGTCGGAAGATTGCTGTTCTAAAAGATTAAGAAGAGCAGGAGAATCCCTCCATTTCTCTTTTACAGCAACTTTTAAATCAAGAAAAATTTTCTTCTGGAGAATAAATTCAAGCTCCTTACGAGCCTGGATTCCAATTGTTTTAATTAGATTTCCTTTATGCCCTATTATTATTTTTCTATGCGATTCTTTTTCAACAAATATTGTTGCTGCTATATAAATTAAATTATTTCTTGGTTCCATTTTCTCCACCAGCACGGCAGTAACATAGGGAAGTTCGTCTTCAGTATGATGGAGAACTTTTTCTCGTATAATTTCAGAAACCTGAAATTTTAAAGATTGATCTGAAATCATATCCTCAGGGTAAAGTTTTTCTCCTTCGGGTAAATATTCATAAATTTTCTCTTCGAATATATCAAGATTTGTTCCTTTTAAAGCAGAAATGGGAATAATTTCTTTAAAATCAAGTAAATCCTTGTAATGGTCTATTATCAAAAGGATCTTATCTTTTCCAATTAAATCAATTTTATTAATCAGCAAAAAACAGGGAGTCTTCACTTTTTTAAGTGTATTGATAACAAATTCATCTCCTTTTCCATATTTCTGAGTTGCATCGATAATCAATGCTAATAGATCACAGCTTTCAAGAGATGAATAGACATAACTCATCATTTTTTCATTTAGTTTAAAGAGGGGTTTGTGGATACCAGGATTGTCAACAAAAATTATTTGCCCTTTTTTCGTTGTTTTTATCCCAAGTATTCTATTTCGTGTTGTCTGAGGTTTATTAGAAATTATTGCAATTTTTCTCCCTAGCATATTGTTTAACAGAGTAGATTTCCCTACATTAGGACGTCCGATTAAAGCGACATATCCTGATTTATATTTCTTCTCGTTCATTTTTGTTGCCCTGATTCTTATCCGATTTTTTTATCCTCACTCTCCTGATTCTTTTTTCATCAACATCAAGAATTTCAATTTCCAGCCCCTTAACATTAACAATTTCTCCTTTTACAGGCAATCTATTTAATGTATGGGTAATTAATCCTCCAATTGTATTATATTCTCTATCTTCCAGCTCAACCTGAAAAATCTCTTCTAGCTCTTTTATCTCGGTGTCACCTTTCACCAGATAACTGCCTGATGTTTCATTAATTATAGCCTCGGTTTCCTCATCGTATTCATCTTTAATCTCTCCAACTATTTCTTCCACAATATCTTCCATTGTAACCAGCCCTGACACACCTCCATATTCGTCAACCACAATAGCGAGCTTTTGTCTTCGTCGCTGAAATTCTTTTAATAACTCGGAAATATTCATGGACTCAGGGACAAAAAAAACAGGTCTTATGAGAGGTGTTATTGGAGATTTGGAATATTTGTCTCCCCAGAATTTTAATAAATCCTTTGCCAGAATAATTCCCTCTATGTTATCTATTCTGTCTTTATATACAGGGATTCTTGAATGCTTAACCTTGAGGATAAAATCCTTTAGTTCTTTGATGGTAGCATCTCTTTTTATACATGCCATCTCAACTCTGGGAGTCATAATTTCCTTAACAAGAGTGTCTCCAAATTCGACCACACTCTCTATCAATTCTCCGTCCTCCTTTTCTATTATTCCCTCCTGTTGTCCCTCGCCTATGAAAAGTCTTAATTGTTCTTCAATATCACCCTCAATCTTGCTTTCTTTAATTTTAGGCTTTAAAAATCTTAAAACAAATAATAGGGGAGTAATAAGCGATACAATTATTTTAACGAAGGGTAGAGATAAATTAAGACTTGCTTCTCTATTAAAAGAAATGAATAGCCTTGGTAAAAATTCAAAAAATAAGATGTATATCCCAAGAGAACTCAAAATTAGAAACCAAATCCATCCTTTAGTTTTAGGGAAGACTGTGAAAAGTAAGATAAAAAACAATAACTGAGCAAACCTGTTCAATGTCTTAAGAGAAAAAGTTATATCCTCGTATTTTTCTATTACATTAAACTTCAATTTTTTGTTTCTCAAAAAATGAGAAAGTGAAATTCTAGAAAAGGAGTGGAAGGAAATTTCAAAAAAGGAGATTATGAATGCAACTATAAAGAAGAAAATACAGAATACTACCAGGAAGAAAAAAGAGTTCATAATATTCCCTCTCTAATCGATCTTTAAAAATTTTTTTTGGAGCTTTTCCTCTTCTCTTTTCATTTCACCCTTATCAGTTTCGTGGTCATAGCCTATTAAATGTAAAAAACCATGAATTGTCAATATCTCAATTTCTCTCCCAAGACCGTGTTTTGATCTGAAACACTGATTAAAAGCCTGAGGAACCGAGATAACGATATCTCCTAAATAATGAGTCCCTTCCATTGTATTTTCTTTTATAGGAAAGCTCAGAACATCCGTGAAATAATCCCTTTTTAGAAATTCCTTATTTAATTTTCTAATTGTCCTGTTATCAACAAGAGCAAGTGTTAATTCTGCGTTTTCGAGTTTGTAAAAATCAATTAAATTTTTTAATAATTTTCTTAACTTTCTTTTATTTATCCAATATTTTTTCTGCAAATCAAGTATATTAATTTTCACTTTTTAATTTTCTTTTTACTCGAATTTATTTTTTCAAATTCAAATCCAGGGTACTCAACCCTTAGATGATGAGCCCTGCTCAGGGTCTGGACAAAAGAGGAAGCGACAAGCATCAATTCCTTTAAAGTTATATTGGATTCATCCAGCTGTCCATCAACCAGATAATTGTCAAAAATGCTCTTAACCACCTTTTTGAAATTTTCAGGAGTAGGATTTTTCAGACTCCTTGATGCTGCCTCAACAGAGTCAGCAAGCATAATCAGCGAGGCTTCCTTGGATTTGGGCTTTGGACCTGGATAACGATAAATTTCCTCTCCCATCTTTTCAGCCTCAGAACCATATGTTTCCTTTGCCTTATGATAAAAATATCGCATCAATGAAGTTCCATGATGCTGTTGAATAACTTCTTTTATTTTTGAAGGGAGCTTGAGTTTATTTGCCAATTCAATCCCATCTTTTACATGATTGATTATGATTAAAGCACTCATTCGCGGTGTTAATTCCTTGTGAAGGTTTGGATTTGAAGTTTGATTTTCTATATAATATTCGGGTCTCTTTAGTTTTCCTATATCATGATAAAGTGCAGCAGTCCGGATTAAAAGAGGATTTAATTTAAGAATATTCGCAGCTTCCTCTGCAAGAGAGGCAACCATAAGCGAATGATGATATGTTCCTGGAGCCTCCAAAGCCATTTGGCGAAATATAGGTAAATCGAGATTACACAATTCTAATAGCTTTACATCAGTTACTATACCATAAATATATTCAAATAAAGGAAAAAAAGATGTTGCAAGAATTGAGGCAAATATTGCACCAAGAGAACTCATTAATAACTCTCCAAGGAATAAACTACTCAGTTCAAATTTGCCTCCAATTAGGCTCAGGGAAGTTATAATAAACAAATTCACTGGAGTTATTACAAATACTCCTGCTTTAAAGAAGGAAGCTTTTTTCTTTGATTGGTAATACTTAATTCCATAAATTCCCGCCAGACAGCTGATGAAGCTAAAAATTGCAAGCTCAAAATTCCCCTTATATAAATAACCAACAACAATGGCATTAAGGATTGAAAACAAAATAGCTAATTGAGGGTTAGTAAGAAAAGCGAATAACAAAGCACCAAGGGCGTAAGGGAGAATAAATCTATAAGTTTCCACGATATTAAAAGGAGAGAAACTTGTATTCTGGCTTATTAAATTGGTCAGAAAAATAAAGAATTTGTAAAAAATCACACTTAGAACTAGTATAGGACCAAACATTAAAAATCTACTGACCAATTCATTTATGTTCAGCGTAGATTTTACATAAAACCATAGAGCTATGAATAAAAAGCTTAATTGAAGGAATATGCCTGTTAAATTTATCAACCAGCTTGGTTCTCTTCTTAAATTTAAATTTACAGCCTTTATTAATTTAACTGTTTCTGGTGATGCTTCATCCCCTTTTCTTATAATTATTTTTCCCTTTTTCAAATTATAATAAACAGGCTCAGCGGATGATGCAGCCAGACTTTTTCGGGCTTCAGTTTCTGCTCTGTCGTATCTAACATTTGGGATGAGAAAAAGATTAGCAAGCGTTTTCAATAACTTCTTTTCCTCTTCTGTAATACTTAAATTTTCAACCTCTGTATTGATCTTATTTTTTGCCTCTTCAAGATCAAGGATGTCATTTATTTTAATATTTTTTTCTCTATTTTTTTCAAAAACAAGTGTCAATCCTTTTTCTTTTTCTCCATGAGTGAGAAGTTCTTTATTTAAAACAACACCTGTTAAATAGACTTTTTTTATAATTTCAATTAATGTTTCCTCTATCGAGGGGTCAAATTTAAGACGGATTAATATTTTAATTTCATCTAAAGGTAAATCAATTTTGAAATTTTCCTGCAGAATTTTTCCCACTTCTTGAGGTTTTTCACTGTTTTTTATAATTTTTTCTCTTCCATATTGAAACAAATTTCTTATATCATTTATGGTGTTCTTGAGAACAGATGAGTCGAAATAATATATTGGAAGAACAGATTCTATCGCCTCCTTTCTTCTCCTCTCTGTGCCTTCTTTGTCCTGTATAGTCATATTAATTGGAGCTGTTATATCGCGAGGTGCTATTTCTCCAACTTTTAGTTCAGGGAGAGCGCGAGTTGGCAAATATGTCAGAAGATAACTTAGAGCCAGAATACTTGTAAAGGTGACTATAATTACAAGAGAAATCTGTTTGCGACTCAAACCTTTAGAGGGCTTTTGGGTTGTTTCTTTTTGGGGAGAGCGAAGGTGAATTTTAAAGAGTTTTATATTGGTAAGGTTTTTGAAGGAGAGAAAACTCATTTTTTAACTGAAGGAGGGAGAGATGTTTTTTTTGTAGGTTTTTCCTTTATTCTATCGTATGCTTGAATAATTTTTTGAACAAGGGGGTGACGAACTACATCCTTTTCATTGAAATAAACAAAAGCAATTCCCTCTATGTCTGAAAGTAATTGAATAGCCTGAAGAACTCCAGATTTTTTAGGTTGAGGGAGATCGATTTGAGTAATGTCTGCAGTTACTACTGCCTTTGAATTAAATCCTATTCGAGTTAAAAACATCTTCATTTGTTCCTGAGTAGTATTCTGCGCTTCATCAAGAATTATGAAAGCATCGTTTAAGGTTCTTCCCCTCATATAAGCAAGCGGAGCTATTTCAATTATTCCCCTTTCAATAAGTCTCGTTGCAATTTCAGTATCAGAGAGATCAAAGAGAGCATCATATAAAGGTCTTAGATATGGATTTACCTTCTGATAGATATCTCCTGGCAGAAATCCAAGTTTTTCTCCAGCCTCAACTGCTGGTCGGGTTAAGATGATTCTTGTGACTTCTTTATTATTAAGTGCATTTAATGCAAGAGCCATTGCTAGATAGGTCTTTCCTGTACCAGCAGGACCAATCCCAAATACTAAATCATATTTTTTAATTGCCTGAATATAATACTGCTGATTTATACTCTTTGGTTTTACAGATTTACGAGTCAAATGAAGTGTGGAAAGAGGGAAGAAATTCCTTAAATCGCGAGAACTATCTTCTTTCAGCAGATCCAAAGCAATATGAAAATCGTCCTCTTTCAATGAATACCCTTCATTAATCAATTCCATGATTTTGTCAAAGTAGACCTTAGCAAATTCCACATTCTTATCAGGACCATCTATAAAGACCTTATCTCCTCTAATAACCAAATTAACCTTTAACTTTTTCTCTATTTTTCTTAAATTGCGGTCAAGAACACCAAAAAGAGCATGATTTGTTGGATACGATTCTAAGATTTTTTCCATTTTTTATTTATTAAGGATACGGTACATCTTCTGTTAGAAAAATTAACATTTTTTAATACCATTGTCAAGTTATTATAAATTCTTCAATTTAACTTATTTTTAGGTATCTCAGAGCCAATGAGATTAACCAAATTGGAAACACAATAACACCGCCCAATCCAGCCGCAATATCTATCATCGGACCAATATGTGTAAGTGTTCCTATAAAAACAAACTGCAAAACAATACCACCAAACATGCCAATATAAGCTATTGATACAGGTAAAAATTTAGAGCGAATAATCAAATAATTCCAATAAAAAATATGAATACCAACGAGAGTAAAAGCAATTCCATAAGGTTCAAGTCGGTCAATTCCCTGTTGCAGTATAAAAGCCTTTAGTGTTTTTCCATAAAAGTTGAATTCTCCTGCAATACGGATGGCATTGTAATGCATTCTTGAAAAATCTAAAGCAATTAAAGCAAGCCCTAAAAGTGCCCAAATACGGGTTATTTTAAATAAAAATGAATTTGTCTCTTCAATCCGAGCACAAAGAACAATGCCCATAAAGAGTAGGCATGCGACAATAAATGCCCCGTAATGAATATGGAATGCTGTTGCATTTTTTGATAATGAAATGAAGAAATCAGAAGTTATACCGCGAGCAAAATGCAATTGTTCGGGTGGCATTAGGAAATGGGTTATGCCTGTTATTATAAAACCTATTGCACTCAAAAAAGAAAATAATCCAAGAATTTTATTATTTTCCATAAAAACTCCTTTTTATTTAAATGTTATATTCAACTCTACAAATATTTACTCGACTATTGTGAGTTCTCTTAAGACATTAAAAGCTTTGTCAATCTTTTCTGCTATGAATAAAACGTATCGAATATCAACATTTATGCTTCGAGTTAATTTGGGATCAAAGTAATAATCGCTATACATTGCTTCATAATTTCCATCAAAAAGAAGTCCAATTAGTTCTCCCTTTCCATTTAGAACTGGGCTTCCAGAATTTCCGCCAGTGCTATCATTAGTTGTCAGGAAATTAACAGGGATATCGTTTATATATTTATCAATATAAACTCCGAAATCTTTGTTCTTATAAGCTTCAAGAAGTTTTTTAGGGCAATCAAAAGGTTCTTTTCCTGTGTGTTTTTCTACCACGCCTGTTAGAGAAGTTATATAATGATATTTTACAGCATCTCTTGGAGAATAGCCCTTTACTTGTCCAAAATTGAGTCTTAAGGTTCCATTCGCATCTGGATAAAGTGGAATCTTTTTCCAAGTCTCAAGTCCTTCGATGTACACAGGCATTAATCTTGACAAGGCTCCAGAGAATTCTTTATCTTTCCTGTTAAGAAATTCTCTTTCTTTTTCAAGCTCGTTTGCGAACTCAATGAATGGATCTTTAAGTTTCAGTAATTCATCTCTACTCAATTCAAGCATTTTAAGTCTTTCCTCAACCGACATAAGTTTTGTCTTGCTATAGAGTTCATCTAAAAATTCAGCTAAAGCTTCTTCCTTTGATTTTTTACCTCTTTTTTCTAATATCTTTTCAAGTGCTTCAATTTTCTGTTCTGAAGGTAATTCTAAAGCTCTTTTCAAGAAGTATTCGAGCATTTTTTTGTCAGCTTCAGGGACAAGACTTCTCTGTGCTACTTTCATACGCAATTTAATTCTTTCATAATCTCTTTCCTGATAGCCAGGCTCTCTGTCAATATCTTTTTTCTGTTTTTCAATAGACCATTTATTTATTCTCAGGGCAAAGCTAAGCATTTGACTTCCGAAGGTCATCCATCTTATAAATGTGCTTTTTTTTCTAATATTTTCGTATTTTTTATAAATTTCTTTTAATTCTGAGAATACTGGGCCATATTTATTCTCAAATTCAGGATTGCTCTTTAAAAATTCAAGAAATGCTTTCTCCTCTTCTTTCTTTTTCTCCACAAGTTTTGTCTTTATTAAACCTTCCAGCATACCCTGATTATTTTTTAGAACATTGTTTAAAGCCTTAATAAGGAAGGAGAGCTTCACAGCAGCAGTTTTATCCTTTTTAGAAAAATCTTCCAGAATTCTGATCATGTCGGATGCGGTTTTAATCTGGAAGGGGTATCGAAAATCTTGGTCGTATTTTAGAGCAAAGGAGGTGAGCCTTCGATAGGTTCTCCCTGGAAAACCCATTATCATTGTAAAGTCGCCTTCTTTTATTCCCTTTCTGGAGATCTTAAAGTAAACCTTTGGATGATAAGGAACATTTTTCTTGGAATATTCTGCTGGTTTACCATCCGGTCCAATATATGCTCTTAGAAAGGCGAAATCTCCTGTGTGTCTTGGCCACATCCAATTATCAATATCACCTCCATATTCACCAATTGAGCGAGAAGGAACATATACAATTCTGACATCTTTGATTTTTAAGTATTTAAAAAGATAATATTGTTTCCCATAATTCATTGAAGCAATTCTACATTCAACATCTCCTCCCTTTTCCTCCCTCTTTATAATTTCCTTTATTTTCCTTTCAATTGCCTGATATCGCTCAAAATCACTCATTCCTTTCTTGACAGCTGATAAAACTTCGTCTGTCACGTCCTTCATTGAGAGAAAAACATATGCCTGATACCCAGGAGCTGGGACTTCTTCCTCCATGGTTCGAGCCAAAAAACCTTCCTCAATATAATTTTTTTCAGGAGTGCTGATTCTCTGTACCGCACCAAATGCTACATGATGGTTAGTTATTATTAATCCATTTGGAGAAACAAAGGATGCAGTTGCTCCCATATTAATTACTGCATTTGCTAAGCCTGTTCTTTCAGGATTGTAAATTTCATCTAGGGACACTTCCAGTCCCATTTTTTTCATTTTCATGAATAGGTTTTTATCAATTTGATCCAGAAGATACATTCCTTCATCAGCTCTTAAAAGAAAGCAGAAGGAAAAGATAAAAATTATAATTAGCAAAATTACACTTTTTCTGAATTTCATTTTTTTCCTCCTTTTAAAGAAAATTATTTTTCAATCCATACATTTTTTAAAAAGGTAAAATCACCCGCTGGATAAAGTTTTACTCCCTGAACCTTTTTATTCATTATGGCTATATTATCACCGTAGAAAAGAGAAATGTATGGCAAATCCTCTGCTATAATTTTCTGAATTTGGGAATACAATTTCTTTCTTTCATTAATATCATAAGTAGTTCTCGCTCTCTCTATCAACTTATCTATGATTGGATTGTTATATCCAACTCGATTAGCACCTTTTGGAGGAAGGTTTCTAGAATGAAAAAGGTTATAAAAAATATCAGGGTCTGAAACGCCTATCCACCTCAATGAATAAATCTGAAAATTTCCCTTAATTATATCTGAATAGAAAGTGGCAAATTCATAGGATTTAATTTCAACATCAATCCCTACTTTTCTGAGATTATCCTTTATAATTAATCCCAATTGCCGGCCAAATGATGAATTTGATGTTTTATAAACAATTTTGAATCTCGGTTTTCTTCCTCTCTGGGGATATCCAGCCTCATCAAGTAATTTCTTTGCTTTCTCCGGATTATATTCATATTCCTTTAAATTTCCCTCATACGCCCAATTATTTGGTGAAAGAACACTGTTTGCAGGTCTTGCAAATCCTCTCATGATATTTGAAATTATTTCTTTCCTGTTTATGGCATGAGCTATTGCCTGACGAACTTTTTTATTCTTTAGAACAGGATCCCTTAAATTTATCCCGAGATAGTAATAAGTGGTGCCTGGTGCTGTCAGAATTTTTAATTTTTTATCCTTTGAAAGAAACCGAATTAAGTCAGGAGGAAGAACATTAAGTCCCAGATCAACTGAGCCCTTTTTCAGTTCTAGTGCTCTTGTCATAGCATCAGGTATTATTCTTATAATTAATCTATCAATCTTTGGTTTTCCTTCAAAATAATCTGGGAATGCTTCTAAAACAATTTTCTCAGAATCTAGAGATATAAATTTAAAAGGACCTGTCCCAATGGGTTTTTTATGGAAATCCTCTCCAGCTCCCTTGGGGACTATTCCTACTGTAAGATTGATGAGAAAGGACGAATAGGGGGTTTTTAAAACAAATTTAACTGTCCATTTATCTATTATCTCGACTTTCTCAAGCAAATTAAATGCCTGCTTTCTCAATGAAATGAAATTTTCATCCAAAAAACTCTGGAAAGTGTATTTAACATCTTCTGAGTCAAGAACTTTTCCATTATGGAATTTGATTCCTCTTTTGAGGTGAAAAATAAATGTTCTGTCGTTTATTCTTTCCCATTTTTCTGCAAGCAATGGCTTAAGCTCATCTCTTTCATTTCTTACTAAAAGCCCACTGAATATAATTTGATGTAATCTTTGTGAAGCAGAATCAGTTCCTACTCTTGGGTCAAGGTTGGTTGGTTGATTTTCAATTGTAATCACAAGGGTGGATATTTTATTCTGTGATATTGAACATGCGAGTAAAAGAATTAGAGTTAAAAAAGTGAAATATTTTTTCATTTACCCAGAAGTATGGAACTATGGCTAAAAAAAGTTCCAGCAACTGCCGCAGTCATTAAACAGGCTAAGGTTGCAGCTAAAAGAGCTCGAAAACCGAGACGGGAGAGATCCCTCGTTCTTTTTGGAGCAAGGGCAGAAATACCTCCTACAAAAATGGCAAGCGAAGCTATATGGGCAAATCCACACAATGCATAAGTGGTTATTACAATGGATCTTGGATTATGAATTGCTCCTTGAGCCAATAACTGGGCAAGGCTCTGGTAGGATTGGACCTCTGTTGCAACAGTCCTTTCTCCAATTACACGAGCTATCTGAATTGCATCTGAAGGAGGAACACCAATAATTAAAGTAAAAGGATAAAATATATAGCCGAGGAGCCCTCTCAAAGACCAGTCGATTTTAAGTCCAAGCCATGAATTCAGTTGGCCACCAAATACACCTAAAATTAAGTCGATCAGAGCAACAATTCCTAAGAAAGCAAGAAGAAGGGTTGCAATTCCAACAACAAGCCTGGTTCCACTATTAGCTCCGTTTATTATTGCCTCTATTAAATTACCTTCTCTTTCATAATAGGGTTTAATATCTTCACCAAGAGTTGTTGGAGTTTCTGTTTCAGGATAGATAAGCTTTGACATAACAATACAGGCAGGAGCAGATAGAACTGATGCTGATACTAAGTGACCTGCAATTGTTGGAAAGTCTTTCTGAAGTATAAAGACATAAAGAGCCATAACACTTGATGCAATTGTTCCCATTCCTGCTGTAAGAATTGTGCATAATTCAGATTTGGTCATTTCATTCAAATGAGGCTTAATTGTTAATGCAGATTCAATTCCTACAAATATATTGCTTGATACACACAGGGATTCTGCCCCTGATATGCGCATAAGTTTTGTAAAGACATAGGAAAAAATTCTAATTAAAAAGGGCATTACTTTTAAATAATAAAGGGCGCCAACAAGGGATGCGAAAAAAATGACTGTAGGTAAAGCCTGAAAAGCTAAGAAAAATCCAAGAGAGGTTTCACCAGCTTCATTTGTGGTACCAGGGGGAAGGGCTAATCTTCCGAATAGAAATTTTGTTCCCGCTGTTGCGCAATCAAGAACTTTTACAACAATATTATTAATAGCTAAAAATATTTTAGTTCCTGCTGGAACAGTGAATATAAACAGAGCAAAAAGCAATTGAAGACCAACTCCCCATATTATTACTTTCCAATTTATAATCCTTCTATTTGCTGATAAAAGCCATGCAAAAGCCATGAGCACGAAAATTCCTGCAAAACTTACCAGATTATACAATTCCATTCTTAACCTCCGTTAAGAGGCTAAAATTAAAATTCAATTTTCAAAGCACAAATGCCGAAATTTTAAATTAAATTTTTGATATTTGAATTCTATAATCTAGAGATTTTTCATCTATAGCTGAAACACCTTTTATGAGGAAAACTTTATTTCTTTTCTTTTCCCCTTTAATAATTTTTATTTTCGACTTAGGAATTTTCAGAAATCTGGAAAGGAGTGCAATTGCCTCCTGGTTGGCTAATCCTTTTTCTGGTTTTGAGACAACTTTTAATTTAAGACTCTTCGGAGAGAGGATTTCAATTGTTTGTTTTTTTGAGCCTGGTATAACTTTTACCTCCAAAAGAATTCCTTTCTCGTTGTTCATTCTTCTTTTGTAAGGAAGTCTATTTTGGGTTCTCTTTCTTCTTCTTTTCTCTGACTTTCGATCAAATGTTGAACTGAGTCAATATAATTTAGAAGTTTTACCTCAAAATCCCTTCTTATTCTCTTAAGAGATAAAATCTCCTCCTTGAGTCTTCTTACTTCCTTTGCAGATTGGTTTATAATCTCTTCTGCTTTAATTTCAGCTTCCTTAATGATTAATTCAGCTTCTTTTTGAGCATTTTTCTTTAATTCCTCGGCAAATTTCTTTGCAGCAATTAAAGTTTCTCTTAAGACACTTTCTTTTACCTGATATTCATTTAGTTTTTCTCTTAGAGACTCTATTTCTTCCTTCAATCTTTCATTTTCAAGAGCATAGAGGTCAAATTCCTCAGCAACATAACTTAAAAACTGATTTACTTCTTCTGGATCATAACCTTTAAGTTTTTTACTAAATGTTTGTTCTCTTATTTGTGAAGATGTTAATTTCATTTTCTACCCCCGATTCATTTAAATTTTAAAATTGATAATGCATAATGCCTTATTGATGCAACTATAAAATTATCTATAAAAAGAATTAAAAGTATTACAAAAATTGGGGATAAATCAATTCCTCCGAGTCTGTAAGGAGGGACAATTCTTCTGAAAGGTCTGAGAGCAGGTTCAGTTAAATAATAGAGAGTTCTTACAAGAGGATGATATGGATTTGGATAAACCCATGATAAAACTGCTCGAATTATTATAATCCACATATAAACCATGAGTGCAATATGAAGAATTTTAGCAAATGCATTTAAAAAATTTCCAAGTAGAATCATTTTATTCCCTTGGGCCAAAAATTGCTGTACCAATTCTTACCATTGTTGCCCCTTCTTCAATTGCAACTTCAAAATCGTGACTCATTCCCATTGACAGTTCTTTTAATTGGATGCCTGATATTTTCATATCATTTATTTTCTCCATAATTTCTCTTAATTTTTTGAAATAGGGTCTAACTTCTTCTGGTTCAAGGAAAGGAGGAATTGCCATTAAGCCTTTTATTTCCAGATTTGGAAGTTTAATAAGTTCCTCAAGATTTTCAAACAGCTCTTCTTCCAAAAATCCTGCTTTTGTTGGTTCTCTTCCAACATTAACCTCTATAAGACATGGCATTTTCATGCCTTCTCTTTCACAGGAATTATTAATTTTTTTTGCTAAATCCAAAGAGCTCACAGACTGAATCATTTTAAAAAGCCTAAGCGCTTTATTCACCTTATTTTTTTGTAAATAACCTATCATGTGCCACTCTACATTTTCGTCCCTTAATTCATAGATTTTCCTTTCAGCTTCCTGAACACGATTCTCTCCTATTATCTTTATTCCAGCTTTTATTGCTTCTCTAATTTTCTCAGCAGGAACTGTTTTAGTAGCTCCAACAATTTTTATCTCATTTGGAGAGCGACCTACTTTATTGCACGCAAATGCAATTCTCTCTTTTACTCTTTCAATATTTTCCCTTATATTTACATCCACTGCTTTAGAAGTTTATCAAACAAGCTAAAAAAGTTCAAATTCAGTTTTTTCGTTATTCTAACAGAACCGCCTTGTAACCGTAACAGATTATCCCAGCCTCTCCTTCGCTTCTTATTTTCCTGAACTCAACTTTTACCCTTTTCCCTATTTCTAATTCCTCAAAATCACAATCTACTATCTGAGCTAAAATTTTAACCCCATCATTTAATTCAATGATTCCAATAGCATAGGGTGATAGGTCAGAAAATTGCTCTGGAGGAACTCTTATAATAGTAAAAGAAGCTATTTTCCCCTCATCATTTAACCTTACAGTCTCAAATTCTCTGTTTTTACATTTCGGGCATATTAAGCGTGGCGGAAAGCATATGTAACCACACTTTTTGCATTTGCCCGCTTCTAATCTATATCTTTGAGGAATTTCTCTCCAATATCTCTGGGGAGTAATCATTTTTTACCTCCTTTATTCCTTTTCAAAAATATGAACAAGAGCGCTTCCCCCTGTTCCTCCCATATTTTGAGTAAGAGCTATTCTTGCGTTTTTAATCTGTCTTTCACCTGCCTCTTCTCTGAACTGTTTTACAATTTCTACAACCTGAGCAACACCAGTGGCACCTACTGGATGACCCTTTGATTTGAGCCCTCCGCTTGGATTTATAGGAATTTTACCATTTAATGCAGTTAAGCCTTTTTCTACTGCTTCTCCACCTTTTCCTTTTTCAAAAAATCCAAGAGCCTCAGTTACACAAATTTCAGCTATTGTGAAGCAATCATGAACTTCTGCGAAATCAATATCTTCAGGAGTTTTTTTTGCCATTTCATAAGCCTTTTTCGCAGCCTTCTCAGTTGCAGAAAGCCAGGTAATATCATCTCTTGAGTGAAGTGCAATGGTATCGGTTGCATGACCAGAGCCTATTATTTTTATAATCGGGTCTTTCTTAAGCTTTTTTGCTAATTCAACAGTGCAAAGAATTATTGCTGCTGCACCATCAGTTATAGGAGAGCAATCGAGAAGTCTTAAAGGGTCTGCAACAAGTGGAGATTTAAGAACATCATCAATTGTTATTTCAAAGGGATATTGAGCCAGAGGGTTTTTAGAGCCATTTTTATGATTTTTTACAGCAACCATTGCTAATTGTTCTCTTGTTGTTCCATATTTATGCATATGAGCCTTTGCAATTAATGCATAAAGACCTGGAAAGGTTACTCCATGATAACATTCATATTCTTGGTCAGCAGCTGTGCCTAAGGCAAAAGTTGCTCCACCAGTGGTTACATCTGTCATTTTCTCAACCCCTCCGACTAAAACCACATCACTTATTCCAGATGCAATATCTATAAATCCTTGGCGGAGCGCTAACCCACCAGAAGCACAAGCAGACTCGACTCTTGCGCTCGGGATTGGTGCAACTCCAAGGTAATCCGCTAATAGAGATGCAATATGTTCTTGCTCTGTGAATAAACCCGAAGACATCGAACCAATATACATTGAATCTATTCTATCAATTCCTGCATCATCTATTGCAGACAGAGCTGCTTCTATAAATATTTCTCTCAAGGATTTGTCCCAGAGTTCCCCCCATTTATTCATTCCTACTCCTATTATTGCAACTTCTCTCATATTATCCTCCTTACCCTATGCTTTTAAAATCTTACCTCTGAATTTTGCATAAGTCCCATAATCAAGATAAAATTTCTTTCCATTGATTATATCCCATGTTTTTGGAGCTTTATCCTGAACTTCTCTTATTCTTTCTGTGACTCTAAAAATGAAAGCATCGCTACCAGCTCCAGAGCCAAAGGAAACGAGTAGAATTCTGTCTCCTGGTTTTGCTATATCAAGAACAGCAGTTAAACCGAGAGGAGATGAACCAGAATAAGTATTTCCTATTTTTGGAACAAGTAATCCTGTTTCAATTTGTTCTTGAGAAAAGCCAAGCATTTTTCCAACTTTTAATGGAAATTTACCATTTGGCTGATGAAAAATCACATAACTGAAATCCTCAGCTTTTGTGCCGGTTTTTTCCATTATTCCTCTTGCTGCACCTAAAATATGTCTGAAATATGCCTTTTCTCCTGTGAATCTTCCTCCATGGCGTGGATAATGCTGATGTTCCCTTCGCCAGAAATCAGGAGTATCAGTCATAAAGGAATATGTAGCTTCAACCTCTGCAATAATATTGTCTTTTCCAAAAATGAAAGCTGCAGCGCCTGCTGATGCTGAATACTCTAAGGCATCTCCTGGTGCTCCTTGGGATGTGTCTGCTCCTATTGCTAATCCATATTTTATTTCTTCTGATTTAACCAAGCTGTAGCATACATGCATTGCTTCTGTTCCAGCTTTACATGCAAATTCAAAATCAGCACAATAAACTTCTGGAGTTGCACCAATAGCCTCTGCTACTATTGTTCCTGAAGGCTTTACTGCATAAGGATGTGATTCTGAACCAACATAAACTGCTCCAATTTCCTTAGGATTTATTCCTGCTCTTTTTAAAGCATTTTTTGATGCCTCAACAGAAAGGGTAATTGTGTCCTGATCCAAATAAGGCACTGATTTTTCTTCAAGCCTTAGCCCCTTTTTGTAACTCGGAGCATCAGCTCCCCAAACTTTTGCAATTTCTTCAACCTTAATTCTGTATCTTGGGATATAGGCTCCGTAACCCACTATACCTACCATCCTTAACCTCCTTTTAAACATTCATTAACATCTTAATATATTTTACCCTTGGTTTTCCTCCTTAAATTTAACCAATACATGACTTATAGTCAACTTTTCTTTGACATCATGAAATTTTTTAATATAATTTTTTACAAAAATTAAAACTTTTTAAGGAGCGAATAATGGGAAATAAAGAAGATAGAAACCCTTCAGGATTACTTTTTGTAGCTTCTATGTTCATAGGAGCAGGTATTGGTATGTTATTTGGTAGGGTGGAAGTAGGAGGAGCAATCGGAATGGGTGTAGGTTTTCTTCTAATGGCTTTTATCAGAACAAAAACCGAACCTTTGGAAGTGAAAATTCCATCTACTCTTTCAGGTTATTTTCTAATTCTTCTTGGTTTAGCTTTTATAATAGGTGGAGTTGGCTCAATTTATTTTCCAGATTTTATTTATTCATATGGGATAAGCATTTTTGTTATTCTTTTGGGACTTGGATTTCTTGTATTTGGATGGAAAATCATTAAAAAATGAAATCAAAGATTAACTTTCAAATCGTCATTTAGAAGATAAACTCTATCAGGTGGAACAAATTCAGTTGAAATGGCTTTTATCCTTATTCCTTTTCTGTAAACTTCCTTCAGTAAATCTGAGAATTCAGGATCTATTTCCCTGAAAGGTTCGAATATGATCGCATCAGGTCTCTGAACAATAAAAACAATAATTGATTCTATGCCCATCTCTTTCATTTCAATAAGTGCTTTTAAATGCCTTTTTCCCCTTTCAGTTGGTCTATCTGGAAATTTTGCGATTCCATTCTCTACATGGGTGCAGGATTTCACCTCAACCAGCAGTTCTTTATCATTAGGAGTTTTTAATGAAAAATCAATTCTTCCGTATTCAGGAATTAATTTTTCCGTGTTCTTAATATCAAAGTCTTTGAATTCGGGTATGAGTTTTTTTCTGATAATATTTTCAAATATTGTGTTTGCAAAATTTGAATTAACAGTTACATAAAAATTATTTATTTTAATTGCGAAAGCATTATAATGGGTCTTCCTGTTTTTCGATTTCTCAAAGGTGCATAATATTTCTCTTCCTCTCTCTAAAACAGTGCTCAATTTTCCTGGATTGGCTAAATAAACTCTTTCTCTATTTGAATTATTAAGCTTAACTAAAAGTGTAAATCTGTTTAATCTTGAGAGAACAATTCCTTTAATAAAAGGTTTATTGTATTTTAAAATCAGCTTGGATTCATTCAACAGGAATTTCCTCTCCTTTTATTTTTCTTGGCCACTCGATTTCAATCAGTCCAGGCTTCACGAGTCGAACCTTAATTTCTTCTTTTTTTATTTCTGGGTCAATTTTGATTCTAAGAATATGAGTATCTGAAGTTCGCGAGTATCTGATAAATTTACCCAATCCATGCATGCTTATTCCCAATGGTCCGATTTTAATTCCAAAATCTTCCCAAAAATCTTCAAAATCCCACATTTTCTCCCTCCTTATAGATTAAATAATACAATATTTCTTGACAATATGCACAAAATACCAATATTCTTAAAGGAGGAAAAGGAGAATAAAAATGAAAATCGGAATGATGACTTTATGGAATGCTGCAAATGGACCTTCTATTCATGCAGAATTGATTGGGAGAGCTTGGGTGAAAATGGGGCATGAACTTAAAGTTTTCTCTTCGATTAAACATCCTGATGCGAGGCCAACTGGTCAGGAAGATGAAGATTTTGTGATAAGACATTTTATAGTTGATAATGTCGTACCAGTTACCAGAGCTTCCTGGTTTGATCCCTCTCCTCTTTTGGATGAGGACTATGAAATTTTTGTTGCTCAAAATGTTGAAAGATTACCCGTTGAGAGACTTCTGGAATTATTTCCAAAAATTAAGGAAAAAGCAGTTACTGTCCAGATTGTTCATGAAGGAAAGCCTTCCGAGGACCCTCTTTATTACAAATTTAACTGGGATGCCATTGTCTGCTTTGATGAAAGATATAGAGAATATCTACTCGAGTTTTTTCCTCTGAACAAAATTAAAATGATACCATATCCCTATCATCCTTTTAAACTCGGGGATAAGAAAAAAGCAAGAGAAAAACTTAATTTACCTCTAGACAAAAAAATTGTCTTTTCATTTGGATTTCGGACAGAAAATGTTTTGGATGTTTTGCCCACATTATCATCCATTGAAAAGGATTATCCCCTGAAATACTTAGTCGTTGCAAATTCTGAGAGCGAGACACGATTGTTATATGAGGTGAAAGAAAAATATGATTTTTTGGATATAAGGGTGAGAGCAATTCCCCTGGATGAGCTTTATACTTATTTACATGCCTCTGATGTGCTATTGGTTCACAGAGAATCCTCAAAATATAAAGCAGTGGTTTCTAGCACAATATGCCAGGTTCTTGGCTCTGGTTGTCCAGTTCTTTTTCATGAATCAAATTATGTGGAAAAGCATGGAGATGAGATAATTAAATATACTGATTTTGAGGATATGAAAAATAAAATGATTCAGATTTTTAATGGAGAATTTGATTTAAATGAAAAAATAGAGGAATTTCTCAAGGAACATAATGCAGAGAAGATTGCTGAAAGATATATAAATTTATTTAAAGAGTTACTCTCAGTGCGTAAGAGGGGAATATAAATGCTACTGGAAAACAGTTTTAAAGACTTTGGAAAGGGGCAGATTTTATCCTTGAAAAATGGAGAGCTTATTTTCAAATTAGACTCATTTAAGGAAAATCCTATTATTAAACCACAGGATATAGGTCTTCTCTGGTATGAAAATGGAACAAGAAAAATAGGAGCGGTTTTTAATAGTGGAGCTGAAATCTTTAATGATAAAATTATCCTGACCCCGCGATGTCATAAAGGCTATTACAAAAGCAAGTTTTTTGATGAGAAACTCGGGATCGAGCGTTTCTGTTTAGAAAACTACATTTCAGAAGTATGGCCATTGATAAGTGAAGATGGAGTCCATTTTAAGAGATTTAACAACCTTGTGATTCGAGGAGATGGGACAGAACATAAGGATTTTACCTATGGAATAGAGGATATTCGTATTATAAAGGTGGAAGAGAAATATCTTTTAGTAGGGTGTGGAAAAGTAAAACCTCCTTTTAAAGGTGAAAAGGCTGATAGAATTGCAATATATTCAACTGAGGATTTTAAAGATATTAAATATCATGGTATTGTGAAATCTTTTGATTCCCGCAATGCTGTTTTATTTCCTGAGCCAATAAATGGAAAATATTTTATTCTTCTCCGTTTTTATCCTAATATTCATCTCGATTATCTCGAAGGTGGATTGGAACAATTATTAAATCCTTCTAAATATGAAAAATACTGGGGAGAAATTTATAGGAGAAGAGAAGAAACCCTTCTATTAGAAGCTGGAGAATTTCCCCATGAAAGGGAAAAAATTGGTCCAGGTCCTCAGATTGTTAAGACAGAAAAGGGATGGCTACTTATTTATCATTCTGTAGGCGAAATTAGTGAAGAAATTTGTGAAATTTATGGAGTAAAAAAGAGAATCGAAAGGGGATACTCGGTCTGTGCTGCTCTTTTAGATTTGGAAAATCCAAAAAAAGTTCTCCGTAGAACAAAATATCCAATTTATATTCCATCAGCGCCCTATGAATTATCCGGGAATGAGGAATATCCTGTTGATGTTCCATATGTTGTTTTTCCAACAGGCGCTATTGTGAAGGGAGATAAACTTGTGTTATATGCAGGTGCTGGAGATAAATATATAATTCTTCTCAGCTGTGATATCAAAAATTTAGTTGAATATTTATGGAATTACTGTAAATAAATCCTTCGATTTACACCTCTCTCATTAAATTGACATTGATTTTTTAATCTGATATAAAGGGGGAAGATTTTATGAAAAATAGAAAATCCTCGAGTTCAAGGAAAAAATCTTCTTTAAAATCCTTTCTCACTGAATTGAGGGAAAAAAGAATTATTGAAATTTTGGCTGGTTTTATTGGTGGTGGATGGCTTATTTTAGAATTTGTTCACTGGATTCTTATTGACCATTATCGCTTCCCTGAGGAGTCTCTGGATATTACGCTTGTAACTCTTATTGGGATTTTAATCTGCACCTTGATTTGGCGTTTATATAGTGTATTAGATAAAAAAGTTAGAAAAATTAAAATGGAATTAATTTTGATTCCATTGATCATAGTAGCAACGGTTCTATTTGACACTTATATCTTTTTTCAAATAGGCGAACCTGAATTTGAAGCTGTTGCTGAGTCTAAGTGGAAGAATTCGATTGCTGTTTTACCCTTTGCAGATATAAGCCCGAGAAAAGATCAAGAGTATTTTTGTGATGGAATTACAGAAGAACTCATTAATACCTTAAGTAAAATTAATGACTTAAAAGTTGTAGCAAGAACCTCAGCCTTTTCTTTCAAGGGTAAAGAAATGGATATTCGAGAAATCGGGAAAAAGTTAAATGTAGCAACAATTCTTGAGGGAAGTGTGCGCAAAGCTGATAATCGTCTAAGAATAACGGTCCAATTAATTAATGTTGCTAATGGTTACCATATTTGGTCCGAGGTATTTGAACGGACCCTCGGAGATGTTTTTGCCATTCAAGATGAAATTTCTATGTCAGTGGCAGAAAAGTTGAAAATAAAGCTTTTGAAAAAAGAGGAGGCAAAGCTCAAGAAGCGTGGGACAGAAAATCTTGAAGCTTACAATTTATATTTAAAAGGTCGCTGGTTCTGGAACAAGCGGGATGAAGAGAGTCTTAAAAAAGCTATAAATTATTTTAAGCAAGCTATAAAATTGGATCCAAATTTTGCTCGAGCATACGCAGGGCTTGCTAGTGCTTACTTTGTCTATCCAGATTACAGTCCGGTTCCACCACAGGAATTCTATCTTAAAGCAAGGAAAGCAGCTAAAAAAGCAATAGAAATTGATAGAAATATTACAGAGGCTTATACTGCCCTTGCCATGGTAAATTTACTTAATTGGGATTGGTCATCGGCAGAGGAAGGTTTAAAGTATGCTATAAGAATTAATCCTAATTATGCAACTGCACATCAATGGTATGGGGAGATTCTATTATATAAGGCTCAATTTGATAGAGCTATAAAAGAATTAAAGCGAGCCCTTGAGCTGGATCCTTTATCCCTTGTAATAAATAGAAATTTAGGGGTAGCTTTCTATTTCGCTCGTCAATATGATAAAGCTGAAGAAGCGCTACAAAGAACACTTGAATTAGACCCGAATTTTATTTGGTCACACATTTATCTTAGTTTAGTCTATATTGAAAAGGGAATGTATGGAGAAGCTCTTGCTGAACTTCAAAAGGAGAAGGCATTTGCAACGAGTGCTCGGGTAATGTTAATGCCTTTTGTTGGTATAGTTTATGCCAAGATGGGAAAAAGGGAAAAGGCACAGGAAATATTGAGTATTTTAATAGAAAAATCGAAGCATACATATATTCCACCAAGTTTTTTGGCAATGCTTTGCTTTACCCTTGAAAACAACGACCTTGGATTCAAATATTTAGAAAAAGCATATGAAGAGAAAGATTCTTGGCTTCGTTATGTTAAATTACCAGTAGTATTTGATCCTATTCGCTCAGACCCACGATTTAAAGCCTTATTAAAGAAAATTGGCTTAGATTAAAAAATTAACATTCCCTCCCCTTTCTCCATTTTACCTTTCACATTTAACTTTTCACATTTGGCATTTACATTTTAAACATTTCCCATTACATCACTCTTCTCCCTCTCTCCGCCACTAATCTTCCATTTTTAAAAACTTTTTCTGCGAGATTAATTCCATAATGATAGGGGAAGAATTTATGATTTGGTGCATCGAAAATAACAATGTCAGCCTTTTTTCCTTCTTCAAGACTTCCAATCTCATTCGCCCTTTCAATAGAGTGAGCTGCATTAATTGTTGAGGCTGTTAGAACTTCTTCTGTTGTCATTTTCATCTGAAGAACAGCAATTGTCATCATCATCTGCATTGATTCACACATGTTCGCAGCACTCACATCAGTTGCCAGTGCAACTGGAAGACCTCTATTTATAATTTCTCTTGCTTTTGCGTAAACACCGAGATAACAGAATGGAGTTGTGGGAAGGAAAACTCCAATTGTTCCTTTTTTCTTTAAAGCTTCAATATCCTCCATTGGAGTGAAGATCAAGTGGTCAGCAGAGACAACTCCCAATTCAGCTCCTAACTTTGCTCCTCCACTGTGCACAAGCCAGTCAGCATGTATTCTTAGTTTCATCCCATACTTCCTGCCTGCCTCAAGTATTCTTTTTGATTGATCCAAGTTAAAGTATCCTTTTTCACAGAAAACATCGCAGTATTCAGCAAGTTTTCTCTTAGCAATTTCTGGTATCCATTTTTCAACAATTTCATCTGTTAACTCATCAATTCTATTTTCGTATTCTTTAGGAATTCCCTGAGCAAGAAAGGTTGAAACCAGGTCAATTGGATGGGTTTTATTTAAAAAATTTATTATTTCAAGCTGTCTTATTTCACCTTCCAGTGTCATTTCATATCCACTCTTTGCTTCAATTGTGGTTGTTCCATGAATTAACATAATGTCGAGAATTTTTGAAGTTTTTTTAATGAGTTCCTCTGTGCTCGCTTCTCCTGTCTTTTTAAGGGTAGTTGGCATACCCCCGCCTCTTTCCTTAATTTCCAAATAGGGAATTCCCTTTACAGCCATAGCTTCAAGTTCATCTTCTCTTGAGCCTGCGAAAATTAAATGAACATGAGGGTCAATAAGTCCAGGTGTTACAAGCTTTCCACTTGCATCAATTACCTCAAACCCCTTTTCAAGCTTGTCAAGGACATCCTTTGTCGTTCCAACAGCTACTATTCTATCCTCCTTTACTGCCACTGCGCCATTTTTTATTATTCCAAGGTTTTCCATTTCTTCTTTAATTAAAGGCTTTTTACTTGCTCCTTTAAAGGTTACAAGTTCATTTGCATTAATAATTGCGAAATCAGCTTTTATTTTCATAATATTCCTCCTTCTATTTTTTAAGATTTATAATTTGAGCTTTGGAATTTTTTATTATACATCCAGATATTTTTCTCTTTCCCATTCATGAACTGTTACACAAAATTCCTTCCACTCTTTTGTTTTGAGTTCAAGATATTTCTCACAAAATTCTTTCCCCAAAATACCTTTAATATATTCATCCTGACTGAATTCTTTCAGTGCTTCACCAAGATTTTCAGGAAGAACCTCTATTCCTTTTCTTTCCCTTTCCTCTGGGCTCATTTTATAAATATCCTCTTCTATAGGCTCTGAAATTTTTAAATTATTCTTTATACCATCAAGACCAGCAGCTAAAATTCCTGCAAAGGCTAAATAAAAGTTACATGAGCCATCAGTTGGTCTGTATTCTAATCGGGTTTTCATTTCTATTCCAGGAGGAATTCTTACAAGAACCGAACGATTATATCTCGCCCAGGAAATGTAAACAGGAGCTTCCCATCCCGGGACTAATCTTTTATAGGAATTTACAGAGGGATTTGTAAGAGCTGTCAGAGCTCTGGCATGTTTTAATATTCCAGCTATAAAATTAAAGGCTAATTTGCTTAATGAGTAATTATTACTTGAATCATAAAATAAGTTCTTTTTATTCTTATTATCAATTAAACTGACATGAGTATGAAGTCCAGCACCATATTGTCCATGGAAGGGTTTAGGCATAAAAGATGCAATAAGACCCTTTTTTGATGCAAGCAATTTTATAATAAATTTAACCAGATAAATAGTATCAGCCATATTCAGAGCATCAGAATATTTTAAATTAAATTCATATTTTCCTGGTGGAACTTCGTGATGGTGTTTTTCTACTTGAATTTTCATGCTCTCCAGATTTTTAATAATTTCAAGTCTAAGTTCAGCACCAAGGTCAGTCGGAGGTGAGTCCAGATAACCTCCCTTATCAAGCAGTTGTAGCCCCCCTTTTTCATCCCTTTTCATCAGAAAAAATTCGATTTCGCTTGAAGCAAAATATCCTGTAGAATTTCCTAATTCCTTTTTTGCTTTCTGTATCACATTTTTAAGAACAAACCGCGGGTCGAATTTAAAAAGTCTATTCGAATCAGGCTCGTAAATATCGCATACCACCCTCGCAACTTTTAGAGGAAAAAGTTCTTCAGGTAGAATAATGAAAGTTTTGAGGTCTGGAACCAGTTTTAAATCACTTTTACTTATATCCACCATATGAACTGATGAGCCATCCATATGTATACCTTCCTGACTCACCTTTCTAAAAAGTTCAGATGGAACCCATAGGGAGTGCAATTTACCTAAAATATCCACAAATTGAAGTATTACCTGTTTTATTTTCTCTTTTTCTATTCTCTCCTTAATTTCTGACATTTTGTACCCCTTGCTTTAAAAATCAATAGCAATTTCGTTCTTTTCTGAGTTAAGTAAATCCGTTGTTAAATCCGCCCTACAATTTTCTTTTAGCAGTTCAGCTAACTCATCTCTTGCTTGTTTGATTACTGATTCTGGGACTATACCTGCTCCATCCACATTTATTATTATCTTTTTGCTGTTTTCAGTAATTTTTGAAAAATCACCATTTCTCCAGTTCCATTTTCTACACATAACATTCAATGTTCTGTCATCGTAATAAATGATCTCTCCAGGTTCTGGGTTTTCCTGTTCTTGTGTTCCTAAAGGGACAAAAATTTCATTTCCCTTTGCAAAACCAAGGCATGAATTCCCTTCTATTTTCTCAACATCATCCCCACCACATGGAATTAAATATTTTAGAGAGATGTAATTAAATAGAGCAACTACTGAATTTATATAGGGAATTTTTTTGCCCTTTTCCACTCTTTTCAAGAGAGCCTTAATTGAAGGAGGATATTTATTTGGATTTGAACCAAATTTTCTGTGAATTTCATCCCATGCCTTAATGAAATCGTGGTCAAGATTCTGTTGGGAGGCTCTTTTCTCTATTTCTTCATTCAAGAGTTTTTCTATTTTTTCGTTTATAAATGAATTTTCTATGTTCTTTATTAAAACCAGTCCCCTTTTAAAATCAGGAAATTTGGAAAATATTTCTTTTTCTATAATTATTTTTCTCATTTTATTTTCTCTAATTGCATATCCTTATAAAAGAAACTAATCTCCCATTCTGCTGTGGAAGGACTATCTGAGCCATGAACTGCATTCCTTTCAACAGAAGAACCAAATTCATGTCTAATAGTGCCTGGTTCAGCTAAAGCAGGGTCTGTGGCTCCCATAACCTTTCTCCAGTGAGAAATCGCATTTTCCCTCTCTAAAATCATAACTACAATTTCTCCTGAAGACATAAAATCTGTAAGACTGTCATAAAAGCTTTTATCCTTATGAACAATATAAAAAGCCTTTGCATCCTCTTTTGTGAGATGTAGCATTTTAAGTCCTGAAATTTTAAAACCCTCCTCCTCTATTCTCTGAATTATTTTACCTATTAATCCTTTTTTAACTGCATCAGGTTTAATAATTGCTAATGTTTTTTCCATTATTGCACCTCCATTAAAACATCATTCATATACCTCAATTTCTTTTTATAGTCAACTAAAGAGAGAAATACACATTAAATTCTTTACTACTATGAATTCACATAGTAACATAATAAGATGTGCCTATCTCTCTCAACAAGCTGGTTTAAACTTGATGAATACACGGCAGAAAAACTTGTCAATGAAATAATCGGGCTTGATATTAAAAAAATTGAATTGCAATACAAGATTAAAGCGGATTTCTGGAGGAAACTCCAGCCTCTTCTGAAAAAAGAAGGAATAGAAGTGAGCAGTATTCATAATTTTTTTCCGGTTCCAGAAATTCTGGATAAGGGGAGTGGAGATGCTTTTCTTCTGACTTCTCTCGATGAAAATGAATTTAACCTTGCCATAAAATACAGTTCAAGAACAATTGAAATAGCCTCAGAAATAGGGGCTTCCGCTGTTATTTTTCACTGCGGGAATGTTCCAATGCCAAAAGAAAAAATGGACAGAGTTTTTAAACTTTTTGATAATGGGAATAAAGAAAAATCAAAAAAATTATTAGAAGAGTTAATTAAAGAGAGGGAAGAAAAGAGCAGATTATATTTTGATAGACTTTTAAAAGCTCTTGAACAACTAATAAAAATTGCAGAAAAAGAGGGTGTAAAAATCGGAATAGAAAATAGATATTTTCCTAATGAAATTCCTTTACCTGATGAGCTTGAAGAAATTCTTAAAAAGTTTGATGGAGCACCAATTGGCTATTGGCATGACTTCGGGCATGCCCGTCATCTCGAAATCCTTGGACTAATTTCTCATGAAGAATGGTTAGAAAAATTCAAAGAATTTCTTATAGGAGTGCATTTGCACGATTCAAGAATGAGAAATGACCATTTGGCACCAGGAACAGGAGAAATTGATTTTTATGGGTTGAAGAAATTATTACCTGAGAAGAGAAAAATAATCAGAGTTTTAGAGGTCCATCCAAAAGTCAAAAAAGAGGAATTATCCCAAAGTTTTGAATTCTTGAAACAGGTAGGATTGAATTAAAAAACCAAATTTTTGTTTTAACTCATTAAATTTTAAGATATAATTGCAGGGACAATAAAAAAGAAACTTTTTTTGCAACAAAAGATGTTTTTTTATGAAGAATATTTTTAAGGAGAAAAAAATGAGAAAATATCAATTTAACAAAATCATTATTTTAGGGTTTTTCTTAATTAATTTCTTGATTGTTAACCTTTTTGCTGATGGATTTATTATTCCAAAACCAGTGCCAGGAGTAAAAATTCCTCCTTTAACCGTGAAATATCATCGTGTCAGTGTAAAGATTGTTAATCAAACTGCTAAAACCACCATTGACCAAGTTTTTATAAACAATCACCCAAGGGACATTGAAGGAATTTTTATATTCCCTTTACCTGAGAAAGCAGGTATTTCTGAATTCTCAATGTATGTTGGAGATAAGGAAGTAAAAGGCGAGATTCTTGATAAGGATAAAGCAAAACGCATTTACGAAAATATTGTACGAAAATTAAAAGACCCTGCTCTTCTTGAGTATATCGGGCGGAACATGTTTCGAGCAAGAGTCTATCCTATTCCCGCGCATGGTGAGAAAAGAGTAAAACTTTCTTACACAGAAATCTTAAAAGCTGAAAAAAATATCGTAAAATATGTCTATCCCTTAAATACAGAAAGATTTTCCTTTCATCCTATAAAGGAAGTAACAATATCTATAAAAATTGAATCAAAATTTCCAATCGCCAATGTTTATTCACCTTCCCATAAGGTGTCCATTAGAAAAGAGGGAGAAAATGTGGTTAGAATAAGTTTTGAGGATAAGAATATCAAACCAGACAAAGATTTTATTCTGTATTATTCAATCTCTCGCGACGAAGTTGGACTTTCCTTTATGAATTATGAGGGACGAGATGGAAATTACTTCATGTTTTTAGCATCCCCTTCTTATGTAAAGAAAAAAGAAAAATTGCTGAACAAAAATCTGATTTTTGTTTTGGATAGCTCTGGAAGTATGAGTGGTAAAAAGATTAAACAGGCAAAAGAAGCGGTTCGTTTTATAATAAATCATCTCCATGAGAAAGATAAATTTTCCTTTATAGATTTCGATGATGGAGTAAACTTATTTTCTTCAGAACTCCTTGTTTCAAATTCTAAAAATAAAGAGAAAGCATTAAAATTCGTTGAGGAAATTGAAGATTCAGGAGGAACAAACATAAATGAAGCTCTGCTTGAGGCTTTAAAACTGGTGGAATCCGGGGAAAGACCAAATTATATTCTTTTTCTTACAGATGGTCTTCCTACAGTGGGTGTAACTCGGACCGGAGATATACTAGAAAATATTAAAAAGGCCAATAGATTTAAAGCTCGTATTTTTGTTTTTGGTGTAGGATATGATGTCAATACAGAACTTCTGGATAAAATTTCCTCCCAGAATTATGGAACATCCATTTATGTGGATGAAAACGAAGATATTGAAATTGCAGTTTCAAATTATTATGAAAAGATATCCTCGCCTGTTCTTTCGAATTTAGAAATTAGTTTTAAAGGGATAAAAACAAAAGAAATTTATCCAAGAGTTTTATCAGACTTGTTCAAAGGTTCTCAACTTATCCTGATTGGAAAATACGAAGGTAATGGGCCTGTAACTATAACATTATCGGGAAAAGTGAGGAAAAAGGAAAAGAAATTCATCCTCAAGAATCAAAAACTGACAAAAGAAAAAACTTATAACTTTCTTCCAAGATTATGGGCAATGAGAAGAATTGGGTATCTTTTAGAAGAAATTCGCCTTCATGGTGAGAATAAAGAACTTGTGGAGGAAATAAAAAAGCTCGGAATAAAATATGGAATCGTAACTCCTTACACCTCTTTCCTTGTTACAGAGGAAGAAAAGAAAATTCTTAATTTAGTGGCACCTGAAGTAGAAGAAGCATTTTTTGCCCGAAAAGTTACTGGTGCAGGAGCAGTAAAAATGGCAAAAGGTACAAAAGAACTCATGTCCATTGCCCAGATGCCTCAATTTACCTATCAGAAAATTAAATATAAAGAAGATAAGACTTTCTATTTAAAAGACGGATACTGGGTGGACACTGATTATAAAGAAGGAAGTCCAGTAAAAGAAATTCGATTTAATTCAGATGAATATTATCGTCTGCTTGCTGAAAAGCCTGGTCTCGCTAAATATCTTTCTATTGCGGTAAAAGTCATCGTGAATTATAAAGGAGTGAATTATAAAATAATTACTGATTAAAATGCGAACATTTGAGCGCCTCGTTAAATTGACAGGAAAATCAATAATTGATAAATATTTTAAATTGAAGTGCGCCTGTAGCTCAGGGGATAGAGCGTCGGACTCCGGATCCGAAGGTCAGAGGTTCGAATCCTCTTAGGCGCACTTTAATTTGTTGTCTTTCAGAAGCATATGAGTTTCAGATTTCCCTTCGATTGGTTCTTTGCTTAAATTGATTTTTCAAAAGAATAAATCATTCATTTTTTAGAGTCCACAGCCAGAAGGGCTTATAGATTACCTTTTTATTATTTATTTTTTCCTCACTCAGAAAATCCTTTGTTATAATGAGTCCTTTCTTAAGTTTGAATTTATCCATTGCCTTTAAAAGAGCTTTTATCTCTCTTTTTTTGGTTTTTTCCTCTTCAATGTTATAACAAACTTGAATTAACTCCACGGGTTTAAAATTTTCAAGAATCACAAAATCAACTTCTTCGCCTCTTTCATTTTTCCAATAAAAGATATCTTCTTTTCTTCTTAAAAGCTCCATAAAAACCGCATTTTCAAGTAAATTACCGTAATCTCTTTTCAATCTAAAAATGCCTAAATTAACAATTCCTGTATCAACACAGTATATTTTTTTTTGGATATTGCATTCTATCTTTTAATTTATAGGAAAATATCTCAACAGGATAAATAAGAAAAGCATTCTGAGCATACTCCAAATATTCTAAGGCTGTGTTTTTAGAAAGTTTGAACCCCTATACTTCGCATAAAATTAATTGTATTTTTTAAACCACGAGTGAACCAATATGCCTGAATGTAAGTCTAAGAAATATCTCAAATTCTTCGATCTTTCTGACCGAAAATTTCTCGACCATATCCCTAAGAAAATAGTGAGGAAATAACTTGACAATATTTCTTTCTTATCTTTAGAAAGCACAACTTCTGGAAACCCTCCATATTCCAAATATTCATTAAAAAGATACATTAATTCATCATGCTTAGAGTATTTCAATTCTCTCATATTAATTGTTTAAAGGAAGGAATTTATAAAATCTTTACATAAACTTTTCTTGTTCTAGGACCATCGAATTCGCAAAAGAATATACCTTGCCATGTTCCAAGCACAAGTCTTCCATTCTCGATTATCAAGGAAACAGATTGACCGATTATACTCGATTTTATATGAGCAGGTGAATTTCCCTCACTATGCTGATATTCCCATGTATAAGGAATCAATTTATTAATTGCCATAAGAATATCCCTTTTAACAGAAGGGTCAGCATTTTCATTTATTGTTATTCCAGCAGTTGTATGAGGGACATATATAAAGCATATTCCATCCTTTTTGCCAGATTCTTTGACCACATTCTCAACAGCAGATGTTATGTCTATAAATTCTTCTCTATCATGCGTTTTAACTTCAATTACTTTCATTTTAAGATTGAAATATAATGAAAATAACATTTTTTTTCAACTTTAAAATTGATTTTGAACTTTTTTTGTTATAACTTAGTTTCTTAATATAGGAAAGGAGGTGCTCCATGAGGTTTTTAATAACAATTTTGTTAACCCTGTATTTATTTATATCCCCTGTATGGAGTAAAGTCGAACAGGTTAAAATCGAAGGAGAGAATATACTGAATTATATAAAGGTATTGGCTGATGATTCAATGGAAGGGAGAAAAAGCGGTTTGCCTGGAGGTCAAAAGGCAGAAGAATATATAGCGAGTAAATTTAAAGAGTGGGGAATTGAGCCTGCTGGAGAAAATAATACCTATTTTCAAAATATTACAATAGAATTTTTCAATATTGAGCCTGGAGTAAATCTTGAAGTAACAACGGAAAGAAAAAATAGAAAATTCATTTATGGTGAAGATTGGAGGGTTCAGAAATTTTCTGGTTCAGGAGATTTTGAGAGTGAAATAGTATTTGTAGGATATGGAATTCATGCACCTGAAAAGGGCTATGATGATTATTCAGGAATCGATGTCAAAAATAAGATTGTATTGTTTAAAACAGGATTGCCAAAGAAACTTGAGAAAAAATTGGAAGAGGAGGGAAAAATAGAGAATAAAATTAAGTCAGCCCAAAAACTTGGAGCAAAAGGTGCAATGGTCTTCTCTGATTCCTCTCAAAGTAGATTCTTTCGTCTTCGTTTGAAAAAGGAAGTTTATAAACCGGATTTTGTTATTCTCTATGTGAAAGACAATGTTGTTAATTTCATTTTTGAAGACCTTCCAACAGAAACCAGATACCTTTTTTCTGAGATTGATAAGAAATCAAAGCCAATGTCTTTAGAAACAGGTGTAAAAGCTAAAATTCATGTCAATACAATTTTTGATGAAAAGAGAGTTGCGAGAAACATACTCGGAAAAATATCAGGTGTAGATAAAAAATTAAGAAATGAATATGTGATTATAGGAGCTCACATGGACCATGTTGGTATAAATCCTCTTGGAGAGGTTATGAATGGCGCGAACGATAATGCCTCTGGAGCTTCAACTGTTATGGAAATTGCAAGAGTGATGAAATTAAATAAAATTAGACCAAAAAGAACCATCTTGTTCTGCTTATGGGCAGGAGAGGAACAAGGTCTTCTTGGTTCAAAATATTATAATGAGCATCCCCTTTATCCACTTAATAAAACAATTGTTTATTTTAATCTTGATATGGTAGGACATGGTAATGGAAAAGTAAATTTTAGAGGTATTTATTATGGACCTGAAATATGGAAGTTTCTGAAAAAAAATATTGAAAAAGAGATACTTGATTATGTAAATCCTGGAAGAGGCGGCCCAGGAGGCTCAGATCATACATATTTTCTAAAAAGTGGTGTTCCTGGTTTTGCAGTAATGACAAGTGGTTATCATTTTAAATATCATCGCTCAAGGGATGATTGGGATTTAATTAAACCAGAAATCCTTGAAAAAACCGGCCGTCTTGTTTATGAGTCTGCTTTACTTCTTGCTAATAGTGAAAAGAATTTCTTTTTTCCAATGAGAAGGGAGAGATACATATGGAAAAATCAAAATATAATTAATTATCATCAATTCACAATCTCAAAAGTTCTGGAGAAATTAAAAGATGTGAAAGATGAAGATATTGATATTCAATTTGTAAAGCCAGATTATATGGAGAATCTAAGTCCAAATGAAGTAAGGGTTAACATTCTGAAACAACTTGATAAATTACAAAATGAAATAAAGAAATCAAAAGGACTTATTTACTATACTGATTCCTCTGCTATTTTTGGAAATACCCGTCAAGGTAAGATAACATTAATTGCGGGATTAAACGGAATATCATCTTTTAAAGATGATTATTCTTGGCTCAGAATATTTGCTAAACAGGGAATTCATTATCTATTTCTCAATGCAAAGGATTTTTCCTTTAAAGAAAATGGATTGAGCGAGGAGAGTAAAAATTTGATAAAGACCGCGAATGAAGCGAGAGTATTGTTAATAGTCTCGGGATTGAATGATGAGCAGATTAAAGAGGTCTTAAAGACCTCCAAAAGTCCTATGATTGTTGTTAGTAAAAAACTTCCATCAGAGGAATGTTTGAATTTGATAAAAGAAGGAGAGCATGCTCTTGCTTTAAAATTTTCAAAAGAAGAAACTTCATCAGATTATTTTAAAAAGCTTAAAGAAGCAAAGGAAAAGCTTGGTTCTAAGGATGTGTTGATATGGAATGAAGAATGTTTATGGTCAAAAGAGGGAAGAGGAAAATATTTTGATTTAATAACATGTTTTGTAATGGAAAAATGGGAAAGAGAGGACTTGTCTTCTATTTTTTCAGGAACTTTCCTTAGAGTTCTGGGTAAAGCAAGAAAGGAAGGGCCTCGAAGACCTTTTGTTTATATTCCGTTTTAATTAAATAAATTGAGTTTAAATCAGAATGTCCTCTTTCCAACCGATTTTAATGAGTTCTATCTTATTTAAATCTGCGGTTCCTAAGCGATATTTTCTATCTGCTATGTAAACATGCTTCACAGGTGTAGCAAAAGCTCTATAACGACCGAAATATTGCTTTCTCTTTTCCTGTAAGAGGTGAACTCCAAGAGCATCAAGAGCAACAGGGTCTTTTCCCACAAAAATTCCCTTATAGGGCCATACATATGCAGGGTTAAAATGATGAGGACCTATTCCGTGGAAAAGGGGAGTTAAGACAAGCAATATATTTAAACGGGTTTTTCCTCTAACATGAGGTAAGTGCCAAATTTTAGCCAGATTAGCACAAGAATCTCCATGATATTCCCATGGTCTTGGAACAAATTGTATGTAATTCTTTATACAACCACCTATACCTGACCAGTGATGGGTTCTGAGGGGGCGGACATTAATATATGCTGTAGCCTTTTTAAAAAACGAGTCCCTCCATACCCCTCTGTCCTTTATCTTAATGTTTTTCTTTTCAACTCCTGCATCCAACAATCTCTTTTTAATAGCATTTTCCACCTCATGAGGTGTGGGTAAAGGTGCCCATACATTGCTTTTTATTCCAACAATATCCTTTGGGCTGATTATTTTTCTCCATGCGGAGATTGGTTCTTTTTCTCCTGTTAGAACCATAACTGCTTGGTCAAGCATTTTTAAGATAACTTCTTGATTAATGCGATTTCTTGCATCAATGACCTCTGGATCCCTTACCAGCACAACTTTTGTTTTCTTCTCTGCAAATAATTCATTCTTTCCAATTAAACTGAGAGATCCAAAAAGAGCAGCATAAGCTGTCCCTTTTAGAAAGTCTCTCCTTGTTATACCTTTAATAATTTTTTCACTCATGTTTAATTTCCTTTAAGGAATTTTTTATAATATCAGAGTATTTCTCAGCTAAACTTTTTTCTGGAAAATCTAACAGGATATAGACAATTTCCTTGCACTTACCAAAAGAAATCCATTTCCCGTTTTCTATTTGTAAAATTCTATTTTTTCCTGCTTCTGGAACATAATTTTTTATAAAGCTTATAATTGCATTTTCTGCTTCCTTTTCTATTAAATACTTTACAATTAAAATAAAGGCTCTTGCATCTTCAAATCTGTATTCACCAAAAACTGCTTTTGTTTTTTGATTGAGATTTAATATATTTTCCTCTGAAAGATAATAATGATAATTTAAAGAATAGTGATTATGAAAAAATTTAATATTTTTCCTGTCTAATTTTTCATCCGGCAAATAGCCAATTAATTCCGGGAGTGAGCCTTTTTCAGGAATTGCATTTGAAATAGATTCAGCTAATTTAAAAATTGTCTTCTTTATTTCCTCATTCTCTTTCTCAGCCCATATGGATACAAAATAGGGACCCTTCCAAAAAGTAAGAGAACCTGCTAAATAGAAGGAACCCTGACCTATGCCAAGTTCTTGATTTTCATAGTCATGGCTGAATACACCGAATGCATCCTCGGATGAGCCCATATCAAAAAAGTCAACTATAATGGGAGGTTGACCAGACTTCCTGAATTCTCTTACAAGTAAAATTCTAAAATTGTAAGAACAATAAACTTCTCCAGAACCATTAATGTAATCAAAAATAGTTTTTGAATTGAATATGCGGTCATCCCCATATTTTTTCCAACCATTAATTTCTACTGGTATAAATTTTTTTAATTCAGTAACCATTACAGATCTATTCAGAATTAATAAAATAGAGAAAATAATCAATAAAAGTTTTTTCATCTCCCAACATTTTAGCTGTATAAGAAAAATGTGTCAATTTTATTTGAATCCTTTTAGAAATTTTAATACTTCCTCCACCAGTCTGTTTAAGTTCCTGTTAAAAAAGTGGTCAGCTCCTTCAATTAATGCACTTTCGCAATAAAGATTATATTTTTTGCAGAATTTTTTAAGTTCTGTAAAATCATTTGCTCCTCTATCCAATTCACCTGCTAAAAAACATATCTTTATTTGAGAATTCTTTATTTTGAATTTTATTTCCTCTGGATAATTACTTCTGAGTCCAATTGTTATTAGATGAGAAATATTCGGATTCTTGAGTGAAACTTTAAATGCAACCTTTGCTCCAAAGGAATACCCGACTAAAATGATATTTCTTGGTTTAATGTATTCATTTTTTAAAGCAAAAGCAATTGCGCCCTCTAAGTCTTTTTCTTCAAGAATTCCATGTCCATAAAAGCCCTCTGAATTCCCGACTCCCCTGAAGTTGAATTTTAAAGTTGAATATCCATTTTCAAGCAATGCTTTTTCAATCGCGACTATAACCGAAGAATTCATATCTCCACCATAAAGGGGATGAGGATGACATAGAATTACAACTGGCTGATTTCTTTTATCTCTCTGGAAGCTTAAAATTCCCTCAAGACGAACAGACTTTTCTTCAGAACTGTAAAACCATATTTTTTGGACCATGATTCTTTCTTTAAAGAATGGTTTTGAAGAAGCGCAAGAGAAATTTAAAATTGAAAATATCAAAATAGAAATATACCAATTTAATTTTTTAGATATCAATTTTCTACAAACTGCTTAACAAAATATTTAGCTGTTAAAGGCTCTCCAGTTGCCCTTTCAATCATTTCATTCCAACGATATCTTGCACCTGGTTTTAAAATCCTTTCTTTTATATACTCACCTATTTTCTTATTGTTGACATATGAAACTTCTGTTGGATCCTGATGAAGAATATTTTCAGCTATGTAATAATGCAACTGAGAGGCAAGCAATTCACCAAGCATGTAATTGTGATAATAAACCGGAGAGGAGGTAAAATGGATTTTTGCTGCCCAATCTGGATTGTCTCTTCCCTCTGGTCGGTGGATATATTGATATTTCTCAACTAGATCCCACCATAGCTTATTAAGGTCTTGGTCAGGATTTTTATATAATGCTCTTTCGAAATTAAACATTACCTGAGACCAGCGAGCAAAGATAAGTTGTTTAAATTTCTGGCTCCTTCTAAGAGCTGGTTTTAATTTTTCAATTTCTGATTCATCAATATTTAGCATATCTCTCATCCAGTTTGGGTCCCGGGAGAGTCTTCCAAAAAACATTGCAATTGCTTCTGTTGTAAATATATGAGCATATCTTCTTAGAAAGAATGGTAAATTTTGATCAACGAATTTACTGTAAACCCCATGTCCACATTCATGGAGGATGGTCTCCATCCATTGCTCAGTATCTTTAATATTTGCAAGAATTCTGACATCTCCCTTTCTATCAATATTAATAGTATATGCATGAGGATTCTTTCCCTTTTTCTCATAAAGATCGCTTCTTTGAATAATGTCATTCACAGGAAGACCAATGCCTTCATAAAATTTTATTGCAAGTTTTACAATATCTTTTCCTTTATAATATTTATCTAAATTGATATCTCCTATAGTAGGTCCTTCCTGGAAGAAAGGATCATTATAATGCCAGGGTCTTAAATCCTCTTTTTTGATTCCATATGCGTTGGAAAGAGCTTCATCAAGTTCGTCTTTTAATTTTCTAAAAGGTTCATCAGTAAGTCTTCTCAATTCCTCAAAAATCTTTACAAGTTCCTCTTCGCTCTGTTCATTAAGGGTAAGGGCCATTGTATAATAATTATCAAAACCAAGACTTCTTGCAGCCTTATTTCTCAGTCTTACTAATTTTATTAAATTATTTGCGACTTCCTTTCCAACCTGTTTACTGGCTAACCAGGCTTTTTTTCTTTTCTCCATATCTTTTATCTCTGTTTTAAGGATTTCTCTTATATAGTTATCTGTAACTTCTTTACCATCTATTTTGCCTCTAAAAGTATTAAATTGCTTCTCAACAGTTGTGCTTAATTTGATTATCTCTTTCAGGAGTTTTTTATCAACTTGGTTTTCTAAGTAGCTATTATAAAGAATCAGCAATTGTCTTTTTAGGAGCGGGTCTTTCACTTTACCACTTTCTTTTATTTTTTTAAGTTTTTCAAAATCTTCCTTGTTTGAGTAAATCTCAACCAATTTCAACTGGAGTTTTTCGAATTTATCATAGTCTTCCTTTTTACCCGTGATGCTCGCATTCCAGTAAGCAAGATTAGCATCTCTTAACAATGGTTCAACAATTTCTTGGTGTTTTTTTATGAATTGGGATAAATCCTTCTCTACTTTTTGAGTTGAAGGACTGCAATATGCAAGTAAAAATACTATTATGAAAAGGCCAATCAAATTTTTCATGATTCCTCCCTCATTTAATTTATTTAAAAAAGCGGAGGAGGCGAGATTCGAACTCGCGATCCCGACATAATCGGGATAGCGGTTTTCGAGACCGCCGCCTTAAGCCACTCGGCCACTCCTCCTTATTTTCTTTTCTCTTTAAAGAATTCCTTTAATATTTTAATACATTTTTCGGATAAAACTCCATCCCTTATCTCGAGTCTATGATTAAATTTGTTAAATGGAAATTGAATGACTGATTTGATACTTCCGAATTTTGGTTCTGGTGCACCATAGACAAGACGTTTTATCCTCGCATGAATTATTGCTCCAAGGCACATTATGCATGGTTCCACAGTGCAATATAAAGTTGCATCAGAGAGGCGATAATTTTTCAATTTCTTTGCTGCCTTTCTGAGTGCCAATATTTCTGCATGATTTGTTGGGTCATTGGTTTTTATTGGCTGATTATGGGCTCGAGAAATAATCCTGTTCTCAATAACCACTACTGCTCCTACTGGAACTTCGTTCTTTTTAAAAGCTTTTTGTGCTTCTAAGAGAGCTATTTCCATAAAGAAATTATCATCTTTTATTTTACTTTTTGCCATTTCAAATCCTTTTTAACACTTTTCATTAAAATTAGTCAATAATTCCACAAATGTGATTTATAATAAGGAGGGAGGTCATAATGGGAAAAATAGGTATTACTAAAATAACAATTTCCGTAATAATGATATTTGTTGGTCTCGCAACAGATATTTTTTGGATTGCAAGACTTATTGGGAATGCTTTTCCTCCAAGCATGCCCGTTCCAGTGGAAGTATACAATGCTTTTGCAATACCAGATATAATTCTTTCTATTTTTCTCTATATTGGAGCTTATGGATTGCTTACTAAGAAAAAATCTGGATATACATTTACCATGGTTTCAATGGGTATGTGGATATTTGATTCAACTCTTGTAATGAGTATAACAAAGGGCGGAAGACTTGATATTATAATTCCTTCGCTTATATTTTCAGTATTCACGATTTTCTATCTGCATATTAAGTCATAATTTTTCTTAAATTTCATTTGACATTCAATTTTTCAGAGTGTATAGTATTTCAAAAGTAAAAAGGAGGTTAAAATGGATATAGTAGCAAGAGTGAAGGGGATTATAACTAAGCCAAAAGATGAATGGGTTAAAATAAAAGAAGAACCATCAAATATAACAACCCTATTTACCTCTTATGCAGTAATACTTGCAGCAATTCCTGCAGTAGCCAGTTTTATTGGAAGGGCATTTATTGGTTATAGTGTTCCTTTTGTTGGGTGGATAAGAATGGGGGTCGGAAGAGCACTCCTCTATGCGATATTTTCTTACATATTCAGTCTAATTGGTGTTTACATTATTGGTTTAATCATATATTTTCTTGCTCCTTCCTTTTCATCAAAAAAAGATAATATTCAGGCAATGAAATTAGCTGTTTATTCCATGACCCCTGCTTGGGTTGCTGGAGTTCTTTATATAATTCCTTTGCTGGGTTTTCTTGTAATTATTGCCTCTCTCTATGGTTTGTTCCTTTTATATTTAGGCTTTAGCACTCCTCTTATGGATACACCAAAGGATAAAGTTTTAGTATATTTTATAGTAACAGTCGTAATTTCGATTGTTGTGCTGGTAATATTGGGAGTTATTTTAGGTTCAATATTTGCAGCAGGTTATGTAGCAAGAACATTTTAATTTTCTCGAATTTCATCTATAATTTTTAGGAAGGCTTGTTTTGGATTAGAAGCCTGAATAATTGGTCTTCCAATGACTAGATAATCTGCTCCCTTTTCAATTGCCTCCTTTGGAGTCATAACTCTTTTCTGGTCATTTTTCTGACTCCATAAAGGCCTGATTCCAGGTGTTACAATCAAAGGTTCCTTTCCGATATTCTTTCTCAAAAGTTCTATTTCAAGAGGTGAACATACTATTCCATCAACTCCTGATTCAATTGCAAGTTTAGCTAAATTCAAGACTTCATCCTTAACATTATTTTGAATTCCTATTTCAATTAAATCCTTTTCTTTTAGGCTTGTTAATATTGTAACCGCTAATATTTTTGGTTTTGGAATGGATAATTTATCTGCCTCCTCATTAGCAACTTCAACTGCTCTTTTAATCATTTCCTTTCCACCCAGTGCATGAATAGTTAGCATAAACACTTTATGATTAGTCGCTTGTCTTATTCCCTCTGCCACAGTATTTGGAATATCATGAAGTTTTAAGTCAAGAAAAACTTTTTTATCAAGTTTTTGTATATTTTTTAAAATAGAAACTCCGTATTTAATAAATAATCTGTATCCAATTTTTATAATTTTTGCATGTCTTAACATTCGAACTAAATTCAAAGCTCTTTCTTTTTCTTCAACATCCATTGCTATTATAATTTTTTCTTCTAAATCTATATTTTTCATTCTAATCCCCTACCTTTAGAGTACCTATAATGTCCTCAATTTTAGTAATTCCTTTTTTTTCACAAAAATCCTTTATTTCATTTAAAATCCTTAAAGGTGCAAGAGGGTCAATTAGATTAGCTGTTCCAACCTGAACAGCTTTTGCTCCAACAATAAGGAATTCAAGCGCATCTACTCCTTTAAAAATACCACCTATACCAATTACAGGAACTTTCACAGTATTTACCACTTGATAAACCATTCTTAAAGCTATTGGTTTTATAGCTGGTCCGGAAAGTCCTCCAAATACATTTCCAAGACGAGGTTTTCTCGTTTCTATATCCACAGCCATTCCAAGAATTGTATTTATTAAAGAGATGCCGTCTGTTCCAGCTTCTTCAGCACTGATTGCAATTTCAGTGATGTCTGTAACATTTGGGGAAAGTTTGGTTATCACTGGTTTTTTTGTGCTCTGTTTTACCAGTTTTACAATATTGTATGTCCATTCTGGGGAAATTGCTGGACATTTCCCATCTTTTCTGACATTAGGGCATGAAATATTAAGTTCAAAACAGGATATTCCCTTTTTTGAAGAGAGAAATTCAACAACTCTTGCGTATTCATCGTCTTCTTCACCGCATACATTCACAATAATTGGAACACCATAGTCTGTTAATTTTGGGAGAATCTCTTCAGCGAATTTTTTCACTCCAATGCCCTGAAGACCTATTGAATTGAGCATGCCACAGGGTGTCTCAAAAATTCTTGGAGGTGGATTTCCTTCTCGTTCATTAAAATAAAGCCCTTTTACTATTATAGCGCCAATTTCTCTTAAATCCAGAAAAGGAGAGAACTCTAATCCATAACCAAATGTTCCACTTGCAGTTATTATCGGATTTCTTAGTTTTATAAATCCCAGATTAATTGTTAGATCTACCATATTATTTCCTTTCCAGAAAAGACCGGTCCTTCTGAACAGGCTTTAACCCACTTTTCTTTTTCCCTGCGCAGTTTTACCACACATCCCCAGCAGGCTCCAATTCCGCATCCAAAAATGGATTCCAATGAATATTCTGCATCCAATTTATTTTTTTCAGCAATTAGAGCAATTTTTTTCATCATTTCATGGGGACCGCATACAAAAATTTTCTCAATTTTATTTCTCTCTTTTAATTTATGTTCAAATAATTCAGTTATTAGGCCATGCCATCCTAAAGTTCCATCTTCTGTGGATGGATAAACCTGTATTTCTTCATCCCAAAATTTTTTTAATAAAGGAAGATCTTTTTCTGTTTTTGCTCCGTATAAGACATAAGGTTTACCACCCGCTTTCTTGATTTCCTTTGCTAAAAAAAATAATGGAGCAATTCCTCTTCCTCCTCCTATTAGATAGTATTCTTTATTTTGAACAGAGGAAGTAATATTAAAGCCTTTTCCAAGAGGGCCGATTATATTTAATTTCTCTCCAACCTTTTTTTCAGAAAGGATGGTTGTTCCAATACCGACAATTTGAAAAAAAATTTCAATTTCTCCAGATGATACATTGTGAATACTGAAGGGGCGTCGAAGAAGAGGATGGAATGAATCATTTACTTTTGCCATTATGAATTGACCGGGCCTGGCCTGCTCTGCAATTTTATAAGTTTTAAGAGAAAGAAGAACCCAATCAGACCATATCTTTTTCCCTATTATCTGAGCAGAATCCACAAACATTACATTTAAAATAACAGAAAACCCCCTTTTTGACAATAAAGCTTTAGTTTATTTTAAATAGAGAAAGTCTCAAGATTTCCAAGAATCTGGAAAAATTAGTTTTTCTTTTCTTTCTTTATTCCTACAGGTTTTGGCTCTTCAAATTCTATTTTTTTACTTACATCCCACTGGCCAAGAAAAACATAACCTGAAGAACCTGTTTGAGCGAAGAGCCTTACCTCAACCACTTTCCAGTGGGGATTATTAATGAATGATGCCTTTGTTCTTCCTTCAACTCCGTAATTGCTTTTTAACAATATAGGATCGCTTTTTTCTCCCGGCATAACGGGTTTATTTCTAATTGCTGCTAAAAAGCAATCTCCTAAATTTTCATAGTCATCCTTGAATCTGAAAATAGCATTGAAATTTATATATCTTAAGGGCTTTGAAGATAGATTTTTTACTCTAAATTGAATTGCAGGGACAAGAATTAATCTTGGAGGCCATGGTTGATAATATTTTGGCACCCATTTGGTCTCAACATCAGTTATTTCAATCCAGGATTTTAATTCCTCAGGAGAAACTTTCTTAAAAACCCCCAATTTTTGTAAAGCTATACCCACAATTATAGCAATTATTGTTAAAATCAATATTGGTAAAAATCTTCTCATTTCTATCTCCTTCTTCTTTTTTAATAGTATAAATCAAAAAATTAGATTGTTCAAATGATTGGTAAAAATTTTTTAACAATGGTAAAATAACTGTAACGAAAATGAAAACAGGAATTGCTGATTTACCATTACATTATGGTAAAGCACCTCGCTGGCTTTTTGAGCTTATGAAAAGCTTAGCTCGTGAAATTACTTCAATTATAATTTATGAGTATGGCGCTGAAGAATTTCTAAGAAAGTTATCAGATCCATTCTGGTTTCAGGCATTTGGCTGTGTTCTGGGTTTTGATTGGCATTCAAGTGGTCTTACAACCACAGTCTGTGGAGCATTAAAAGAAGGATTAAAAGGGAGGGAAAAGGAGCTGGGTTTGTTTATAGCTGGTGGGAAAGGAGCTGTTTCACGAAAAACTCCTTTAGAGATTGAGAATTTTGGTTATCTTTTAAAAGTCAATCCAGAGAAACTGATATATGCAAGCAAAATGGCAGCAAAGATTGACAGTTCAGCCCTTCAGGATGGATATCAACTTTATCATCATTGCTTCATTTTTACAAAAAACGGGTTATGGGCTGTAATTCAACAAGGAATGAGCGAGGAGTCCCGATATGCTCGTAGATATCACTGGTTAAGTGAGAAAGTTTCTGATTTTGTCTGTGAGCCTCATTTTGCAATATGCTGTGACCAAAAAGGAAAGGTTCTAAATATGGTGGCACGGGAAAGCGAAAGAGCTAGGGATTCCATCGTGAAAATAACAAAGGAAAAACCTGATATCATTATTAGTGAAATTAGAAATTTAAAGATGCCTTCACGACATTACATAACCCTGGAGGATATTGAAACAAAAAATTTGAATAAGATTTTGATAAAAACCTATGAAAATCAGCCAGATAATTTTGAGAATCTTTTAAGTATTAAGGGTATTGGCCCAAAAGCTATAAGAGCTTTAAGTCTACTGTCCGAACTTATTTATAATGCTCCTCCAAGCACAAGAGATCCTGCTCGATATAGTTTTGCTCATGGAGGAAAGGATAGACATCCATATCCTGTGGATAGAGAAAATTATGAAAATTCAATAAACTTTTTAAAAGAAACTCTAAATTCAGCTAAAATCGGGTATTATGAAAAACTAAGAGCTTTTCGCAGACTTTCAAAGTTATTTGGTTAAAAATTTCCTGGTAAAAGTAGTTTATTTTTCTCTGAACGGGTCTCTCCTATGCTGGTTACATATATTGCTGGTTGATCCACTACCGGGCATTTATATTCACAAATCCCGCATCCAATGCATAAATCAAGGTCAACAACCGGAGCTTTGGGTTTTTTAATGGTTCCATCTGATTGCTTCACTTCAATTTGTATAAATTTAATAGCTTTCGGAGAAGTTGGACAATGCTCTTCACAAACAATACAGTTTATGCCCTGAGCATAAGGAAGGCATCGATTTTTGTCTATAAAGGCTAATCCAATTTTGATTTTTACTTTCTCTTCAATTTTTAATTCTCTAATTGCTCCAGTGGGGCATACTTGAGAGCAGAGGGAGCAGTAGTATTCACAGTATCCAATTTTTGGAACAAGCCGTGGAGTCCAGAATCCCTCGATTCCTGCTTCACTCAAACAGGGTTGGAGTGCATTTGTTGGACAAACCTTCATGCATTCTCCACATTTCACACATCTTTTTAAGAATTCTTTCTCAGGCAAAGCACCAGGAGGACGAATTAATTCTGGAGAAGAACGTTTATTTGATGAACCTATTCTGAAAAAAGGAACAGCAAGGGCACCAAGAACTGCAGTAAAAACCCATTTTCTCCTTTCCAGATTAATGGATTTTTCTCTCGGAGAGATTCCAAATTTAAAATCAACGGCTTTAACAGGACAGATTCTTCCACACTTAAAGCAGTAAACACACTCTGTTATTTTCCATTCTTCTTCTGGGAAGGGTTGAGCTTGGCCTGAACAGTTAATGGAACATAATCTGCATTCAATACACGTTTCCATATTTATTTTTATTTTTACAAAATTCAACCGTGAGATAAACCCCAACAATGCACCCAATGGGCAGATATATTTACACCAAAATCTCGAGGTTAAGAGATTCAGAAGAATGATAGTTATAAATATCAGTCCAATAAAAAAGCCCTGATTAAAATTCGAATTGATAATGAATTTGTAACTAAACTGTGCAAGGGGGTCAGCTATAAAATCTAATTTCAACTTTGAAAGAATACTTACAGAAATATTGAAAGCGTAATTAATGGCAGGAAAAACACTGACTGTAAAAGAGCGAACAGTTAAGGATATAGGATCAAAAATTCCTACTAAATTTAGGGAAAAAATCGAACTAACGAGAATGAATATGAGTAAAAGATATTTCCAATTAATTATTTTAAATTCTTTCTCTGTTTTTCGTAATTTTAATTTTTGAAATATAAAAGAAAAGAATTGATTAATTGCCCCAAGAGGGCAAACCCATCCACAGAAGACCCTGCCAAGGAAAATAGTTATAAAAATTGTAATTAGGGAGAGCAGAAAAGCAGTAAAAAGAATATGAGAGGATAGGAAGGTTGTAATTGCCAGTAAAGGGTCAAAATGGAAAAATGTTTCAACAGGACCAATATAATCACCATCCGGGAATTGGGTTTTCAACAAAAGATAGATAAATAATATAAAGAAAAGGAACTGAGTAATCTGTCGAAAAGTTTGGATTAGTAAAAATTTCTTAGACCTTTCTCTGTTCAATTCTCAACTTCTCCAGGTTTATTTCTCCAAGGCCTCTTTTGTATGCTAATTTGAGGTAACCCAATTCCTCTGGTTTTACATCAAAAAATGTTGCTCCATATGAGTCAACAGCAACATAGTCTATCCCTATTACAATTGTTTTCTGTAATTTCACATCTGAAAGTCTGCCACCTTGAGGACCATTTTTTATAAGTATTCGATAAGCATCTAAAATGGTTAAGCATGGTTTAAAGAAAGCAGATAAGTCAGTAATAGCCTGGTCAATTCGTTGATGAAGCTGATTTCTGTTTCCTCCGAGACATCCTATCCAGTTTTTCATTCCCATCGTAAGTCTGGTTAAGCTATGATGTTTTGCTATTGGCACATTTATTATTTTATCTGCTTCTAAAAAATCTGAATAGACTTCCCATTCCTTAAGCCATTCGCCTTTGAGATTGACTTTTTTCAAGTGTCTGGGATTAGGGAAATAAACCTTTGCTCCAGCAGATTTTGCAGCTTTAGCAATTCCAGATCGGGTATATGTTCTTCGAGCTTGATTACAGGGATTATCAAGGACTTTGACCTGTTTCGCTCCCGCTTTATAACATTCCTCAATTACTGCTTTAACCACATATGGATTTGTATTTGCTGCCTGTTCAGGTTTCCTGTCCCATCCTATATTAGGTTTAACAACAACAATATCTCCCTTTGAAATAAACCTTCTCATTCCTCCAAAAAGAGATATTGCTTCTTTTGTGATTTGATATGGGTCATCACCTTTAACTACAACAAGGTCTGGATAATTTTTCTCATTGGAAAATAAAGGAAAATTGAAGGTTAATGCTGTTCCTCCAATTATTGTTTTTATTAAAAATTCTCTTCTTTTCATCTTGAAACCTCATTATTGAGTTTAACATTTTTTCCAAGAGAATTAATATAATCAATTATTCCATCGCATATTCCTTCTGCAATTCGCTGTCTATATTCATCACTTTTTAATTTTACATTTTCATAAGGATTGCTAAGGAAAGATGTTTCAATAAGAACAGCAGGCATGTCAGCTCCTATTAAAACCCAAAACGGTCCACCCTTTACTCCTAAGTCTTTTATATTCGGATAAATTGGAGATAAACTTTTTATAATATTTTTTTGTATATTGAAAGCAAGTTCTCTGGATTCCTCAATTTTACTGTTTTGAATTATTTTTTTTATTATTTCCTCCATTTCACCTATTTTTTTGGTAGATGTTGCATTTTCTCTTGCAGCAACTTCTACAGCATGCGGATCCTGTGTAAAATTCAGATAGTATGTTTCAATCCCCTTTGCGTTTAAATTTGGACTTGAATTTGCATGAATTGATATAAAAAGATCAGCCATTTTTTGATTTGCAATAACTGCTCTGTCTTCAAGAGGGAGGAATGAGTCATCTTTACGCGTGAGTATAACTTCTAAATCTGTGTTTTCCTCGAGCACCTTTTTAACACGTCTTGCAATATCAAGCACTATTTCTTTTTCCACTATGAGCTTGTCCTTACTAATTGCTCCCGGGTCTTTCCCTCCATGTCCAGGGTCAAGAACAATTGTTTTTACTCCTAAACCAAGCTGTCTCACTAAACTGTATCTTCCCCTTGTAGAAGGTTTTGGAGGTTTATAATTTATTGCTTTTCTTTTCTGTTCACTTTCTCTTTCCTTGGGATATATATCAATTACTATTCGAAAGGGATCTAGCAAATGAAAGATACGATAATCTCTTATTTTACTAAAATCAAGATCAAGAACTAATCTCACCAAATTATAACTATGTTGAGCAATCCTTATTCTTTTCAAATAGACATTATTTATTTCAAAAGTTTTGTTTTTTAATGAAGAATCTAATTTTGTCTGGCAGAAATCTATATAAATTCTATCAGGGTTATATAATTTTCCATGATAATATTCTCTCAATGCTTCTATATCTACTACTACGCGGGTGAAAAACGGGTGATTGTGATACCGGACATTTAAAACCTTTGCCCTCGGTAATAAAGAGAGATTATATAGAAGAGGTATAAGTATAAGAAATAATGTGATTTTTTTTAAATTCATCTTTTTTATTTTAAGAAACAAGAAAACATAATGTCAAATTATTGAAAAAAATCTTCCTATTATTATCTAGTAATTTGTGTGTTTTCTTGACTTTTTAAATTTATAAAATTAATATATCTTCTATATTGAAAAATGAAACAGTACAATTACAAGGAGATTGAAGAAAAGTGGCAAAAGATTTGGGAGAGGGAGAAGACTTTTGAAGTGAAGGAAGATCCTTCAAAGAAGAAATTCTACTGCCTTGAAATGTTTCCCTATCCATCTGGCATGATTCATATGGGACATGTCAGAAATTATTCAATTGGTGATGTAATTGCCCGCTTTAAAAGAATGAAAGGATATAATGTGCTTCATCCAATAGGATGGGATGCACTTGGTTTACCAGCTGAAAATGCAGCAATCAAACACGGTCTACATCCTGAAAAATGGACAATAGATAATATAAATCGTATGAGGGAACAACTTAAAAGGTTGGGTTTCAGTTATGCATGGGAAAGAGAGATAAATACTTCTTCACCCGAATATTACAAATGGAATCAATGGTTTTTTATAAAAATGTTCGAGAAAGGCTTGGCTTATAGAAAGAATAGCTGGGTTAATTGGTGTCCTACCTGTAAAACGGTTCTTGCAAATGAACAGGTCATCAGTGGGAAATGCTGGAGATGTGATTCTGAAGTTACACAGCGAGAGATGGAACAATGGTTTCTGAAAATCACAGAGTATGCAGAGGAATTACTTGAGGGACATAAGGAATTGAAAAAATGGCCAGAACATGTGATTCAAATGCAGAAAAACTGGATTGGGAAAAGTGAGGGCACAATTGTAAAATTTCCAGTGGTAAATTCCTCAGAGGTTTTAGAAGTTTTTACAACGCGAATTGACACTATTTTTGGTGCCACCTTCCTTGTGCTTTCTCCAGAACATCCACTTTCTAAAAAATTAATAGAGGATTTACCAAATAAAGAAGAATTATTTGATTGGATTGATAAGACTATTAAAGAAATGCGTTTGAGGCGGGGAGAAGAATTGGAAAAAGAAGGTATATTTACAGGCAAAAAGGTATTAAATCCTTTTTCAAGGAAGGAAATTCCTGTTTGGATTGCAAATTATGTGCTTTTCGAATATGGAACAGGTGCAATAATGGCTGTTCCTGCTCATGATCAGAGAGATTTTGAATTTGCAAAAAAATACAATCTTCCAATAAGGGTTGTCATCAAACCCAAAGATAAAGATTTAGAAAGTGATTCTCTCTCTGAAGCCTTTGAGGAATATGGAATATTGGTAAATTCAGGGGAATTCAATGGATTGGAATCCAAGAAGGCAATAAATTTAATGAATGAATGGGCTGAAAGGCAAAATATTGGTAAAAGAGCAATACTATACAGGCTCAGAGATTGGGGAATTTCAAGACAAAGATACTGGGGAACCCCGATTCCTATTGTTTATTGTAAAAAATGTGGAATAGTTCCTGTCCCTTATGAACAATTACCCGTTCTTTTACCAAAGGATGTGAAATTCACAGGAGAAGAGGGTTCACCTCTTGAGAAAGTGGAATCCTTTGTTAATACTAAATGTCCAAAATGCAATGGTCCAGCAAGAAGAGAGACTGATACAATGGATACTTTCTTTGATTCATCCTGGTATAATTATCGATATACCTCACCCAAGGAAAATACTCGACCTTTAAATCCTGAGGCTGTTAAATATTGGATGCCAGTGGATATTTATATTGGTGGAGTAGAACATGCTATTCTGCATTTAATTTATGCAAGATTCTTTTCAAAGGTTATCAGGGATATGAATTTAACAAATATAAATGAACCGTTCCCCCATCTTCTTGCACAGGGCATGGTAACAAAGGATGGCGCTGCAATGTCAAAATCAAAGGGGAATGTTGTTTATCCTGAGGAATTTATTGAAAAATATGGAGCTGATACTCTCCGTCTTTTCATTCTCTTTGCTGCTCCTCCAGAGAAAGACCTGGAATGGAGTGATAAGGGGGCAGAGGGATGCTTCAGGTTTCTGACTAGGGTATGGAGACTTGTTCATGAATGTCTGGATTTATTTAATCAGAATATAGGCTATAATGAAAAAGAATTGTCAAAAGAAGCATTAGAAGTTCTCAAGAAAACCCATCAAACAATTAAAAAAGTTAGTGAAGATATTGAAAAGAGATATCATTTTAATACAGCTATTTCTGCTATTATGGAATTGTATAATAAGGTTTCCCAGTATAAAGAGAAATTAAAAGAAGACAGCAAGGGAAAAGCAATTTTAAAGGAATCCATAGAGGCAATTATTATATTGCTTTCTCCTTTCGCACCTCATATATGTGAGGAGTTATGGCAGATTACAAATCATAAAGAATATTTGATTAATACAAAATGGCCTGAATACAAACCTCACCTCATAAAAGAAGAAGAAGTTACCTATATTGTTCAAATAAATGGGAAATTGAGGGCTAAATTACAAGCTCCGGTTGGTTTGAGTGAGAAGGAAATCAGAGAGAGGATTTTATCCATTCCATCTGTGCAGAATCATTTAAAGGGGAAATCCATTAAGAAACTAATTTACATACCGAACAAACTTGTAAATATAGTGACATAAAATGAATTTCAGATTTAAACCATTCTTAATTCTTACAATAATTTTATGTTTAATCCATTCAATAAATTGTGGTTATAAATTAAGTGGGACAGGAAGTTTTCTTCCTCCTCATATAAAGACCATAAGTGTTCCAATGTTTAAGAATAATACGCAGAGATACCAGCTCGATGAAAAATTTACACAGGCTGTTATAAATGAGCTTGTTGCTCGAGGTCGATTTAAAATTTCAAGTGCTCAAGAAAAGGCTGATGCAATTTTATTAGGGGAAATAAATTCTTTCACAGTAAATCCTATATCTTTCACTGAAGAAGGAAGGGCTGATAGATATAGTATTACAATTGTTGCAAAGGTTGTTTTCAAAGATCTTGTTAGAAAAAAGGTTTTGTTTATGAATTCTCATTATGTTTTTCGTGATGAATATGAAATAACAGGCCAGGGTGATTTTTATTCAGAAGAAACAGTAGCCATTGAAAGAATATCTGAAAAATTTGCACGAAGTGTGGTAAGTTTAATAGTAGAGGGTTTTTGATTTTTGAATTACTTTAAAGTAAAAAAAGACTTAGAAAATAATATTTTATATCCATCCTATTTTCTTTATGGGGAGGAGACTTTTCTTATAGAGGAAATAATAAATTTGATAAAAGAAATTCTTGTTCCCTCTGAAAAGGGAGGATTTAATTTTAATAAATATGATTTAAATGAAAATAAATGGGAAGATATCATATCTTCAGCTCAGACAGTTCCTTTTCTCTTCTCAAAGAAGAGAGTTATTTTAGTAGAAGTAAGGAATAGAAAAAACGAGAATCTAACAAAATCAGATGAAAATCTTTTAAAAAACTTCTTTTCTTCTTTTCCATCCCATTGCATTTTAATAATAAGAGCTGATAAGTGCGATAAGAGAAGACCATTATATAAATTTTTTACAAGTTTACCTTCTAATATATGTTTTCAAGTTGAATTTAAATTATTAAAAGCAAACCAGCTTTTATTGTGGATAGATGAAAAGGTTAAATCTAATGGCAAAATTATTGGCTTCAGCGAAAAACAGAAATTAATTGATATAGTGGGAAATGATTTAAGGAATTTAAATAATGAACTTGAAAAATTAATAGCTTTTATTGGTGATAGAAGAGAAATTCGTTCAGAGGATATAGAAGAAGTTACAGGTCATATTAAAAGTTTTGCCCTTTGGGAGTTTACAGAGAGTTTAGAAAAATTTGATTTTGAAAAAAGTTTATCTATTTTTCAAAAGCTCTTAAAGGAAGGTTATCATCCTTTGGTTATTCTAAGTTTCCTTACCCAATTCTTCCATAATCTATTATCTATTAAATTGATTATGAAGGAACAAGACGTTGATTTTAATAGTATAGCAGAAAATTTATCAATGCCATATTTCAAAACTAGAGATTTTATTGAGCTTGCGAATAAATTTAGTGAGTCTGAATTAAAGTATCTTATTAATCGTCTTCATCAGCTTGAGCTAAAATTAAAAACAAGCTCTGTGAAGCCTAAAATTTTAGTAGAAAATTTTATTTATGAATATTGGAGAAGAAAAGGGAAGAAAGATTTTATTTAGGGGTAGAGGTGGCAAGTAAAGCATTAACTTGTTTTGTAAGTCTTGATTTGTATCTATCCCCTGTTCGAGGATGGATTGTTCCTTTTTTAACAGTCTTGTCAATAATTGAGATTGTCTGCGGTAACAATTTTAAAGCTTCTTCCACATTCCTATCCGCTATTGCTTTTCTCAGTTTTTTTATTTGTGTTTTCATAGCTGATTTATTTCTCTTATTTATTTCTCTTCTTTTTAAGCTCCTACGGTGTTCTTTTTCAGCTGATTTATGTCTTGCCATCTCTTCTTCACCTTCAATATATTTGAAAAATTATAATACTTTAATTTAAAGGACTATGTCAAGTGAACAAAAATATAAAAGACTGTTGAAATCAACAGTTTCTGTTTCATTGCCAACTATTTTTAGTAGAGTCTTGGGTTTTTTCCGGGATATACTTCTGGGATACTTTATGGGGACAGGAACAGGAGCCGATGCTTTTACAATAGCCTTTGTTATTCCAAATTTGTTAAGAAGACTGACTGCTGAAGGTGCATTAACAGCAGCATTTATTCCTGTTTTTACTGAGATAAAGGTAAATGAAAAAAAGAAGAGAGTAATAGATTTTGCGAATGCAGTTTTTTACAATCTCGGTTTAGTCGTTTTGATTATAGCTATTCTTGGTATTATCTTTGCTCCTTATTTGGTTAAAGTAATAGCAATTGGATATAAAGAAATTCCGGGCAAGTGGGAACTTACCATTAATTTAACAAGAATTATGTTTCCTTATATTTTTCTGATCAGTTTGGCTGCACTTTGTTCTGCTATTCTGAACTCTTATTTTAAATTTTTTATTCCAGCATCCACTCCAATTCTTTTTAACATAGCAATAATTCTCTCCGCGTGGTTTTTCACAAGTAAATTTACAGAACCTGCGTATGCCTTTGCTATAGGAGTAATAATTGGAGGCTTTTTCCAGTTTTTTGTTCAGATTCCTTTTCTTTTAAATTTAGGATTCAACTTTAAACCAAGAATTACCTTTAAGGATGAAGCTGTTAGAAAAGTAGGGAAATTAATGGTTCCAGGAATTTTTGGTTTTGGAATTTTTCAAATTAACTTGGCTTTAAGCAGAGCTTTAGCCTCTCTTTTGGAGGAAGGAAGTGTTTCAGCACTCTATTACGCTACGAGAGTGAGAGAGCTTACACTCGGGTTATTTTCAATTGCTCTCTCAATTGCTTTACTCCCGACTTTATCAGAACAGGCAGCTCAAAGGAAAATGCCAGAAATGAAAAAGACATTAATTTTCTCGCTAAAATTAATAGTTCTTATTACTCTTCCATCACTAACAGGTCTTTTACTTCTTTCAAAGCCCATTATACAGGTGCTTTTTGAAAGGGGTGCTTTTGTTGAGCATTCTACAAATCTTACTTCTACTGCGCTTGTATTTTTTTCAATAGGTCTTCCATTCATTTCAGGAAGCAAAATTTTAAATACAGTTTATTATTCTCTTAAGGATACCAAGACTCCTGTAATTATAGCAGCAATAACAATGGTGTTTTATTTATCTCTTTCCTTTATTCTAATGAAACCCCTTAAAGTAGGAGGAATTGCACTAGCTCTGTCCCTGGCAGAGGCTGTTGGTCTTTTCCTGCTTTGGATATTTTTGGAGAGAAAAATAGGTGGTATACCCAAAAGGGAATTATTTATTTTTAGTTTTAAAGTAATTACCTGTTCTATTTTAATGGGAATTTTTATATGGATTGCTAGTAAAGAAATTTCCTTTTCAGAACTAATATTTATTAAAAAACTTGTTTATCTTTTTGTATTAATATTCTTGAGTATTGCACTTTATTTTTCATCCTCTTTATTAATTAATAGAAATGAATTAATATCTATTATTAATATTTTTAAAAAAAGAAAATAGCAAAATGAAAGTGGTTCTTCAGCGAGTAAAAGAGGCAAATGTGAAGGTTAAAGGAGAGGTTGTGGGTAAAATTGGGAAAGGAGTGGTGCTTTTAATTGGAATCGAGAGAGGGGATGGAGAGGAAGGTGCTAAATATCTGGCGAATAAGATTGTAAACTTGAGAATTTTTCCTGATAATAAGGGGAAAATGAACCTTTCTTTACTTGATGTAAAAGGCGAGATTTTAGCGGTTTCCCAGTTCACTTTAGCTGCATCTCTTAAAAAAGGTAGAAGACCAAGTTTTGAGAACGCGGAGGAGCCTCAGAAAGCAGAAAAATTATTTAACTTTTTTGTAAAAGAATTAAGAGATAGAAGAGTAAAGGTGGAGACAGGGATATTTGGAGCAATGATGGAAGTTTTCTTAATTAATGATGGACCAGTAACTTATATTTTAGAATATCCGAAATGATTTTAAACAAGTTCTAAAATGTGACCTAATTTTTCCTTTTTAGTTTTTAAATAATTCCTATTTATTTTATTCGGTGGGATTTCAAGAGGAACTCTTTCAACTATTTCAAGGCCATAACCTGAAAGGCCAATGAATTTTCTTGGATTATTTGTTAATAATCTTATTTTTCGGACCCCAAGGCTTAAGAGAATCTGTGCACCTATACCGTAATCTCTTTGATCTGGCTTGAATCCAAGTTTTTTATTGGCCTCAACTGTATCCTCTCCTCTATCCTGAAGCGCATAAGCTTTTATTTTGTTAATAAGCCCAATTCCTCTTCCCTCATGATTGAGAATATAGAGTATTACACCTTTTCCCTCCCGAGCTATCATTTTCATTGATTGATGGAGCTGTTCTCCACAATCACATCTAAGCGAACCAAAGGCATCTCCTGTGAGACATTGAGAATGAGCTCTCACTAGAACAGGTTCATTTTCTTTTATTTCACCAGCAACAAGTGCAATGTGATGTTCATGGTTAATTATGTTTTCAAAGACATAAATCTTGAATAAACCATATTTTGTCGGTAATTCTGCTTCCACCACTTTTTTAACAAGGCGTTCATTTTTTAATCTATATTTAATTAAATCAGCAATTGTTATTATCTTTATATTATGTTTTTTCCCAAATTCAATGAGTTGAGGCATTCGAGCCATTGTTCCATCTTCATTCATAACCTCACAGATAACACCTGCTGGATAAAGACCTGCAAGCCGTGCAATATCAACAGAAGCCTCTGTCTGGCCAGCTCTCTCAAGAACTCCTCCGGGTCTTGCTCTCAAGGGAAAAATATGACCGGGTCTTGCCAAGTCTGACGGTTTTGTTTTTGGGTCAATGGCAGTCAGTATTGTTTTGGCTCTATCATAAGCGGATATTCCTGTTGTAATTCCATATTTTGCATCAATTGAGACCGTGAAAGCTGTTTGGAACGGAGCAGTATTGTCTGTAACCATTAAAGGTAGCTGAAGTTCCTCCAATCTTTCAGGTGTCATGGCAAGACATATTAGTCCTCTTCCATATTTGGTCATAAAATTTATTATTCCAGGAGTAACTTTTTCAGCTGCAATCATAAGGTCTCCTTCATTTTCCCTGTCCTCGTCATCAACAATGATTATAAGTCTTCCCTTTCTTACTTCTTCAATTGCCTCTTCAATGGTAGCTAAGCTCATTTTTTCCTCCCTTTTTCAGCAAATTGCTCGAACCATTGACTGAGATACTTTCCTATTAGATCACATTCAATGTTTATTATATCACCTGGCTTTAGCAGGTTCAAATTGGTGTGTTCAAGAGTGAAAGGAATAAGTTCAATTTCTAAATGATTTTCTGATAGAGAGGCAATGGTTAGGCTTACTCCATTTATTGCAATTGAACCCTTTGGAATTATATATTTTCTTAAGTCCTTTGGATAATAGATAAATAATCTCTTTCCAGTTCCTCTTTTTTCTACTTTTATAACCTTTCCTTTTCCATCCACATGACCTGTAACTAAATGCCCACTTAAAGGAGTTTGAAGAGTTAAGGGCATTTCCAGATTAACTCTACTTCCTGGTTTTAATAACCCAAGATTTGTTTTGTCAATGGTTTCCTGGGATAAAGAAAAATAAAGAAAATCCTTTTCCTTTTTTATAAGGGTCAGACAAACACCATTCACAGCGAGGCTATCTCCCTTTTTTATTTTTGTGGAAATTTCTGAAGCCTGTAGAACCAGTTCCTTCCTTGTATTTTTTCTAACAACTCCCAAATGTTCTATAATTCCTGTAAACATTTAAAAATATCCCTCAATTAATATATCCTTGTCAATTCTGAAATAAAAAATTTTCTTTAATTTAAGGACATCCTTCAACTCTTTGATTTGAGATTCTTCGAAAAGAGAAGGAGCCTCTTTGCCACCTATGAAAATTGGAGCTACAAAAATGAATATTTTATCAGCTAATCCTTCCATTAAAAAAGAGCTAAAAATTTTTCTTCCTCCCTCGACTAAAATACTTGTAATTTCTCTTTTAGCAAGATCCTTTAGAACCTCAATAATCGGAATCCTGCTTTCTTTTAATCTTAAGGGAATCACCTTTATTCCTCTTTTCTCAAGCATATTTATTTTCTTCTTAGAGCTACCTTCACCTGTATAAATGATTATATCTCCTTTTGAAATAGTGCGTAATATTTTTGAGTTTTCAGGGATTTTAAGAGTGGAATCTAATATAACTCTTTTTATTTTCTTATTTCGCCATAAGGGATGACGCACTGTAAGGAGAGGGTCATCACGAAGAATAGTATTTATACCAACCAATATGCTATCGAATTCCCCTCTTAATAAATGGACATATTCTCTTGCTCCCTTTGAAGAGATCCATTTTGATTGAAAGCTTTGTGTGGCGATTTTTCCGTCAATGCTCATAGCAACTTTTAAAGCAACAAATGGAAGTTTACTTTTGATGTATTTAAAATATACCTCGTTTAGTTTTTTTGATTCTTCTTCAAGGAGCCCAACTGAAACTTTTATGCCCTTTTCTTCTAATTTTTTAACGCCTTTTTTATATACTAGAGGATTTGGATCAAATGTCGAAATTACAACTCTTTTTATTTTAGATTCAATTATTTTCTCGACACAAGGAGGTGTCCTCCCCCAGTGTACACAGGGTTCAAGATTGAGATAAAGAGTGCTATCACTGGCTCGAGGACCAGCTCTTTCTATTGCAACTGCTTCTGCATGAGGTTTTCCAGCACTTTCATGAAAACCATAACCTACTATTTTTCCATCCTTCACTATAACTGCTCCAACGCATGGGTTCGGGCTGGTCCAGCCTTTTCCTTTTCGAGCAAGAAATAAAGCTAGTTTTAAATATTTAATGTCTTCTAAGTTACTCATCTTAATAATGCCCTCGCATATTCTTCTGGTGAAAATTCCATTATATCATCCTCTCCTTCCCCAACACCTATAAATTTCACAGGTAAACCCAATTCATCTGATATTCCAATCACACATCCTCCTTTTGCTGTGCCATCAAGTTTTGAAACAAAAATTCCAGTTAATCCGGTAAATTTTAAGAATTCTCTTGCCTGTTGTATTGCATTTTGTCCAATTCCAGCATCAAGAACTAAAAGCACATCATGTGGAGCTCCTTTCACTTGTCGCGCGCATATTCGTGCTATTTTCTCCACTTCCTGCATTAGATTAATCTTGGTATGAAGCCTGCCACCTGTATCAATTAAGAAAACATCTACATCTTTTATTTTTAATGCATCAAATACCACTGAAGCTGGATCTTTTGCTGTGTAATTTTTAAAAACAGGAACACCTATCTTTTCTCCCCAGACTAAAAGTTGCTCAATAGCAGCTGGACGAAAGGTATCTGCTGCCACCATTATTACCTTCATTTTCCTCTTTTTTAAATAATTTGCAAGTTTTGCAGTGCAAGTGGTTTTACCACTCCCATTTACGCCTACCAGCATGATAACTGTTTTTGATTTTCCGAAATTTAAATTGATTGGTGATTTTGTGAGAATACTCACAATTTCATTTTCAATAATCCTTTTTACTTCCTCGGGAGAAAATTGAACTCTAATTTTTTCTCTAATTGAGTTAATTATCTTTTGGGTGGAATTCCATCCTACATCTGCTAAAATTAAAGATTCTTCAATCTCCTCAATTAATTCTTCTTTTTTTTTGTTTTTTAGAAGAATATTTTCTATGGTATTTTTAAATTTTTCTCTTGTTTTGCTTATTTTATTCTTCAGGATTAAATCCATTTTAAGGTATTATAGAATCAGGTCATTTCAAAGTCAATTTTTGAGTTGACTTTTTTACTGTTTTGGGAAAAAATAATATTGAGTGAGGAAAGAATGAAAGATATATGGAAAGGGATATTAACCTTAATACTGTTTGGTTCTGCTTTTCTTTTGGGATATTATTTCGGAGAAGAGAAGATAAAAAATAAGATACCTAATTTTCAGGAAGAAGAGGATTTTAATTTGTAAGTTTTATTAATACTTGACATAAAAAAAACACTTAATTAATATAAACTCTTACTTTCTTTTTTAAAGAGGAGTCCAGTGAAAAGAACATATCAACCAAATATTCGGAAGAGGAAAAGAACGCACGGATTTTTAGTTCGGATGAAAACAAAAGGCGGTCAGAAGGTAATAAAGAATAGAAGAAGGAAAGGAAGAAAAAGACTCACTGTTTAATGGATGAGAGATTAACTCCTAAAGAAAGAATAAGGAAAAGAAAAGAATTTTACAACTTATATAAGAAAGGAGAGAGAATAAATAGCAAATATTTAAGCGCAATTTATTATCCAAACAATCTAGGATTTTCTCGATTGGGTATTTCAGTTAACAAGAATTTCGGTAAGGCAGTTAAAAGGAATAAAGCAAAAAGGTGGATTAGAGAGCTCTTCAGAAGAAACAAACAGCTTTTAAAAGTACCAGTGGATATTCTATTTATGCCAAAAAAATCCATTCTGGAAACAGAGTGGCAGGAACTTCAGGAGGACTATAAAAGACTTATTTCTTCAATCCGAGTTAAAAAAAATGAGGAAAATTGTATTAGGGTTAATAAAATTTTATAAAAAATTTATTTCTCCTTTGCTCGGTAATAGATGCAGATTTTATCCCACTTGTTCAGATTATACCTTTCAGGCAATAGAGAAATATGGATTATTTAAGGGATTATTACTCGGAGGAAAAAGATTATTGAAGTGTCATCCCTTTAATCCTGGAGGTATAGATCCTGTCCCTTAAGGGTTAAAAAATGGAAAAAAGAATTTTATTAGCAATTATCCTTTCTTTTGTGGTGGTGATCCTATATCAAGCATTATTCATGAATAAGCCTTCTCCACCACCTTCTGAGCCAGGAAAAGAATTAGAAGTGAAAGTGAAAACAGAGAAATTAGAAACTCCACCTGTGAAGATCAAAAAGATTCAGAAGATTATACCAGAAGAAGAAATCAGCCATGTGAAAGAAGAAGAAATTATAGTAAAAACACCTCTATATGAGGCAATATGGACTAATAGAGGAGGCGTCTTAAAGAGCTGGAAACTGAAAAGACATAAAGATGATGATGGAAATCAATTAGAACTTGTTTCTCAGCTGGCAGAAGAGATAGACATGTATCCCTTTTATGTTTTAATCGAAAATGGAGATTATAATTCTGTAATAAATAATGCTCTTTATAAGTCTTCTAAAAAAACTATTGAACTTCGGGAAGGAGAAGAAGGTAAACTAGAGTTCATTTATTCCAATGGAAAGGATATTTATATTAAAAAGATATTTTATTTCAATGGAGACGATTATCTTGTTAAGCCGGAAATTAAAGTACTGATAAACGGGAAGTTAGAGATCCCCCAGATTTTATGGGGACCGGGATTAAGAAAAATTTCAGAGTCAGAGAAGAAAAGAAAATTCATAGGTGGAAGAAATATAGCTGTTCTCATAGGAAATAAAGTAAATAGAGTGAAAGAAGAAAAAATAAAGCCTGAGGAGAATGTTTATTTATATCCCCGCTGGGCAGCATATGAAGATACATATTTTACAGCTTTATTTTTGCTAGACCCAAATAGGTCAAGAGCAAGAGCTTTGAAAATAATAAAAGATGATAAAGCTTATTATTTTTTGTCAGTTACTGAACCTCAAAAAGCTTTCATTGGTCCCAAGGAATATGATGCTCTATTAAAACTTGGAAACCAGGCTAAGAAATTAATAAAATTTGGATTTTTTGGCTGGATTGCAGAGATTTTACTAAGGGCATTGAAATTTATTCATAAATTTGTTCCTAATTATGGTTTTTCTATAATGATTCTCACTTTAATAATTAAAATATTGTTTTTTCCTTTGACATTCAGTAGTTCAAAATCAATGGCTAAAATGCAGGAAATCCAACCAAAAATAAAGGCACTCCGTGCAAAATATAAGAAGGCCAAGACAAACATTGAGCAAAGAAGAAAATTAAATGAGGAAATGATGAGACTCTATAAGGAACATGGAATAAATCCAGCAGGCGGATGTCTTCCCTTATTGATCCAAATACCTGTGTTCTGGGGATTCTTTAGACTTCTGTTAGTGTCCATAGAACTCCGACATAGCCCATTTATCCTCTGGATAAAAGATCTTTCTGTTAAAGACCCTTATTATGTGACTCCGATACTAATGGGTGTGACACAATATATAAGTCAGAAAATGACCCCCACCTCTGCTGATCCAAATCAGGCAAGAATAATGTTAATAATGCCAGTAATAATGACATTATTTTTTATGAATTTTCAGAGTGGATTAGTTCTTTACTGGTTGACAAATAATATTCTTCAGATTGCCCAACAATACGCTATAAATAAACTGATGAAGAAAAGCAAAAAAGAGAAAAAAGGTAAAAATGGAGGAAAAAAGAAAAGAAAATAGTCAGGCTGCTTTGGAATTTAAGGGGCGAAATTTAGAAGAAGCAATCAAGTCAGCTGAAAGACATTTCAAACAGCATCGTTCCAATTTAGAATATAGGGTGGTGGCGGAAAAAACAAGACTTATGGGAGCGAAGAAAAAGGAAGTTGTAATTCAGGCCTGGATTAGAAGTAATCAGAGCTTCCCCGAATTAAGAGAATTTTTGAATAATTTTTTGAGGATTTTTCCTTTAAAATTAGAATTTTATTTAAGAGAAAGGGAAACTACAATTGATGTTATTTTTAATGGCCAGGATAGATTTTTTTTGTTAAGGAAGGAAGCTTCCCTTTTAAATGCCATTCAACATGTATTAAATAAAGTTTTTTCCTCTCTGCCAAAAAGAATCCAGTGTGATTGCAATAATTACAGGAAAAAGAGGGAGCGAAAAATAATTTCTCTTGCTGAAAAAGCTGCGGAAAAGGTGGTTCAAACTGGAGAGAAGGAAGTATTGGGTTTAATGAATCCTTATGAAAGGAGAATCGTTCATTTGAGAATAAACCAAATTCCAGGTGTGAGCAGTGAGAGTATAGGAGATGGGTTTTATAAAAGGGTTGTAATCTTTTCCATTTCCTCTCGAGAAAATCAGTAATTTTAAAATTCTTGTCTATTAATTTATAATATTATTAGCAATGATAGAGGAAACCATTATCGCACTTTCTACACCTCCAGGGAGAGGTGGACTTGGTATTGTCAGGCTAAGTGGGAAAAAAGCATACTCAATTGCAAAAAAAATATTTAAGCCAAAAAATAATAGTTTAAAAGAAATTCCTCCTCGCTGTCCAGTTTTAGGACGAATAATAAATCCAGAAAATGGTGAACCATTTGAAGAAGCATTCGTAACTTATTTTCCCGCACCCAATTCTTACACAAGAGAGGATGTGATCGAAATTAGCTGTCATGGAAGTCCGGTAGTATTAGAAGAGATAATAAAACTCGGCATAAAATATGGCGCAAGATTAGCAAAACCAGGTGAATTTACCTTAAGGGCTTATTTAAATGGAAGAATTGATTTGATTCAAGCAGAGGCAGTTAATGATTTGATAAATGCATGGACAATGGATCAAGCAAAAATTTCTTTTTCTCAGTTAGAAGGTAATTTATCTAAAAAAATTAATAACTTAAGAGAAAAATTAATCACCCTTCTTTCAAATATAGAGGCAATTATTGAATTTCCAGAGGAAGGGGTTGAAATTTCGCGTTCTGAAATAAATCAGGAAATAAAGAATATAATGAAATTTATTCAGCCTTTAATTGAAAGCTTTGATTATGGGGTAAAATTGAAAGAAGGTGTGAAAGTTGTTATTACTGGGAAGCCAAATGTTGGAAAATCATCCCTTTTTAATGCTCTCCTTCAGAGGGAAAGAGCAATAGTTACCCCATATCCTGGAACTACAAGAGATTATCTGCAAGAAAGAATCACAATAGATGGAATAAGTTTTATTTTATTTGATACTGCAGGAATAGAAGATTCAACTCATCCAATTGAAGTAGAGGGTATCCAGAGAGGAAGGAGATTAATTGATGAAGCGGATGGTGTATTATTACTTTTTGACTTATCTGAGAAAGAAAGCGAAGAAGATTTCCAGTTAATAGAAAAAGTTAGAGATAAAAATGTAATATTTGTTTTTAATAAAATGGACTTACCAGTGAAAATTGATAAAGAGATTATACTGAAAAAAATAAATGGATATCCATGGCTTGAGATATCAGCAAAGGAAGAAAGAAATCTTGAGAAATTAAAGAAGTTAATCAGAAAGATTTTTATTCCCGATGAAAAAAAGACTGAAGAAATAATTTTAAGTTTAAGACAGAAAATATTACTCGAGAAGGTTAAGGAATCTCTTGTGGGAGCGAGTAAGCTTTTAGAGGAGGGCTATTCTGAGGAATATTTTATGGAAGAAGCCAGGAAGGCTGCTGATTATTTGGGAGAGTTAACTGGAAAAATAAAGATTGATGAAATTTTAAATGAAATATTTAATAATTTTTGCATAGGAAAATAACATGAGCTTTATTGATGAATTTGATGTTATAGTTATTGGTGCAGGTCACGCTGGCTGTGAAGCAGCCCATGCTTCTGCAAAAATGGGATTGAATACAGTCCTGATTACTATTCATTTGGAAACAATTGCACAGATGTCTTGTAATCCTGCTATAGGAGGTCTTGCAAAGGGTCATTTAGTAAGAGAAATAGATGCATTGGGAGGTTTAATGGGATTACTTGCAGATGAAACAGGAATTCAATTCAGACTTCTTAATAGGAGCAGAGGCACTGCAGTCCAAGCTCCAAGAGCTCAAGCTGATAAAGCATTATATCGATTAACTATGAAGAGCTGGCTTGAAAAATGTCCAAATCTCACCATTTTTCAAGGAATCGTTACAGAGATTTTGGTTAAAGATAAAAGAGCCATTGGAGTTAGACTTTTGGATGGAAGTAAAATCAAAGGGGAAGCTGTTATTCTTACTCCGGGAACCTTTTTAAATGGTTTAATACATATTGGTTTAAATAGCTATTCTGCTGGTCGTGCAAATGAACCTCCTTCCATAGAACTAGCAGAGTGCCTCAGGAAATTGGGCTTCAAAATGATGCGTTTGAAAACCGGAACTCCTATGAGACTTGATTACAGCACAATAGAATGGGACAAGTTTATTCCCCAGCCAGGAGACGAAAATCCTGTCCCCTTTTCTTTTCGGACCAAAAAACCTCTGAAAAATAAAATTCTATGTTACATAGGTTATACAAATGAGAGAGTTCATCAAGTTATAAAAAACAATTTGGATAAGTCTCCTCTATATAGCGGTAAAATTATCGGAATAGGTCCTAGGTATTGCCCATCTATAGAGGACAAGGTTGTGAAATTTCCTCATAGAGAAAGACATCAGTTCTTTTTGGAACCCGAAGGATTGAATACAACAGAGGTATATGTAAATGGACTGTCTTCAAGTTTGCCGATTGAGGTTCAGAAGGAAATATTAAGAAATATCCCTGGACTTCAGGATGCAAAAATGTTGAGACCTGCCTATGGTATTGAATATGATGCATCAAGTCCAACTCAGCTAAAACATACCCTTGAAACCAAATTAATAGAAAATTTATATTTTGCAGGTCAGATAAATGGTACTTCGGGTTATGAGGAAGCCGCGGCTCAGGGAATTGTTGCTGGTATAAATGCAGCTTTAAAAATAAAAGGCAAAAAGGAATTTATTCTCGGGAGAGACGAGGCTTATATTGGTGTTCTGATAGATGACCTTGTGACAAGAGGGGTGGAAGAGCCATATAGACTTTTCACATCGAGGGCAGAATACAGGCTTATGTTAAGGATTGATAATGCTGATGAGAGATTGATGAAATATGGTTACAAATTTGGTTTAATAAGTGAAGATGTTTACGAGGAATTTCTAAAGAAAGTTAAAAAATGCAAAAAAATAATCATGTTTCTTGGTGAGAAAAAAATTAAGGTAGATAATAATGAAATTACCACTTTAAAAAAATTTTTAAAAAAACCTAAAATTACTCTGGAAAATGTGATAGAATACCTGCGAGAAGAAGGATTGAATAATTTGTCAGAGGAGGAGAAAAGATATATTGAAGCTGAGGTCAAATACGAAGGATATATCAAAAAACAAAAACGAGAAATCTTAAGAATGAGGAGAGAGGAAAGAAAGAGAATCCCCCCTGAATTAGATTTTAAAAAAATTCCTGGACTATCTAAAGAAATAGTGGAAAAGCTGGAAAAGTATCGCCCGAAAACAATTGGTGAAGCAAAAAAGATATCTGGAATAACACCAGCTGCAATTACTAATATAAGCATTTATTTAAAGATTTTGGAGAGAGAAAAAGCTCAATGATTATGGATTTGAGAAAAGAATTGGAAAATTATTCTATTGAGATTGATGAGAACAAGTTGAATCTTCTTAAAAAATTTTATTTATTTCTTGAGGAATCCAATAAAAAGGTAAATTTAATATCTCGAAGAAATTTTAATAAAACATTTTATACGCTCACCTTTCAGAGCATTTGGGTAGGAAATAAAATTTCTTCCATTAGCTCATTAATAGATGTAGGTTCTGGAGCTGGTTTTCCAGGGATTCCAATTAAGATCTATTTACCATCAATAAAAATTTACTTGGTGGAGCCGAATAAAAAAAAAGTCAATTTTTAGTTGACCTGAAAGAAAAATTGAGTTTGAATAATATGGAAGTAATGAGGTGTGATTTTTCAAAAGCAGTGGAAATATTAGGAAAAAAAGGGGAGAAAATTGATTATTTAATTTCTCAGGGAATAAGAAGAAAAGAGAAACTGGTTACAGAGAAATATAATATAATTCAAAAGGGATACATTTTCTTAACAGGAAGCGAGGAAGTGAAAAGATTGAAAAAATTTAAAAAGCTGTGTAAGTATAAATGGATTGTAGAGAAAATTCCTGAAAAGGAAAATCTTTTTATGATAATACTTAAAATAAAATGTTTCACGTGAAACATTTATTAATAGAAAATGGGTAAGGTAATTTCAATCGCAAATCAAAAAGGAGGAGTTGGGAAAACAACCACAGCAATAAATCTCGCTTCTTGTTTAGCTGTTGCTGAGAAAAAAACCTTAATAGTTGATATAGATCCCCAGGGAAATGCTACGAGTGGACTTGGAAGAAATAAAATGAATTCAAAAGGTGTATATCATGCTCTCATATCAGGAAACTTTTATCCTGATTTAATAATTAACACAGATTTAGAATATCTATATATAAGTCCTTCTTCGCCTGAATTAGCTGGTGCTGAAGCAGAGCTTTTTTCTCTTGAAAACAGAGAGAGGAGGCTTTCAATAGCTCTTTCCACAATAGAGAATAATTTTGAATACATTTTTATAGACTGTCCTCCTTCTCTTGGCTTTCTCACCATAAATGCTTTAGCAGCTTCGCACTCGGTTTTAATTCCCATTCAGTGTGAATATTATTCACTTGAGGGAGTAACTGATTTATTAAAGATTCTGGACGAGGTAAAAAAATATCTTAATCCAGCATTGGAAATTGAGGGTATACTTCTAACAATGTATGATGAAAGAACAAATTTATCTAAACAGGTCGTTGAAGAGATAAGGGATGTGTTTAAAAATAAAGTTTATGACACAATTATCCCTCGAAATGTTACGATTGCTGAGGCACCAAGCTTTGGTAAGCCTGTAATTTTGTATAATATAAAATCAAAAGGGGCGCAAGCCTACCTAAATTTTGCTAAGGAGTTTCTTACAAAATGAGAAAAAAAGCTTTAGGTAAAGGGATAAAAGCTTTCCTATCAGAAGATTTGAGTATTTTAAAGGAAGAAAGATATATAGAAATTGATATTGACCAGATAAAGCCAAGTCCTTATCAGCCTCGTGTGAGATTTGATGAGGAATCTATCAAAGAGCTTGCAGAATCTATAAAGAAAGCAGGAGTAATTCAGCCAATAATGGTTGTGCCACAAAAAGACCACTATCAGATTGTAACAGGTGAAAGAAGATGGAGAGCAGCGCAAAAAATTGGTTTGAAAAAAATTCCCGCGATTGTCAAGAATATTCCAAAAGAAAAACAAATTGAACTTTCTTTAATAGAAAATTTGCAGAGGGAAGATCTGAATCCATTAGAAATTGCACAGGCATATAAACAAATGACAGAGTTGCTTAATCTGACTCATCAGGAAATTGCCGAACGGGTTGGGAAAGATAGAGCGTCTGTAACCAATTATCTTAGATTGTTGAAATTACCTCAAGAAATTCAAAAAGCATTACTGGATAATAAAATTTCTATGGGACATGCACGAGCTATACTTGCTCTTGAAGATCCAGAGCATCAGTTAAAAGTTGCTCACGAAATTATTAAAAGAAACTTATCAGTTCGTGAAACAGAAAGACTCATTAAAAAGTTTGGGAATGGAAAGGAGAGGAAGAAACCACAGATTGATCCTGATATAAGTGCCTTAGAAGAAGAGTTAATGAGAATATTTAGCACAAAAGTAAAAATAAGAAATACAGAAAGGGGAGGGTATGTTAAAATATACTATTATAACAAAGGAGATTTGGAAAGAATTTATAATTTAATAAAGGGTTAAAGAATGAGTAAAAAAGAGAAAAACGATGAAATTTGTGGTTTTATTGACCAGGGAACTGAATTTAACGGGAACTTAAAATTTAACGGAACATTCAGAATCGATGGAAATTTCAAGGGGAAAATAGTTTCAAATTCTAAATTAATTGTTGGAGAAAAGGGAAAAGTGGAAGCTGAGATTGACATTGGTCATCTTATTGTAAGTGGAGAAGTAAAAGGTAAAATAAATGCAAAGGAAAAAGTTGAGGTTTATTCAAAGGGCAAGGTATATGGTGATATAATAACACCAAAATTAATGGTTGAAGAAGGTGCATTTTTTCATGCTTCGTGTAAAATGGATGGATATGGTGAAAAATCCCCAAAATGAATAGGGCTATAGGAATTATACCCGTTAGATATGATTCTAAAAGATTTCCTGGAAAACCTCTCGCTAAAATTCTGGGAAAGACAATGATACAGCACGTTTATGAAAAAGTGATACAGACAGAATTGCTCGAAGAGGTTATTGTAGCCACTGATAGTTTTTTAATCGAGGAAGAGGTAAAAAAATTTAAGGGTAAAGTTATTATGACTTCTCCTAAACATAGAACAGGGACTGAGAGAGTTGCTGAGGTTGCAGAAAAAATGAATTTTGACATTGTAATTAATGTACAAGGTGATGAACCATTGATAGAACCAGAATCCCTAAATGAGCTTGTGAGGTTAATACAAAAAGAAAATGTTCAAATGGCAACTTTGATTGAAAAAGAAACTGATCTTTCATTGTTAAATGATCCTAATGTAGTTAAAGTTGTGGTGGATAAAAATAATTATGTGATATATTTCTCAAGAGCACCAATTCCTTTCAGGGTAAAAAATTTCTTTTATAGGCATGTAGGTGTTTATGGATTTCAAAAAAAATTTTTGATGGAATTTGTAAATTATCCTCCTTCCTTTCTGGAACAGACCGAGGGACTGGAGCAGTTAAGAGCTTTGGAAAATGGGGTAAAAATCAAAGCTATATTTTCAAATTCCTATACATGGGGTGTAGATACAAAGGAAGACCTGGAAAAAGTAATAAAATATTTAGAAGGGAGGAGAAATGCCTAAGTTTATTTTCGTAACCGGCGGTGTGCTTTCTGCATTAGGAAAAGGAATTGCTGCTGCTTCGATCGGATGCTTACTCGAAGCGAGAGGTTTTAAAGTCACTCTTCAGAAATTTGATCCATATTTAAATGTTGATCCTGGAACTATGAGCCCCTTTCAACATGGTGAAGTGTATGTGACAGATGATGGTGCAGAAACAGATCTTGATTTAGGTCATTATGAAAGATTTACAAATACAAAAACCACAAGGGACCATAATTGGACAGCTGGAAAAATATATGAGTCAATAATAAATAAAGAAAGAAATGGAGAATATCTTGGAAAAACTGTTCAGGTTATTCCTCATGTAACGGATGAAATAAAAAATGCAATTTTAAAAATTGCAGATGATAATGATATTGTAATAGCAGAAATAGGGGGAACTGTAGGAGACATTGAAAGTCTTCCTTTCCTGGAAGCAATTCGTCAAATGAGACTTGAATATGGAAAGGAAAATACATTATTTATACATTTAACTTTAGTCCCATATATTAAAACAGCGGGTGAATTAAAAACAAAACCAACCCAGCATAGTGTTAGAGAATTAAGGGAGATTGGAATTCAGCCTGATATCCTTTTATGCAGAACAGATCGTTTCTTACCATCTGAATTAAAGGCAAAAATTTCCCTATTCACAAATGTTCCTGAGGAGGCTGTTATTACAGCTAAGGATGTTGAAAATATATATGAGATACCTTTAGTCTTTGCAAAACAGGGCCTTGATAAAATTATTTTAAAGCTTCTTAATCTTCCAGAAAAACCAAGAAATCTTAAGCAATGGGAAAATTTAATAGAAAGAATGAAAAATCCAAAGGATGAAGTGGATATAGCTCTGGTAGGAAAGTACGCTGGTTTGCATGATTCATATAAAAGTTTGATAGAAGCTCTTGTTCATGGAGGAGTTGCTAATGACTTGAAAGTTAATATTCACTGGATAGAGTCTGAAGAGATCATTCTGGGTAAGGAAAAACAGATCTTGGGAGATGTAGACGGTATTTTAGTTCCAGGAGGCTTTGGAATAAGAGGGATTGAAGGAAAAATTTTGGCAATATCCTACGCCCGAAAAAATAAAGTTCCATTTTTTGGAATATGTCTTGGAATGCAATGTGCTGTAATAGAATTTGCAAGGAATGTTTGTCATTTAGAAAAGGCAAATAGCACAGAATTTGATCCATCTACACCCCATAAAATTTTCTTTAAATGGAGAGAAATAGCAGGAATTGAAAGAATGGGAGGAACAATGAGACTCGGAGCTTACAGGTGTAAGCTTGAAAAGAATTCCTTTGCATATAAAGCATATGGAGAAGAAATAATTTCAGAAAGGCATCGTCATCGATATGAATTTAATCCAGAATATGAAGAGATCCTTGTAAAACACGGACTCTTTATTTCTGGAAAGAATCCAGAGACGAATTTGGTTGAAATTATAGAAATAAGAGAGCATCCATGGTTCTTAGGATGCCAGTTTCATCCAGAATTTAAATCAAAGCCTCTATCACCACATCCTTTATTTAAAGCATTTATTGGAGCTTGCTATGAGTATAGAAACAAAAGAAATTGAGCTTTCACCTGGAATAAAGATTGGTGGGAGAAATCCTCTTTTTTTAATAGCAGGACCTTGTGTTATTGAAAGTGAACATCATGTTTTTTTCCTCGCACAAGAATTAAAGAAAATAACAGATCAACTTGGAATTCCTTTTATTTTTAAAGCCTCCTATGATAAAGCAAATCGTTCCTCCATTTCCTCTTATAGAGGGCCGGGTTTGGAAAGGGGATTGAAAATATTATCATCTATTAAAGAGGAATTAAATATTTTAATAACATCGGATGTTCATGAGACCAAGCAGGTTGAAAAAGCAGCAGATGTGCTTGATGTTATTCAGATTCCAGCCTTTCTCTGCAGACAGACAGACTTACTTGTTGAAGCGGCGAAAACACAGAAGGTGATAAACGTAAAGAAAGGTCAATTTATGGCACCTTGGAACATGGATAAAGTTATTGAGAAAATATTACATCATGGTAATGAGAAAATAATTATTACTGAAAGAGGGACTAGTTTCGGTTATAATAATTTAATCTTTGATGTCAGGGCAATTCCAATAATGAAAGATTTTGGATTTCCAGTAGTGATTGACGCTTCTCATAGCGTTCAAAAACCAGGAGCAAAAGGAACCTCCTCTGGAGGAGATGCTCATTTTATTCCTGTTCATGCAAAAGCTGGAGTGGTTGCAGGAGCTGATGGAGTCTTTTTAGAAGTTCATGACAATCCAGCACAGGCTCTTTCTGATGGAGATAATTCATTGAAATTAAATAAGTTATATAGCTTATTGGAGACCCTGATTGAAATTAAAAAATTAGTGGAGAACCATAATGATTGAAATTGGGAAAAAGGTTTTAAAGGTAGAAGCAAAAGCAGTAAAGGATTTAATAGATAGAGTTGATGAGCAGTTTGAAAAGGCAGTTGAATTTATATATGAATGTAAGGGAAAAGTAGTTATCACAGGTATTGGTAAATCAGGACTAATTGCTCAAAAAATTGCTGCAACTTTTACCTCTACAGGAACCCCGGCAGTTTTTATACATCCTGCAGAAGCAGTTCACGGCGATCTTGGTATGATTCTTGATGATGACATAGTAATTGCAATTTCCTATAGTGGAGAAACTAAGGAAATAATAACGCTCCTTGAGTTCATTAAAAGAATAGGAGTGAAATTAATTGCATTGACTGGAAATAGAAACTCTAAATTAGCTAAATACAGTGATATAGTTTTAGATGTGAGTGTTGAACAGGAAGCTTGCCCAATTGGTTTAATTCCAACATCAAGCACAACTGCTGCTCTTGCAATGGGAGATGCTTTAGCAATTGCTGTAATGCAAAAGAAGGGATTCGGAAGAGAGGATTTTGTTTTTGTTCATCCACGTGGACAAATAGGAAAAAAACTTTTAAAAGTCAAGCATCTTATGCACACAGGAGATGAAGTTCCGGTGGTTAGTGTAAAAACACCAATGCGAGACACGGTTCAGGAAATGACAAGGAAAAAACTTGGTGTTACATGTGTTGTGGATGAGAATAAAAAGCTTGTAGGAATAATAACAGATGGAGATTTAAGAAGACTCCTTATTAAATACGGAAGCTTTATGGATAAAACAGCTGGAGAATGCATGAAGCTTAATCCAATAACTATTGATAAAGAGGAATTAGCAACTGAAGCTCTCAATATAATGGAGGAAAAGAAAATAACTTCTTTGATTATAAAAAATAAAAATGGAGAAGTTGAGGGAATAATTCACCTCCATGACCTATGGAGAACGGAGATGTTTTAAAATGAAAGCAGTAGAAAGAGCAAAGAGAATAAAAATGATAATAATGGATGTAGATGGAACTTTAACTGATGGCATTTTATATGTTTTGCCTGATGGAGAGGAGGTAAAGGGCTATAATGTAAAAGATGGAACAGGTATTCTTCTGGCCCATTTAGCAGGTATTAAAACAGCAATTATCACAGGAAAAGTGTCAAAGGCACTTGATAAGAGAGCAGAGAAACTTGGAATAGGAGAAGTTTATCAAGGTTTTGTGGATAAAAAAAGCATTCTTTATAAGATTTTAAAAAAACACTCCTTAAAAGCGGAAGAGGTAGCGTTTATTGGAGATGATATCGGCGATCTGGAAATTATGAAATCAGTGGGTTTTGCTGGTGCTGTTGCAGATGCTCATCCTGAAATAAAGAGAATTTCCCATTTTATATCAAACTTCGAAGGCGGAAAAGGAGCAGTTCGGGAATTTATCGAATTTATACTTAAAGCGCAAAATAAATGGGAGTCTTTGATGAAAGAAGTAAAAAATTTAAAAAATAACATGGAGAATAAAAATGAAAATAAATCCTGAAATTTTTCGTAAATATGACATTAGAGGAGTAGTGGATAAAGACCTTACTCCAAAAATTGTTGAAATTTTAGGGAAAGGAATAGGAACCTATTTAAGAGAAAGAAATAAAAGAGAAATTGTAATTGGAAGAGACACTCGATTAAGTTCACCTGAATTTAGGAATTCTCTTTTAGCAGGATTAATCTCTACTGGATGCAAGGTTATAGATCTTGGATTGATTCCAACTCCTTTGCTATATTTTTCAATCTATTATCACAAAAAAGAAGGCGGGGTAATGATTACTGGCTCTCACAATCCTCCTGAATATAATGGATTCAAAATAATGTGCGGGGAAGAAACCCTTTATGGAGAACAAATTCAGGAAATTTATAAAATAATTTCTAATGAGAGATATATAGAAGAAAAAGGAAGTTATAATGTTTACAATGTTATTCCTGAATATCAAGAATATTTATACAAAAATGTAAGGATTGAAAAGAAACTTAAAGTAGTAGTAGATGCTGGAAATGGTACAGGAGGAATTGTTGCTGTTCCAATTTTTAGAAAACTTGGATTTGAAGTAGAAGAGTTGTATTGTGAACCAGATGGGAATTTTCCTCATCATCATCCTGATCCCACCATTCCAGAGTATTTAGAGGATTTAAAGAAAAAAGTTAAGGAAACAGGAGCTGACATTGGGCTTGCATTTGATGGGGATGCAGATCGACTTGGGGTAATTGATGAAAAGGGAAATATTTTGTGGGGGGATCAATTAATGATAATTTTCTGTCGTGATATACTTCCATCAAATCCTGGTGCAGCTATAATTTCAGAAGTTAAGGCTTCACAACTTCTTTACGATGAAATTGAAAGGCTTGGTGGTAGACCTATTATGTGGAAAACAGGACATTCTTTTATAAAGAAGAAAATAAAAGAAGAAAATGCTTTACTTGCCGGAGAAATGAGTGGACACTTGTTCTTTGCTGATAGATATTTTGGTTTTGATGATGCTATATATTCTGCTTTGAGATTGCTTGAAATCCTTTCTAAGCAGGATAAATCCCTCTCTCAGATGCTCGCGGATTTACCCAAGACTTACAAAACACCTGAAATACGAGTATATTGTTCAGATCAGGTTAAATTTAAAATAGTGGAGAAGGTAAGAAGAAAATTAGCTGAGAAATACCCAATAATTGATATTGATGGAGTGAGAGCAATTTTCCCAGATGGCTGGGGCTTGGTTAGAGCTTCAAATACTCAACCAGTGCTGGTTCTCCGTTTTGAAGCAAAAACAGAGCAATCTCTAAAAGAGATCGAATCTATTGTAAAGACAGAGATAGAAAATGCAATTAGGGAGTTAGGAGACAGTTGAATAGCTTTTCAATCTGGGAAATAATTCTTTTATCACTTATTCAGGGAATAACAGAATTCTTTCCTATTAGTAGTTCAGGACATCTTGTTATTGCTGAAAAATTATTAAACATAAGGGAACCGCAAATTCTATTAAACATCGTTCTGCATCTTGGGACCCTTTTTGCTATTGTCATATATCTTAGAAAAGAAATAAGAGATTTAATAATTAGTCTTAAGAATTTTTTGATTTCTCCTTCAAAAAACCTTAAAGATTCTAATACTATAATAATTTTTCAGATAATTATAGCCACCATTCCCACAGTCTTTATTGGATATTTCTTTAATGAACCATTAGAAAAGGCTTTTGGTTCATTGAGAACTGTTAGCATTTCTTTGTTAATTACAGGATTATTTTTATTAATGACAAGATTCAGCAAAGAAAAGGAAAGGAATAAACTAATACTCCATCCCTTGGTTATAGGAATATTTCAAGGCATTGCAATTGTGCCTGGTCTTTCACGCTCTGGACTTACAATAGGAATTGCATTACTACTTGGATGGAAAAGAGAAAAGGCTGCTAAATTTTCCTTCTTAATTTTTATTCCTGTTGTTATTGGAGCTTTTATTTTTGAAATTAGCAAAATTCAAATCCATTCTCAAAATTGGTTAATTCTTCTATTTGGATTTATTATGACTTTTATTGTTGGGGTTTTCTCTCTGGTTTTCTTAATAAAAATTGTAAAAAGAGGTGCATTTTCTTTCTTTTCAGTTTATTGTTTTATAGTTGCTTTATTAGCTTTTATTTTTTCATATAAAATTTAAAGAGGGGTAGGATATGTTTCGCAGGACAATATTAATTTTCTTAATATTAATTTTAATTCCAGGCATTTTAAAATCACAATGCGTAATTGGGCAATATGAAGATGAGGCCCCATTTAGAACTTGGAATATTTTTGGAGTTTATGATGCTCGTTCAACTGGGATGGGAGAGTCCTTATTCGGACTTATAGAGGAACCTCTTGGATTACTTTTACAGCAGAATAAACTTTTTTCCTTTAGTTTGAGCTTTATAAGCACAAAAGCAGAATTCTTTAAATATTCATTTATAAACACAAGTGATATTTATTTCCCTCGGAACTTGAAAGCTTCATATATTGGTATGGATTTTGCCTATGGATTAATCAAATTTAAAGACTGGTTTTTTGGATTAAGTTTTACTCAGCCAGAGACTTATTTTAGACCTGCTGTTGAGGTAAATTACTCTTATAAAGGAAAGACTTATAGAACAATAAAAGCAAACTTTGAAGGTTATTTGAATAGTTTGAATTTTTCAATTGGCAGAAGAATTGGTGAACTTATTACTGTCGGAATAGGAATTCATTATGTTTACGGTGAAATAACAAGAAAAATTGAAGATGATTATATTTATTATCAAGTAATTACAACTGATAATAGAAGTCAAAAAATAAGTGGATATTATTTCAGTTTAATTATACTTGCCAATCCAAGCTCAAGATTTAAATTGGTTGTAAATTTCAGGAGCCCCTATACCAGGTATTTAGATAGCGAGAGCTCTTTAAGATATTATTCTTCCAGAAAGCAAATTGAAATACGAATTAATGGAAATGCTCGAGATGAAATTAAGATTCCTTTAACTGTGGGAAGTGGAATTCTATATGAAATAGAGGAGGATTTACTCTTAAGTGCAAATATTATATTTTTTAATTGGTCAAATTATAGAGTAACTTATTTTGATGAAGAGAGAAAAAGAGAATTTAAAAACACAATAAAAATTGGTATTGGACTTGAATATTTAACTCATTTAAAAATAAAAAATTATTTATTTTCCATTCCTATAAGAACAGGATACATTTATGACCCTCAGCCGATGAAGAATCCAAATTCATATTATAATTATGTCACCATGGGATGGGGCATTTATTATAAAAAAGTTGGTGTAGATTTTGGTTTAATGTTCGGGAAAGAAAATGGTTCTGGTAATTCTCTTCACGCTTCTAAACTTATTTGTAATTTAAATTTTCAATTGTAAAGAGGGAGTAAGGGATGAGAAAGTTTTTAACAATTATAATCATTGTTTGCGTTATTAATTTAATTAATTTATTTGCTCAGGCTCCCGAGGATTTTTATATCATCCGAATGGATGAATCTACACTAAGAAGTTTAATAACAAAAGGAAAAGTTGATATATTAATGAAGAAAAATGGTAAATATTATTTGCTCGTTGATAGAACAGAAGTTCGACGGTTTCTTAGAAAAGGTCTAAGATTTGAATTTGCTGAAAATGAGTTGCTTCCTCCTGTTTCTAAACATGGCTTAAATGGTGCATATCATTCCTATTCTGAATTAGAAAGAGATTTAATTGATCTTGAAAAATCTTACCCTGAAATTGCAAAGGTATTTGATATTGGAGATTCCTGGGAGAACAGAAATATTTATGCGATTAAAATAAGTGATAATGTGGAATATGATGAAGATGAGGCAGAGGTCTTTTTTGTAGGATGCCATCATGCCAGGGAATGGATATCTGTTGAGATTCCCTATTTATTAGCTCATTATCTTCTTTTGAATTACACTCAAGATTCAAAAATTAAATGGATTGTGGATAATAGTGAAATCTGGATTGTCCCTATGCTGAATCCAGATGGTCTTGAATATTCAATCACAACATTTCGTTATTGGAGAAAAAATAGAAGGGATAATGGGAATGGAAGTTATGGAGTTGATTTAAATAGAAATTATGGGTATATGTGGGGATACGATAATATCGGCTCCAGTCCAAATACATTTTCTCAGACTTACAGAGGTCCTTATCCTTTCTCCGAGCCAGAGACTCAGGCAATAAAAAATCTTTTTGAGCAAAAAAATTTTAAGGTTGCAGTAAGTTATCATAGTTATTCCCAGATAATTTTATATCCTTGGGGCTACAAGAAAGAGCCTTCTCCATTAAATGACTTACTAGAAGAATTAAGTAGTAAAATGTCAGAACTCATTTATCAGGTCAAAGGCAATTTATATGAGTTTGGACAGGGAGGAAGTTTTCTTTATCTCACAAATGGTGATGCAACAGACTGGTTTTTAGGAACTTTTAATATTCCAGCATTTACAATAGAATTACCTCCGGTTGATTTCATTTCAGGAGGCTTTTTTAATTCTGAGGAAGATATAATTCCAATTTTTGAGGAGAATTTACCAGCTGCACTCTATTTAATCGAATGGGCAATAATAACAAATAATTGATTTTTGAAATCAATTTAATAGGTGGAAATTACCAATAATTAATTGATTATTTCTTCTCTCTGAGAAACTTAAAAGTAAGCCAGAATCCATATAGAAGGATAGGTGTAGCTATTATAAAATTAATTATTGAAATCTGAGCAGGACTTAGATTAGATATTATGAGATTTAATTGAGAAATAAATTTCTTTATTTTTTCGCTTTGCGAAAATATAACTAAAGAAAAAGGCATTAAAATTAGAGGAATGAGAAATCCGAAAATTATCCATGAAAGTGAATTTTTATCCAACAAAAAGGTCTTAAAAATAGGAAATTTTTTGGGAAAAACATCTGATTTTTTGTAAATTTGAGTCAGGACTTTTTCTTTAAAATGTGGCGAAATTTCGTATTCTGCAATATTTTTGAAGACTTCTTTAATTTCATACTCAATCTTCAGTTCCCTCCTGCATTTTGGACATCTTTTTATGTGTTCCTCAACCAATTTCTTTTTTTTAGGAGCAATTTTATTTATAAGATAATCATTTAAGAATTTAGAAAATTCTTTACAATTCATTTTTTTCCTCCAAAATCTTTTGTTTTAAAAGCTTTTTAGCACGATGTAGATAAGTTTTTACAGTTCCAACCGGTATTTTCAGCGCTTCAGCTATTTCATAATAAGTTAATTCCTGCCAATAGTAAAAAATAATGACTATTCTGTAATTTATTGGCAATGTATGTAAAATTTTTCTTATTCTTTTTTCAAGTTCAATTTTATTAACTTTCTCATGAATATAAGAATGAAAATTATTTAAAGAGAATTCCATTTTTTCATTATTAAAAATATGAAAAGCCTTCTTGGATTTCTTAATTTCAGCCATACAAACATTATAAGTAATCCTGTAAATCCAGGTCGATAGTTTGGACTTTCCTCTAAAATAAGGGATTCCTTTAAAAATTCTAAGAAAAACTTCCTGTGCTAAATCCTCGGTTGCACTTGGATCACCAATTATTAAATTTATTAATCCAAAAATTTTATTTTGATATTTCTCAATTAATAATTCAAAAGCCTTTTTATCTTTTTTCTTTAATTTTTTGATAAGTTCTTTTTCCTGCACTTTATTTTTTAGATTAATAAAAAGATAGTTTTGTTTCAAATTTAAAAATTTTGAAACATTTTAGTTCGAATTTTAATCAAATTAGAGTGAGATTAATTTAACTAACTAAAAGGAGGTAAAAAATGTATTGGGTGTTCACAGTTCCAGTAATTGGAATAATTGCAGGATGTCTTATTGCTATTTTCGCAATGTATTTTAAATATAAGGAAAGGAAGCTTAAACAAGCTGAAAGATTAGCAGCTATTGAGAAAGGTGTATCGATTCCCCCTGAACTTGAAGAAGAGAAACCAATCGAGGAAAGGAAAAGAGGATTATTAACAGCGGGGTTAATAACTCTTTTTACCGGAATAGGTGTTTTCGCTTCCTTCTACTTCCTCTCAGGATTTAAAGTTGCATCCCTTGGATTCATTCCATTCGCAATTGGAATAGGAATGGTTTTAAGCTCACTATTAATGAAGGAAAAAAAGGAAGATAAATAAACTAAAATTTCTATAAAATCAATCAATTTTTGGAATTAATCTAATTATCAGTTAAAATATAAAGTCATGGAGAAGCCCAAACTCTTAGTCCATGTATGCTGTGCGCCTGATGGCCTTTATGTAATTAAAATACTACAGGAGAATTATTATGTAAGTGGATATTTTTACAATCCAAATATTCATCCCGAAGAAGAATATCATTTAAGATTGCAAGAGACAAAGAAAATAGCAGAAATTTTGAATTTTGATTTAATTGAAGGAGAATATGATTTAGAAAAGTGGTTTGAAATGATTAGGGGTTTTGAGAATGAACCTGAAAAAGGCAGAAGATGCGATATTTGTTATGCAATTAGACTGAATAGGACAGCAGAAATTGCTAAAAATGAGAATTTTGATATTTTTACAACAACCTTGACTTTAAGTCCATGGAAAAAAGCCAAAAAAATTAATCAAATTGGAAGAATGCTTGGGAAGAAATATAAGATAACTTTTCTCGAAGCTGATTTTAAGAAGAAAGACGGTTTTAAAAAAAGTGTTGAACTGAGCAAAGAATTCAACCTTTATAGACAGAATTACTGTGGATGCATTTACAGTCGTCGAAAAGGATAAATTGTGAATTGTGAAATGAAAAAAAAGGAAGCAGTAAAAGTAACAGTATTTGGAGTGGTTCAAGGAGTCGGATTTCGTCCATTTGTTTACCGTTTGGCAAAAAAACTGGAATTAAATGGGTGGGTAAAAAATTTTGGTCTCGGAGTTGAAATTTGGCTTGAAGACAGTAACTCGAAAAAATTTTCTAAATTTCTCGACCTTCTCGAAAAGAATAAGCCTCCTCTATCCCTTATTAAAGAAATAAAAGTTAAAAAGGTGAAGGCAGAGGGATTTAAAGATTTCATTATAAAAAAGAGTGAGCCGGGAGAAACCTTTGTTTTTATATCCCCGGATATATCAGTATGCGATGAATGCTTAAAAGAAATGCAAAACCCTCAGGATAGACGATATAGATATCCATTTATAAATTGCACAAATTGTGGCCCAAGATATACAATTGTAAAATCCCTTCCCTATGACAGAGATAAGACTACAATGAAAGATTTCATAATGTGTCAGGAATGTAAAGAAGAATACAGTAATCCCCTTGATAGGCGTTATCATGCCCAACCAGTTGCATGTCCTATTTGTGGCCCTCATGTAGAATTAAAAGATGCAAGAACAGGAAGTAAGATTGAAAATCCAATTGAAAGTGCAGTTGCTCTTATAAAAAAGGGAAAAATCCTTGCAGTTAAGGGGTTAGGTGGATTTCATTTGATCTGTGATGCTTTTAATGAAAAAGCGGTTTTAAAGTTAAGAGAAATTAAGGAGAGGAAGACTAAGCCTTTTGCATTAATGGCCAAAAGCCTCGAAATAGCAGAAAGATTTGTAGAAGTTACACCTGAGGAGGGAAATTTTTTACTTTCACCACAGAGGCCAATTGTATTATTAAAAAAGAGGAAGGAAATTCCTAATATAGCTCCCTTTTTAAATGAATTTGGAATCATGCTTCCCTATACACCATTGCATTATTTATTAATGGAAGATTTAGACTTGATTGTGGCAACAAGTTCAAATAAGAAGGATGCTCCTATAATAAAAGAAGAAGGTGAAGGAGTTGAAGAACTGTGCGATTATGTTCTTACGCATAATAGACCTATTTTTATGAGAGCAGATGATTCTGTAATGAAAGTGGTGAATAAGAATCCATTATTTATTAGAAGGGCAAGGGGATTTGTTCCTTATCCTCAGGAAGTTCCTTCAGAACTGAAAGTGTCCTCTAATTTGATTGCATTAGGAGGAGAATTAAAGGATACAATTTCAATATATAAAAATGGCTATATAGTCACAAGCCAGTTTCTCGGGGATCTAGATGAATATAAAAATTTTCAGTATTTTGAGGAAGCTCTTCAACACCTCACCCACTTATTTGAAGTTAAACCAGAAATAATTATTTCTGACCTTCACCCCGATTTTCGAACCACAAGATTTGCTCAAAAAATGAATATACCCCATTTCCAAATACAACATCACTTCGCCCATTCCCTTGCACCAATGATAGAACATGGAATTTCTCCCAAAGAAACCGTACTTGGAGTCTCCTTTGACGGATTTGGTTATGGTGATGATGGTAATGCATGGGGAGGTGAATTCTTGATATGCAATTATTCCAGCTATAAGAGATTTGCACATTTTGAGTATGTTCATCTACCAGGAGGAGATTTAGCTTCAAAACAGCCATGGAGGATGGCTTTAAGCTATTTATATGAATTATTTGGAGAGGACATTCCGAATTTAGATGTTTTTGCAGATATAGAAAAGAAAAAAATAAAAGCTGTGCTTTCCCAGATTAAATATAAAATTAATGCACCTTTAACTTCTAGTTGCGGTCGACTATTTGACGCTATTTCATATCTGCTTGGAATAGCCCCCCTAGAAGTTGAATATGAGGCTGAAGCTCCAATGAGGCTTGAGGCAATTTCTTTTCCGGTAGAGAACGAATTTTATGAATTTAAATTGATTAATAAAAAACCTATTCAGATTTCTTTTTTACCTGTTGTAACATCTATTTTAAATGACTTAAAGAATAAAAAGGATGTCAGTCTTATAGCATCAAAATTTCATTCAACTATTGTTCAGGTAATAAAAGAAATTGCTATTTTTGCAAGGGGAAAATTCGGAATAAAAACTGTTTCCTTGAGCGGAGGGGTTTTTTTAAATAAAATAATATTGTCTTTATGTGAAAAGATTTTAGAAAGGGAGGGATTCAGAGTTATAAGATCAATTAATTACTCTCCTAATGATGAGTCCCTTTCTATTGGTCAAATTGCATATGGACTAATTAAATTAAAGGAGTTAAAAAATGAGCAATGAATTAAAAGCTCAATTAACTTTGGTTAAAGGATTGCAATTTGTTGGAGCTGGTGGTTCCCATCATAGCGTGGTTCTTGACTCAGATTTTGAGGGTAATATACCTGCTGGAAATAAACCAATGGAATTGTTGCTCATTGCTCTCGGAGGCTGTACTGGAATGGATGTGATATCTATTCTCAGGAAAAAAAGGCAGGTAGTTAGATATTTTGCACTGGAAGTTAAAGGTTACAGGAGAGAAGAGCACCCCCGTATTTTTGAGAAAATAGAAATCAAGTATATTTTAAAAGGAGATAATCTTTCTGAAGAGGCTATTCAACGTGCAATTGAATTATCTCAGGAAAAATATTGTTCTGTATCTGCAATGCTTAAACCAGTTGCAAAGATTGAGACTTCCTATGAGATCTTGAAGTGAAGTCACTCTATTTTAAAAATAATTTTAAATCCTCCAAAGAGATAGGAGATAAAATTCAAAAGTAGAGAAAAAAGAATTCCTACTAATCCAATTAAAATAAAACCTGAAATTCCACCGATTAATCCGTAAATCAGACTCCCAGTTATACTACCATGAATATCTCTCAGGGAAGGAGGTAAAAAGGTGATATATTTGTAAAAGGAATTTATAGCACCAATGAAAGCACCTATTATTGCTCCTGTAATTAACCCAAATCCACAGAGAAAGGGCAAAGATGGACCAATTTTTAAATTTTTAAATTTTAAAATATAATTCTTTTCATCTTTTACAGATTTTCCGCATGCTGGGCAAAAATTGTAATTGTCCTTTAATGTATTACCGCAATTTACACATACATGTGTTTCTTCCTTTAATTTAGCACCACAAAATACACAGAAAATGGAATTTACATCATTTTCTTCTTCACAGGAATAGCATATTATTTTTCTATATACCTCATAAGGAGGAGCTGACTGAACCCATTTTTCACCGTCATAGTAATACCATTTTCCCGTTTGCAATCCAATCATCCAGTATTTTCCCTCTTTATCCTTGATCATTAGGTTCTCTAATGCTTTTTTAAATTCCTCTTTACTTATTAACCCTCTTAAATATTGGTCCTTTAATTTTTGAAATTCTTCCTCAACCCTTTTAAATTCCTCAATCATGGTTGTTACTATTATATCTTTTTTAAAATAAAATTCAATTCATTATATAATGAATTTTTCAATTTTAATATCCGGTGGGGTTTCTGCTTCATCCTGGTAAATCTTCCAGTAATATTCTTTTATTTCACCGAGTTTGTTGAAAAGCTCGTGTTTTTCATCCCATTCATAAACTCCGAGAATTTTTTTCTGATTATCTATTAGAAGTAATTTCTTACAGCGATTTAATATTCCTGCAGTTCCCACACTACAAATAGCGACCACTTCTTTATTATTTACCCTATCTATTAATTCACCATATGAGATATTCCTCTCTTCGACCTTAATACCTTTTCTGATTAAAATACTTTTAATTCCTTGTATGGTGATTGATGGAAGAATTAAATTACTCTCAGGTATTTTAACTATGGTTCCATCTTGAAATGCAAACAGACAACATGAAGAATCCCATTCTGTTATATTTCTATCCCTTATGTCAAGGTAAAATCTATCATCTAGAAAAAGTGCAGAACCAGCTTCTGGAAGAATTTTTTTTGCTTCATCCACTGCCTTTAAACTCATCAAGTAATTTACTCCAAGTTTTAAATTTCCAGTGCCATTCAAACTGCATGCCCTTATAAGATATGGAATAACAACCCCTGTAAATGGCTCTCCCAAATATCTCTCATACCTGCAGGCAATTATTCTAATGGATGGTTTATTCGGGAAAGTCACACCGATTGAGAGTTCCTCGTCAACTGTAAATGGTCTGAGATAACCTTGAGCTTTTATTTCTGCCATTTCTGTCAAAAATTCTCTATGGCTTGGATCTTTGAAATATTTAAGTAAAATATCATAGAGTTCATCTATTGTGGGGACTAGATTTTGTTGATGTGCTCCTAAATTAAAAGATATTCCCCGTTGAAATCTTTCGAGATTTTTGTGGAGGTTTAAAAAGGTTAATTCCAGTTGATTATCATTCTTTTTTCTGCAGAAAAATCGAATTCCTTCAAAGGCAAGAAATATCCCATAATGTATTGACTTTGAGATTGAATAAACCTTTGAATCCATCTCAAGAATCTCTGGTTTTTTTTCATCCAGTAAATATCTTAATTGCTTGTTTGCCCATTTAACACCTTCAAATTTTGCCATATTATTCCTCCTTAAAAATATTAAACACTAATAAATAATCAAATTTAAAAACAAAATTCAATAAAAAACTGATGAATTTAAATTTGTTAAATTAATTATTCGAGACTTTTTCTCCTGCGATGATGTAATATGAGAAATATTCCTGTAAAAAGGAGAAAAAGAAATGACATTATTAAGCTAATTGCAATCCAAGTTATAATGATTACGCCTCCAAAACCCGGTGCATCCATAGGCGCTTTATATGAATATGCCATAATTCCCATGGTGATAAATGAGCCAATGAAAAATCCAGTAACTGGTGAAACAATTAATATAACAATAATGCTTTTCCAGAGTGCTTTGCATTTAAAGGCATATCGCACACCAAAAATAATGGCAAATACCAATCCTGCACAAATCGCAAAGTAAAAAATCAGTTCAAATAAATAGAAGATATCCTCTGCCAAAGCTATTTCTCCTTATATTTTATGTTTTTAAAAAGATAGTAAGCATTAGTAAATATCTTTTCATTAAAACCCATTCCCTTTATTAGCATGTAATTCTTATCGAGAGGATTTTTCATTAAAAAAACTTTGCTTATAAATTTTAACCACGAAAAAAAGTTAGTGCTCTTATTATAACTTAGTTCAGAAAGCGGGATTGGATAATCACTTCCAAAAAGTAATCTATCAGAAGGAATATTTTCTATAATTTTTTCAATGTATGGAGTTCTCAAAGGAGTACAGATTGCAGACAGATCCGCGAACAACTTCCACTCTTTTTCTTCTGCTTCTTTGAACAATTTAAGAAACTCTTTGAAATCGTCCTGATAATCTGCATCAAAGAACCAGAAATAAGGAAGGGAGCAATGAGCGATAATAACTGTGACTCCAAGTTCGAGTGGTGTGCGGAGATATTTTGGATTATTGAATTCATTGTAATTTTTATCCGAAGTTGGAATAGCATATTCAGGACCAGCGTGACAAAGCAAAGGCAAATTGTGTTCTGCTAATTTTTCATAAAATGGAATACACTTAGGATGAGAAGGGTCAATCATTTGAGAAGAGGGAATCCATTTGCAAAGAACAGCTTTATTTTCAAGACAGAAGTTAAGTTCTTCTTCCCAGTCATTGCGATATGGATGAATAGATGCGCCCAAAAGAATTTTTTTATTATTTTTTGCAAGTTCCACAATATAACTATTTGGAACAAATAAATGAGTGAGTTCTGGGTGAGGCGTGCTGTTTTCATCATAAACCATATCCATTGCGAGGAGCACGCATTTATCGACATATTTTGCTCCATTAATTACTCCAATGATGTGCTTTTTAACCTGCTCTATACTTATCCTCTTGAAAAGCGATTTTGTAAGTAACAGCATTGCATAATAAGCAGGTGTTTTCGTGAATTCTTCAGACCAGAAACACCCACTCTGTTCATCCGGCGGTGAGCCGAAATGAATATGGATATCGATGATTTCGCTATTCATTTCATTCCCCTAAAATAAAAATCTTCTATTCTATACATGAAATGGCTTATTTTTTCAATAATTTATTATGAACCAAGACAATTTGAATATTTTAAAAGGATGAATAGTTAATTCTTTTTTGGATAAAAAGAGTCATAATCCACGGTTTCATAAGTTTTTCTATCAACTTCTTCATTCTCAAAGATATATCTTTTTTTCTTTTTCTCTTTTAAGCCTCTTCTCTTTTAGTTCTGCAATTATCTCTAATCTTTTGTATTCTTCTTTTGCAGTCAATGCCTTTTGAGAATCTCCACCATATAATATAGCTAATCGCTTCCATACAAGATAGGCTTCTTCCACAGCTTCTAATGCATGGCGTACCTCTGTTTCCAGAGGAGTTTCAAGTTTTATCTGCCATCCATCATATCGGACCTTCCAGGCTTTTGCTTGTCTTAGAGCATCTTCTGCTTTTGCTAAGAGTTCATTTTTTTTATTTGAATATATTGCATCATCCAGAAAACTTTTATATCGGGATATATACAGAGACCATTTCTCTTTTGACCTTTTAGCTTAATTTTCTATTTTTACTATTTTATCAGTTTTATAGGGTGCAGGAATCCAATCCCAGGCTCTCCAGAAAGTCCTCTTCATTAAGATAGGTTTATTGCTTTCAAATAACTGTGTTTTTTCCATAAATCCTTTCCATCTTTTATATTCTGCGACTGCTTGACGATAATTGCCTGTATTTTCCAAGCCTTCCTTTTTTAATTTATAAGCGCGCTCATACCAGGCATTGGATACAGCATAAGCAATACCTCCAGCTATCCATCTAAAAGTTTCTTCTTCAAATTTCCGCTTGATTTTTTCACCTCCATATTGGATAGCTTTATAATTTTTCTGAAATTGATTCCAGTGTTTGATGCCCTTATATAATGCATCAAATATCTCCGAAAAATTCGGTTTTCCCTGGGAGGAGTTAATGCTGATAATAAGAGATTCAATTGTATTTGAAAATATTGAGCTGATTTCAAAAGCTTTACGAGCTAAACTCGCATATAATTTGTAGTCTCTGTAGCTTTTAATTCCATTTTTTCCATACGCTTTTCCACTTATTGTATACTCACGTAATAGTTTTTTATAAAATTCAACATCTAACCTTAAAGACAAAGAGAGTCTTCGGATTTATATATAGCTTTTATATATGCATTATTTGCAACAGCAGGAGATTGAGGATCAATTGGTTTTCCTGTTAAATCTATATAAAATTTTTCTATTACACTAAGAGTTTTATTATAGGCTATCGAATCTGGTGAGTTTTTAGACACACCGGTTTTTAATAATTCCTGATGGAGATTGTACAAAAAAGTATAAACCGCTTGTAACATCTTGATTTGTTCCTGTTTATCTTGAACTGAGGTTTTAGAGAGGTTATCTCTAGGATATAAATTAAAGGATAATCCAAACAATAATATTAAACACACCATAATTAAAAAAGATTTTTTTAAACCATACATTAATTTTCATCCTTTATTTAAAGTTGTCTTATTGTAGCAAAATTTATTGTTAAATTTCAAATATTAAAAAGTTGTTTTGTATGTCTTGACATTGAAAATATCAGACATTATCCTTTTGAAAGAATTTGATTAAATTAAAGGAGTTTAAATCATGAATGGAAAAATAATAAAAGTTTTTAAAATCTTGGGAATTACATTAATTACAATAATTGTTTTTGTTTTAATTTTAAGAGGTGTATTTAACTCTAAAGTAACCAAGAAAGTGGATTCCAAAATTGAAAAATTAAAGGAAGAGAGACCTTTTGAAATTGAGGATTTTGAAATCAAATGTAGATTGGAAGAGAATGGAGCAGTAAGCTGGAAGAAGATAGAGAAAAAATTTTCAGTAAATGATGAAGAAAAGGAATTCATAAAAACCGCTTTCAATAAAGTTTTGGATGGAAAGCCATTAGACACCAAAGAAAAGAGCGAGATACAGAGAATTATAATATCGAATGAAGAAAGTTTTAGATTTTTTCAGGAAGTTATAAATAAACCCTGTTTTAAATATGCAGACAACTGGGATGATTTAGCCCTGAAACTTAAAATTCCAAAAATAACTACCATGTTAGTATTTATGCGTCTTTATGGATTAAATGCTTTCCTTATGGCAGAGGAAGGAAATCTTGAGGACGCAATAGAGCAATGTTGTTCGGGGCTGACATTTACCCTTAATCTCTTAAATGAACCCTTTTTAATTAATTATTTAATTGCTTCCGCAATTTATCGAGATTATATCGAATTATTAAATAGAATTGTCTCATCTGAAGAAATAGATAATGAAAACTTGAGCAGAATATTGAGAAAATTAGATTCTAATATCTGGCGAGAAAAATTTATTCTCAGTTTAAAGGCTGAAAGAGCGTTTTATTTAGATACCTGGTCAGAGCTTTTAAAAGGTAATAAAGAGGTTATTGAAGAATTAGATATGCCACCGAAAATTTTTTTATGGTTACTTGAGCCTCTTTTTAAATATGATATGCTTTACGCTATGAAATTTTATTCACAGTATATTGAAATGTGCAAATTGCCTTATTTTAAAATTTCCAAAGATTTAAAATATTGGGAGAAAAAGTTAGAGAATATACCTTTTTACTACATTCTTTCAAGATTTTTAATACCGAATTTCGATACAGCTTACATAAGAGAAGAAATTACAAAAGCGGTGATATTAACTGCTAAAGCTGGAATCGCATGTAAAATTTACTATAACAATTATGGTAGATTTCCTGAGCGATTATCCGAATTAGTACCTGAAATCTTATCAGAAGTTCCTGAGGACCCTTTTACTGGCGAGCCTTTAATTTATCGTAAAACACTAGCTGGATTTATTGTTTATAGCGTTGGTGTAAATCAGAAAGATGATGGAGGCAAAGAAACGCGAGAATTAATCCGGATAATGTTAGAAAAGGATGATGACTGGAGCTGGTATGAGGGAAGAATAACTCAATAAAATCTCGAAGATTCCTGGCTATTTTTTCTTGGGTTTTGCACCAAACTTTTTCTCTAATTCCTTCATCAACTTTGCTCTGTCCTTTTTAGTCCTCAAATATAAGTAAAGATTCATGATTTCTTCTGCTATTGCACTTGCAAAACAACCTATTTTGCTTTTATCCGTGATATTTTCTATTCTTTTTCCTGTCACATTCTCAACGAAATTACCAACTTCTCTATCAATAAGAGGCGTTAAAATACCTTCCTTATCTGGAATGACTACGAGTTTAAGTATCATTAATAAATGGGTATATTTTCTATAAAAAACAGGGTCAATTAATCCTTCTTTTTTAGCTTTTTTAGCATCAGCCATTAACTCCTCAAGTAATTTATTTACCTTCTCCCATCCTCCAGTCCCCTTCATAGCCATCTCTCTAAATTCAAGATTCAATTTATCTAAGAGAGCATAGCCCGCTTCTTCTTTAGCGAATAGATTGAGATTAAAAGAAAATAGAAAAATAAAAACTAATATAAAAATAATCTTCCTATGCATTTTATCCCTCCTTTACCCTTTTTAAAATTCGGAAAATTAGATTGTGGAGAAATTCTTTTTTATATCCATCATTAATTGAATTTTTTTCTTTAGAATAATCTCTTTCATTGAATGTCCCAAAGTTTGAGAACAATTCAATCAATGAAATATATAGATCTTTATATGAGTTTGACATGTTCTCTTTAATGTTTTCTTCTGACTTAATCTCTAATACATCATTTTTCAATTTAGAAGGTTTTTCAGTCCTGGATTCTTGGAAAAATAAAGCCTGTTCAAAGAATTTTTCCATTGGATTCCCTTCTGATTTTGGCTTAAAAAAAGAAGGGATTATAAAAACTGCAAGGATTATTGCCGTAAAAAGAAAAAGTAAAAGCACTGCAGAGGAGAAAGATTTCATTAGCTTAAATATTGAAAAGGACTTATTTTCAAATTCTTTGGTTATACGATTATGTAAACGAGAATTGAAATTGCTCATTCCAAAAATTCTAAGAGCTTCATTTTTTTCTTTTTCTATTAATTTTTTTATTGTATTGAAATTTTCTTCGATATTATTGTTTTTCATGATTTACCTCCCTCATTTTATCAACAATAAACTCGCGTGCTCTATGTAATCTTGACATTACGGTTCCCATTTTTATTCCAAGTATTACAGCAATCTCCTGATAAGGAAGATCCCCATATTCTCTGAGTATAAAAACTTCTTTTAATTTCTTTGGAAGACTTCTTACAATTTTCTTGAGAGTCTTTAAATCCTCTTTATAAAAGAAAATAGATTCAGGAGTTTCTTTTTCAATGAGTTCCCTATTTAATTTAGATTTAAAAATATTGCTGAAACTATTCTTTTTCCTATGGTCCAGGCATAAATTTTTAGCAATTTTAAAGAGCCAGGGCTTTGCAAATTGAGGGTCTTTTAAAGTCTCAATCTTTTTATAAACCTTTAAATAAACCTCCTGGGTTAATTCTTCTGCATCCCACGGATCTTTTGAAAAACCAAGACAAATACGAAAAACACTTTCCTTATATTCCAATAATTCATTGAAAATTTTCATAGCATCTGATTTTTTATTTTTTCCAGTATTCATTTATTACATATTAACTTTTCTTACTCCACTTATAAAGACGAAATAAAAAAGGAAATATTCCATTTTAAATGTTATCTATGTGGAACTATAAGATCGGTTAGTAATTAAAAAGTAGTATATCTTTTCTTTTCTTAGACAAAGCCTCTAATTCTTTGGTAAACCCTGCTTTAGAAAAGAATCCATAATATTTTTCTCTTGTACCAAGAAATTTATTTGCTTTCCTTTGTAATTCAGATAAAATATTTACTCCTATCTTCTTATTTGTCCATTTACATTCACAAAATAAAAATGAACCTTTATCATCAAAAGCCACAATATCAATTTCGTCTGTTCTATCCCACCATCGTCCAATATTCTTTGCTTTGAAAGGAAGTTTATTCTCCTTGTTAATTTTTTTTAGTTTCTGGATACAAATGTCTTCGAATATAAATCCTGTAAAACTATCAAAATCAGGTTTTATTTTTTCTTCCCATACATATTCAATGTCTCCTTCTTCAAGATAGCTCATGTTTGGAAAAACATACTTAAACCAAAATCGAAAATACGGATCATCGAGCAAATAAATACCTTTTCTCGATTTATGGGGTTTATCCTCTGTTACAGGAATTTCTCTCCTTATAATATGAAGTTCACGAAGCACTGATATGTATTTATTAACCTTATGTCTGTCTTTAATGCCTGTTTCCTGAGCTATTTCGTTTAATCGAGTTTTTCCATCAGCAATTGCTTTAAGAATTGAAAAATATATAGATGGCTCTCGTAGTTCTTCCATAAGCAGAAATCGAGGTTCACTATAAAGGAAAGCATTTTTATTTAAAATTTTATTTTTTATATTTTGTTCAATTGTCTTTTTAGGATTAAAACGTAATAAATAAGCTGGTGTTCCTCCAAGTATCGCATAGCTATAAACTCTTTCTTTTCGTGTATAATTAGGGAAAAATCCGCTAATACTTTCAAAATCTAAAGGCTTTAGAATCATCTGCCCAATTCTTCTTCCATATAAAGGGCTTTTACTCCCCAGAATCTCCTTTTCCATAAAACTCATATATGAGCCACATAGAATTAAAAAAATATCAACTTTTTTCTCTTTCTCATCCCAGATTTTCTGTAATATTGAGGGAATAGCCTTATTACTTACACAAAGATAAGGAAATTCGTCTATTATAATAATAGGAATTTTTTTTGAGATATGGTCAAATATGTATCTAAATAATGCTTCCCAGGAAGTAAAAGGCTGAGTTTGTAAAAATGATTCTCCTGTTATTCGAAAAATTTTCTCAGTAAATTGTCTTAATTGTTCCTGTTCAGAGGAAAAGTCGCATGAAAAAAAGAGATGTTTTTTGCCTTTAGAAAATTGTCTTAATAATTCAGTTTTTCCAATTCTTCGTCTTCCATATAAGATTAAAAGTCGCGCACCCTTAGTTTTATTTAAATCTTCTAAATACTTAAGTTCTTCTTTTCTATTGACAAACATAACCATAACCAATTTATTTGTATACTTTAAAGTATTATACTTTAGAGTATACTATTTGAACAAAAAAGTCAAGTAATTTTGAGGAAACTCAATATAAAATTTTGAAGTAATTGAGAAAGGTTAATCAATTTCACATTTTACCTTTCACATTTCACAATTTTCAAGATAAATAATCCTTAATTCTATCTCTAATCCAGTCCCAATCAGGATTTCCACGATTGAAAAAGGACTTAAAATTGTCATTTAACCATTCGTAAAAATCTTCCTCTGTGTATCTACAGAATGTTTCAACAATACTGTCAAACGATATATCTTTTGGAATTTCTATTCCTTCCAATCTACAACATAAAAAATCCTTTATAACTTTTCTCTCTAACATGTTATCACTCTCCCTAAATGATTCAATTAAGAATTACTTTTCTCTTTTTTTCATTATATGGAATTTCGATTATCTATCCTTCTGAATCTCTAAACATTTGTTTATAGTCTCTAATAAATCTAAATAAAAACATTCCATATATTTATCTTTCAATAACTTAGCTTCCTCTAATTGATATAGAAGTTGTTGCTTTATTAAAATTAATTCTCTTCTTCTTATTTCTCGCTCAGTAAATGGTCCTTTTCCTCCGTCCCATTTACTCCTTTCTTGATAAATATTTTCAAGTTCACTTTTAATCTTTTTAAAGGTAATAATACCTCCTTTTAAATTTCATATTTTTATTTTTCCTTTTTCAATCTCATATTCTATCTTTTTCAAGGAAGGCGTTATTTTTTAATTTTGAAATTAATCGCCATGCGGTTATTTGGCAGTTTTCGCATAAGGGAAAAATTTCATCCTTTCTCAATGATATTTTTTTACCGCATGATATGCATTCCCAAGTGCCTGTTTCAGGGCATCTCTCCCCAGTTGAACCTATCATATACTCACCTCCTTCCCACATACATTCCCCCTCATTATAATATGTCGGTTTTTTGGAAAATTTTATTGGGATTTTTTTCACAATTTTCGCCCAATATTCTGGTTTTAATATATTAAATCCTTGACAAATCTTGCTATTCATTTTATATTTATAAGAGCATGGAAACTAAATGGAAATTACCGATCTTATAAGAGAGAAAGCAGACATAATCGAGTTAGCCTCCCAGTATACAAATCTTAGACAAAGAGGAAAAAGATGGTTTGGTTTATGCCCATTTCATTCTGAAAAAACTCCATCATTTACTGTTGACCCTGAAAAGAAGCTTTATCACTGCTTTGGATGTGGTGCAGGTGGAGATATCTTCACTCTAATAATGGAAAAGGAAAAAATGAGTTTTTGGGAGGCAATAAAATTTCTCTGTCAGAAGTACAATATACCTTTGCCTGAGAAAAGCCTTGAAAAGTCCAAAATAAATGAAGAAACTGAAGAGCTTTACAGAATTCATGACCATGCATTGAAGTTTTTCAGAAAATGTTTGATTTCTACAAGTGAAGGGAAGAGAGCTTTAGACTATCTTATAAAAAGAGGAATAAAAAAGGAGACCATTGAATTCTTTAAAATCGGATATGCGCCAAAATCCTGGAATTCTCTTTATTCATATTTGATTAAACAGAATATTAAACCCGAATCAATTGAAAAAGCAGGTTTAATTATTCCAAGTCAGAAAGGCGAAGGATTTTATGATAGATTCAGGGGAAGAATTATCTTTCCAATTTTTAACTTGCTCGGCAAAGTTATTGCTTTTGGTGGAAGGACTGTTTATGATGATGAGCCAAAGTATTTAAATTCTCCTGAGACTCCTATTTATTCAAAGGGAAATTCATTATATGGTTTAAATTGGTCAAAGGATTATATTCGAGAGAACAAAGAAGCTATTTTAGTTGAAGGATATATGGATCTTATATCTCTATATCAATCTGGAATAAAAAATGTGGTTGCATCCCTTGGAACAAGCTTAACTACTTCTCAGCTTTCCCTTCTTCAAAGATTCACAAAAAGAGTATGCGTAAATTATGACAGTGATCAGGCAGGTCAATCAGCAACTTTGCGTTCGATCTCTTTATGTCTTGAAAAAGGACTTGAAGTTAAAATATCCCTTCTTCCAGAGGGATATGATCCGGATAGTTTTGTAAAGGAAAAGGGAAAGGATGAATATTTAAATTATATAAAAGATAATAATATTCCTGGCTTTGAATTCCTTTGCAGTTCAATGATGAAATCGAGAAATCTTGATTTGCCTCAGGAAAAATCCCAATTGCTTCGGGAATTAGTGGAAATTATTTCAAAAGTTCCTGATAATATAGTAAGAAGTGAATACATCAAAAAACTCAGCGAGTATTTTGATATCCATGAATCAGAAATCAGGGAAATAATAAAATTTGGAGCGGATAAAGTCTTTACTGAATTTGATAAAGAAGAATTCCTTCCGGCTGAGAAGAGATTATTACAGATTATTTTAGAAAAAAAAGAGATTGCAGAGAAAATAATTCCTTATATTAATATAAATGACATACGAGGTCTTAAAAGCGAAAGAATTTTTGAAAAGATTTTGAATAATTTCAACAATAATAAGGGATTGAGCATTGGATTATTAAAAGAGGAAATAGATTCTTCTCTTATATCATCAATAGTTCAATCCATGATTGTAAATCAATGTGAACCATCATTAGAAGAGGCAATGGATTGTCTGAATACACTTAAAAGATTATCTTTAGAGAAAAAATTAAAAGAAATTCAACGGGAAATTAATAAATTAGAAAAAGAAGGAAATTCACATAAATTAAATGCTTATCTCGAGTTAAAACAAAAAATTATGAAGGATCTTTTAGCTCTATGTGAAACTAAATAAAGGAGGGTGGAGTTAATAAAAATGGAGAAAGAGATGAAAAGAAAAAAGAAAAAGAAAGGTAAGAAATTATCCATAGAAGAAAAATATCCTGACCAAGTAAGTAATCTTATTTCCAAAGGGAGGAAAAAGGGTTATTTGAGTCAGGATGAAATCGATGATTACTTTCCTCCTGATGAATTTGATTCCACAAGTGACTTTGATGATTTGATGGATATATTTGATTCTCATGGAATAAAGGTAATAGATAAAATTCCTGCACCAGAGGAGGAAGAGGAAGAATTCCCTATTCTGAAAAGACCAGAAAAACCACCTAAACCTTTACCCTTAGAAAGAACAACTGATCCAGTAAAACTTTATCTCCGTGAAATGGGGACAGTTCCTCTTCTAACAAGAGAAGGGGAGATAGAAATTGCTAAGAGGATAGAGAGAGGAGAGAAAACTATAATAAAAGCTTTATCAAGAACAAAGATAGTTCTCATGGAGGTGCTTTCAATAGGAGAAAAATTAAAAAATAATGAAATTTCAATTCAAGAAATATTTGAAATTAATGAAGACGATGTCCTTGAAGGGAAAATAGAAGAAAGAAAAAAGGAAATAATTAAAAAGATAGATGAAATAAAAGCATTGAGCGAAAAATTGGAAAAGGTGAAGAAGAAAGGAATTTTTTCTGCTGGAAGATTAGTAATTCAGATTTCAAATATGATTAGAGAGCTTGATTTTAAGTCCAATTATATAGATAAATTTGTGGATGAACTTCGCTCAATGGAGACTAAATTTTTGCAGTTAGAAGAGGAAAAACAGAAATTAATTGAAAGATTAGAAAATGCCAAGAATAAATCAGAAAAGAAATTATTAAAATCTCAGATCGAGTTTGTTGAAAATCAATTAAAAGATTTAGAGAAAAAAGCAGGGGTTTCTTCAGAAGGATTAAGAAAGATTTTAAGAACAATTGAAAAGGGTAAGAAGGAGGTTGAGGAGTCAAAGCAACAATTGGTAAAGGCTAACTTGAGGCTGGTGGTTTCAATTGCTAAGAAATATACGAATAGAGGTTTGCAATTTCTGGATTTAATTCAGGAAGGAAACATAGGATTGATGAAAGCAGTTGAAAAATTTGAATACAAAAGAGGTTATAAATTTTCAACATATGCCACTTGGTGGATTAGACAGGCTATTACAAGAGCAATTGCTGATCAGGCGAGAACAATTCGTATACCAGTTCATATGATTGAAACAATCAATAAACTTATTAGAGTTTCAAGACAGCTGGTTCAGGAATTAGGAAGAGAGCCCACTTGTGAGGAGATAGCTAAGAAAATGGACTTACCAGTAAATAAGGTTAGAAAAATATTAAAAATAGCTCAGGAACCTATTTCCTTGGAGACTCCAATAGGAGAAGAAGAGGACAGTCATCTTGGAGATTTTATTGAAGATAAGTCCATTCCATCTCCACCTGATACTGTTATCCATCAGAGCTTAAAAGAGCAGATTCAGGAAGCTTTAAAATCTTTAACAGAAAGAGAGGCAAAAGTTCTTGAAATGAGATTTGGCTTAAAGGATGGTAATGAGCACACATTGGAAGAGGTTGGACAGAAATTCAATGTAACTCGTGAAAGAATAAGACAGATTGAGGCAAAAGCTCTTAGAAAATTAAGACATCCTTCAAGAAGTAAAAAATTAAAATCCTTTCTTGATAGTGAAAGGGGTAAAAGTTGACACTTAACCATAATTTTGCTATAAGTAAAATGATGAATGGGCCTATAGCTCAGCGGCCAGAGCTGCCGGCTCATAACCGGTAGGTCCCAGGTTCGAATCCTGGTAGGCCCATTTCTTAAGTAGAAGAGGAAAAAGGAGTGGAACAGGAATTTGAGTCATTAATAAGTTTACAGGAGATTGATAAAAAGTTAATTTCCCTCAAAAAAGAATTAAATCAAATCCCGCTTAAACTCAAAGAAATAGAAGACAAAAGAAAGAAAAATCAAGAGGAACTGTCCAAGGCAAAGGAAAAACTTATCGCTAATCAGAAAAAACGGAAAGAACTAGAATTAGAAGTTCAGAGTCTGAAAGAAAAGGTTTCAAAATATAAAAAACAATTATATGAAGTAAAAACAAATAAAGAATATGCTTCTATGCTCAAGGAAATTGAATTCACAGAAGGAGAAATTGAGAAATTAGAGGAGAAAATAATTGAAGAACTGCTCAACGCAGATGAGATTCAAGCAGAGATTAAAAAAGCAGAAGAAATAAATCAGAGAGAGAATAATAAACTCCAGGAAGAGGAACAGAAGATAAAATCCAAAAGGGAAAAAATTCTAAATGAGATTGAAGAGTTAAATAAGGAAAGGAAAGAACTCATTCCAAAAGTTCCAAAAAATTATTTGGAGTTATATGAAAAAATATTTTCAAAGAAAAATGGAATAGTTCTCTCGCCCGTAAGTGATGAATTCTGTTCAGTATGTAATATGCGGATTCGACCACAGATGTTAAATGAACTAAAATCAAACAAGGACCTTATATTCTGTGAGAATTGTGGTAGAATCCTTTACTGGGTTGGAAAACCAGCCTCAGAAAAGAAGAAGAAAAGAGCTTAACCTTCGTTTTCTTCCTTGTAAAGTTCGTCAATTAAATCTTTATATTTCTCTTCTATTATGTTCCTCTTAACTTTTAAGGTTGGAGTAATTTCGTTTTTTGAAATCTCAAATTCTCTATCAAGAAGAGCAATCTTTTTGATCTGTTCGTAGGGAGCCAGACCCTGTGTGGCTCTATCGACCTCGGCTTTGATAAAATTCTTGATTTCCTTTTTACTTATGAGATCTTTCCTGTCTGTATATTTTATTTTGTTGAACCTTGCATACTCCTCTAATTTGTCAAAATCCGGAATAATCAAGGCAGAGATGAATTTTCTCTTATCTCCGACAACTACTGCATTAGAAATATACGGATTTGCCTTAAGCATATTCTCAATTGGTTGAGGAGCAACATTTTTACCACCTGAAGTAACAATAATATCTTTTTTGCGATCAGTAATTACAAGAAAACCATCCTCGTCCAGATACCCTATATCTCCAGTATGGAACCAGCCATCCCTAAATGCCTCTTTAGTCTCTGCTTCTTTTTTATAATAACCAACCATTACATTTGGTCCTCTTACCAAGATTTCACCGTCTTCAGCAATTTTTACCTCAACACCTGGGATTGGTTTTCCAACTGTCCCAAATTTTAAATTCTCAAAGGTATTAACTGATATAACAGGAGAGGTCTCTGTTAAGCCATAACCTTCGAGAATCACCAGGCCCATTGCATAAAAGAATTCAGCAATTTCTTTGGATAATGGAGCACCACCTGAAACAAAAAATCTGATTCTTCCTCCTGTCTTTTCAATTATTTTTGAAAATACAAGTTTATGAGCAATTTTATATTTGAGTTTAAGAAAAAATCCAATAGGCTTTTTGGCTAATTTCTTCTCTCCGACTTTTCTGCCTATATTAAGAGCCCAGAAAAAAATTTTTCTCTTTAAAGGCGAACTCGAAAGGACATTATCCATAACCTTTGCATAAATCTTCTCAAATACCCTTGGAACACTCACCATTATATTGGGTCTAACTTCGAGTAAATTCTGGGCAACAGTTTCAATACTTTCTGCATACGCGATTGTGCATCCTTTATAAATATAAGTATGAGTAACCATTCTTTCTAAGATATGGGAAAGGGGGAGGAAGGAAAGTACTGTGTCCTTTTCTGAAAATTCAATTATCTGGGAAACTGATATGATATTACTTAGTATATTTTTATGGGTCAGCATTACACCTTTTGGAATGCCTGTGGTTCCTGATGTATAAATAATTGTTGCCAAATCATCAGGTTTTACTTCAAGTGCACTTTTTTCAAAAAGATCAGGATCTTTATCCTTTCTTTTCCGCCCGAGCTCCCTAATCTGAGAAAAGGATAGAGCACCTTCGAAGGGAGGAGATATAAAAGATATGAAGTGTTTGACTTTGGAAAGTTTATTCTTAATCGATTTTATTTTCTCGCCCTGGATTTCATCTGAAAAGATAACAACCTTTGCATCAGAGTCGTCTATTATGAATACTATTTGCTCAGCAGTTAAAGTTGGATAAATGGGAACTGTTATTCCACCGAAAGCAAGAATCGCTAAATCTGAAATTATCCATTCAGGTCTATTCTCTGAAAGCAGAATGATTTTGTCATTTTTGCCTACGCCGAGCTCTCTAAGGCCAAGGGAAAACTCTTCTACCATGTTTTTAAATTCCTCAGTGGATATTCCTCTATATTCACCCTTATCCTTATAAAGAACAAAATTTTCCTTTGGATAATTTTTTACTGTATTCAAGAAAACTTGATTTAAAGTTTCTAACATGTTCCCTCCAAAATAAAAAAATTTTCTTTAATTCTAATGAAATTTATTTGTAAGTTCAAGGATTATTTTCCATATTGATGAGAATCGTCTAAAATATCGCCCTTAATCCAGTCCTTTACCCAATCCTCTACAAGAAAAATTTTCATTTCTCCGTCTTCTGTTGAGCTTATTACTCTTTTTAATCCACAGTTTATGATCATTTTCTTACATATAAAACATGGAAAAGCATTTATTTGTTTTTTGGTTTTATAATCTTCTCCATAAATAAACATGTCTCCACCAAGAAGACTTACACCAGCTCGTGCAGCATTTATAATAGCATTTTGTTCTGCATGGACACTCCTGCATAATTCATATCTCTGACCATGAGGAATATTTAACTTATCCCGTAGACAGAAGCCGTGCTGAAAACTATCTTTTGTTTTTCGAGGAGCACCCACATATCCAGTGGATATTATTTGGTCATCGCGTACTATAATTGCACCTATGCTCCTCCTGAAACAAGTGCTCCTTCTTGCTACTTCTTTTGCTATGTTAAGGTAATATTTATCCTTTGAAATTCTCCTTTCCATTTATTCCTCCTTAAAATTTTCCAAAATTTTGCCCAATTTCCCATGTAATTCCTCTATAGTTCCATCGTTTATAACAGTATAATCAGCCATTTTCATACATGTAAGGAGCTGTTGAGCGCTTTCTTTATTAGTCATTTCTTCCTGTTCTTTTCTTATGAATTCGTAAAGATTTTCCACAGATTCCTTTCTTCCCCTTTTCATTATCCTCTGAAATCTTATTAAGACTGGTGCATCAATACATATTAAAATAAAATCTTTAAATTTTCTGAAATACTCAATTTCAGCAGGATTTCGAATACTATCTATGACTGCCTTATCTTTTATTTTATTCATTACTCTTCTTGCAAGTATATCTGGTCCAAATTTCTCTCTTAATTCGTTTCCCTTCTTAATTAAATTATCGCGATTAATTTCCAGCCCATTCCTTTTGAGTTCTTCTCTGATTTCATCAGAAAGAGAAAAATATTCGTAACTCTTTCTTATAAAATATTTTGCTGCTTCTCCTTTTCCAGCTCCATTTGGTCCTGTTAGACCAATTAATTTTAGTTTCTTTGTTTTCATAATCCTATTGAAAGAAGAAAAATTCCAATCAATATCCCGAATAAAAAATTAAAAGATTTTACTTTTATGGAATCCTTTACATTAAAGGAAAGCAGAGGTAACATTCCATGCCCATCTTGAACCATTGAACTTGCGAGAAGAATGGAAAATGGGATAAGGCCTTTTGAATATAAAAATACGAAAATAAGGTGGGGGCCTGACTGGGGTAATATGCCGATAAGTACTGCAAATAGAAGAATTAAAAGATGTTTTCCCCTTATAATATTTTCAAGATTAAAAAATTTTAGACCTGTTTCAATAATTAGAAGAGTGAAAAATGTCCATAAAAAGACCTTCCAGATGTGCTTTCGCAAAATATGATTCCAAATATGTTCTCTCATATAATGATTAAATGTTAATTTATCAGAATGATGCTCTTGTAAATTGCATCCCTCACATACCTTTATTTTTGATAAATTCACAATTCTGTCGGTTATCCATCCAAATAAAATTCCCAAAATAAAGAGAATAGCGAAGAGAAAAATAGCTTTGCGAGGGAAAAGAGAAAGCATAATAAAGGCTTCATCTCCTGAAGTAGCAATCATACCACCAACTATTGCACCAAAACTTACGAGTCCGTGTATGTAAAGGGAGACATTGATAAATGAGCCAAAACATCCAGGAATAATGCCAAAAAAAGAAGTAAGAATATACTGAGCCCCTAAGCCCTTTTTTATCCAGGCTTCTAATTTTCCCTTGGTCACAAATTCAATTAAATCCACGAATAATATCATTAAAAAAACGAGAAATGTTATTTTTACAGTACGAAATATGACTTCAATCAGGATTTCTCTCATTTCCTTTTGCCGAATATATATGCTATTCCAATGCCGATTCCATAAAGAGCAAGCATTGGAATAGCAATAATACTCTGGGTTATCATGTCAGGAGTTGGGGTAATTATTGCAGCAATTATAAAGGTAACCAAAACCGCATATTTAAATTGCTTTATAAGCCATTTATGATTGATAATTCCTAATCTTGAAAGGAAAAATATTAATGTTGGCAATTCAAATACAAGTGCAATACCGAGAAGGACCTTCAGGGCAAAGGAGAAATACTGGTCTACTGTTATCACGGGTCTAAAATCACTCCCCATTTTTATAAAAAATCGGCATGCCCATGGAAAGACAATATAATAACCAAAAAGACCACCAAGGATGAAGAATAAGGAAGTAAAGGTTACAAAAGGAATAACATATTTTTTTTCTTTAGGATAAAGGCCAGGAGAAACAAATTGCCATAATTGAAAAAAAATAAAAGGAGATGTAAAAAAAATTGAAGCAAGAAATGAGACTTTAATATAAAGCATGAAGGGAGCTGTTAAAGTTGTATAGGCTAATTTCTCTCCTGGAGGAAGATATTTGGTAACAGGACGAGCCAGAATCTGATAAATGTCCTTGCTAAATATCCATGCTGGGATTACTCCTATTATTACAGCAGAAATAGAATAAAGTAATCTTTTTCTCAGTTCCTGGAGGTGTTCGAGGAAAGTCATCTCATCCGGAGATTTCTTTATCTTTTTTCTCATCCTTTTTTATTTCCTCGTCCAGCTCTTTTCGAATTTCTTCAATTTCCTCTGCTTGAATTTCTTCCTCGATTTTATTTTTAATTTCTGTTGAGGTTCTTCTAAGCTCTGCAAGGGCTCGGCCGATTGACCTTCCTATTTCTGGAAGTTTTTTTGGGCCGAAAATTAGGAGTGCAATGATTAAAATAATGATTATTTCAGGGAATCCTATATTTCCAAACATTTTAAATCACTTGAAAATATATCTTTTATCTTGAATTAAGTCAAGGCAATAAATTTTTTAAGAAAATTAAAAAGAGGCTTAGACTTACTTGTTCTGTGGTTTTTTTAGCTCTAATCCTAATTCTTCTATTTGTTTTTGAGCAACCTCTGAAGGAGAACCTGTCAATAGGCATAATGCGCTTGTTGTTTTTGGGAAAGGGATCACTTCTCTTATGGAGTCCTCTCCTGCCAATATCATTACCAGACGGTCGAAACCGAGCGCAATTCCACCGTGAGGTGGTGCACCGTACTTTAATGCTTCAAGAAAAAAGCCAAATTTATCTTTTATTTCTTTTTCATTTAAACCTAAAATCTTAAAAATCCTTTCCTGAAGCTCAATATTATTTATTCTAATACTTCCTCCACCAATTTCTATTCCATTTATCACTAAATCATAGGCTTTTGACCTTACTCTTAATGGATCTGTTTCAAGATATTTTAAATCTTCCTCTTTTGGGGCTGTAAATGGATGGTGGTTGGAAATAATTCTATTTTCTTCCTCACTCCATTCAAATAATGGAAAATCAGTAATCCATACAAATCTATAGTCTTTAGAATCTGTCTTCTTTCCTACTAAATTTCTCAGCTCTCCAAGAATTTTTAAAGTCAAAAATTTTTCATCTGCAACTAAAAGAATTAAATCTCCCATTTTAGCATTCATATATTCCCATAATTTTAAAAAGAAGTCTTCTTTTATTTTTAATGGTGATTTAAAACCTGTTTCATCTCTCTTAATCCAGATGATTCCTTTTCCGCCAAGAGTTCGAGCTCTTTCTCCTAATTCATCAAGTTCCTTTCTCGAAAAGCCGATTCCTTCTCTTACAACTATTCCTCTCACTTCGCCTCCTGATGCAATTACTTTTTTAAAAATCTCAACTTCAGAATCTTTAGCTAAATCAGTTATATTTATAATTTCAATTTTATTTCTCAAGTCCGGCCTATCAGTTCCATATTTCTCAATTGACTCATTATAGGGAATTTTTTTGAATGGTGTTTTTATGGAGTAATTTATTACATCGAAAACTTCTTTCATCATTTCTTCTATAAGATTGTATATATCTTCAGGATCAATAAAACTCATCTCAATGTCAATCTGTGTGAATTCAGGCTGGCGATCTGCTCTTAGATCTTCGTCTCTGAAACATCTAACAATTTGGAAGTATTTATCAAATCCTGATATCATTAATATTTGTTTAAATAATTGAGGAGACTGAGGAAGAGCATAAAATTTACCCTTATAAATTCTACTTGGAACAAGATAGTCCCTTGCTCCTTCTGGAGTTGATTTACTTAAGAAAGGAGTTTCTATTTCAAGAAAACCTTTTTTTGCCATGAAATTTCTGATTTTCAATGCGATTTGATGTCTCAGTTTGATATTTCTTTGTAATGATGGTCTTCGCAGATCAAGATATCGATATTTAAAACGAAGTTCTTCTGAGGCCTGTGGAGGATCTGAAATTACAAATGGAGTTGTTTGAGAAATATTTAAAATTTTAAGTTCTTTTGCAAGAACTTCAATTTCTCCTGTAGGTAATTCTCTATTCATAGATTTCTCTTCTCTCCTCTGAACTTTTCCTTTTATTCCAAGAACATACTCCATTTTTATTTTCTTTGCCCTATCAATTAGCTGTTTATTCTCAGAAGTGAAGACCACCTGGACTATACCTTCTCTATCCCTTAAATCAATGAAGACTAAATTTCCCAGATCTCTGATGCGGCTTACCCATCCAAAGAGTATTACTTCTTTCTCACAATGTGATTTTCTTAGTTCACCACAATAATGGGTTCTTTTCCAGTCACCGAGTGAATCAATTTTGATGCTCATAATTTCTATAATTTCTTAGTTAGTTCTTCTACTAATTCCTCTTTATTTAATTCTTTTTGAATCCCCTTTTCCATGTCTTTCAATTTATATTTTTTTTCTCTTAATTCATCTTCTCCTATAATTAAAACCCACTTCGCATTCAATTTATTTGCTCTGCTGAGTTGATTTTTTAAGTTTTTATCTTTGAATTCTGCGATGCATTTTATATTCTTTTTCCTTAAAAATCTAAGAATAGATAATGTCTCCTTTTTTGCTTCATCTCCTAAATATGCAATATATAAAAGATCTTCTTTTTCTTCAAATTCCTCTGGTAACAGGGAAATGAGTCTTTCTGCTCCAATAGCAAAGCCAATTCCTGGAAGAGACGGACCATCAAAAATTTTGACAAGATCATCATATCTGCCACCCCCCAGAACTGCATCCTGTGCTCCTAATTTTTTTGAAATAAATTCAAAAACAGTTTTTGTATAATAATCAAGTCCCCTTGCTAACTTTGGTTCTACCCTGTATTCAATTCCGTATAAATTGAGATAATTTTTTAATTTGGAAAAATGTTCTTTGCACTCATTACATAGATAATCTATAATTTTCGGAAAATTATCTGCTAAGTTTATGCATTTTTCCTTTTTACAATCAAAAATCCTTAAAGGATTTGTATAAACTTTTCGTTGGCAATCAGGGCAGAGCTCTTTTTTATGTTTTTCTGCTTCCACTTTCAGAATTTCGAGATAAGGAGGTCTACATTTTTTACATCCTATTGAGTTTATTAATATTTCAATTTGGGAAATTCCCAATCTTTTTAAAAGAAAATCTACTATTTCAATTACTTCTGCATCAATAGCAGGATCCTCTTCTCCAAAAACTTCAAGACCAATTTGATGGAATTGGCGGTATCTTCCCTTCTGTGGTTTGTCATATCTAAACATTGGTCCTATATAATAAAATCTGAGAGGTGTGGATTTTAAATAAAGTCTGTGTTCAATTAATGCTCTTACAACTCCAGGTGTTCCTTCTGGTCTTAACGTTATTGAACGACCTCCTTTGTCAATGAAAGTATACATTTCTTTTATTACAATTTCTGATGTTTCACCAGTGCCCTTTTCAAAGAGTTCTGTAGCCTCAAATATTGGGGTCCTTATTTCTTTATAGCCATAGAGTTCAAAGGTTTCTCTTGCAATTTTCTCAATGAGTTGCCATTTTTTTACTTCTGGGGGGAGGATATCCTTTGTGCCCTTTATGGATGAGATCATTTTTATTTCCTCTCAATATAAACTCCCATTCTTCTAAATTTATGATATCTATATTTTAACCTATCTTGGGGACTCATTTTTTTCAATTCTTCTAAATTCTTTCTAATATATTTATCAACATTCTTGAAAGTTTTTTCATAATCTGCATGGGCTCCTCCAACTGGCTCTGGAATTATTTCATCTATCACTTTTAGTTCATAAAGGTCCTTTGATGTTAATCTTAAACTTTTTGCAGCAAGTGAAACAGCCTCCTGACTTTTCCATAGGATGGCAGCACATCCTTCTGGAGAAATTACAGAATAAAAAGAATACTGTAGCATTAAAATTCTATCTCCTATTCCAATGGCAAGAGCGCCTCCACTTCCTCCTTCTCCAATTATTATATTTATAATTGGGACTTCTAATCGTGACATTTCTCTTAAATTGTATGCAATAGCCTCTGCCTGGCCCCTTTCCTCTGCTCCAATACCAGGATATGCTCCTGGGGTATCTATAAAAGTTAAAATTGGAAAACCGAATTTATTTGCTAATTTCATTATTCTTAAAGCTTTTCTATAGCCTTCTGGATGAGGCATTCCAAAATTTCTAAATAATTTTTCTTTTGTTGTTCTTCCTTTTTGATGTCCGATTACCGCGACTGTTTGGCCATGGTAAAATCCAAGACCAGCAACTATTGCTGGATCATCGCCAAAACGTCTATCTCCATGTAATTCCATGAAGTCTTCTATAAGATTATCTATGTAATCAAGGGTATAAGGACGCTGGGGATGACGTGCTATTTGTATGATATGGAGTGGTGTCAGTTTAGACTCTATTTCTTTCCATTTATTTTTTAATTCTTTTTTTAATTTGTTTATTTTTTCTTTGTTTTTTGGATCTGTTTCTAGTTTTCTAATTTCCTCTCTAAGTTTGATTAAAGGTTTTTCCAATTCAAAAAAAGTTTTTTCTTCTTCCATTTTCTTTTACCTGCTTATTCTATAGAGTTTTCTAAATTCTTGTCAAGCTCGGGAGAGAAAGGATAGATTTTTTATACTTGATTTTTATTTTTGACTTTTGTATCAAATTTCATATTGTAAACTCTATCTGCTTCTTTTATTTTTAAAATTAAAATATAAATAAGAATTAATATAATTAGCCAAATCCAAAGAATATAAACAAAAATAGCAGTTTTTTCCCTTATATTTTTAGGAGAGGGTTTAATTTCCTTGCTCTCCTTTTCATTTTGGGGAGGCTGTGAAAAAGAGTTAAAAAAGGGCAATAAAATCAAAATTAATACAGCAATTATTATAATAATAATTCTATATTTCACGATAAATATCCCCATATTGTCATAATTATTACATAAATTAAGAAAACATAAGTAAGGTAAGTAATTATTTTTCCGCTTCTTCCATGTGGTTTTCTATCTATAAAAGGAAGGAGGAAAAATATAATCCCAAAAATTAAAATTAAAAGAATCGCGAAAGTGTCACCTGGAATAAATAAGATTCTTGAGGGAAAAAGCTTTAATGTCTGAAAGAAAAAAAGGAAATACCATTCAGGTTTTACACCCTTTGGAGTTGGCGCCATTAAGTCAGCCTCTTTGCCAAGAGTTGCTGGAAACAATAAAGAAAGAGTAATTACTATACCAAAAATTAGCATCCAGAAAATTAGCTCTCGATAAAAGAAGTTTGGGTAGAAGGGTATTTTCCTGAGAGAGTTTTTCTTCCTTTGGATAGAAATAGGAATACTCATTCCATGTTTTTGAATTAATATGAAATGAATACCTAATATGGCGAGAATAAAAAGAGGAAGAACGCAAACATGGAGGGCAAAGAATCTTGTTAATGTGTCTCCTGTTACATCATCTCCTCCTCTAAGCAGCTTTGTAATCCATTCACCTACTATTGGGATACTTCGTGGAATATCAGTACCAACTTTTGTTGCAGCTAAAGAAAGCTCATCCCATGGTAAAAGATATCCTGTAAATCCAAATGCCAGTGTCGTAATAAATAATAAACAGCCTGTAATCCAAGTTACTTCCCTTGGTTTTCTATATGCTTTTAAGATTAAAGTAGAGAAAAGATGAATAAATACAAAAGCAATCATGAAATAGGCTGACCAGCGATGAAACGATCTTATTATCCAGCCCAGGGGGACATCATTCATGATCCCAATAACACTTTTATGCGCAGTTTCAATTGTTGGCTTGTAATAGAGAAGTAACATTATCCCAGTAATACACTGGAATAAAAATAGAATTAGTATCGCACCTCCCATGTAATACCAAATTGTATATGAATGGCAAGGGACTTCCTTCTTTTTAAGAAAGGCTAAAAATTCATCAAAACCTGTTCTGTCATAAAACCAGTCTCTAATTTTTTTTAAGCTTTTATCCATCTTTTTATAATTATGTTCTCTCCATCAATTTCAACATTTAATTTTGGTAAAGGAGCTGGAGGAGGGCCAGCAATGTTTATTCCATTTTCATCGTACCAGCCATTATGACAAGCACAAAAGAACTTTTTCTGATCAGGAAGCCATGAAACATTACAATCAAAATGAGTACATACCCCTATGAAAGCAACAAAACCTCCCTCTTTTCTCAATAAAATTCCTGGTTTACTTCCCCATGAAAAATTCTTTGCACTATATAATGACATATCCTTGAATTCAGCCAAAGGTAAAATAACTTCTTCCGGTTCTTTATAAGGTGGGAATATAAATTTTATTATTGGGTAAAGTAATGTTGAGAAAAAAGTTATTGCCCAGCCTCCTAGAAGAAAATTTAAGAATTTTCTCCTGCTTAATATTGAATATTTTAATCTCATTTCCTAAACCTCAACAATCGCTTTATTTTTTCAATTATAAGCTTTCTTCTAAGCCCTTCAATCCCATCAACAGGTCTTACTTCCTTTGGACAAGCTTCAACACATTTAAAGATTGTATGACACCCCCATGCTCCTTCTTGTGTGTTAATCCTTTTTAGAAAAGAATACGGTCTATGGTCACGCGGGTCCTTTACAAATCTATAAAGTTTTGCCAATGCTGCTGGCCCAAGGTAATTTTCATCCTTGCTTACCACAGGGCAGGCACTATAACAGCAGGCACATAAAATGCAATTAACAAATGGATAGATCTTTTCCATTGCCTTTTCACTTATTCGGTGTTCTTTTTCAGGTGGTTTATTTTTTGTATGTAAATAGGGTCTTATCTCTCGGTAAGCTTTCCAGAAAGGTCCCATATCCACGATTAAGTCCTTTAATATTTCAAAGTTAGCTAAGGGCTCAATAACTATCTCATCGGGATATAATGTCTCCAGTTTAACTCTACAGGCAAGATCTGGATTTCCATTAATAATCATCCCGCAAGAACCACATACAGCACCTCTACAGCTATATCTAAAGGAAAGAGAACTGTCCACTTCGTCCCTTATGGTTATAAGAGCTTCTAAAATTGATATAGATGGTAAAAAATCATATTCATACTCCTGGAAATAGGGTTCTTTGTCTTTCTCAGGATCAAATCTAAAAATTTTGAAAATATATTTCATCAATATTCCCTTTTAGCGGGTTTATACTTTGTAATAATAACCTCTTTATAACTTATTTTCGGACCTTTATCCGTATATATTACGATTGTATGTTTTAACCATTCTTTATCATTTCTCTCTTTAAAGTCTCTTCTATAATGAGAGCCTCTTGTTTCTGTTCTATTTAAAGCTCCAAGAGTAATAATTTCAGCAAGATCTAACATTAATTCAAATTCAATAATATTTATTAATTCTTGTGAAAATTTTAAATTTGGACTCCCTAAATAGGCCTTCTTGTAATCTTCCCGTAATTGACGAATAGTCTCCAGGGCATATGATAAATCTTTCCCATTTCTGAAGATTCCAACCTTTTCAGTTGTAATAGCTTTTAACTTATTGAGGAGCTCATGAGCCCTTGTGCCAGATGTTCGAGACATCCAAACTTTTATTTTCTCTTCAATCTCTTTAGCAGATTCATTTAATTCTCTATCGCTTTTAAAATCTATGTAACCTTCTCTGACATATTTAGAGGCTTCTCGACCTGCAATTTTCCCGAACACAATCGTTTCAAGAAGAGAATTCCCACCAAGCCTATTAGCCCCATGAACGCTCACACACGCGCACTCTCCAGCTGCATAAACACCAGGAACTACTGTTTCGCATTTCTCATTCACGTCTATTCCACCCATTGAATAATGCTGCGCAGGCTGTATTGGTATAGGAGCTTCAATAGGATCAATGCCAGCAAAATTAAGGGCAATTTCTCTGATTCCAGGAAGTCTTTTCATTATCTTCTCAGCACCTAAATGTCTTAAATCAAGATAAACGTATTCATCATTGATACCCCTTCCTTCTTCAATTTCTTTTTGGATTGCTCTTGCAACTATGTCCCTTGGTGCCAATTCCATAGCATGAGGAGCATAATCTTCCATAAATCTTCTTCCTTCTTTATTTATCAAATATCCTCCTTCACCTCTTGCTCCTTCTGTTATTAATATATTTGTTCTATGGAGAGAAGTTGGATGAAATTGAACAAACTCCATGTCTTTTAAAGGAATTCCAGCTCTATATGCAATTCCGATACCACTTCCCTGATTAATATAAGCATTAGTTGTTCTTAAATAAACACGTCCATATCCTCCAGTCGCGAAAATAACAGCTTTAGCCTTTATAGGAACAACCTTACCGGATGCAAGTTCTATAGCAATTACTCCAAGACATCTATTGTTTTTAATAACAAGTTTACTAACAAGCCACTCATCCAGAAATTTCACATTTCTCCTAATACATTGCTCATAGAGAGTGTGTAAAAGAACGAGTCCGGTTCTATCAGCTGCATAGCAAGTTCTAGGAAATTCACCTCCTCCGAATGGTCTCTGGGCAATTGTTCCATCTGGAAACCGGCTGAAAGGAGCTCCTAAATGCTCTAATTCATAAATTGTAGGTATTGCCTCCTTGCACATGAGTTCAACAGCGTTCTGGTCAGCTAAGTAATCGCTTCCCTTTATGGTATCAAAGGCGTGTAATTCCCAAGAGTCGTGTTTTCCTTCTGGATGATTTGCTAATGCAGCATTTAATCCGCCTTGGGCAGCTCCTGAATGTGAACGAAGGGGATGAACTTTGGAAATTACAATTGTATCTAATTCCTGTGGAATTTTTAATGCTGCTGAGAGACCTGCTAAGCCTCCTCCAATTATTAGAATGTCACATTTAACCATATTTAATAATTTCGGGTAAAATATAAGACTATAAGAAAAGCAGAGACAATAGTTGCAAATACTGTAAAAAACCAGAAAAGGAGTTTTTCTTTTTTAACTCCTAAATCATATAAAATCGTTCTNAAGCCATAACATGCATGAAAAACAACTGTGATTATCAATAGAATATCAGTTAAAGAATTTACATGGAGAGCAAGAGCCCAATCTGGTTTTTTATCCTTTGTCATTAAAAAAAATGAGGTATAAAATTTAATTCCTAATAAAACGATCATTAATAAGCCTGTAATTCTATGGAATACCCAGACAAACATTATAACCTCTCTTTTTGAAAGAGAATTATATATAAAAATTCTTGACAAAGTCAAGGAAAGGGAAGCAAGAGAAAAAACTTGACATTTTCACTTATAAAGTTTACTATTTCTATAGATTTTATAAATTTTGATGATAAAATCGAGAATGAAAATGAGGGAAGTGGAAGTTATTATTTATAAGGATAAGAAAAAAGCCATTTATATTAGAGAAAAATTCTGTAAGGGTTGTGGTATCTGTATTCATTTTTGCCCTCGTAATGTACTGGAATTTCAGAAGAAGGTTAATGAAAACGGACATCATCCACCTTACCCTAAGTATCTGGACAAATGCACAGGATGTAATATTTGTACACTCCTTTGTCCAGATTATGCTATATGGATAAATAAAAATTTAAGCTTAAATAAATATTAAATTTTTAGAATAATCAAGTCTTAAAGTAATAAGAAGACATTTATAGAAAAAAGTAAAATGTCTAATATTCAATTGAAATAGAATTCTTACCCATAATTTTTTCCAATTTTGTTATGAGTCCCGTTGATATAGAGACACTGGGGATTTCTTTTGATCTTAAAGTTATACGATAGAAAGGTGGAGATTCCAGTTCAAAAAATAATGGGCAATCTCCAAGATTTTTTTCAAGTAAATCTTTCAAATCTATAAATAAATTTTCCTTTAATTCAGAGGCTGATAATTTTATCACCAATTTTTTAGCCAGCTTGATCAGGGCTTGTTCTATAGGCATCATTTGAGAAAGGTAAATTTTTTTGTCATCTCCATCAATTTCTAATCTTCCTTTAATCCAGATGATATTATCGGGTCTCAGATAATTAAAATAAGTTTTATAAATATCAGGAAAAGCCACAACTTCTATTTGTCCGGTTAAATCCTCTAAAATGAAAGTTGCCATTCTATCTCCTTTTGAGGTTTTCCTTTGTGTTAATGAAGAAATAATTCCTACCACATTCACGTCTTCTCCTTGTTTTTCTTCTTCTAAATCAGATATAAATATAGAATTTATTTTTCTTAATTGCCTTTCATAGGATGTTAAAGGATGCCGAGTTATATAAAATCCAAGAGCTTCTTTTTCATAGGACAGGAGTGAGCTCTCATCCCATTCGCTCATCTTTTTTATATCTTCTGGAATATTCACCTGAACCATTCTCTCTTCTTGAAAAAGCGCTTTTTGCTTTGTTGTTTTTGTCTTTTTCCATTGGTTCGCATATTCAATAAAATAATCAAGAGCATGATATAATTGCGAACGCTTCCATCCGAGTGAGTCAAAAGCACCGGCCTTAATAAGGCTTTCTATGACTTTCTTGTTCACTGCTCTCAAATCAACTTCCTTAAAGAAATCATAAATTGATTTAAATTTCCCTATTCTTTTTCTTGCTTCGAGTATTGACTTAATTGCAGCCTCTCCAACATTTTTAATTGCTGACAAACCAAATCTAATGCTTCCTTCCTTCACATTGAAATGATATTCACTCTCATTAATATCCGGAGGCAAAACCTTTATCCCTTTTATTCTGCATTCACTTAAATATTTAACAATTTGGGATGTAGCACCTCTTTCAGCTTCACTTGAGAGTAATGCAGCAAAGAAATAAACAGGATAATGGGTCTTTAAATAAGCAATTTGATAAGCTAAATAGGCATATGCGGCACTATGAGACTTATTAAATCCATAACCTGCAAAATTTTCAATCTGGTCAAAGATTTTATTCGCTTTTACTGAGCTTATTCCCTTTTTTCTTGCTCCCTGAACAAATCTTTCCCTTTGGGCTTTCATTATTTCTGGTATTTTTTTGCCCATTGCTTTTCTCAGTATATCAGCCTCTGCCATTGAAAAACCAGCAAGCTCATGAGCGATTCTCATTACCTGTTCCTGATAGACTATTATTCCTCTTGTTTCTTTGAGTATAGGTTCAAGTTCTGGAATTTCATATTTTATTTTTTCTGGTGAATGCTTTCTTTTAATAAATTCCTCGGTCATCCCACTGGCCAGAGGCCCAGGCCTGTGTAGGGCATTTAATGCTATTAAATCCCTTAATTCTTGTGGTTTAAAATTCTTTAAGAGATCTTTCATTCCTTTACTTTCAAATTGAAATACTCCATCAGTATCACCTTTTGAAAAAGTTTCAAATGTCTTTTTATCATTTAGAGGAATCTTGGATAAGTCTAATTTTATGTTAAGATCTCTTTCTATCATTTTTAAGGTATCATGTATTACTGTCAGATTGCGAAGGCCGAGTAAGTCCATTTTTAATAGACCAATTTCCTCAATGTCCTGCATTGCAAATTGAGTTGTAACTTCTCCTTTACTCGATTTATAAAGAGGTAAAAATTCGGTTAATGGCTTAGGCGCAATAACTATTCCAGCAGCATGTATTGAAGCATGTCTTACTTGCCCTTCCAATTTTTTAGCTATTTCAAGAAGCTGTTTGATTTTCGGGTTTTTCTCAGCCATCTCTTTTATCTTTGGGATACTATTCATTGCATATTCAATACTTGATTCCGGACCAAAAGGTGGTATCATTTTTGCAATTCTATCAACTTCGGGAAGTGGTATATCAAGTACTCTACCAACATCTCTGATTACTGCTCTTGCTGCCATTGTTCCAAAAGTTATAATCTGAGCAACATTTTCTTTTCCATATTTTTCAGTAACATAATGAATGACTTCATCTCTTCTTCTACCACAAAAATCGATATCTATATCAGGTAAAGAGATTCTTTCCGGGTTTAAGAACCTCTCAAATAAGAGGTCATATTCGAGAGGATCAATGTCAGTTATTCCCAGACTATAAGCAACAAGACTCCCTGCTGCAGAGCCTCTACCTGGGCCAACTGGTATGTTTCTTTCTTTTGCATTTCTCACAAAATCCCAGACAATCAAAAAATAACCAGCAAATCCCATTTCCTTTATGAGCCTTATCTCATTTTCCAGTCGTTGAAAATAAACTGAAATCGGATGTTTGAGCTCTCCTTTTTTTTCTTTTTCCCTTAAAATTTCTAACTTTTTCTCGAACTCTTGTTTAGTGATTTTCTCAAAATAGTCTTCTATTGATGTTCCATTAGGAACTTTAAATTCTGGAAGGAAGTATCTTCCCTTTGGAAAATCAAAATCGCATTGGGCTGCAATTTTAATTGTATTATTAATAGCCTCTGGGATTTCTTCAAACAAGTCAATCATTTCTTGTATGGATTTAAAATAAAATTGATCAGTTTCGAATCTTAATCTATCCTTATCATGAATCTTTTTATTAGTTTGAATACATAAAAGAACATCATGATATTCAGCATCTTCCCTTTTTATGTAATGAATATCATTGGTTGCTACCAATGGAAGATTAAGTCTTTGCGCTAATTCTATTAAAAGGGGATTTAATTTTTTCTGATCTTCAAGACCATGATCCTGTAACTCAATATAAAAATTTCCTTCTCCAAAAATATCCCTATATTGGGAAGCAACATCCTCTGCCTCTTTATTCATACCCTTTAAAAGAAGAGTGGGAATTTCTCCCTTCAGACATGATGAAAGACCTATCAGTCCCTCAGAATATTGAGATAGGATTTCCTTATCTATCCTTGGCTTATAATAAAAGCCTTCAAGATAACTCTTTGTCAGAAGTTGAACAAGGTTCTTATATCCTTTCTCATTTTTTACAAGAACAAGAATATGGTAATGAGAAACTTCATCCTTTTTTTCTTTCTTATCCAGCCTACTTCGGGGAGCAAGATAGAGTTCAGCTCCAAGGATTGGTTTAACTCCTCTTTCCTGAGCTTTCCTGAAGAATGATACTGCACCAAAGATATTGCCATGATCAGTAAGAGCTAAGGCAGGCATTTTATTTTTGACAGCAGAATCAATTAAAGCCTCTATTTTTGCAGCTCCGTCAAGAAGGCTGTATTCCGAATGAGTATGTAAGTGAATAAAAATAGATTCCATTTTTTACCCCTTTTCTCTATATCACAATTTACCGCTCATTCCCATTCAATTGTAGCTGGTGGTTTATTAGTAATATCATAAACTACCCTATTAACCTCTTTCACTTCATTTACTATTCTGCTTGAAATCTCTTGCATTAAATTATGGGGCATTGGATACCAACTTGCAGTCATACCATCAATACTTTCTACCACTCTAAGGGCAATAACATACTTGTAAGTTCTTTCATCGCCCATAACTCCAACAGATTTAATGGGAAGTAAAATTGGAAAAGCTTGCCATAATTTATTATAAATTCCAGCTTTCTTTATTTCCTCAGTTAATATTTTATCAACCCTCTGAAGAATTTTAACTCTTTTTCTAGTTACTTCACCTATAATTCTTACAGCTAAACCTGGACCAGGAAATGGGTGTCGATTTATAAATTCTTCATCAAGTCCTAATTTTCTGCCAATTTCTCTTACTTCATCCTTAAACAGTTCTTTAAGGGGCTCAATTAATTTCCAATCTAAATCAGGTGGTAATCCTCCAACATTATGATGAGATTTAATTACAGAGGAAGGCCCTTTAACTGATCTACTTTCAATCACATCTGGATAAGTTGTCCCCTGTGCAAAAAATTCTACATTTCCTATTTTTTTTGCTTCTTCCTTAAAAATTTTAATGAATAGGTTTCCGATTATTTTTCTTTTTCTTTCCGGGGACTTTACTCCTTTAAGATTTTTTAAAAAAATATGAGAGGCATTGACTCCAATAACCTTTAGATGAAGCTTTTCTCTGAATTTTCTCATAAGATATTGAAACTCATTTTCCCTGAGAAGTCCATTATCAATAAAAATTGAATATACGTTATCCCCGATTGCTTTCCTCAGAATTAATGCTGTCACAGTAGAATCCACTCCACCACTTAAGCCACAAATTACTTTTCCATTATTAACTTCATTTTTTATCTTCTCTATTATATTTTCAAGAAAAGAGGTTAAATTCCATTCAGCCTTTAAATTTGAAATTTTAAAAAGAAAATTTGAAAGTATCTTTTTTCCCTCTATGGTATGTTTAACTTCGGGGTGGAATTGAACTCCGTATATTTTTCTCTCTCTATTCTCAATTACAGCAATTGGAGTATTTAATGTTGAGGCAGACACAATGAATCCTCTTGGATAAGAAACAACAACATCGCCATGACTCATCCAGATTTGGGTTTCATTTCTAATTCCTGAAAGGAGTTCCTTATTATCTATAATATTTAGTTTCGCAAATCCATATTCTCTTTTTTCTGCTGGTTTTACTTTTCCTCCTAAAAGATGAGCAATTAATTGAAGACCGTAGCAAATTCCAAGAATTGGAATATTTAAATTAAAAATCTCTTTGGAGCAAAGAGGAGCATTTTCTTCATAAACACTCCTTGGCCCACCAGAAAGAATAAGGGCTTTTGGATTAGATTTTTTAAGTTCTGATATTGTTATATTGTAAGGAACGATTTCTGAATATACCTTTAACTCCCTAATTCTTCTTGCTATTAATTGTGTGTATTGAGATCCAAAATCCAAAATAATTATTTTATCCATACTGAGATTCTAACAAAACTAATTAGGATTGTAAAATAGGCTATTAGGTGCAAGACGTTGAAAACGAGATTGTATCCATTAAAATCCTAGGAAAATTATTATAATATAATTTGAGTAATAAGTAATATGTTTAAAGTGAAAGAGAAAATTAAAAAATTAGAGAGAGCTATTTCTATTTTATCTGAAAATGAGAGAGAATGCAGATTGTGTCCTCGTTCCTGTAAAGTAAATCGGGCTAAGGAGAGAAAGGGGTTTTGTAAAACAGGAAATAATGCAATTGTTGCTTATAGTGGTTTACATTTTGGAGAAGAGCCACCTATAAGTGGTTATTATGATTACCCAATGACTGATAAATCCTTAAAGAAAGGCTCTGGAACTATATTCTTTACAGGATGCAATCTGAAATGCACATTCTGTCAGAATTATCAAATAAGCTGGGAAATGAAAGGGAGGGAAATTAGCGATGAAGAATTAGCAGATTTAATGCTGTCACTGCAGGACAAGAAAGCACTTAATATAAATCTTGTTTCTCCGACTCATTTGATAATTCCTATATTAAGGGCTTTAAAAATTGCCTATAATAAAGGACTTTCAATACCAGTGGTTTACAATTCAAATGCTTATGAATCATTAGAGGTTATTAAAAACCTTAATGGCATAGTAGATATATATTTGCCGGATTTAAAATATTTTAATCCTGAAACATCAGAAAAATATGCACAGGCACGAGATTATTTTCAGGTTGCTACAAAGATTATTAAGGAAATGTATGAGCAAGTGGGAGATTTGAGATTCGAAAATGGTTATGCTGTAAAGGGTTTAATTATTAGGCATCTTGTATTACCAGGTCATATTAAAGAAACTTTTAAAATATTGGAATGGATTTACAATAATCTTTCAGAAAAAGCGTGGTTGAGTATAATGAGTCAATATAAACCCTGTTTTAAAGCAAGCGGTCCTCTTGAAAGAAAATTACGAAGAGAGGAGTATGAAATAGTTCTTAAAAAAGTAGAGGATCTTGGTTTTGAAAATGTATTTATTCAATCTGAATTTCTAAATGATGACGAACATCTCGTTCCTGATTTTACAAAGGAAGAACCTTTTAAATGGCCTGAAGTGAGGAAAGATAAAAGTATTTAAATTTTTTTATCGCAGAAATTAGTAATTTTACATTCACTACATTTAGGATTGATTGGTCTACAAATCTTTTGTCCATGTATTACAAAGAGTTTGTTTATCAGAATCCAATATTTTTTTGGGACGATTTTGCTTAATTCATACTCTGTTTGTTCAGGATTTTTGCTGTTTATCAATCCGAGTCTATTTGAAATTCTATGAACATGGGTATCTACCACAATGGCAGGCTTATTGAATGCAAATGCTGAAACTGCATTTGCTGTTTTTCTGCCAACTCCTTTAAATTTCAGTAACTCCTCTTTTTTAAAAGGAACTTTACTTCCATAATTATTCACTAATTGTTTACTAATCTCTATTATTCTTTTTGCTTTTACTTTATAAAATCCACTTGGTTTAATGGTTTCTTCAATAATTTTTGGATCAAGTTTAAGAACATCTTCGGGTGATCTCACAACTTCAAAGAATCTTTTTGAGGCTAAAGCAGTGTTTTCGTCTCTTGTTCTTTGGGATAGAATAGTTGTAATTAAGACTTTAAAAGGATCGCGGCTAGAAAATTCGAAAGGTTTATAATGAGATTTTAGTATAGCTATAATACTTTCAACTTTCCGAGGAAGGGAATTTTTATTCAATTTAAATCCAGGAGTTTATATTGAACCTATTAAAATTCTTCAGGTTCTTCTTCATATTCAAATTCTTCTTCGCCCTCTTCATTATATCCAATCAACTCATCTTCATATCTGGCTTCACCAATTTCCTCTTTTCTTTGCTCTATTGCTTTTTCAAATTCTTCTTCATCTTCATAGCGCCTTAAGTAATTTGATTCAAAATCACTGTAAAACAATTCAAGATAATCATCTTCAATCTGACAGAATATAGATAGACCATATTCAGATTGGAGATCACCTATCTTTTCAATTATTTTCGCCTTTTCCTTTAGAGCATCTAAAGTCTTCCAACTCAGGATTTCAATTTCTTCCATTTTTTACCTCTTTAAGAAAAAATAAATAACAATTTTTTAAAAATTGTCAAGAGAAATTTTTTATCCCCTTGACTTGGCAAATCAAAAGAATTATTCTAAAAACGTAAGGAATGAGAAAACATTTCCTGGTGATTTTTTCCCTTTTGATAATTCTGTTTGTAGAATGTGCTTCTGTAAATAAAATTCAAAGTCATCTTAAATTTGGTATAATTGCAGCCCAGAAAGACCTCTGGGATGAAGCAATATTTCAATGGGAAAAAGTCTTAAAGTTAAATCCAAATAGTGCAGAGGCGCATAATAACTTAGCTGTTGCTTATGAAAGGAAAGGTTTATTTGAAAAGGCAAAGGAAGAATACGAAAAAGCTCTAAAATTAGCACCAAATGATTACAGAATAAAATCAAATTATGAATCTTTCCTTGAAATTTACAAGCAACTTAAAAAAACAAAGAATGATAAAAAAAATTAAATTTTTGTTTATTTTGCTTTTTTTAAGTTATCTTTCTTGTCAGTCAGTAACTCAATATAAAATTAAAGTTGAAATTCCAACTCCAACAAAAATAGATCTTTCAGCTTATAAGGGAATAATTTTTACTACATTTGAAATAAATAGCGAAATAAAGGAAATAGATTTCTCGAAGGAGATATTTAATTTCTTTTCTCCTGAAATAGAGAGAGAATTTAAAGGAGAAATTACGTTTAAGGAAATAAAGTGGGATAGAGAAAATCTAATAGAGGACAAGGATTTTTGGAAAAAACTCTCTGGTGATAAAAATAAGAAAATCCTTTTTACAGGAAAATTAAATTTCAGAAGAGAATTGAGGAAAGCTCTTTTAGAAGAAAGGAGGCCTTTGACTTCGCCTTTTATAGAAAGAAAATTAGCTTCAAGACTCTTTTTCATTCTGAATTTAAACTTATATTTAATAGATTCAAGTAATGGGGAAATTATATATCAAAAGGAATTTAAAGAGACAAAGAGATATGAGAATATAAATCAAAAAGCAAGTTACGCATTTATTGATATTCTTGAAGAAATAAAAAATAAACTTTTCAGAGAAATAATCTCCCATAAAAAAAGGGAAGAAAGATATCTTATACTGTAAAGTCTAAGGAGTTAGAAAAATGAGAAAAAAAGTTTTTTATCTATTAATAACTTTAATATTAACAAATACAATTTTTGCACAAACTGTTTATTTTCCTTATTACGGGAAGAATAAGGTAATTTATAAAAAATTTGAATGGAATCGTTATGAAACGAAACACTTTCACATTTATTACTATATCAAAGATCGAAAGCAACTTGAAAGAATAGCAAGTTTAGCTGAAAGTGCTTACTTGGCTATAAGTCAAAAAATAAAATATGAACTTTCAAAGCCTGTTCCTCTGATTTATTATCAGACACATACAGATTTTGAGCAGACTAATTTATATCCTGGTATGATTCCTGAAGGGGTTATGGCTTTTGCAGAGCCTATTCTTCACAGAATTGTTCTTCCAGGAGATTTACCCATAGATAATCTTCAATCTTTAATTAAACACGAGCTCGCTCATATTTTTGAATATTCAATGCTATATGGAGAAGCAGTAGGTGCAGTTTATGCTCTCTATCAGCCTCCGCTATGGATAATGGAGGGTTTTGCAGAGTATTGTACTGAGGATTGGGACCCAATATCTTCTATGATAGTAAGGGATAGTGTTTTGAATGATAGAATTCCAGAAATCACTAAATCAGGAGAGATGGTTACTCGCTATCCTTTACCTAGGGATCCAGCTTATGATTTTGGTCACGCAATATTTGATTTTCTTGAATATAAACATGGAATTACAGGAATTAGGTTCCTATGGAAGGTTGTCAAACAGAAATCTCTCGTGAAGAGGGTTAGTCCTTTGAAGAAAGCATTTGGATATAATTATAAAGAATTTAATTATGAATTTAAAAAATTTTTAAGAGAAAGATTTAAAGATTATATTACAAGGGAGAATCCCGAAGATTACAGTGTTCCGCTTGGTCCTGAATTTCCTTATGCTTATAGTCTATCCCATCAAATTTCTCCCTCTGGAGATATAATAGCTGTATTGACCTATAATACAAGAGACTATGATATTGATATAATTTTGATATCTGCAAAAGATGGTTCTGTAATAAAAAATATCACAAAGGGTTATACTCTGAATTATGAATATATAAAAATGGATTTTGACCCATCCCTGGGTAGGAGCATTAGTTGGTCTTCAGATGGTGAGAAAATTGCATTTTTTGGTCGCAAGGGAGAAAAACATTCCCTCTATCTCCTTGACCCGATTACAGGGAAGACGCTTAAAAGGATAAAAATTCCTATAGATCGNCCCGCCTCTCCCTGTTTTACTCCAGAAAATAAATCGATTATTTTTACAGGTTTGAAGAACGGGCAAAGAGATATTTTTGAAATTGATCTTGATACAGGAAAAATAACTCAATTAACGAATGATGCATTGTATGAGAAGGCCCCCTCGATTTCTCCTGATGGTAAATTCATTACATATACAATTAGAGTGGAGACGAAAGATAAGATATTCATATCACCATTTGAGAATTTAAGGGAACGCGAGCAGTTGACTTTTGGTAATGGAAATGATATTTCTCCAATTTTTTCTCCTGATGGGAAAGAAATATTTTTCTCATCAGATAGAGAGGGGGCTTTTAATATCTATTCCATAAATCTGGAAACAAAAGTGATCAAAAGATATACAAATGTGAGGACAGGTAACTTTTTCCCGAGTGTGTCACCTAAAAATCCCAAGAAAATTATTTTTTCGTCTTTCCATAAAGGAATGTATAGACTTTATCAAAAAGAATTTGAAAGCCCAGTTGTTGAGGAAACTATTAAACCAAGAAAAATATTATCTGTGGAAGAGATACCATCTTTTAAGCCCTTAGTTAGAGAGAAAATAGATGAAAAGAAAATATATTCACATAAAGGAATGGGGAAATTATATCTTGCAGGACGACCACCCATTGATACCATAATCTCAACAGATGGCTCAATTTTAGGGGGTTCTGCTCTTACATTTACTGATATTTTAGGAGATTATACTTTATTTCTAATAGCCTATCAGGTAAGACAATTTAGATCCCTTCATTTTGGTTACATAAATCAGAAAAATAGACTTCAATATATGATTCATGCTTTTAGATATACGATTTTTGGTTATCCTTCCTACTATTACTGGTATCCTGAATTATATAATTATTATAGCTATTATGATGCGATAGCTTCTCGAACAATAACAGGTGCAGAAATATATGGATATTACCCCTTTAACAGATTTTATCGGGTAGAAGCCTCTCTGGGTTTTTATCGTTATGAGGAGGATTTCTTATATTGGAGAGCATACTTCCCATATTTTTATAATGGAAATATGTTGGTAGCTTCTTTTTCTTTAATTGGTGAAACAACAAGGTTTAAATTTTATGGGCCCTATTCTGGTAGTACCTTCAGACTCTCAGTTTATCAATCCATACCAGTTACAAAAAGTTTTTTACAAGCTACAGGTGGAGAAGCTGATTTAAGAAAATATATAAAAATCGCCCCAGATACTTTATTGGCTATTCGCTTTGTTGGTTTCGTTAGTCAAGGTAAAAATCCATACCTTTATTATTTTGGTGGAAATAATGAGATAAGATCTGTTTATTATATGCAATTAATAGCAAATCAGGGATTTTATGTAAACACAGAATTAAGATTTCCTTTGGTGAATTCAATTCAGAGCCTAATAGGAAATTTAGGGCCAATAAGAGGAGTTCTGTTTTTTGACTTTACTCATTCAAAACTTAAGAATTATCCAGCGGGTTATTGGGTGTGGTCAGAGAAGGAAAGAAATTACATAAAAGTTGATATAATAGGCTCTTATGGCTGGGGTATAGAACTATTTTTATTTGGAATTCCACTTCATTTAGAGTGGGTGAGAAGGATTGAAATTCCAAAATGGACAAATCCATTAGATTACAGGACAAAGAAATTTGATGGTGTAAGAATATGGTTTGGATTCGATTTTTAGAAAAATAAGAATTCCCAATATCTTTTTATTAATCTAAGTGAACCTGATTTCTGAAAAATATTGACATATTAAATTCTTTTAGTTATTATAAAAAAACCAAGGAGTTAAAAGGATGTTAAGGCTGAGACTAATGAGATTGGGCAAGAAGAAAAAGCCCTTTTATAGGATTATAGTGGTTGATTCTCAAAGGCCTAGAGAAAGTAAATACAAAGATGTGGTTGGCTATTATAATCCAATGACAGATCCTGCAGAAATAAAAATTGATAAAGAAAAGGTAAATTATTGGCTGAGCCGTGGTGCTCAACCCACGGAGACTGTTAAGTCTCTTATATCTAAGGTTAAATGAGTTTGAAATTAAAATGATTAAAGGAGGGCACAGTGAAAGAACTAGTTGAAATGATTGTCAAATCGTTGGTTGATCATCCCGATAAGGTAAATGTTTCCCAATTAGATGGGGAACAAACAACCATTCTCGAGTTGCGTGTTGCTCCAGAAGATTTAGGGAAGGTCATCGGAAAACAAGGAAGAACTGCAAGGGCAATAAGAACTATTCTTGGTGCAGCTGGAATGAAAATGAAAAGGAGATACAATCTGGAGATAATTGAAAAAGTGTGATTATATCTCCCTTGGACAGATTGTAAAACCCCAGGGAAACAAAGGGGAAGTAAGAGTATTACTCCACGCTGCTGAAGGGAAGAAAAGCTTAGAAGCAGGAAAAGAAGTTTACTTAGAACTTAGAGGAGAAAGCTGTAAACTTGAAATAGAAAGTGTAAGAGAGGTTCCGGGAAAAGAGGAGGTTATTCTTATAAAGTTCAAGGGGGTAGAAAATATAACACAAGCTTACAAGCTGGTCGGCTTCCAAATTAAAATAAAAGAAAAGGATTTAAAACCTTTAGAAAAAGATGAATTCTATTTCTTTCAATTAAAGGATTGTTCTGTAAGAGATAAAGAGAATAAATTCTTGGGTAAAGTAGTAGATTTATTGAGCGCAGGAGAAAATGAATTGTTGGTTGTAAAAGGTAAAAAAGAAATTCTCATTCCTTTTGTTAAATCAATCTGCTTGCAAGTAGATATAGAAAAAAAAGAGATAATAGTTGACCTTCCAAGTGGACTTTTAAATCTGGATGAGATTTGATATAATAACCGTACTCCCTGAAATTTTTAAAAGTGTATTTAATGCGGGAGTTTTAAAAAAAGGTATAGAGAAAGGATTGATAGAAATTAGGGTGCATAATCTGAGAGATTATGCAATAGATAAACATCGCCAGGTGGATGACAGACCATTTGGCGGAGGAGAAGGAATGGTGCTTAAACCAGAGCCTTTATTTAGAGCTGTTGAGAAAATCAAGGAAAAGGAGAATAGTCGAATCATACTTTTATCCCCTCAAGGGAGGAAATTTGACTATAAATTGGCTGAGGAATTTTCTAATTTTCCACAAATAATCCTAATATGTGGGAGATATGAAGGGGTGGATGAAAGAGTAAGGGAGCATCTTATAACTGATGAGATCTCAATTGGAGATTATGTGCTCTCTGGTGGAGAGTATGCAGCATTAGTTATTATTGATGCTGTGGCGAGATTTATCCCTGGAGTAGTCGGGAAAGAGGAATCTGTGAAAAAGGATTCTTTTTCACTTGGTTTACTTGATTATCCTCAATATACAAGACCGAGAGAGTTCAGGGGGTGGAAGGTTCCAGATGTTCTTCTCACAGGAGATCATAAAAAGATTGAAATATGGAGGAAGAAGAAATCTTTAGAAATTACTTTACGCAAAAGACCAGATTTATTAGAACAGAAGGAGTTAAATGAAGAAGAGAAAAAATTATTGGATGAAATAAAAAAAGAAATTTCATCAGAGGAGTAGAAAATGGAAATAATAAATCTGATAGAGCAGTCTTATTTGAGAAAGGATTTGACCCCATTCAATGTTGGTGACACAATCAGGGTTCATTTGAAGGTGAAGGAAGGCGATAAGGAAAGAATACAGGTATTTGAAGGGGTTGTAATTGCGAAGAGAGGAAGTGGGACAAGAGCGACTTTTACTGTGAGGAAAATATCTTTTGGAATTGGGGTTGAGAGAATTTTTCCTTTACATTCTAAATCAATTGAAAAAATTGAGGTTGTGAGAAGAGCAAAAGTAAGAAGAGCCAAGCTATATTATTTAAGAAAATTAAAGGGTAAGGCTGCAAGACTGAAAGAAAAAAGGTAAAAATTGTGTGTAAATTTTAAAATAGAAAGAGAATTACTGGAGTTAGGATACAAAAAAATTGCAGGAATAGATGAAGTGGGGAGAGGTTGCCTTTTTGGTCCAGTAGTCGCAGCTGCTGTAATTTTAGATCACACGGTTCAGCCTATTGAAGGTATAGATGATTCTAAAAAAATTTCAAAAAGAAAAAGAGAAAGATTAGCGAGAATTATTTTTGAAAAGGCATCAGGGGTGGGTATTGGCTTTGCTTCAAATATAGAAATTGATGCTGTAAACATCCAAAGTGCTACATTTAAAGCAATGAAAAGAGCTATAGAGAATCTTCCTGTCGAACCTGATTTTTTATTAATAGATGGGAGAACATTTAAAAATGAAGATATTTCTTATCCATGCAGAGTAATAATTGGTGGAGATAGAAAATGCATTTCAATAGCTGCTGCATCTATAATTGCAAAGGTAGTGAGAGATGAGCTGATGGAAATTTACTCTAATTTATTTCCCGGATTTTTTATAAATAAAAACAAAGGATATGGGACTAAAGAACATTTTTTAGCTTTAAAAGACCTTGGGTGTACACTATTTCATAGAGTCTCATTTAATTTGAAATGGTAGATAAAAATAAAATTTTTCAGAGAGCAGAAAAATTTATAAGAAGTGGAAAAATTCAAAGTGCAATTAATGAATACTATAAAATTTTAGAAGAAAACCCTGAAGATTGGACAATAATCAATACAGTTGGGGATTTATATGTGAGGATTGGAAAAATAGATGAAGCAATAAAAGAATTTAATAAAATAGTAGATCATTATTTTAATGAAGGTTTTTATACTCAGGCAATAGCTATTCTAAAAAAGATTAACCGGATTGCTCCTGATAGGGTTGAACCTGCTCTAAAATTGGCAGAATGCTATTTGCTTCAGGGTTTAGTTTCAGAAGCTAAATCCATTTATCTTGACTTAGCTGAAAATTTCATTTCTAAGAAAAATATAAAAGAAGCAATTAATGTATATGAGAAGATTGTAGAGCTTGAGAAGGATAATCTCGATTTAAGATTAAATCTTGCGAAATTATATACTAAAGAGAAAATGTTAGATGGAGCAGTAAAACAGTATAATTGGATAGCTGAAAGTTATATAGAGGCAGGAAAGATTGAAGAAGTAGAAAATATTCTAAATGAGGCTTTAAAATTAAAACCTTCTGATTTAAGAACTATAAATAATTTAATTGTAGTTTATAAAAAGAAAGGTGAAGATGAAAAAGCTATCCCTTTTATTGAAGAAGCTTTGAAATCAGATAAACATAATATCAGTCTTTTGAAGTATCTGGGATTAATACTCTATAAAAAAGGCGAGTTTAATAGAGCAGAAGAAATTTTTAGGACGATTTTAGAGAAAGGAGAAAGAGAACCGAATGTTATTATAAAATTGGGTAAAATCTTAATAAATAAAGGAAAAATAGACGAAGCATATAATTATTACAGTGAATTAGTGGATAGTTTTATTGCGCAAGGTAGAGTGGATAAAGCTATTTCTCTTTTAGGACTTATTCTCTCTAAAAACAGATCTCATACTCCAGCCTTAAAAAAATTAGCGGAAGTATACAAACATGAAAATAATTATGAGAATTTATTTATTATATACAATACATTGATTGAAGAATATCGAAGATTAAATTTGGATTCTGAGATTGGATCAATCGTGAAAGAAATTCTAATGTTAGAATCTGAAGCTTTAAAATTTTTGGATAAATATCCTGCTCTTAAAGAGGAAGTAGAGAAAAGGAAAGAATTTATTGAGAAAAAATTAGTTGTGGAAACAGAAGAATTTGCAATTTCTCCTACTCAAGAGAGGATTGATTTGGATGAAAAATTAAAAGAAATAGATTTTTACATAGAGCAGGGATTTTATAAAAATGCAAGAGACCTTCTTGATGAGTTGAATCAATACTTTCCTGAGGAGCCTAGGATTTCAGAGAGGTATTTATATCTTTCTGAAATTGAGGAGAGGAAAGAGCCTAAGGCAGAAACCAGGAAAGATGTTCTGGAGGAAACTTTTATAGATGTTTCCATTGAAGATATTTTTAAAAAAACTCAGGTTTTTCCATCTGAAGAGGAAAAGGCAGAAGAGAAATATTATGATTTGAAAGAAATAGCTAAAAATGAGATTTATGAAATAGAAGAAATTATTAAAAAGGAAAGGGAATATCAATTTGCTAATAGAGAACGTACCCTCGATGAAATAATAAAACAATTTAAAGAAGGTATAAATAAGAAAATTCCAGAGGAGGATTATGAGACGAGATACAATTTGGGATTAGCATATAAAGAACTTGGTTTACATGAAGAAGCAATAAAGGAGTTTGAAATCGCATCAAAAGATCCTAAAAGAGAAGTTGAATGTTATTTTCTAATATCAGAGTGTTTTCGAGAAAAAGGCATGTTTAAAGAGGCTATAAATTGGTTACAAAAGGCAGTAGAGAAAGCAGGTGAAGAAGATCAATGGCTTTTCTTAAAATATAACCTGGGTTTCCTCTATAAGGAAGCAGATGAGCTCGAAAAAGCCTTAAATACATTCAAAGAAATTTTTGATAAAAAAGCTAATTATAAGGATATTGCTCAAAGAATCAAAGAGATAGAGAGCGCATTAACTTAAATTTGGGTTTAAGTGTGGAATTCTTTCCTTATATCAATTTTAAAATAAGGAGAAAAATTGAACAAAAACAGACATATACATTATTCGAGGGAGAAGACTTCCTAAATGGCAAAAAGATTTTTATAAAAATTTTTTCTCCAGAATCAAAGGTTTATCCGGAAATTCTATTTAAGCTTCCCTTCTTAAAACATACAAATATCCTACCAATACTTGATTCAGGTTATATTCGGGAAGGGAAAACCTATATTGTTTTTCCTGCTATTGATGGAGTATCTATTTCTTCTTATTTTGGGTCTGCACGAGATAACTTCATTTCTATAGCTTTTCAATTAGCAAATTCTTTTGCTTTTCTACATCATTTTGGGATTATTCATAGAAATATTTCTTTAGATAATCTAATTCTAACGCAAAATAATAAATTGATCCTTGCTGGTTTGGATTTTTGTTGTTCTGTTGATACTCCAGCAAAAGAAAAGGGTTTTACAGGAAATGCAACATATATAAAACCTGAAATATTAGATGGAAGAGAGAACTATAGTTATAGATCAGATTTATATGCAATTGGAATAGTTCTTTTACAACTCTTGACAGGCGAAAGATTTGGAAAAAATCTTACTTATTCCCTTCTTAATAATGAAATTTTGAAAATAAAAAATTTAGATATTCAATCAATGATAAGGAAATTAATTGGTAAGGATGAAGATTCTTATAAATCAGGAGAAGATTTTCTCTGTGATTTACTTTCCTTGTTAAATAAAAATAAAAAGTTTATGGATCAAGCTCCAATTGAATATTTGGGTGGAATAAATTTGTATATAGAAAGTAAGGAGGAAAGAATATTAAAAGGTTTATTGGCGCAGGTAGAAGATTCGAAGCCCAAAATAGCTTTTATAATTGGAGAAGATAAAATAGGTAAAACCACACTTATTAGAAATTTTTTAATAAGGAACAAATCTCGTTCAGGAAGATCTGTTTTCATTCAGGGAGGAAACTTCTTCAATTTTTTGAAGCAGTTCGAGAAACAATTGAAGTCTGAAATTGAGAAAGATGGTAGTTTTCATTTAAAAGATATTATAGATCAGGAAGAAAAAAGAATTATCGATTATTTAACACTTCAACAATCACAGAAATTCAAATTGTATGACATGGTTTTAAAATATATCAAAAAAGCAATAAGAAAAAACAAATTAAAGTTTATGATTTTTATAATTGATGATTTAAATAAATGTGATTCTTTAGTAAAGGAATGTGCTTCTTATCTAATTAAAAATTCACTAAAATTACCAATATTTTATATTTTTTCTTCCAATCAAGTAGAGAGAACTTTTGATTTTCAAGATATTGCATGTATTAATTTAAAACCCTACTCTCTGGAAGACTTTAATAATTCTGTATACTTCCCTCCGATAAATAAAGATAAATTTTTTAAATTTTTATTCAATAAAAGTTCAGGAATTCCATTTTATTTTTTTGAAATCTTAAGAGAATTTTTATCAAATAAAGAAAATTTAGAATTGCTTTTATCTGAATTTGATGAGAATGAATTGTCTTTTGTCAAATCTCCTCTGCTGGAAGATTTATATAAGAAAAAGACTGCTAAATTAACTCCTATAGAGAAGGAAATATTGGAATTATCCTCGCTTTTTCCAAAAACTTTTGAAATTAAGGATATTTCCTTTCTTAAAGATTATCCAAGTATTGAAAGAGCCATTCAGAGATTAATGGAAGATGGCTTTTTGAAAACTATCGGGGAGAATAAATATTTTGTTGCTCAACCTTGGAAAGATTTAATTTATAGCCATATTCCAAAGAGTAAAAGGGAGGAACTAAATTTTCTTTTGGCAAATTACTCTATTGAAAAAGGAGGAGCATTATCAGATATTGCATATTTTTTCATTAATAGCCATTATAGGGAAAAAGGTATCCATTGGGCTTTAAAAGCAGCAGAGCAAGAAAAAGAAAAATTTAATTATGAAGAGGGGCTGAGAATATTAAATCAATACCATAATGTAATAAAACTAATAGAGGACGAAAGTTTAAAATTTAACTATTTTTCTTTAAGAGGAAAGTTGAACTTATTACTGAATAATTTTTCTTCTGCAGAGAAAGATCTGGAAAAGGCTCTCGATTTTTCAAAAGGGGAAAGGGATGAAATTGTAAGATTTCAATTTGCTGAATCTCTCTATGGAAATCAAAAATATAAAAAAGCTTTAGAAGTTCTTAATGAAAATAAAACTATTTTAAAAAAGAAATTTAAAAAAGATGTAAAATTATGTATTTTAAATGATTTTCTTCTTGCAAAAAATTTATGGCTAATTGGAAATATTAAAAAAGCAATTGATGTTTTAGAAAAGGCGATTGAAGATATTCATCATATAGATTCAATCTTATGGGGGAGAGGTCTCGTTGAATTAGGATATTATTATTTAATGAAAGGTGAATTAAGAAAAGCTGAAAAATTTTTAAAAAAAGGATTCAAAATATTTGAGAAAACTACAAATTTACCAGAGTTCGGCTTAAGCAGGGTATATCTTGCTTATTTTGAAGGAGAAAGGGGAAATACTGAAAAAGCTATTAATTTTTTAAAAGATGCGTATCAATTTTTCGAAAGAAATCACGATTTATTTTCTCAGGCAAAAATCAGTTCGGATATAGGCTTATATTATCTTTTGGCAGAAAAATGGATAGAGGCCAAAAAATGGTTTAAAATTAGCGAAAGTTTATTTGATAAAATAAATAATCCAAGAGGAAAGACACTGGCAAGATTTAATTTGGGAGAGGTGGCTTTATGGGAAGGTGAGTGGGATTTTGCAGAGGAAATTTTTAAAGAAAGTCTGGATTTTGATAGAAAAACAGGGAATACATGGATGATAGCATATGATTTGAATAGTCTTGGATACATCCATTTTCTGAAAGGAGATTTTGAGCTTTCAGAAAAAGAACTAAAAGAGAGTAAAAGCATTTTTAAAAAATTAAAAGCGATTAAGGAAGAAGCAGATTGTTGTTTGAAATTAGGGGAATTATATTTAGAAAAGAGGGATTATTTAACGGCAAGAAAATACTTAATGAATGCCTCAGAAAATATAAATAAAGAGAAGTTCTCTCGTCTATACATTCAGTTATTACTCCTCAGAGGATTAATGGGTTTGAATAGGGGAGATAAATTAAAGACTAAGGAGATTATTGAGAAATGCGTAAAAGAAGCACAGGAGGCAGGTATTAGTTCCTTGATAGGGAAAAGTTTAATTCTAAAAGGCAAATTACTGAAAGATGAAAATAGAGATCATTCTAAAAAGTGTTTTGAGAGAGGGATAAAGGCATTTAGGTCTCTTAAAAGTCCTTTTCTTGTTGCAGAATCATTTATTGAATTTTATTCACACTTTCCAGAGTTATTAAAGAGCCCAAGCGGAAGAAATAATATTTTATGGGCTGCACAAACTCTCAAAAAGCTTAAATCGTTTAAATATCATTTTGCAGAAGAAGTCATCTCAAAATATTTACCGGAAGAAATAGAAGTAAATGAAGTAAAAGAAGAAGCAGCAAACTGGATAACTAGTTCATTTTCTGAAATTAAGGATATTGATTCTCCTCCAGACGTCTTGGAACAACTTCTCCATTTAGTTGTAAAGAAAGTTCCTGCACAAAGAGCAATAATTTTTCTTATTGATGAGAATGGAGATGTCTTTTATCAGAAATCAAATGAGAAAATAATTCACACAGCAGATATCAGTTTCAGTGTAATAAGAAAGTGCGTGAAGGAAAGAAAGGCTCTGATTTTAAATAACATCAGGTCAAATCCTCAATACAGAGAGAATGAAACTGTTATAATTCACAATATAGACGGTATTATTTGTGTACCTATTTCCATAGAAGGAAATACAATTGGAGTAATATATTTAGATAGAGTTGCGGGATTTAAGCCATTTTCTAATGGAGATTTGGAATTTCTGATATCTATATCAAAACCCGTAAGTTTTATAATTAAAAATTCTCTCGAGTATAAAAAACTTAGAGATAAAATAAAGGAAAAATATAAATATCCCTTGGTAACCGCGTCCAGAAAAATGGAAAAAATTTTCACAATAATAGATAGAGTCAAAGATCTTGATGTTCCTGTAATGATTTTAGGAGAAAGTGGAACCGGTAAAGAATTAATTGCTCGTTTAATTCATTCGGAAGGGATAAGAAGAGACAAAGAATTTATTGCAATAAATTGTAGTGCTTTACCCGAAAATTTATTAGAAGCGGAATTATTCGGATATGTAAGAGGAGCTTTTACAGGTGCAAATAGAGATAAAAAGGGGTTGATTGAGGAAGCTGATGGTGGGACATTCTTTTTAGACGAAATAGGAGATTTACCTTTAATTTTACAGGCTAAACTACTCAGAGTTCTTCAGGAAAAGGAAATAAGACGACTTGGAGAGAATAGAACACGATCAGTGGATGTTAGATTTATTTGTGCTACAAATAAAAATTTAGACGAAGAAGTTAGAAAAGGAAATTTTAGAGAGGATCTTTACTATAGAATGAGGGTTGTTCCAATTGAGATTCCACCCCTAAGGGAGAGGAAAGAGGATATTCCCCTCCTTGCTGATTATTTTGTTAAGAAGTACGGGAAACAATTAGGTAAAGAAGAAGTCTGTTTTTCTCCAGAAGCAATGGATGTATTTCTTAATTATAACTGGCCAGGAAATGTTAGAGAATTGGAAAATGAGATTCATAGAATAATGATTTTTTTAGGAGAGGAAAATCTAATAAGAAAAGAGCATATTTCTTCAAAAATATTAAAAGAAACAGAAGGAGAAATTTTTAGAGACTTTAGCAAGAATCTTGCTAAAGCAAAGCAGGAATTTGAAAAGAGATTTATTCTCCAAGCTCTTGCTCGAAATAAATATAAAAAATCAAAGACTGCGGAAGAATTGGGGCTTACCCGCCAAGGACTTCTTAGACTAATGAAAAAACATGACATAGTATGAGAAGATTTCTAATAAAGAGATTCATTACCTCACTGATTGTGTTATGGGGGGTCTCAACTTTGATATTTCTGCTAATACACCTTGTTCCTGGAGACCCTGTCCAAGCAATGCTTGGAGAGTCTGCTCTGCCATCTGATATTGAAAATTTAAGGGAGAAACTCGGTTTGAATGAACCCCTATTTGTTCAATATAAAAATTATTTTTTCAATTTAATAAAAGGCGATCTCGGAACTTCTATAGTCTCTGGAAGAAAAGTTAGTAAAGAAATTTTGTCTCGTTTTCCAGCAACATTAGAGCTTGCAATAGCTAGTATTTTAGTTTCCATTTTAATTTCTTTTCCCCTTGGCTTACTATCTGCTCTTAAAAAGAATTCGATTTGGGATATATCAGCTACAACAATTTCAACACTTGGTTTAGCTATACCAAATTTCTGGCTCGGTCCATTATTAATTATTTTGTTCTCAATTAAATTGAGCATTTTCCCGGTTTCAGGGAGGGGTACCTTAGCTCATTTAGTCTTACCTGCTATTACTCTTGGGACAGCCCTATCAGCACTATTAACTCGTATAGTAAAAACAAGTGTTGCAGAGGAATTGAAAGAAGATTATGTAAAAGTAGCTCTTGCAAAAGGACTTACAAAAAGCAAAGTATTGCTAAAGCATGTTCTTAGGAATGCGCTTATTCCTATAATAACAATTTTAGCTCTGCAAATAGGGAGTTTACTTACTGGTGCAATAATAACGGAGACTATATTTTCTTGGCCTGGAATAGGGAGATTAATTATAAATGCAATCAATCAAAGAGATTATCCATTAGTACAGGGAGTAATTCTTTTTATAGCATTCATTTATATAATAACTAATTTTTTAGCAGATATTTTTTATGCCATTGTAGATCCGAGAATTAGATATGAGACAAAGTATTGATGAGTTTTAAAGAGAATCCATTCCTTTTTATCGGCATTTCTCTAATTGGATTTATAATTTTATTTACTTTAATAACTCCATTGTTTTATAAAGTTTCTCCTTTTGAAATTGACTTGGAAAATCGTCTCCTCCCTCCAAGCAAGAAATATCCATTAGGTAAAGATGAATTAGGGAGAGATGAATTAGCTCGCATATTATATGGAGCTCGCATTTCTCTCTTAGTCGGCTTTACAGTTGTTTTTATCTCAGCTGTTGTTGGTTTAATTATGGGATTAATTTCAGGCTTTGCAGGAGGCCTTATTGATGAAGTAATAATGCGTCTTGTTGATATACTGTTGGCATTTCCGGGTATTTTACTCGCAATTGCCTTAATTGCTTTTTTTGGTCCAAGTCTTGTAAATTTGATTTTTGCACTTGTTTTAACTGGATGGGTTGGTTATTCCCGTCTTGCAAGAGCTCAAGTATTAAAATTAAAGGAAATGGATTTTATAACTGCTGCCAAGGCAATAGGAGCAGGATATCTAAGGATTTTATTCAGACATTTAATGCCAAATGTTCTCCCATTTATTTTAGTTCAAGCTTCACTTGGTATAGCAGGAGCTATTCTGGCTGAATCTGGATTAAGTTTTCTTGGGTTAGGAGTTCAACCCCCAACTCCCTCGTGGGGAGCGATGATCAATCAGGGAAGAAATCACCTTTTTGATGCACCATGGTTAACTATTTTCCCTGGAATTGCTCTCCTTATTACGATTTTAGGTTTTAATTTATTAGGTGAAGGGCTAAGGAAGATCTATACCCCCAAGGAATGGGAATAGTAAGTTATCTAAAATAAAGAAAAGAAACCTGAATTCCAAGTTCTCTTTCATCATTTGAAGAAGGATACACTTTAGCTGGAATAAAGGTTTTATCGGTTGCAATAATTAATTTAAAAATATCATTATTACCTAAGATTTCCTTTTTTACTTTTATAAACTTTTCAAAAATTCCTGATTCTGGGATAAAATCTGCGATAACTTTATCATTTATCTTTATTATAACTCTCTGGTCAGGTAAAACTTCTTTGTTCACTCCTCCTTTTATTACTAGTAAAGCATCTCTTCGAGGGTTATCAATTATGCAAGTTGCTTCTTTTGCTGTCCATCGCCACTCTTTTATTTGAGCGTCTGGATTGATTTCTTTATTATACCATCCATCTTCGTAAATTATTTCAGGAGTATCTATGGGAGGTGGATAAACGGTTAACTTTTTATTGAATACGTTAAATTTGTCCTGTTTATTATCTGGATTGTAAAAGCCGATTGATAATTTCAATGTTTCCTCTCCCTTGAATTCGGGATCAAATTCATCTATAAAAGAGGGAATGTAGATTTTTCTGCTATATTTAACCTCTTTTCCCTTTATCCAGGTTGATGTAGGAACGGGTGGATAGTGGTCGTCTTGAAAAAGAATCTTCTCATTTTTATCCCAAAAATGAACATATATTTTGTAATCTTTGTCAAATCCTTTAAAATTTTCCTTTGTTTTCCAATGATAAATCATATCAGTATATAATCTATCTGTAAGAGGAGTGTCAGAAAAAGATATTTCAAGATAAACCCCTACATCTTCTTTCTTTTTGCAAGAAATTAATAAAATCAGTACAATAACACCTGCAAATACTATTCTTTTTTTCATTACTTACCTCCTCCTCACTCTTGGACTTTAATTATTTAACACAACTACTTTATTTTATCAATAATCAATTCTACTTTCTCTTATAAAATTCCTTTATTTTTTCAATCACGTATTCTTTTTGTTCATTACTCAATTCAGGATAAATGGGAAGAGATAGAACGGATTTGGAAGCTTCTTCACTAACCGGGAAATCACCTTTTTTATAACCTAAATATTGGAAACATTTTTGAAGATGAAGAGGAATAGGGTAATAAATTTCTGTTCCAATGCTATTTTCTTTCAGAAATTCCCTAAGTTTATCCCTTTCTTTTGCTCGAATCGTATATTGATTGAAAATATGGTAATTATTACATTTGTTTTTAAAAACAGGAACAGGTACTTTTATATATCCCTTTCCAATTAAACCCTCTTCCTCAAATCTCTTATTATAATACTCAGCATTTTCTCTTCTCTTTTTTGACCACTCATTTAAATATTTTAACTTCACATTTAGCACAGCAGCTTGAAGTGCATCCAATCTGAAATTTCCTCCAATCATTTTATGGTAGTACTTAGGTTCAGCCCCATGAACTCTGAGCATTTTAATTTTTTGATATAAGTTTTCGTCGTTCGTGACAACCATTCCTCCATCACCGAATCCACCGAGATTCTTGGAGGGAAAGAAAGAAAAAATTCCTGTGTCTCCCATTGAGCCGGCTTTTTTTACAGTTGATGAAAAAGGATACTCTGCCCCAATGGATTGAGCTGCGTCCTCCAGTACATAAATGTTATATTTTCTTGCAATTTCCAGAATAGGAGCCATATCCGCACATTGCCCAAAAAGATGTACAGGAATAATGCATTTAATCCTAAATTTTGAATTTTTAGCTTTAAACTCGATTAAATCACGAAGCTTGTTTGAATCAATATTATATGTAACTGGATCAATATCAATGAAAACTGGCACTGCATTGAGTCTTGCAATTACTCCCGCGGTAGAGAAAAAAGTAAAAGGAGTTGTAATAATTTCATCACCGGGCTTAATTTCAAACGCCATAAGGGAAACAAGGAGCGCGTCTGTACCTGAGGAGACACCAATAGCATATTTTGTGTCAGAATATTTAGCTATATTTTTTTCCAGTTCTTCTACTTTTGGACCTAAAATAAATCGTTGAGATTCCAGTACCTCATCTATTGCTTTTTTTATTTCCTCTTTTATTTTTTGATATTGTGCTTTTAAGTCAAGTAATGGAACATACATTTTCTATCTCCAGAATAATAATAGTAAGTTTTTTCTTTAACATAATTTTTATTATTTGTGAAGAATATGAATTTTATAGAAAAAAATGGAAAAAAGAAATTGATTTTTGCCTTAATCTTTCTTATAATTAGGCAAAAATGAGGCAGATTGATTTTGATTATCTATGTGAATTAGCTAATTTAAAGCTCTCAAGAGAAGAAAGAATTAGACTTGAACCTCAAATAAAAAAAATTATTGAATGGGTTAATAAATTAGAAGAGCTGAAAATAGATGTAAATGAGGAGAAGGCATTTGGAATTGACTCTATTCTTCCTTTAAGAAAAGATAAACCCGAAATTTCCCTTTCCCTTGAAGATGTTTTATCAATGTTTCCTGAAAAGGAAAGGAATTTTTTAAAGGTTCCTAAAGTAATTGAGGGAAAATGAAATTGTATGAACTTTCTCTTATGCAATTAATTAATCTTTTAAATAAAAAAGAAGTAAAGGCAGAAGAGGTAATAAGGAGCTTTGCTGAAAGAATTGAAAGAATTGAAAAAAAAATTAATGCTTTTATAACCCTTAATTTAGAAAATGCAATTAATTCTGCAAAATTAATTGACCAAAAAAAACAAAAAGGGAAATTAGCTGGAATCCCCTTTGCAATAAAGGATAATATTCTCACAAAAGGAATAAGAACAACATGTGCTTCTCGGATCTTGGAAAATTTTGTTCCCCCTTATAATGCTACTGTTATTGAGAAGATTATTTCTGAAGATGGAATTATAATAGGAAAAACGAATATGGATGAGTTTGCAATGGGTTCTTCCACTGAAAATTCAGGTTTTTTCCAGACAAAGAACCCATGGGATCTGGGAAGGGTACCCGGTGGTTCTAGCGGAGGCTCAGCTGCAGCTGTAGCCTCTATGGAGGTGCCTATAGCATTAGGTTCTGATACAGGAGGTTCAATAAGACAGCCAGCCGCGTTTTGTGGACTCGTGGGATTAAAGCCAACATATGGTCGAGTTTCGAGATATGGATTGGTTGCTTTTGCATCTTCTCTGGATCAAATTGGACCATTGACAAGAACGGTCGAGGACTGCGCTTATATTATGAATTTAATCTCAGGTTTTGATCCAAAAGATTCTACTTCTTCCAATCAACCTGTTCCAGACTATTTAAGCGAAATTAAAAAAGAGATTAAAGGATTAAGGATTGGATTTGTTGGTGGGAATTTAATTGAAAATGTTGACTCCCGAATCCGAGAATTATATAATGAGATTCTCCACAAGTTAGAGAAAAATGGGATAGGATTAGAAGAAGTTAACTTTACTTATTGGGAATATGCCTTAGCGAGTTATTATATAATTGCACCTTCTGAAGCAAGTTCAAATTTAGCCCGTTACGATGGAATAAAATACGGTTATAGAGTCTCCAGTTATAGTAATTTAAAAGATTTATATTCGAAAACGAGAACTTCAGGTTTTGGGGAAGAAGTGAAAAGAAGAATTATCCTTGGGACATTTGCTTTGAGTTCAGGTTATTATGAGGATTATTATTTAAAGGCGATTAAAACAAGAGCATTGATAGCAAAGGAATTCAAAGAAGCTTTTAATAGAGTTGATTTAATTGTTTCACCAACTACTCCTGAGCCAGCTTTTAAATTTGGAGAAAAGTTAGACCCAATATCAATGTATCTCTCGGATATATTTACAATAACAGCAAATCTTGCAGGTATTCCAGCCCTATCAGTCCCGATTGGTCTAACCGAAGAAAACTTGCCAGTGGGATTACAAATTATGGGAAATTATTTTGAGGAAAGTAAAATTTTAAATTTTGCTTATTTATTGGAAAAAGATTTAAAATTTTATCAATATAAACCTAATTTAACATAAGGAGGAATTTAATGATTAAAAGATTGGTGTATTTTCTTTTTCTGGTCAGTTTAATTATATTTTTAGTTGATTGTGCTGGAAAGCCTGAGGAAAATTTATTAAAAAGATATTTTCATGCGGTGAGATTGAATGATACAGATACTATGGGTTCAATGGCTTTAGAACCAATTTCTCCTGAATTTAAGAGTTGGAAAATTATAAGCATTAGTGAAGAAATAGTGGAACCTGTTATACTGCCAGATTTAGATAAGAAAGAAAAGGAAGCTAAGAGTAAACTAAACGAGCACACGGGGATTGTTCTTGATTTAAAGAATGAGTTGGATGAAGCTAAAATGGAGCTTGAATTTGCTCGAACTGCAAGGGCAAGAAGAGCAGCGAGGCGAAAAGTTGCTGAAAAGCAGGCAGCTTATGATAAAGAATATGAAATTCATAAACAGCTTCTGAAAGAATATAATAAAGCAAAAGAAGCAGCAGAAAGGGAGGAGAAAATTGCCAATTTTTCTGTATTGGGTGAATTTCCAAATATAAGAGAAATGACAGGAGAGATTCACAAGAAGGAGGTAATTATTGAATTAAATACTCCTGAAGGAGTAAAGAGATATAAAGCAAATTTTAGAAGATATATATTAAAGGATCCAGTGACAAACGCCACTCATCGCGGAAGATGGATTATACTCAATTTTGAGCCAATAGAGTAATTATTTAATTTTTTGAAGTCAAAGAAATTTAGTAAGGAAAGTTCTAAATTATTAGATTTGTTTGAAGAAAGAAGGGAATCTAACACACATTGGAATTCCCTCCGTGGTACTAATTTTTCCACGATAGTAAACTTAATATAGATTAGAAAATTTTTGATACAAATATGTTTAAAATTTTTAAATTTTAATTTGTAGCTCTACTTTCAAAGAGTTTTAAAAAGGGAAAAATCAAGAATAATAATCCTTTTTTACATGATAATTTAAAACTCTCTTCAAATCTATGTTGAAAATAAGAGATAATTCTGATAATTTACAAACTAAATGAATAAATGCATAAGAGTTATGTTGGAGGAAAGGGAGAAGAGGATTCTCTCACCAAAAGCCTGTTTAAGTGTAAATTCTAAAGGAAGGAAAAAAAAAGAAAAACCATGTGACATTAGAACCGAATTTCAGAGAGATAGAGATCGTATAATTCATTGTAAAGCCTTCAGAAGGTTAAAACATAAAACACAGGTTTTTCTTGCACCGTATGGAGACCATTATAGGACTCGCCTCACCCATACACTCGAAGTTTCTCAAATTGCAAGGACAATTGCAAGAGCTTTGAGCTTAAATGAGGATTTAACAGAAGCTATTTCTCTTGGACATGACCTTGGTCATACTCCATTTGGTCATGCGGGTGAAAGAATACTTGATAAAATTTTTAAGGAATTCTCTCTGGGGAATTTCCACCATTATGAACAGAGTTTAAGAGTAATTGATAAATTAGAATATGGAGGGAAGGGCTTGAATTTAACCTATGAAGTTAGAGATGGAATACTCAAGCATTCCAAAGGAACAGGGGAAATCCTCGATTTCAAATCTGAGAATTTACCAAAGACATTGGAGGGTCAGATAGTAAGGGTTTCTGATGTAATCGCTTACATAAATCATGATATTGATGACGCAATCCGCGCCGGAATAATAGAAGATATTCCAAGAGATTTGAAAATTGTTCTTGGAAAATATCCTTCTCAGAGACTTGATATAATGGTAAAGGATGTCATTAATGCAACTCAGGAAAATGGACTTGAAAAGATTTCCATGAGTAAAGAAATTTATGAAGCAGTAAATTGCCTGAGGGAGTATCTATATGAGAGAGTCTATAGTTATGATGAAAAAGTCGAGCAAGAGAAAAAAGCAGAAAAAATACTTTTAGATTTGTTCTACTATTTGAGAGAGAATCCCAAGGATTATATCGCTCCTTACCCTGAGGAAGATTCACTGGAGAGGAGGATAGCAGATTTTATAGCTGGTATGACTGACCGATATGCCCTGAGATTATATGAAAAGTTATTTATGCCCGAACCCTGGGAAGTTTTTTGAAATGAAGAAGAAAATACCTTCTAATGTAAAATTCTTGGGCCTAGTGAGTTTTTTCAATGATTCTGCATCTGAAATGATCTATCCCCTTTTGCCTGTTTTTCTTACCTCTTACCTTGGAACAGGAACTGCAATTGTTGGTCTTATAGAAGGAATAGCAGAAAGCATATCAAGCTTAAGCAAATTGATTTCTGGATGGTTATCTGATTTATGGAAGAAGAGGAAAGTAATTGTGATTGGAGGTTATGCACTTTCTTCCCTCTCAAGACCCATAATTGGAATTACAACCAACTGGACTCAGGTTCTTACTCTTAGATTTGCAGACCGTCTGGGAAAGGGCATCAGAACTTCACCACGAGACGCCTTGCTTGTTGATTCAGTAAATGAGAAGGAAAGAGGGAGAGCTTTTGGTTTTCAAAGAGCATTTGACCATTTAGGAGCAGTGGTTGGTCCAGTTATTGCTTTTCTTTTATTGAGAGGCTTTCATTTAAGTTTGAGAACTGTTTTTCTGCTTGCGATTTTACCCTCCATTTTGATTTTGACCTTTTTAATTTTCTTTGTAAGGGAAAAAATACCTCTAATCACACAGCGTGGTAAATTAAATTTAAGGGAAGTTAAATTTTCTTCTGCTTTCAAATATTACCTGGCTACCCTTATAATCTTCACCCTTGGGAATTCAAGCGATGCTTTTCTAATTCTGAAAGCTAAAGAAGCTGGGATTACAATCGGGTTTTTACCACTAATATGGATGGGACATAATTTTGTAAAGGCTATTTCTGCTTATCCTTCAGGTGTATTATCAGACAAATTCGGTAGAAAAAAAATTATAATTTTTGGATGGCTTGTTTACAGCCTTGTTTATATTGGATTTGCTTTTAGCAATAAATATATTTCAATAATTTTGTTATTTCTTCTTTATGGACTTGTTTTTGGAACCACAGAAGCTGTTGAAAAAGCCTTTGTGGCTGATCTTGTTCCAGAAAAAATTAGGGCAACAGGCTATGGGGTTTTCAACTTTGTTGTAGGAGTTACTCTCTTTCCAGCCAGCATGATAACCGGGATTCTTTGGCAAAAATTTAGTTCTAAGGTTGCCTTATTAACAGGAGCTATTTTGGCTTTTATTGCCTGTTTAATGCTCAATGGATTAAAGGAAAAACAGTTGGAGGAGAAACAAAATGAAAGTAATTACAGAATCAATTAATTTTTCAACAAAGGGCTTTAGTGATATAAAGGATATTACTTCTATGATTAATAATAAAATAAAAGATTCTAAATTAAGAAAAGGAATTGTAACAGTATTCGTTCCAGGTTCAACTGGAGGTTTAACCACAATGGAATATGAGCCTGGATTAATAAAGGACTTAAAAAATTTGCTTGATAAGATTATCCCAAGTAATATTCCCTATTTTCATGATGAAACATGGGGGGATGGAAATGGCTTTTCTCATTTACGGGCATCTCTAATTGGGCCTTCCTTAACTGTTCCCTTTTCTGATGGGAGACTTCTTCTTGGTACATGGCAACAAATAATATTTATAGATTTTGATAATCGCCCCCGTTCAAGAAATTTAATTGTTCAATTAATCGGAGAAGAATAGCATGGATATTGATAAAGAAAAATTAAAATCAATTAGAAAAAGGCGAGAAATTATCTCAAAACAAAGAGATATAGAATTGAAATGGCAAGAATTGGAAAAGGATGAAGATTTAACTCGAAGGGAGAAACTCGAAAAACTGATTTATTCAGAATTGAAAAAGGAAGAAGAAAAAGCGGAAAAGGAAGAGAAATTGATTGATTTGCCATCTAAGGTACAAATTTTTGAGCATGTTTTTCCCTCTGACTATGTTTATGGAGGTGTGCCAATAAAATATGGATTTGAAATTAGTGGCAATGAGCTTTATTATTTAAGTCAATCTCCTGAATTTAAAAATATAGATTTGTCATCTTCCTTATTTTTGGATCTTGAGACAACAGGTTTAAGCATTGGAACAGGCACTATTCCTTTCCTTATAGGACTCGGCTTTTATCTAGGAGATAAGTTTTGTATAATTCAGTATTTCTTACCACAGCCTTCTGAAGAGGAAGAATTGATAGATAACTTGAATAAATTTTTAAGCGAGATGAATTTTAAATCTATTATTACGTATAATGGTCGAGGATTTGACCTCCCGATTCTTGAAACAAGGTTTATATTAAATAGAAAAAATTTCAGTTTGAAATCCTTCCCTCACTTGGATTTTTTGATTCCTGCAAGAATTTTGTGGAAACAGAAATATAGAAGCTGTAAACTTTCCCATCTTTGCCGTGAATTGCTCGGGGTTTTAAGAGAAGATGATATTCCTTCGAGCTTGATTCCAAATATTTACTTCAATTATTTGAGGTCAGGAGATTTTTCATTAATTGAAAAAGTTTTATATCATAATGAACAGGATTTATTAAGTCTTCTCAGTTTAATAATAATTGGAGGTCTTTATTTTAAAAAAGAGAGAAAAATTAATTATGCAGATGGGCTCGATTTTTTTGGGGTCGGAAGACTCCTCGAAAAAAATAAAGCCCTTGAGGAGTGTATGGAGGCCTATAATAAGGCTCTTAATTTCTACGTTCCCCAATCATTGGAAATTAAAATCAAGAAAAAATTATCATATTTCTATAAAAAAACTGAGCAGTGGGAGAAAGCCATTGCCTTATGGGAAGAACTGGCTTTTCTTGGAGAAGTCCATCCTTTAAGAGAGTTAGCAATCTATTATGAACACAGAGAAAAGAATTTAATTAAAGCAAAAGAAATAGTAGAAAGGGCTTTGGATAGGGGGGATTTAAGCGAGCATTATAGAAAGGATTTTGAGAAAAGATTAATTCGACTCGACAGAAAATTGAGAAAATTCTTTTAAAATGAAAATCTTCCTCGCCTTATATTCGCTATTAATTATTCTTTTAGGAATTCTTCTTCCTGTTTTTCAGAAATATTATTTACGAGAATCTTTTAAATATCCTCTTTTTGCAATCATTTTTTTAGGTTTTCTTGGGGCGTTTATTTATTTATATTCATGCATCAGAAAGAAAGGAAAAAAGTATTTAAGAATTTCAGGTGTTATTTTCTCATTCTTATTGGGAATTCTAATAAATTTATATATATCGAAATCGACCCCGATTTTTTTAGCAGCTCTGAGAGAAAGAATACATTTATTTGAATATGGTTTGCTTGCAGTTATTTTCTATCATTCTTTTAAAAATGAAATCAGTGAAAAATTAATTTATATTGGAGCATGTTTTTATGGAGGGATAATAGGCATAATTGATGAATTTTTTCAATATTTTATTGCTGGTAGGGTTGGAGATTTAAGGGATGTAATGATTAATATCTTATCAGTATTTGTAGGTGCATTTTTTGCATTTAGTCTTAATTATGAAAGTCAAAAAATAGATATAAAGTCATCAAAGAAAATTTATATTCTTTCCTTTATGTTTTTTCTTATGCTCGGCACTTTTATTTATACAGTTCATCGCGGATATTTAATTAAAGACCCTGAAATAGGAGAATTCAAATCAAAATACTATGAAGCAAAATTATTGGAAATTTCAGAGCAGAAAGAAAAAATCTGGAAAAAAGAGAAATTAAAAAATCCTGCAAGATTTTCAAAGCCTAAAAATTATTATTCGGGAAAAATTATTGTGCTGGAGGATATTTATTTTAAGGAAGCTTTATTAAGAACTGGAAAAAGAAATAAATATTTCAGGGAGAAAAAATATTTGAAGGCGTATAAAGAAAATGAGATTCTAGAGAAATATTACAGACCATTTATTATTTATTTCTCTGAGCAATGGACCGACATCCAGAAAGCCATCTGCCTAAAAAAAATAGGTAGAAAAAAAGATATTTATTATAAAAGTAAATCTCTTTCTTTTATATATACAGGAATGAAAATAAAAGTTTTAATTTATGGAATAGTTATTATTTTATTTCTACATCTATTAATTTCTTATCCCCTATTTTCGAGGAAGCCAAACAGCCATTTCCCCAATTCCCCTATGTGACCAAGCGTAATATGGAATAGCAATGAGCTTTTCTTTCTCAGTTTGGCCAATCAATACATTAATTCCTCCGAGAAGTTCTGGATGAAACTCTACTTTAAAATTCATTTTATCTGGAATAGAACGATTTAATACCTTTCCTTCATTATCAATCCCCTCAAAACAGTAAACAAGAGGACCTCGTTGTATAGCCACTTTACCTCTATCTTCCTCCACTTTTTCATGTGCTATAATTCTTCTGACTGGCATGGGAAGTCTGAGTTCTATAATATCGTTTTTCGCCCATTTTCTTTTGATGGATACATAACCTTTGTCCAAATTCAAGGGATAAATTTTTGAATTTACTTTTAATAAGGGTTTCTCGATCTCCTTATCTAAAAAAGAATAAAGATCACTTGGCACAGGTTTTCCAAGAGCCCATCCAGGTATTCTAATTTTAATTTCAAAATATGAATCAGTTTCTGGAAAGACAATTATCTTAATCATCCCATCCCATGGATAATTAGTTTTCTGTATTAGTTTTATCTTATTTCCTTGAATTTTAAAGGTTGTCTCATTCTGAATGAATAAATTTACATAAATTGTTTTATCTTTAAAAGCATATATGTATCCTGGTAAGGATGGAATGAATCTACATATATTTGTGGGACAGCAGGCACAATCAAACCATGGTTTTCTTGTTGCCTCTCCCTGATTGAATTTAAATTTTCCATCTGATTCGAGAGGATTAGGATAGAAGAAGAGGTCTCCGCTTAAAGAGACACCTGAAATAAGCCCATTGTACAGAGTTCTTTCAAGAACATCTATGTATTTTCCGTCTCCATGAAGGAGAAAAAGCCGATAATTCCATAATACATTTCCAATTGCAGCACATGTTTCATTATAAGCAGACGCATTGGGTAACTCATAATCATTTCCAAAGGCTTCACCTTCACGTCGTGCGCCAATACCACCTGTTATATATAATTTTTTTGACACTACATTTTCCCAGATAGTATCAATAGCATTAATATATGCTTTATCTCCTGTTAGGGCAGCAACGTCAGCCATTGCAGAATACATATATGTTGCTCTAACTGCATGTCCGATGGCTTTTTTCTGTTCAATTACTGGTTTATGAGCCTGCATATACCATGGTTGATTATAGATTGAAAAGGGTGATGTGCTCGAAAACTTTTCTTCAAATTTATGTTTTCCTCTTTCATCCAGAAAAAATTTAGCAAGTTTTAGATATTTTTCATTTCCGGTTACTCTATAGAGCTTAACCAGTCCTATTTCAATTTCTTGATGTCCGGGGTATCCATGTCGCCTATTTGGTCCAAAAACCTTACATATTAAGTCAGCATTTTTAATAGCAATATCAAGAAAATTTCTCTTGCCAGTAGCCATATAATATGCAACTGCAGCCTCATACATGTGTCCCACATTGTAAAGCTCATGACTTGAACCCAGATTAGACCATCTCTCTTTCCCTGCGCCAGGAGGGGGATTTTCCGGGTCAATTGTTCGTGCTGTATACAGATATCCATCTTCTTCCTGCGCTGCCTTAATTTTAGCGATTAAGTTATCCATGTATTTTTCGAGTTCAGGATTCGGACGAAGTGCCAGAGAATAGGAGGCGCCTTCCATAATTTTAAAAACGTCTGAGTCATTATATCTCCTCCCAATAAACTTTCCCTTCATCAAACCTCCTGCCTTTGCAAAGTTATCAATACGTCCGGTTTGTTCACATTTTTTAAAGGCAAATGGAATTGTCACCTTAAGATTTGTTTCGAGTCTGGGGAGCCAGAAATTGTCACTAATTTTGACTCGAGTGAAAGGCACTGGTTTAATTGGATAATCTTTATTAACATTTCCTTCCCCTCCACATACAAATATAAAAAGCAAAATAAGAATAAGCAAGAAAATTTTTCTTCTCATTTAAGCCACCTCTTTATTTTAAATTCTCAAGAAGAAAATTAGTAATTAATGTAAAAATATGGCGGCGGGCATTATCTCCTCTTATTCCATGATCCCGATTAGGATATATCATAACACTGAATTGTTTGTTTTCTTTAATTAATTCATTTACAAGCTGAACCGTGTTCTGAAAATGAACATTGTCATCAAGGGTTCCGTGAATAATTAGAAATTTGCCCTTTAAATTTTTGGCATATTTTGTAGCTCCACTTTTTTCATAGCCTTCAGGATTATCTTTTGGTTGTTTCATGTAACGTTCAGTATAAATCGTGTCGTAATTTAGCCAGTGGGTCACAGGCGCAACAGAAACTCCGACCTGAAAGTGGTCAGGAGCGGTAAGCATCGCCATACATGTTACATATCCACCATAACTCCATCCCCATATTCCTATTTTCTTAGGATCAACATAGGGGAATTTCTTAAGGAATTTCACTCCCTGAATATAGTCATAAATTTCCCAATATCCTAAATTTCCATAAAGCATATGAGCATATTTTTTCCCGAAATGAGCTGAGCCTCGGTTGTCCATTATGAAAATTATAATTCCTTCCTGTGCTAAGTATTGATACCACAGACCCCGTAATCCCATCCATCGGTTAGCCACAGATTGACTCTCAGGTCCTCCATATATGGCGAAAAGAACAGGGNATTTTTTATTAGGATTAAAATCTTGGGGCTTAAGAATCATAGTAGGTAAGTTGATTCCATCTTCAGTGGTAACCTCCAAAAATTCCCATTTACTGAGTTTATATTCAGAAAGTTCTTTAACAATATTTTCCTCTATTGGTTTAACAAGGGTTCCATCAGACCTATAAAGGTCAAGTCGAGATGGACGAGATATATTATTGTAAAATGAAAGGTAATAATCGCAAGTTGGAGCCATGATTATAGAATAAGTTCCATTTTTTTTGGTTAGTCTTTTTAAATTTCCAGAAAAATTCACTTTATATAAATGAGATTCCAGGCTTGATTTTTTATTACCAATAAAATAAATAATTCCTTTTTTCTCATTAACTCCAACTATCTTTCTAACCGACCAGGGGCCCTGGGTAAGTCTATTTATAAGTTTTCCTTTAAAATCATAAAGATATATGTGATTCCAATTGTCTTTATCAGAAAGCCAGATAAAATATGGTTTGGTTTTGAAAAAATATATTTCCTTAGGATGAATCCATAATTTTTGTTCTTCCCTCAGAATAAGCTCTGATTTTCCAGTTGCAGGATTAACCTTAAGCAAGTCTATTCTGTTTTGATCCCTATTCAAAGTTTGCACAGTCAGGAACTCGCTATCAGGAGTCCAGATTGCCCGGGCTATATATATTTCTTCATTATAATTCAATTTAATCCATACAGTTTTCTGTGTTTTTATTGATATAATTCCTAATTTAACAAGAGGATTAGTCATTCCAGCTTTTGGATATGTTACAGGGACCTGCTGAGCTCTAAAGGGAAGAAGATTCATCATTGTCATTTTAAACACAGGTGATTCATCAAATCTATAGAAAACTATTTTTTCGCTATCAGGTGACCACCAAAAACCTTTATAGTTTCTATGAAAGAGTTCCTCATAGTAAACCCATGTCAGATATCCATTCAAAATATTTTTATTTCCATCTGAAGTGAGCTGAATCTCAAGCCCTGTTGGGATGTGGAGAGAATATAAATTATTACCTCTGACATAAGCCACATATTTCCCATCTGGTGAGAATTCAGGAATTTTTTCTGGTAGAGAAGAAGCGGTTAATCTTTTAAACTGGTCATTTTTTATATTGTAATAATATAAATCTCCATTATGTAAAAAAATCATTTGTTTTTTATCCTTTGAAAAAATAAAGTTTTTCACATTGAATTTTTCATTCTGGGAGGTTAATTCTTCCCATTTTTTCTGGATAATTTTCAAGTT
>MTON01000001.1 GCA_002010665.1 Candidatus Aminicenantes bacterium JdFR-78
AGCATATGAGATAGCAGAAGGGAGAGAAATACGAGAGGAGCATATAGAATTTGAGGAAGGACTGGAAGAGAAAATATCAAAAAAAGCGTTTATTTCACCCCTGGAATTATTCAAAGATATGGTAGAGAGAGGAAAAAATTATTGGGAAGCGGTTCATAGACCGTTTTTAGAGCGTGAATTAAATCGAAGAGAAGTGAAAGAAATAATTGATTTAGGATTAAAACGAACAAATGGTTCTTACAAAGGACTTTGTAAATTGTTTAATATTTGTGAGAAAGAGTATAAGAGATTTCTTAATATACTAACAATTCATAAACTTAAATGAATCTACCTATAAGTAGACTTAATCTACCTATGAGTAGACTTACTATCTTATTTAAATTCAGTAAAATAAAGAAAATTTTAGTTATTTTTAAAAATTTACTCTACCTATAGGTAGACTTTTTATTAACTTTCCAATTTTAAATTTCTAATTTTAAAATGATATTTCTTTATATATCAAGCACTTAGTTTAATCTCCTATAACTTGGCACGAAATTTGCTCCCAAGCTAAGTGGAAAATTTTAGTGAAAGGAGGTATTGAAATTGAGAAAGAAAAGAATTTATTTTGCTTTATTTATTATTTTTAGCGCGTTTATTATTACTTCCATATTATCTTTTCAAGATGGAAGTAATAAAACTAAAAAAATTGAAAATATCCCTTTTTTCTTTTCAGAAGGGATTTTTGATGTAATTCCCGTGATAGTATTACATTACAATATCCCATCAGATCCGAAGAGTGGGTTAAAACTTATAGAAGGTTTAGATCCAAAAACTAATTCTCGAATTTTCTCGTTGGAATTTGATATCCTATCTCACAATAAAAATAAAATCAGAACTCAACGTTTCTATTCCCCTTCAGGCATCCTTTTATTGCGTAGTAGACTGAAAGATGGTAAGATAAATTTTCAGTTTGATTTTTTAGGTGATAAAAATATTTCAATCAGAGACACAAAAATTTCATGGAAGAAAAGTAAATTTGAAATATTTTTAGAAGGTAAAAGAATGGTTAATATTATTCTTCAGTACAATAAAGATGGTCGAGTAGAAATTTCTTCTAAGTCAAAAGAAAATGGAATCAAACAGTTAATAACTCTTTTTAAAAAAATAAGAGGATCTACTTTCGAAAAGCAACTTAAAGAATTTACATGGGCTCATTCTTTTATGCCCGAGAATGACTCAACCTATGCGGCTATATTCGCTGGAAGTCTTACGGGAATAGTTTCTATCCCGGATCAGCTTTCAATTAATACTCGAAACCAATCCGATGATTCTCCATTTTGGGATTACGTAGAATGCTTAGAAGCTTCTTGTTCTGATTGTGGAGGATATTGGGTAATATCACCAATTACAGGATGTGTATGGGAATGGGATCCGTTAGGTATATATAGTGCATGTTATGCAATTCAAGCCATAATTTGTGCAAAAGAATTCTTACAATTATAAAATGGCTTTATGTCGAATTTACAACAAAATATAATATCTATAAAGAATTTATTTAAATCATTTGGAAATCTTTTTTCTCGAAAATTAGTATTAAAAAATATTAATTTAGATATATTGAAGGGAGAAGTATTCGGTTTAATTGGTCCGAATGGTGCAGGAAAAACAACTCTAATGGGATGCATGTTAGGATTACTTAAGATTGACTCTGGAGAAATACTTATTAATGGCAGATCGCCTTTGAATATAGAAATAAAAAGAAATATTGGATACCTTCCTGAAAGAATAGGTTTTTACAAGACAATGACAGGAAAAGAATTCTTAATTTTTCAAGGAAAGCTCTTTGGACTTCCTAACCCTGTTCTCAAGAAAAGGGTTGATGCTCTGTTAAGGGAATTAGAGCTAAAAGATGTTGCTAACTGTAAAATAAGAATATACTCAAGGGGCATGCTACAAAGACTCAGTTGGGCTCAGGCACTTATTCATAATCCAGACATTCTCTTTCTGGATGAGCCTGCAGCAGGAATGGATCCCTCAGGGATCATTCGGGTAAGAAACTTGATACTTCAATTAAAAAAAGAGGGAAAAACTATTTTTTTAAATTCTCATAAACTCTCCGAAGTAGAAAAAGTTTGTGATCGAATAGCTTTCATCGATAAGGGAGAGATCATTCATATTGAGACTCTAAGAAGAGATCATTTGATCTATAAAATAGAATATTCAGAGACTAAGAAAGAATTTATTACTTTAGATATGCCATTAATTCATGGACTAGAAATATATCAAATTAATAATTCTTTTATAAAAATTAAAGTAGAAAATGAACGTGCTCTTTTTTCCTTTTTGAAACATTTATTAAATAAGGGTGTGAAAATAACTGAGGTTATTAAAGAGAAAGTTGATATAGAAAAATTTTTCTTAGACTAATGAATAAATATATTGTTATTAAAGTATTCACTGAAAAAATAAAAAGCCCCATTTATATTGGTTTTTTTATAGGCGCAGGAGGTTTTATAATTGTTCAATTCTTTGAAATTGTTATTTCTCCCAAAAAAATATTTGATTTGGCTTTTCTTCTCACTCTATTCATCACTCCGGGAATATTTGGGAAGGAGATTTCCTCAGGAACTATCCAATTTCTGTTAACGAAACCTATCAAATGGTCATCTGTTTACTTTTCAAAAGTGTTTGGAGTATGGCTAACTATGTTCTCTTTCCTGATCTTCACTATTTTTTTATTTGGATTATCTCAATTTCTTTTGTCTGGATTAAAAGCGGAAAACCTCATTATATTTCTTATCGATGGTCTCCTTAAACTTACTTTATTAATTTCTATGATTAGCTTCTTCTCTACTTTTTTACCTGATTATGGAGACATAGTTGCTTTTATTATCTTTGCCTTATTATTAAGTGGTATTTATGAAATTTCTCACACATTCTTGAAATCCCCAGTTTGGTTAAAAAATTCTATAGAGTCAATTATTTTATTTCTAATGGGGAAAGAAAAAAGCTTTTCTGCTTGGCTTCAAGATGGAAATTTCCTGAAAAATTTTGGATTATATTTAGCTCGACTTTTGTTTTTCCTTCTCGGAGGCCTATTTATTTTTAAGAGCCGGGATTATGGATACGGACAAAGATAATGAATGATCAAATTAATTTAGATACAACTAATCATATTTGACTAAGTGACATTCTATCTTTATCTCAACTCGAAGAAGAAAACTTAAATTGAAAAATTCAAAGATAAAACCTGCATTCTAATCTCACATCAAATCTGGAATATTCCTGGATTGAAAGTTTATTTTATGGATAATGGTAAGATCATTAATAGAAAAAGTAATGGTAAATTCTGTATTCTTTTTAATAAAGAACATTTCCTACGAGAATGTTCTTTATAAAGTTATTTATTTTAAGAATGAAATTGAAAAAATGTTTTTAGTAGAAAAAATATTACAGTTAAAGAATCCAGAAAGGTATATTCAAATAAGCGAAAAATGTGAGACAAATGCATTTATTATAAAAAAATTGTTTATTCCCAAAATCTTGTGAAATTCTTTTATTAAAAGAAAAAGCCCTTAGAAATTTAAAAAAAGAAATACATCAAATCAAAAAGAATTTTTTAGAAAGAGCCGTAAATGAGCTTGAAAGTATTTACTTTTATAATACCTTATGGTGGGAGAGAATCAATAAATTGTTTTGCACCTCAAACAATGATATATTAGAATTAACTGAAGAAATAAAAAGGAGGGGAAAATGAGAAAAGTGGAACGGCTATTTTTAAATATAGTTGTTTTTCTTATGTGTATTGCGATTTTCAACAACTTAGTTCATTCCGAAAAAATAAAAATAAAAACCGAAAATGGAGTAACAGTCATTTATAATCCAAAAAATCCAGTACATCTTCCCGGAGTTCCTAATAGATTAAGACTAATAAAAGAATTCTCAATAGGAGAGAAAGTAGGTAAAAAAGAGTATATGTTCACGAAAATAATTTTAGATGTAAATGATGAAGGAAATATTTATGTCTTAGACTCTAAGGAATGTAATATCAAAATTTTTAATGAGAAAGGAAACTTTCTAAAAATGTTTGGTCAAAAGGGACAGGGACCTGGAGAATTCAGTAGCCCAAGGTATATCCAAATTACCCCGCATAAAGAAATTATGGTCTATGATTTATATGCTCGCCGTATAAATTTCTTTTCGCTTAATGGAGAATATTTAAGAGAGGTTTCTGTTGCAGTATTCCCTCTTTTTCTTGATCCAAAAATTGATAGTGAAAGAAATATAATTGGAGTTGTTATGGAAAGACAGCCAGGAGTTAAATCAACAACGGTAAGAAAATTGATAAAATTTAGCACAGATTTAAAGCCAATTATCATGATAGATAAAGTAATTTCATCACATCCTGGAGCTATTAATCTTTTCCCACCACGAATTTATTTTGATTTAACTAAAGAAAATAATATTATTTATGGAATTTCGGATAATTATGAAATAAAAGTTATTAATCCAAAAGGAAAATTAATTAAAAAGATAATTAAAAGATGCGATTTAGTAAAAATTGGACAAAAAGATAAAAAAGAAAAAATAAAAGAAATTTTTGGGAAACGCGGAATTATCCCAGGAATTAATGTTAAATTTCCAAAGTATTTCCCAGCATTTTGGAGTTTATCTATTGATGAAGAAGGAAGAATATTTATAGGCACCTATGAAAAAGTAAAAGATAAAAAAGGTTATTACTATTTCGATGTTTTTGATTCAGTGGGAAGGTATATTGCTAAGATCCCTTTAAAAATAAAACCCAAGCAATGGTTTGTGTGGAAAAATAAAAAATTATATGTTGTTGAAGAAACTGAAGAAGGTTTTCCTATAATCCAATGTTATAAGGTAATTTGGCATTAACAATCCATAATTTAATTATGAAAATAACATTTCCCCCAAGAAAATATTTGAAACATTTCAAATTTTAAAATATTTTAAGAAATCATTTAAATCTTCAAATCCAAAAGAAAAACCGCAAAAAATAAAACTTTCATCTCTAAAACAATTATTTCCTTACTTCAGAACTCATTGGAAATAGACACTTGTCGCTTCCATCTTCATGATTCTCCTCTCCCTCTTAGCACTTCCAACCCCCTACTTAATGAAATACATAATTGACGATGTCCTCATAGCGAAAAACATAAAACTTTTAAATTTAATTATTTTACTTTTAATTGCAATTCAGCTTTTGAGACTGATATTTTCTTTTCTCACAAACTATCTTTTCAGCGTTTTCAATCAAGAAGTAATTGTTAAAATAAAAAAGATTTATTTCACCGACTTCTTTGACTTCCCCTCTCATTCTTTGATAAAACACGGACAGGATACCTGCTATCGAGAATAGGAGAGGTAGAAGGACTTAGCTTTTTCTTCTCAAATACATTTGTAAGAATTCTAATTGGACTCTTTGAATTTATATTCTGTCTTACGGTTCTTTTTTATTTAAACTGGAAACTAACTTTTATTTCAATCTCCATACCTCCACTTTTCAATTTTGATTTAGGAAGGAAAAGAATTCGGAAATTAATTAATAATAATTTCAAAGATAAAACTTGCATTCTAATCTCACATCGAATCTGGAATATTCCAAAATTAAAAATTTATTGTAATGAAAAGATTTATAAAGTTGAAAAACGCCATAGCCTAAATTTGACAATTTTTGACCATAAAGTTAAAATTTGACTATATAGTCAAAATGGGAGTAAAAGAAAGAAAGGAAAGGGAAAGGGAAGCAAGAAAGCAAACAATACTTGAGGCTGCTATTGAGATATTCTCAAGAAAGGGATATGAAAAAACAAATATGGAAGAGATTGCGGAAAAGGCTGAGCTATCGAAGGGGGTTATTTACTATTATTTTGAATCAAAGGAAAAGCTTTTCGAAGAACTTGTCCTTTCCGAGGTTTCAAAATATTACAGAAGTGCTTATGAAGCAATAAAAGAAAAAAAGGACTACAAAGAAATTTTCTCTGCCTTACTTGATTTTCACATTTCTTATTTCTCAAAAAGAAAAGAAATACTCAGTTTAATTTTCCCTTTTGGGAAAAGTTCACCTGTATTTATAAATGGTGAATTGAAAGAAAAAATAAAAGAGGTAAGAAGCCCGATTGAAGAGCGCATTATGAATCTTTTAGGAGAGAAAGGAATAACAATTTCTGAACTTCTCTGGAGCTATATAATTGGGATTTCTGTCAAGATGACTCAGAAGAAAGATATTAAAAAGATAAAAGAAGAGATTGAAATCTTTAAACAAATGCTTGAAGGAGTATTGAAATGAAAAAATTTATGAATCTAATCATTGAAAATCCATGGAAAACTCTTCTCGCGCTTTTATTCATTACATTATTTTTCACCTATCAATTGAAAAATCTTAAAATGAATCCAGATATTACTGAAGCACTTCCAAAATCAATCCCTGCTAAAAGACTTTATGACAAAATGAAGGAGATTTTTCCATCAAAAGACATGGCAATGGTAATTTATGAAGGTAATATTTTTTCTATAAATGGAGCTAAAGAGATAAGTGAATTAACATCAATTCTTGAAGATTTTCCTGAAGCCTATTCTGTGATGAGTCCAACAAATATAAAAATAATTGAAGGAGTGGAAGAGGGAATAAATGTGGAAGAGGCATTAAAGGAACTTCCATCCTCTCCCGAGGATATTAAAAAATGGAGACAGAGACTAAACGAAAATCCTGCTTTCTTAAAGAACTTAATTTCAGATGATGAGAAATCCGTGGCTATATTGGTTTTTCTCAGAAAATCAGTGGATGAGGATAAATTTGCAGAAAAACTATTAAAGACATTGGATGAATTTTCAAAGAATCATAAGGGAAAGGTATTTGCCTCAGGACAGCCTGTTATAAATTATTACATAAGCAAAGGCATAGCAAGAGATATGGGTGTATTTTTCACCTCTGGAATAATTCTAATTTTTGTTCTTCTTCTCCTGATATTTACAAGCGCAAGAGGAGTGTTAATCCCATTAACAGTTGTGATAGTCAGTGTTCTATGGACTCTTGGATTCATGGCTTTTATTGGAAAACCAATAACTCATGCTACAGAAATTATTCCAATTCTCATTATGGCAATAGGAATTGCTGATAGCATTCATTTGTTAACTCATTATTATCAAAGGGCGCCCTTTCATACTTCTTCAAGAGAGCTTGTGCGAGAGGTAATGTACGAGCTCCATTCCCCTGTGATAATGACCTCACTTACAACAATGGCTGGCTTTATAGCATTAAATACAAGTAATATGGAATCCCTTGAAGAACTGGGTATTTTTTCTGCATTTGGAGTTTTTTGCGCATTAATTCTCTCCCTTACTTTTGTTCCAGCGACTCTATCACTTTTAAAAATAAAAATTGGGAAAAAATGGAGAGAAGAAAAAGGTAGATTACGGGGCTTTATGCTTAAATATTCAGATTTTTTAATTAGAAGAAAAAAGTCTGTTGCAATCGGAGTCGCAATCATCCTGATTGTTTCAATTTTTGCAATCTCAAAATTAAATGTCGAATCAAGTCAGATAAAACAGCTCCCAAAAAATAATCCAGTAAGAAAATCAGCTGAATTTGTAAATAAGCACTTTGCAGGAACTACAACTTTCTATGTGCTCTTTGAAGGAGATGAGGATGGATACATAAAAAAACCTGCAGTTCTTAAAGTAATGGACGAACTTGAAAGATATGCTGAAAAACTTTCTAATGTTGGTTCAGCACAATCTATTGCGGATTTTATTAAGCTAATAAATAAAGCAATTCATAACAATGACCAATCATATTACAGGATACCAAAAGAAATTGAAGAAGAGAAAATAGTTTATTTTGAAGGGGGAAAGAAAATAGAAGAAAAATTCCAAGTAAAAGGGGAAAAACTAATCGCGCAACTTCTCCAGCTTTATGAACTCTCATCCTCTCCAGAGGATTTTGCCAATTTCGTGGACTTTAATTACAGGAATGCAAGGGTTGCAATTTTTGTAAAGACAGATGAAGATTCTCAGCTTAGAAAAATTGATAGAGCTCTTTCAGAATTCCTCAAGAAAAATGTCAATGGAGTAAAAGCAGAAATAACAGGAATGGCAAAATTAATTCTTATTGTAAGAGAAATGACCATAAAAGGTCAGTTTTTAAGCATAATCGCATCATTATTTTTAATATGGCTTATTACCTCACTCATGTTTCGTTCACCAATAATTGGAATATTTAACGCCATGCCATTGTTTTTTGGGATATTTTTAAATTTCGCTACGATGGGAGCTCTTGGAATTCCAATTAATATTATGACAATGGTTACTTCAAGTCTTGCAATAGGAATTGGTGTTGATTATGCTATTCATTTCATACACAGATATATTATCGAACTCGGTTCAAATAACCATTATGAGAAAAGCATTCCTCAATCAATGAAAACTTCTGGAGTAGCAATAACTTTTAATTCATTTGTGGTTGCATCTGGATTTATAATCCTTGTTCTCTCGACCTTTAAAGGCGTTAAATTTATGGGATTTCTTTTAGCTCTTACAATGATAACAACAGCTTTTGCAGCATTAACAATCCTTCCAATTTATTTTATAACCTTTAAACCGAAATCTCTCAAAAAGGCAGGTCAAAGGAGGAAAGAATGAGAAAAATTATAAATATAATTTTCATATTTCTATTAATAATTCCTCTTTCTGGAGAAAATTTCACTGGAATTCAAATCATGGAAAAAGTTGTGAAAAAGACAGGCTGGAAAGATATGGAAGGAGAAATAACAATGAAAATCACAGTAAGGGGAAGAACACGAACAAGAAAAATTAAACTTTTCTCCAGAAAAAGAACAGAAGATGAATCTGACATGGTAATGAAATTTCTATATCCACCGGATGTGGAAGGCACAGGATTCCTTCTAATTGAACATGCAAAAGGAGAGGATGAAAGATATTTATATCTTCCTGCTTTGAGAAGAATCAAGAGAATAGCAGCGAGTGGAAAAGGAGGAGCATTCATGGGTTCTGATTTCAGCTATTATGATATTGGAAAACCGAAGTTAAAAGACTGGAATTATAAAAATTTAGGACTTGTTGATTTCAACGGATTGAAATGTTACAAAGTCGAGGCATTGCCCATAAATAAAAAAATCGAAAAGGACACAGGCTATAGTAAAATCATCCACTGGATTGACCCTGAAAAGTGGAGTATTGTTCATGCTGAGTATTATGACAGAATGGGAAAAATCTGGAAAATTCTTGAAGTGAAGGAAATTAAAAATATTAATGGGGTATGGTTTCAGATGCATTTAATAATGAAAAATGTTCAGGGAGAAAGTGTAAGTGAAATGAAATTCGAAAATATTGAGATAAATAAAGGGCTGTCACCAAAATTATTCACTAAGAGGTATTTAATGCAATGAAAGGATTTAAATTTTTTCGAGTAATAGTCCTATTATTTTTTACCTTCTCATCTATCTTTTCCATGGACTTTAATGGTTATTTAAAATTCTTTGCGCATCCAAAACTCACCTCTCCATTTGCATTCGACAGATTCGGAGCAAGATTCCAGCTCACCTTTAAAGAGAAAAGAGAAAATATAGGCTTTTTCGCCTCCTTTAATTTTGATCTTGACGAGAGAAATATTAGCCGATTCTTATATAAAGACCGCTCCTCTGCATTAAAAATTTATCCTGTGGAGGCATATCTTACAATCCGATTCCCAAATGTGGATTTTAAACTCGGAAAACAGTTCATCTTCTGGGGAAGAACTGACTGGATAAATCCAACAGACAACATCACCCCATGGGATTACACCAATATAACAGCAGAAATCGAGGATTACAGGATTGCAGTAAATTCAGTGAAGATAAACTGGTATTTTGGTATTTCAAATATTGAATTTGTTTTTGTTCCGTATTTCATACCAAATGAAACAGGGATGAAAATTCCAGGCGCAGAAACTTCTCTTCCCGAACAGAAACCAGAAAACTGGCAGGAAGGCGTGAGATTTTCTTCGGGCATAGCAGGAATTAATTTTTCGTTCTCATACTGGAGGGGCTTCGACCTCTTTCCAGCAATGGTTCCTGAAAAAGGAATGATGAAAATAGAATATCAAAAACAGCAGGTTTTCGGTTTTGATTTTGACTACGCGATTGGGAGATTTGTTTTTAAAGGAGAAGGAGCATATTTCCTCACCGAAGATAGAGAAGGATATAATCCATTTATAAAAAATCCTCATTTACAATATGTGCTCGGCACAGACTATAATTTAACAGAAAATTTTATTCTGAATTTCCAATTTATTGAAAATAGAGTTCTTAAGTGGAGAGAAGGTTTTATGAGTCCTGTTGAAGAGAAATTAAAAAATTCCACCTCTCTTCGAATCGCATATAAAAGAGAACCTTTTTATAGCCTTCAGCTTATTATGGTTTATAATTTCAAAGATGGTGATTATTTTATTCTCCCAATATTTACCTATGAAATACGCGATGGAATAAAACTCTATATGGGAGCTTCTATTTTCAGAGGACCTGAGGACAGTGTTTTTGGTAGAAATAAAAAACTATCAAAGGCTTTTATAGAAGTTAAATATTTCTTCTAAAATTCCTTATTTGACAGCACAGGTTCTATCCAGTTTGCATGGTCCCAGTCCTTTCCATCTCCTCCATCTTCAACTTTAAGGCAAAGAGTTTTTACTCCGATAATATCAATTTCAATCTTTTTCGGAGAATCTTTTTTCCTTATTAGACCACTATCCCATAGTAGTTTTTTATCTCCATAAACTTTAAACACCACACTCCCCTTGCCCTTCCATGTATGACTATCTATTCCAACTATAGCAGTAAATTTCTTATACAATCCATTAATTTTATAAATTATTTCAGATGGCGCATGAGTTCCAATTCCTCTTCTATAAACAGTATTGCCGATTTTAAGAGGAAAACCAGATACAGCTTTATTTATTCTTGGGATTTTCCATCCTGCAGTCATGGAAACAGGTTTAATCTCAGATAAATAAACTTTCTCTGGAAGCATATTCTTTAATTTAAATCTGATTTTAGCTGGTTTTTTACTTTTTGTCCCATCAAACCAGACTCCATAGACTTCAACTTCATATTCTCTTTCAGGTTCAAGCCCATAAATCTCAAATTGATTGGCTGGGGTATAACCAAGAAGTTCATTGTTAAGATAAACCATGTATCCTGCAGTTAAAGTATAAAGGGGTGTCCAGTGAACCCTTACCTCATTAAAATTTATGAATTCCACATCGACTCTTCTCGGAGGATTAACAGGATAAGTATAAATTTCAGCAGGTTCAAAATAAACTTCCCACCTCACTTCTTCATTTTTTGGTCTTGAAAAACATACCCTTGCCCAGCCCTGATAATTAAAGAACTTTACCCTTTTTCCATTAACTCTTGCTTCTTTAATTTTATAGTTTTTATCCCTTGGAAAAACAAAACGAATTTCATACGGGTCATTTTTAACAAGAACGCTTCTGCCCTTATATAACATCTTCTCATTGTCAAAACTTATCTCCTTTAAATCTATCCAGCCCTGAGTTATATGCCTGCTTGTTGAAATGAGTTGAGGTCTATTCTCTGCTTTTAACAGAGTGAGAACTTTACAGCTCGCAGGAGAAAGAACTAAATATATTCCTTTCTCCCAGCATCCAAGATATTCCTTGTTCCAAAAGTCAAAAACATGAATTAAGCTATTTTCAGGTAATCCGAGATCGCTCCATTTAAGATATATCCCTTCTGCTTTCTCTTCATCAAAATTAAATAACCCAACAACATCATACTCCCTTCCAAGATGATTTATTTTTAAATCCCAGATTTTTTTATATTTATCTGAGGGGAATAAATCCAGTGGTCTTATATCTACTGCAGGAAAAACCCTTTTTAAAATTTCCACCCTTTCTTCAGAAAGATCATAGAGTCTATCACTTGCCATTAAAGCCTGACCAGTTAATCCCTGAAGGGTAGCCCATGCCCTTGCCATATCCAAACTAAGAGGACTGCGAACTAACATTACATCTGGATCACAATACCAGGCAATATTATGCAGAAAGTAATACTTCATTGTTGCATCCACTGCAACTAGAAAACCGTCCCAGCTTGCTCTTACATCTCCTCCTGTTCTCGAACCATTCATTATCCCAACACCAAGGAGTGGAATTCCCCAGCATCCCAAAAGATAACGATTTGACCCTATGGTATTTCTTATTGTTAATAAAGTTCTCCGATAAAGCTCTTCAGGGTCAGCTTTTGGATTTTCCATAAACTCTGTTTTTGTCTTATACTCATTTATAACAATTGGCTGTCCATCAATTTTAAAATATTCATAGCCCCATTCCATAGCTAAGGTGGTAAATAACTTCTCTAAATATTTAATTGCTTCTTTTTTAGAAGGATCCAATAAATATTCTCCTTCCCAGGTGGAAGATGCAGATTTTCCATCTTTGGTTAGCATAAATGCTCCTGATTCCTTTACAACTCTCTCATTGCTCTGTCCATGAGGAGCAAGCCAGATACCGGGTTTAAGTCCCAAACTCTTTATCACTTTAGCCAGACCATCCATTCCTCTTGGAAATCTTTTATCTATGGTGGTCCAGTCTCTATTGTCTCCAAGTCCATGCCCTTTTCCCTGCCAGCCATCATCAATCTGACAGTATACAGCTCCATAGTCTTTTAAATTCTCTGAAAGCCATTTAGCATTTTTTATAACCTCATTTTCATTTATTTCCTGATAGTAATAATACCATGAACACCAGCCTGAGGGAGGAAGAGGAAATTCTGACTTATCAATTGGTTTAAAATACTTGATTCCAAGAATATTTTTAAAATAATTTTTTATTTCTTTACCATTTTTAAGAACTACTTTGTCCTCTGAAGGATAGAATATTCCATCAGCCAGTGGAGTGCTTACTTTTCCAAGAGTCATTATAAATAAATCTTTGTTCTGACCATCTTTTATTCTGCAAGGAACAGGATAGGGCCATTCATTTTCGACTTTCCCTGCATACAGGCATATATTTGTAAAAAGCATAAAAAATAGAATAATGATGATTATACTTTTAATATAAATCTTCATTTTTCCTCCTGATTATTGGAATTTGGACCAATTTTTATAATCAACGACTGGTAGTTTCTGCTTTTCAATAATTCTGTAGATTGGAAAAATATCGTTTACTTCTGGCACTAAATTAAATTTCCAGTAGCGAATTAAACCATATTGGGATTGAGGTTCAAGAAGAATTGGAACCAGATAACCCGCAAATTGAGCAGTTGAAACATAAAATGAACCTTTCTTCACAATTACAGACTTGCGTAAAGCCTCAACTTCGATTTTCTGAGGCGGTAAATAGTCATATTTTGCAGGCACAATTTCAGTTATTTTATAAACTTCGACTTTAACAGAGCAATCCTTTGTAAAAGTTTTCACATTTAATCCGTGCTTAGTTAAAACATCAGCAATATCCCATTTTTCAGGAGGAATAATGTATCCGAGCGGACTAATGATAGTAAGGGTTGGTTCAACAAGTGGAAACCAATTTTCAACAACTTCTGTGACAACTTTAAAAGCAGGAGGGTAAGGATAAGGTTTTAAATCAGAACGTTTAATAGGTTCTCCAGCTTTCTTATCTTTGCTCAGAATTCCAATAATTCTTTCTTCAGTTCTTTCAAATTTCTTTATTTTTAAAACTGGCTGATTAGGATTCCTCGCATATCTCATCCTAAGATGAACTTTATTTTCAGAAGAATAGTTCTGGGCTTTTCTTGGCCATTCCTCGCGACAGGTCCGAACAAGTTGAATTACATCTTTTCCTTTCTCTGACACAACTTTCATTAATTCTACCAGGCCATGATATTGATATAGTGTTCTTTCTTTCAGAGACTTAAGATCATGTTTTGAGGAAATTTCCTGAATAAAGGATAGAGTATTATAAATTCCAAGCCCATTTCTACAATCATTAATATCAGTAGTGCTGTATCGCTTCATCATAGCCCTTCCCTTTAATTCAGAGGGAGAATAAATTACTCCAGCTGAGGAATCAATTCCCATTGGCTGAGTAACGAGGTATTCATGAAAAGTAATGTCTTTTTTCTTAAGATTCTTTTCAACCTCAGATAATATCCCATTACGAGCAAACTCCCTGAGTTTAGGATGAATATTTATATTTGAAATTACACCAATATTAACCATGTAATAGTCATAGCCTCTCTCATGAAGATCCACTGTAACTTCAGGTTTCCACTTTTGAAAAACACGATGAATTGCTTCAACCTCAGGAGATTCGAGTTTAATATGGTCTCTGTTCAAATCAAGATTCTGTTCGTTTCTCCTCTGATCCTTTAAATTTCCATAAGGATTGCATTGAGGAATAATCAATATATTTATCTTTTTTAGATACTTATTTAATTTACCCTGAATTATATCTCTCATCAGCATGAGAACAGCCTCTTTTCCTGACTGTTCATTTCCATGCTGGGAAGCAGTAATCAACAAAGTTGGTTTATTTCTGTTCAATCTTTCCGGAGAATTGATTCCTTCCTCAGTCAATATGCATAAATATAAATCGTACTTCGGGTCTGTTAGTGTCTGCCCAATAATATTAATCTGTAATTGATTGGAAACAGAACTTAGTTTAGTAAGAAAATATGTGATTTCAGGGTATTGACTGTATTTTATATAATTGCATTCTTCGCCAGGAGTCTTAATTAATTTTGCCTGAAGAGTAATACATAGAATTAAAATGACAGGAATTGAAACTTTAAATTTTTTCATTTTTAACCTCCTTTCTTGGATTCGAAAATTGAAATTCGGAAATCGGAAAACGAAAATTAAAAATTATCATTTTGAAATTTTTATTCTTCTAATTCTTCTTCAACTTCTTTTTTCCATCTTTTATCTTTTCTACTATAACCTCCTTTACCCTTTTTAACCTTATGAATACGACCCGGAGGTGGCATAGGCTTCCTTATCCTTTGCCATGCTGGCTTCTGTCTTCTATCTATTCTTCTTGGCATCTTAATCTACAATTCTATGAATTCCCATGACAAACTATCAGGATTTACAATTGCAATTGTGCCATTCCCAGAAATCCATCCACAGGTCTCTCCAGGATTTATGACAAGAACTCCTTCTTTCTTCTCTGCCTCTGGTTTGTGCAAGTGACCATAAACAATAATATCAAACCTTTTCTGAGCAACATATTCCTCCAGTTTAGTAGGAGCATGGAGAATAAGAATTTTAAGTTTATCATGTTCAAACACAAAAGGTGGCTCTTGAATATCTCCAAGAGTAGAAAATGCTTTATTTAGTCCAATTTTTTCTCCGTCACAGTTCCCATAAACTGCTTTAACAGGACAGTTAAGTTTATCAAGTTCCTTTGCAGCAAATGGAGCTACGAAATCTCCTGCATGAATTACAAGAGAACATTTTTTCTGATTAAAAATTTCAACAGCCTTTTTAATTTTATCTAAATTATCATGAGAATCAGACATTATTCCTATCATCTTATACCTCCGCCCAGTTTACTCCCCATGATAATTTTACCTTTAAAGGCACTTTTAATGGATAAACATTTTCCATTTTATCTTTAATTATTTTTTCCAGTTCTTCCTTTTCCTCTGGCTTGGCTTCAAAAACAAGCTCATCATGAACCTGAATAATCATTCTTGCATTTAATTTTCTTTTTTTAATCTCTCTCCATACATCAATCATAGCCTTTTTCATTAAATCAGCAGCTGTGCCCTGTATGGGTGTATTTAAAGCCATCCTTCTACCTGACTCCTGAACATTTTTATTCTGGCTTTTTAACTCTGGAATAGGTCTTATTCTTCCGAACAATGTTTTTACATAGCCTTTCTCCCCTGCTTCTTTAACTATTTTATCAAGATATTCCTTGACTTTTGGATATTTTTCAAAATATTTTTCTATATATTTTTTGGCCTCCTGGGGAGTAGTATTCAATTCTTTTGAAAGAGAAAAGGCAGAAGTTCCATAAATTATACTGAAATTTATTATTTTTGCCCTTCTTCTCTGCTCCTCAGGGAATAGAGAAGATTCTTCTCCAAAAACCTCCTTTGCTGTTCTTTGATGAACATCTTCGTCATTCAGAAATGTTTGAATTAGAGCAGGGTCCTCGGAAAGATGCGCTAATATTCTGAGTTCAATCTGTGAATAATCAGCAGAAAGAAATAAATATCCTTCCTCTGGTATAAATGCCTTTCTTAATTTTTTTCCCAGTTCTGTCCGAATTGGAATATTCTGGAGATTTGGCTCAGAACTGCTCAATCTTCCTGTTGCTGCTACAGTCTGATTGTATGAGGTATGTATTCTTCCTGTTTTAGGATTAATCTGTGATAAAATAGAATCAACATAGGAAGATTTCAACTTGGCCAATTGCCTGTAATCCAGTAGCATTTTTGGAACAGGATGAACTGATGCAAGTTCAGTAAGTACCTCAATATCTGTTGACTGTGCCTTTGTTTTTTTCATCTTTTTTACTTTCGGAAGTTTTAATTCTTCAAAAAGAACTTTGCTTACCTGCTGAGGAGAATTAATATTAAATTCGCATGAACTTAATTCAAAAATCTTCCTTTTTAAATGTTCAAGTTCCTGCTCGAGTTCATAGGACAAATTCAATAAAACACTTGTATCTATTTTCACTCCAGACATCTCCATATCTGCGAGAACATTAACCAGAGGAAGTTCTATCTCTCGATAGAGTTTTTCCATCCCTTTTTCCTTCACCTCAGAAAAAAGAACAGAGCTTAATTGAAGAGCAATATCAGCATCCTCGCATGAATAAAAGGCAACTTTATCTATCTCAATTCTATCAAGCGTTAGCTGTTTTTTTCCTGTTCCTGCAATTTCTTTGAAAGGTATTTTCCTGTATTGAAGATAATTTAAGGCCAAATCATCTAAATTATGATTTCTTCGATTCGGATCGAGCAAATAGGAAAGAAGCATTGTATCAAGGTCAATGCCCCGCATTTCAATTCCATTGTTTTTAAAAACAATATAATCATATTTTAGATTTTGACCTATTTTCTTTATACCAGGAGAAGCTATGATCTTACCCAAAAGCTCAAGAGCCCTTTTCCTCTTAATCTGTCTCGGAGCCCCTGGATAATTGTGCCCAAGTGGAAGATAATAGCCTTTATTTGGCTCAAAAGAAAAAGATATGCCGACTAATTCTGCTCTCACAGGTGATGGATTGTCTGTTTCAGTGTCTATTGAGACAAAACCCCTTTTTTCAATTTCATTTATTAATTTTTTCAATTCATTTTCATCAAAAATGATTTTATAGTCCTTTTCAGGTTTTTCTATTTCTTTAAGGTATTCTTCAAGCAGAGAGGTAAATTCTAGTTCTCTAAATAAATTTATAAGACTTGAATAATCAGGTTTTTTTAATCTGAATTTTTCAGGATTGAATTCAATATCAAGGTCAGTCTTGATTACTGCAAGTTCTCTACTTATTTCAAGTAATTCAAGGTTTTCTTTTATTTTTTCTTTAAGCTTGTTTTTCTCTATTTTTTCAAGATTTTTTATTAAACTATCAATTGACCCAAATTCCTTAATTAGGGCTTTTGCAGTCTTCTCTCCTATTCCAGGAATTCCTGGAATATTGTCTGATTGGTCTCCCTGCAATGCCAGTACATCTATTACCTGCTCAGGCTTAATTCCAAAATAATCCTCTATTTCCTTTCGATTGAAATATTTTTCTTTAACAGGATTAAATACAATTATTTTATCATTCACTAATTGGAAAAAATCCTTGTCACCAGTTACAAGAACTGAAATAAAATTTTCCTGAGATGCTTTTTTCGCAAGGGAACCGAGGACATCGTCTGCCTCATAATTCTCCTCCTCAAAAATTGGAATATTTAAAGCCTTTAAAATTTTTCTGATATATGGAATCTGCATTTGAAGCTCATCAGGCATTGGAGGTCTCTGTGCTTTATATTCTTTAAACAATTTATGTCTTACAGTCGGACCCTTTACATCAAAGGCAACCACCAAATATTCGGGATTCTCGCTTTTTATTAGTTTTCTGAGCATATTAACAAATCCATAAATTGCATTTGTGGGAAAGCCTTTTTTGGTGGTTAATCTTGGAAGCGCAAAAAATGCCCTATATATTAGAGAACTACCATCAACCAGGAAAAGCTTTTTTGAAGACATGCTTTAAATTTTCTTGAAGAATTTCTTTAATTCTTCTTTTGTAAAACCTTCTTTTGAAGCATTTATAATAATTGCAAATTTCTTCTCCTCAAAATTTGGAAGGAATAATCTCATTGAAATTTTTCCTTCATCATCTGTTTTTCCTTTGAATAGATGAAACTTTTTACCCAGCTCTGTTACCAAATTCACATCAATATCTGCATATGGGATTGAACTCTGGGATTCACTAATTACTGTTTGCAGGGCAATATTAAAATATGGAGAGGATGTGACAGGATACTCAAATTCAAGGAGTTTAATTTCCAGCTTTTCAAGAACTTCTGTCTTCTTCTTACTTGTGCGCTCCATATCTTCTTCGAAACTCAAATAATGATCAAATTTTCCTTCCTTAATTTCCTGAATTATACTCTGGTGCTGTGCTTCCATAATTTTTTGAATTTCTTCTTCATTTCTTACATTTTCAAGAATAGAGGTATAGGGGACTCTTCTTGAGGCAAGAACCTGACCAGAGGTATAAATTAAAGTCTCAATATAGCCGAATTCAATTCCCTTATCCTGGGTTTGGACATGGAAAATAACCCCTTTATGTTCTACATTGGTGTTAAATCCGCCTTTCATTTTTGAGCTTATTTTAGCTCATTATTCCTCATCGGTCAAATAAAAAAGTTTTTATGCAATTTATTAATATCTTCACTTTTTGTGATGTCACTTTTAATTGCATCCACTTTTAATTCTGCTCCAATTCTTAATCTTATATCTTACCAATTTAAAGCATTCTTCTTTTCTATCATACTCTGAAGTATATAAATATCCATTTTTTATAACCAAAGCATCTTTAGTGGTTCTTAATTCATAAAGAAATTTACCTTTTTCATCAAAGAAATCATATATTATATCTTTATCCTTTATTGACCATATTCTATATCGTCTTACAAAAATACAGCCGTCTTCATCGGCCAGAATTTTATCAAAAAATGGCTTATAAGTGGAAAAGAACGTTCTCTTTCGAATATCTTGCTCGTTTCTTTTATTTCCACGACCATACACTTTTATTAAATTTTTTATAACATGATTCTTTTCTTTTCTGGAAACTCTCCGCCTTGGCTCGTCTTTCTCAATAATCGCGATAATATTTCCCTTGGAATCTACTTTATAAATTTTATATTCTGCTGAATATCCGAAAACTGCAGAATTTTGTTTTAAGGGATAAAGATAAAGTTCGGGTATAACCGCAAAAAAACGAGCTTTTTGTTTAAGTCTCCCCTCTGCCATAATATTTGGAAAAGTAGCTATTGTTTTTAAAATATTTCCTTCCGAATTTATGAGGTTTACAGCCTCAACTCCACCCTCTGGAGAAAAAATTTTATCATTGGTCAAGAAATTACCTTCTGAAGTAATTGCAAAAGACTCACACCTGAAAGGGAAATGATAAAGTTTTACAAATTTGCCCTTACTGTCAAAACGATGAAGTTTACGAGCACTAAAGTCATAAATAAAAATATTTTCATCCTCATCCACTAAGAAAAAATGGCTTAGCAATTGAAATTCCCCTGGGCCTTGACCCTTCTTTCCCACAGATTGAATAAACTTCCCATCTTTATTAAATTTTTGAATTCGGGAATTAGCAGAATCAAGAATATAAATATTTCCTTTTTGGTCTACATATGCGAATACTCTATGAAAAAAAGCCTTATTTTCATCTCTTATATCCCCAATAATCAAATTCTTTTCCAGTACCAATTTCAGCTTACCACAAAGAGGTTTCCGAGAATTCTTCACTATTTTGCAACTCTCCTTTATTTCCATTTCTCCTTTCCAGATAATCTGTTCATATGAATGAACGCTGAAAATCATAATTAAGACAGTAAATAAAATTGGCATATTCCAAAATTTTAAAATTTCTTTATTCATTTAACTTTGTTCCCCCTTATTTTCTGAAAATTTTCTTCATATAATAGCAAAATGATTTAAAATTAATCGCTCTTCAATTATAAATTATCCTGATTTATCCTTCAATTATTTCATTATGCTTGACAGAGGATAAATCTCTGAATTAGCATATTAAAAGATTAATGAGAGGGATAGAAGGAGGTATTCAAAAATGAAGAGGGGAGTTATATATTTTTCTTTAATTATCATTCTTTTCTTTTTTATAACCAATTGCGCTCCTCTTAAAAAACCAGAAGTTGTTATTAAAGAAAAGAAATATGATTTAGTTATTAAAAATGGAAGAATAATTGATGGAACAGGAAATCCCTGGTTTAAAGCAGATATTGGAATCAAAGGGAAAAGAATTGTAAAAATTGGAAGGATTTCAGAAAAAGAAGCATTCCGCGTAATAGATGCTAAAGATTTATATGTTACTCCTGGTTTTATTGATATTCATACCCATTGCGATAGAAAAATTTCAGAACATCCTGAAGTAAAAAATTACATATATCAGGGCGTGACCACTATTATAGGTGGAAATTGCGGTGGTCATCCCTTTCCATTAAGAGAATTATTTGAAAAATTGGAGAAAAAGGGAATTGCTCTAAATTTTGGATGTCTGGTAGGACATAACACAATAAGACGCAAAGTAATGGGACTAAAAATGAAACAGCCTACCAAAGAAGAAATGGAAGAAATGAAAAGGCTTGTGGATATGGAAATGAGAGCAGGGGCTCTTGGGCTTTCAACTGGTCTGGCTTATATGCCTGGAGTTTACTCGAAAACAGATGAGCTAGTTGAATTAGCAAGCGTGGTCGCAAAATATGGAGGCATATATGCTTCACACATCAGAAACCAGGGAAAGAGAATAACAGATGCCATAGAAGAGGCAATTGAAATAGGAGAAAAGAATGGAATTCCTGTGCAAATTTCTCATATAAAATTAGCGAATGACGCCGTATGGGGAGAAATCTGGAGAATAACAAAGCCTGTATTGGAGGCAAGGAAAAGAGGAGTGGAAGTTACTCTTGACCAGTATCCATACACTGCAACAAGCTCTGGTTTTTCAAGTAGTTTTCCTTCCTGGTGTCTTGAGGGAGGACATGAAGAATTTCTAAAAAGACTCGAGGATCCTGAGAAATATGAAAAAATCAAGCAGGGAATAATTAAAAGAAGGCTCACTTCAACTAAGGGAATAAATAAGTTAAAAACTATTTATATAGCCAGATGCAAATCAAATCCTGAATTCGAAGGAAAAAATCTTGAAGAAATTTTACTCATGTTGGGAAAAGACCCAATAGTGGAAAATGGAGCTGAGTTAATTATTGAAATTCAGAAAAGAGGTGGAGCGCAAGGAGTCTTTTTCCAGATGGATGAAAAGGATGTTGAAGAAATAATGAAACTCCCCTTTAACATGATAGCCTCAGATGGAGCAGTTCAAGAAATGGGAATTGGAGTTCCTCATCCAAGAAATTATGGAACCTATCCTCGTGTACTTGGAAGATATGTAAGAGAAAAAAAGATTATTTCTCTGCATGAAGCTATTAGAAAAATGACCTCACTTCCTGCTCAAACCTTAAGAATCAGAGACAGAGGATTAATTCGAGAAGGAATGTATGCAGATATAACCATTTTTGACTTTAAAAAGATAATGGATAAAGCGACCTTTAAAAAACCACATCAATATGCTGAAGGAATAATTTATGTTATTGTAAATGGACAGCCAATTATTGAAAAAGGAAAATATAATGGAAAATTACCCGGAATGATTATTTATGGTCCAGGAAAAAAATGATAAAAATTGGATGTTGCGGTTTTCCTGTAAACCGCCCGACTTATTATAGAAACTTTAACGTGGTTGAGATTCAACAGACTTTTTATCAATTACCAAAGATTGAAACTGCTTTAAAATGGAGAGAAGAAGCTCCTTTAGATTTTGAATTTACTATTAAAGCATGGCAATTGATAACCCATCCTTCAACAAGTCCTACCTATAAAAGATTGAAAATTACTTTACAGAACAAAGAAAATTATGGATTTTTTAAGCCCACAAAAGAAGTATTTTCTGCCTGGAAAGAGACTGAAGAAATATGTAGCGCCCTTAAAGCAAGAATTGTTTTATTCCAGTGCCCTGCAAGCTTTAAACCAACTCCAGAGAATAAAGATAATATTAAAAAATTTTTCACAACAATTGATAGAAAGGGCTACATCTTTGTATGGGAACCCCGCGGAGAATGGAAAGAGGAAGAAATAGAAAAACTTTGCAAAGAACTGGATTTAATTCATGGAGTGGATCCCTTAAAAAACAAGCCCTTATATGGGAAATTGAGATATTTCCGACTACATGGTAAAGATGGCTATAAATATAAGTATTCAGAGGAAGATTTTAAGCAATTAATCAAGTTAATTGAAAAGGACATTGAAACCTACATCATGTTCAATAATGTTTACATGTTCGAAGATGCCAAAAAATTTGAGGATTTCCTTAAATCAGTAAGTTTATGAAATCAATTAAAACAGGAGAAATCAATGTAAAGTTAATCTGGTTTGACTCCATTGGAGCAAAATCAAGTTCTTTTTTAGTTGAAACCCCTGATATTAAAATTTTAGTAGATCCTGGAGCTGCAATCATGCAACCAAGCTATCCCCTTCCTCCTTCTGAGAAATATAGACTCAGGAATGAGGCATTAGGAAAAATTGTGGAGAGTTCAAAAAAAGCAGAATTAATTTTCATATCCCATTATCATTATGACCATCATACCCTTCCAGAAGAAACCTGTGAAATTTATAGAAATAAGCAATTATGGATAAAAAATCCAAATTTATGGATTAATTATTCCCAATGGAAAAGAGCAAGAAAATTTCTGGGACAGTTATATTCTTTGTTGGAGGACAAAGAGCTTGAAGACTTATTTCATGAACCAGAAAAAACCGAATTCGAATCACCTGAAAAAAGTATTCCTCTAGCTTTAAGTAAGAATTATGAAGATTATCAGAGCAGAAAAAATGAATTGCTGAAAAGAGGAAAAAAATGGTTTAAAAAAATGAGTCGCATCTGGAAGAAAAAACCATGGATAAAGGAGTTTAATGGAAAAAATGTTGAAGTAAAATTTGCAGATGCACAGATTCTTAATTTTGGTTCCACTCAAGTTAAATTTACCCTTCCCCTTTTCCATGGAATTGAATATGATAAACTGGGATGGGTGATTGGATTAGTGGTTGAAAACAAAGGGTCAAAAATACTTTATACTTCAGATTTACAGGGTCCAATAATTGAGGATTATGCAGAATGGATAATAAAGGAAAATCCAGATATCCTTATAATAGATGGACCAGCCACCTATTTACTTGGCTATATGCTAAATCAAATCAACTTGGATAGAGCAATAAACAATATTTGTTCAATTCTTGAAAAAATAAAACCAGAATTAATTATTTATGACCATCACCTTCCACGGGACTCTCAATTTAGAGAAAGAGTGTCCAGAGTATACAAGATTGCAGAGGAAAAGAAACAAAATTTGCTCACATTTGCTGAAATGCTTGGAAAAGAGCCTTTAATCTTAACATTAAAAAATGCATAACCATATTTTGAAGATTGCAACAATTATTCAAAATGGAGCTGTTCTTATAGGAAAGAATGTAGTATGTGATGCACATGTAAAAAGACCAATAAGAATTGTAACACACATACACTGGGACCATTTAATGGGACTGGAGAGAAGTCTTAAAGAATGTGAAAATGTATTAATGACTCCCATATCTTTTGACTTATTAGAAATTTTAAGAGGAAAGTATTTAAACCAAGAAGGAAAAATAAAAACTTTAGATTATAAAGAAGAATTTTCTTTTAAAGGAGAAAAAATAAAATTCTTTCCAGCTGGTCATATTTTTGGCTCTGCATTGGTTTTGTTAGAAACTGAGAAAAAAATAAAAATTCTATACACAGGAGATTTTAAGTATCCACCTGCTGAACCTGTAAAAACTGACATATTAATTACAGAAGCCACATATGGCAATCCTTTAAATGTTCGAAAATTTAAATATGAAGTTGAGAAAGCTCTGATAGACCTGGTTAAGGAATCCCTCATCAACCAGCCGGTAATGATTTTTGGATTTCACGGAAAGCTTCAAAGAATGCTTACAATTTTTGAAAGAGAAAAACTCTCTGTTCCTATTTTACTTCCAAATAAAATTTATTATATGGCAAAAGTATGCGAAAAATATAATTTAAAATTAGGAGAATATATATTAGTCGAATCTGAGGAGGGACAGAGAATAACGAAAGGAAAGGAGCCCTTTCTTGCACTATTTCATTCAAAATCATACAATAATATCCCTTCTTATGGAATTAAAATAAATCTAACAGGCTGGGAATTTGAAAAACCCATTAAAAGAGCAGGAGAAAATGAGTGGATAGTGGCTCTTTCAGACCATTCTGATTTTGAACAATTATTAGATTTCATAAAAGAATGTAAACCTGAGTTTGTAATTACTGATAATTATCGAGTCGGAGATGCTGAAGCCCTTTCAAAAGAAATCGAAAAAAAACTGAAAATTCCTTCTATGCCTTTACCTTAAATTTATTGCTCTCTTTCCAAAAAATTTTCAATATAAAGAGCAAATTTACCCAGCTCATCAATTTTTTGAAGATTTTCATATACTTTTTTAAAATCAATATAAAGATATTCATGGACTATTATATTCCTGAAAGAAATGATTCTCTTAAATAATTTTCCATATTCTTTTGGTATAACCCCTTTTTCAGCTAATATTTCAGGAATATCTGCATATTTCTCTGGTGGTTTCCACCCCTTTTCAGAAATTATATGACTTGCAATATCTACACACGCTTCTATTGCAACTTCAAATTCTCTTAATACAATATCCTGTATTTCCCAATTTTTTACAAATTCCTCCATAGAAACTTTCTGTTTACTTCTTAGTCTCTTCAAGCTTTCTTCGAGCCTTTCAAGTCTTTTCCTTATTACCGATTCAGAAACCAAAGCGCCCCTCCTTTATTCTTTTCTTCATACCTTCCCACATTTTTAAGCGATGATACCCGAAGTCAAGAAATTCCTTCAATTTTTTTACTAGAAAAGAAATTCTTTTAATTTCATCCTTTGAGAAGAGAAGTTTTCCTGTATTTAACACAGAATATATAAGGAATGGTGTTGCTTCATTTAATATCACAAGATCTATCTCATCAGTTTTTAAAACCTCACTTATCAAAGTCAAAAGTTCAAGTTTTCTATCCCAAATTTTATTTTGGGGCTCGATGTATATGCCTATATCTATATCACTTAAAGGACTAATTTTCCCTTTTCCATAACTACCAAAAATATAGGCGAAAACTATATCCTTTTCTTTTTCGAGCTTATTCTTAAGTTCAGACAATAATGGATTGATATCTTGAGTTATTTTTTTTCTTTTTATCATTTTAGATATGTTATTTCATTTACTAAAAATTTTCAACTTTGTTTTAGCGTTGTAATTATAATTTGATATTTTAGTCTTTCTGTTTTATATTTATATGAAGTTAAATGAAAAATAGCGAGAAGGAAGTTCGAGGGCCTCTTAGTCTTTTTAGTGCCATTAAAGACAGAAATATAATTAATAAAGAACTAAATAGAGGATTTTTACGCCTGAAATTCTCTCCTCCTGTTGAAGAAGCTTTCACTAATTATTATTTCCATCATTCCATTACTCTAATGAGAATCTCTTTTATTTTGGGTCTACTTATTTATGCCTCCTTTGGGATCCTTGATATGCTGATTTATCCAGAATTTTTAAAAGCCCTGTGGGCAGTTAGATTCGGTATCGGGTGTCCTATTATATGGGCTATTTTTTTCGCCTCCTTTTATGTAAAGAAAGAAATTCACCTTCAATTAATAACAAGCATAGGTGTATTTACGATAGGAATCACTGTAATAATTATGCTAATAATTATTTCCTCAGATCCTTCTCAAAAATATTATGTTGGGTTAATGCTTGTGATATTTTATGGATATTTAGCTATAGGTCTGAGATTTCGATATGCTATTCCTGCATGCTGGGGGATAGCTATTGCTTATTTTCTTCTATCGTTCTTTTTAATCAGACCCGAATTTCACTTTCTTATTAGTAATTCTTTTACATTGTTTTTTGCTAATTTAATTGGAATGATAGGAAACTTTTTATTTGAAAAATCCATTCGCAGGAATTTCCTTTTATCCAATCTTATTAGTATAGATAAAGAGGAATTAGAAGCCATAAATCTGGAATTAGAAAAACTCTCTGTTACTGACGAACTTACCAAACTTGCAAACCGCCGCTATTTTGAAGATTTTTTGGAAAAAGAATGGAGCAGTGCTATGCGTTACAGATATCCTATTTCGCTCATGATGATAGATATAGATTATTTTAAAAATTACAATGACCATTACGGACATAGAGCAGGAGATGAATGTCTTGTGAGAATTGCTTCTGCAATAAAAGACTTTGAGAGACGACATGGTGATCTGGTAGCAAGATATGGAGGAGAAGAGTTCGTTATGATTCTTTCAGGAACTGATGCAGATAATGGAAGGAGAATAGCTGAAGAAATTAGAAAAAAAATTATGGATTTAAGAATTCCCCATCCTGCTTCTGCAATCAGTGATGTTGTGACAGTTAGTATAGGAGCTGTTACATTAATTCCTTCAAAAAATATTCAAAAGGAAGATGTTTTAGAAGCAGCGGATAAAGCCCTGTATCAGGCTAAAAGTGAGGGCAGAAATAGAACAGTGTATGTGGAATTGAATTAGATACTAACTTTTATTTTTCTTTTTAAAATTTTGAGATGAAGCTTCCAGATAAATTTCTGCATCTGGAATTATATTTTTTATTTTTTGCTCAATTTCTAAGTTCAATTTCTTTATCTCTTTTACAGTAAGAGAATCCTCATAATCAATTTCAAGAGTGACAAGAACTTTGTTTGAGCCCAAATGCATAGTTTTTAATTTCAAAACTTCTTTTATTCCCTCGGAGGACTTAACAATCTTCAGTATCTTCTTTCTCTTAGAGAGACTAACAGCCTCGCCAATTAGCAGATTTTTTATCTCATATGCAAGAAAGGAGGCGAAAATCATCAATAAAATTCCTATTATTAAAGAGGCAATTGCATCTATTATAATTTTTTTCGTAAAATAAGCAAGAGTAATAGCAACTCCTGCAATTGATAAACCAGTAAGTGCAAGCAAGTCTTCCACAAATACTGCCAAATTCACAGGGTCTTTAGTGTGCTTTACTCCTTCCCAGAAATTCTTATACTGCTCCCTTTTCATTTCCTTTTTTATATTTCTAACTGCGATTCTAAATGCATAACTTTCAAAAACAAATGCTGAAAAAATTGCAAAATAATTCAGATAAAGATTCTTAATGGGTTCTGGATTTAAAAGCTTATGATATCCTTCCCTTATAGAAAATATACCTGCTATTCCGAATAAAAGGATTGCAACCACAAAAGACCAGAAAAATTGTTCTTTTCCATGGCCAAAAGGATGCTGGACATCAGGTGGCTTTTTACTTTTTTTAAGTCCATAGAGTAAAAGGACCTGATTTAAAGTGTCAGAGACAGAATGATAGGATTCTGCAAGCATGGCAGATGAACCACTTACAAGCCCTGCAATAAATTTTATAATTGCTATTCCAGTATTTGCTAATAAAGCTGAAATTACTGCCCTTTTACTGCCCTGACGCATAAGTGAATTTAATATATATATCTTTGTCTTCTCTCTTGTCAAATTTCAAATTTTTCTATTTTTGATCGAGTTAAAATTGAAAAGATCCAGATTAGACAATCCTGAGATATTAACTTATACCAATTATAAAATGAAACCATATGTATTCAACAAAAATATAAACTATGCTCTTTATTACCCAGAAAATAAAGATGATTAGAAGAGATTTCTTGAAAGTAATTTTGAAAATATAGAAAATACCAAAGGCTAAGACGAGAAGGGTCCATATGTAGAAGAAATCAAATTGGTTAAGAATTAAAAAAGAAGTAGATGGAAAACTGATTTTTGGGAAAAATATTGCAAGACTTGTGGTTATTAAGGATGATTTTTTTAGGAATACAATGCACAGTCTGACTATATTTCCTAAAATTAAATGTATGAAATTAGCATGAAGAAATGAAGAAAACAGGCATTTAAAGTCTCCTTGGTGAGAGAAAAGGCGTGAAATTCCAAAAATCACAGAACTTGAGATTAGAAGTCCAATAATTGTTATTACTGGAACAAAAAGAAAGGAATGAAAAATTCTGGAAAGCAGAGTCGGATTTTCAGTTCTTTCAATTAATTTCTCAAATTTTTCCACTCCAATTTTCTCCTGAAGTTTAACATTATTCCTTAACATATCTGCAGAATCTTTAGCTTTATAAGGTCCAATTAAAAAAGAATACACTGCAACACCTATAAGCAAGACAATTAAAACTTTTTTCCACTCTGGTCTCTCGGAAATCTCTTTAAAGGTTTGATTTGGTTTAAAAATTACTTCGTGGAATTTTTGTAAGAGATTCATTTTTTAACTCCTTGAATTTTAGGATTTTTACTATTGTCTTTCTCTAAAAAATTGGATTTTGAATTTTAAAATCTATATATCACCTCCTTCATATAAATGTCCGTAATTTTAAAAATTTTATTGGGTTTTTTTGAAAATTAGAAGTTTAGAAATTCAAATTATGTTATACTTTACTACTCTTTGTGTCTCTGTGCCTTCTTTATTTTAAAATTTAGACTTTGGATTTACTCCTTAATTCTCAGAAAAACGATTAGGTTTATCTTCCATAAATAATTTCTTTTATGCTTAATCGGATTTCTTTTTTACTACTATATTCCATTAAAGCTTGCCAGCGTTTTTGTAATTTGCAAAGGTTCTGAAAAGGATCGAACTTGGGCATAGCATCAGTTTTTGCGAGGATAATATTGTTTAACGCCTCTCTACTGCTTTCTCTATCGTCATTTGATAAATATTCAAGGGCAAGCATCTCACAAGACCTATATATTTTTTCATCTAAGTCGTGTTTCAGAAAACAGCCCGGATAAGGGTCAAAATCCTCTGGATAAACCATTTTCATTCTTTTCTCTTTTTTCTGGTTTGCAATTTTCGCACGCTCATACACGAAACGGTAAATATCTTCTCGCAACTGTCTCCAGGTGGGATGCGCTTTTGGTGGTGGAAGATGCTTAATAGATAGTTGGTTATCTAAAAAGAAATTAAATCCGAACATCTTCGCATTTATCAAAAAGTCTATATCTTCTCCTCTGGGAACAAAGGGGTCAAAAGGTACTACAGTAAAAAGACTGTGATGAATAACCATGTTACCACCAAATACAAAAGGAGTCTCTTTCAACCTCGGTTCAGTCCCAATGATTTTATCAAAGGCTTCGTTCATCTTTTCATATTGATCCCAATATTTCATCCAGGGGCGAAACGGTTTTTTAATATGATAATCACCATCTGGTTGGAGATAATATCCAGCTATTGCATTGACAGTTTTACCTCTGATTCTTTTACCTATAAATTCTTTTGCCTTCGACATGAATTTCGGGTCTTCAAACACTTCATCATCATCAATAAGCACTGCTGCTTCTGAACCCAAAACATGCGGAATAAACATGCATAGATTTCTAACATTAGAATACCCACGTAGTTGAAGAAGGTCAATATATTCCTCTTTTCCATCGCTGCGCAATAGATTGTGTATCCTTTCGAGATGAGAGTGTCCGAATAGCAACACTTCTATTTTAGTACCGGAAGATTTTATGATATTGGCAACTTTCTCTTCAACTTGCTTTTCAATATCTTCAGCAGTGGCTACTGCAAGTATTACCAGTTGAAAATCTTTATCCTCTAATATGTCCATACTCTGCATTGCCCTAAGTAGTGTACCTTCCTTATCTAAAGGAGTTGGATGATCATATATGGCATCTCCTTCTTTCCAACCAATATCACTTTCTCTTGCCCAATACGATGGAATTACCATTGTAACTTTCATATCGTAACTTCCTCCTTTTTTCTTATATAATATGAAATTGTGTATAATGTTCGGGGTATATTCGAAGTTCCGAGCGAAGCGAGAAATTTGGACAGAGCGTTAGTGAAGCCGGATATACACCTGTTATACGCCATTTTTTGGTGCATATTACTTCACCTTATATCTATCTTTTTGATTAAATAAAGTTATGTCCTTATAACCTTTCTTAATTTTTGCACTATGCTTTACACCTTTTGGAATAAAATAAGTGTCTCCCTTTCTGAAAATGTATTTCTTATTCTCTATGATCAATTCCATTTCGCCATCTAAAATCACACCCCATTGTGCTTCATGTGAATGCTCTGGAATTTCCACATCTTTCTTAAAACTCATAAAAATGATTTGTTGATTTTCACCCTGGAAAAGATAAGCATTTACTCCGTCAATACCAATATTTACTTTTGGCAGTTTTTTGATTATCTCTGGGAAGAAATCCTCTTTTAACATTTTAAATCCTCCTTTTCCTAATCTAAATGGCGTATAACTCGTTCATATAAGAACTGGTTCGCATATTCTTCCAAAAAGGAAGTATATCCGAACTTTGTATAATACCTTCTTGGTAAACCATTGTCATCTGTCCTGCTTTCAAATAATCCCTCCAAAGGAGTTTTTATATATGATAAATTTCTTGTACTTATATGAATGTGAATCTCAGTCATTTTTGGACTTTTGAAACCGATTGACTCCTTCGCATATGAAAAAAATTCCTTGCGCTTTCGCACATAATATATAAATATAAAATCAAAAAATCAAGCCAGCGAATTTATTACATTTAAATTGATTTATTTTTATAATTTATAATTTGGATTTTGGAATTTGCTTAGTATGTGTTTCCAAGCAAGTGAATGTTGCCTATTTTTACTTTTTTTAGGCCTGCTTTTAAGGCTACTTCTCTGCATTTTTGAGCATGGTTTCTGGAAGTTGTTGGCAAATCTGGCATGTAAAAATGGGGATAAAAACCCAACAAAGAATAAGGAATTTCTGGATTTAAATCTGCAATAAATTTTGCAATCTGATACACTTCATTTTCATCCACATATCCTGGCACAAGAAGGGTGCTCGCAATTAAAAGAGGAGGATCTTTTCTGTATTTTATCCATTCTGAAGCATAAGCAAAATTTTCTAAGGTTCTTCGATTACTCACTCCACAAAGCGCAATATGTAAATTCTCGTTCCAGGCTTTTAAATCGAATTTTACGCATCCTCCTGATTCTAATGAAAGCTCGAGCATTTTTTTAAGAAGTCTTTGATTCATTGAGCCATTTGTCTCCCAGCAAATTCTCAATATTCTTCCTTTATTCATTTTTAATGCCAGGCGGGAGGCTTTTATTGCATGTGATAATTGTGGAGTTGGGTCTCCTCCAAAATAGCAAATACATGAAGTACGTGAGTCAACTGCGCTTGCTAATTCATATGCAGTAATATTCTGTTTACTTTCAATATACTCCCTGAAATGCCAGTTCTGGCAGAATAGGCAGTTAAAACTGCATCCATGATAAAAAACTGCTAAATTTTTATATCCATATTCTGGTCCTTCAGAATAGGAAAATTTAGGATAACCAGCTCCAGTTCCTCCTGGACAGACCCAATCACCAACACAATTCGTTGGCAAGGAATCATAATACCACGAAAGATTTCCTCTTTCACCTGAAGGAGCCTTAAATTTTCCTCCATCATTTTTCCGCAAACCACAGTATCCTTTCTCACCCTCACCAATTATGCATTCATTTATGCAGAAATCACATTTTATTCCATCCTCGCTTTTAGGAGGTTCTGCAGGTAATCCAAATCTTTCATGACTTATGGCATGAATCTTTCTAATCTGAGGCAGAACTTTTTCAAATTTTTCTTTTATACATTTAGCACATAGATTTAAAAATTTAGAAATCAGAATGGATTCCTGACCGCAATTAATGCATTTTGCCATTTTTATCTTCTACTTACTCCTTTCTTTTTTCTATGGACTTCCTTATAAAGTTCATTAAGTGTTTGCCACAAATCATTCGGAGGATACATCTCTAAATTATAATACCACCAGAAACCTCCCAATAAACTGAATGAATATCCCAATGCACTTGCGTACATCTGTTTGCAGAATTTTTTCCTTACAATAGAAACTGGTTCTGTATTACTATGCCACCACCAGATGTCCTCTCCTTCAACATACCAGTAGTCCATTTCTCCAATCATAATTTTCTTTTCAGGAAAATATTTGTGAAGCATTTGAAATACTTCATCAAAAGCCATGCCCAGAGGGCTATTCATTACATAAATGGAAAGGGCAATAACATCTATTTTATTAATAAGTTCAGATCTAAGATTGTTTTTCACCCACTGAAAAACTGAATGTGGAATATCTTCAGTGCCAAATTGCCAATATAAAGTTAGCACAGTAATGGCATTAGGTCTAACTTTCTTAATATAATTTGCAGCATATTCAATTTTCGCAACTACATCTGACCCCAGCCACTCTCCATTAATTTCATTGCCGATTTCCCAGGCTTCAATATCTGGAAAATGGTTAACATACTCTCTGACTCTGGATTTAAAATCCTCCAAAGAATATAATCTCATACAGCACGAATCCAGGATTTCTCCCATAATATGAAGGTTTTTCTTCTGTGCATAGGAGACAATTCCATCATAATATTCAGGTGGAATGAATTCATCAAAGACAATTCTAATCCATCCATCTATGGTTGAATTCTGTACTAAATCACTTACTGAATTTAATACATTCTGATAATCATCTATTCTATCAATTGTTACTCCCCACCAGAATTGCTGGGATGGATGTCGCTGAGCATATTGAATTCCATATTCATAAAGCAAAAGTTCATAAGCCCGAGCAATATAATCAAGTGCTATCTGCCCGTATTTCCCCTTTAAAGAGTCTTTGTTGACTTGTTTTGCCAGATTAATATAATATCTTGCATTTTCATAAAGTTTGTTAAAATTTGAACTGGGTTTATAATCTTCCCTAATTGAAAGAGCATTGTTCAATTTTCTCCAGTAACTCAATGCTGCTTCATAATTAAAAATGATTGTTTCACTTTTGCTAAATCCTGCTCCTTCTTTGTCGAGAAAAAGGTTAAAATATCCTGTATTTTCTGTCATCCAGGTTAAACTCAAACCAATTCCAGAACCTTTAAAATCAAAACATGGATTGCCATTATTGTCTTTATATAAAGGCCATCCTTCCACAATGGTATAATCATTTATATTAAAAAGCATATCATTTTCAGCCCATCCTCTATTGCCATTTGTAACTATATCCATGAATTCCTCATAACTTAGTTTATTACCCTCTCTATCATATACTTTCATGATTATGGTTTTATATGCGTCGGCAGAGCTATTTGACTGATAAAAAATTAAACTAAAAATCAGAATAATAAAGAAAATTATAAGAAATGCTTTTGTTTTTTTAATCATTATTTTAAAACTTTCCAGATATCACTGTTTTACAATTAGGGCATTTATTATCAATTAAAATGAATTTTTTTATGTCAAATACACTTCTCTGAATAAGAAGCTCCCCACAATTTGGACAGTAAGTATTTTCTCCTGGGTGGTCAGGAACATTTCCAAGATATACATATTGAAGACCTTCGCTGAATCCTATTTCTCTTATTTTTTCCAGCTTCTCAACTGAAGTTGGTCTTAAATAAGAAAGGTCAAGATGAGGAAAAAATCGTGTTACATGCCATGGTGTATCCTTACCCAGTTCTTTTTTAATCCACTTTGCCATTTCCCTCAATTCTTCTTCATTATCATTATATTCGGGTATAACATTTGTTACAATTTCAACATGCATTTTCCATTTCCGCTTTGCTCTTTTAATCACTTCTAAAATTCCTTTGAAATTCTCAACATTAGCAATTTTCCTATAAGTTTCTTTTGAAAATCCTTTCAAATCAACGCGAAAGACATCGAGATATGAACCAATTAAGTCAAGTGCTTCCGGTGTAATAAATCCATTTGTTACATAATTTGTATGGAGTTTGTTAATTTTTGCTAACTTTGCTCCATCCAGAGTATATTCAAACCATAGAGTGGGTTCATTATAAGTCCATGAAATACCAAGACAGTTTCTCTCCTTTGCAATATTTACAAGTTCAACAGGAGAAATGTACCGAGCACTTTTAAGGTCATCTTTTACATCTGAGTGAGCAATATCCCAGTTCTGACATCCAGGACATCGGAAATTACATCCAAAACTCCCGAGGGAAAGCCACAGAGAACCAGGATAAAAATGGAAAAAGGGCTTTTTTTCAGCTGGAGATATCATTATAGAAGAGACCATTCCATATATTTGGCTAAAAAGTTTTCCCTCACGATTAATTCTTGTTCTACAATATCCTCTTTCTCCTTCTTTAATTGTGCATCTTCTCTGACATATATTACAGCGGACTCTTTTTTTCTGGAGTTTTTCATAGAGGATTGTTTCTACCATAATTTAAAATTTGCCTTTTCGAGCCTAATTAGTGAAGTTGGATAAGGATCGCAAATTTCTTCTTCGAGATAGTCATCGTATCCGATTGCTTTTAATTTCTGAATTAAAAGTTGTCTTTCCTCATAAGACATTAATCTTCTATCCGTCATTGCTGCAACATGAAATTTTAATCCTGCTTTTTTCAAATTTTCCACAGCCTTAAAGGGAAGTTCATAGAAATCACCTTTTGCTCCTGTTCTTCTCTCAAATCCTTTAGGAGTTCCAGCTTTTATGGAAACTCTTATATGAATATTCCTGAATTTTTTCAATTTATTGACATATTCAGGATCATTACCAAAAAGTATCCCGTTTGTTTCCAGAATAAATAAATAAGGAGTCTTATTAATTAATTCAAGAAGAGAAATTAAATGTTCCTGACAAAGAGTTGGTTCTCCTCCGGAAATTCTCAATTTTAAAACTTTTTTCTTTCTGGCATTCCGCACTAAAATATTAAAAGCTTCCTCAGATGAGTAAAATCTTCCCAGTTTGAAGGGGAAATCCCTTGACCAGTCAACCCAGCAGAAAACGCATCTCAAACAGCATCCAACAGCATAACCTGTGGAAATTCCTCCATAAACTCCTGTGCAGTAGAAATCTGTATATTTTCTTGATTTTCCCCTGCATACAATTTCTTCTGTTTGGCAAACTAATTTAATAGGGTCAAAGGGTTTGCTTTGGGGAGTTAGAAAAGAAGGGTAATCTTCCTTCATAAATTAGTTAAAAAATATAAAAATTTAATCCAACAATAAAAGTAAAATTTTTGAAATCAAATTTTCTCTCCTCAAAATTAATCCCAACTTTATGATATTTTCCTTCTCCCTTTATGCCGAGCTTTCCAAAGGAAATCTCCACTCCTGCGCCTATGCTTAATCCCCCTTTCTTCTCTTTATCAATTCCCTCGAGATTTGCAGTATAATAACCATAGCCTATGGTAGCGTAAGGAAAGATTAGAGGAAAAGGAATTCCAATTTTGAAATNCCCGCCAAGATATGAAAAATCAAGCTCTCTTTTCCCCCAGTCAAATGTGAGAATGTCCACTGGCTCTAAATTATGAGCAGCCTGAAAGTAGTTCAGCTCAAATCCGAATCCTCCAAGCCTAAAACCTCCGTTTAAACCCATAAGAAAAGTAGTGTCCGTGTTAAATTCAATATCTGAAAAGCTCGGTTTTTGAAGGGAAATTCCACTCTGAACCCCAAGATAAATAATGTTAGACCAGGCAGGAGTTGAAATTAAAAATACGAAGATTGGAAATACAATGATTAAAAAAAATTTTCTCATTTTTCACCTTCTATATAAATTAAGCATTTTCGGCTTTAAAAAAACCGAATAATAGCAATAGCTTTAATTTTCAGTTTTTTAGTTTTAAGTTGTAATTTTTCACTTTTAGATTTTACTTTTTAGCTTATCTAAATTTCAAAGAACTATTTGTCTATCTCAACTTTATTCAATAGCTATCTTATTATTTTTTTATATTTTTTTCAACTAACCAGAGGCAAACCTTTTCTTGCTATCATTCTTATAATTTCAACAAAATAATCCAGTTCCTGGAGAGAGGTGTAAACATTTGGTGTAACCCTTATTCCCTGAAATTCTTCATGTTTGATTGGAGTTGTAATTATGCGATGTTTTTTCCACAAATAGTCGGTAACTTTTTGTGGTTCAATTCCAACAATTTCAAAGGTGCAAAGAGCACAGCTCTGTTCTTTCTGAAAGGAAGTATGAAATCTGATATTTGGAATATCCTTTAATTTTTCAGCCCAATAATTTTTAAGAAATCTCAGGCGTGCTTCTTTTCTCCTGCTCCCTATACCATTATGAAAGGTTAAAGCATCTCCGATTGCCAGATAAATTGATGCAGGATGTGTTCCAATTTCCTCAAATTTTCTAATATTATCCTTCATGTCTTCAGGAGCAGCCATCAATGGCCATATTTTTCTGATTTTTTCCTTTTTTATATAAAGCATTCCTGTTCCTTTTGGAGCTAACAGCCACTTATGAAGACTCGTTCCAAAATAATCACATCCCAAGTCTTTTTGTTTAAAATCAATGTGTGCAAATGAATGAGCACCATCAACAAAAACTTCAATGCCCCGAGCTCTTGCCATCTCACATATTTCTTTAACTGGCATAATCTGTCCTGTGAGGAAAATAATATGGGAAATAAGGATTACTTTAGTTCTCGGTCCAATTTCTCTTTCAAATACATCAACAATTTCATTAAGATTTTTAGGAGGAGTTGGAATTTTAATTTTTCTTATTTTAATTCCTTCTCTTCTTGCTCTTTGCTCAAGGGTTGTAAGCATTCGCGGATAATCCTGAGTTGTAGTGAGAACTTCATCTCCTGGTTTTAAGTCAATTCCAAGTAAAAGAATTTCCATTGCCTCAGATGCGTTTCTCACAATAGCAATTTCTTCTGGAGAACATCCAAATAATCGAGCAAGGCCTGTTCTAATTGTTTCCTTTTGAGGTTCGAGAATTTTCCACATTGTGTATACGGGAGCTTCCTCTTGCTCCCATGTGTATCTACACACAGCCTCTGTAACCATTCTCGGAGATGGGCAAACTCCTCCATTATTCAGGTTGATTAAGCCTCTGCTTATGGTAAAGCATCTTCTGATTTGAAACCAGAAGTCTTCATTCATTGCAGCTTGTTCTGGAGATAGACCAGAAATTTTTTGCGTTGCTGCTTCCAGCCTTTTTACTGCATTCTGTCCAAAAGAGGCAATTATCATTCCCAGACCAATTCCCTTCCCAATGGATTCTAAAAAAAGGCGCCGATTTAAATACATGTGCACCTCCTTTTAAAGCTAAAAATTAAAAATTTTACAAATGACATTTAATGTAAATTAAAATACAAAAATTATTGATAAACTATTAAAAACTTTACTCAATTTTAATGAGGGCTATTGCGTAAGTTGCGATTGCTTTTCCCTCTCCTATTTCTCCCAATCCCTCATTTGTCTTTGCTTTTATTCCCATTGAACTTTCCTCTAACTCTAAAACATGAGAAAGAGTTCTCTTCATGGAATTTATATACGGAGAAAGTTTTGGTTCCTCAGTAATAATTACAGAATCAATATTCAGAATTTTGGCTTTTTTATCTTTTACTATTTTTATAACCTTTTCCAATAATTTCAGACTTGAAATGCCTTTATATTCTGGATCCGTATCCGGAAATAATTGTCCGATATCCTTTTCTCCCAATGCTCCTAAAATTGCATCAATAATTGCATGTATTAAAACATCTCCATCCGAATGTCCAATTAAGCCTTTATAGAATGGAATTTCTACTCCACCAAGGTATAACTTTCGATTTTCTTCAAATCTGTGAATATCGTATCCTATGCCTATCTTAATTTTCAAGATAGAACTCCGCCAGTTTTAAATCAAAAGGGGTTGTAATTTTTATATTCTTTAAATCCCCTTCAACTGTATAGACTTCAAGCCCGAGTTTCTCAACCAAGTATGCCTCATCAGATCCAGTATAACCCTCTGAATAGGCTTTATCAAAAGCCTTTTTAAGGATTCCATAAGTGAAAGCCTGAGGTGTTTGGATCCTAAAAATTTTATTCCGCTCTAAGGTCTTAATTACTCTATCTCCCTCACACCGTTTTACTGTATCCTCAATTGCAATAACTGGGATAACAGAACCCTTCTGTCTCGCCTTTTCAATCACCCTCTCTATTAAGTCAGGTGAAACAAGAGGTCTTACTCCATCATGAATCAGGATTAAATCCCTTTCATTACAGTTAATTCTTTTAAAGCCCTCATAAACAGAATCTGTTCTTCTCTCTCCACCTTTAACAATCTCTTTTACTTTGTGATACTTTTCTTTTAAATGCTGACCTTTGGAAGGGTCATCCAATACAAGAATGATTTCATTGACTAAAGGATGGAAGTTAAAGGTTTCAACAGAATGTTCTAAAATCTGTTTTCCTCTCAGATTAACATATTGTTTCCTTTGTCCAAATCTTAATCCTTTTCCAGATGCTACAATTATTACAAATACTCTTTGCTCAATCTCCATCATATCGTCCAAAAATCATTTTTCCTGCTGTTGTCTGAAGCACAGAGGTAACAGTTATTTCAATGTTCTGTCCTATTTTCTTTCTTGAATTATCAACAACAACCATTGTTCCATCATCCAGATAAGCGACACCCTGATCCTTTTCTTTTCCCTCTTTCAGAATATAGACCTTCATTGTTTCTCCGGGTAAAACAACAGGTTTAAGAGCATTTGCCAGTTCATTTATGTTCAGGACGGGAATTGCTTGTAATTGAGCTATTTTATTGAGATTAAGGTCATTGGTTATAATCTTTGCTCCAAGACTTTTTGCAAGTTCAATAATTTTCAAATCCACATCTTTTATATTTGGAAAATCCACATCTGAGATTGTCACTGTGACATTTGATGATTTTTTTAACTTCTGCAAAATATCAAGACCTCTTCTACCTCTTTGCCTCTTCAAGGGGTCTGAAGAATCTGCAATCATCTGGAGTTCTTTCAAAACAAAACTTGGAATAACAAGCTCGCCCTCAATAAATCCTGTGTCGCATATATCAGCAATTCTCCCATCTATGATTACACTTGTATCTAATATTTTATAGCTTTTTCCTCCACCTCTCTCCTTAAAAAATCTTACAAGGGAAAGAGGGTCAAACCATTCTGATTTGCTTATTCCAATTAATAAACCGATGTAAGGCATGATAAGTAGGAAGAATATTTTTATAAAAGTGCCTGTAATATAATCCTGCGCAAGAGATTTATAAATTAATCCAATTGACCAGCCAAGAAAAATTCCGAGAAATGTTCCTATACTTGCACCCCATATTATCTTAAAATCTGCTTTTCTTATTATTATCTCAAGGCTTATAATTAAAATTCCGAGAATAAATCCTAAAACTGCTCCATAAAACGGATCTAACTTAAAAGGTGGATAGAAGTAACCTATTGCAGAAGTCAAAACAACAATGAAAAATCTTAAAAAATAAAACATCATTTAACCTCCGTTAAAAAAGAATGTTTATGGCTTCTTTTATATTTTTCACTCCATAAACTTCCACTCCCTCTATAATACTCTTTCCTTTAGTACTGGATAAATTGCTTAGAGGAACCACTGCCTTTTTAAATCCAAGCGAAAATGCCTCTTTTAATCTTGTCTCAAGCTGAATTATGGAACGAATTTCGCCTGCTAAACCGACTTCCCCTAAAATAATTGTTTCAGAAGATAAGGGTTTATTTTTAACGCTTGATATGATAGCTGAAATTACAGCAAGATCAGCTGCTGGTTCTTCAATTGTTAATCCACCGGCTACATTCAAATAAATATCATCTCCTGAAAAGCTATACCCAAGTCTTTTCTCAATAATTGCAAGTAACATAGATGTCCGAAAATGATCGAGCCCAACAGTCATTCTTCTCGGATTTCCAACAAAAGGAGAAGAGGATATTAGTGCCTGAATTTCAACCAGTAAGGGTCTTGAGCCCTTAAGAGTACAAAAGATTACACTTCCAGGCTCATTCTCTACTTTTTCTTCAATGAAAAAGGACGATGGATTTGGAACAGGAATCAATCCCTCAGCTCTCATTTCAAAAACTCCAAGTTCAGAGACTGGACCAAATCTATTCTTTAAAACCCTTAAGACTCTGTAATGATGATTTCTATCCCCTTCAAAAAAGAGGACAACATCAACAATGTGTTCAAGAGCTTTTGGACCTGCAAGAGTACCATCTTTTGTGATATGACCAATAATAAAAGAAGGTATCAAATTGCTCTTAGCATAATAAAAAATTTGATTCGCAACTTCCCTTACCTGACTAATGCTCCCAGGTGGAGATGAAAATTTCATAGAAAAAATGGTCTGAATAGAGTCGAGAATAAATATATCTGGTTTTAAATTTTCTGTCTCTTCAAGAATTCTTTCAAGATTTGTTTCACTTAGGAGAAAAAGAGTATCTCCTTTTATCCCTAATCTTTCACCTCTCATTTTAATCTGGGAAAGGGACTCCTCTCCTGAAACATAAAGCACTTTTTTACCTTTCCCTGCAAAAAAGTTTCCAATTTGTAAAAGAAGGGTTGACTTACCTATTCCAGGTTCACCTCCAATTAAAACAAGAGAACCTTTTACAGTTCCTCCTCCCAGAACTCTATCAAATTCCTTTAGTCCAGTATTTATTCTCTCCTCTTCTTCCTTTTTTATTTCTGTAAATGGAATCGGCTTTGATGCTGAGACAAATCCCCTTTTCTCCTCTTCCTCTTCTATTCTCTCCTCCAGCATTGTATTCCATTCAGAGCACTGGGGACACTTGCCAAGCCATTTTAAAGATTGATACCCACAATTCTGACAAACAAAAAAAGTTTTTTCTTTCATTTTATCCCTATTCCTAAACCAAAAAAGAATCCTCTTTTTTCCGCAAGGGTAAAATCTTCTATTCCAGCGACCATATATATTTTTTTGTAAAATGAGTATTTAGTCAATAGCCTGAGGTGAGGGCTTTTTTCCCGATTTAAATCAAAAATGTCAAATGAAATTTTCATCTTTTCACTCATTGGGAAATCAATTCCCATTCCGAATTCTGATTCTATTATTCCTCCCTTTACCCAGAAAAAACTGATTTTTTTCTCTCCAATTATTGAAAATTTAAATTTACCATTTGAATTTTCTTTTATAATCTGGCTTCTAAGAGATAAATCATCTCCATATAGAAGACTAAAATCAATATAATTTTTAAATGAATTTGACGATGTTAAATAATAGCCCCAGAAACTTCCATCCAGTTTAACTTTTGAAATATTTGCTAATTGATTCTCTGCCTCAGTTACGGTTTCATCTATTTTCTTAAAGAACTCAGGATCATTTACTAATTTACCAATGGTTCCCTGACCTTTATCTATTTTTTCCAGATTTTTATTCAAAAGATTTATTGTTTTTTCTGCTTCTTTAATAAGATTTTCGATCCTTTCTAAATTATTTCTGATTTTCCCTTTATTCTCTTCAGCAATTTCCTTCATAATTGATGTAAGTTCTGATAGTTTTTCTGAAATTTCCTTCGCATTTTTGTTGAAATTATTTATAGTCTTCTCAAAATCATTAAAGGTTTTCACCAACTCAATTTTATTTATTTCAATACTCACTTCCTCCAGATTCTCAATTATGTTTGAAATTTTTCTACTAGTTTCTTCATCTCCAAAAAGTCTTTGAAATTGTTGACTCAATGATTCTAATTCTTTTCCAATATTCATGAACATAGAAGCTAATTGATCCATGCTCGGAGGCTGAAAACCCTTTATAATCCCATTAGGCTGAACATACTCTTGTTCTTTTCCAGGAACAATTTCTATATATTTCTCTCCCATCAAACCAAGAGACGAAACACAGGCTATTGAGTCTTTTGGAATTTTTATTTCAGGGTCAATTATCATTGAAACTTCAGCCTTTCCATCCTTTAATTTTATTCTTCTTACTATTCCAACTTTAACNCCTGCCAGTCTCACTGAAGAATTTTTTTCGAGTCCAGCTATAGAATTAAAATAAGCAAAAATGTTATAACCTTTTCTCGCTCTTATAACACTCACATTTCCTATTTTAATTATAAATATAATAAGAATAATAAGAGATATAAAGACAAAAATTCCAATTTTAATCTTTCTTTTGTAATCCAATTGAAACATTTTATCACCAGGATCTTATTGGGCCTTTAGCTTCTCCTGTTATAAACTGTTGAACAACAGGGTTACTTGAATTTTTGATTTCTTCAGGAGTTCCAACTTCTATTATTTTTCCATCATAAAGCATTGCAACTCTATCTCCTACCTTAAAGGCACTTCTTATATCATGGGTTATGATTACAGAGGTAACTTTTAATTCGTTTTTCATTTTTATAATTAATTCATTTATTGCATCTGCTCTTATTGGGTCAATGCCTGTTGATGGCTCATCATAAAGAATTATTTCTGGATTATAAGCAATTGCACGGGCTAAACTCACTCTTTTCTTCATTCCTCCACTTAACTCATGGGGCAATAAATTCTCTATACCAGGAAGTCCGACTTTTTCCAGACAACTTGCAACAATCTCTTTTATCTCTTCTGGAGAGAGGTCTGTATGTTTTTCAAGACCAAAGCTTATATTCTCTCCAACTGTTAGAGAATCAAATAGAGCCCCTTCCTGAAAAACCATTCCTATTTTAACAAATTTTCTTATTTCTTCATTTTTTAAATGCGTTATCTCAACTCCCTTTATATAAATTTCTCCCTTATCCGGTTTCATCAATCCAAGCAAGTGTTTAAGTAGAACTGTTTTGCCAACTCCGCTCGGACCAATCACCACCATTGTTTCTCCTTCCTCAACCTTTAAATTCACTCCTTTTAAAACTTTTTTGGAATTTATAGATTTGTGTAAATCAATAATTTCAATCATTGGTGTAAAGTGCTCGGCAAAAATTTACTCCAGAAAAAATTCACTATTAATATTAAAATCGATGCAACCACAACTGAATTGGTGGTTGATTTTCCAACTCCCTGAGCACCACCTTCAGTTTTTAATCCATAATAACAGCCAATAATAGCAATAATAATCCCGAAAGAAGATGCTTTTATCAATCCTGTTATAATATCCCATGTCTCAATATATTGAAGAGTTATACTGTAATAAAGATATTTATTAACTTTCATGAAATAAACCATATATCCATAACTGCATAACAAAGCAATTGCATCTCCAAAAACAGTAAGTAGCGGAAGCATAAGAAAAGCTGCAAGAGTTCTTGGGACTACGAGATACTTTATTGGTTCTGCACCAAGTGTATAGAGAGCATCTATTTGTTCTGTTACTTTCATTGAGCCTATTTCAGCAGCAATTGAAGAGCAAATTCTTCCAGCAACCATTAACCCAACAAGAACAGGGATTAATTCTTTCACAAGTCCAAGGGCAATAACTGGACCTGCATAAGCTTCTGAACCTGGACCAATATATCTATGAAAGCCTATATATCCCCATAAAGCATAAACAAGTCCTGTGAATGCTGCTGTCAAGGTAACCACAGGTACGGAATTCACTCCAATTTCTTCAAGCTGTCTAATAAAAATCCTTTTTTCCCAGGGTTTTTTAAAAGTATTTATGAAAGTCTGATAAAGAAGAAAAGAAACTTCTCCCACCCCTTCAAAAAATTTAATGTATGTTTTAGGAAAAAGCTTTTTTTGATTCATGATAAAGACTATTCAGTTAATTACTGTTCCTGTTCCCTTCTGTCTACTATGAATTCTTTGTTAACGAATTTACTGTATTCTTTCAGGAAGGTAAGTTTTACTGTTCCTATTGGGCCATTTCTCTGTTTTGCTACAATTATATCAGCTTCACCTGCATTTTCCAAAGTAGGTCTATACATCTCTTCTCTATAAATAAAGATAACAACATCAGCATCCTGCTCAATTGCTCCAGATTCTCTTAAATCTGAAAGTTGAGGTCTATTTGCCCTTCCTGCCCTTTCTAAAGCCCTACTTAGCTGAGAAACCCCAATTACTGGAATCTGCAATTCCTTTGCAAGTTCTTTCATGGAACGGGAAATAAAAGAAATTTCCTGGGTTCTATTTTCAAATCTTCCTCCCCCCCTCATTAATTGCATATAATCTATAACAAGGAGATCAAGTTTATTTTCCATTTTCAATCTTCTTGCTTTAGCTTTCATCTCAGTTACAGTTAATGCGGGTGTTTCATCCACAAAAATATTAGCTTGAGCTAATTTATTAAAAGCTAAAACAATTCTATTCCATTCTCTATCATTTATGTAGCCATTTCTTACCCTCTGAATATTCACAAGTGCTTCTGCACATAACATCCTTATGGCAACTTGCTCCTTTGCCATTTCAAGAGTAAAAATCCCTACAGCACGGCCTTCTTTACATGCAACATTCTGGGACACATTTAAGGCGAAAGCTGTTTTTCCCATGGATGGACGTCCAGCAACAACAATAAAATCTGAATTATGAAGCCCTGAAATAAGAGAATCCAGATCCCTGAATCCTGTTGGTAAGCCTGTAATAAACTCTTTTCTTCTTGATAAAGACTCAACAATCTCAAGGGTTTGTTCAGCGATAATTTTCATCGGCATGAAACCAGGTTTTATTCTTTCTTCTGCTAATTCAATAAGGGAAGTCTGGGCCTGATCTAAAATCTCATCCGTTTCAAATTTTTCTTCATAACTCGCCTCTATAATTCGGGCAGATGAAAAAATAAGTCTTCTTAAAATGGATTTTTCTTTTATGATTTTTGCGTAATATTCTACATTAATGCTTTTTGGTACACCGTCCAAAAGGGAGGAAATATAAGAAGCACCCCCTACATTCTCCAATTCACCACTTTTTTTTAAGGCTTCAGTTAATGAAAGGAGATCAATAACTTCTCCTTTATCAGCAAGTTCAATCATCTTATCAAGAATTTTTTGATGTGCCTCCCTGTAAAAATCCTGGGGATTAATTATTGATAAAATCACGTTTAGATTTGAATTTTTAACAAGTATACCACCGAGTACTGCTTTCTCTGCTTCATCACTATGGGGAGGTGTCTTTCGGGTTAAGATTGAATCTAAATCCATAATAATCCCTCTTTATTTTTCTTTTTTTTCTTCTTTGGTCTTCTTTCCCTCTTTGGTTTTCTTTTCCTCTTCAGCCCCCTTTTCCTCTTCTCTTAAAACCTCAATATTTATCTCAGCTATTATATCATGATAAATTTTGATAGGAACTGAATAATTTCCCAATCTTTTTATAGGTTCTTCAATTACAATCTTTTTCTTATCTATTTTATATCCCAGTTTTTCAAGAGCCTCCTGAATATCATGTGATGTTACAGAGCCAAAAATTACATCCTTTTCTCCTGCTTTCTTGTAAAATGTCAACTTCACTTCACTCAGTCTTTTGGCTAATTCCTCAGCTGAAAGCTTTTCCTTTTCTATTCTTTTCAGTATTGCCTTTCTTTCAATCTCTATCATTTTCAGGTTTGAAGGAGTAACTTCAATAGCCATTTTTTTTGGAATTAAATAATTTCTCCCATAACCAGGGGCTACCTCTACTATATCTCCTTTCCGCCCCAAATTAGGGACATCTTCCTTTAATATCACTTTCATTTTCGACTCCTTTTATTAATTTTTAATCAGCTACAAAAGGCAATAAAGCTAATATTCGTGCCCTCTTTATTGCAACAGCCAAACGCCTTTGATGAAAGGCGCAGTTTCCTGTCATCCTTCTTGGAAGGATTTTCCCCCTTTCAGGCACAAATCTTCTCAAAAGTTCAACATCTTTATAATCTATGTAATCAATTTTTTCATGACAGAATTTACAATACTTTTTCTTAGGAATAAAAAATCTCTTTACTTGTTCCTTTTCTTTTTTTTCTTCTTTCATTGCTTTTCCTCCTTTTCCTCTTTCTCTTCTTTTTCTTCTTTCGCCTCCTCACTCGGTGAAATCTCAACTATTTGCTGAGCTTTTGCCTTTTTCCTTTCTTCAAAAACGTGCTTATCAAGTTTTACTGTCATAAAACGAATAACAGATTCCCATTGTCTGAATTTTCTTTCAAGCTCATGAGGTACAGAAGGCGGAGATTCATGAGTGAGAAAGAAATAATATGCCTCCTCAAAATGATCAATAGGATAAGCAAGTTTTCTCTTCCCCCATTCTTCCAAATCAAAAATTTCTCCTCCCATTTCTTTTACTATTCCTGTCACCTGGTCAACAACCTTTTTCACTTCCTCTTCACTGAGATTCGGAGCAATTAAAAACGCTGTTTCATATGCTCTCATTTTAACCTCCTTATGGATTTAAAGCCTCTTCATTCTTTTGAAGAGGCAAGGAGATTTTTTCTCCTCTTTTGTTATAAACACTCATTGCTTTATCTATTCCCTGATCCATAATTATATTTATTGCTTCCTTTGCTTTATTTAGTCCACTTTTAAATAAGGGGAGTTCGTCTTCCTCAAAAGGTGAAAGAACATATTGGGTCAAATCTTCTATTTTGTGATTCTTTCCAATTCCTATTCTGAGCCTTGGAAAGTTCTCTGTGCCCAACTCTGTAATAATTGACTGAACACCTTTGTGAGTGCCTGCGCTTCCCTTTTTTCTTATTCTTATTTCTCCTAATGGAATATCAATATCATCATATATTACTATCATATTTTCCAAATTTATGCTTAAATTATCAACTATTAATTTAACAGCTTTTCCACTTAAATTCATGTAGGTTTGTGGCTTTACAAGTAAAATTTTTTCACCTCTTCTATCCACTTCTCCTATTTTTGAAAGAAAACGTCTTTTCCTCACTCTAACTCCCCATTCCTTAGCAAGAATATTAATCAGCTTGAAGCCTGCATTATGCCTTGTCCGTGCAAATTCCCTTCCTGGATTGCCCAGACCAATTAAAATCCACAAATTACTCTTCCTCTTTCTCCTCTTCTTCCTCTTCCTCAGAAGGTTTTTCCTTTCCTATTACTTCAGGTTGTTCGGGTTCTTCAGCAAACAAGGTTTCTTCTTTTTCCTCCTCTTCTTCTACCTTTTCTTCCTCTTCAGGCGGTAATACATGCACAATCACTACTTCTGGGTCTTCTAAAATTTCAATTCCCTCGGGTACTTTAATATCTTCAACCTTCAGAGCCTGATTGACATGTAAATCAGATATATCAACTTCAATGTATTCTGGAATATCCTTTGGTAAACATCTTATATCTATCTCTCGTGTAACAAAATCCAGAAAACCGCCTTCACTTTTCACTCCAACTGCATCTCCTTTTAATGCAATTGCTACAGTAACTTCTATTGGCTTATCCATGGCAATGTGATAAAGGTCCACATGAAGCGGTTCATAAAAGACAGGATCTCTCTGGAGGTCTTTGATAATAACATCATAGGTTTGAGAATCAAGAGTTATTTTAAAAATAGTATTTTCTCCTGTCTCTGATTTTAAGATCCTCTGTATATCCTTTTTATCCACAATAATTGGGATATTTTCCATATTATTGCCATATAATATTCCAGGAAGTTTACCTTCTTTCCTCAGCCTTCTGCACGCATTTTTGCCTAAATCCTTTCTTATTTCTCCTTTGATTACAAATTGTTCCATTTTTCGATCCTCCTTAATTGAAAAGTGAACTTACAGAGCTTGATTCATGTATTCTTTTTATTGCTTCACCGAATAGATTGGCTACTGACAGAATTGTAAATTTTTTGCATTTTCTCTTTTCTTCAGGCATTTGAATTGTATCAGTAACAATAACCTCTTCATAAGCTGATGATTCTATTCTTTCTATTGCATTTCCTGACAATACAGGATGAGTGCAGGCAGCAAGAATTCTTCTTGCTCCTCTCTCTTTTAATGCCTCACCTGTCTGTTTCAAGGTTCCAGCAGTATCAACAATATCATCAACTACAATTGCAGATTTTCCTTCGACTTCGCCTATAATATTCATTAGCTCACTGACATTTGGAGCAGGTCTTCTTTTATCTACAATTGCAAGACTCGCATTTAATCTCTTAGCAAACATTCTTGCTCTCTCAACTCCTCCTGCATCAGGTGACACAATTACGGTTTCATTCAAGTTTAAACCCTGTATATATTCGCATAATACAGGCGCTGCAAAAAGGTTATCTACAGGGATAGAAAAAAAACCCTGAATCTGGTGTGCATGTAAATCCATTGTAAGCACTCTGTTTACGCCAGCTGTTTCCAATAAATCAGCAACCAAGCGTGCAGTTATAGGTACTCGAGGCTTGTCCTTTCTGTCTTGACGGGCATATCCATAATAAGGAATAACAGCAGTAATTCTCTCTGCAGAGGCTCTTTTAAAAGCATCTACCATTATGAGTAACTCCATTAAATGAAAATTAACTTCATATGAGGTGGATTGTACAATAAAGACATCCTCTCCCCTGACATTCTCTGTAATCTGAAACTGAATTTCTCCATCACTAAAAGTTTTAAGAATGCATTCCCCGAGGGGTTTGTTAAGATATTTACAAATTGCTTTAGCTAAATCAGGATTAGAAGACCCTGAGAAAATCTTCATTTTTTATCTCCAATTTTGATTCTCAGTTAATATCATCGAGGAATTTTATCAAGATTAACTTCATCCTAATAATATAGCAGAAAAATAATTTTTTTCAAGGATTTTAAATCTTTGGATTCGCATAGCAATAGAGGCAACTATGTGGGCACGCTTGTGTATAGCTTCCAATATCAACTGATTCAGTGCAATTGCATTCTTTTCTCTGACTTTTATCCTTTTGAGTGGAGGCAGAATAATTTTGAGGATGGAGTGAAGTTAATAAATTCCCATCAATGCATGAGGAAGGTTTTATGCCATCAACAGTTGAAAGAAAATTTTGTGAACATGCATATAAATTTAAATTGTAAGTTTTTGAAATTTGAGCAAGATACTTCGCATCCTGTTTTTTCTTATCCTCTGGTGGGTCATAATAGGAAAAATTATGTTTTTGAGCTCTTTTTCTACACTTCTCATACCACTGTGCAAAACTGAATTTTATATTTCTTATATTCAATTTATTCAGAACTGGAGCTAAGGTTTCAAAGAAATAAAGATTTGTTTTCAAAACTCCATTTTCCCACCAGTAAACTATTGGGTCGAATCTTATCGATATTCTTTCAGGGGTTCCAGCAATTTTAATTAAACTTTCAATCTGTGATATTGCAACTTCTGGAGGAGGAACTCCCTGCTCGATAAAGCTTCCGCCTAGACCAGTTATTGTAAAAAGAAAGAAAAGCTGTGAGTAATTAGATAATAAGTTGAGTAAATTATATTTATTTGTAATTAAATTATGAAAGTTTTTTGACCACAGAACAAAAGTATGAACCTCCGAGGGGTTAAGATTTACTCTGTAATTCCCTGCTGGACCAATAACATTTGCAATTCCTCTGGATATGGAACTTGAAAGCCATTCAGGGAAAAAGGCTATTAAATCCGTTCTTCTTGAAGCACTTATTACTTTCATCAAATGATTTTGTTGACAGTTAAAGTATTTACAATTAATATTTTACTTTAAAGGAAGAAAAATAATCAATGCCAATTTTAAAAGCAATTAATTTAGTAAAAATATACAATGGAAGAAAGGTTGTGGATGGCGTTAACCTGGAAATAAAATCAGGTGAAATCGTTGGGTTTCTTGGAAGAAATGGAGCTGGAAAAACTACTACCTTTCAAATTATAGTTGGTTTGATAAAACCAGAGGAGGGGGATATTTATTTAGGTGGAAAGAGAATAACATTTGCCCCTTCATATATAAGAGCAAGGGAGGGACTGGTCTATCTTCCCCAGGAAAATTCTGTTTTCCTCAAAGCAACTGTTGAAGAAAATTTAAAGATGATTGCTGATTTAAACAAATCCTCTAAAGAAGTAAAAAATAAAAAAGTAAAAAATGTTATGGAAGAGCTTGGGATTTCTCATCTGGCAAAGAGCAAAGCTTACGCCCTATCAGGAGGAGAGAAAAGGAGACTGGAGATTGCAAGAGCACTTCTTACAAATCCTAAATTTCTATTCCTTGATGAGCCATTCAGTGGAATTGATCCTATAACAATTAATGAACTTCAGGAATTGCTTCTTAATCTAAAGAGAAAAGGGATAGGAATAATTGTTTCAGACCATAATGTAAGAGATACCTTTGAAATCGTTGATAGAGCATATATAATTCACGAGGGAAAAATTCTGGTAGAAGGTCCACCCCTTGAACTTGCTGTCAATAAATTAGCGAGGGATAAATTCTTAGGAGAAAATTTTGAATTTGGTAAAGAGAAAACTATCCCTTAATCATTTTTTGAAAATATAAATTCTCCGAGTGTTCGTTTAAAAAATAAGATAAAGAAAAATAGATAAATAAAAAGCAGAATAAAGAAAAAGGCTATTAATTGTGGGTAAGAGGATGAAAGTAATTTAAATAACTTTACTTTTAACATAACAGAAGCAATAATAAGACTAAAAAGCCATATTGTAGATATCAAAAATATATCAAATATCCATCCAAGAATTCGATTTCTAAATAGACCCTTTTTCTTTACGGATAATTCTTCTTCCTCCCTTATTAAATCTATTCGATTTAAATCCATGTCAGAAGTGCTTGTATCTTCCTTTATTAAAAAGGAAAAGACCTGTTTCGAATGCAGGCGAGTGGTTGTATGTGGTTTTTCCTCTGAAATACTTTTCTCATTATTAATGAAATAAGAAATAATGGTTCCACAATTCTCACATTTATCTGTTTCCTCTTCCAAATAATGGTCACATACTGGACATTTTCTTCTTTTATCCATGTTATCTTAAATAATAGGTTTGATTATTTTAATTGTCAAGAAATCCAACAATTAATTTCATTTTCATGATTTGACGAAGGTTTTTTATTATGTTATAAAAATAATAAACTTCCTTATGGGGACTGAGGGGTTAAAGAAATTTTTAAATCTTTTTTTGCTATTACTTATTTTAAATAACACTTGCTTGGGGAATAGTACAACAGCAAGTAATTTAAAGCCTAAGAAAAATTATTTAAAAGCAGGACTTGAAGTTATTGGAATCAATACAGCTGTATGGGCTTATGATAGGTATATAAAAAAGGCAAATTGGGTAAAAATATCAGCACAATCAATTTGGAGAAATATTAAAAGGGGATATTATTGGGACAATAATAGTTTCCAAGCAAATCAATTAGATCATCCTTATCAAGGAAGTTTATTCTGGTCTTCTGCTCGAGTAAATGGTCTTAATTATTGGGAAAGTATAATTTATCCCTTTTCTGGGAGCTTGATGTGGGAAATCGCATTAGAAAATAATCAGCCTTCTACAAATGATGCTATTATGACAACACTCGGAGGTATGACATTAGGAGAAGTCCTATTTCGTCTTTCGAATTTAATAATTAGAAACAATGAGAGAGGTTTTGAAAGATTTCTCAGAGAAGTTTTTACATTTTTTGTAAGTCCAGCTGTAGCAATAGATAGATTAGTGACTGGAGATAGTTTTCGAATTGGAAGAAAAGCAGAAGAACATTTTTATAATTTGTATTTTCCTATCGGCAGTTGCGAAAAGGTTCCAGTCTTAGGTGTAAATTTAGAATTCCTAGATGCAATTGAAAAAACAGATTCAAAGATTTCGCCATATGATTATTTTACCTTTGATTTAAGAACAAAATGGAGAAATAGAAGACTCAAAATTGAAAGAGTATTAACAACAGGTCTAATTATAGGCTTAAAAACAAAAAAGAATTTATTTGGAATTTTTGGGGATTTTGATTATATCAATATTCCTGGAAATAAAATTTCTGCAGTGGGCTTTGGCCCTGGTTTTGTTTTAAACTTTGGCAAGAATTTTATTTTTAAAACTTCTGCTGGACTTTCTGGAATATTTGGGGGTGCAAGTTCTTCGTTTGTATTAACATATGGTGAAGAAATTTTTAAAAAACACGGAGAACATCATAGATTTGGACCAGGGAGTGATCCATATTATCTTGGGCCTGGAATAAAGGGAAAGTTTAATTTTGGTCTAGAAAGAAAAAATCTCTTTAATTTTTACGCAGAATTATCTTATTATTGGGTAAAATCAATATTTGGAACTAATGCAAAAGAATATATAACAAGAATATGTTGTAGAGGAAGCATCAATCTTTTTTCATGGTCTCAAATTGGCATTGAATATGAGTATTATTTTAAAAAAGGAACATATAGAGATTATACACCTTTGAATAAAGAATTTCAGGCCACTTCTATTTTTTACATCTTTAGATTTTAAGAAATAATAAGAAATAATTCTTTCTGTGGTCTTGAAAGAAATTCTGCTCCTTTTTCTCTAATATATACAATCTCTTCTATACTCATAACACCATAATTTTTTAAATTAATTCTTGGCTCAATTGTAAATACCATTCCCTCCTCAATTGTAAGATACGGTAAATTCCCATACCTTTCCCAACATGGACCTAAAAGAACACCACCATCATGTGCATTTCTTCCTATCTGATGACCTGTTGCATGTGGATACTCTTCGTAGCCTTTTGAAACGATGTATTCTCTGCAAACTTTATCCGCTTCATAACCTTTTATGCCTGGTCTAAGATTTTTAACCGTTATCTCAATAGCCTCTTTTATTGTATTAAAAGCTTCTATAACTTCTTGTGGTGCTTCTCTTTCTTTCTCTCTCAGTACATACCAGGTTCTTTGAAGATCTGATGCATAGCCATTAAATTTTAATCCGAAATCAATATTGACTAAGAATCCTCTTTTAATCTTTTTATCTGTGGGAGAGGAATGAGCACCAACTTTCTGTGGCCCAGCAAAAACCCCTGGACATGTTCTCTCCTCCCATGCGAGTTCAAGCCCCATTTCCTCAACTCTTTTCCTCAAAAACAATGCTATTTCAATTTCACTTTTTCCAGGCTTTATAATTCCATTAACCTCATTAAATAAATTTAAAGTTATATCAACTGCTTTTTTAATTTTCTCTATTTCACTTTTTGTTTTCCTGCTTCTTATAAAATTTATTATTTCCTCTGCTGAAATTATCTCTCCATTCCAGTTAAGTTCTTTTAAATATTTCTGGAGCTTTAAAAATAATCCATGCGTTATTCCATCAGCTTGAGGAGAATCAATAGAAAAATTTATTGCTATCTTTTCCGGCTTTATTTTATTAAGAACTCTCTTAAGCTCGTCTTTAAATGAACTAACATATGTGTAAACCTCTTCAAAAATCTCTGATTTCTCAACTTCTTCTTTATCCAGTGAACCAACAATTGCATATCCCCTCCCTTCTTTAGTAAAAATAAATGCACTCTCCCATACTACTTGTCCTGTGAATATATATTGGAGAGCAGGGTCTCTCAATAAATCGGTTTCTCGAACATAAATCATCCACATATCAATATTTTTATCCCTCAAAAAATCCCTTATTTGATTTATTTTTTCTTTTATTAATTGCATCATTACTCCCTTTTTATTATATTCAGAACCTAATAGAAATGTATAGTAAAATTTTAGGAAGGAGGAGAATATGAGAATAGAACCCTTTGAACTGGAGAGAATTCAGTCCATATGGGAGCATGTGGTAGAGTATAATTTAGCAGAAAGCGGAATTCATCCTTTAAGTCTTGATGAATTTCTGAATGAAAATGAATTCAAGGAAATCCGAAAGCTGAGAATTGGATATAGTCAGACAAATGGAACAATAGATTTAAGAGAAAAAATAAGCAAATTATACACGGGTGCGAAAATTGAAAATATACTGGTAACAAATGGTTCTTCAGAGTCAAATTTTATTTTTATCTGGAGCAGTATCGAACCAGAAGATGAGGTGATTTTCACGATGCCAAATTACATGCAGATTTGGGGACTTTTAAGATGTTTTGGTGCTAAAGTAAAACTCTTTTACCTTAAAGAAAATTTAGCTTGGGCACCCGACCTTGAAGAGCTTAAAAAATTGGTGACAGATAAAACAAAGCTAATAATTATTACAAATCCAAATAATCCAACAGGCGCTGTCTTGAGTGAAGAGGAGATGGAGGAGATAATAAATCTTGCTGATAAAGTAGGAGCAATGATTTTAGCTGATGAAGTTTACAGGGGAGCTGAATTAAATGGAGAAATTACACCGAGTTTCTGGGGTAGATATGATAAAGTAGCTGTAGTTGGAGGTCTTTCAAAAGCTTTTGGTCTACCTGGCTTGAGAATAGGATGGATTGTTTCATCAAAAGATTTAATAGAAAAATTATGGCATTATCATGATTATATTACCATTGCTCCTTCCACATTAAGTGATTGGTTAGCTCGAATAGCACTTTCACCTAATATTAGAGAAAAAATTATTCAAAGAAATCGAAAAATATTAAGAAAAAACCTATCCATTCTTATTTCATGGTTTGAGAAGCACAATGACATATTTCATTGTATTCCACCTAAAGCTGGTGCTATTGCATTTCCGCGCTATAATTTAAATATTAATTCAATAGATTTGGTGAATAGATTGATTCAAGAAAAAAGTGTTTTAATTGCTCCTGGAGATCACTTTACTATGGATGGATATCTTCGCTTTGGTTATGGAGTTGAAGAAAATTATTTAATTAATGCTTTATCTCGTATAGAAGAATTAATAAATGAGTTGAGGAAATAAAATGAAAAGAAGAACTTTCCTAAATTCAATTTTAGTGGGAGGTTTGATGGTGACAAAGCCGGGAATTTTTCTCTCTAATAACAAAAAGGTTTCCCAGAAAAATGAAACTAATGCTTTGGTAAAAGTAATTGGAACAGCCCAGGATGGTGGAATTCCACATGCAGGATGTTATTGTACAAACTGTATAAAGGCAAGGAAAAATAAACTCTACTCTCGATTGATCTCTTCACTTGCTTTAATTGATTTCTCTGAGAATAAAACTTTTTTGATTGATGCTACACCTGATATAAGGAAACAACTCGATATTTTGCACAATAGAATTAAATCAAAGAAAAAAAGATTTCATCCAGACGGCATCTTTCTTACTCATGCTCACATTGGACATTATACAGGTTTAATGTTTTTTGGATTCGAAGCTTTATCCACCTCTCAACTACCTGTATATTGTTCATCTCAAATGCATGATTTTTTAATAAATAATGGTCCATGGAATTTACTTGTTAAATTAAATAACATTAAAATCTATATTCTTGAACCTGAAAAAGAATTCAATGTCTCAAAGAATATTTCTATTATTCCATTTGTGGTGCCTCATAGAGCTGAATACACGGATACTTTAGGATTTATAATTTGTGGCAAAAAAAGAAAACTCCTCTATATTCCTGACATTCAGAGCTGGGAAGCATGGAAAAAACCAATAAATAAAATTATTGAGGAAGTGGATTTTGCCTTAATTGATGGAACATTCTTCTCTTCGGATGAGCTACCTCATAGAGATTTATCAAAAATAGGGCATCCATTTATACTGTCATCAATTAAATTACTTGCTAATATAGCGAAAAAGACAAAAATTTATTTCACACATTTAAATCATTCAAATTTATCCTTAAATCCTGAGGGTAAAGAAATTGAAAAAATTAAAGAGAATGGGTTTGAGCTTGCGGTTGACGGAATGGAATTTTTTATTTAAATTCGCTAAATGGAGGGCAATATGAAAAAATTCAAATTTCAAATATTTTTTATTCTCTTAATTTTTTCATTTCAATTTTTAAAGGGTGAATATTTTCAAATCAGAATAATTAAAGACGAGAAAGATTTACCCGAAAGCTTCTGTTCAATCTGGCAAGCAGGAGATTATCTGATAAAAACGAATAATTATTATGTAATTATTGGAGGCACTCATAGAAGATATAATGATTTTTTGAATTATCCTTCTGGAAGTGCCTATGGAAGCATATTAAGTTTTGTGCCAGCTGGAGAAAATTTAATAAATGATTTATGTGCTGGTTCGCCTGTGATTGCTATGAATGGAAAAAGAGATTATCCAAGTTATAATTCTCTCAAACAGATAGAAACAGAAAATGGATATTTAAAATTTGAGGCAACGGGAACTTATATAAAAAACGAGAAAAAGGCTTTTATTAAAACAGATTATTTATTCTATCCCGATTATGGGAGAATTGACATTGTTTCAGAAATTAAAAATACTGGAAAAAATGAATTTGACGAGTTTGATTATTATTTGTATTTTAATGCCTTTCACTGCTATTACTTCAATCCTTTTGATGAAATTGCGCATCCAAATTTGAATTTTAGAGTGTATCAAAAAAAAGGATATTACATGGCAAGGATAAATCTAAATCCATACTCAGAGGAGCCTTTACCTGGAAAACTGGCTCCTGGTGAAACTTATGAAGTCAAATATATTTTTCTTGTTGACAAAGATGTTGAGAGACTTCTTGAAAATATATATGAAATTTTAAATATTGAATCATTTCCTGTGTATATTAATTTCCAAAACTATAATGGCGATCTGATGGAATTAAAAATTAAGGATGTCCAATCCTCCTCAATCTTTTTTAAATCTTTTCTTAAAAACAAATATCTGGTGAATATCCGTCTTCCTGAGGGGACTTATAGAGTAATAGCAAATTTCTTCCCTGCTGTATGTGAAAAAATAATTACAGTTCATAAAAATGAAAAAACTTTCTGCACAATTGAAAGTCCTCCTTTAGGAACTTTGAAAATAAAAATAAGTAATAGCAATGGTGAATTTGTGCCAGGAAAAGTTACATTCATAGGTCTTTATCCAACAAAAACTCCTTATTTTGAACCAGAGAATCCAATAGAGACTGGAAGATGTTCAGAAAGTTTCAAGAATTCGTGTCTTCCACCAGAGGAAGGTCTGGAAATTAAAATTCCTGTGGGAACATACCTTGTTTATGCCTCAAGAGGGCCAGAATATTCAATTGATAAGAAAATAATCGAAGTATTAAAAGATGATTATATGGAATTAAATTTTATAATTGAGAGAGTAATTGAAACTCCTGACCTTGTTTCGTTTGACCCTCATATGCACACGCAGAATTCAGATGGCAGACTTAAGATAGAAGAAAGAATAAAATCAGTTATTGCTGAAGGAGTAGAAGTAGCAGTATCAACTGACCACAACTACATTACAGATTATTCTACTACTCTTAAAGAACTTGGCTTAGAGAAATATTTAATTGTAATTCCTGGTAGTGAAATCAGTACATCTGGTATAGTCCATTTTAATTCCTATCCTTTAAAACCGAACCCTGAACATGAAAACAATGGGGCAATTAATCCAGTAGCAGAGGAAGCATCAACACTTTTTAAAAGAAATAAAGAAAAAGAGCCAAATGCAATTATTCAGCTAAATCATCCCCGCTATGGAACTTTGGGATATTTTAATAACTATGAACTTGACCCTGAATATGCCTCATATGCTGAAAAAAATTTTGATACATCCTTTGATGTTATTGAAATAATGAATGGTCCATTATATTCTGGAGGAAATTGCCAAACAATTCGTGACTGGTTAAATCTTTTAAATAGAGGATATTATTTCCCAGGAGTTGGTTCCTCTGACTCTCATGTAATAGATGGAGGGGAACCTGGTTATTCTCGAACCTACATTTTTTACGAAAATAAAAAGGGAGGGATAAACATTGACTCGTTAATTAATGCTCTCAAAAAAGGACATTCTTTCATTACAAATGGTCCTTTAATTGATTTTAAAATAAACGGAAAATATACCATTGGTGATTTTTTTACAGACAAGGATGGAAAAATAGACATTCAGATAAAAGTAAAAAGTGCGCCCTGGATTTCTATCAATGAAGTGAGATTAATTATAAATGGTGAGAGAAAAATTATTTTTCCTATAAAAGCAAAAATAAATGAAATATTAAAATTGAATCAAAAAATAAGTTTATACCTGAAAAGAGATTCATATATTATTGTTGAAGCTTTCGGGAATAAAACCCTTTATCCTGTAGTTCAACAACCCGCTAGAGATGGGGATCCTGAGGATGCAATTCTACCCTATGCAATAACTAATCCTGTTTTTATAGATATTGATGGAAATGGAAGATTTGACCCACCTTTGCCACATAAAATTAAATTAATTGAAAACCAATAAATAAAAAGGAAACCTTTTTAACTCTTTCCCGTCTTATATATGTTAAAGAAAACTTTAGAAAGGAGTTAAAATGAAATTTAAAGAGAAAATTAGCATACTTATTATCAGTATTTTTATATCCTTTTTCGCACTCAACTTAATTATTACAAAAATAGGCTTATAGATTGAGCAGGATCGTAAATTTAGGGAATAGGGATAAGGTGAGAATTAATAAAAAATAACTGAAAGGAGGGAAATTTTTTTTTATTTATAAATTCTTATTTTTTTTACAGTTATTGAACCTTTATTGTTTAAAGTTGAAATCTCGAGAATATTCTTTCCTAATTTTGTTTCCAGCTTAAGGTAAATTGTCTGATTCTTTTCTAATAGATAAAACTCATTAGTAATTTTTCCATTAAATATAATTGATATAAGAGGATTGCTTCTCATATTTAGAGCTCTAAAATCAATATCTAAATTGTAAGTCTCTCCGTCGAAAAATAGTGGAATACGGATTTTAAGTGAAATTTTATCAAACAGGTATCATTTTATTCTTAGTTATAAAATATCATTAATCGACTTTAGTTAATTTATTTTTCTCAATAAATAGTCTTGCCTGATAATTCACAACCTTGAGAAGAACTGCAACTCTTTCTGACCCGCTCATTTCTTTTTCAAATATTCCCTGAAATCCTTTAAATGGACCCTCAAGAATTTCTACCTTTTCTCCTACTTTTGGAGGAATTATTCTCTTTTTTATTACAATAAATCCATTCTCTTCCCGTGATTTAATTTCCTGAATGATTCTTTCATCAAGTGGAATTGGTCCATATTCATTTTCAAGTATTTTTCTTACCCCTCTTGTATATTTTATAAGTCTATAATGCTTTTCAGCAGAAAATTTTGAGAAAATATAACAGGGAAAAAAGGATTTTATTCTTCCATTACTTATTATTTTAGGATTATAAACTTCTATTTTAATCTCGGATAAAAGCTTCTCCACTAAAACTTCTTTAAAGGGTTTAGTATTGATTACATACCATTTCATTATCAAAATCAATATATAAAGTTTGATTCCTCTATACCATAATTCCTAATTCACTGTCAACCCATTATTTCATTTTTCTTGACCATTTATTCTCTTTTTATATAAACTTGTGATGGAAAATACAATTTTATCGAGACGTTTCAAGAGGAGGTGAATCAATACATGAAAAATAAAGAATTTAAATTAAAAATTGTTATTTATATTTGTATTTTCCTAATTTCAGTTTTTTTATTAAAAGCAGATGAGCTAACAACCAAAATTGATAAAATTTTTTCCAAGTGGGATTCCACTACATCTCCTGGTGTTAGTCTTGCAATTATAAAAGAGGGAAAAATTGTTTATGAACGCGGTTATGGAATGGCTGACCTTGAGCATAATGTTCCAATCACTCCCCAAACAGTCTTTAGAATAGCCTCAACTTCTAAACAATTTACTGCTATGTGTATTGCTCTTTTAGCAGAGCAAGGAAAAATTTCAATAGATGACGACATCAGAAAATATATTCCAGAATTGCTGAAATACCCTGCTCCAATTAAAATTAAGCATTTGATATATCACACAAGTGGTATTAGAGATTATCTTGACCTTCAATTTTTAAGAGGAATAAGTGACGAAGAACCATATTCTCCACAGGATGTTATAGAATTATTGTCATGGCAGAAAAGCCTAAATTTTAAACCAGGTGATAGATTTCTTTACAGCAATTCAGGTTATTTTCTACTCGGCATAATTGTGGAAAGAGTGAGTGGAAAATCCTTGGCTCAATTTGCAAAGGAAAATATTTTTGAGCCCCTTGGAATGAAAAACACTCATTTTCATGATGACCATACACAAATAGTAAAAAATAGAGCTATAGGTTATGCTCCTAAAAAAGGCGGTGGATTTAAAATTGCAGAGACAATCCTGGATATTGTTGGAGATGGTGGAGTTTTTACAACTGTTGAAGACTTATATTTATGGGATCAGAATTTTTATCATAATAGACTTGGAAAAGGAGGACGGGAACTTATTGATTTAATTTTAACTCCAGGCACATTAAATAATGGAAAAAAGCTCGATTATGCTTTTGGGCTGAGAATACATGAATACAGAGGTTTAAAAGTCATTAGTCATGGAGGTTCATTTGTTGGTTTTAGAGCTCAGATGATTCGCTTTCCTGAGCAGAAATTTTCAGTTATCTGTCTGGCAAATTTAAGTAGTATTAATCCAACAAAACTTTGCTTTAAGGTTGCTGATATTTATCTGGCAAATTATTTTAAAGAACCTGAAAAGGAAAAAATAGAAATTAAACCAATTAAATTACCTGAAAAAGAGTTGAAAAAAATAACTGGCATTTATTATGAACCTGAGTCAGGGAGACTGATTAAGATTTTGCTTAAAGATAAGAAATTAATAATGAAAGCGTATGGCTATAATATTACTCTTGTACCAATAAGCAAAACAAAATTCGTTAGCTCTGATTCTCCTCTTGATATTACAATTGATTTTCTTGGAAAAAATAAAAAGGGAAAGAAGAAAATTCAGTTAAGAATTAATGACAGAAAACCTGTTATATTTGAATCAATCATTCCTCCTGTTCTCAATTACGACCAGCTCCGAGAACACACGGGCAGTTATTACAGTGAAGAGCTTCGATTTACCTATAAAATTGTAATTAAGAAGAATAAATTATTTTTTGATTTTAGGAACGCTCCTAAATCTCCATTAGAACCTACTGTTAAAGATAAGTTCTGGAATAAAGAAGGAATAAAAATTGAATTTTATCGAAACAAATATGGCAGCATAAAAGGGTTCTTTTTAAGTACTGAAAGAGCAAAAAATATAGAATTTATAAAAAAATAAACACATTCTAAAATTCTTTATTTCACATCCCTTTATTAATAAATCTTCAAAATTCGCAACGAAAAGGAGCTTTGCCCCGTAAAAATAATGTAAGCCTGAAATTAAATTGAACTTTTTATCAATACAAATCGTCTTTAGAATATGGAGGAATTATATGAGAAATTTGATTGTCCTAATTATAACTTTATATTTATTTAATCCCCTTTTAGTATTTTCATCTCCAAAACAAATAAAAAAACAAAAGCAAAAAGTGGTGAAAGCAATCAGAATAAACGAACAGATTCAAATCGATGGAATTCTCGATGAAGGAGTCTGGAAAAATAAAGGTTACAGCGATTTTATTCAATCAGACCCAATAGATGGTGCAGAACCAACAGAAAAAACTACTGTTTGGATTGCTTATGATAATGAAGCTCTTTATGTAGGAGCAAGACTTTACGATTCAAAGCCAGAATTAATTGTTAGGAGATTGGGTAGAAGGGATGATTTTCTCGATTCTGACTGGTTTATTTTTGCAGTTGACCCCTACTATGACAGACGCTCTGGTTTTCAATTTGCTGTAAATCCTGCTGGTTCTATTGTGGATTGGACTTTATACAATGATGAATGGAATGACAGCACTTGGGATGGAGTTTGGGATTGGGGAGTCAATATAGATGATAAAGGCTGGAGTGTGGAAATAAAAATACCTTTTAATCAATTGCGTTTTGAGAAAAAAGAAAAATATATCTGGGGTGTAAATTTTGTGAGAATAATAAAAAGAAAAAACGAAAGAGATACTTTTGTATGGATTCCTAAAGAGGACAGCGGTTATGTTTCACATTTTGCAAAACTTATTGGAATTGAAAATATTAATCCTGGCAGACATATTGAGTTTCTTCCCTACACAGTTGGTCAGGCTACATTCAGCCCCTCTCAGCTTGGTAATCCTTTTCAGACTGGAAAGGATTATCTGGGTAATATTGGTTTTGACCTTAAAGTTGGAGTTAAAAGCAACTTAACTCTGGATGTAACAGTTAATCCAGATTTTGGTCAGGTAGAAGTTGATCCAGCAGTAATTAATTTAACTGCATATGAAACATATTATCAGGAAAAGAGACCCTTTTTCATAGAAGGTTCGAATATCTTTAATGCATTCGGGAAAGGTGGTTCCACTATGAATGTCAACATAAATTTTGTTTCTCCTTATTTCTTCTACAGCAGACGAATAGGTCGTTTGCCCCAAGGTTATGTTTCAAAAAGCGGATATGTAAAATTCCCTGATAGGACAACCATTCTTGGAGCTTTCAAACTTACAGGGAAAGTAAAGGGATGGAATTTAGGTTTTATAAATGCTCTGACTGCACGGGAATATGCTGAAATTGATTCTAATGGAGAACGCTTTAAGGAAGAAGTGGAACCTTTTACATACTATGGAGTTCTCAGACTTCAAAAAGAATTCAATGAAGGCAGGCAGGGTTTGGGCTTTATAGCTACTTCTGTGATTAGAGATTTAAGAAATAAAAATCTCGAAGATATATTAAACAGGAGAGCATTCAGTCTTGCGGTGGATGGCTGGACATTTCTTGATAAAAATAAGACATGGGTTTTTACTGGCTGGATAGGAGGAACTATTGTTGAGGGAAGCAAAACAGCAATTCTAAGACTCCAGAAGTCTTCTTTACATTATTTTCAACGCCCTGATGCAACTCATGTTGAAGTGAATGAAAATGCTACTTCACTTAGAGGATGGAGTGGAAGATTTACTTTGAACAAGCAGAAAGGGAATTTTATTTTCAATGTAGCAATTGGTGCTATTTCTCCGGGCTTTGATTGCAATGATATTGGATTCCAGTTTAATGGATTTGATGTAATTAATAGTCATATAGTTCTTGGTTATAGGCAACTCCATCCAGGAAAAATTTTTCGTTATTGGTGGTTTATAATAGCAACTTTTCGAAATTATGACTTTGGAGGAAATAAGACCTGGGAGGGTTATGGAATAGCAGTTAATGGCCAATTTCTAAATTATTGGGGATTTGATTTTATGCTGGGATACAATCCTAATACTCTGAGTAAGGTTCTGACAAGAGGAGGACCTTTAGCAGTTATTCCCTATGGTTATCAGATTAATCTTGGCATTTCGAGTGACAGTCGAAAACCGATTGTTCTGCATGCTTTTACCAGTGTCTACAATAGACCTTTAGAAGGCTATCACTGGAATGCAAACTTATCTTTACGCTGGAAACCGAAAAGTAACATAAGTGTATCCTTTGGTCCTGGTATCTATATACGAAATTCTGATATTCAATGGGTTACTAAAAAGGATGACCCATTTATGGTTGATACATATGGAACTCGTTATATTTTTGCAAAAATACAGCAAAAAACTCTTTTCAGTGAAATTAGAATAAACTGGACTTTTACTCCAAAATTAAGTTTACAGCTTTATCTCCAGCCCTTTATGGCTATTGGTAAATACAGTGAATTTAAAGAACTCGCTAGACCCAGGAGTTTTGATTACAATATTTATGGCGAGGGACTTTCAACCATTACTTATTCAAATGGCAAGTATACAGTTGACCCGGACGGTCCTGGTCCTGCACCAGCATTCTCCTTCTGGAATCCTGATTTTAATTTTAAATCATTAAGAGGAACAATGGTTTTAAGGTGGGAATATTTACCAGGTTCCACCCTCTATTTTGTATGGACACAGAATAGAGCAGACTATTCTCATCCTGGGCAATTCAATTTCTGGAGAGATTTAGAAAGCTTATTCACTGCTGAAGGTGATAATATCTTTCTAATTAAGATTTCTTATCGCTGGAATATTTAAATTATTTCTTTATTGAAATCCTCTCCAGCAGGAACTGTTCTCTTCCTTGCCCAGTTTCTCAAAGTTTCAATTTCTTCCTTCATTGTTATGGATAAAGGTCTGGTATTCTCTATTTCCTCAAGTATTAATTCAGTTGTCAAATTACCAGAGCCAGAAAAGGCGCTGAACAGAGCTGAGACAATAACCTGCTCAATCTCAGCACCACTGAATCCTTTTGTTTTTTCTGCTAATATATCCAGGTCAAAATCTTCTGGATTTCTATTTCTCTTTTTCAGGTGTATTGAAAATATCTCCTTTCTTTCCTGATAATCGGGTAAATCAACAAAGAATATCTCATCAAATCTCCCTTTTCTTAAAAATTCAGGTGGTAAAGAGGATATATTATTTGAAGTGGCAATAACAAATACCAGTTCCTTTTTCTCTTGGAGCCATGTTAGAAAGGTTCCAAAAATTCTTTTTGAGAGACCACTATCAGCTTCAGATGAGGCTAAAAAAGAAAAACCTTTTTCTATTTCATCTATCCAGAGTATTACAGGAGCCATGCTCTCCGCTATTTTTAATGCCTGACGAAGATTTTTCTCTGATTCTCCAATATATTTGTCATATATTTTTCCAGTATCAAGTCTTAAAAGGGGTAGATTCCAGTCTCTTGCAACTGCTTTTGCTATCTGGCTCTTTCCACATCCCTGAACACCTGTGATAAGGATTCCCTTTGGAGGCTGGAGACCGAACTTTTTTGCTTTTTCACAAAAAACTCCCTTTCTCTTTTTAAGCCAGGCTTTTAATCTTTTCATCCCGCCTACTGAGGAGAGAGATTCTTCAGAATAGTAAAATTCAAGAATGGAACTTGTCTCTATTATTGTCTTTTTGGCTTTCAATATTCGAGCAAAATCATCTTCTGATAATCTGTTGTCATGTAAAATTGCCTGAAAAACCACTCTTTTAGCCTCTTTTTCAGTTAGTCCTTTCAGTCTTTCTGCCATTTGATTTAACTCATTTCGACCAACTTCTATTTTAATATGAGCTGTATTCCTTAATTCTTCGATTGCCTCTAATATGGTTTTTAGAAGCTCTTTCTGAGATGGAAGTTTAAGCTCATAATAGGCTATCAATCTCTTTAATTCAAAGGGTATTTTCACAAGAGAGGAGGATATAATTATTGTTGACTCTCTGTTTTCAAAAATTTTTGCTATATCCTTCAATTTTCGTATTATCACTGGGTCTTCAAGATAATAATGGAAATCTTTCAGCAAATAAATTGCAGGAACATTTGATGAATAGATATGGGATAAAGCGCTCAAAGGTTTTACTGTGTTATATATTGTTTCCTGAATATCAGCTCGGAATAAACCTTTTGTGGATTTCCAGATAAATAGAAATTTATTTAAATTCTTCGCAATTATTTTAATGAGCCTTTCTGCCCTCTCTTCCTCCCAGGTTTCAAGGTAGATTATAGGATACCTTGATTTTATAAGAAGCTGTAATTCGTTAACAGAATCAAAAGTTGAATTTTTATCTGTCAAGGTTTCTAATTCTCTCTAATATTTATTGCTTTTCTTTAGCAGGCATTTTAAAGAAATTATCATCAATTTTAATATTAAATTCAACTTTTTCAATTGTTATCTGTGCCTGAGTCTGTCCATTTAATTTTGTCTCTATAAAATGAGGAACCATAATACCATCTACTTCCTTATAATCACCAAAAATTGTTTCCACAAGATATTCATTTCCTTGATAATTCACTGTTGTGCTCTGTTTTAACTCTATGCAGGAATCAGTATCAAGATAAAGATAAACAACCCTGCCATTTTTCATAGTTACTTTTAACTTATAAACTTCTGTTCCCTCAAGGTCCTCCTTACCCATAAATTCAACTTTGTGTCCCTTCTTTTTATAATCTACTAAGGGACCATCAAAATCAGCTCTATCCTTTAAATCCTCTGCTTGAAGACCTTTGATTTCTTGAGGTTCATTTGAACCCATAAATGGATTAATCTGCCATGCTTTTTCTCCATCATAAGCCTGAACAATTTTCTGATCCTGAAAAACAGCTTCCATTCTGCTCATGTTTGGTCTCTTTGCCCATAGGATCATGGACATTTCAAATCCACCTGCAAAGACCTTTCCTGTCATTTTCATGCTCTTTATTGATTTTAACTTCTCAAGACCACCTTTTGTCTCAATATTTTTTGAAATAATTTCATCAACTGTTTGAGAATAAATAAAGCTAAAAAATAGGAAGAAGAAAATTAAAAAAGTAACTACTGAGTTCTTTCTCATCTTTTCCTCCTCAAATTAGAATATTCTTTTCATTAAAAGGTGTCAACATTATTTTATTTCCCCTTCCAGAAAAAATAAGCTGGAAGACCGATTAATATAATGGTCAATCCAAGAATGGATTGAAGGGGTTGCTGTTGAAGTGTATTTATAAAGAGCCATCCATTTATAACAATGAAAATTAAAGGAGTAACTGGATATCCCCATGTTTTATAAGGTCTTTCCAACTCAGGTCTCTTCCATCTTAAAATGTACACCGATATTCCTGTAAAGAAGAAAAACAAAATCACTGCAAAAACAACATATTCATATAACTCCCTGTATGTGCCTGAAAGGCATAGAATTGATGCCCACACTCCTTGAGCAAGAATTGCAAATGCTGGAGTGTGATATTTTGGATGAACATGTGCAAGCTTTTTAAAAAATAGCTTATCCTTTGCCATGGCATAAAAAACACGAGGACCGTATAATATTGTTGCACTCAGACATCCAAAAATTGAAACCATTATAATAGCTGAGATTAAAATTGCTCCCCAGGAGCCGAAAAGAGCCTGTGATGCCTCTTCTGCTATTCTTCTAACTCCAGCAATTTTATCCACTGGTAAAGCATGGAGATAAACGAGATTCACCGCGAGATATATCAATATTAAAGAGAAGGTTCCTAAAATCAGACTAAGGGGAAGATTTCTCCTGACATTTTTAATCTCGCTTGCAGTGCAATTAACTGAATACCAGCCGTCATATGTCCAGTAGACAGCTATTAAAGCTACTCCAAGAGCCTTTAACCAGTTTAATTCAAATCCTGCTGTTGAAAAGAAGTTCTCAAGACTAAGGTTTCCTCCTTTACCTATTGAGAAACCTAGAATAACTATTAAAACAATAGCTCCAATTTTCAAGGTTGTGAAAATATTCTGGACAAGACTTCCTGATTTTAATCCATAATAGTTAATAATTGTGAGAATCACAATTGCAAGAACTGCTATAATCTGTCCGCTTGAAAGTCGATAATCCAGACCAAGGATTGAAATGTGAAAGAGATAATTCTGCGGAGAAAGAGATGGAATAAAATAACCCAGATACTCAGCAAATCCGACAGCCAGTGCTGCAGCACCTCCGCATTGAATAACCAGAAAGAAAGCCCAGCCATAAAGGAAACCAGCAAGAGACCCGTAGGATTCTTTAAGATAGATATATTGCCCTCCTGCATGGGGAAGAGATGCTCCCAGTTCTCCAAAACTCAGAGCTCCGGTGAGAATTACCAGTCCTCCAATTAGCCATACCAATAATATCCATCCCTGGGAGGGAAGGGATAGAGCTATATCACCTGTTGTAAGAAAAATACCTGAGCCAAGAACTGCTCCAATTACAAGGAGGGTAGTATCAAAAAGATTTAAACCTTTTATTAATCTGTTCTGGTTATTGTTCAAGATTCCCTTAATTCTGGTAATTTTTCTATTCCAAAACCTTTAGCATAAGTCTCCATTATTTTTCTGAGCTCTCTTTTTATCTCATCGGAAATCAAAGGTTCATCTTCTTGGGAAAGAAGCTCTTGCACATATTCTGAGGCTCTCTCAGTTATTGTTTTCTTTCCTGATTCAGTCCATTGCCCATAATTTCCTCTATCAAGTAATCTGGGAAATGTGTGCTCTAATCTATACCATTTCCTCGTATGGGAATGGGTAAGAAAACTTGTTTTCTCTTCTAATTCTAATAATAAATCAATAGCAATTGGTTCATCCCTCTGGCTGATTCCTTCAATAAGTCTGTAAGCTATTCCACAAATTTCATTGTCTATTACAAGTTTCTCAAAACTCTGACAGCTCTCAAAATCAAGCATTCCTCCTCCTGAAACAACATTTATTCCAGAAAGGGCTGCTAAAACAGTTCCAATTCCTGATTCAAACCCTGCCTGAGTATCAACACATTTTGCATCACTTAAGCCCATATATGCATGTGTTGGAAGTCCTAATTTCTTACCAATCTGCGCATAAGCTGAATCAAGCATCATTGTTTCAATTGCTCCCATGGGAGTTGTTCCCTTTCTCATATCAAAGCTTGATGGAGAGCCTCCAAAAATAACTGGTGCTCCTGGATTAGCTAATTGAGCAATAACCAAACCCGATAAATTCTCCACCACATGCTGAACCAGTGCTCCGCTTAGTGTTACAGGAGAAGTTGCACCAGTTAAAGACATTGAAACAAGTTCAGAAGGAATATTTGCTCGAGCACAATCTATTAGAGTTTGTGCAGTTAAATTGCTCCACTTAAGGGGTGGAGATGGACAGGCATCAAAAATAGCCAGAGGTTTTTTGCTCAAATTTTCTTCATTTCCCCTTATTGTTACAAGCATTTCATACATGGGCTTAAAGCCCTGAATAAGAAAGGTCCCGGTTACCACAGGCTTTGAGCAATATTGCATTGTTATGAATAATCTGTAGCAATCAGCAATTTCTTCTGGAACATCACTACTTATAAGTGCTGTGCTTTGAAAATGAAAATGCTCGAGTTTTTGAGTTAATCTTGAGAAATTAATTAAATCTTCGGTTAAAGGCTTTCTCTGTGATTTAGTTTTATGGTCAAAAATTGTGATTGCAGCAGAGCCTGGGTTGAAATGAACAGAATCTCTGCCAACAGTATATGAGTTTTTCTCATTACTGTCATATAAGATAATTTCAGAGGGAGCTGTAGAAAGAGCCTTTTCTATAAGATGATGCGGAATTTTAGCTATTTTTTTAGATGAATTAATTTCTGAGCCTGCGCTGTAAAGAAGTTGCAATGCCTCATCATTCTCCACAAAAACACCCTTTTTTTTCAGGATATAATAGGCTTCATCGAGTATTTTATCAATTAACTCTTCGCTTAATAATTCAATTTTTGGTCTTATAGCCTTAATCATTACTCCTCCTTCCGAAAAGGACAGTTTTTCATTTTGCATTGGGCACATAATGATTTTTTCCCGTTATTAACCGGTTCATTATAAAAATTTATCCTAAAAGAAATTGATTTTCTTGGTTCCATCATAAAAGAACTTCTCAATTTAACACCTATCTCCTCACCTGGAAGAATTTTAAAAATAAAAGCTTGCTCTTCAATCTCCCATTTTCCATAGCCTGGGCTAAATCGTTTACTTGGATAAAAACCCATTTTTCTTGCTTGCTCAGATATTATGCTATCAAGCTGGCATGCGACCTGTTCAACAGCCTCTGAACCATATGCATCATAAATTAAACCTTTTAACATCTGATTTTCTCTCATTAACTCAGAACTCCTTTTTTCAAGTTTTGAACCAATTGTGCAAATAGCTAATGCAATCTTTTTTGCGTTTTCAAAAATAGGATGGCGGTTGGTTTCCTCGTAATCTATGATTCTGTATATTCCTTTTGGTTCAATAAGCTTTTTAATTTCTGAAATTTCCTTTTGAATTATTTCTTTAATTTCTTCTTTTTTGGGGTAATCCTTTCTTTTAAGACCAAGAACTCTAATAAGGTCATCCGGTGCTACATCAACCATAAACTCATCTAATATAACTATCTCCATCATCTGCTCATTAAATTTTTTGCCACCTTAACAGCTTCCATTGCATTCTCTCCATATCCATCAGCTTCAATTCTCTCTGCCCATTCTTTGGTTACAGGAGCACCTCCAACCATAACTTTTATTTTCCCCTTTAGAGATTTTTCCTTAAGCATGTCAACAACCTTTTTCTGACCTATCATGGTGGTGGTTAAAAGTGCAGAAAGACAGATTATATTAGCTTGCTCTTCAAGTGCTTTATCAACGAACATATTTAATGGAACATCCGCACCAAGGTCTATANCCTCAAAGCCGTTTGCTGTAAGCATAGCTGCCACTAAATTTTTCCCAATATCATGGATATCTCCTTCAACAGTTCCAATAATTACTTTCCCTTCTGTTTTTCTTTTGTCACCTGATTTAACCAGTTCTGGCTCAAGAATTGACATTGCTGATTTCATGCACTCAGCACTTGTAAGCAATTCAGGAAGAAAGTACTCTCCTTCTTCCCAGAGCCTTCCAACTTCCTGAATTCCTGGAACATATCCTTTGTTTATAACTTCGTTTAAATCCAATCCCTTATTAATTGCTTCCCGAGCAAGACGCTCGGCTTCCTCCTTATTACCATTAATAATTGATTTTTTCATCTGCTCAAATAAATCCTCAATCCTCATTCCTCACTCCTGTTTTCATTTTTCTAAGATAGAATAATATTTGAGGATTTAAAAATCAATATCTTATTGAAATAATTTATTCTCCTGCTCCAACTATTGAAGAAAATTTTATATTTTTCTCATCCAGAATTGTGCCAAGCACTCTCTGTAATTTAGCCAGAGAAAGATTGTAATCAATTATAGCTCTTAATTCCAAGGATAATTGATTTGCCAGGTCTCTCTGATATTGTAGAACTTGGAAATTTGTGCTCAAACCAACGCTCAATTTTTTCTCCTCTGCCTCGAGCTTCTTCTCAGCTAATTCCCGTGATTTTCTATATGCCTCTACCTTTTTTCTGTTTGTCTCCACTTCTCTAAGAGCATTTCTCACCTCTAAGTAAATCGACTGTTCAAGGTTTTTTAATTGTAGCTGAGCCTGTTCAAGAGCTATTTTTGCTTTCACAAAATTTGCTCTTGAAATCAGATTGCTTAAAGGGATATTGAGATCGAGTCTGACTGACCAGTTCTTGTATTTTAATTTAAAGGCTTCGTTTACTGCTTCATTTCTTCCACCCTTTATTTTATCCACTATTACCCCTGTAAAGGGATTATTGTTTAAATATATTAGCCTGTCGCCTGAAAGACCTGGACTCCAGAAAGAGGCAACCAAATTTAAAGAAGGAAGAAGTTGATTCTTGGCGTATTTAAAGTCTATATCCCTGCTTTCTATATCTATTTTTACCTGCTCAAGCTCTGGTCTTTTCTCAAAAGCTATTCTTATAGCCTCATCCAGAGTAATTTCTTTCCTCTCAAAAGTTGGTTTATCAACTGGGACTATTTTATAATCCCAGCCAAGGTTTGGAAGATTTATTAATTTTTTCAATAGATCCTCTGCATTTTTAACATTAGCTTCTGCTTGAAGTATATCTGCTTCACGACTTGCAACTTCTGCTTCTGCACTTAAGATTTCAATTGGAGCCTTTGCTCCTACCTCAACCTCCCTCCTTGTTTTCTCCAGTAATTGTCGAGCCCATTCAAGAGCCTTCTGCCTTACCTTTAAATTTTCGATACTATAAACATAATTCCAGTATGCTTCTTCAATCTGATAAACAAGATCAATCAATGTTGCTCTTAATTGTTTTAGAGATTTTTGATAATTATTCTGGGCTATTAAAATCTGCCTTCTGCTTATATTTAATCCGAAATCTTTGAGAAGGGGTTGGGTGAAATCAATTCTAAGAATACTTGAATAATATGGATTAACACTCTGGAAAGCTCTTGTTGTATCCTCGGCATAGCCTGATAGAGTTAATGTATAATTACCACCTGTTGGTAGTTTGTGGGTGACTGTGAAACTATAAGTATCTGTATCTGTTTCAACGGGCTTTGCTCCCTCTAACCACCAGGTGGAAGGTTGATTCGTTCTTCGAAGATTATAACCCAAGCTGAATTGAGGCATAAATATTTCCTTTGCCTGAGCAACCTCAATATCCGCTAATTCTGGATTGTAAATCTGGACAGCCAGGTCAAGATTATTTTCAATAGCATATGCTATGCAATCTTGTAATGACAAGTGAAGTTCTTTTGTTTTTTGTTCATTGGTAGATTGAGCAAAGATAAGAGAAAAGCATAAAAAGGGAATTAATAATCCTAATTGTCTCTTTATCTTCATTTTGGACCTCCTTATTCTCTTCAACTCTTTCTCTATATTTTGAAATTATTCAATAAAATATACGAAAAATCAAATTTATAGTTTCTTTGATTTTATTTTCCATAAATATTTTTTCCATATATTTTAAAACTCAATTTTTTTCAAATTTGAGGCATTTTTTTAGAATTCCAAAATCTTGACAACTAAAAATGGCTTTGCTATTATACTTTTGCAAGAGGAGGTGTGAAGGCGGGACGTAGCGCAGCCTGGTTAGCGCGCCTGCCTTGGGAGCAGGAGGTCGGAGGTTCAAATCCTCTCGTCCCGACCATTGGAAATAGATGGGCGCGCCAGTAGCTCAGTTGGATAGAGCAGCTGCCTTCTAAGCAGCGGGTCGAGGGTTCGAGTCCTTCCTGGCGCGCCATTTTTTTACGTTGTAATTTTACGCAATATTCGATTTCCGACTTCCGGTTTCCGATTCATGATTTTCGTTTTAGTTCCTCTAATTTCAAAAGAATCCAGCGCATTAAGGTATAATTTCTTGAACCGAGTTCAAGGGCTTTTTTGAAGTAATATAATNCCTTTGTCCTTTTTCCTCTTAATTCATAAAATTCGCCTATATTTACATATGCAAGAATTAAATTTGCATTTGGAGCCAAGTCAATAATCTTTCTATAAAATTTTAATCCTTTGCTCCATTTCCTTTGCATAAAATAAAATTGTGCAATTTCATGTAAAATATATGTGTTTTCAGGATATTTTTTAAAAAGGGAAAGTAACTCCCTCTCAATTTTTTTATAATTTTCTTTTTTTACTTCTGAAACCCTTAATTTCCTTGCCTTCCATACTGCTTCAAGTTCGTCATGAACTGCCAGAATATTTAAATCTGGATCAATAATTACTTTTTCGACCTCTTCATCCATATCCAGTTTAATTTCAAAATATTTTTCCATTCCTTTAACAATAATTTTTTGCATCAATTCCCTTTTATTTGTTTTTATTAGAATCTCTACTGGCATAAAGAAATTCTTTGGAACAAAATCCTGCCAAATTGTCCCCTTTAAACTTCTTCCATTTATCCTGTATTCTAATCTAAGCCTGGGAACTCTATTCCCTTTAAGATAATACTCAAAAAACCTGTTCAGATTTTTTCCAGATACTGAATTCACGATATTAATAAAATCTGAGGTTCTTGCCACCTTTCCCCTGAATTTACTCAGATAAGTTCTCATAATTTTTAGGAATAAATCTTCTCCAAGTAAGTATTTCAAAGTAAAAAGCATGTACGCTGGTTTCTCATAAACTAAATATCTCTGAGCGAGCTCCTTTTCTCCAGCTTCTAAAACAGATGGGGTTTCAGGATTATCATGAGAAATTGCTCTGAATAGAAGGTCAAAAAGAATTCTCTTCTTAATCTTTGGGTCATGGTTTGTTTTGATTTTATAATAATTTTCTGAAAAGGTTGCAAGTCCTTCCCTTAGCCATGTATCTGAACCAAGATTATCCAGAACTGTTTCTCCCCACCATAGATGAGCAATTTCATGTGCAATAATCGGAAAATTCTCTGTGATTAAATGTGAGGCAATTGCATAGCCAAAAGGGCAAGAAGTTCCTGTTCCATATTCTGTTCCAATTTCTATCATGTTAATATTTTTTATATCTGGTAAGCCAAATTTATCTCTATAAAAAAGTGTTATCTCTGCTGTTTTCCTATTATAAATGTCAAGAAGTTCTTTATGCTTGGGCAGAAGATAGGAGGTGATTAAGAATTCATCTTTTCTAAAAGATTTTGAGATATATGGTCCTGCAAATAGGAATAAATCCAGACTTCCTGTCTCTTCTTCCTCAAAAATAAAATTCATTTTATTCTTTAATCTCTTCTTTATGATAAGATTTCCATTTGTTAATACTAACCAGTTCTCAGGGACTGTAACATCAATTTTAACTTTCATGAGATTTTCTTTGATATATGGATACCAGAGTTGAGTAGGACGAAGCCACACAACTTGCTCTGTAATGCTTGAAAGCACCCTTTCGTATCTTTTTTTATCAGGATTGTATATGGATGGCATATAAAAATATCCTTCATAGTAGACATTTATTTTTTCTTTTTCCCCTCTTGATAAAATCTTTTTCAAATTCACAATCACCAGACTTGTTTTTGAATTCGGGAAAATATCCTCCACTTTATTCTGTGAAAAGACAAGAGAATTTTGACTACTGTCAGTAATTCTTCTTACTCTGAGCAAAGGTGATATATAAAAAGTAAAAATCTTTAAATTTTCAATATTTGAATAAATAGTTAAAGAAGCACGACACCTAAGAAAATGGTTTTTGGGAAATATAGAAAGATTTAAATTTAATTCAGTTAATTTAATAATAGATTCTTCTGCACGCAAACCTGCCAGAAGGGAAATCAGAACAAAAAATATAAAAATTTTTCTAATTTTTTTACTCATTTGTTGATTAATCCACAATTATATTATAACTTAGTTAAGTATTAGAATTTCTATAAGGAGATTAGAAATGAAATTAAAGCTCGAGGGACTATTTCCACCTGTCACAACACCATTCAATTTAAATGAAGACCTGGATCTTGAAAACCTTGAAAAAAATATCAGGGAATATAATGAATTTAACCTTGCTGGATATGTTGTTCTCGGTTCAACCGGGGAAAGTGTTTATTTGTCTGACGAGGAAAGCATAAAGGTGGTAGAGACTTTTGAGAAATGCGTCCCGGAAACCAAAAAAATAATAGTTGGTGCTGGTCAGGAATCCCTTAGAGAAACAATTAATCTTATTAAAAAATTTGCAGATTATCGTGTGGACGCATTCTTAATTAAAACACCGCACTATTATAAATCCAATATGAATTCTGAAACATTAAAGAATTATTTTTTAAAAATTGCCGAGATATCACTAAAACCAATTATCATTTACCATGTGCCTAAATTTACTGGTTTGCAGGTGGAATCTGAATTAATTGCAGAACTTTCAGAACATCCAAATATTATAGGAATTAAGGACAGTTCAGGAAATCTAAACTTTCTGAGCGACATTGTGCGTCAGGTTTCAGAGGACTTCAATGTTCTTATTGGTGCTGGGAGTGTTTTTTATTCTGGATTGCTACTCGGTGCAAAAGGTGGAGTTCTCGCTGTTGCAAATGTTGCTCCTCAGTTATGTATAGATATTTTTGAATTTGTTAAATCAGGAAAATTAGAAGAGGCAAAAGAATTGCAATTAAAACTCCTGCCTTTAAACAATATTTTAGTTAATAAATACGGCATTCCATCCATTAAATACGCACTTGATTTAGTGGGTTTTTATGGAGGACCTCCTCGAAGCCCTCTCTTACCAGTCTCGAATAAAGAACAGGAAGAGATTAAAGAAGTTTTAAGAAATACAGGTATTCTATAACTCTTTAAATCCTCTCCTTTATATCCGACCAGTTCTTTATTTTGTATCTCTTAATTAATTCTTCTCCTGTCTCTTCTGATGTAATACGAGTATAGAGAAAACCATTTTTTATTATGCGAGGATAATAAGGAATATGTGTTTTATAAAGATAATACCCGTCTTTACTGAAAATATCAAAATCATATCCTTTTTTCTCATCTAAAATTGTTTTGAACCTTAAAACATAAATACGCCCAACATCATCGCATAAAATTCCCATAAAAAATGGTCTGTGAGGAGGAAATTGAATAGCTTTTTTTACAGCATCAGGAATCCTTTTAAACTGATTTCTTACTTTATCTTTTTCTGCTCCAGAAATTGGGTGATAGGGTTCTTCTTTTAAAAATTTAAATAAAATATCACCTTTTTCATTTACTGCAAATAATTCATATTCTTTAGAATAACCATAAATAAACATTTGAGGATTTATGGAGGAAATAAATAAATCGCAAACATATTGATGGGAAACTGCTATAACAGCTTTACCAACCTTGGTCACAGTCATTCCATAGGGAAATTGTGCAATCGTCTTTAACAATTTTCCCTCTGGACTTATCTTATCAAAACTGCTCATCCGTCCGGATTCAGTGGATTTAAAGACCTTTGCCATTATGTTACCTTCTGAATCGAGGTAAAAATTCATTGAAAAATTTTTTAAAACAACATCCTTAGTGTAATTTCCCTCTTTATCAAAAATCTTTATTTTTCTTGAGTCTCTGACATAAATATTTCCTTCTTTATCAATTCTAATCTGAAAAGGGCTTTCGAATTCTCCAGGCCCCTGTCCTTTTCTTCCAATAGTTTGAAGATATACTCCATTTCTGTCGAACTTCTGTATTCTATGATTTCCGGCATCAAGCACATAAATACTATCTTCATTGTCTAATGCAATACTATAAGCACGATAAAACATATAATTTTCATCTTCTTCATTTCCAATACTTAAGTCTTCTTCTAATTCCATAACCAATTCACCGAAAACTGGTTCTTCAGGATTTCGGATAACTTTTATCCCATTTTCATATTCTATTTTTCCCTTCCACTCTGGCGCCTCTGTTTTCTCTTTTTTAGAACAAAAAGAAAATAAAAATACAAGTAAGATTAACCAGATTAATTTTCTTTTCATCAGTCCCTCCTTGCGATTTTTATTTTATGCTAAAATTTAATTTAATGAAACTAAAAAATTATTCACATTATGTTATATTAATACGTTTATTTTTAATAATATGTTTATTAGCGAGTTGTTATAGCATGTATATAGGAGTTGTAAATTCACCTCTTGATAAAAAATTAATTCTGAAAAATATCATTTATACTAATAAACCTAATGTGGATAGAAAAAAGCAATGTCTGGACTTCTATATACCTCCAAATACCAGAAATTTTCCAATTTTAATATTCGTCCATGGTGGAGGATGGATGAGCGGTGATAAAAGAGAGTATAAATTTCTTGGAAAGTTCTTGGCTTTTAATGGCATAGGAACTGTGATAATTAATTATAGACTATCTCCAAAGGTAAAACATCCTGCTCATATTGAAGATGTTGCTTCAGCCTTTGCCTGGGTTTACAAAAATGCAAAGAAATTTGGCGGAGATTCTAATAAGATTTTTTTGATGGGGCATTCAGCTGGTGCTCATCTTTCTGCTCTTTTAGCCCTTGACGAAAAATATCTTGAAGCGTATGGATTGTCAACTTCCCTTATTAAGGGAACAATTTTAATAGATGGTATTTATGACTTGACACTTGGCGGAAAAAAAGATACTTGGTTCTCAAAGGCGTTTTTTAAAAGAATTTTTGGTGATAAACAGGAAAATAGAATATGTGCCTCACCCATCTTTCATATAAATGGAAAAAGTTCTCCTTTTCTTATAATCCATGCAGAGAATGACCACCTTATTCCCAAAAAAGAACCATTGAAATTCTATGAAATTTTGAAAAAGCACAATAACCCTGTTAAGCTTTTTTTCATTCCTGGGAAAAATCATATAACTGTTTTAACTTCAATAGGAAAGCGTGGAGATTATACTACTGAATTGATATTTTCATTTATAGATGAATACTCATCTTTTTGACAGTTAATTTTTTCTGTGTTATAAGCATCAAATGAAAGCTGAAAGGAGGGAAAATGAACCGAGCAAAATATTTGTTGATAATATTATTAATAATTTTATTTCTTATAGTCCTAACAGTCATCTCATTCATCTACTTTGGATTAACCAAACCTCCTTCTGTAAAACCAAATACTTTTCTTGAACTGAAATTGAGGGGAACAATTGACGAAATTTCGCCTCCTGACTTTATAACTGCAAAAATTCTGGGTTATACTCCTTTAACAATGAATGGTATATGGAATAATATAAGAAAGGCAAAAGTTGATAGAAGAATAAAAGGGATTCTCCTTAGAATTGGATATTTAGATTGTGGCTGGGCTAAAGTTAATGAAATAAGGGAAGCTCTCCTTGATTTCAGAAAATCTGGCAAAAAGGTGGTAAGCTATATAGAGGAAGGAGCAGATTTTGATAAGGAATATTATTTAGCAACTGCTTCAGATAAAATATATCTCCATCCATTGGGACTTATAGTGATAAATGGTCTTGGGGGATACTTCGCTTTTTATAAAAAAGCGCTTGATAAACTTGGAATAAAGGCAGAATTTGAACATATTGAAGAATACAAAACAGCAGCAGACGTGTTTACAGAAGAGGGATTCACAGATGCAAATAGGGAGATGACAGAATCTATTTTAAATGACTATTTCTCTATTTATCTTGAAACCATTTGCCGAGCAAGAAATAAAACCAAAAATGAAATGATGAAATTAATCAATTATGGCTTTTTCCAGGGAAAGGAAGCTCTTGAGGCAGGACTTGTTGATGGACTTTTATTTGAAGACGAACTAAGGGATAAACTAAAAGGTAAAAATAAATCTTTAAACTTAATAAGTTATTCTCAATATCTAAGAATCAAACCAAGTTCAGTAGGACTTGAAAGAGGAAGAAAAATAGCTCTGATTTATGCTACAGGTCCAATTTTTGTTGGAGAAGGTGCATATAGGGTAATTGGAGCTTCAACAGTTGCAAAATGGATAAGAAGGGCAAGAAAGGATCCTTCAATAAAGGCTATTGTTTTTCGTGTAGATAGCCCAGGAGGTTCAGCAGTTGGTTCAGACATAATCTGGCGAGAAATAATGCTCACTAAAAAGGAAAAACCCTTTATAGTATCAATGTCTGATTTGGCAGCATCAGGAGGCTACTGGATTTCAATGGGGGCAGATGAAATTTTTGCTCATCCACAAACATTAACTGGTTCAATTGGTGTTATATTTGGAAAATTTAATTTCGCAGGATTTTATAAAAAAATTGGAATTACTGCAGAAAGACTAACAAAAGGAGAGAGAGCAGATATTTTTTCTACTTTTCGTGGCTTTTCCCCTGAAGAGAGAAAAATGATAAGGGAAGAGATTCGACTTATTTATGATGAATTCTTAACAAGGGTGGCTCAGGCAAGAAAAATGACCAAGGAAAAGGTTAGTGAAATTGGAAGGGGAAGAGTGTGGACCGGGAATCAGGCACTGAAACTTGGTCTTGTGGATCACCTTGGAGACTTAAATGATGCAATTGAAAGAGCCAAGGAACTTGCAAAAATACCTGCAGAAGAAAAGGTAAAACTCGTTATCTGGCCTAAGAAAATCTCTCTCTTTGAAATTTTGTTTGGAAGAAGAAGTATTTCATCAAAGATCAAAATTCCTTTAAATAAAGTTTTCATGAATAAAGAAATACAGAAAATAATCAATTATATCTCACCTTTTCAGAAAGACAATTTCTGGGCAATAATGTTTTATCCTATTGAAATTAGGTGATTGTTCTGAATTTATGATTGATAATAAGCGGATACAGCAGATACCCCAGTTCCAGGTTTTACTTTGTATCCTGCTTCTGATAATAGCTTTTCAAGGGCACTTATAACCAAAAGAACATTTTTCTGAGTGGAAGACTCTCCCATTAATCCAATTCTCCAAATCTTTCCTGAAAATTCTCCCAATCCTCCACCGATTTCTATTCCATATTCTTTGAGCAAGCGGGCTCTGATTTGCTTGTCTGACACTCCATCAGGAATAGCGACAGCAGTTATCATTGGAGCCTGATAGCCCTCTTTTGCAATCAATTTTAGACCCATTGCTTTAAGACCAGACCTTAATGCTTCTGCATTTCTCCGATGTCTTTCAAAACGCTTCTCGAGACCCTCTTCAAGAACAATCTGCAATGCTTCATGTAATGCATATATCAAAGACATTGATATTGTATGATGATATTTCCTTTTTTCTCCGAACCAGTATTTTTCTAAAAGGTTGATATCTAAATAAAAACTTGAAATATTATTTTTTCTCTTTCTTATAATTTCAATAGCCTTTTTGCTAAAAGTTATTGGAGCTAATCCTGGTGGTCCACTTAAGCATTTTTGGGTTGCACTATAAACAATATCAATACCGAGTTCATCAGTTTCAATTGAAGTGCCTCCTAGAGATGCAACTGTATCAACAAGAAGTAGAGCATCGGTCTTTTTAACTATGTTACTTATTTCCTTAAGGGGCTGTAAAACACCTGTGGATGTTTCAGCATGAACAATGGCAACAAGTTTAATTTTCTTCTCTTTAAGCATTTTTTCAACTTTCTCAGGAGGAATAATCTCACCCCAAGGAACTTCGATAATAATAGGCTTTCCTCCCAATCTTTCCACTATATCCTTGATCCTTGCACCAAAATATCCTTTTATACATACCAATACTTCATCTTCGGGTTCTATCACATTACATAAAGCAGTCTCCATTCCTGCTGTTCCAGTCCCAGATAAAGGAAAAGTTATACTATTCTTAGTTTTAAAAACTTTTCTCAGCATTTCAACCACTTCATCCATAATCCTTAATAACTCGGAATCAAGATATCCTATAACAGGGGTCATCATTGCCTTATAAACACGGGGATTAACATTACTTGGCCCTGGGCCCAGGAGAATTCTCTCTGGCGGTTTTAATTCTTTATAGACATCTTTCATCTTCCCCTCCTGGCTGGCTTTAGGAAATAGTTATTTTAGCAAATTCTAATATATATGTCATAGTTTTCTTTATTGAAAAAAGATATTATAATATATCAGAAAAATGGATGTAACTTTTGAATTTGTGGAATATGGGAAGAAATTTGAACCTCAGAAAAATGTACTGGTATTGGATGTTGGAGTTAAGACTATGCCTGGAATTATCGACCACCATCATCCTGATGCAGAGCCTGAATGTACAGCCTCTTTAATTGTAAAATATCCAAATCTCATACTTGAGCATTTGGGAGAGGAGTTTTTTCAATTACAGAACAAATCATTAAAAATAATAACTCATCGGCTTCCGGATTTTGATGCTATTGCCTCTATCTTTCTTGTTCTTAAATTAATAGAGAATAGAGAAATTGATTCCTCAATGAGGAAAATTGCTCAATATGCAAAACTGGCAGATTCAGCTTCTATACCTAAAAATATCGAATTAAGCCATACACCTTATTCAATTCTTCGCTCTCTTTTCAATGATATAACAACTCAGTATAAATCAGAAGGAGAGGAGGTAGTTAATATTGAGAGAGTAAAAGAAGGAATTAAATTCATGAACTTTCTATATCAAAAAGCCAGAGAAGGGCATGAAATAACAGAAAATTCCCTTCTCTTTTCTGGAATTGACCGCTATGAAAAAGCAATGATGAAAGTTAGGGATGACTATTTCAATTATATATCTGATCTTAAATCCAATCAGAAAATAATAATAACTTTACCTCTTTCAAATGGAAAGGGCGTCAAGAAGGTTGATGGATTAATTGTTAGAAATCCAAAGAGTTTTCTCTTAAAGGAATGGGCAAAAAGGGATTTCAGAAATACAGTATTCAAAAAAGGTTTCTCATTCCTAATGACAAATTTCTGGAACAAGAGATATATTCTTGGAGTAGACCCTGAAAGCGGGACCTATCTTAAAGGGCTGGGAGATTTATTGAATGAAAAAGAGGAAGAAAAAAGAGAGAAATTGGGTAAATCATCAAATAGTAAATGGTATGATGGAAACTGTCCCTTTTTTAATTTTAGAATAATAGATTCACCAAAAGATGGAACAATATTAACACATCAAGAAATATTGGAAGTTTTGTTCAATTTCAGCAAAAAATTAAATAAACAGATTTAAAAAGCAAATTTTAATCCTGCTGTACCTCTTATACCACCTGTTTTAATATTGACCTCAGTACCCTCCACATCAATTTTAACAGAACCAGATGAATATCTGAAATTAATATTTACCCCCATATTTTCCATTATGAAGAAATCTAATCCTCCTCCTGCATTAAAACCAAATGAACTACCAGAATACTCTCCATATTGGGGTGTTATATTCACATCATCGTATGGGTATTTGATCTCGCTCCAAGAAATGGATTTTAGATTTTCGATTTTAACGCTTGCAAAATATGTTCCACCTGCTGATATGTAAAAACTTAAATTTCTTTGAAGTTGAAAATTAAAAATTAAATTTAAATTTAATTCTTGAGCTGAATACTTCAGATCCTCTTTTGTCCAATTTTTCTCTCTATGCTGGTTGAAGTAGAAGGGGTGAGGGAAATCAGCTGAAAACGTTCCTTTAGTTTTTCCTGTAGCTGGATTGAAGGAGAGTTCCATTCCAATATTTCTTGTAAAATAAAATCCCAAACCTCCTTCAACCAGCAATCCTGATGAATCAATTTCATAGCTTTCACTAACATTACCTGTTTCATAATATTCCTGAAATTCCCATTTATTTTCATAAGAGTAAGTTTTTGAACCATAACCTGCTCCTGCTCTTATAAAGAATCTTTTAAAACTTGGCTGTGTTTTCTGAACAGACACAGGAGGTGTAGGTGGCGAAGGGGGCTTTGGTGCTGGCGGTGGAGCAGGTGGTTTCTTTTCTTCGGGTTTCTTTGCCTCTAAAACTTTTACAACACTGCTATGTATATAACCATAAATCATATATCCTTCGACTGATTTAAATCTAATCATGTACCATTTTCCTTCTTTTGTGTTAGTTTCTTCAACTACTTCAAAAACCTGATTTAAATCAGCCTTTCCTACAATTGGGCTACCTAAGTCTGGTTTTAATCTTATGTTTGCCTTTTCAACTATTACTTTAATTTTCAAATTTTCTGCATGAATAGTAAAAGTTAAAATAAAAACAAAGAAAATTAATAAAAGCCCTAATTTTTTAAATTTCATTTTTTCCCCCTTTCTTTTAAACATTAATGAACTCCAACTGCATTCCATGCTCGAGTCACCCTGCTTGCTTCAGTGCCTCCAGCACCGTATAAATCCTTTGCAGCTTGAATGGTTGCACTTCTGGCATCACTAAAATCAGCTGATGGAAAAAGATAGTAAACCCATGCTCTGTAAACAATTTTTTCAGCTTTTGAAATACCAATTCCACTAACAGATATGCCTGATATTCTATTTGTTCCACCATGAGCTAATAAATAAAACCAATGGTTTATAATGGAAGAATTAATATGAACTCCTGCATTGTCTGATGTGCCTGTATATTTTAAAGAATAGTGATCAGGATAAGGACCTCCAAAATAACTTAATAGATAGGGCTTATCCATTCTTCTGAAAGCCTTATTGCTTCCATAGGATTTATAAATATCTTCACCCAGAAGCCAATCTGCTTTTAAAAATCCTTTCCCTTCTGGCTGGAAATAAAATTCAACGCATGTGCCCATTATATCTGAAAAAGCCTCATTTAAAGCTCCTGATTCACTCCAGTAAATTAAATTTGATGTAAAATCCGTAACTCCATGACTATATTCATGAGCAACAACATCAATTGCACCTGCTATATATGTGGTTGTTATTCCATCCCCATCATAAAAATTGAGTGAGTGGTCATTTCCATCATAAAATGCATTTGTTATTCCCCATACATCATAGTTAACAAAAACCTTGACTGTAAGATTTTTATTATTCAATCCTTTTCTTTTATGAGTAGAATAAAAATAATCATATGTCCATCCAGTATAGCAATGACCATCCACAACAGGTTTATCTGTTATACTATCTCTCCAGTCATTATCAGCATCTTTCCCTAAATAGGCATCTGTGTAAGCATAATTCCACCATACATTCCAATTATATTTCATATCATATGTCTTAATTAATGCAGGTCTCATCTTATCTCTTGATTTATATGTTCCACCTGAATGATCTGTACTCATTTTTTTCAAGTCATTATGAACTCCTTTACCTATTCCTATAGTAGCTGATGTCTTTGTATTATCATATTTGAAAATTATTTCTCCTGAATGAGCATCCACAAAGTATATTATTTCTGAACCTTTTCTTACAAAAGCAATTTGATATGCAAGATGATATGCCTTCTCTTCAGGAAATATCACCATTTCTGGATTTTTAATTAAATAATTCTCATCACTTAAATCTCTTTTCGCAATTTCAATAGCAGAATTTTTCTCAACCAAAGGATTAGTATTTACATTAATGTCCTTATAATATCTTCCATTTATACAATAAATACGATTATCTTTTAGGTGTCTAATAATCTGGGCGCCCCATACCTTTATTCCACAATAATACTGATCATATCTCTCATGAATGTAATTTCCAGAAAATTCACTATGAACTTTAAATAATTTTAAATTGCCTTGAAGTACCTCGTTTTCAACAAAATCATTGAATTTTTTGAGCTTGTTTACATCAGTAATATGAAAAGAGCCTCCTTTTTTCAATTGAATTTCTTGAGCAAAATAACCATTTTCTTTAATTTTAAATGAAAAAGCTAGACTTACAATTAAAAGAAAAGCTACAAAAAGCACAATATATTTTTTTACTCTCATCCTTACCTCCATTTAAGGATTCTTCTGATGTTAAAGTAAAGATGAAGCTTTGTCAATGATTTTTTTAAAAATAAGGAAGCATTAATAAGAAAATAATTATTTTAATCCCCCACTTCCCTTTAAAAAATTATACTCTCTATAATACTCTAATATAATGTTAAAAATCAGGGGTGGCACATCAAATGCCNCCCCTGAGGATTCTCCACTCCGAGAATCAGAACATCAAGCGAATTCCAATTCTTGCCTGACGTGGACGTACTATACTATACAGTTTATGTCCATCTGTTGAAGGCCATTGACCTGGTTTCCAGTCTGCAGCAGCTCCAACTCTTGTTCCCCATCTAAGGATTGTATCATCATTAAATACATTGAAGACATCAAAGACAACACCCAGTCTATACTTTTCTGCTATTCTGAAAATCTTTTCTAACCGGATGTCAAGAATCTTCTGCATTGGATAATGATGTGAGCCACGAGGTTCTGTAAAGATGTCTCTATATCCCTGAGAGAGTCTCACACGATAGACCCTTGTCCAAGCTCTACCTGTAATTGCTCTGAAGTAAGCAGTGAAAGCAATATCAAATGGTAGTATGTAGGTTCCCTGAATCTTTAGCATATGAGTTGGATCATTTGAGCAATGTCCATCAGCATTGAGCCAGTAATTTGGATCCCATGGTCTTCTTCGTCCATATCCTGAATACCCGATATCGTCATAAGCAAAATTATCAATTGTTCCTGTTGCTTCTCCATAAACATAGGATGCCACTAACTGCCATTTATTAGAAAATCTCTTATTGAAAAGAATTTCTATACCCCAGTACTTTCTATATGGCTCATCGAGAATCCATGGTAATCCTTTCTCAAGATTATCAATTACATAGTGATGCTCACCAACATTTATCTGATTGTACACTGTATAAGGAGCTCCTGTCTCTGGATCATACACTGTCGCCTTTTCATACTGCGCTACTGTGTCAATTCTTCCAATTATATTGTGCCATTTTCTATAGATAAAGGTTAGACTAAGAGATGCATCTGTAAACAGCTCTCTTTCTAAACTTACAGTGAACTGATCCATGTATGGATGTTTAATGTCATCTGACATTTCATAGAGCTGTTCATGTTTTATCCTCAACCATTCTATCCATTGAGTGCCACTCCAGTAATAACCCACAAAATCACTAAAGGCTTCAGCTGGATTTAAATCAGAATGAATAGCTGCATACATAGCATCTGTGTACTGACCATAGTGAGCTTTGAATACTGTAGTTCTATCACCAAAAATATCAAAGGTAAAACCAATTCGAGGTGCAATTCTAAATGTCTTGTACACTATTCCTGAAACATTCTTTATGGTTCCATACATCTGGCTAAACCGGACTCCAATATTCAGATTTAATCTATCAGAAATTTTCCAGGCATCCTGAGCATATCCTTCTAAACGAGTATATCTTGTATTCGTATCATAACCCTCATATTGATAGGCAAGATATGGTCCATAATAATCCCAATAGAACATATGATTAGGACCTGTATATCCGTATCTATTTCTTACCCGTCCATGCTCAATTTCAATTCCAAATTTAAAATCATGGTCTCCTTTGATAAAATCCTCAGCATAATGGGTTACTGAGGCATTTGCCTGATATCTTGTTCTATCAGCATAGTAAAACCACCCAGCGCTTGTATGAAGCCAGTTTTTAGCCAAATCATAATGCCCACTTACATCCTTTCCTACTTCAGGATCTAAATAGTAATAACCAGTGAAGAAAGCAATCTTGAAATCCATAAATGTTTTTGAGCTGAAAATGTGGGTTAAACTGAAATTACCTGTATAGTCAGGAGAATCCTGAGTAACAGTAGCTTCAGGAGAAACGTTTGCACCTGCACCTCTATTTATTCCATCATAAGCATCATATTCAAAGAAAGTATTGATATTTGTGGAAGGAGTTGCCTGTGCAGTAATTTTAATGAAGGCTCTTGGCTGTTTGTAGTCTACTGCTTCTGGAAATCCTGTTGGATAACGCCAGGAACGATACCATTGAGCACCAAGATAAAACCATATTTTATCCTTCTTTATTGGACCACCAATATGAGCATTTGCATCCAACAGCTTTTGAAGAGGGGAAGTTAAGTTTGGAAAATCATTGATGTATTTCTTATTATTTTCTGTTTGCCAGAAACCTTTTGGCCAGTCATCTTTTTTACCTTGGTAAATAAATTCAAAATGTCCGGAATACTCATTACCTCCAGATTTTGTAATCAAATTGAAAATGACTCCAGTAAATGCACCATATTCTGCTGGTAAACCAACCCCCATTATCTTTGCTTCTTCAACAATATTGTGATCCAGGAATACCCATGCTGTTCCACCCTCAGGATCAGAAACATCAACTCCGTCAACTTGCCAAGCTATTCCTGTACTGCTTGAAGCTCCATATGCAGTTCTATTGTAAACAGCAGGAGCTAATTCAACAATATCCACAGTAAACTGACTATATGGAACATTTCTCAACAACTCATCTGTTAAAGTCACAGAAGCAGTTTCAGTAGATTTCACGTCAATTGTAGGAGCTTTACCAATAACTGTAATTTCCTCTTCAATTGTTGCAGGCTTCATAACAAGGTCGATGGTCAAAGTCTCTGTAGTATGAAGACGGATATTCTTTTGAATAAGAGTTGTAAAACCAGGGAGTTCTGCCTTTAACTCATATGTGCCAGGTGGAAGAGCAGGAAAACGGAAATAACCGTCGGTATCTGTAACAGCTGTTCTTACTCCAATCATATTGGGGCTGGTTAATGTAACTGTTACACCTGGTAAAGGAGCACCTTCTTCATCTTTTATATTTCCCTGAATTGCACCGGTCTCTTTTGACTGGGCAAGCACAAACTGAGTAATGAAAAATAATGTCAAGAAACTAAATATTAAGATTTTTTTACCCATTTTTACCTCCTTTCTCCAGGCCATTTAATTTTCCCCTTTTTAAAAATAGATTTTGTTTTTAGATTTACCTGTAATTTTCACCTCCTCTCCCATAGATTATTCCATTTACTATCATGCAAAAATTATGCCATTTAAAAATAAAAAATAAAAAATTAACTTATTTATTTTCAGGGAATTATTTTTAAAATACTTTTTTCACGTAAAATAAAAATTCAATTTTTTGAATTTAATTCAAATTTTTGAATTCCAAATAATTTAAAAAACTTGACTATGATTTAAACTTTCTGTCACAATTAATTTTGAAAAAATATTTTGAATAAATATAAGGAGACATAAAAATGAAAGTTCTGGTGATTGGTTCAGGAGGAAGAGAACATGCTCTTGCATGGAAAATAAAGGAGAGTCCTCTCCTCAAAGAATTATATTGTGCTCCCGGAAATGCAGGAACAGAGCAGATTGCCACAAATGTAAATCTTGATCCCACAAATATTATTGAACTTTCACGATTCGCTTCAGAGAAAGAGATTGATTTTACAGTGGTTGGACCAGAACTCCCTTTAACTCTTGGAATTGTTGATGAATTTGAAAGCAAAGGTTTAAAAATTTTTGGTCCAACACGAAAAGCCTCTGAAATAGAGGGAAGCAAAGTTTTTGCAAAAGAATTTATGAAAAGGCATAAAATCCCGACAGCTGATTTCGAAATCGCAAATTCTCCTGAAGAGGCAAAAAGAATTGTTTCTTCTGGAAAATTCTCTTTCCCTCTTGTTATCAAAGCAGATGGGCTTGCAGGAGGAAAAGGCGCCATAGTGTGCAAAGACATTAAAGAAGCAGTAAATGGAATTAATTTATTAATGATTGAAAAAAAATTTGGAAAATCCGGAGAAAGGGTGGTAATTGAGGAATTTCTAACAGGAAGGGAGGTCTCATTTATTGTAATTACAGATGGTAGAAGAATTCTGCCTCTGGTAACTACTATGGACTATAAAAAAGCCTACGACAATGATAAAGGACCTAATACAGGTGGAATGGGTGCTATATCTCCCTCTCCTTTTGTTAGTCCTCAGACATTTCAAGAAATAATAGATAAAATCATCTTCCCAACAATTGGAGGATTGCTCGAGGAGGGAAGAAAATTTAAAGGTGTTCTCTATGCTGGACTGATGTTAACTCCTGATGGTCCAAAAGTTCTCGAATTTAACTGTAGATTTGGTGATCCTGAGACTCAACCTCAGGTCTTAAGACTTGAAAGTGATTTACTGGAAATTCTTCTATCAGCTTACGAAGAAAATTTACTCGATAAAGATGTGAAATGGAGTGAAAAATCCGCTGGGTGTGTTGTTCTTGTATCTGGTGGATATCCTGAAAAATACGAAACTGGAAAACCTATTACAGGTCTTGAAGAAGTTCAAGATTCAGAAAATGTTGTTATTTTTCATGCAGGAACAAAATTTGCAGATGGGCAAATAGTAACAAATGGTGGAAGAGTCTTAAATGTATGTTCTACAGGTTCAAATTTATCAGAGGCAATGAAAAATATCTATGAAGCAATTTTACTTATTAATTTTGAAGGAATGTATTATAGGAAAGATATTGGAAAAGAGATAGTTTAAAAGAGAAATAAAAATGAGATTTAGTGTAGAAAATTTTGGATGTAGAGTGAATCAGGCTGAAGCATCTGAATGGATTGAAAAATTGCAATTGTATGGATGGAAATGGGAAAAGGATTTTACTAAAAGCGATGTGATAATAGTTAATACTTGTACTCTCACTTCCAAAGCAGACCAAGAGGCAAGAAAATTAATTAGAAGAATAATACGGGATAACTCAAAAGCAAAAATAATTATTACAGGATGCTATGCTGAAAGAGCATATGATTATTTTTCAACCATACCTGAAATATGGGCAGTCTTCAAAAATTACGAAAAGGAAAAAATTCCTGAAAAATTAATTGAAATTTTTCAAGATAAGGAAAACTCTTTATTTGAGACAAAATATTTTCGTGCAAGAGCATTCGTAAAAATTCAAGATGGCTGTAATTTTAGATGTTCTTACTGTATTATCCCATATGTAAGAGGAAAAAGCAGAAGCAAACCTTTGTCTGATATTCTCAAAGAAATAGAAAATTATGTAAACGTTGGCTTCAAAGAAATTATTCTTTGTGGAATCCACCTATGTTCCTATGGACTTGACCTCAATCCTCGAACTTCTTTAATTGAATTAATTAGAAAATTAGAAAATAAAGTAAATAAGATAAGATTAAGTTCCTTAGACCCTCGTTTCCTTGACTCGGGAAAGATAGATTATTTTACATCCTCTCAAATAATTGCTCCTCATTTTCATTTATCCTTACAATCTGGCTCAAGGAAAATATTAAAAAATATGCAAAGGGATATTAATCCAGAATACTATAGAGAAATACTTCATCAATTTGCTAAATCCTCTCCAGATGGTTCAATTGGAGCTGATATCATTGTAGGATTTCCTGGAGAGAATGAAAAAGAATTTAAAGAAACGTATGAATTTTTAAAGAATTCTCCTCTAACCTATTTTCATGTTTTTCCCTTTTCTCCCAGACCAGGGACCCCTGCATCTAATTTTCCACAGATTAATGGGAAAATTAAAAGGGAGAGAGTAAATATCTTAAGAGAATTATCCACTGAAAAGAATTTTCAATTCAGAAACAGGTTTCTAAATAAAACATTGAAAGGAATAATAATTAAACATTGTAAAGATTTTACAGAATTTTTAACCTATAACTATATAAAAGTAAAAACCCCTCCCTCTCCTCGTCTCAAAGTAGGAGATGAAAAAGAAGTCAAAATATTTAGGGTTTCTCTTTCTTCTACAGAAGGGAAAATTATTTCTTGAGATAGGTCTCAAACAGCTTAAAAATTCTCTTGTACTCATCAGCCCAGCTTGAGGAGTTTTTAAAACTGTGACCCTCAACAGGATAAATAGCTAATTCCCAGTTCTCCTTTCTTAGCTCAATTAATCTCTGAACAAGTCTTACGACATCTTGAAAATGAACATTTCTATCCACAACTCCATGACAGATAAGGAGAGGATTTTTTAATCCCCCAACATAATAAATTGGTGAGCTCCTTTTATAAGCTTCTTCATCATCCTGAGGTAAATTGAGAATTGCCCCTGTATACACATGATTATAATGGGCCCAATCAGTAACTGGTCTCAAGGCTGCTCCAACAGCAAAAACATCTGGTGTTTTAAACATTGCCATTAATGTTATAAATCCGCCATAACTTCCTCCATAAATTCCAATTCTTTTGGGGTCAACACCATATTTTTCAACAAGAAAACGAGCACCATCGACTTGATCAGTCAAATCTTTACCACCCATGTGACGATAAATAGCAGTTCTCCAATCACGACCATAGCCTGCGCTTCCCCTGTAATCAATATCCAGGACATAATAACCGCGTTCCATAAGAAAATGATGGAACATATATTCCCTATAATAACTACTCCACCATTTATGTGCGTTCTGGAGGTAACCTGCTCCATGAACAAAAATTACTGCTGGTCTTTTTTCATGAGGTTTTTTAGGTTTATACAATCGGGCATAGACTTTTGCTCCATCTCTTGCAGTGAACTGGACAATTTCAGGAGCAATCCAAGGATAGGAACGGAATCTTTTTGTTGTGGATAAAGTTATCTGTTGAGCTTTAGCTCCTGTACGATTTGGCTGTAAGTAAAGCTCCCATGGCTTGTTACTGTAAGAATAAAGAATAGCTAATGTGGATTCATCAGGTGAAAGGTAAACCCTATTATTTCCTTCCAGATAGGTGATTTTTATTCTTTTACCTCCATTTATTGACATCTTATAAAAGTGTCTTTCTCCTGGGTGAATTTCATTTGAAGTGAAATAAAAACACTTTCTATTTTTTGAAACTATAGGAGAGTAAACTTCAAATTTCCCTTTTGTAAGCTGTTTTGCTTCTCCTCCCTTTATTGAAACTGTGTAAAGATGAGAAAAACCATCCCTTTCTGATGTAAAATAGATTGACTCATTATCAATCCACCCAAATTCATAACTTAAATATCCTATCCATGCTGGATCATGGAGATGATCGACAATTTTTGTCTTTCCTGTAGATGGGTCAAGAAGAAAAATCCATCTATCCTTGAAATCTGCTGACCTGCAAACAATTAGGCATTTTTTCCCATCCTCTGACCATAAATTTCTTCCAATTCTTCTTCCCCAGAAATAAAATATTGGTTCAAGCTCCTTATCTTTTATTCCATAATCAGGCCATATAACATTTCCTGTTTCAACTTCCAATATTCCGATTTTCCTTTTTCTTGACTTATCACCTACCTTAGTTCTTGAAGGAATATCCTCTGTATATCCAGAAACAGTAACGTAATTTGGCACAATTGTTCTTCGAGCTTCAGGAATTCTTTCTTCAAGTAAAAACAAAACATATTTTTCATTGGGCGAAAGTTGAAAATATGTTATTGACTCATTTTTATTTAAATAATAGGGTTTAATAGTTTTCATAAGCTTCTCTCTAATTTTTGGTTTTCTTTTTTCTCTCTGTTTAAAAACCTCAAATAATTCTTTTTGCTGTTTTATAAGCCATCTCTGACTTGGAGTAAGTTTTTTCCTTTCCCTTTCTGGAACAAAATTTGTCAATTGTTTCAGCATGCCTGTCGCGAGATTTAAAAGAAAAAGATTATTATCCTTCTTAAAATATATCTTTTTTGAATCACGAGTAAAATGAGGAAATGATTCATAACTTGGAGCTGGAGTCTGAATAATACAATAAATTTCATCCTTCTTTAAATCATATATGTAAATATCTCCATTTTTTGAAAATACTATTTTCTTTCCATTAGGAGAAAATTCTCCTCTAAGTATTGCCTCTCCTTTTAATTCATCCTTTACTCTGACAGGCTTTCCACCTTTTTTTGATATATAATAAATTCCCTCCTCTTCCTCTTCTGGTTTTTTCCATCTAAAATAAACTTTTGAGCTGTCAGGAAGCCATCTTATATTAGAAGGAGAGGTCCCCACTAATTTAGGTCCTTCCATAATATTGTCAATTGTTAATTCAAATTTTTCCGCCTTCTCAGCTGAAGAGAAATTAATTGTAAAAAGCAGAATTATAGTAAGAACCAAAATTCTCGGATAAGATGTTTTCATTTTTGACATCCTCCTGAGGATTTTTATTTTTTAAATAAATTCTTGACTACAAACCATACATTTTCTTTCCTTTCTCTTAATCTTCTGTAAAAATAGGGAAGCCAATGAGTGCCAAATGGAATATAAATTCTAATATTGTATCCCTCCTTTGCTAATTTTTCTTGAGTTTTTGTTCTTATTCCATAAAGCATCTGAAATTCAAACTTATCATTTGAAATGCCCATTTCTTTAACAAAATTTTTTGTCCAATCAATTAAATAATCATCATGTGTAGCTATTGCAGGATAATTGCCATTTGAGAAGAGCATCTCTGCTAATTTGATAAAATTCTTGCGAATGTCCTTCATCTTCTTGTAAGCAATTGTAGGAGGTTCTTTATATGCACCCTTGCATAAACGAACCCTTGCTTTTATTTTGTTGAGATCTTCAATGTCCTTTTCACTTCTAAAGAGGTAAGCCTGAATCACAATTCCTACTGAATCATTAAATTCTTTATGAAGGCGATAAAAAATATCAAGGGTCTTTTGAGTATAATCTGAACCTTCCATATCAATCCTGACAAAATTATTGTATTTCTTTGCTTTCTCAACAATCTTAACCATATTTTGATAGCAATATTCATCATCTATATCCAGTCCCATCTGGGTTAATTTTAGAGAAACATAAGATCTAACTCTTGTTTGATTAATTGTATCCAGAAGGTCTAAATATGCCTGGACAGCTCTGTCTGCTTCTTCTTTGTTTGTAACATTCTCTCCAAGAACATCAAGAGTTCCTGTAATATTCTTTTCATTCAGTCTTTTTACAACCTTCATTGCTTCATCGGGAGTTTCTCCCGCAACAAAAGCACTTGCTAATTTTGTTAATAATCTCAATTTATACCTCCTTCTTATAAAACTAAAAGCTAAAAATTAAAAATGAAAAATTACAATTTAAAATTAAAAATTTTCCCTTACATTTTACAATTCACCTTTCACCAATTATCCACTTATTAAACCACTCCACATTCCTTTTCATTGAATCTCTCTGTAATTTCGGTTCTCTAATACCATGGGGCTGGCGTGGATAAATTACAAATTTTACAGGAACATTGCTCTTTTTTAAACCAAGATAAAGTTCCTGACCCTGAGGGAGGGGAACTCTAACATCCTTTTCGCCATGTTGAATGAGTGTTGGAGTTCTTGCTTTATTAATAAAATACATTGCAGAATGATTTTCATAAACCTCACTATCCTCCCATGGAAGTGCTCCAAAATAACATTCCATGAACTCTGGAATATCTGTTTGTCCATACATACTGAAAAGATTAGTTACACCTGCTCCAACAGAGGCTGCTTTAAACCTATCTGTTTGAGTTATTACCCAGGAAGTCATATATCCTCCATATGACCAGCCCATTATTCCAAGCTTATCCGGGTCAGCGATACCCTTTTCAATCAGATAATCTATTCCTGTCATAATGTCCTTATAATCCATTCCNCCCCAGTCTCTGAAATTTGCTCTCCGAAATTTTTCTCCATAGCCGCCACTTCCACGAGGATTTGGCATAAAAACTGCATATCCCAAACCTGCAAAAGTCTGAATAGGATAAGCACTTCTTCTTGGTAAAAAGCGATAACTAAATACACCTGCTGGACCACCATGTACTATTGTAAGTAAAGGATATTTTTTATTTGGCTCGTAATTAACTGGTTTTACAAGCAAGCCCTCCATTTCCATCCCATCTTCACTTTTCCAATGAATTATTTTTGTTTTACCTAAAGCGAATTCTTTTAATTGAGGATTAATGTCTGTTAATTTAACTGGCTTGAATTTTTTAAGGTATGAAACATAAACATCTGGGGGAGAGACAGGATTTTGTTTAATAAAACTAATTAAATTGAACTTTTTATCAAAACTAAAGGATGAATAATAAGCATCATCCGGTGTGATTTGCTCTATTTTTCCACCTTCCACAGACACACGTAATAAATGCCGGTATATTCTTTTACTAGCCTCAAAATATATAAACTTCCCAGTGTTTTCCCACCAGAAAGTCCCTATCCTTTCATCAAAACTTTTAGAAATATTTTTTATTTCCTTTGTATTTAAATCAATTGTGCAAATGTATGTATTTGAAATCCAGTCTCCTCCTTCATTTGAAATAAAAGCGATTTTCTTTCCATCAGGAGACCATACTGGATTCCTATCAAGCCCTTTTCTTACAACGAGCTCTTTTATTCTTCCCCCATCAGCTGGAACTATGAATATATCAGTATTATAGTAATCAGGAACCTTTGGAGTTGGGCGAGAGGAAAAAACAATTTCCTTTCCATCTGGGGAAATCGAGAATTCCAAAACATCAAAATTTCCATTAGTAATTTTCTTTGCCTGTTTATTTTCCAAGTCAATAACCCATATATGCGTCATTTTAAAATTTTCATCCACCACATAGGCGTCATCCTTTTCTTTCTTCTTCCTCTCTTCCTCTTCAGTTAAAGGTTCTGTTGCAAGATAAGCAATTTTTTTGCTATCAGGAAACCATTTAAAGCTTTTTACACCTGTTTTTGAATTTGTTAATTTTTCAGCTTCACCTCCAAATGGATTTATAATCCAAATTTGCGTTTTTCCATCTCTGTCAGATAAAAAAGCAATTTTACTTCCATCAGGAGACCAACGAGGATAATAATCCCTCTTCGGGCTATTGGTCATTTTAATTGGCTCTTCACCTCTTATGAAGATTCTCCATATATCTGAATTGTATATATTCTGTTCAAAATCAGCGACTGAGACAACATACAGTATCCATTTTCCATCAGGAGAGATTTGAACATCATTTAAATTTTTAATTTTAAGAATATCATCAATAGTTAAATATTTAATCTCTTTTTTCTGCTGAGCATAATTTAGTGAGAATAAAAATAAAAGAATTACAAAAATAATTGAAAATTTTTTCATTACACGCATCCCTTCCTCCTGAAAAATGATTTTCATTTAATTTTAAAATAATAAAAGTTTAAATGTCAAAAATTGCAGAATTGAACTCTACAAGCATCTTTCTGTGATTTTTAGTTATTTAAAAATTCAAACAAGTATCAGTGTTTCGTTTGCTTGACAAGTAATTGATTCAATGTTAAAAAATCAATGTAACAACTCTCTCTGGAATCATTCCAGAGAGAATAAATGGTGAGCGTAGCTCAACTGGTCAGAGCACCGGACTGTGGATCCGGAGGTTGGGGGTTCGAGACCCCTCGCTCACCCCAATAAAAGCTAAAACTCGCAATTAAAAAGTGTTATCAAAAATTGCAGAGCGAGAATTATTAAATTCATAAATCTACAGGGCAAAACATTATATTTGCAAAATGTAAAAAGCAAAATGTGAATTGTAATTTCATCCTTGTTTAGTACTTGAACATTATTGTCGCCAAAATTCTTGATACTTTTTAAATGCTATTTTTTGAGTAGTCATACGAATGGAATTTACCTCATCGAAATTAGTTCTCAAAATCGATACAATATTTGAATCCAATAACGAGTCTCGAGCCATTTCTTGTAGAACCTGTAATGCCTCATCTTTTGGCATTGCCTTTCTATAAGGACGGTCCTCAGTAATGGCAGTGAAAACGTCTGAGACTGCCATAATTCTGGAGCCTAAAGACAAATCATTGCCTTTATAATGGAAGGGATAACCCTCGCCATTAAGACGCTCATGATGGAAAGAAGCCTAAACATTAATAGTATCTAAATCTTTAATGGTTCCGAGGATTCGGTGAGTATGGAATGCGTGACTTTTAATAATATAAAATTCTTCCTTACTTAATTTTCCTGGCTTTTCTAAAATCTCAGGAGATACAGCGAGTTTACCTAAATCGTGAAGGTAACCAGCAATTTTCATCATTTGACATTCTCTCTCAGAAAACCCGATAAGTCGTGACATTGTTTCAGCAGTAGCTGCTACCCCGCTTGAATGAGTGGCTGTGAATCGACTCCTAAAGTCGATGATTTGACAAAATAGCTTGGCTAAATCAAGAAGCTCCTTTACATCCAATTCAATGATAATAGACTTTGATTTATGTGCTAAAATTGAACTTATTGAAGGTGAAATAGCCTCAAGCCAAAAATATTCCTTTGTCGCCAAATTCTTGAAAGCATCAACCAATTCTGGCATAAACATTTTTCCAGAATTTTTCTCAATTCGTTCACAAATCCCCTTGACCTGTCCAAGAATCTCTTCTTTTCTTTTGATAGCTACAGCCACTCGGTCAGCTAGATGTAAAATATGACTACCAATGGGCACCTTATTCCCTTTGAACGTAGAACCTTGTCCTTTATTCCAATATATATGATGGTAACGTATTAAAGGAGCTATTTTGGAAAGAGGTTCAAAATTTTTAAATAATAAATAACCCACTTCAGCATGTCTGTAGGAATTTTCTGCTTCAAATCGTAAGAGATCAAGTCTTTCTTTGAGAGAAAGAGCACCACTGTCATGTAATAATCCAGCAAAAACCAGATTGTTCTGTTCTTCTGCACACAATCCTATTTCAGTGGCTATATTGAATGCAATATAACTCACTCGCTTATGATGATCAACTAAGACTTGACTAATTAGATCTATAGCATCTGATAAGCACATTACCACATCAAATAGCGAAACACGCAATTCTTTTATCATCATATTCCCCCTTTTTCTTTAATAATTTAAGATAACATTTTAAGTGAATCTGATATGTATTGTTGTAATCAAAAATCTTTCAAATGTCAATAATCTCAATTATGAGGAGGTTTGGGGGTTCAACATTCTTCGCTCACCCCATTAAATTATTCTCCCTCCTTTGCTTCAGATATTTGTTTAAGTTTTTTAATAAAATCTTCTCGGATAGGATAAAAAATATCCAGCATTACAAAGGGCTCATCACCTATGCATGTATCGCTATGAGGAACATTTGCAGGAATACAATAGAAATCTCCTTTTTTCACTATACGTTCTTCATCTCCGATCCGTAGTTTCCCTTCGCCAGCATATACCATTCCAACTTGTTCATGAGGATGAGAGTGCAATGGAACAGTGTGCCCTGGCAGAGTAGCATTTAATACCATCATCATCTTCTCTCCATGTAGACCAGTGATGATTGTGGTCTCTAATCCTGTCATTTGAGTAAATTTAGGGACCTTTTGAAGATTAATAAAATATGGAACTTTCTTTTTTATCATATTATCACCTTTTCCAATAATTTTCATTTTTTAGCAAAAAATATGGCTTTTTACTTCCTTTTAGCTTTTATCACGATGAAAAAATTAAAGTCAAGATGTCTTTTTGTGAATTGACTTCAAATTTTTTCTTTACTAATATATAAAATGAAAACAAAGCATTAGGCGGGAGGGAGAAATGCCAACCTATGAATTTAAATGTCTAAAATGTAAAAATAAATTTGAGATTTCAGAAAGTATTACAAAATACGACCCAAAGAAAATAAAATGCCCGAAGTGCGGTGAAAAGAAGCTGGAAAGAATATACAGCGGAGTATATGTCCAGACATCTTCCAAGAGCTAAAATACCTATTTACCATAAAATCTTTAATTCAATTCAAAAATTGAATGTGATAGAATATAGGAGTATTTTGTTGAATTAAGGGCGGTTAGCTCAGCGGGAGAGCGCGGCGTTCGCAACGCTGAGGTCGGGGGTTCGAATCCCCTACCGTCCATAATAATTATTTTGAGTTTGAATCGTGAATTATGAATTATTAAATCCTTTATTAAATTTATGAAATTAATATGAAATTTGTTGTTGATTGTATGCTTGGAAAACTGGCAAAATGGTTAAAAATACTCGGCTTTGATGTTTTATACTTCTCAAAAATTGAGGACGAAGAAATTCTTGATATAGCGAAAACACAAAATAGAACTCTTCTTACAAGAGATAGTTATCTAATTAAAAAAGCAAAGAACATTCCAAATTTATTTATTGAAAGTGAGAAATGGCCTGAACAAGTGGTTCAGGTGATTAATTCTTTTAAGCTTCAAAATAAGATCAAACCTTATTCAAGATGCATTGAATGCAATCATCCATTAAAAAAAATTAAAAAAGAAAGAGTAAAAAATTTGGTTGCACCTTTTATTTATGAAAATGAGAATGAGTTTGCACTTTGTCCAAAATGTGGAAGAATTTACTGGCCTGGTACACACTATAGAAAAATGGAGATAAATATTAAGAATTTAATAAAGGGGTCCAACTAATTTGACATTCATTGGTTGTTGCAACCCTATGACCCTAAAATTAGTTTTATATTATTAGGAGGAAAAAGTGAGTAAAAAAACTTTAATAATAATCATAGTAATTTCTGTTCTAATATGTGGTGGAATTCTTTATGCCCTTTTAAGGGGTAAAAATGATAATTCTTATAGCTTTAAAACAGCAAAAATTGACAGGGGAGATATTCAAATTAGTGTAAGTGCCACTGGAACACTTGAGCCAGTAAATGTAGTTGAGGTCGGAAGTCAGGTTTCAGGAAGAATTGCTAAATTATATGCTGATTTTAATTCGCTGGTTAAAAAGGGTCAGGTTATTGCTGAACTTGAACAATCACTGTTTATAACTCGAGTGCATCAGAGTGAAGCAAATTATAAAAGCGCAAAAGCAGAGGTTGAAAAGGCTAAAGTTCGTTTAAATAATGCTAAAAAAGCTCTTGATAGAGCCATGAGACTTTATGAAAAATCATTAATTTCAAAAGAAGAAAAAGAAAAAGCTGAAGAAACCTATTATTCTGCTCTTGCAGACTTACAATCAGCTGAAGCCCGTCTGGAGCAGGCTAAAGCTCAATTGGAATCAGCAAAGGTTGACCTTGAACATACAATAATAACATCACCTATTGATGGAATTGTTATTTCACGTAATGTTAATGTAGGACAAACAGTTGCAGCAAGTTTTCAGGCTCCTGTATTATTCAGAATTGCTGAGGACTTAACCAGGATGTATTTAACATGTCATGTGGATGAGGCTGATATTGGGAGGGTTAAGCCAGGACAAAGAGTTATATTTACTGTAGATGCCTTTCCTGAAGAAAAATTTGAAGGGAAGGTCATTCAAGTTAGATACAATCCACAAACAATTCAAAATGTTGTTACATATGACACAATTGTAGAGGTTAGAAATAATGAATTAAAATTGAGGCCAGGCATGACTGCTACAATATCAATAATTATTGCAGAAAAAAATAATGTTTTAAGGGTTCCAAATTCTGCACTAAAATTTATGCCTCCTCCTGATTTACTTAAAAAATTAAGAAAAAATTTTTTTACTCGTGAAAAAAGAAAACAGGGTTCTGAAAAAAGAACTCAACAATTTGCAAGGTTCCAAAGACCTAAAAATTTTTCCATAATTTGGGCAATTGATGAAAATGAAAATTTAAGACCAATACCTATTATTACTGGATTATCTGATGATAGTTACACAGAAATCATAAGAGTTTTAAGAAGGGAATTAAAAGAAGGGCAGGAAGTAGTAATTGGACTGGCTAAAAGCTCTTCTTCAGAAAGAAGGAGAACTTCACCAGTTAGAGGATTTAGGATGATAGTAAGATAAAATAGGAGAAAGAAGTCATGGATAATCATTTAGTCAAATTGAGGGAAATAGTAAAAATTTATAGAACTGGAGAAACTGAACTTAAAGCATTAAAGGGAATAAATCTTGATGTAAAGCCAGGAGATTTTCTTGCAGTCATGGGTCCTTCTGGCTCTGGAAAATCAACTTTGATGAATATTATAGGATGTCTTGATAAACCAACGTCTGGTAAATATTTTCTCGAGGGCAAAGAAATTTCAAAATATAATAAAAACCAGTTAGCTTTAATTCGAAATAAAAAAATTGGGTTTGTGTTTCAGACATTTAATTTATTGCCAAGAACAACTGCTCTTGAAAATGTTGAACTTCCCCTTTTATATACAAAAATTTCAGGAAAAAGAAGAAGGGAGCTTGCCCGTAAAGCTCTTGCTCAAGTTGGACTTGCCGGAAGGGAAAATCACAGAACAAACCAGCTTTCAGGAGGTGAGCAACAAAGAGTTGCTATTGCAAGAGCATTGATAAATAATCCAACATTAATCCTTGCTGATGAGCCAACAGGAAATCTTGACACAAAAACAGGTGATGAAATACTCGAAATTTTTAAAAATTTAAATAAAAACAAAGGAATTACAATTATAATGGTTACCCATGATCCTCATGTAGCTGAAATGGCAAAAAGGATAATATATCTTCGTGATGGTGAAATAGTTGATGAAAAATTAAATATTTAAAAGGGAGTAAAAAATGAATTTTTTAAAAATAATACAAGTTGCTTTTAGAGCCTTAATGAGGAATAAAATAAGGTCTTTTTTAACTATTTTGGGAATAATAATAGGAGTAGGTTCTGTAATTGCAATGATTAGTATTGGTCAGGGAGCTAAATCATCTGTTGAAGAAAGATTTCAATCTCTTGGAACTAATCTTCTTTTTGTTCGTGCTGGAAGTAGTTACAGCAGAGGAGTTAGAGGAGGAATGGGAAGTGTAACATCTTTAACTGCTGAGGATGCAGAAGCGATTCAGGAAAAATGTGATGCTGTTAAATATGCATCGCCCACTGTGTCAACCCGTGCTCAGGTTATATACAGAAATAAAAACTGGAACACAAGTGTGATAGGATGCAATGAATACTATCCAGAAATCAGAAATTGGACAGTGGAATTGGGAACATTTTTTACTCGCTCTCATGTAAAAATCTCTGCAAAAGTCTGCTTATTAGGACAAACAGTTGTTGAAAATTTATTCGGAGAAGGAGAAAATCCAGTAGGTAAGATTATACGAGTTAACAGAATACCCTTTACTGTAATAGGAGTTCTTGCAGAGAAGGGTGAATCATGGGGATGGTTTGATCAGGATGATGTTATACTCGCTCCTTACACAACAGTCCAGAAAAGATTGCTTGGTATTAATCATCTAAGATCCATAGATGTTTCTGCAGTATCTTTTGAAAGAATGGACGAAGCAGAACAACAAATAACTGAACTTTTAAGAGAAAGGCATAAAATCGGTCCATATGAAGAAGATGATTTTTTTATAAGAAATATGTCAGAAATCTCTCGAATGGCATCTGAAACTTCAAATATGATGACAATTTTTCTTGCGAGTATTGCCTCTGTTTCCCTTCTTGTTGGAGGAATTGGAATAATGAATATTATGCTTGTTTCAGTGAGGGAAAGAATCAGAGAAATAGGAATTAGAATGTCTGTAGGAGCAAAAGAAAGAGATATTCTTTTTCAATTTTTAACCGAGGCTATTGTATTAAGTGTTATTGGAGGACTGATTGGGATAATAATTGGAATTGTGGGTTCGAGATTAATTTCGCACTTTGCTGGCTGGTCAACGCTTGTATCGCCTGCATCTATATTTATAGCTTTTATTTTCTCTGCTATAGTTGGCGTTTTTTTTGGCTTTTATCCCGCTTATAAAGCCTCAAAACTAAATCCAATTGAAGCTCTTAGATACGAGTAGTTTCAATATCAATACTCAAAAATCAAATTAATGCTTATAAAAATTTAAAATCTATAAAATTACTCCCAAGGATTGTTAACTTGACATGTCTAATTAATGAGGAATAAATTAATAGGTGGAGATGGGAAAATCAAAGGTTGTTATGATAAAAGGAAAAGGAGCATTAATTAATAATAGAATCAATACAAAAGTAATTTCATTGATGTTTAAAAAAGGACTATCCCTTCTCTTTGATTGTAACGACTTTCGAGATGCATTAAATCAGTTGTTCAGCCCTTCAGATAGAATAGGAATAAAAATAAATACAATAGCTGGTAGAAAACTTTCAACCAATCCTGAAATTTCTTTAACTCTTGCAAATTTATTGACTCGAATAGGAGTAAGATCAGGAAATATAATTATATGGGATAGAACGAATGATGAGTTAAGAAGGGCTGGTTATCGCTTGAATTTCAGTGGTGGAGGAATAAAAGTTTTTGGAACAGATACCAGGAGAATTAATTATGAATTTGATTTAACAATTCACAAAAACATAGGGAGCAGATTCTCGAGAATTCAATCAAGACTTGTGAATAAGTCAATAAGCCTTGCTATCTTAAAAGACCATGGTATTGCAGGCTTAACCGGTGTTATGAAGAATTATTTTGGTGCGATCCACAATCCAAATAAATATCATGACTCAAATTGTAACCCCTATATTGCAGAACTCTATGAGACATATTTAATAAAAAATAAAAATAAGCTTTCCATTCTTGATGGAATGATAGTTCAATATCATAGAGGACCTTCCTATCATGCCCAGTGGGCAAAAAAATGTGAACTTTTCATTATGAGCACAGACCCTGTTGCTGCTGATTATATTGGATGGCAATTTATTGAAAAATTAAGAAAAGAGAGAGGCTTACCCCCCCTTGAAGAAGAGAAAAGAATGCCTTATTATATAATTACGGCGGAAAAAATGGGCTTGGGTAAGGCAAATTTAAATGAAATCCAGTTAATTGAATATGAGGTTTAAATAATGGGTAAAATTTCAAGAAGAGACTTTTTAAAAACAGTTGGTGGAGCGGGTCTAGTTGCATCCACAATCCCCTCTTCATTTCTGATTGATCTTTATGCATTAACTCCTACAAGAAAGCTTTCACAGGTAGAAGCCTGGTTTTATAAAAAATTACCTGATAAAGAAATTAAATGTGAACTTTGCCCGAGATATTGTCAATTAGGAGATAGAGAAAGGGGCTATTGTGGAGCACGAGAAAACAGGAATGGAATCTATTATACATTAGTCTATGGAAAAGTCTGTGCTGCTCACATTGACCCAATTGAGAAAAAACCCTTTTTCCACTTCCTTCCAGGAACTACAGCCTTTTCCATTGCAACAGCAGGATGTAACGTAAACTGTAAATTCTGTCAGAATTGGCAGATTTCTCAGGTAAGACCTGAACAGGTCGAAAATTTTGATTTACCACCCAGAGATGTTGTTCGATATTGTTTAAAATATAGATGCCCAACAATTGCTTACACTTATACAGAACCTGTAATCTTCTACGAATATATGTATGATACTTCTGTAAAAGCTTCTAAAAAAGGAATAAGAAATGTTGTTGTAACTGGTGCTCATATTAATCCAGAACCAATGAAAAAGTTAACAGAGGTTGTTGATGCAATAAAGATTGATTTAAAGGCATTTTCTGAAGAGTTTTATAAGGAGTATGTAAGAGGAGAGCTAAAACCAGTTCTTGATGCCATAAAAATAGTTAAAGAAAGTGGCAAATGGCTTGAAATAGTTTACCTTGTTATCCCCACATTGAATGACAGCCCTGAAGAAATAAGGAAAATGAGTAAATGGATTATAAAGGAAGTAGGACCTGATGTTCCTGTGCATTTTTCCCGCTTCCACCCAATGTATTTAATAAAAAATCTTCCTCCAACCCCTGTATCAACCCTTGAAAGAGCAAGAAATATTGCTCTTGAAGAAGGTATTAATTATGTTTACATCGGGAATGTGCCTGGACATAAAGGAGAAAGCACTTATTGCCCAAGCTGTAAAAATGTTGTAATCAAGAGATTTGCTTACCAAATCCTTAAAAATAATCTTAGAAAAGGAAAATGTAAATTCTGCGGTCAACCCATTCCAGGAATCTGGAGCTAATGAATTTTCTCTTCCCATTTCTTTTGGGCTTTACCGCCCTTTCCTTTCAGATCTTTCTTATGAGAGAATTTGTAGCCCATTATTATGGCAATGAGATTACATATGGATTGATTCTCGCCTTTTGGCTTTTATGGGGAGGTATCGGGAGTTTAATTGCAAATAAAATAAAATATTCCTTTTCAACTTTTACTCTATTTTATTATTCCCTTATTTTCTTTTTTCCTTTTTCATTAATTTTTTTACGATATTCAAGATTCATTTATAAAATCTTACCAGGAGAAATAACCGGAATACTGCCAATTTTAATTACTTCTCTATTTCTCACCCTTCTCATTTGCTTTCCTCTTGGTGCACTCTTTGTTTTGAATGTAAAATTTTTTAAAGGAAAGATTGCTCTTGTTTATTTAATGGAAGCTCTTGGTTCATCAATTGGTGGAGTACTTACATATTTTCTCCTAATCCCCTTTTTCTCAAACTGGAATAGCTCTCTTATAATTATAGGGTTCGTTACCATCTGTCTCTTTCTCCTTGAGAAAGGAAAAAGAAAAATTTATGCTGTGCTTTTAATTCCATTTATTTTATTTCTTATCTTTCTTGATAAACCTACTCAGAAACACTACTGGAAACCCTTCAATTTCATAGAATCAAAGGACACATTATATGGAAAATTATCAATTATAAAAACAGAGGAACAGCTTTCCCTTTACGATAATGGTCTTCTCGTTTATTCCTATCCAGACATAATAAATGCTGAGGAAGCTGTTCATTTTGCCTTAATTCAGAGACCTAATGCAAAAAGCTTATTATTAATTGGGGGAGGAATTGGGGGTGCTATTGCTCAGGCTCTAAAATACAAGAACCTGAAAATTGAATATGTTGAACTCGACCCTCAGATTATAAAATTTTCCATGAAATATTTGCCTGAAAAAGAAAAAAAATATTTAAAAGGTAAAAGAGTCAAAATATATTTTCGAGATGGAAGAGCTTTTTTAAATAATGTTAAGAAGAAATATGATGTAATAATTCTGAATCTTCCCGAGCCTTCCACAGCACAGATCAATAGGTTTTACACATATGAATTTTTTAAATTAGTAAAACAGAAACTCTCAAAGCAGGGTGTTTTCTCCTTTAAAGTTTCTTCATCTGAAAATTATATAAATTTACCCCTACAAAAATTACTTTCCTCATTGTATTTCACACTGAAAAAAGTTTTCAAAAATGTGGAAGTGGTTCCAGGAGATACAAACATATTTATTGGTTCTGATGCTCCTGTAACATTGGACTATATGGAACTTGGAAAAAGGATTGAAAAATTACAGTTGAATAATATGTGGGTTAATTCTTATACTCTTTTTTCTCGATTAATGGAGGAAAGAATCAATTCTCTTTATGAAAAGATAAAATCAAAAGAGGCAAAAATCAATTTAGATTTAGTCCCAATAAGCTATTTTTACAATTCTATCCTATGGGCAACCCATTTTAAAGGATTGGAATCAAAAATCTTAACCTTTTTTTCAGAAATTCCAAAATTCTGGCTTTTGGATTTTCCCTTAATCCTCTTTTTAATAATTTTGTTTATAATAATTCTGTTAAAGAGGGTACGCTTTTACTCTTATCTACTACCTGTATGGCTCATGGGCTTTACAACAATTTCCCTTGAATTGATTATAATAATTGCTTTTCAAGTGAACTTTGGATATGTTTATCAGAAAATAGCATTACTTTTTTCTGCTTTTATGTTTGGTCTTTTCTGTGGAGCATTGTTAGGTAAAAAGATAAAGAAAATTATATCTTTGAATTTAATATTTATTCAATTTTGTTTTATGGTTTTAACATTTATTGCATGGAAATTCATAGAAATTAAATGGGCGGAAATTTTCCCTTACATTTTTCTCTTTCTAATGGGATTCTTAGGCGGGCTATTATTTGTTGTAGCAAATGAGCTGTTTTTGAAAAAAGAGAAAAATTATGGCATTGGATACGCTCTTGATCTTTTCGGATCCTTTTTAGGAGCTCTAACACTCTCAACTATTCTAATACCACTTATTGGATTACCCTTATTAACCAAGTATATATTCTTGGCAAATTCCTTTTGCTTTTTATTCCTGATTCCTTTCTTTAGAACTCAGCATTAAAAACTTGATTTTCAAGGAATTTCCAATAATAATTTTATGTTTTGATTTATTTAGTAATATTTAAAACACAATTTGTTATTGAAAAAGAGGAGGACGGCACATGACAATAAAAAAAACCAGAAACCAACTCATTTTCATAACTTTAATTTTAATATGCATTTCTAAATCTTATTCAGAGAACAAAGATTTTGAAAATGACAAAATAAGAGAATTTGCTCCAAAAGTTTTTATTGATTGCAGGAGATGTGATAGAGATTTCATTCGAACTGAGATAACATTTATAAATTATGTAAGAGACAAATTTGAAGCTGATATTTATGTTTTAATTACAGATGAGCCAACAGGAGCAGGGGGGCGAAAATACACCCTAACATTCATGGGATATAATGAATTTTCAGGGATAGAACATACATTGACATATGTTTCATATAAAACAGATACATGGGATGAAACCCGTAAAGGACTGGTTGAGACCTTAAAAAGAGGACTCTTTCCCTTTCTTTTGAAAACTCCTTTAAGCAAGTATTTTTCTATAGATTTTCAAGAAAAATTACAACCCACTGCAGTTGAAGATAAATGGGATTTCTGGGTGTTCAGCCTGAGCATTGGAGGCAATATAAATGGAGAAAAATACCGAAGTTCTCGCTCAATTGATATGAATTTTTCAGCTAATAGAGTAACTCCTGAATTAAAAATAAGAATGGGAATTTCAGGTAATTTTGATGAGAAAAAATTTAATTATGAAGATAAAACAATAATAAGCACTTACAAAAATATAGATTTTTCAAGTTTAATAGTTAAGAGCATTGGAGAACATTGGTCAATAGGAGCCTGGTTTGGGATTTATTCATCAACGTATAGCAATTTAAAAACCCTTTATACTCTTGCGCCTGCAGTGGAGTATAATTTTTACCCGTATTCAATTTCAACAAGAAGGCAATTAAGACTGCTCTATAGAATTGGATTTAACTCAGTAAATTATTTTGAGGAGACAATTTATTATAAAACTTCAGAAAAATTATACAATGAATCACTTTCAATAATAATGGAAGTAAAGGAACCATGGGGAAGTGTATCTGCTTCTCTACAAGGCTCTCACTACTTTCATGACTTTGAAAAAAATAGGCTCACCTTTTGGAGCCATTTCTCATTTAGAATTTTTAAGGGACTTTCAATATATTTAAGGGGCAGATATCAGCGCATTCGGGACCAACTCTATCTTCCAAAGGGAGAAGCAACATTGGAAGAAGTTTTATTAAGGAGAAGAGAGCTCCAAACAGGATATGAATATTCTCTTTCAATCGGTGTTAGTTATACTTTTGGCTCAGTTTTCAGTAATGTGGTAAATCCAAGATTTGGCGGAAGAGGATGGAGATAAATTTACTGGTGGAGCTGAGGGGACTCGAACCCCCGACCTCTTGACTGCCAGTCAAGCGCTCTCCCAGCTGAGCCACAGCCCCACATTTATTTTAATTAGCATAATAAAATTTCATAGTCAATTGTTCAATCTCCTTCCAGTATATTATAAATCTCTATAATTTGAGATATGTTCAAATCCTCTGCTCTTATTAATGAATCAAGTTCTAAAGAATCAAAGATCTTATTTATCTCACTCTGAGGATATTTTCTTTTCAAATTATTTAAAAGGGTTTTTCTCCTCTGACCAAAAATTTCTTTTAGAAAATTAAAGAATTTTTCTTCGGAATTTATTTTAAATAAGGGCTCCTCTCTTTTAATTAAAGAGATAAAAGCAGAATCCACCTTTGGTTGTGGAGTAAAAGATGTCCTTGAGACATAGAAAACAATTTTAGCTGAGAAAAATATCTGGAAAATTATGGAAAGGGGTGCAAATGCCTTGGTATGCGGAGAGGCACATATTCTCTCAGCTACTTCCTTCTGAAGAAGGAAATAGCATTCAGAAATTAATTCCTTTTGATCATAGATTTTAAAGAGCAATGGCGAGCTTATTGAATAAGGTAGATTTCCAACAATTTTAACTTTCTTGTTCACAGGGATTATATCACTAAAATTCAATTTCAATACATCAGCTTCAATTATTTCGAGATTTGGAAAACCCTTTTCTTTGAGAAAGGGTATGAATTTTTTATCTTTCTCAATAGCAATGACTTTCTCAGCCCTTTTTGCAAGGGGAAAGGTTAAAGCTCCCTTTCCAGCACCTATTTCAATTACTAACTCACCTGGCTCAGGATTTATATAATTGATTATTTTTTTTATAACATGCGGGTTTTTCAAAAAATGTTGACCTAGTCTCTTTCTTTTACTCATTTATTTCAATTTATTCTTAAACTCATTATAGCAAAATCTCTTTAAACAATATATAATTATGGAATGAAAATTGGACTGGAAAATTTGCTTGAGAATAAAATTCACCTTTTAAAAGGGAAAAAAATTGGTTTAGTTGCAAATCAGGCATCAGTGGATAAAAATTTAAATTTATCCTTCCATCTTTTATATCATCATCCTGACATTAATCTCACAACAATTTTCTCCCCCCAGCATGGTTTATGGGGTGAGAAACAGGCAAACATGATTGAAGGTGAGGATTTTCAAGATAAGAAAACAGGACTTCCTGTTTTCAGTCTTTACGGGAAAAGAAGAGAACCTACAGAGAAAATGTTAGAAAATGTGGATATAGTAGTTTTTGACCTTCAAGATGTAGGAATCAGAGTTTATACCTACATATCTACTATGGCTCTGGTAATGCAAGCGTGTAAAAAATATGGAAAAAAAGTAGTTGTGCTTGATAGACCAAATCCAATAAATGGTGTGGAGGTGGAAGGGAATGTAGTGGAATCTGATTTTATATCCTTTGTTGGAATTTATCCTTTAGCCCTTCGTCATGGGATGACAATTGGGGAACTTGCTTTGATGTTTAATCACGAGTTTAAAATTGAATGCGATTTAGAAGTTATTCCTATGCTAGGATGGAGAAGGAAAATGTGGTTTGATGAAACAGAATATAAATGGATTAATCCATCACCTAATATCCCTACTCTTGATAGTGCGATAGTTTATCCAGCCACAGTCTATTTAGAAGGAACAAATATATCAGAAGGTCGTGGCACAACAAAGCCCTTTGAGTTCTTTGGAGCTCCCTTTATTGACTCTGAAAAATTTGCTGATGAGTTAAACAGGCAAAACTTACCAGGAGTATATTTCAGGCCAATTGCTTTTCAGCCTACCTTTGACAAATGGAAGGATAAATTATGTTTTGGTGTCCAAATCCATGTTCTTGATCGTGATATATTCAAACCCGTTCATACTGGATTAATTTTACTAAAAACTTTATACAAACTTTTTCCAGATGATTTTAAATGGAAAAATCCTCCTTATGAATATGAATATGAAAAATTGCCAATTGATCTATTATGGGGAACAGATAAAGTAAGAAAATTTATCGAAAAAGACTATAATATAAATGAAATAGAAAAAAGTTGGGAAAAGGATTTAGAAGATTTCAAAAATAAAAGAAACAAATATTTACTATATGATTGAATTTAAATAAACTTGAATTTCCTTTTCCAATTATAGTATAGTCATTTCAAATGGAAAATTTTCTTATTCCACTTGCTTTTGCTTACCAGAAAATCGCGCAATTTAAAAACTTTTTATATGATTTAAATATTTTAAAGACAAAGGAAATAAGAGCACCAGTTATAAGTGTTGGGAATTTATCCTTTGGAGGAACAGGGAAAACTCCTGTTACAATAAGCTTAGCTGAAAAATTTATAGATATGGGGTATAGAGTTGCGATTCTTTTAAGGGGATATAAAGGTAAATTTGAGAAAAGAGGGGCTATGGTTTCTGATGGCAAAAATATACTATATAACTGGAAAGAAGCCAGTGACGAGGCCTTTTTAATTGCAAAAAATGTTAGGAAAGCCGGTGTTTTCGTTGGCAAAAACAGGGTAATCAATGCACTCAATGCAATGGAACTTGGTTTTAATTTAATAATTCTCGATGATGGATTTCAATATCGACCTCTGTATAGAAATATTGACATAGTAATTATTTCTTCTGAAAATAGGAAATTATTAAGAGAGCCCTTTTCTTCATTAAAAAGGGCAAATATTCTACTTTTTTACAATACCATTGATGAAAAAATCTCAAAAAAAATCAGGAAATTTAATTTATATATTTCAAAATTTCATTATTTAAAATTAGGATTTTATGATGTTAATGAAAACAATTTTTATCTTGTGGATTATTTTAAAGGTAAAAAAGCCATTGCTTTCTGTGGAATTGCAAATCCTTCAAGATTTAAAAGATTTCTTGAAGAGTTAGAAGTTGATATAAAACATTTCTCCTCCTTTCCTGACCATTATTCTTACCCTCAAAACTCAATAAATACCTTATTAAAAAAACATAGGGAATTAAAAACAGATGTTTTGTTAACAACAGAAAAGGATGCTTTGAAATTGAAAGCCTATTCCAATTTGCCAATTTATTACTTAAAAATAAAAGCTTGCTTATCAGATGATTTAATTTCATATATTCTTAAAGGTTTAAAGACTTATGCGAGTGATTGAATATTTTATATTTAAATTTTTAAAAATTCTTTTTTATATAATTCCCAGGAAAATTTCTCTTTTTGGGGGAAAATTTTTTGGATTTCTTTACTTTCAAATAGATGGGAAGAGAAGGAAAATTGCAATAACAAATCTCTCATTAGCATTTCCAAATAAACCTCACAGTTTTTATAAAACTATTGCACGGAAAAGTTTTATGAATTTTGGGATGGTTTTGTTTGATTTAATCAAAATTTCAACAATGAAAAGTGATAAATTACAATCCCTTTTTGTGGTGGAAGGAGAGAAAAATATAATTAAAGCTCTTTCTCAGGGTAAAGGAGCACTCTTATTTACAGCTCATTTTGGTAATTGGGAAATAGCACCTAAAATTATTTCAAAATATGGAAAATTGAATGTTATAGCTCGTCCTCTTGACAATCCTCTGCTTGAGGAAGAACTTCTGAAATTCAGAGAAAAGATGGGAAGTCAGGTAATATATAAAAAGGAGGCATCAAGAAAAGTCCTCTCGGCTTTGAAGAGAAAAGAAATGATTGCAATATTAATTGATCAGAATGTCCTTAGATCTGAAGGAATATTTGTTGATTTCTTTGGTAAAAAGGCATCCACGACTCCATCCCTTGCAGCTTTCCATTTGCGAACAGGTTCTCCAATTGTTCCAGTTTTCTGCTTTCCAATAAATGATTATAGATATAAAGTTGAAATAGGAAGCCCTCTTGTTTTTTCTCGGAGTAAATCTCATAATAAAGATATATTGCAAATTACACAGAAATGCACTAAGATAATAGAACATGAGATAAAAAAGAAGCCTTCATTCTGGCTCTGGTTTCATAGAAGATGGAGGACCAGGCCGGAAGAGGAGGGAGGAGGAGATAAAAATGAACATAAGTGATGATATTGAAAAATTTATTGAAAAATTAGTCTGGTATGGGCATGCATCTTTTAAAATTAAAAATAAAAAAGTTATCTATATTGACCCATGGCAATTACCAAAGGATGTGGAAAAAGCGGATATAATTTTAGTCACACATTCACATTTTGACCATCTTTCAGTAGAGGATATCCGCCATATTAAAAAAGATGATACTATAATAGTCATTCCTCCTGATGGAGCTTCCAAATTAATGGGCAATATTAAGGAAATTGGTCCAGGAGAGGAAATTGAGGTTATAAATATAAAAATAAAAGCAGTTCCAGCATATAATGTTAATAAGGAATTTCATCCAAAGAGAAATGAATGGGTAGGATATATTATTGATTTTGAGGGAATTAAAATTTACCATGCAGGTGATACAGACTTTATTCCTGAAATGAAAGAACTCGGACCAGTGGATATTGCTCTTTTACCTGTGGGAGGGAAATATACAATGAATGCTGAAGAAGCTGCAGATGCCGCAGAAGCTATTAAACCAAAAATCGCAATACCAATGCATTATGGAGCAGGAGTTGTTGGAACACTTGCTAATGCCGAGAAATTTAAACAATTATTAACCTCAAAAATAAATGTGAAAATTCTAAGTCCAAAAAAATAATGAGGGCTAATAATAGGAAATTTGATGAAATCAGACCCTTTAAAATTATACCAAATTGTAATGAATTTGCGGAAGGCTCAGCTTATATCGAGATAGGTAAAACAAAAATAATCACAACTGCTTCAGTAGAGGAAAAGGTTCCTCCATTTTTAAAAGGAAGTGGTACAGGCTGGATAACAGCAGAATATTCCATGCTTCCGAGAGCAACTGAAAAGAGAACTTTAAGAGAAAGTGTTACTGGTCGAATAAGCGGTAGAACTCATGAAATCCAGAGATTAATTGGTAGATCATTAAGAGCAGTTGTTGATTTGGAAGTATTGGGAGAGAGAACAGTGTTTTTAGACTGTGATGTCCTTCAAGCAGATGGTGGAACAAGAACAGCTTCAATAACTGCATCCTGTGTTGCAATGGCATTGGCCTTAAAAAAGCTTTATGACCAGGGCCTAATAGAGAAAATGCCCTTAAGAAATCTGGTAGCTGCAGTAAGTGTAGGCATCATAAATGGAGAGAAAATGTTGGATTTAGATTTCAACGAAGATTCTCAGGCAGAAGTGGACATGAATGTGGTTTTAACTGATGACGGAAAAATTATTGAAATTCAGGCCACTGCAGAGAAAAAGCCTTTTGAGAGAAATGAGTTGAAAGAACTTCTCGATTTAGCTGAAAAGGGCATAAAAGAGTTGATAAAAGCCCAGAAAGAGATCTTAAAGCAGGAAAGTGTGCTGTTTATGGCTTATGGAGAATAAAGATTTTTTTCAAGCTCTTCAGCAATTAAGTGTAAAACCATCAAATGAATTTCTTGTATTCTTGGTGTGCTTTTAGAAGGAACATCTATTAATAAATCAACATATTCTGCCATCTTCCCACCGCCTTCTCCAGTTAGACCAATTGTGTAAATTTTTTTCTCTTTAGCTTTTTTAATTCCCTTTATAACATTTAAAGAATCTCCGCTCGTAGAGATCCCAAGAGCAACATCACCTTGTTTACCAAGTGCTTCTATTTGCTTTGAAAATATTTCATTAAATGAAATATCATTTCCAACAGATGTCAAAATAGAAGTATCAGTGGTGAGAGAAAGCGCAGGTAAGGGTTTTCTTACAATTAAGAATTTATTCACCAATTCTGCTGCAAAATGCTGAGCTTGAGCTGCGCTTCCTCCATTTCCAAATACAATTATTTTACCACCATTTTTTATTGCTCTTTCCATAATTTTGATAGCTTCTTCAATAACTTTTGATTTATTCTTGAAAAAGGAATTTTTTAAAATTTCAATTTCCTTTAAAAAAGCTTCCCAATTTATCATAAAACCTCCTTTTAAATTTAAGACTGACTTGCTAAACCTTCCTCAATTGCGTTTCTCACCTTTTCAGTTAACATAAATCTATCCTCATATTTTAATTCAGTTGTTGGAATTGGTGAATGAAAAATTACTTTTATCTTTCCTTTTTTTATAAAAAATTTTTTCTTTGGAAGAACTTCTCTGCTTCCTATAATTGTTATGGGTACAATAGGAACTCCGCTCTTTATAGCTAAAACAAAACCTCCTCTTTTAAAAGGAAGAAGATTTCCGTCCAAACTTCTTGTTCCTTCAGGAAATATCAAAAAAGAGTAATTCTTTTCCTTTATTTTTTGAACTGCAATATCAATGCTTTTGCGAGCTCCAGTTTTATCTTCTCTATCTATTGGAACAAATTCCACAACCTTCATTCCAATTCCTACCAGTGGTATGCGAAAAACTTCTTTTTTTAGAAGAACCCTTAATTGTTGGGGTATAATTTTAAATAATAATGGACCATCCACTAGGCTTTGATGATTAGCCATGTAAACATATCTTCTCTTTGGATCGATTTTTTCAAGTCCATAAACTTCTATCTTCACTCCTGATATTTTCTGGCCAATATCAATTGCAAAACGTCCAAGCTTAAAAAGCGGAGAAACTTTTTTCGTGAGAGCTGAATACAAAATTAAAGGAATACCAAAAATAATAGTAATGAAAAAATAACAAATCAATATCAATATTGTTCTCATAGGGTATTTGTATTGTAAAAATTTTCTTAGAAATTTTCAATATAACTTTTTAAATTCTAAATTTCGAACCCTTCCTGCATTTAATAGAAACCCTGATATCCTTCCTTCTTTATCCCGAATAAATCTAATTTTGAATCTTCCTGCCTTAAAATAATCTTTTATAATAGGCTGAAGAAAGATTTCAGGCTTTCTTGGAGCAACCAGGCAGAGTTTTTTATCTCTCTTTAAAATTTTGAAAACAATATCAAGCTCTTCGCTTAAATAATTTCCTACATATTCTTCAATTTCTAACGATGAAAATTTTACTAATTCGATTTTCTCAAAATTACTTGAACCATAACCTTCTCTCAACACTCTAATAAACAATTTATTGGTCTTTGGGTCTTTTTTGAATTTTATTATTGTTTTACTCGGAGCATCAATTACTTCAAAAGTCTCTTCTTTTATTAGGCCAAGAGTATATTCGCCTCCATATATATTTGCTACTAATTTCCCCTTTCTAAATTTTATGTTCAATAAATCTAATGTTTTTGAATTCATATAAAAGCCTGCTTTTTCTTTCAATCTCTTTCTTGAAATTTTTAAATATTCCTTCTTTTTCTCCTCTTTAAATTCACCAGCAAGATAGATGTCAGCTATTTTTTTGCACATTTTCATTGGATTAAAACTGCTTAGATTTGAAAGAATAATTACAGTGAATTTCTGCTCTGGAAAACGAATTATACCTGCCCTATAACCACCAAGTGCTCCTCCATGACTTACTGTTTTTAAACCCCTATATGATCCTATTACTAATCCAAAGGCATAATTAATCCTTTCTCCATTATTTAAAACCCCAGGAGTCTGGATTTGTTTAATTAATTCTTTACCCCCGACCTTGCAATGATAAAAATTCTGATCCCATAAATACAAATCTTCAACTGATGTATAAAGGCCGCCAGAACCAACACAATCAAATGTTGAAATAAAATTTCTGAATTCCCCTTTTTTCCCTGGAAAATATCCTGATGCTCGGTTTTTTATAATTCGAGTATAATCATCCTGAAAACACGAGTTTTTCATCCCCAGAGGTTTAAATATATTCTTCTCAGCAAACTCCCTAAAACTCATTTTACTTACTCTTTCCACAATTAATGCGAGAAGAAAATAACCAGAATTACTATAAAGATATTCCTCTCCTGGCTCAAAATTCAGTTTTTTCTGAGAGGCAATTAATGATAGAACATCATTTTTATGATAGAAACCAAAGGGAATTCCAGCTATATCCTCAAGGGTAAAGAAATCTCTTAATCCACTTGTATGATATATTAGATGCTTTATAGTAATAGGTTTGCCATAATTCGGCAACTCAGGTATATACTTTCTTATATCATCATCAAGTGAAAGTATTTTTCTTTTTGCAAGTAAAGCGATCGAAAAAGCAACAAATTGTTTTGAACAGGAACCAATATAAAATACAGTTTTTGGCGTTATTGGAACATTCAGCTCAAGATTAGCCATCCCATATCCCTTTTTGTAAACTATTTTTCCATCTTTTATAATGGCTAAAGCACAACCTGGGCTATTGGATTTATTCCAGGGCGAAAACAGTCTATCAATTTTATCTATTTTACTGTCAGCATATGTATTGAAAACAAGGATATGTATTGTGAATATCAGAATTGTGAAATGTAAAATGTGAAATGTAAAATATCGAAAATTAGGTTTTGAATATATCATTTTAATCCCCCTTGATCGGTTTTAAATTTAGATAAATTTTTAAAAAGGGCTATAGAAGATATAAATGTTATTAAAAGGAAAAATATTCCCTTTCCAAATTCGAGTAATATGAGTTTGCCAAATCCAAATAGAGCGCTGTAAATTAGAATGGTGCCGAGTATCCAGTTGATAATATCAGGTAAAAGGGATTGATTATTATTTCCAACAGAAATTTTATGTTGAATGGATTTCCATATTCCTGGAGGATGAATTTTTTTATAAAAATTTACAAGATGTTCCTTATCAACAGGCGGAGTTAAAAGAGTAACCATTATCCAAACAAAAGTTGTAATTCCTACTGTAATAATTATTCTATAAGCCCAGTTTAAATCCCCTCCTTCTCCAAGAGGAGTCTTTAACAAAATTACCGCAGTTATGAAAGAACATACCATTGCTGATATTTCACTCCATGCATTGATTCTCCACCAATACCATCTTAAAATATAAATCAATCCAGTCCCTGCTCCAACAGCAATTAGGAGTTCCCAAGCACCTTTTATGCTTTCTAACCAATATGCGGTAAAACCTGCGAAAATCATTATAATGATTATTGTTATCCTGGATACGAGAACATAATGGGAGGGTGAAGCCTTCTTTTTAATGAACCTTTTATAAAAGTCATTAACTATATAAGACGCACCCCAGTTAAGATGAGTATCAATAGTTGACATGAATGCTCCGAAGAAAGCAGCTATCATTAATCCTTTAAGACCAGTTGGAAGGAAAGTTACCATCATCTTTGGATATCCCATTTTTGCGTCAGATAAATTGGGAAATACTATTAAAGAACACAGAGCAACCAATATCCATGGCCATGGTCTTAGTGCATAATGTGCAATATTAAACCATAGTGTAGCAAACACCGCGTGTTTTTCATTTTTCGTTGCAAGCATTCTTTGAGCAACATATCCTCCACCTCCTGGCTCAGAACCAGGATACCACGTAGCCCACCATTGAATTGCTATATAAACAAAAAAAGTAATAAATGGCAATGAAGAGGAACTTAGACTCGGGAAAAAATTCAATGCTTCAGGATTGATTTGAATAACTTTTGATTTCAATATCTCTATTCCACCAACATGTTCAATTGAAATTACAGCCAAAGCTATTGAACCTGTCATTGCAATTACAAACTGAAATAAATCGGTTACCACTACTCCCCAGAATCCTGAAAGAACAGAATAAAAAACTGCAATGATTAATGAGATTATTATTGCCTTATATTTTGGGAAGGAAAAGGTCACTCCTAAAATTGACGACATAGCAAGTATACCCCATGCCATTATCATACAATTAACTGGAAGTCCGAGATAAACTGCTCTAAATCCCCTTAAAATGCTCGCTGGTTTGCCACTGTATCTTAATTCTGTGAATTCAATGTCGGTTAAGACCTCTGACCTCCTCCATAATTTAGAGAAGAGAAACACTGTCATCATTCCGCCAAGAATAAAATTCCACCAGAGCCAGTTACCAGCAATTCCATTCTTTGCTACTATCTCTGTAACTGCAAGAGGAGTGTCAGCCCCGAAAGTAGTGGCGACCATAGAAGTGCCTGCTATCCACCATGGGAGAGACCTCCCGGATATAAAGAAATTTTCAATATTACGACCCGCCTTTTTAGAAAAATAAAAGCCAACACTCAGAACAAAAATAAAATATGAAAAGACAAATATCCAGTCTATGGATGAAAACTGCATTATTTCTTTAAAGCCACTTTTATTGTTTTAATTTTAAAATTTCTTTTAATTTCACCTTTTGGATAAGGAGTTGGAGGAAAAATTATTTTTTTATCTTTCAATTCTTTCCATGACTTTTTTGAAATTATTGTGAACTCCAATTTTTTCAATTTTTCTCTATAAATGAGCCAGGCTGAAATCAAACCTTTCCATTCTGTCAAATCTTCTGGGAGAAAAACATCGATTTTAAAATTATACTTTCCAGGAGCTATTTTTATGCTATTCCATGCCCACCTGCCTTTTTGACTTTTTACATCCGCTCTTATTTTTTCACTTCCAAGAAAAATATTTAAAACAGGCAATTTACTTCCAATGGATTTTCCAGTTGGTTCAACAAGTAAAGCAAAAACAACATCTTTTGCAGATTTTTCGATAACAAAATTAATTTTCAGATTTAATTTGCCTTTTTCTTTAGAAAAGCTAAATAGGACATTTTTTACACTCTTGACAGGTGGCGTTGGAGGAATTCTTAACTCATCAGGTGAAATTTTCTTCCCCCTGTGTATTGCGGTTTTAAAATTTTTCGGATTTAATAGTTTGGCTTCTCTTTCTCCTCTATAACATTCAAGTGTGAATTCTTTCTCATTCTTTTTTTGAAGATAATAAATGCATCCTGCAAAAAGAGGATATTCTGCTTTCTCAACTGAATAAACTTGATATATTGCTGTTTCATAACCATCAAGAAAAATATTCAGGGTAGAGGTCCTTGAATACAACTGTGGTGATATCCAATGAACTGGGTATATTTTCTCAAGCACAAGTTTTTCTGCTCTTAAATCAAAAAAATCAGATAACTTGATTCTTATAATTTGAGGTTCTATAAAAGGATTTCTGACAGCTATTATAGCTTTTCCATCAGAATAATGGACATATCCATAAGCATTACGCTTTTCAGGGTCTCCTCCAACCATTTCAGTGTTGATTAAAATTTTAAACTTATTTTTTGCCCATTTTATAGCTTTAACAAGAACCTCCCATTGTTTACTCGTGAGTAAATCAGGGGATATATATAATTCCCACATTGAAATTCCTCTTGCAAAATAAAGAACTGCATTATCAGTAAATTTCTCTATTGATTCTTTCTCTCCTTCAAATGGATTAAGATGACCCTTTATTATTCCATGGGTCATAAGATTTGCCATTGGAAACCAGAATTCTTCTTTTTTAAAATCATCAAAGAGAACCGAATCACGGTAAGTCATTGCTCGATCTCTTCGATGAATAGAAGGAACATTAGCATAGCCATAATCATATCCCTGCATCCATATTGTATTAGCATATTTCAACCACCATGGACTTAACCATGTTCCTGAGGTAATATTCAAAAAAATCTCTGGTTTATCTGAACGGAGTATTTTACATAGTTTAATTACTGCCTCCATAATAGAACGCCTTGAATATATTCCAGGAAGATGACCATGCCCCTCTTCATTGCATATAAATTGAATTCCATCAATTTTGAAATACGATACATCATATTGCCTGATAAAATCTCTTAGCCTTTTCACTAAGAGCTTCCAGTAATTCTTCCCTCCCACACACATCTGGTCTCCTACTGTCTCATAACCATGCTCTTTCATCCAATTTACTCTCCATCCCCTGTGAGAATAACCACCAATCGGACTTATCCAGATACCAAGTGCTGTATTCATTTCCTTGAGTGCGGTTGTAATTGGAATTAAATCTCTTGGGAACTGTTTCTTATTTAATACCCAGTCACTTAGATAAACATCCCAGCCATCATCCAGAACAAAAGCATTGAGTGATATCCCTTCTTTTTCATACAATCTTTTTCTAAAAAAATCTATTGTCCGCAAAACATTTTCCTCTGTCATTGCACGAGAACTATTTTTAATCATTTCAGGAGCCCTCAGGTCATACCAGCTATTATAAAGGAGATACGGCTTTAAGGGAGCAACTCTAATATCATCTATGTATTTAAAAAACCAGTATTTAATTTTAGAATTTGGAGAAATACCGCATACCACCCATTCAGTCTCAATCCACGATTTATCCATTTTAATTCCAAATTCCTGTCCGCATTTTAACAGTATTCTATTGTTAACAAGAGTTAAGTAATTTTCACCCGCAGGATATTCAAGACCGAGAAACACGCCCAGATCACCAAATTTTATGGCAACGGGCTGTCCAAATCCTCCTGATTTAACAATAGTTAACTCTCCATCTATGTAACCATATCGTGACCAAAACCAATGAATAAAGTGGAAATTTTTATCTAAATTTCTTATCGCTAATTTCCGCTTAAAATAGAATTTTTGGGGTTTTAATTCATATATCATTTTAATCTCAAAAGGATTTTTCTCTCCCTTAAAAATCAAATTTAACCTAACTGAGCCATCATTGCTTTCTTTTAAGAAATAATCTTTAATTCGAAAATCTTCTTTTGAAAGTATAATTAAATTATCCGCATTATTAACTTTTCCAGGTGCTCTCCAGCCTTCCCATATAATCTCTATTGAAAAATCTCCGTCCATTTCAGTTTCAGATGGTAAGGAGCCAAATTTATCCACCCATTTCTCCTTGACTCCAATTCTTTCAGATTTGATTTTTCCCTTATAAAGGACAATATAAATTTTTAATAAATCATTACTCAGGGAGAAAGTTCTAAGTTCTCCCTTTTTCTCTTCTTTGAAATTTACTTTTTCTCCTAAAATATTGGACTTCAAAAATATAAGAATAATTAAAAATAGAATTATCTTGAAAAGAGTAGATTTTCCTTTCATAAATTCCCTCCCTCCAAGCTTCTCATGAATTTACTTCTACCACTCTCAAAATTATTAGTCAATAAAATTAAAAAGAATTAAGTAACAATCAGCAAAGTTTAATTTGACTCTCAAATTTTTAAAATTCTATTATCAGCATTTAAGAAAGAATGAAATTTAAATGTTTTTCTTATTTGCTTAATTGGCTTAGTTGATTATATTTTTCAATCAGTTTTGTAAATCCACCATTTTTAGAAAAAATAGAAAGTAAATGATGACTCTTTACAGGTTGCCCAAGCTTTTTAAGAGCCTCCTCCTTAATTTGTTTTACTTGAACAGGAGTTAAATTCAAATACTGACTGATTTTTGCAAGAGATTCTTTTTTACATGAAAAACCTTAGAATTTTCTAATAATAATTTCTTTTAAACTTAATGATTCAAAGCATACCTCAAATTTTTCTATGTTTCAGGAATACTAGCTAAATGTTGTAATAAAAAAGAAACTACTCTTAGTTTAAGAAAAAAACAAAAAGTTCGAGTTTCTGTTAAAAGCTTCCATATAAAATAAACTTCAATGCTTCTTAGACAATTTAAAGTTCTTTGAGAAGTTCAAATGCATCCTCGATTTTTTTGAAGTAAAAATCTAAATTTTGATTTTTAAATGTCATTTATTCTATTTATGTATGACTTATAGCATGATTATTAATTGAGAAAAAGTATTAAAAATTGAATTAAATTACTATCTATTTGCTTGATGATTATTACTTTTACTTTCCTTCTCGAATCTTAATTCCTCATAGGTAGGCTCAAATTAATCAAGGTGGTATCCTATGGCTATTATGAAAAAGTAGTTTCAATTCCTCGTAGGTAGGCTCAAATTTTTCCTAAAAAGATATAATAAATTCCTCCTTCTATGTTTCAATTCCTCATAGGTAGGCTCAAATCTTCGTTCCTGGCTTTACCCAAGCCATCTTTTTAACAGTTTCAATTCCTCGTAGGTAGGCTCAAATCTAAATTGTCGACTATTGAAAGATGTAAAAGAAATTTTGGTTTCAATTCCTCATAGGTAGGCTCAAATCCAGATGATGAAGGTAGATTAAAAGCACATCCTAAACTTTGTTTCAATTCCTCATAGGTAGGCTCAAATCCATTAGAAGCCTGTTTCTCTCTTCAATTTCTTTCTTAGGTTTCAATTCCTCATAGGTAGGCTCAAATCAAAAAAAAATCAAACCACGTATACCTTCGAAGAAGAGTGTTTCAATTCCTCATAGGTAGGCTCAAATCAAAGGACATTTTCTATTACAACCTCTCGAAGTATAACCGTTTCAATTCCTCATAGGTAGGCTCAAATCCTTCTTCATTAAACCTTATAACGCTCTATAAGTATGTAGTTTCAATTCCTCATAGGTAGGCTCAAATCATAGATTTAAGAAATGTTATGTATTTGACTTTAGAAAATGTTTCAATTCCTCATAGGTAGGCTCAAATCCCTCTTTGGAACCCAGATGTCAAGTCTTGTTCTTCTCAGTTTCAATTCCTCATAGGTAGGCTCAAATCTTCTTCTCTCATCCTCATCCTCTTACATATATAAATAGTTTCAATTCCTCATAGGTAGGCTCAAATCCGTCGCCTCAGAATCTCTCCGTGTTTTATGTATCTTATGTTTCAATTCCTCATAGGTAGGCTCAAATCAACTTTCCTCTTTGGTTCTGACTCAGGCTCTTTTACGTTTCAATTCCTCATAGGTAGGCTCAAATCCAGGTTTTCATTAAGTTTAATTCTTCACAACAAGATGTTTCAATTCCTCATAGGTAGGCTCAAATCAATGCTCCAAGCACGCATAAAACCTTCAGAATAGAGAGTTTCAATTCCTCATAGGTAGGCTCAAATCACGGATTAAATCATAATCTATACGATTTGATAAATCGTTTCAATTCCTCATAGGTAGGCTCAAATCCTTCGTTGTGCCAAATGTGATAGAGTTTTTTCTGGGTTTCAATTCCTCATAGGTAGGCTCAAATCCGTCGCCTCAGAATCTCTCCGTGTTTTATGTATCTTATGTTTCAATTCCTCATAGGTAGGCTCAAATCCCATTCTGAAACCGACTTCTTGTTTTCTTACTCCGGTTTCAATTCCTCATAGGTAGGCTCAAATATTTTTGCTTTAATTCTTTGTCAACTCGTAAAAAGAGTTTCAATTCCTCATAGGTAGGCTCAAATCAAGAGTTTCCTTTTGGCACGAAAATCAATCTTACTTTGTTTCAATTCCTCATAGGTAGGCTCAAATCCGAAGAAAGCCATAGCAGAGACAATCTCAAAAGGAATGTTTCAATTCCTCATAGGTAGGCTCAAATCTTTTCGCAGAGGATATGGAAAGAATTATCAATGAGCGTTTCAATTCCTCATAGGTAGGCTCAAATCACTTGTTTTGAGAAATTCTTCGAGGAGTACGAAAAAGTTTCAATTCCTCATAGGTAGGCTCAAATCACTCCCTAATGTTAAATTTTGAGTCGTAAATTTTTTGTTTCAATTCCTCATAGGTAGGCTCAAATCCAATTCGGATCCATTGAGGCCTTGTTCTCCAGCCTAGTTTCAATTCCTCATAGGTAGGCTCAAATCGAAGTATTGAGTCTGATGGATATAGAGACGGTAGATTGGTTTCAATTCCTCATAGGTAGGCTCAAATCCAACATAGACGGGAGTATTGTCAATCACCCACAAACCGTTTCAATTCCTCATAGGTAGGCTCAAATCTCCTCGAAACATTACGATAGATGTCCAATGCTTGGTCAGTTTCAATTCCTCATAGGTAGGCTCAAATCTCTGTGCTTTCAAATGAGCACAAAGACTATCTGCACTAGTTTCAATTCCTCATAGGTAGGCTCAAATCATAGAGATGTGGAACTACATCATATTGATTGATGATAGTTGTTTCAATTCCTCATAGGTAGGCTCAAATCGAAAAATGCATTATAATACTTCAAAAACTTACCTCCGTTTCAATTCCTCATAGGTAGGCTCAAATCAGGGAGTATTGATAGTTTTTGCCAGAGGTTCCGGGTGTTTCAATTCCTCATAGGTAGGCTCAAATCAGGGAGTATTGATAGTTTTTGCCAGAGGTTCCGGGTGTTTCAATTCCTCATAGGTAGGCTCAAATCTCATCTCTTCGTCCATCTCTGGAGGAGTTTTCGTAGCAGTTTCAATTCCTCATAGGTAGGCTCAAATCCGTAATTTGAAAGAAAGTTCTGGAAATGCTTTTGAAGGTTTCAATTCCTCATAGGTAGGCTCAAATCTTTGAAAGCTCTTCCAAAGGTAGAACTGAATCGTCCAGGTTTCAATTCCTCATAGGTAGGCTCAAATCGGATATTTATGCAGGAGATAGAATTAGTTTTGATTCGTTTCAATTCCTCATAGGTAGGCTCAAATCATCCTCACAAAAAGAAGAAAAACTGGAGAAGGTTTAGTTTCAATTCCTCATAGGTAGGCTCAAATCCTGTAGATGTCACAGAAGTTGTTCCAGATTTTACGGCGTTTCAATTCCTCATAGGTAGGCTCAAATCCCAGCTGCCCCATTTTTTGCCTGCTTTGAGTGTGGGAGTTTCAATTCCTCATAGGTAGGCTCAAATCCAAAAAACAGCTAAGGAATTAAGAGCTGAAAAAGTGTTTCAATTCCTCATAGGTAGGCTCAAATGTGGTATTGTGAACATTGCTACCAGTGGACGTTGGGGGTTTCAATTCCTCATAGGTAGGCTCAAATCAAATTTCTACGAATCAAAAAACAAAGTTCACTGTGTAGTTTCAATTCCTCATAGGTAGGCTCAAATCAAGTAAGTCGCCCAGAGCAGAACAATCGACTTCACTGCGTTTCAATTCCTCATAGGTAGGCTCAAATCGATAGAACTTGGAGAACCTACTTTGTTTGAGAGATTGTTTCAATTCCTCATAGGTAGGCTCAAATCCCTTGGGTAAAGTTGGAGGGAGGTTCTTCTGCTGGTGAGTTTCAATTCCTCATAGGTAGGCTCAAATCAGAGCTATCAATGTTCTTAACAATCAAAGAAACGACAGTTTCAATTCCTCATAGGTAGGCTCAAATCAGAAGTTCAGGAGAAAACAGCTGGTGACGCAGAAGCATGTTTCAATTCCTCATAGGTAGGCTCAAATCAATTATCTAAAACCTTTCTAAATCTTCCCTTATGAGGTTTCAATTCCTCATAGGTAGGCTCAAATCAATTAAGAAGGAGGCAGAAACTTTGTTGGGTATGTTGTTTCAATTCCTCATAGGTAGGCTCAAATCATTTAACTTTGTGATTTAATCCACACTCCAATAATTGGTTTCAATTCCTCATAGGTAGGCTCAAATCTCATCGCTGAAGCGATGATTCTACGTCTTGGAACCCCGTTTCAATTCCTCATAGGTAGGCTCAAATCGTAGAAACAGTGAAACAAGCCTTTGCTCGGATTGATAGTTTCAATTCCTCATAGGTAGGCTCAAATCCCTAAAAACAAAAATAAGTCTCCTCAACTCACTTTTGTGTTTCAATTCCTCATAGGTAGGCTCAAATCGAGTACTGGGTTGAATGGAGAAGAATTCATCGGCGGAGTTTCAATTCCTCATAGGTAGGCTCAAATCTAGTATTTCCTCCATCCAAACATCTTGACGGAACTAGTTTCAATTCCTCATAGGTAGGCTCAAATCATTTTGTGAGCAAGAAGGGTTCGGTTGCGGAAGCTTGGTTTCAATTCCTCATAGGTAGGCTCAAATCTTATAGATTCTATGAGGATGGAGTCACCCGTTGGTTTGGTTTCAATTCCTCATAGGTAGGCTCAAATCTATAGGGCGAAGAGTTTGGTAATGCAAAATTATAGGCGTTTCAATTCCTCATAGGTAGGCTCAAATCTTATCCATTTAGGTCTAATAAACAGAGATTGATTACGTTTCAATTCCTCATAGGTAGGCTCAAATCTTAACTTACTATAAACTTTCTATTTTCTTTATTTAGAGGTTTCAATTCCTCATAGGTAGGCTCAAATCCTTACAAGAAGTATGGGAGCATGCGGTGAAAATCCAGTTTCAATTCCTCATAGGTAGGCTCAAATCAGGCTCACTTCCATCTACTCCAGTTCCACCTATAGCTCGTTTCAATTCCTCATAGGTAGGCTCAAATCTTTTGCACGAGCTGTTCCTCCCATTGAAAAACCAGTGTTTCAATTCCTCATAGGTAGGCTCAAATCCAGGTGTCGTGAAGGTTAAAGAGTTTTCTTCAGTAACTGGTTTCAATTCCTCATAGGTAGGCTCAAATCCATTAATCGTGACATCTTTATCTTGTTGCGAAGAATGTTTCAATTCCTCATAGGTAGGCTCAAATCATATCCTATACCAACTTGGCCACTCCATTGTGCTGCAGTTTCAATTCCTCATAGGTAGGCTCAAATCAAATTTAGCGATGGAGAACCGGGGAAACGGATGGGAGGGTTTCAATTCCTCATAGGTAGGCTCAAATCCTTGAGAAACGAATCGAGGAGATAGAGAAAAAAGCAAGTTTCAATTCCTCATAGGTAGGCTCAAATCCTCTCAACTTCAGAATCCAAAAGAAATGATAGGGATTGTTTCAATTCCTCATAGGTAGGCTCAAATCGACTATTATATTGAGAGTGAACAATTCCCTTTGCATGTTTCAATTCCTCATAGGTAGGCTCAAATCTTCTCGCTCGGTAAGCAGAACAAGCACTTATCTTGAGTTTCAATTCCTCATAGGTAGGCTCAAATCCTACATGAAGTTTTTAAAGAAAGAATTGGAGATATAAGTTTCAATTCCTCATAGGTAGGCTCAAATCACCTTACCTCTCCACAACCATCCAACATCCATCTGAGTTTCAATTCCTCATAGGTAGGCTCAAATCTAGAAATTGGTTTGTTTTATCTACAGCAAATACCTCGTTTCAATTCCTCATAGGTAGGCTCAAATCCAGGCAGATGCGGTACAGGATTCATGGCGGAAGTGTTGTTTCAATTCCTCATAGGTAGGCTCAAATCTTCGAGCCTAAAGCGTCTCTTGCCTATGCGAATACAGGTTTCAATTCCTCATAGGTAGGCTCAAATCATAGAGGTATAGAGGGAAGGAAGGTGAAGGTTGGTGAGTTTCAATTCCTCATAGGTAGGCTCAAATCACCCAACTCCTCATAGAGCTTACGTCTCAATTCTACGTTTCAATTCCTCATAGGTAGGCTCAAATCCTCTTAATCTCATCAACTGCTCTATTGCTTTATCTCCTTGTTTCAATTCCTCATAGGTAGGCTCAAATCTGAGATGGATAGCGAGTTGAAAATACTGAAGACTCAGTAGTTTCAATTCCTCATAGGTAGGCTCAAATCCGACGCCTTCTTCTTTTCTTTCCCTCGCCAAAAGTAGTTTCAATTCCTCATAGGTAGGCTCAAATCTACTATTAGGTGCTTTGCTTTTTATGTGAAGAATGAGTTTCAATTCCTCATAGGTAGGCTCAAATCCAATTTTATCCTTAATTTTTCATAGTTTTTAATTTTCAAAGAGCGAATGGAATTAATTTTCACATTAAATATATATTTCTTTTCTTCTTTAAAATCAAGCAGAAACTTACAATTTTTTCCCGTCATCGAACTCCCTATAATTTCACATTATCCCGGGTAGACGACAAATACCTCCATCCTTTCAAAATTACCATCTCGCAACAAAAGGCTCATATTCCTCTTCTCCAAGTAGATGTTTCTCTACTTTATAAATTTCCATTCTTATTAAAGTTCTATAAGAGACATTTCTCCTCAATTTTCTGTGGCTAATCGTGGCATTTAACTTTTTCTCCATTTCTTCAATAAATATTTTTCTTCCCTCATCATTTAAATAAAGACCCCCAAGTTCTTTTAGAAAATGTTTCTCTTTTAGCATGCCTTTATTTACAAGCGAAAAAATAACTCTATCAGATAAAATGGGTTTAAAAATTTCTGCCACATCAAGATTCAAAGAGAATCTTCGGAAATTTGCTGTATGAAGAAAACCAATTCTTGGGTCAAGATGTGTTTTATAAATTTCAGAAAGACAATAAGTATAAACCAATGAATTTCCAAAACTTATCAATGCGTTCAGTCTATCTCCTGGTGGACGCCTTTCTCTCCGTCCGTATTCCCATCCTTCACTTGTTATTATTTTGTTGAAACTTCTATAATAAATTCCTTTTGAATTTCCTTCTATAGCCATAAGTGAATCAATATTCTTCTGCGCAGGAATTGAACTCAAAAAATTTTCGAGCCTCCCAATCTCTTCCTTTAAATCTACACCTCGAGAATTATAATATTGAAGAACTTTTATCATATTTTGAATTGCACCTTTTACAAATTTGGAAGCAAGTTCTAATCGTTTTGAAGGGTCTATGTAATATTCAGTTTGTTTTAAAATCACAGCTCCAGAATTGTAATGCTCTCTTGGATAATAACTTCCAACATAATATCCGTACCGATTAAAAAAGTGGAGAATTATCTCATTTTGGGTAAAAAATTCAAGAATTTTCTTATTTAATGAAACTTCTCCAAATATTAAAAACTCTCCGGTATTCTCAATAGGAATATATTTTCTTTTTCCTTTATCACCTTCAAAAAATATAGTATTCTGCTTTCTTTTTATTTCTCCGCTCGAAAATATATAAATACTTTTTTTCATTTAATCTTTATTATCTTCTAAATTTCCAATTATCATTTACCAATTACAATTTTCAAATTACAATTTCCTCAGCTCCTTTCTCTACGCCCATTATCTCGCGGTCAGTGTAAAGTTTAGAAGAAAAAATATAAAACACTACTGAATCCTGCTCTTCATTAATGATTTTTTTAAGTTCGAGTTTAAGTTTAGTGAATTTTGCTTCTGTAATTTCACCTTCGAGCACAGAATTCTGAATCCATGTAAGATATTTTCTTGCAATCCTTAAAACCTTTGCCACCCTTTTCTCTCCAATATCATAAACCATAATTAAATACATGGTTATACCTTTTTTCAAAAAAAATCCTTACTTAAAATTTTATAAAAAGGAACAATATGGATTTCAGTATGCTCCAATTTCATATGTGCGTCCAGTGATAAGTTTATAAGAAAAGCTTTTTTAGGCTTATATTTCTCGCAAAAACTCCTCATGGCTCTTGAAATTTTTGGTTTCTTAAATTTCTGATATTTCACTTCAATAGGAAATGCCCATGAACCGAGGTCGACCACAAAGTCTATCTCTCCTTTATCTTTTGTTCTCCAGAAACAAATTTTTGAAGCAGTTGTTCTGAATTTCTCTTTTAAAATATTAAATATAAAATTTTGAAAGACAAATCCTATTTCACTAAGACTTCCAAAAGTTCCGATTGCAAAATTCCGGAGACCAAGGTCATAAAAATAATAAACTGGTGATTTACTGATTTCTTTTCTTATGTTTCTAAAATAAGGAGAGACTTTTTGAAGAATAAAAGTTTTTTCCAGAAACCAGAGATATTCTTTTATTGTCTTAAAAGATATTCCAAGAGTAGAGGATAATTCTGATAAATTCACTAATTTCCCTATTTGTGAAGCCATTATTTTTACCAGACTCGTAAAAGAATCGGTTTTTTTTACTTTAAGGAGATAGGAAATATCTCTTTCTATATAACTTTGATAAATTTCGTTGATTAATGCTCTTTTTTCTGTGAGTTTTTCCTCAAGAACAATCCTTGGATAACCACCGAAATTAAGATACTCTTCAAGAAGTTCATGGGTTTTTTCGTGTTCGAGAGCGAAAAAATCTTGGAGTTTATTTTCATATTTATATTTAGTTTTATAATTAACGAATTCCTCAAAAGATAGAGTGGAAAGCTCAAATATTCTTTTTCTCCCAATAAGAGATTCATGTATTTTTTCTTTTAATTCAACACTTCCTGAGCCAGATACTATAAATTTATATGGAAGATTCATGTCATAAATTCCTTTAAGAAAAATTCCTGCATCTTCTTTTCTCTGAATTTCATCTATGAAAACAAAACTCCTATCTTTTCCTAATTCTAATTCGATTTTTTTTATTAGCTTGTTCTGGGATGTGAAAAATTCTTTATCCTGTTCAATATCAAGATTTAAAAAAAGAGTTCGTTCTCCTTTTTCTTTTAAATACTTTTGAAGCATGAGCATTAAAGTGGTTTTTCCTGCCTGTCTCGGACCAACAATAAAACTTATCTCTTTCTTTGATAGATGCTCTTTGATTTCATTGAATAATTCTCTTTTAATCATACTTCCATTTTAACCCGATTTTTTTAAAAATCAAGTTTAAAAATTCTCGTATCAATATAAATTTTCATGCCCAGCAAAATTCGTTATAGGCACATCTCTTACAAAAGGAAATCTTTTGAGGATGAGGAGGTATTTCACTTTTCACAAGTTCTTTTATATGAGAAATTGCATCTTCGAGTTTTCTCTTTAACTCATCATTTAAAGTGACTTTTACTCTTTTCTTCTCTTTTGGAATCAAAAGCTCGCCTTTCATTTTTAACCCCTGTTTGTCGAGCTTATAAAGATAAAAAGCAAGTTGCATTAAAGCAGGTTCAAGGAATCTACTTGATTTTTTTATTTCTGCAATTACAAAATCTGAATCTTTACGCTTTACAATATCAAATTTCATGCTCTCAGCTTCTATTTCCTTTTTCTCACGAGAGTATGAATATTCATGGATGATTCTTCCTATTTCAAGAAAAGGGTCATCCTGAAAAGGAGTAATCTCGTGCGCCATAAACCATACCTCTCTTTTACATACAAAATAATACCAGATAAGAGTCCCAGTAATTTTCTTCATTATAAATCCTGAGCAACAATAACTTTATTATTCTCTACAAAATATTTTGAAACAACATAAAATTCTTTTAAACTTAATTTATTTGGAAAATAATTTATCCCTTCCAATTTTTCCAAATTTATCGGTTTATGTTTTCCAAATTTGCAAGTTAATACTATACAAATTTTCTAAAAAATTCAAATTTGTTTAATTTTATTCCATAAAATTAACCATAAGTTAATGAACAAGAAAAATTATAAACTGAATTTTTTTTCGAAGTCGTTAAACAACTCTATTTTTATGTTCTTAATCTCACAAAAGTCCTAATTGAGATTTTACAAATAAAAAACTAAATATGAAGCATCTTTAATTTTTTTATAAACATCTTGAATTTATATCCTCCTCAGGTAAAACGCCTAGGATATTATCATATTTCAATGTTAAAATCCGAAATATTTTTTCTTCTTCTATAATGAAATCTTTAAATCTTTTATCATTGACCTTTCCCCAATAAGGAATCTCTACCATATAAGACTCAATTTCTGACAATAATTTTTTTCTTTCCCAATAATTCTTTTTATTTATTTTTTTATATTCTTCCCATAATTCTTTTACTATATGATAGAATTTAATGGGAATCGCGGAAATTTTGAAATAAGAATCTCTTAAGTCAACATTGCTTTCATCTATATCAAGCGAAAAAGGACTTATTTCTTTAACAGCTTCTGCAAGTTTTTTTGCTTTTTCTTCATCTTTTGATAAATAAATTTCTAATTTTTCCCAATATTCTTGCAATTTAATTAAAAGATCTAATTCAGTATTGATTTTAAGTTTGTCTAGAATTCTAGCTGTAATTTCCAATTGATATTTCTTATATGGATAAAAATCATTTACTGTACCAAAAACATAAACAGGACAAGAAGTCTGATTTTCAAAAAATCTGTTAACTCTTCCTGCAGATTGTATCAAAGAATCAAAAGGGGCTATTTCACGAAACATTACATCAAAACTTATATTGACTCCCGCTTCTATAGCCTGTGTTGAAATCACTACAATAGGTGGATTTTTTAATTTTTCTTTTAAGTTTTTTAATAGATTAAATCTATCCCGATAAATAAATCTTGCATGGAAAAGGAACTTTTTTGAATTTTTAAGATGCAATATTTTATAAAATTCTTGAGCTTTTCGCACAGTATTAAATATAATTGCGATTCTTTTACCTTCTGATAAAAACTTCTTTACAAGTTTAACTAAATCTTGATTTATCACATTTTGTGAAAGAGCAGTTTGATCTAACAAGGTTTGATCAAAATATACCCTTGGTAAATTTTTAAAAATAGATTCTTTGTCTTTTAAAAATGGTTCTTTAATAAAATTTTTAATCTTTTTTTTAAAAAAGGTGGGAAAAGTGGCAGTCATTATAATGAAATTAAATTTATCTATATATTGAGGTAGAAATTCAGAAAATAAAAAAAGCATTAGAGGTGAATAAAGTTGCGGCTCATCCAAAATGATACATGAATCATATAATCCTGCTTCTTTTAAAGGATATCTATCAACACCTAAAAAAGCTAATAGCACCTGATCTAAAGTCGTGATTATTATTGGTTTCTCAAAATATCTTGCCTCTATATATGCTCTTTGACTCGTTTCTTTTTTTAAAGATTTTAATACAAGATACCGGGAAGTATACCATTCTACAGAGCTATCACCTATTATTCTTGTTATATTATTGTAAACATCCTCTATTATAGTCGTGACAGGAAGAGTATAAATAATTCTTCTTCTATTGGTCTTCATTCCGTATCCAAATCCTAAATAAGTTTTTCCAAAACCTGTGGGAAGTTCCAATAAAATATTCTCTTTAAATTTTGGCTTTTTATAAATATAGGAATGAACTTTACTTCTTTTTGGCTCAACAATAGAAGGTAATTTTATATTTTTTAAGTCATTTGTTGATAAAAATCTTTCTTTCTTTCCTATTACAGAGTTCCAATCTGCTTTAACAAGTGCATTGTAAAAAATCACAAAATCTTTTCTTAAGTTATGATTCAAATAGTATTTAAAAGGAAATTCAATATAATTATTTTTATATCCATTGACAAAAAAAATATACGTCTCTTTTAATGTTTCTTTATTTATCGAAAATCCATATTTAAGAAGAATATCGAAAATTTCTTCTGAAATGGTAACGTTTTTAGTAAATAACTGAGAAAAAATATTATAATCTAACTCACAATGTGGGGGACTGTGGTGGGATAGGATTCCAAAACTTATAATCCTAACTTTGTCATTTTTTAATAAATCAATTAATTCTTTTTTAAAAAAATCTTTAAGCCAACTATAAAAGAAAATAAAGGACAAATGCGTATGAGAAATTGGAGGATTTTTTTGATTGTAAAATGCCGTCTGAATAGTAATTTCAGACTTTCCTACATCATGAAAAAATAAGCCAGCTTTGAATAAGATCTCATCCCCTTCTATAGAACTTCTCGGAATTAAATTGTAACCATCTTCCATTACTTCCTTAAGATGTTTTTCTAATAAAAATTGACGACCTGGCCTTGCAAGGAGAGGTTTGTCAAATAACTGTATATTCAAATTCATTAAGTTTGACCCCCTCCAATTTCTCAACAACTCTAATAGGTGCTTTTGATGCTAAAGCTAAACAAACTTCTTTCTGTATCCTTTTACCATTAGATAAACTCAATAATTTTGGAACTCCAATAAAAATTTCAGGAGGTGGTATTTTTTCTTTAACTGAATAAAATTCTGGAATGTAGTTATTCTCTACAAATATAATTCCACTTGGTATATTAATTCTTCTTAATTCAGTCTCAAAAAGTGATCTTGTAACTTCTATTTCAGAAATTATAAATTCATTTTTTCCCATAAAAAGTGGAAATACAAAATCTCCTTTTTTAATTCTTTCTTCAATTTCTTTAACAATTTCCTTATCTGATTCAAAAATTAGCAATTCAAATTCAGGATAAAGAAGAATCTCGAATCTCTCGGGTCCAAATCTCTGATTTGAGGCAACTTTCCCGTGACGAATTATAAAAATAAACTCGATTGTCTTCCCTTTATTATTCCAAAAGGGAATTGCTATTTTGAATTTATTCATTTTTTCTATTACAATTTTTTCATCCCAACCACATATTGCTCCAATCATTCCTATTATGGTTGGTTTTGGAGGGAAAGGATAACTTTGTTTAAAAGTAGTAGTATATGGATTTCTAAAATGTCCAAACTTAGATTTTATTTTAAACCCTACACCCCACATTCTATTTTTAATTATTAAAGCATAATTCAGATTTTAAATTTTCTAATCTAATTACACTTACTTTTTCTTTAATCTTAACATCGAGCTTATCTCTAATTGTCTGTTGTATCTCATTTATTTTTTTATCAAAGAAAGATGATAAAACACCGACTTTAATTTCTATTATATCTTCTTTATAAAGATTGCATTTCTCCACGAAAGACTCTGGTTCTATAGAAAATATAACTTTTCCTGAAGCAATGGACACAATTTTCTCTTCCCCTGTTCGTGTTTGTTCTTTTTGGAGTTTAACTTCCTTAATCCGGACTGTTAAATCATTCTCGATTGCATCATATAATGTAATATTTGGCTTTTTAAACAACCCTACAATGACCATCTTTGGAGATAAAGGCATTTTTGAGGCTCCAGGCATCCTCTTCCCGAGATAGAAAAGAGACTCAAAGAATTTAATGATTCTTCTTTTACGCTCATTAGAATCTACATTGGGTAGAGGCTCAAATTTTAGGGTTTTATCTTTTTGAGGAATAGCCTCCCGTCCAATTCTCCTTACATCACACCATATAGGGAGTAAAAAAGTATTAGTATATATTCTTTTTGTAACCATTGACCCACCAGCTTCTGCTTCTGTAGTGCTAAATATAGAAGTTAAAAAATCTGTATCGTCTGGATATTCAAAAAGACCTATTGCTCCTATACTACGAATTGGCCCCGAGCGAGATTCGGATATGCCTCGTTTACCAGTTTCCTCTTTTCTAGCCATTAAATACCCAAAAAGATCATCATCAATATATTTTTCAGGGTTGCATTCAGGTAATGGGGCAGGTTTACCAGGCTCATCTCTTGCAATATCCACCTTCTCTCCTATCTCTATCCAGTAATCTCTTATCATTCTAAAAATTGCTTGAGGACTTATTCGCGGGACAACTGTTCCATCTTCAAGATGAATAGTTTTAATATCAATTTCTGATGGTCCACCCTCTCCTGCATTAATATTTGCTGATTCCACTCTAAAAACATCTATGACTTCAATCCAGCGAGTATCATCGCCTATAATCTTTTCTATCAATTTTTTATCATTTATTTTTTTATTATTCATTCTCCGCCTCCTCATTCTTAGTTTTTTCAAAATATCCATAATAACCAAAAAATACTCCTGTCATAAAAGCGTGTCTAAAGAATGATTTACTTTTATTAGACAAAAGAAACAGTACTTCCGTGGAAATATTCCACTTAAATTTCTGCTCCTCTTCGTAAAAAGTTCTTATCATTTTCCTTAATATTTTATGAAATCCTTCACTTGTAGGACTATCTAATTTTAAAATCATATTATCAAACCACTTATCCCTCCCTTTTCCTTTCTTCTTGAATTCTTGTTTTAATCTTGCCCACTCACTCCCAAATCTTCTTCCTGATTCTACTATTTCATCCGCACCAGTAGAAATCAAAATCTTGGCCATATCTATACCTCCCTTTTTGCTTTTAAAAAAGCATTTAAGTATTTATAACCAGTAAAATAAGGAATTTTATTATCTTTCTTTTTTTGATTTATTTCTTTTCTTAATAAGGAATGTAAAAATATAAAATCTATATTACCTTCGCTTAACATTTTCCCTAAAAATCTAAAAATCAATTTGTATCCTATAACTACTTGATCTTTCTTAAACTTTTCTATAAAAGAATTCAATCTTGACTTAAAATTATAAATTTCTCTTACTCCCCCTTCTTCATTTATCATTTCCCCAACTTTTGCTAAATAATCAAATCTTGTAATAACAAAGTGATTGCTTATTTCTTCCGCTTGTTTAGAAATTGAAGCAAATACTATATAAACATAAGGTTTTATTCTTCCAGATAAAGAAAGAGGAAGACTTCTAAAAATAAATAGCGGTAAATATAAGAGGTAATACAAAGCATCAATTTCACTGTATCTCCATCCCATGTCTTCAATTTCCTTTTTTAAAAATTCTCCGGCTTTATTTTTATTAAAAATTTCATAAATATATTCATTTTCGGGTTCGTAAGGCAGATTATAAATAAAAGCGTTTTTAGCTTTAGGAAATTGGATTTTTTCTGGTCCTTTTTCTTCTAAAACTGTTCTTAAAAATAACATGGCACAATAAGGACATATTGAATGAGAAGGTTCTTCATAGAGATAAGGATTATAATTCGTCACATTTTCCACAAAAATATTAATAGGGGGATTAAATCTTAAATTTTTAAATTCATGCTTTATTCCACAGAAAGGACATATTCTTTCTTCTCCTATAAACTCCCCGCGACTCTGAAAATAAGTATCTAAAAGCCTCTGACGCCAAAAATCTATTAACTTGTTTTTTGATATAACTACCCGATGAATAATGTTCTTCCCCTCTCTGACTTTTTCATATTTCCCTCCAGTTATAATCACTGCGTTTTTGAGCGTAGTTCTTGCATAAATAGAGCCTCCTATTGACTGTTTTGCTTTTCCAGTTAGTCCTCTTTTGGGAATCATTAAATATTTCATCTCTTCTTGTGAAACATCCCTCTCTTTTTTACTTTTGTCGATGATTTTAAATTGATAATTAGGATTCTCGAAAGGATATGTTTCATAAAGATGAGCGATCGGCTCATATAGTGAATATAGGCCCGTCACTTCTATATCCCCTATAATCAATTTTCTAATTACGTTAATAAAATCCATTGGTGAATATAGCAGATTGTCTTTTTTTGCTTTATATTTTGCCCAGTTATATAAAGCAGTAATCATACTTTCGGTTCTTTTTGTATCATCTTATTTTCTTAAACAAAAACTTTCCCCTTTTACCTGGAGGTTTTGCATTTCTGCTTTTTTACCCCCTTTATATATTAGTGATTTCTTGATTAGTTGTCAAATTTATTTTTGAATCGAAAATCTTCACATAAATTTTTCCCTATTAAAAGTTTTATTCTTTAATTCTAAGATTCTTTATTCCCCTTTTCTCAAATTCTTCTAAATATTTTTTCAAAAAGGGTTTCCTCTTCTCCACCCATTCGTCAAAACTCATCTTTTTAAGTTCGTTCTCCCCATATTTTTCTATACAATCTCGATCAGCGAGTCTACTAATCAATTCAAACCAGAAAAGTTTGTCTTGGAATTCATTTACATATTTTGCTATCTTTTTTCAATCGCGGATGAAAAGTAGTATTTACCATCTTCCTTATTATATATAGCTATATTTTGGAGTTTATTTTTTACAGCATATTTTAAAAGAAATTGTTTTAAGTCCTCATACTTCTTAAGTTCTCTTTTAGGAACCCAATCCTCATATGTAATACAATCTCCCAGGATTATAAGCTCCATTAAGGATTTAAATTGTTCCTTTGATAATTTTATTTGTATTTCCATTGCTCCTCCTTTAATTTTTCTAAAAAAATATTTTAAAAATTCTCATAAATTCTCAAAAAAATTCTCTAACATTATCCAATTTGTACGACTATTAACATTAATTAATTTTTCATTGCAAGTGCGGATTGAATTGCATGTTTTGAAGCAATAAAGCACATGTCCAGTGGAGTATACTCAGGATTATTTCTGAATATTTCCTCTGCTATTTTCACTTTCGGCTTCTCAATTTTTTTTGATTTTTTAAGGGGAAGTCGTTCTTCTCTAAAATCTTCAATTGAAGCTGGAATTGTTGTTATACTTCTCCCTTTACTTTCCTTTTCTGTAATTTCATATAATTTTGGTTTCATTATCTATTTTTTCAAATATTGCAATTAAATCAACATCTGCTTTTTATTCAAATTATTTCAAAGCATCCGAATCCCAGTGAATTTTTTGCCCCAATACCAGAGTCGTAAGCAAGGAGAAGAAGGTCCTTAGCTCCTTTTATGAGGTATTTTCCCATCCATCCTTTTATTATAAAACCTTTAAATTTTACAATCTTTTCATTTTCTTTTTTAAAAGTTAAAGGAACTATTTCAAATTCTCTCTCTGAGGGTTCCTCTCCTTTCAATGCCCTATATTTCTTTATTAAATTATTTTTTATCTGAAAGGAAAATTCTTCTTCCTTGGGATTATAGAAATAGGTTTTTTTCTTCCCTTCTTCTGTTTTTAATGTGGAATAAACTGTAACTGGTGAAAGCATTCTAATTTTTATTTCTTCTTTGATATTAGGCTTAAATCCTACTGTTATTGAGTTAAGATACAAAGGATTTTTCCCAATTTTAATCTCTTTTGCTCTTAATAAATGCTTAGCAAGACTTCTCAGTATTTTCTCCAAGGGAGAGGAGATCACTATCTTCAGAGGAGAAGAAAATTCAATGAAGTTCTCCTTTATTCTGGCTTTACCTTGGATTCTCGAAAAAGTAAAGAAAGGGTATTTCCTCTTCTCAAATTTATATCCTTCTTCATGCAAAAAAGATGCCAATGCTTTATCAAGATGGCTATAAAGGAAACCGTGAATGAGTTCATTATAATGAATGGGTAAAATCACTTTTGATTCAGAAAGAAACTCCAGAATTATTCTCATTTTCTTTTTTAATTTTTGATATCATGAATTTTTTTATTTTTCAAATTTTATTTGTTATTTGAATTTTTTCTATTTTTGAGTATACTTTAAAAATCAAAGAAGATGAGGAAAAAATTCTTTTTCAACTGTTTTCGTTTTGCTTTATACAAATCGAACTTGAAGAATTGTTTATATTCACTCATAAAAAAATATTTAAAATTATTAAAGGAATTTCCGCGAACAGAATGGAAGGGACCGCTCGGTGCAAATCTCGCCAGCAATAACAGATGCTGGATTATTACATATCTACCAAAAGGAGAATTTCTGTTTTCAGTATCTGCTCGAGAGAGAAAAGCTCTGGGACAATATCCTTATATGTTTTTTAGAATTGACAATAGGATAGTTGGAGGAAAATGGGTTGAAACCACTGAATGGAAATATTATAATTTTCATTCTAAATTAGAGAAGGGGAAACATAAAATTAGTCTCGCGTTTATAAATGATTATTATGATCCAAAAGCAGGAAAGGATAGAAATCTGTATGTTGGTGAATTAGAAATATTCAAAGTGATAGAATAAATGACTGATTTTGGTGGTGCAATTAAAAAGACAGATAAATATGAGATCGCCATTCTTGGAATCCCTTATGATGAAAAATCCTCTTATCTAAAAGGCACTTCACTTGGACCAAGAGCCATTCGCGAAGCTTCAACCAGCGAAATGATAAATGCCTGGACCGAACTTGATGTTAATTTAGAAGAGGATATAAACATTGTTGATTTGGGAGATTTAAGTCTTACAGATTCTGAGTCAAATATATTTAATAAAATTGAGGAAGAAGTCTATAAAATAATTCAAAGAGGGGTTATTCCAGTTATCCTAGGTGGAGACCACTCAATAACATACCCGATTGTGAAAGCTTTTTCTAGAAAATATAAAACACTTGACATACTGCATTTCGATGCTCATCCTGATTTGTATGATGAACTCTATGGAGACCCTCTATCTCACGCATGTCCCTTTGCAAGAATAATGGAAAAGGGGCTTGCAAATAATCTTGTTCAAATAGGTATTCGAGCAAAAATAGATGAGCATGTTGAAAAAGCAAAAAAATATAATATTAAGATGATTGAAATGAAGGATTTCAGAGATGATATATTGCTTGAATTCCACAATCCTCTTTATATTTCTTTTGACCTTGACTCCCTTGACCCTGCTTTTGCCCCAGGTGTCTCCCACCATGAACCAGGAGGTTTAACCACCCGTCAGGTTATAAAAATAATCCACAATTTAAAAGCAAACATTGTTGGAATGGATGTAGTTGAACTCAATCCAAAGAGAGACTTAACTGGAATCACAGCTTCCGCAGCTGTTAAAGTGATAATGGAAATCATGGGAAAAATAGTTCTTCAAAGGAAGAACAAATAAGGTAGGTATCACTCAATTTTTCTGATTTCCACAGGATCTCCGATCAATACAAGAAAATAATCAGTAATTTTACCCATATTTACTGCGATTTCCAGTGTGTCAGTTGAAGAAATCAGGCATATAAATTCTCCTAATTCTCCCTGAGCATAAGTATTTACAAATCTTGCCTCAAATTCATTATTTCCAGCTTTTATTTTAACCCTGTCTCCAAGTTTGACATTTAACTTATTTATTAAATCCCTAGAAATGTTTGTAATTATATTTCCATAACGGTCTATAAATAGAATTTCTCCATAACATTTATTGTTTTTTATGTGAGCTTTTAAGACTTTAAATTTAACTGGGTCATTTATTTCCTTCCCAAGTTTATCAGGAGGAATTCCCTTGGAAAGCCATGCAGAAACTGGTGCAAAAATATCTCTGCCAAAAAATGTGTAAGACGGCTTACCTTTAACCATATATCTTTTATTTGTAAGATGTATAATCTTTTCAACTTTCATATTCTCATAAATAAGCGTAAATATTCCATTATCCGGTCCAATAAAATATTTTCTATTCTTCGTTACAACCAGTATTGGTCTTGAAAGCCCTGGTCCTGGATCAACATCAGCAATGAAAATTGTTTTTTCTGGAAATTCTCGTGAAGAAAAGTAAAGCTGTGCAGAAGCCTGCCTTATGTCAAAGGAAGGGATATTGTGTGAGATATCAACAACTTTCACTTCAGGATTTATAGAAAGAATAACACCTTTAACTGCACCTGAGTAAAAATCTCTATCCCCCCAGTCTGATAAAAGTGCAATTACAGGAAAAGAGGTCTTTTCAATTTTCTGCCCTTTTTTCTGTGAACAGTAATTGATTATTAAAAATATCAGAAATATACATAAAAAAATTAAAATTTTTTTTCTTTTACTCATTTTTCTTTTTCTATGTAACCAATTGAAGTAAAGCCAACCCAGTGATGGAGATTCGAATAATATGTAGTGCCTAAATTTACCTTTTCAAATGGTGGTGCAGGGAAGCTCAGACTTGTTCCATAACGCAGAAATATCCCAAAAAATGGTTTTCTTTCCAATTTCTGAGCAAGGTGGGCAAGGAAATCCAAACCCATGCTTACTGAAAATCGACCGCACCAGGTTATTCTGTATTCATAGGGATCTTCTGGATTAATACATTTGGAGTAAAAATCTTTTATTTTTAAATTTTTTAACTCACCGCAGAAATAAGTTTTTATTAAATATAGATCCTGTTCAACTCCTTTTTTGTAACCATCTGCATCACATCCAAAAGGAAAATAATGATAGTAACTCCAACCATAATCACCGTAATGAACGCAGTCAGTTGAAATTAAAAAAGCTATATCCTTACCTAATTTTAAATTTTTATTTTTTATAATTTCTGCAACAACTGAAGAAAGTTTTCGTGCTAATTCATCCATTCTCTCCCATTTCATATAGGGAACTAAAATTGGAACAATTTCCACATTTCTGTTGTAATATTGGAGAAAAGGCAGAAAAGCTTCAATTGAATGTTCCACACTGTGAATCTCATTACTGACAATATAATCATCTTTATCAAGTGCTTTCTTTATATCTTCCCTAAGACTTGAAATCGGAATGTTTTTATAAGGACCTCTCCATTCAATGAATGCATCAAATACAAATTTATCTTTTACATTATAGGTTTTTGCCCAGTGACAGACTCCAAAAATAATAACTGTGGGAGCTTTTATATATCTGAAAAGCTGAATATAGCCTCTTCCAGCGTAAAAATAATCATCGTGAGGAGATATACCAGCTATGAAATATGAATCAGGAGACAGATTATATTTTTTCTGATTTTCTATTATTTTTTCTTTTTCTACTTCTTCAAGAAATTTAACCACATATTCAATTTGCTCTTTAGTGTGAGCAAAACCAACTAAATCAACGAGACCTCTTAAATGCTTTTGGGATGGAATGGAAATTCTTTTTAGTAACTTTTCTCTGGGAATCTGAGAATAAATCAAAGAACATATTATAAAAATTGCAATTATAATAAAAACGAACTTTCTTCTCATTGCTTTATTAATTTTTGAAATTTGGCATTTGTCATTTGGAATTTTTAAAAATTATTCTCTTGGTATTAAATCATCAATTTTTCTCCACAGCTTATCAAGCTCATCCTGAGCCTTTTTAACATTGCTTTCAAGATATCCTTTAACTGTTGCTAAATCAAGCCTGATTTTCTCAATTTCCTCTGCTTCTTTTCTCTTTGCTAAAACAAGAGCTTCCCTTAATGTATAAATCGCGTTATCAATCTGTTCAAATGACTTATCCTTATTCTCATTTGCCAGGGATAATTTACAGGATATTATTTCACCTTTTGCTTTAAGTAATAGGCTCATGAGTTTTATTCTATTAACCTGCTCCTCAGTTTCTCCTTTTCTTTCAGATACAAAAGCCATTATTTTACTGACATTAGATTCTATTGAAGTCAATCTGTATTCATAATTGGATTTGAATTTATCAAATTCTGCAGAAAGACTCTCAAATTGTTTCTCATATTTTAAAGTTCCAAGATAATAACCAACAGCTAAAGCTATTAAGATCAAGATAAAAATTGTCAGTAAAATAACAACTATCTTCCCCTTCTCTCCATTTGCCTTACTCATTTTTTCCTCCTTTTCTTGTTCGAATATAATTGAGTTTTCTCTATTTGTCAATTAAGTTGAAATCAATCTTTCCTTTAATAAGCTATTTCTTTTTAAAGGTGTATCATTTTTTATGGCTATATATATAGCTCTTTTTGAGCCTATAACAGCAACAAATTTTCTTGCACGGGTGAGGGCTGTATAAAAAAGATTTCTCTGAAGCATAATGTAATGCTGAAAAAGAATTGGAATTATAACAGCATCATATTCACTCCCCTGAGATTTATGCACTGATATGGCATAAGCTAAGGTTATCTCATCAAGCTCTTCTTTTTGATAAAGAATTCTTCTTTCATCAAATTCAATTAAAAGACTTAAATTTTCTTTATCAAGTTCTACAATCTTGCCAACATCTCCATTAAATACCTCTTTCTCATAGTTATTCTTTATCTGCATCACCTTGTCATTAACTTTATATTTTCTGGTTCCAACTTGAATGCTATCCCCTCCTGGATTTAGAATTCTCTGCAATTCCTGGTTTAAATTATCAACACCAACAAGACCCTTGTACATTGGACTTATCACCTGAATCTTGGTTGAGAGGGGATGAATATTCAGTCTGTAAGGTATTTCTTTAGTATAAAACTTCAAAATGTATTCAAAAACATTTCTTTCATTTTCCTCTTCTATAAAACAAAAATCACTATTTCTATATTTGGGAATAATTATATATTTTCCCTTATTAACTCTATGGGCATTCACAACTATTAAACTTTGTTTTGCCTGCCTAAAAATTTCATTTAATTCAACAGTTTCAACTTTTCCAGAATCAATTATATCCTTCAATAAATTCCCTGGTCCAACTGAAGGCAACTGATCTTTATCCCCAACAAGTATCAAATGAATCCATTTGGGAAGGGCTTTTACAAGATGATACATCAATGGTAAATCAACCATTGAGAATTCATCAATTATTAAAATATCTCCATCAAGGGGATTGGCTTCATTTCTTCTGAAGTAATTCTGTTGCGGATTGTATTCAAGAAGCCTGTGAATTGTCTTTGCCTCATGATGAGTTGCCTCTGAAAGCCTTTTTGATGCTCTACCTGTTGGAGCTGAAAGAAGGCACTTTCTTCCAAGCTTTTTATATAACTCAACAATTGCTTTTATTATTGTTGTTTTGCCTGTTCCTGGTCCCCCTGTTATTATCAAAATTCTATATTGAAGAGATTTTTCAATAGCCATTTTCTGCTCACCTGTAAGTCTGATTCCCATCTCTTCCTCTATTTCTAAAATCGCTTTCTGAATATCAAAAGGGGGCAGAAGAACAGGAGAGGAAGCAAGGTCTAAAATCACCTGTGTGACTTTTCTCTCTGCTTGATATAAATATGGAAGAAAAATAGCTTTATTATTTTCTCCGTTTTCTAATCTATACTCTTCAATTATTATCTTTCCATTTTTATTTAATTCTTCAATAGCTTCTTCAATCCTTTCTGTATTAACTCCTAATTCCTTTTCGCATTTTTTCTTTATTTCTTCAATTGATGAAAAAACATTACCCTGAGCAATATCCTGATTTAAAATGTAAATTATAAAAGCTTTTAATCTCTCAATTGAATCTGGTGATATTCCTAATTTCATTGCAATTTGATCTGCTGTTTTAAATCCTATCCCCCACACATCATAACTCAATTGATAGGGATTTGTTTTCAAAATTTTAAAGCAATTAGACCTATAACGATTGTAAATTTTTAAAGCAAGATTTGTTGAAACACCGTATTGCTGAAGAAAAATAATAAGTTCCCTTACCTCCTTATTTCTTTTCCATGAATCTATTATCTCCTCCATTTTTTGGGCTCCTATTCCACTAACCTCTAACAATTTTTCTGGCTTTTCATCAATTATCTTAATTGTTTCTTCACCAAATTTCTTAACAATCCTTCTGGCAAGAACAGGACCTATTCCTTTTACCAATCCAGAGGAAAGATACCTCTCTATTCCCCTTACAGAAGATGGAAGAATTGGAATAAAGTTCTTCACTTTAAACTGGGTTCCAAATCTAGGATTAATCTCCCATTCCCCTGCGACTTTCAGGGTTTCTCCAACTGATAAGGGATGAAAATTACCGACAATAGTTATCAATTCATTCTCTTCTGTGAGAAATTCAGCTACAGTATATCCTGACTCAAGGTCAAAAAATATTATTCTTTCAACTTCGCCTTTCATCTCAATCATTTTAGTTCCTCTAAAATAGATTCAAGAAGTTTTTTTGTGATTTTAGCGCCTTCAATATCTGCTCTTCCTGCACCCTCTGCAAAAATTGAAAATGCTATTTTTGGATTATGAGCTGGTGCAAAACCTATTAAAATTGAATTATATCCCTTCCTCTTTTCACCTGCAGTTCCTGTTTTAAGAGCAATTTTTATACCCTTAATTTTGGCCCTTCTCCCTGTCCCTTCCTCAACAGCTTTTATCATGGCATCTCTTAATATATAATTTGTATCTTCAGGGATAATTCTCTTAATCTCTTTTGGAAAATTTTTTAAATATGGAATACCAAATATATTCCTTTTCTCCTTAATTATAAAAGGTTTCATCAGAATTCCCCTATTTGCAATAACTGAAGCTATTAAAACTGCATGAAAAGGGGTAATCTTTAATTCATCTAGCCCTATGCTCAATCTTGCCAGCTCCCATTCATTATTAATTTTTTCTGGTATTTCAGGGGTATTTAATGGAATTCCCTTAATATTTATTCCATTATGAAACAGAAAATCTCTGAAAATTCCCTTAATTTTCCCCCATCCCAAGCTCAAACCAATTCTCGCAAAAGCCAGATTGCAGGAGAAAATTAAAGCCTCGCTGAGGGTCTCTACTCTTCCATGTGATATCCAGTCATAAAATGCTTTGCCTCCTATTCTATCCACACCTTTGCAAGAAAAAGGAAAAATTCTTTTATTCTTCTCTTTTAAAAATGCACAAGCAGTTAATATTTTGATTATTGAACCAGGTTCATAAAGTTTCTGAAAACATGAATTTAAATAATTCTTATTATTATCTTTACTTACAGCAGCTAGTATTTCTCCGGTTTTGGGATTGATTGCTATAATACATCCATTATATTTTCCAAGAGCCTTTCTCGCAGAATCTTGAATTCTTGAATTTATAGTGAGAATTATTTGATTTTTAAAATCTTCTTTGGAAAATTCCTTCCAATTAAAAACAGGTGGGTTAGAGTTAGCCGAAATAATATTTCCCTTCAAATTTATTCCATAAAGGGGCGTGTGTCTCCTATCAAACATAAAATAAAAAATTTTCTTATTTCTTAGGTTATTAAGAATCTTTTTCTGAAGCTTTATTCTTCTCTCAAATTTTTTCAAAATTTCTTTTGAATAGGTGTTTATATTTTTCTCTGCTTTTTCGAAATCATGATTTGCGAGAAAAACAGTGGTCTCATAAAAAATTAAATCCCGAGGATTCAACCATTTTTTTAAATAATCAATGTATGTCTCAGATAAGTTATATTTTCCTTTTGAAATTAATTTTTCGAGTATTTTCTCCCAGTTTAATGAACTTTTTTTAATACCCTTATTCAAAGCCTTTTTAAAATAATTAACTGCCTCTTCTTTATCTTGAAAAAGATAGCATACACCGAGAGCATCATATATCTCTGCTTTTCTTCTCTTCAAGGACAGGGCTTTGATTAAAGTCTCTTCTGCCTGTTTGTAATTTTCGTTCAAAATCAGTTTTTCACCGAGAATTAAATAATAGGATGAAATCTGATCCCATATAATAAGGGAGAGCCCTATAATAAGAACTATAATGATTATGAAATTCTTTTTTCTTTTTTTCCTTATTTCAGATGGTCTCTTATAACGGTAATGCTTGAAATCTATTTCCATTTTATTTCTATTCTTTCTCCTTCTTTTGCATTTAGCTTCTGGGCAAGAGGAAGTTTATTTGAGGCTATTTCAATATAATTAAGACTTCCCTCAATTAAAAAAATCTCATCTTTTCTACCTTCAGAATAACTATTTCTTAAGACCACGGGAATTTCATTATCACCTAATTTCAGCTTTAACTGTTTGTCCTTTATGTAATCCTTGACCGTATTTATACCAATATTAGTTATGGCGTTTCCAAATTTATCTATATAGACAATTTCTCCTATAACTCTATCATTGTCTATTTTCGGGCTTTCAATATCCAATTTATTAAAAGAAGAAACAGATGGCCCAAACTCCTCGCATGGAACACCAAGAGAAAGCCATCCCGCAACAGGAGAAAATATGTCTCTTCCGTGAAAGGTTGCGCTCACCTTTTTAAGAAAATATTTTTTATTTTCAACGGAAAATATCTTAAAAGGCTTTTCTTTCTCAAGGACTGATGTCAACACTCCATTATCAGGAGCAATAAAATAATAATTTTTTGTCTTTACAAGCAATATTTTTCTTTTGGAACCAACACCAGGGTCAACAACAACCACAAAAATTGTGCCTTTAGGAAAATAATGATAACAATTTGATAAAACAAAATCACAAATTTTTATATTAAATGATGGAATAGAATGAGTTAAATCCACAATATTTACATCTGGATTTATATTTAAAATTACTCCTTTCATTAACCCAACAAAATAGTCTCTTTCTCCAAAGTCTGTGATTAAAACTATGGTTTTTTTATCTCTTGAAGATGCTTGCTTAATCAATTTCCTCTTTTATTATGCTATTAAAAAGAAAACAGTAAGTCAAATCGATTTTTCTTTCACTTCTTAAATATTATGTCGCCCCATCTTGTTAGGTAAACACCTGTAAGAATTATCAATGCACCGATGAATTGGAAAAGACTTATTTTTTCTCTCAAAATTATATATGAAAAAAATATGGCAAATACTGGTTGGAGATTGGAATAGATTGCAGTCTTACTGTTTCCAACTTTTTTAACCGACGAATACCAGATAACATAAGAAATAACAAGAGCAAAAAGTCCAGAATAAATCAATCCTCCCCATGCAGAAAGGGAAATGTTGCTGAATTCAAGCGCGCTTACGTTTTTAAGGGAAAAGGGAATAAAGAAAATTGTTCCTACTGCCATTGTAATTGCTGTGAATTTTAGGGGAGAAATTCTTTCCAGTAAAGGTTTTGCTGAAACAGTATAAATTGCCCAGGAGAGAATTCCTCCAAGAATTAATAAATCACCTTTTAAACCCATATTTATATTTAAATTTAAGGAATTGATATTAGGTTTGATGACAAAATAAAAACCTATAAAAGATAGAAAAATTCCTGTCCATGCTATTATATTAAGTCTTTCATGTTTCACTAAATTGCTTAATAAAGCAATAAATATAGGAGACATAGCTAAAATAATTGAGGTTGATGTTGCTGTTGTAAAATTAATTCCATGAATAAAGAACAACTGATAAACTGTTGTGCCTATAATGCTCTGCAGAAATATTATCTTCCACATGGACCGAGGAATATGTAAATTTTTTTCTACAATATAAACCACTCCAATTAAACACAATGAAGCGAAACTCAGTCGAATTCCATTAAAGGCAAGGGGAGTCATTTCTCTCAAAGAAACTTTTATAACTGGAAGATTTATTCCCCATATAAAAGCAGCAAAAATCATTGCAAAATCTGTAAGATAAAATTTCACTTCCCTTTTTTCTTTCATTGTAGAAAGGGGATTATAACATAAGATTAATGAAAAAATTAAGATTTGCTTTTTAATATTGTCCTTCAATATAATATTTCTGATAAAAGGAAGGAGGAATTATGAAAAGAAAAATTCTAATTTTAGTGGTGATAATTGGGGTTTTATTTATTTTTACTAATGCACAGGAAAAGAAGGGGCTTACTCAGCAGGAAAAGGATAAGATATTAATGGAAAAAGTGAATCCTACTCCAACTCCAGTCGAAGAACGGTTTTCTTCATATGAGAAGCATCTTAAAATGGCTAAGGAATCTATTTTTAAAAACATGAAATGGAGAAATATCGGTCCAGTTGTTCAGGGTGGGAGAATAACAGATATTGATGTTCCAAAAGGAAAGCCTTTTACAATCTACATTGCTGTTGCATCTGGAGGTGTATGGAAAACAGATAATAATGGAACAACCTGGACACCAATTTTTGAAACTGAGGCTACTTTTACAATCGGAGATATTGCTATTGCACCATCGAATCCAGATATAATCTGGGTGGGAACAGGAGAAAATAATAGCAGTAGAAGCTCCTATGCAGGAACCGGCGTCTATAAATCTACAGATGGAGGTAAAACCTGGAAGTACATGGGTTTAGGAGAGACCCATCATATAGGAAGAATTATAATTCATCCCACAAATCCTGATATAGTTTATGTAGCCGCAATTGGACATCTCTATACCTATGATGAAGCAAGAGGCCTTTATAAAACCATAGATGGTGGTGAAACATGGGAAAAGCTTTCTCTTCCAACTAATGAAAGGGTTGGAGTTATAGATATTGTGATGAATCCAGAAAATCCTGATGTTCTATATGCATCAACCTGGGAAAGGGAGAGAAGAGCGTGGAATTTTGTTGAGAGTGGACCTGGAAGTGCGATTTACAAAAGCATTGATGGAGGGAAAACATGGGAAAGGTTAACAAATGGTTTTCCTTCTGGATGGTTTGTGGGACGAATCGGTCTGGCAATAGCTGCATCCAATCCAAATGTAATCTATGCTATTGTGGATGACCAGAGAATTCGCCCAGAGGCAAAAGAGGAAGTGAAGAAAAGAATTGAAAAAGGAGCAATTCCACTCGAAGTCCTTGAAAAAATGTCCAAGGAAGAGTTTCTTGCCCTTGGCAAGGAGAAAATAGCTAAGTTTTTAAAAGAAAATCGATTTCCAAAGGAATATACTGCGGATAAAATAATTGAGATGATTAAAAGCTGCAAGATATCTCCAAAAGACCTTGCAAATTATTTAAGTGATGCGAATAAACGGCTCATTTCAAGTAGGGTAATAGGTCCTGTTATTTACAGATCAGATGATGGAGGAGAGACATGGCAAAAAATGAATAAAGAATACATCAGTGGATTTTATAATACTTATGGATATTATTTCGGACAGATTAGAGTTGATCCAAAGAACGAAAATAAAATTTACATTCTTGGGGTTCCTCTTATGGTATCTGAAGATGGAGGTAAAACCTTCAAGAAAATCGGTGGAAGAGGTGTTCATGCAGACCATCATGCTCTATGGATAGACCCTGAAAATCCCGACCGTCTTCTTGATGGAAATGATGGAGGTTTAAATATCTCATACGATGGAGGAAAAACATGGCAGAAAATAAATAATATTCCAATAGGACAGTTCTATACAATTTTTGCTGAAAATAAACCAAGTCCCTATCGCATCTGTGGAGGACTTCAGGATAATGGGGTAATGTGCGGAACTGATCAATCTATACCCGGTGTAACAGAGCCATGGAAAACAATTCTGGGTGGAGATGGAGCATATGTTATGCTTGACCCATCAGATCCAGATATTGCTTATGCAGAATTCCAGTTTGGAAATATCTATAGAATAAATTTAAAAGAGAAAACTACAAAATCAATAAAACCTAAATCAAAACTTGGCGAACCTCCTTTGAGATTTAACTGGCAAACACCTTTTCTGATCTCACCTCATAATCCATACATTCTGTATATTGGAGCAAACAGGTTATTCATTTCATATGATAGGGGAGATAACTGGTATCCAATAAGCCCGGACCTTACCACCAATCCACCATTACAGGGGGATGTCCCTTTTGCCACCATAACCTCTATATCAGAATCACCCTTGAAACCAGGTCTGATTTATGTAGGCACAGATGATGGAAAAGTATGGGTTACAAAAAATGGAGGAGCTATCTGGGAAGAAATTGATGAAGGATTACCTGAGAAATGGGTTTCTCGAGTAGTAGCTTCAGCATTCGATGAGGGAACTGTTTATCTTACAATGACAGGCTACAGAGATGATGATTTTAAGACTTATGTTTATAAGTCAACCGACTTTGGAAAAACCTGGATCTCCATAAAAAGCAATTTGCCTGATGAGCCAGTGAATGTTATAAGAGAAGACCCGCATAATAAAAATGTTCTCTATCTTGGAACGGATTTAGGAGTATATGTAACCATTAATGGTGGCAAGGAGTGGTATTCCATTCGCTGTAATTTGCCGACTTTACCAGTTCACGATATTGCTATTCAATCAATTGAAAATGATATAGTAATTGGAACTCACGGTCGAAGTGTTTATATCATGGATACTGAACCAATACAGGAGATCAACGAAGAAATCCTCAAAAAAGAGGGCTATCTTTTTAAAATCAAGCCTGTAAAATTTGCAATGGATTATAGATATTATATGCAGGGTGTGAGACCAAAGGCAAAAATTTATTTTTATTTGAGAGAGTCAAAGGGTAAAGCCAAAGTTTTCATTCTGGATAAAGATAAAGTAATTAAAGAGCTTGATGCTTCTGCAGACAGAGGAATAAATTTGGTTGAATGGGATCTATCAATTGAAAGCAAAAATCAGAGACAGAGATTTGCAAAACCAGGAAAATATAAAATTAAGATTAAAGCAGGAAAAGTAGAACTTGTAGGAGAACTGGAAATAAAAGCAGGTAAATCATTGTTTTCAGAATAAGTGAGAAATTAATCAATTGGATAAAAGCGATAGCGTTTACCAAGAATAGAGAGTTTTCCTTCAGAATCTACAATAATTGCTCCATATTGAGGGAACTTTTTCAAAATTTCTCTCTCATTTGAACTTACGAAAAGAGCAGTTGCAAGTGCATCGCAATATACTGTCTCTGGACCAATTACTGTGACACTCTGTTTGCCTCGGGCAGGATAACCGGTAAATGGGTTTAGAATATGATGATAGCGAACACCATTTACTTCAAAAAATCTTTGATAGTCTCCTGATGTTGCAATCCCTATATTAGTTTCAACAATCACTCCTATAAAACCGCTTTTTCGAGGATGTTTAATCCCGATTCTCCACAATCCATTTTCAGGATTTTTTCCCCAGCAATAGATATCTCCTCCAGCATTTATAAATCCATTTTTAATTCCAAGTTCTTTTAATTTTTTATAAGCTAAATCCACTCCAAAACCCTTTGCACTTCCTCCCCAGTCAAATTTTATCCACGAAGGATAAAAAAATTCAGCATTTTCTTTTAGAATCTTTTTGAATCCCACTTTTTTTAGAGCCTCATTGATTTCTTTGGGTCCTGGAATTCGATATTTCTTATTTTGAAATCCCCATATTTCTGAAAGAGGGCCAATTGTTACATCAAAGGCTCCATCTGAGGCAATATAAACTTCATAAGATTTTTTTAAGAGTTCTTTAAAGAGAGGAGATTTAAAATCCTGTTTTTCAGGTGAAAAGGTATTTTCTATTCGGGCAAAAATCTCTTTTATATATTCAATGGATTTTGAAAATTCTTCAGGAGAACACTTTAAATTGATCTCACACAGTGTGTCAAAATACAAAAGAGTTGTTGAATGCCATTTAATATTCGATTTGCATGAAATAAGAATTAAGAATAGAAGGATGAAGACAGAAAAGCGTTTAACCAATTGAGGTATCAACACCTGAATTCCCTTTAATTTCAAGGAGAAATCTATTGGGAGCACAGATTATTCTCTCGCCTGCATAGCTAACAGGAGAGGTCTTAACACAGATTTTGTTCTTACATGATGATTCTTCCACCCATACCTTCCCCTTCTTAACAATAACCGTAATTTTCCCCTTAGAGCAAAAATAGGACTTTCTTACTTCAGAATAAAGAGGGAGATTTTCTATTTCATTTCCAGAGATAGATATCTTAACAAATTTACCCTTACTCAAAAAAGATGAATTCCCTTGAGAAATAATTGTTAACCAGAAAGTCCTCTCTTCCCTCTCCTTCATTCTTTTCCAAATTGAAAACAATTTTCCCTTTCTCGGATCTATAATTTTATTTTTCCAGATTAAGGTAAAGGATGGGATAGTTGATTGTTTTAATTGCTGGAAGGATATTTTTATGTTGTTCGGTGATTCAATCCATCCATTTTTATATAATTCAAAGGAAATTTCATTCTTTGCAGGATGATAATCTGAAAAGAAGAAGCTCTTCTCTGTAATTAATCCTCTATTAAACGCCTCTTTTAGTATGTGAGGAATGAATTCTTCAGGAAATGAGGAAAGAATATAAATCTGAAAAGGAAATACGGATGATTTCTGGAAATGAACGGACAGGAGTGGAAGTAAACTCAAAGATTTTAAAAAATTTCTTCTATTCATTTCTCTCTCCCTTCTTAATAATTCTTGTTATTATAGGGAACAATAAATTTTGTTTTTTTCTGGAATTATGGTAAACAAAAAACCCGCTTATTATAAGACCCAATAAGGCGAATAAAATGATAATCAACTCCTGTGATATGGATGAAGAAAGCGAAATTATATACCCGAGGACTGAGCCTCCAATAATACCCAGCAACAACAATCCAAAAATTTTAATCATTAATCTGTTATATTCACTCTGAGGAATTTCAAATTCAACTGTATCTCCCGGTTCTGCACCAATTGGATTATAGGCTAAAATGGTATCATCTGATGCTCTTCCACCAATGCAGAAAAGACGTGCATTACAATGCTTACATAAACCAGGATCAGAAATCCTGATCCTTATCTTATCCTGCTCTTTGTTGAGTGCTAATCCTTTCTCTTTCATCTCCAATTACCCTTATTGCCTTGGTTGGGCATTTTTCTAATTTTGGAAGACATTCCTGCGGAAGATTTAATGGATTATATACAATCGCTAAATTGTCTTCCAGTTTTATTCCATCAGGACATGCCCTTGAGCAAATTCCACATCCTATACATGCTCTTTCACATAATTTACGAGCTAACGACCCCTTATCTTTGTTTCTACAAAAAACAATCACTTTTTGAAAAACAGGGAGAATTTCAATAATTTTCCTCGGACATGCTTCAACACACTTTCCACATGCAACACAATTTTCTTCAATTACAACAGGAAGTCCATCATCTCCTATATACATTGCATCAAATGGACAGGCGCGCACACAATCTCCAAATCCAAGACAACCATATTCGCACAATTTATTTCCTCCGCATACTATCTGTGCAGAAAAGCATGAATTTATTCCCCTATATTCGCCTTTAAATTTTGCAAGAGCTATGGTGCCCTGACACAGGACCCTAGCAACCTTTTTTACTGTTTGTGTAACTTCTATACCTAGTAAATCAGCAATCTTCTGTGCGGTCTCATTTCCACCAACAGAACATAAATTGGGCTCTGTCTTGCCATCCACAATACCCTGGGCATATGCCCTGCATCCTGAATATCCACATGCTCCACAATTAACTCCTGGCAGGATTTCTTCTAATTTTGAAATTAATGGATTCTCCTCAACTCTCAGTTTTTTATATGCAATCACCAGTCCAACAGAAAATAGCAATCCCAGGACACCCATAGTTATCAATGGTATTAAAATTTCCATCATTACCTTTTATTTTAACATACCTGTAAAACCTAAGAAACCGAGCGCCATTATACCTGCTGTAATTAATGCAATACCAGGACCTTTCAAAACTTCAGGAACATCTGCCATGTCTAACTGTTCTCTAATCCCGGCCATAAGAACAATCGCTAAGGTAAATCCAATGCCAGAGCCAAGCCCAAAAATTATTGTTTCTATAAAACTGTAATTTTTAAGTGCAGCCAAAAGGGCTAAACCCAGAATAGCACAGTTCGTGGTAATTAAAGGAAGATAAATCCCAAGAGCTTGATAAAGAGGGGGGCTCGTCTTCCGGATAAACATTTCTACAAGTTGAACTAAAGAGGCGATTACAAGAATAAACGATACGATCTGTAGGTAATCAAGATTATAGGGTATTAAGACCCAGTGATTTATAATCCACGAAACAATTGCAGTAATTGTCATTACAAAGGTTACTGCTAAACCCATTGAAAAGGCTGAATCTATTCTTTTTGAAACTCCCAGAAAGGGACATATTCCTAGAAAATAATGGAGAACAAAGTTATTAATTAAAATAGCTGATATAAATATTGCTACTAATTCCACCTTATCCTCCTACTTTCTTTTTTTATCTAAATACTTAAAAATTCCCATCAACAATCCGAGAGTAAAGAAAGCACCTGGTGGAAGAATCATTATTAACCATGGCTTAAACCATGCTCCTGTTAAAGGTATTCCAAAAAAAGTTCCATTCCCAAGAATTTCTCTAATTGAACTCAGTATTAAAAGAGAAATTGTAAAACCAATTCCCATGCCAAGAGCATCAATTATTGAACGAAAAACAGGATTTTTAGAGGAAAAAGCTTCTTGTCTTCCCAGAATTATACAATTTACAACTATTAAAGGAACATAGGGTCCAAGTGCCTTTGATATATCAGGAAAAAAGGCTGCCAAAAACCTATCTGCGACAGTTACAAAAGTAGCTATAACTACAATGAATGAAGCAATTCTTACCTGATTGGGTATGAGCTTTTTTATTGATGATATTACTATTGAACTGAAAAGGAGAACAAAGGTTGTGGCTGCACCCATTGCAAGACCATTCACAACTGCATTGGTAACTGCAAGTGTTGGGCATAAACCAAGGAGTTGTCGAAAAATCGGATTTTCAGACCATAAACCTTTGGTAAATTCATTACTTATTGTTTTTTCTGCCATTTTCAACTCCTATAGTTTTCCCTCATTTTTTAATGCACGAATTTTCTCCAGTGCAAGATTAACAATATTGACAACTGCTTCAGAGGAAATGGTAGCACCTGTTATTATATTAACTTCAGAGGGAGACAATTGTTCTGGAGAATTTACAGCAGGTTTATGCAAAGTAATTTCTTTTGTGCAATCTCTGTTTTTCCAGAATTGAAGAAAATCCTTCTCGCTCGTGATCTTAGCACCCAATCCTGGAGTTTCCTTTTGTTCAAGAACAGTTAAAGAATAAATTCTTGTAATTTCTGGATTTACTCCAAACATTAAATAGATTTTATCCTGGAATCCAACGCCCCCTGCATAAACAGCATATCCCAGCAGTTCATTTTCTTCATTATTTACCTTATAAACCGCTAAATCTCTTTCCTCATAAATCTTACTGGATATTTGAGCTCCTGAAACCACAGTCATAATTGCTTCATTTATTTCCCTTTGTTTATTCAAAGCAATCCTATTCTTTGTTAAGGTTCCTACTCCAGCCAGAAAAGCTCCTGATATTAATCCAATTGAGGTAAGAACAATAATCATTCTTGTATAAATATTCATTTTTTCATTTCTCCAAAATATCGGGGTCTGGTAAATTGATTCAGTAATGGAACAAAAGCATTCATGAATAGAATTGAAAACATTACTCCTTCAGGCAGTCCTCCAAAAAGTCTAATTATGCCAATAAAAAGACCTATACCTATTGCATATATCCAATTTCCAAGTGGTGTAATAGGGGAAGTAACCATATCAGTTGCCATAAAAATAGCACCAAGAAGAACACCACCAGCCAGAAGATGAAAAACAGGCGATGCATATTTTTCAGGATTAATAAGCCAGAAAACTCCTGTAAAAACGAAAAGGGTTGAAATAATTCCAGCAGGAATTCTCCAGTCTATGCATTTCCTCCAGAATAATATCAGTCCTCCAATAAGAAGTGCAATTGCTGATGTTTCTCCTATACAACCTCCAACATTTCCCCAAAAAAGTTCTTTTAAAGGAGTTAATGTACCCTTTATAATTGCCTGATTAAACTTTAAATTCCCGAGAGGTGTTGCAAAGGTCGCAATATCCACTTTTTGAATAATAGTAGGTGTCCAGGTTGTCATTGCAACTGGAAAAGCTGTTTGAAGAAAAGCTCTTCCCACAAGTGCAGGATTGAAAATATTATAACCGAGTCCACCAAAAGCCTGTTTTCCAATTCCAATTGCAATTACTCCTCCTATAAAAACCAGATCAAGAGAGAGGGAAGGTGGTAATGTTAAAGCAAGTAATACGCCAGTTATAATAGCTGAGCCATCCCAGAGAAAATTAATAGGTTTTTTTCTGATTAAAAGAATTATCCCTTCGGTAAATAAACAACTAATAACACTTGTTATAATAATTGCAAGAGCTCTATATCCGAAAAAATATATAGAAGCTATAACTGGTGGCAAAAGACTTATTACCACTGTATACATAATTCGTGGAATGGACTCTTTGTCTTTCAAATGAGGAGATGACCTGATAGTAAATATTCTTTCTTCCTTTTGATTCATTTCTGCTTCCTCAGAAGAGAAACTTTATTCTTTCCTGTTCTTATCCAGTGAACAAGGGGTATATTTGCAGGACAAACAAATCCACAGCAACCGCATTCAACACAATTTAAAATTCCCCATTTATCCGCCTCCTCTATTTCTCCAAATTTAGTTAATCTCATTAACTGATTTGGAATCAATCCCATTGGACAATGCTCAGCACATCTTCCACATCTTATACAGGGTTGCTCATGGTCTTTGGGAATATAGGTTAATGCAATTATTCCCGAAGTTGCCTTAATTACTGGAACATCAAGAGACCACTGTGCAACTCCCATCATTGGTCCACCCATAACAATCATTTTAGTATCTTCTTTTAATCCTCCACAAAAGTCAATTAATTCTTTAAGAAGAGTTCCCACTCGAACCAGAAGATTTTTTGGCTCTTTAATTCCTTGTCCTGTAACTGTTACAACTCTTTCATATAGAGGTTTCCCTTTACTCAAAGCTTCCCAAATCGCTTTAGCAGTTGCTACATTTTGAACAACAACTCCCACATCAAAAGGAAGACCACCTGCAGGAACTTGTCTTTTTAAAAGAGCATATATTAAATTTTTTTCCGCACCTTGAGGATATTTAGTTTTTAATGGAATAACTTCAGTGAAAGGAAAATCCTTTGCATGGGATTCCATTATTTTTATTGCATCAGATTTATTATCTTCTATTCCAATAATAATTCTCTCCGCGCCTGTTGCAATTTTAATCAGCACCGCACCTCTTAAGATATCTTCAGGATGTTCGATCATCAAACGATTATCAGCATTTAGAAAAGGCTCACACTCACATCCATTGATTATGATTGTATCAATGGGTTTATCAGGTGGAGGATTTAACTTAATAAATGTTGGAAAAGCAGCGCCTCCCATCCCAACTATTCCTGCTTCCTTAACTTTTTCAATAATTTGTTCAGGAGAGAGAGAAAAGGGATCTTTTATTTCTTTTTCCTCTTCAAAAGGAGTATATTCTCCATCATTCTCAATAATAACAGAGAGGGCAAATTGACCAGAGGGATGATTATAATAATCTATTGCCTTCACTCTTCCTGAAACACTTGAATGAACATGAGCTGAAAAACGAGCCTTTCCCTCCCCAATTTTCTGCCCTACTTTTACCTCATCCCCCTTTTTTACCAAAGGTTCGGCTGGAGCTCCAAAGTGCTGATGGAGGGGAATTACAACCTTTTCTCCTGGGTTTAAAACCTCAATAGGCTGGGAGTCAGTTAATTCTTTATAATCCTCTACATGAATTCCACCCTCAAATGTTCTTTTTCTTAAATTGAATAACATCGCATTAACAAAGAAATATAGCAAACCCACAATTTTTGTGTCAAGAATTAATAAAATTAATTGACTTTTTTGAAAAGATTTTATTAGTATTATTCTCTTATGGAGAGCGAGAAAATTCTTGAAGATGAGTTTAAAAAATTCAAAAAATCTTTCTTTGTAATTACAAAAAATTTTCTCCTTACCATATCTTTTTTTCTTGGTATCTATTGCATATTCTTTAAAAATAAAAGAGACCTATACCTCGGAATTTCTCTTACCTTACTGGCTCCCCTTGCTATAAATGCCCCTATATTCATTTACAGAAGAATTTCATGGATTAGAGAAAAATATAGTGTTAGAATTCTAAAACTATGGATTGGTATTTCCCTGCTTTTCCTCATTTTGAGCACTTCTGGTGCAATTTATTTATGGTATATCCCTATTGAATTTGATTTATATGTTCATTTTATAGAAAATTTCCTTGCAAGTTTTTTGATAGTATTTTTCATTTCAATTTACAGAGAAAAGAAAAAAGGCTACCATTTCTCAGCAAAAAAAGCAGGATGGCTTATTTTCTGGTGTTCACTTGGAATTGCTATTTTATGGGAGCTGTATCAGTTTACATGCGATAAAATTTTTGGAACAAGAACCTGGTATGATCCTTTTCAGTGGATATTGTGGGATACTATATCTGATGCTCTACTGGGAATTGCAGGAGGAACTGTTGGGGCATTTTTAGTAGGGAAATTTTTCTGGGATAAAATCCTCAACTATTTTAAAAGGTAAAATAAAATCAGAACTCATAAACAATTCCTAATCGAGCAACTCTCGGTGATTGGATTTCAGTTGCATACCTAAGTGGGAATTGATATCCTGTTAAATCATATTCCCTGGTCGCTAAATTAGCATTCGTTAGATTAAAAATATCAAAGATTAATCTTAAGTAAGTATTTTTTATTTTTATTCTCTTCTCCAGCCTTAAATCAGCAGTTAAATTATATTCAGTTCTCATTTTCCCATCTCTTTCATGTCCCCTTAGACCCGCCATTATAAATATAGGTCCCTGATTTAATCCCTTTATTATTAACCTCCTGGCAAATGGTCTACCATCATAGTATTTAACTACCCCACTTAGATGAAACCCATGTGGGAGATTGATATTAAAACCGAGTTTTCCGACAAAAGCTCGGTCAAAATTGAATCTACTTCTTGTATTTATAAGTGTATTGGGATCATCAAATAGGGAACCTATAACACCCTGATCATTTGTGAATTCGTCATTACCCGGGCTCGCGAGTCCTATGGCTTTTGTTGCTGTAAAAGAAAAATAAAATTGCCATCTATCCGAAAATTTCTGGAGAAAAAGAATATCAAGACCATAATATTTGGAATTATAATTATCTGGATTTGTAAGAAGAAAAAAATCCTTCCCAAGAGTCTCTTTGTCCTGATTAAAAACAATATATATCCTGTCATCTCGAGTGCCCTCTATGTAATCATCGCCTATGTCGTGTATTTTTACGGGATAATAAGAGCTGAAAGGAACTCCTATATTTACTGTTTCAATTAAGTCCCTGTTATATCTTAAGAAACCTGAAATTCTTAGTTTTAATTTATGAGCGAAATCATGAATAAATGAAATTGAAAGTTCATTTGTATATGGTCTTTTTATATTCTCATCAATTGCGCTGTAATATGGTCCAAGAACCCTTAAAATCTCTCCTTCTTCTCCGAATTGATATTGACTATCCAAATTAAAGTCATACCATCTATATAATTCACCGCCCAGACTATTAGGATTTCCGTATTCTAAATAGCTCAGTGGAAATTGCCAATAAAATCTTGAAAGCCCAATTTTAATAGCAGTTTCTTTAGTTTTTGATAAAGGAATGACCAGACCAAAACGAGGGGCAAAATTTATCCAATCAATTCTTGCATTATTAAAATCTTCTCCAGGAAGAATACCTTTGCTGATTGATAGATTTAATCCAATATATGCACTTAATCCATTTTTGAAACAGATTGTATTTTCTGAGAATAGACTCAAATCGTATATTTCTCCTTCAACCAGAATTGGAGTATTGTATTTTATGACCCCAAAGGACTTTCCCTCAAAAAATTGAAGATGAACATTATCGAAAACCGTTAAATCTAAATTATATTTTTTTCTTTGTAAATTAATCCCAATTTTGAATTTATCCAGCCAATTTGAAAAATAAGTTATTTTTAGGAGATATGTTCTAAATGAAAGATTATTAAATTTTAAGAGTCTCTGAAAGGGGGCAATTCCATAATACTTATCATGAAATAATTCAATTCCGCTCTGTTCTGAGACAAGTTCCTGAAACCTGGAATCAACATAACCATTTGCTCGGTTAATACCCAAGTTAAAGAGCATGTCTTCTCCTATTTTTTTCTCCCATTTGATCTGATAAACTGCGTATTTCTTTTTTGCATTATTGGTTGACGAAAAAGGTATATTTTTTCTTGCATTTTCAGTTGGTAATTTTATGGATTGACCTGTCCACAAAAAATTCAATTTACTTTTTAAGGAGCGATAAGTAATATTTAAAAATCCTGAGTAAAGATTTATCTCATTAGGTGGTGAAAATCCAGCAATTTTCCTTGAGAGAAGATTTGTTGTCCATGAGGTGAAAAAAAATATTTTATTTTTTAATAATGGACCGCTTAAATTGAAATTTAAATCCCAGTAATAATTGAAACGATTAACTTCATTTATCCCCTCTTCCCTAAGCTTTGAAGTGATATTTGTATCCTGAGTAATCTGACTAGCATAATAAAGCTGAAATTTACCCCTGAAGTCTTTAACTCCTTCTTTTGGAATCAAATTTATATAAGCACCAGGTGAAAGATATTCAATAGGATGGGAGGCATTAACAACTTCCATTAAGTCGAAACTGTCAAAGTCAGGATAAAAAACTGGTAAGCCTGGCTGATAGGGATCTGTAATATTCATTCCGTCAAGGAGAAAAGCGTTCTGCGTCCAGGAACAGCTCCCTCTTGAACTAAAAAAGGCAGGTATTCCATTCCAAAAACCTCCTACATCAATTCTATTTGTAACTGCACAGGGCTCGTGATTTTCTAAAATTGACCAGATGTTTCTTGAAACAGGAAGTTCTTCGAAATTTAATTTATCCATTAAGGAACCAATTTTTGTAGAGGAATAATCAATTAAGGGTTGTCCTGAAATAGAATGTTCTTTATCAATTTCTGTCCTTAAAATTACATCAATATTAAGAATTGAAGAAGGAGAAATGAAAATTTTTTTGGTTGATGTCTGATAGTTTCTAAATTCACATTTTAAAATATAATCACCCGAAGGTAAAAAATTAAACTTGTAAAATCCCCTTTTGTCGCTAAACTTTATTCTACTTACCTTTTTACCGATTAAACTTACTTTTGCTGGAAATAAAGGTTTGTTCTCAGTATTCAGAACATGTCCATAAATTATAGCATCTTCGTCTGCTGAGGCTTTTATTACTATTAAACTAAAAGCAATAAAGAAAAATATTAATCTTTTCATTTCTTAAATTCTGATTTTATCCAATTAGAAAAATGTGTCAAATAAAATTTTTATGATAAAATTAGATTTTCAAAAGGAGTTAAAAATTATTAAGCCAAGAAAAAAAATATTAATCCTTCTAGTTCTCCTAATTCTATTTCTTACATTCTCAAATTGCAAGAAAGAGTACAAGATTAAGAAAAATCTGACAGAATATTTTTCTCTTTTTCCTCATATTACTAAAAAGAGTAAAATTGTTTTCAATAGGAAAAATGTCTATTCATATATTTTAGAGGGATGGTCAATCTCAAAACAGAATCCTTCCATAATATGGAAATCAAGCCCTTTTTCTTATGTACGGGTATTTTTTGGAAAAGAAAAACCAGAAAAAATGATAATTAATTGCAGGGCAAATATTTCCACTACTTTAAAAATTCTTTCCAATGAAAAGGAAATTTCAAGTATAAACATATCAAAGGGTTATGATTCATACGAAATTAGTCTATCAGAAAATATAATTCAAGATGGATTAAATATTTTTAATTTTGTTACACCTTCTGAAATTCATAAAAGAAGGAATATATTAGCTTTCAATGAAATTAATTTTCTCCCTGTAAAAAGAACAAAATCTTATATCAAAGTCTCTCCAGAAAAGAAAAGCATCGAAATTCATGGTTCTCTTTATTTGTATTATTTTCTCAGAACATATGAAAAACCACAAATTTCTTTTTTGATAAGGGCTTTAAATGATTCTTTCAAAAATGAATTGAAAATTGTAGTTGAAAATCTTAAAGGAGAGAAAAAAGTAAAAAGAATCCATATAAACTCGAGAAAATGGAAAAAAGAAATTCTGGATCTCTCTTCATTCAGGAATCAGATAATAAAAGTATCTTTTTATCATTTTGGAGAGGCGAAAAATGTAACAGAAATAAAAAATCCCTATTTTAAGGACAGGTATTCGAAGGAGGAAAGAAAAGTTATTATGATAGGACTTGATGGAGCAACATGGAAAATAATTGACTCACTAATAGAAAAGGGGAAATTGCAAAATTTAAATAAATTAATAAAATCAGGTGCAAGAGGTAATTTAAAAACTATAAAGCCTTGGTACTCACCTCTTGTCTGGACTTCTATTCTTACTGGTAAAAATAAAGAAAAACATGGAATTAAAGGATTTATTGCACAAAGAAGAAAAACAGGAGAGACTATTCCAAACTCAAGATTAAATAGAAAATGCCTTGCAATCTGGAACATACTCAGTGGCAAGAAACATGTAGTGGGAATAGTGGGACCATGGGTTTCATGGCCTGCTGAAAAAGTAAATGGTTATATTCTCTCTGACAGAATGTTTTTTGAAAACTTGACATCAATAACCTTTCCTTCTGAATTAAAAAGTCTATTATTTCAGAAGATAAAACCATATAAAATTAAAATGCAGAATCCACTTTACTCTAAAATAATGAAAATACTCGACTCCAAAATTCCAAGCCCTCGCTATTCGCTTAAGTCAAATATTAAAAATGAAAAAATTTATTTAAAACAAGATGATTTAAAACAATATGCTGGACTTTATTTAAATAATATTTTCAGACCCGACTTCTTTTTTCTATATATGAGGGGACCTGATGTAACAAGTCATTTCTTTTGGAAGTATTTTGAACCTGATTCCTCTGTATCTCAAGAAGAAATAAAGCTATACGGGAAATTAATACCAATGAACTATATCTATCAAGATTATGTTATTGGAAAATATATTTCAAAGATGGATTCAAATACCACTTTTATTATTGTCTCTGACCATGGAATGGACAAGAAAGGTTATAAGCCTGTAATTGTGTTTGACAATATTCCGAAATTATTTGAAAAAATTGGGATATATAATTACTCAATTAATAAAATCAAATCAAATTCAATAGAATTATTTATAAAAAATCCAAAAAAATTAAATACCATCAAAAATATATTATCAAGACTAACTCTGAATAAACAAAATTTGATTTTTGAAATTTCAATTAATAATTTAAAGAATACCTTGAAACTGAAATTACAAAATCCTTATTCTATTGATTATGATACTTTTGTTTATTTAGGAAACAAAAAAATTGGGAAATTAAAAAGATATATTCAGGTCAAAGAAATAAGTGGAGACCATACTCTATATGGAATTTTAATAATAAAAGGCAAAGGGATAAAAAAGAATTACAGAATTAGAAACTGCTCGGTATTGGATATAACGCCAACAATTCTCTACCTGCTCGGACTTCCTGTTGCAAAGGACATGGATGGTAGAGTTCTTACTGAGATTTTCACTCAGGAATACTTAAGGAAGAATCCAATAACATATATTGAATCCTATGAAAATCTCTTTAAAGCAGAACCCTTTGAGAAAAAAGCTCCTCATAGAGAAAGGAAACTTGAAAAAGAATTACTAGAACAATTAAGGAGTCTTGGCTATATTAAATAAAGGTCTTAATATATTTATAAGCTTCATCTATTGCTTTCTCAAGATTCTCCTTCCTTTCTCCTCCAATTTCAATATAGTCAGGTCTGCCTCCTCCCCTCCCCTCAATCAATGGAGCAATTCTCTCAACAATTTTTCTTAAATCAACTGATATCTTCTCGGATCTTCCCATGAATAAATGAACCCTTTGGCCTTTTTCAAGTCCGAATATTACAGCAAAATCTCCTCTTTTAATTATTTTTAGAGCCAGATACTTAATTTCGTTAACCTCTCTTTCTTTAAAAACTTTTTTTATTATTTTCTCCTTTGAACTTTGAATTATTTCCTCTGCTTCATAGAAAACCAGTTTCTCCTGAAGCTTTGACAGCCTTTTTCTGTAATCCTTGCACTCTGTTCTTAATCTTTCCACACTTTTTATTATTTCCTTTTCATTTACAGAAAATTCACTGATTAATTTGTTTATTATTCTATTTTTTTCTGAATAATCCTTTAATGCTCTTTTTCCACACACAAAATAAATTCGAAAATTTCCTTTCATTTTCTCCCATTTCTTAACTTTTATTATTCCAACCTCTCCTGTCTTTTTACAATGGGTACCACCACACGCGGAGAAGTCAAAATCCTCAATTTCAACTATTCTAATTCTATCTTTGTTAGGTGGAGCCTTTCTGAGCTTGTATTTCTCCACCTCATCTCTTCTAATAAAATATGATTTTACATCTCTATTTTGATAAATAATCTCATTTGCAAGCAACTCAACTCTCTCAATATCCTCCCCATCTATTGATTTCAGATTAACGTCTATTGTTGACTCAAATTCCCCTATATGAAAGGAAAGGGTTTCAGCTCCCAGTATTTTAATGAAACTTTGGGAAAGAATATGTTGTCCAGTATGCTGTTGCATATGGTCAAATCTTATATTCCAATCAATTATACCTCTGACTTTTTTTTCTGAAATATCTTCCTCAATAAGATGGACAACCTTATCATTTAATTCAAGAACTTTAATGACCTTTTTCCCATTTATTTCTCCTCTATCCGAGGGTTGTCCACCACTCTCCGGATAAAAGCATGTTTGGTCAAGGACTATACCTAATTTATTCTTTATATTTATTTTTTCCAATATTTCTGCTTCGAATTCAATCTTATAAGGATCTTCTAAATACAACCTTCCATTCATTCTTCCATACCCCCTTCCATTTTGTAAGAGAGATCCTTAGCCTCAAAAACAAGGGCAATTGATTTTTTTTCTGAGCGAGAACGATGAATTACTCCTTCCTTAACCAATAAAGCCTCACCTTCTCTTAAACGCACGGGCTTTTCATCCTTAAAATCTATATAAATCTCACCTTCCACAATAAGGAAAAACTCATTCCCATTATGAGAATGAAAAGGATATTCTCCTTCAATCAAAACTAGATTCACTCCATAATTATTTAGAGTTGCAATTGGCTTAAGTGTGAATTTCTTATTCAATTTTTTTGCTAAGTTTTTTATTACAATTTTTTTCATTGAAAATCTCCTCCTTTTACAATATTTTAGCGAATAGTAAAACTAAAAAAGCGATTAATCCTATAATTCCAACTGGAAGAAATAAAATCTTATATACCTTTTTTAAATCTGCTTTAAAATACTGCAATGTTAGTACAAGACATAAATGGACGGGTGAAAGTAAAATACCAAGAAAACCACTCACATAAGCAAACATAACATAAACAAGGTCAGGTTTGTCAATCCCAAAAATAGGTAGAAGAATTGGAAAAGAAACAGCAACATATGCATGATTTACACCTGTAAGAAAAGCAATTAAAAAGGGTGTGAAAAAAAGCATTAGAATAGGAGCATATCCTTCTGTCCCTATTGCGTTTAAAATTGAGGAGAAAACATTGGAGACAAAAATAATTTTTTTAAATAGCATTACTGAGTAAAGAAGAAAAATAATTTTCAAGGAAAAACTCTCTATCAATATTTTAAATTTATCCTTAATTTTTATTTTAACCAGCAGAAAAGTGAGAAAAACCGCGATTCCAAGAGCTAAAACCATCTGAATTTTAATAATAAAAATTAAAACAAGAGCCAAAATAATCGGCCATATACTTTTGAAAAGTAAAAAAATATTTTCTAAAAAACTACCTTTTTTACTAACTTTACTTTCCGATTTGGATACTCTAAAAAAAAGAATCCCTAAACCAAGGACGATAGCTAAAACTGTAAATGGAAATTGAATGGTTATTAATTTCTCAATTGGAATCTTTACAATTGTAATTGCCATAATTAATCCAGGATAAAGGGGCCAGCAATATTCCCATATATGCCTGAACCAATAATTAAAAAAGGTTTTCTCCTCAGGAGAAAGCCTCATTCCACGACTTCCCTCTTCAACCAATGGAGCTGAAAGCAAAGCACCTCCAAGCATTGGAAGGAGTCCAATTATGGAAGCAGGGAGAATCATGGCTATACGTGCCTCAGGTATAAGATAATTCAAAGAATTTGTCATATCTTGCAGACTTCCCGCACTTTTCAATAATTTTCCCAGCATTAAAACCAATAGAATTATTCCTATTAAATTTAATGTATCCTTATCCATTGAAACATTTATTAGGGATCTCCCCAACTCTTTTATATTCATTCCCATAATAATTCCTGCTAATAAAGACCCAGAAAACAGACTAAGTCCTAAATCAACTTTTAGTCGCAATAGAATCAGGATAAAAATGATTATAAAAATCAATTTCAGATATACAATCATTTTTTAATTTCCTGAGTAATTCTGAAGTGAAGTTTTGCTATTTTATTAAGTACTTTCTCTCCTTTTGTTAATAATATTTCTTTTGCTAATTTTTTAACTCCAGAAGAAGAACCTTTTAATAATTGCACATCAATTTCTTTAGAGAGAGAGTCCAATTTTACCAAGAACTCTGCTCTTGCCAGGACAGATGCTGATGCCACTGCAATGTCTTCTTCTGCTTTAGGTTGTTGTTCAATGAAAACTTTTTTTCCTTTTTCCATTAATGTATTCAGGATATATTTCTCATCGGCGAATTGATCAGTTATAACATAATTGCAATCAACTTTATTCAAGATATTTTCAATAACTCTGCTATGAGCCCATGCAAGAATTCTATTCAAATTTCTCATTTTTTTATAAAGTTCATTATATTTTTCAGGCCCGATTAGAACTATAGAATATATAAAATTTTTTTTGATTATTTCAGCAATCTCAATAATTCTTCTGTCACTTATTCTCTTGCAATCTCTAACACCAATATTTTTCAGATTCTTTTCATCATTTTCTGATTTGACATATACTCCAGCCACCACAAGTGGACCAAAATAATCTCCTTTACCAGACTCATCCGTTCCTATTCGGCTCTTGAATAATTTCTCTTCACTCATTTTAGATTTTAATGATGGAAGGAAGTGTTATTTTACAAGGTTTCGTTCCTTAGCAGCTTTAGTCAATTCTGGCCGAAATTTTGGATGAGCTATTTTAATCAAAGCCTCGGTTCTTTCCATTAAGTTTTTTCCATGTAAATAAGCAACTCCATACTCTGTAACAACATAATGAACATCTGCTCTTGTCGTAACAACCCCAGCACCTTGTTTAAGAAAAGGAACAATTTTTGAGATAGTATCATTTTTTGCAGTTGAAGGAAGGGCAATAATTGGTTTCCCCCCTTTTGAATGCGCAGCACCTCTAATAAAGTCTACTTGGCCTCCGAATCCACTATAAATATATGTCCCGATTGAATCAGAACAAACCTGTCCAGTAATATCAATTTCAATAGCTGAATTTATTGCAACCATCTTTTCATTTTGTGAAATTATGAAGGGATGGTTGGTATAGCTTACAGGATGGGCTTCAAAGAAAGGATTATTATTAACAAATTCGTATAACTTTTTCGACCCTAAGATAAATGTACATACTATTTTATGTGGGTGAAGGGTCTTTTTTGCCCCTGTTATTATTCCCTGCTCAATTGCTTCCATAATTCCATCAGAAACCATCTCAGTATGAATTCCAAGGTCTTTTTTCCCTTTCAAAGCTGATAGGACAGCATCTGGTATACCACCAATTCCTAATTGAAGGGTTGAGCCGTCTTCAATTAAATCCGCTATATGATGACCAATTCTTCTTTCAACTTCAGTAAAGGGTTTTTTCTTTAGTTCTGGTAAATCCTCAGAAACTTCCACCAGTTTCTGAAAACGAGAAAAATGAACAAATGAATCACCCAGAACTCGAGGCATTTTCTCATTAACCTGGCCAATAACAACCCTTGCAGTTTCTACAGCAGCTTTTGAGGCTAAAACCTCAACTCCTAAGCTCATAAAACCATGCTCATCTGGAGGAGAAACCTGAACAATTGCCACATCTAACGGGATTTGTCCTGAATAAAAAAGATTGGGTATTTGAAAAAGAAATATTGGAACATAATCAGCTCTTCCCTGATTTACTGCTTCTCTATCTGCTGGCCCAACAAAAAGAGAATTATGACGAAAATGTCCTTCCATAGCCGGCTCTGAAAAGGGATCTTCACCCATTAGAAGCACATGAAACAATTTCACATTATAAAGCTCGTCCTTTCGATTTGCTAAAGCTTTTAACAGAACAAAAGGTGTTGCTGCATTTCCTCCAATATATACATTATCATTGCTTTTAACTATTGAAACAGCTTCTTCTGGTGTGGTCAGTCTTTTTTTATATTCATCAATCCAACTCATCTCTTATCCTTTAGATATCTATCAATGGATTGTGCAGCCCTTCTCCCATCTCCCATTGCAAGTATGACTGTTGCTCCACCCCTTACAATATCTCCTCCAGCATAAACTCCCTCCATACTTGTCTGCATTGTCTCCCAGTCAACCTCTATATTCCCCCATTTACCGACCTTAATCTGAGGTGTTGTTTTTGGTATAAGAGGATTAGGGCTCTGTCCTATTGCAACTACTACCATATCCACCTCCATTTTAAATTCTGAGCCCTTTATTGGAATAGGTCTTCTCCTTCCTGAAGCATCGGGCTCGCCAAGTTCCATTTTAATACATTCCATAGCAATAAGTCTATTATTTTTATCTCCTATATATCTAATCGGATTTGTTAGAAAATGAAATTCTATTCCTTCTTCCTCAGCATGTTTTATCTCTTCCACCCTTGCTGGCATTTCTGCTTTTGAACGACGATATATAATCATTGCTCGTTCAGCACCAAGTCTCTTTGCAGTCCTAACAGCATCCATAGCTACATTCCCTCCACCAATTACAGCAACTCTTTTCCCTTTATAGACCGGTGTATCATATTCGGGAAATTCATAGGCTTTCATTAAATTAACTCGTGTAAGATACTCATTTGCTGAATAAACCCCGACCAGATTTTCTCCTTCAATCCTCATAAAATTGGGCAATCCAGCGCCAGTTCCTATAAAAAAGGCTTCATATCCTTCTTCTTTTAAGTCTTCAATAGTTGCAGTCATCCCCACCACGAAATCAGTTATTATTTCAACTCCCATTCTTCTCAAATAATCTATTTCTGCATTAAGAATATGCTTCGGTAATCTAAATTCAGGAATTCCATAAACCAGAACTCCTCCAGGTTTATGCAATGCTTCAAAAATAGTGACTTGATGGCCTTTCTTAATGAGCTCACCTGCAACTGTTAGTCCCGCTGGCCCTGAACCAATAATTGCCACCTTTTTTCCTGTGGATGGAGCTATTTCTGGTATATCAACCTTCCCAGTTTCTCTTTCATAATCAGCAACAAATCTTTCAAGATTTCCAATCGCAATCGGAACTCCAGTTGCTTTTTTCATAGTGCATTCTTTCTCGCATTGAATTTCTTGAGGGCAAACTCGACCACAAATAGCAGGCAAGGAATTGGTCTCTTTTATTTTCTTAGCAGCTTCAACAAATTTCCCCTTTTCTATTAATTTTATAAAAGTTGGAATATCAATCCTTACAGGACAGCCTTTTATACACTGAGGGTTTGCACAATCTAAACATCTCTTTGCTTCCTCCACTGCCTGATCCTCTGTTAATCCTAGATTAACTTCTTTGAAATATTTTATCCTCTCCTCGGGCTCCCTTTCCGGCATTTTCTGCCGAGGGATCTTCATCCTTTCTTTAACAGGGATAGATTTTCTTAATTCTTTTCTCCATTCTTTTTCAAACTCTTCTCTATATAATTCTTTCTCTTTCATTTTTAATTCCTAAATTAGTCTTTTTTCCCACTCACATAAAGAAAGAATCTCATCATCGAAGTAAAATTTTCTCCGAGCAAATAATTCCTCCCAGTCAACAGAATGACCATCAAACTCTGGACCATCCACACAGGCAAATTTTGTCTCTTCCCCTATTTTAACCCTACATGCCCCGCACATTCCTGTACCATCAACCATTATAGGGTTTAAACTAACTGTTGTTTTAATCTTATAGGGCTTTGTGGTTTCACTGCATTTATACATAAGATAAGTGCATCCTACTACTATTACTCTGTCAATCTTTTCCTTTTGAATTAAATCTTTAAGAGCCTCAGGAGCATAACCATTGAAACCATATGAACCATCTCTGGATGAAACTATGAATTCATCGCTTGCCTTTTTTAACTTTTCCTCCCAGTATAGCAAATATTTACTTCTCACATCAATAAGGGTGATCACTTCATTTCCCTTTTCCTTTAAGGCTTTAACTATAGGATAAATAGCTCCAATTCCATAACATCCACCAACGCATACAACTGTCCCAAAATTATCTATTTCAGAAGCTCTACCCAAAGGTCCGACAAAAGAAGGAATCGAGTCTCCTGCATTTAGACGAGACAGCTTAAAGGTTGATGTTCCCACTACCAGAAAAACCGAAGTTATGGTGCCTTCTTCTTTGTCCCAGTCTGCTATTGAAAGCGGTATTCTTTCTCCCTTTTCGTCTGGCATTATTATTACAAATTGACCAGGTTTGCATTTTTCTGCAATCTTGGGTGCATGAATTTTTATGAGATGTATATTTGGAACAAGATTTTCTCTTTTTATAATTTTAAACATCTTCACTCCTGACTATTTTTATCTCTGATAATTGTGTATCAGGAACTTTTGTATCTGATTCAATAGGTAAGGTTAAAATCTTTGAGAAATAATCATTAAATAAAGAGGAATGCAAATAAACAGTATTTTGAGAAATATCTTCATTAATTTTAACCTCAGCTTCAACTTCTATGGATTTTAAAATAATTTTTAGCCTATCCTTTTCCTTTAAATCTAATCTCTTACAATCTTCTGGATTTAATTCCACGATATTGTATCCTCTTATTAATGCTACACCCCTATTATTTTTTATAAGAGAAAAACCCCTGTAATTATCAAGATCATTCCTGAACATAAGCAATAACTGAGAATTCCTACTTTTCTTTATAAAATCAGGAATTTTTTCTATATCTTTTAATTTTCTGGGCTCTTTTAGAGAGATTTCAATTAAGAAGGATTCACCTTCTCTAAGGCGTGAGTAAGAAACTTTTTGAAAATAAGGAATCACTTTTTTAATTTCTTTAAATATTTCATTAATAGAATTATATTGAAATCCTTCGCCAATTATTTTCTTTCCGATTTGGGCAATAATCCACCAGTCTGGTTTCGAGTCTTCGAGGGGCTCTATAACTTTATTCGAAAATTGAATTCTACCCTCTGTATTAATAAAACTTCCTTCTCCTTCTGCCCAAGTGCAAGCTGGTAAAATCACATCTGCATTCTCGCATATTTGAGTGAAAAATGGGTTTTGCACTATGATAAAATCAAAATTCTCTTTCACAATCTCTGGAATATCTCCAATAATGTAAAGAACTTTAATTTTTTTGTCATTTAAAATTTCCATCAAGGAAGAACCTAAATTCTCTGGAATAGAACCTTTCCAGACTTTTTCAAAAGCACTAATATTCTTTTTATCTCGTATTTCAATACAACCCGGTAAGATATATGGTGATATTCCAAAAATCCAAGCTCCCCTTGAATTGCTTTCCTCCCACAATGGAAATAGTTTAGAGCCAGTCAGGATCGCCAGATTATTTAACAATTTAACTGTGTCTGAACTATTATTTAACTGCAGAAATTCCAAGCCGTATATGATTATGCACGGTGTTTGATTTCCAATTAAATCTGATAATTCAGTAATTTCCTCAGAAGGAATTCCACTCTGCTTTTCAATCTCCTCAAAACTTATTTTGTTTATATTTGTCAAATCAGAAGTTTTCTCATTCAATTTCTTTACCAAACCTAAAATGAAATAAAACTCTCCACCGGGTTTTGTTTTGATCTCTCTGTAAGGAATAAATCCAAGTCCGGGTTTTCTTGAACCAATATGAATTAATTTTGCCCCATTATCAGTGGCTTTTTTCAATTTTACATTTAATAAAGGATGATAATAACCGATATCGAGACCAAGAAGTATAATCAATTTTGCTTGCTCGATCTCTTGAAGATTATATGCATTGGCAAAATCTTTTATTTCACTATAAGTTGAAATTGAAGTGAATCTCGAGGAAACATCTATATTATTAGTTTTTAATGCTAATCTTGCAAACTTCTGAATTAAGTAGTAATCTTCATTAAAAAGTTGGGGAGAAACTATAAATCCAATTTCTTCTCCTTTATATTTTTTTAATTTTTCCACAACAAAGTCTAATGTCTCCTCCCAGCTGGTTTCTTCAAGATTCCCGTTTTTCCTTATAAGTGGATGAAGGACTCTATCTTTATTATGCACTATATCTGTAATTGTAAATCTTCCTCTTAGACATGCCTGTCCTTGATTTGTTTCTCCTTTTATATCAGGGTATGAACCTATAATTCTGTCTGGTTTTCTTTCAACTACTAATCGACAACCTATTCCACAATAAGGACAGATGGCTGTTACCACCTCGTCTGATGTCCCATACAATCTCCTCCCCTTTTCCGATAGTGCTCCTGTTGGACAGACATCTACACACGCTCCACAGAACTGACACCCTGCATCTATATGACTCCTATTAAAAGCGGTCCCAACAACTGTTCTGGGCCCTCTATTCACAAAAGTTAAGGTTCCTACTCCTCTTACTTCATGACAGACTCTTACACACTTTCCGCACAGGATACATAGATTATAGTCTCTCTCAAAAAATGGGTCTTCCCTTTCAATGGGAAGATTTCTATATATAGAAGGAAGATCAATTTTTTCAATTCCAATGTATTTCACAACCTCTTGCAATTCACATTGATTATTATTTGGGCAGAATTCACAGCCTGTAATCTGATCAACTTTTCTTATGGTTGCCTTGTATTCGTCACAATTTTCTTTATGCTGACATACCAGACACGAATTCGGATGTTCAGTCAGTATAAGTTCAAGCACCTGCTTTCTGATTTTCTGAATTTCAGATGTAGAGGTTTTAATTTTCATTCCATCTTCAGCAGGAGTGGTACAGGAAGTGGGATAGCCTTTCATCCCTTCAATCTCAACAATGCATAAACGGCAACCTCCAAAGGGTGAAAGAAAAGGATGATAGCATAAGGTTGGGATATAAATGTCTGCTTCTTTTGCTGCCTCTAATACAGTTACTCCTTTTTTTGCAGTAACTTCCTGACCATCAATAATTAACTTTATCCTTTCCACTATCTATCCTCCTTTTCCTTCTATTTCCTTAGTAATATTTTCCAGTTCCTTTTTTCCTGACAATTTAATCACTGCATTAACTTTGGGAGGACAAACCTCTTGACACATTCCACATTTAATACATTTTTCCTGATCAATAACATGGACTTTTTTCCTTTCTCCTGAAATAGCTTCCACTGGACAATTTTTGAGGCAGAGCAGACATCCCACACATTTTTCAGGAAGGATATAATATGCTATCAAAGCAGTGCATACTTTTGCAGGACATTTTTTATCGTATATATGAGCCTCATATTCTTTACGGAAATATTTTAATGTGGTTAAAACAGGATTGGGAGCGGTCTGACCAAGACCACACAAAGAACCATTTTTAACTGTCTGAGCAAGTTCTTCCAATTTAACAATATCTTCAGCTTTTCCATCACCTTTAACAATTCTATTCAATATTTGAACCATTTGACGTGTCCCAATTCGACATGGCACACACTTTCCACAGGATTCATGTTGAGTGAAAGTAAGGAAATAACGTGCCACATCAACCATACATGTATCCTCGTCCATTACAATCATTCCACCAGACCCCATCATTGAACCTGCTTCACTTAAACTTTCAAAATCAATAGGTAAATCAAGCAGATTTTCTGGAATACACCCCCCAGAAGGACCTCCAGTTTGAACTGCTTTAAATTTCTTTCCATTTGGGATTCCACCTCCAATTTCAAAAATAATCTCTCTTAAAGTCGTGCCCATTGGAACTTCAACTAATCCAGTATTATTTATTTTCCCTACCAAAGAAAATATTTTAGTTCCTTTACTTGTTTCAGTGCCAATTTGTGAATACCATTGAGCTCCTTTTGAAATTATTAAGGGAACATTTGCCCAAGTTTCAACATTATTTATATTGGTTGGCTTTTTCCATAAACCTCTTTCAGCAGGATAGGGAGGGCGAGGTACAGGAAAAGCCCTTCTTCCTTCAATGGAAGCAATCAAAGCAGTCTCCTCTCCGGATACGAAAGCTCCAGCACCTTGAACTATATCTACACTAAAACTGAAACCAGAACCAAGAATATTTTTACCTAAAAAATTCCATTCTAATGCTTGCCTCACAGCTTGAGAAATATTTTTTACAGCTAAAGGGTATTCCTTCCTCACATAAATATACCCTCGATGCGCTCCAATTGCATAAGCTCCTATGATCATTCCTTCTAATACACTATGAGGATTACCTTCTAAAAGGCTTCTGTCCATATAAGCTCCTGGATCTCCTTCATCACAATTACAGATTATATATTTTTCGGTTCCTGAAGCTTTTCTGCAAATCTCCCACTTCAAACCTGTTAGAAATCCTGCTCCGCCTCGTCCTCTTAAGCCCGAGTGTTTAATTTCATTAATAACTTCCTCAGGTTTCATTTCAGTTAGAACCTTAGCTAACGCTTTATAGCCTCCTATTGCTAAATAATCTTCAATGTTTGTCGGATCAATTAAACCATTATTCCCGAATATGAGCCTTTTTTGTTTTTTATAAAATGGAACTTCTTTTTCTTTTTCAATTTTACAATTTGTAATTGGATCTATATAAAGGAGACGGTCAATTATTTTCTTATTGATAATTGTTTCATTTATAATTTCCTCAACATCATCTGGCGTCACCTTTTGATAAAAAATGCCTTCTGGCTGAATTACCACAATAGGACCTCTTTCACAAAAACCATGACACCCAGTTATTTTCAATTCGATCTTATTCTTTAAATTCTTTTGCTCAATTAATTTTTTAAACTTTTCAAAAACTTCTCGACAATTATAAGCCTGACAACCAGTTCCACCACAAATTGTAATTAATCTTTTATATCTTTTTCTTTTTTCAATAATACTTTTTCTTTTAATTTCCAATTCCTCTAAACGAATATTTTCATTCTCCATGCCTTTCTTTCTCCCTATATTTCTTTAATAATTCTCTTGCTTTTTGAGATGTCATTTGTCCATAATATTGATTATCTATTATTATAATAGGCCCTAAAGCACAAGCTCCCACGCAATTGACAATTTCTAAAGTAAATAATCCATCTTTAGTTGTTTCTTTTTCCTTAATTTGTAGTTCTCTTTGGAGTTCTTCAAGAACTCGAGGAGCGCCCCTTACATGGCAGGCTGTTCCCATACATACTGTAATTAAATGTTTTCCTGGTGGGGTTAGACGGAAAGACTCATAAAAAGTTGCTACGCCATAAACTTCATTCTCGGAAACATTTAAAAATCTTGAAAGTTGTCTAATTGATTCTTCCGGGAGATAACCATACTTATCCTGGATAGCCTGTAATAACGATATTAACTCCCTTTTTTTCCCTTTGTATTTATTTAATATTTCCTTTATATTAATGCGTTCTTCCATTTTAAAATATGATATTAAAAAAAATATGAACAGAAAATTATACCTTATTTCCCTCTAAAGTCAAGCTTTCAATAGTTTTTTCTGATGGATTAACCTCTATTGCCATAAATATTTTTATGCTAAAATTAATTTAGCATGAGAAATAAAAAAAGAATTATTCTAATAGTTATTTCTTCTACCATTATTGTTTTTTCTTTAATTTATTTTCTAATTATAAAAGCTCAAAAACCAAGCTTTTCAAAACTTAAAGGAAAAAAAACTTTCAATTACATTCTTATTACTGTGGATACTTTACGGGCCGATAGGATACATTGTTATGGCTTTAATAAAATTGAAACCCCATATATTGACCTGTTTGCAGAGAAAGGCATTAAATTTGAAAGATGCATAGCTCAAACTCCTCTTACCCTTCCATCCCACACCTCATTACTCACAGGAACTCAACCTATATTTCATGGTGTTCGAGACAATGGAGGTTTCCTAGTGCCTCAGGAATTAATTACCATTGCAGAATTATTCAAAGAGAAAGGTTACAATACTTCCGCGTTTGTCTCAGCATATGTTCTTGACTCGAAATGGGGATTGAATCAGGGTTTTGACTACTATTTTGATAGATTTGATTTGAGTAAATTCAAAACAATCTCTCTTGGTCGCGTTCAGAGGAGAGGAGAAGAGACAATGGATGAGGCTCTTGCCTGGCTTAAAAAGCATAAGGATAAAAAATTTTTCACATGGATCCACCTTTATGATCCTCACACTCCATATGATCCTCCATCTCCATTTAAGGAAAAATATCCTGGAAGGCCATATGTAGGAGAAGTCGCTTATACCGATTATCAACTCGGAAGACTCTGGAATTATTTAGAGGAAAATAATCTTCTTGATAAAACAATAATTGTATTTACATCTGACCATGGAGAGAGTCTTGGAGAACACAAGGAAAGCACTCATGGCTTTTTTATCTATCAGGAAGCTATTCATGTTCCATTGATTTTTGTTTTTCCTTTTAAAAAACTGCAGGGACTGGTTCGATCCCAGGTTGTTTCATTAGTCGATATTATGCCCACGATTCTTGAGATGGCAGGGATTCCACTACCTTCTCAAATTCAGGGGAAAAGCCTAGTGCCTTTATTTTTTAACAATAATGAACTTGAGGATAATTTTGCCTATTCAGAAACCTATTATCCAAGATTTCATTATGGATGGAGTGAGTTAAAAGGAATTCAAAATAAAAGATATAAATTAATAATCGCACCAAAAATAGAACTCTACGATTTAATAAATGACCCCGATGAGAAGATCAATCTGGCGTCGAAAGAGCCTGAAATTTTAAATGAATTAAAGACTCTTGCAAATAGATTCATGGAAGAAGCGAGTAAGAATGCGTTTCAGGTTGATTATCGTCAAATGGATGAAGAAACAAGACAAAAACTCACTGCTCTCGGTTATATTGGGACCTTTACCGATCAATCCCAACTGGAAGGAAAAGAACTTGCAGACCCAAAAGATAAAATCACTGTTTTCAATCGTCTATCAAGAGCAAGAGAACTCGGACTTGAAGGAAAATTTGAAGAGGCTGTTAGGATTATTAAAAAAATTATAAGGGAAGACCCTGATATAATTGATGCTTATTTCACACTGGGTAATTTATATTTTAAAGAAAACAAGTTTGATAAAGCTATTGAATATTTCTTTAAAGTTCTTGAGAGAAAGCCTAATGATACTTTCACAATAATTAACATTGCGAATTCATATATTAAAATGGGTAAACTTGAAGATGCTGAAAAAATTATTCTGGATTCCATTGAAAATGTTACTCCTGATTCCCAGTTGTATTTTATTCTGGGAAATATCAAAAATTCTCAAAAAAAATATGATGAAGCTATAAGGTACTACAAAAACTGTCTGGAATTAAATCCATATTCTGCTTCTGCATATAGTGCTTTAGGTGGAATTTACATTATTCAAAACAAATTGGATGAAGCTGAGGAATATCTTAAAAGGGCATTAGAACTTAATCCAAAATTAACGAACTTACATTATAACTATGCTCAATTTTTTGAAAAAAAGGGCGACTTGCTTCGGGCTGCAGAAGAATACAAGAAAGAACTGGAAAATATTCCACATAATTTTAGAGCCAGTTTTAACCTTTCAAGAATATACAGAATTCTGGGCGATGTGGAAAATGAAGAGAAATATTTAAATAAAACCATTGAGTCAAATCCTAATTTTCCCTTAAGTTACTTTTACTTAGCAAGAATTTATCTTAATCAAGGTAGGGATTATAAAAAGGCTATAGAGCTTGTTAAAAAGGGGATTTCTTTAAAACCCGAAAGGGAATATTTACCTTTCGGATATTTTCTCCTGGCTGATCTCTATAACAGACTCGGAAATGATGTTCTTTCCCAGAAATATGCTGAAAAAGGGAAAGAAATTCAATCCTCCACAAATCATTAAAAATAAAAAATGCCGAAGAGGGGACTCGAACCCCTACCCCCTTGCGGGGACTAGATCCTGAATCTAGCGCGTCTGCCAGTTCCGCCACTTCGGCATTGCCATAAATATTATACGAAAGGAATAGATTAGAAACAAGTCTGATTATTATTTCTTTTCTTTAAAAGAAATTCTATTTATTAAACTATAGATTATTGGAATAATAAAAAGAGTAAGAAAAGTGGTTGCGAATAAGCCTCCAATAACAGCAATTGCCATAGGAGAACGAAATTCTGCTCCTTCTGAGGTGCTCAAAGCCATCGGCAACATCCCGAGCATTGTTGTAAAAGCTGTTATCAATATAGGTCTTAATCTCACAGAAGCCCCAGTTATTATTGCTTCTCTTGCATCAATCCCTTTTCTTCTCAATTGATTAATATAATCAATCATAACAATCCCATTATTAACTGCTATTCCTGCAAGTATAACAAATCCAATTAGAACCGGGAGATTAACCGTTTTTCCTGTTATCAATAGTGCTAAAATAACACCTATGAAACTTAAGGGAATAGTGAACATAATTACAAAAGGATGGGAAAATGATTCAAATTGTGATGCCATAACCATATAAACAAGCAAAACAGCAAGGGCAAAAGCCTGTGCCATCACAACAAATGCATTCTGCATCTCTTTGTATTGACCGCCGATCTCCACAAAATAACCAGAGGGAATGTATTTTTCTATACCTGAAAGTCTTTTTCTTATATCTCTAACTATGCTACCCAGGTCTCTTCCAGCAATATTAGCAGTAACAGAAATCTTCCGCATTTGATTTTCTCTGTTGATTTGAATTGGCCCAATTCCTCGTTTAAAATCCGCTACTTGAGCTAAATAAAGACTCTTGCCAAAAGGGGAGAGTATTTTTATCTTTTTTAAATCTTCAATACTATCTCTATCCTTTTCCTGAAGCCTCACCCTTATATCTATTTCCTCACCCCCTACTCTATAACGGGTCGCTATCTTTCCTAAGGTGGCGGTCTGCACCACTGAAGCAATCTGTCCCACTGTCAAGCCCGAGCGAGAAGCATATTCTCTATTTATCTCTATCTGATATTCTGGTTTTCCTTCCATTAAAGAATGGGTTAAGTCCCTTATACCCTCTACATTTTTTATTCTCTCAATAATATTGTCTGCAATTCTTTTCATTAACTCTAAATCCTTACCATAAATCTTTATGTCTATCGGTGTTCTACTTCCTCCAAAGAACATCTGACTCATATCAATTGCTTCAAATTTTGCATTTTTAATTCTCGGGAGTTTATGTCTTATTCTTTCAAGTATCTCACTGCTAGGGATTTTCCTTTCAGGTTTGCTCTTTAATCCAACCCATATAAAACTCTCATGCGGACCAGCTGCAGAAAATCCCATTGCGACATCCATTGGATCCTCCTCAGCAGGCGTTCCAATTGTGGAACTTATAATTTCAACATCTTTTTCCTTTAAAAAAACTTCCTCTACAAGATTAACAACTCGCGTCGTTTCACTTAATGATGTTCCAACTGGCAATTTTAAGTCCAAAATAATCATGCTTCTATCAATTGCTGGCATAAACTCAGTTCCAATAAATGGAATTAATAATAATGAAATAATAAAAATACCAAATGCAATTAATAGTACCTTTCCTCTATGTTTTAAAGCCTTAAACAAAATATTCTTATATAAATTCTTGACTTTTAAAAATTGTCGTTCTCCAAAACTTTTTTCATATTCCTCCTTTGTTCTTCTTATTTTAAAAAGCAGTGAAGCAAAAAGTGGAACAATTGTCAGGGCAACAAAAAGAGATGATATTAATGCGAAGGAAACTGAAAGAGCCAAGCCTCGCACTAATTGACCGGTAATGCCTGATGCAAAAAGCATAGGGAAAAAAACAGCAATTGTGGTTAAGGTTGCTGCTGTGATTGCCATTCCAACTTCTGAGGCACCAATTTTAGCTGCACTTTCACTGTCTTTCCCCTCCTCAAGGTATCTGAATATATTTTCAATTACAACTATAGCATTATCAACAAGCATTCCTATTCCAAGGGCAAGACCACCAAGGGTCATAAGATTTAATGTATATCCAGCTACATAGAAGGCAATAAAAGTTGTAATTATTGAAAGAGGAATTGCAAACGCTATAGTTATTGTCGGACGCCAGTTACGAAGAAATAGGAAAATAAAAAATATTGCTAATATTCCACCTATTAGTGCATTGTTTGCGGTTCTATTGGTTACTCTTTTAATCATGTCAGACTGGTCCATTATTTCATGAAATTTAATATCTGAAGGAAGGGTCTCCTTTATTTTTTCTATTTCCTTTTTAACCTCATTTACTGTTTTAACAGTATTGGCGTCTGATCTCTTATTTATCATTATAAAAACGCCTTTTTTCCTCTGAATTCGACTCACATATCTTGTCTCCTTTATTGTATCCTCAACTTTAGCTATCTCCTTGAGATAAATTGGTTTTCCATCCTGTGTTGCTCCTACAACTATGTTTTTAATTTCCTCAAGATTTTTAAACTCTCCCACAGTTCTCACAAGATACTCTGAATGAGCTTCCTCAATATATCCAGCTGGAAGATTTAGATTTTCGAACTTTATTGCCTTAACAACCTGTTCGAGTGTTAAATTTCTTGATTCAAGCGATGATCTATCTATATTTATGAGAATCTCTCGTTCTTCTGGGGAGAAGACCTGTGCTGAAGCAACTCCATCAAGCCTTTCTAATCTTCCAGCTACACTATCCTCCATTATTCTTTTTAATTCCCTTAAATCCCTCTTATTTGATGTCACTCCATAAAAAATAATTGGGAATTGAGTAAAACTAAATTTTACTACCAAGGGATCGGTTGCATCTTCTGGAAGATAATTTCTATATAATCCTATACGATCTCGTATGTCCTGAGCAGCAAAATCAAGATTTGTTCCCCATTCGAACTCAACCATAACAACGGAAACTCCTTCTTGGGATATTGAGCTAACTTTTTTGACCCTGTTAACCGAACTTACAATTTGTTCAATAGGCTTTGTAATTGTGTTTTCAATTTCTTCTGAGGAAACGCCACTATAAATTGTCACTATTGAAACAGTGGGGTAATCTATATCAGGGAAAAAGTCAAGTCCTAATCTCGAAAATGCAATAAACCCTAATACGATTAAAATTCCGGTTATCATTATTGTGGTTACTTTTCTTTTTACAGAAAACTCTGGAAGATTCATTTTTTAAACCTCCCCTTCAATCCTCACTTTTGCGCCATTCTCTAAACCATAATTACCTTCAATAATTACATATTCTCCCTCTTCAATTCCTCTTATGATTTCAACTCTATCCTCTTCTCTTAAACCTGTCTCTACTTCTCTCTTCATGGCTTTCCCATTTTTTACAACAAAAACATAATTACCATCTATTACTGCTTTTTCTGGAATAATAATTGTATTTGAACGAGTTTCTAAAATAATAGAGATTTCTCCAAAAATTCCTGGTTTTAATAGCAAATCAGGATTATCAAACACTGTCTGAACTAAAAATGTCTTGCTGATAGGATCAGCTGCAAGGTTAACAACATGAACGTATCCCCTAAATATTTTGTCAGGATACGCATCCACCTTTAAAATTGCTTTCTGTCCTCTTCTAATTCTTCTTATACCAGTCTGTGGAACATGTAAATTTACTTTAATTTTGGAAAAATCCATTAAGGTAAGTATGCCCTTTGTAGGAGAAAACCCTCCCATCATTGGATTTATTACATCTCCTACTTCTGCATTTTTTGAAGTAATTATCCCAGAAAAGGGAGCTCTCATTATTGAAACTTCTAAATTATGCTTTGCAAGATTAACGGCGGCCTGGGCCTGTTTTAACTGAGCCTCCGCAGCTTCGAAAGCTAATTTAATTTTTTCATACTGCTGAATTGATATTGCTTTCTTTTCAAGGAGATTTCTCATTCTTTCTATATTCCTTTTAGCATCCTCGTAATTTGCCTTTGCAACCTCAAGGGCTGCTTCTGCCTGTTCAAGCTGTAATCTAATTGATCTCGTATCCAACTCAGCCAGTAATTGTCCTTTTCTAACATAATCTCCAACCTCCACATAAATCTTTGCAACTTTACCTGCTATATCTGGAATAATATCAATTTTATTCCATGCTTCTAAGGTCCCTGTATAGGTCAATTTACTTGAAATTTCTCCAAATTGAGCTTTTATGACTCTAACAGGAGTCGCTCCAGCCTCAAATTCTCTTTTAGAAGATTCCCGCTTTTTACAAGATGTGAATATTACAAGAAGAATTAGTACTATTATGGCGAGTATTAACTTTATGTTTCTTATCACTTTATCCTCCTTTCAACAATTTTTGATAGATCATATCCAATTGCTTTTTCTATTTGTGCAAGAGCAACCGCATAATCAAAAAGTGCTTGTGTATAATTTGTTTTTGCCTGTGTTAAGGCAACTTGGGCGGAGCTAACATCAAGACTGGTAGCTAAACCCTCTGAGTAATTTAATTCTGCAATTCTCACACTTTCCATAGCCTGTTCAACATTCTTTTCCTGGGATTCTAAGGTCTCCTTAGCCTCTTTAATTTTCAATATTGCTTGTCTAACTTCCAGTTTTATATTTTCTATCAAAGCTTTTTTATTCAATTTTATTTCCTTAAGAAAAGCCTTTGATTGACCTATCTTTGCAGAAGTTAGAAATCCACTAAAAATTGGTATGGACAGAACAAGATTTATATTGTAGTAATTCTGCCATTTATCCTTATCAAGGGAAAGTTCGTTTCCCCAGATATTATAATTTCCAACAATGGAGAGAGTTGGGAAATTATATACTTTTGCTAACTTGAGCATCTGTTCCCCAATTTTTTCCTGATAATTCAACTGAATTAGTTCAGGACGATTTTCTAAGGCTATTTCCATACATTGTTCCAAGTCAATCTCAAAGGGTTCATATTCCAATTTACCCTTTAATTCAATGGGTGTATTAATGTCAATTCCGAGAATAGTTTTCAAACCTAATAATGCAGATTCATAATTGTTTTTTGCTTTTATTAATTGGGGTTTTAAATTAGCAAGTCTAACTTCTGCTCTGAGTAAATCAAATTGAGATGCCATTCCAACTTCATATAGATTTTTTACGGTTGTTAAATGTTTCTCAGCTAATTCCACTGCTTCTCGGGAAACTTTGACAAACTCTCTTGCAAGAAGACATCCAAAAAAGGCTCTTTTAACTTCAAAAATAACTTGTTGTCTCGCCTGTCTCTCTATTTCTTTTGTTAATTCTAGATTATATTTAGCCTGATTATATGAATAATAAAGTTTTCCGCTCGTGAATAATGGCTGTGTAAAATTTAAAGTAAATTGATAATCCTTTGTAAAATCAATAGTTACTCTGCGAGATGGCATCCCAGGAATAAATGATGGCATCTCAATTTCAAATAATTTCTCTTTAAGAGTGTGTATAGCATTAAAAGTTATTTTCGGGAAAAAATTGGAACGAGCTTCTGCTAATTGAGCTTTTGCTCTTTCAACTTTTTTTTGGACTGCAAGATAATAAGGATTCTGTTTTATTGCTAATTGAATACTCTTCTCAAGCGTCAGAATAATCTTTTCCTGAGACAGAAGAGAAAAAGAAGATATAAACAGTATAATTGAAATCATAAAAAATATTTTCCTATATTTTTTCTTCACTTCTTCCCTCCTTGGCCAATATTCCGTTCAGAAAAATTTGATAGATTGTGTCAGTTTTTTCTTTTAAATCTGATTTATCCTTTTCAATAATTTTCCTTACAGCGTATGCATGTATTATTCCATTTAATGCAGTTATTAAATCATTAACATCAAATTTTTTTAATCTTCCTTTTTTAATTCCATCTAAAAAAATCCTTCCAATTAGCTTCCTATATTTATTGCGTTCTTCTATCATCAAATTCATAAAATTTTTTCCAATTTCTCTCTGAATTTTTTGTCTTTCCTCGGGACTAAAGAAGATGCTGATAAAATTTCTGTTCAAATCATGGGCCTCGAGCCAGTGACTAATTATTTTTTTCATTTTCTCTTCAAATCCCATTTCACTTTTAATGATTGATTCCAGCTTTTCCATAAACTTTTCATATTCTTTTCTGATTATTTCCATAAAAATCTCTCCTTTGCTCCTGAAATAGTGATAAATTGTTGCCTTTGAAAATGCTGATTCTCTCGCTATTTCATCAACTGTTGTTAGAGAAAAACCTTTTTTTGCAAATAATTTTTTTGCAGCTTCTAAAATATCCCCTTTTTTCATTAATTCTTCTCTCTGTTTCCTTTCTTCTCTATTCATTTAAACTATCCAGTTTAAAAATTAAACTCTTCAGTTTAAAATATAATTTTTTTGTAAAAATGTCAAGCTATTACACATATAAAAAGGTTGAAAAATATTAAAATTATGATTATTATTCAATATGTAAAGCAATGTGCGCCTGTAGCTCAGTAGGATAGAGCAAGGGATTCCTAATCCCTGTGTCGGGAGTTCGAGTCTCCCCAGGCGCACTTGAATATGTAAAATAGTTTAAATAGCATAAAAAAAGTTGTTTTCCATATACGTATTATCAAATTACTAAATCCATTCAATATCAGAAAATAAATCCTGAATAATTTTTGTTTTTTGACTTATATGGAATAAAAAAATTATATTTGAAAACTACTTATATTATAGTTTGACCTTATTAAATCTAAGGGAGGTAAAATTGCAGGGAAGAGTGAATCAAGCAATTCCGAGAGAATTGATAATATGGGCCATTTTTTTTATTGTTGTATCATTATTTTTTCAATTTTTACATGAATGTGGACATGGTTTTGGCTCCCAGATTGATGGTGTTCATGTAAGTACAGGATTTAACCGAGTAGGTGATGTGGGAAAACGACCAAGTGATCAAGACTTTCGTTCAGAGCAAATAATAACTTGGACTTTAAATTCAGGTGGTTTGCTTGGGCCTTTTGTCAACTGGATGTTTGCCATTGTTTTTACTATTCTTTTAATGTTTTATTCAAAAACTAACTTAAAAGCTTTTTTTATTGGAGGAATTGCAATAATAAATGCACTCATGAGATTTCTTCCTATGACAATTTTTTTTATTGGAGCGAGTAAGGGGGAATTATGGCTTGAGGATGAAGTAAGCTGTGGATTAAGAGCAATAGAAGGGATAAATTTTCCAATGCCTTTATTAGATTTTAAAATATTATCAAAATCCCAATCTGCTCTTTTTCTTTCAGAACCAAAATTATACTTCTGGCCTATTTTATCCTTTATAATTTCATTAGTTTGTTTAGTTTCTACATATTGGAAATTAAATAAGCTATTTAATGAAATTATATGTTCAAGGCTCTACAGATGGTTCTTTTGGTTTTTGCCTTTTATTTTATGGCCATTGATATATATAATTGGAAGTTTTCTTGATAATATGATTCGGATTAATTGGTAGATCTTAAACTCTGTATTCTGAAAATTAGATAAGGAAAGCCAACTATTTAATAATTTCTATACAAGTTATTCTCACTCGCTTATTTAATCTTTTAGAATCCTGGTGCTGGGCTATTTTGACTTTTCTTGTATTAAAGAATATAATTTGAGATGTGAAAAAGGAATTAGAAGGCTTTATTGAACCGGGAAGCGAGGAAGAAAAACTAATAAAAAAAATTGATTTTTCACGTTTACCCCGCCATATAGCAATTATAATGGATGGCAATGGACGATGGGCAAAAGAAAGAAATCTCCCTCGAATAAGAGGACATGAGGAAGGAATCAAATCTGTAAAGGAAACAGTTGAGACTTGCGCTCGTTTAGGAATAAAATATTTAACCCTCTATGCGTTTTCAAAGGAGAACTGGAAAAGACCAAAAACAGAAGTAAATGCTTTATGGAAATTGCTTGAAAATTATTTAAGAAATGAAGATAAAATCTTAGTTGAAAATAATTTATCCTTAAAAATGATAGGCCAATTAGAAGGTTTACCAAATTCTGTTCAAAGAGAGCTAAAAAGAGTTATAGATTTAACGAAAAATAACAATGGAATGTATATAATTCTGGCTCTGAATTATGGTGGAAGAACAGAAATAGTTGATGCTGTTAGGAAATTATTTGATGAAGCAAAAAAAGGATTTGATATTAACAATTTGGATGAATCTTCTTTTTCTAAATTTTTATATACTTCAGAATTTCCAGACCCAGATCTTGTAATCAGAACAAGCGGAGAAATGAGAATTTCAAATTTCCTCCTTTGGCAAATAGCCTATTCAGAAATATGGATTACTCCTGTGCTATGGCCTGATTTTAGAAAGAGAGACCTTTTAGAAGCAATTCTGGATTATCAGAAGAGAGAAAGAAGGTTTGGTGGTTTGTCCCCCAGTGATTATAGTTGAAAAATGAGTTTGAGGAAAAGATTGCCTACAGCATTTTTTTTAATTTTAATAGTATATTTAGGAGTTAAATTCCTTCCTCTTCTTGGTTTTTTTTTGTTTCTCCAAATTGTAATTATTCTAGCTCTCTATGAGTTTTATAAACTATTACCAAAAAAGGTTTCTCCTCAAATAATAATTGGCTTTATCTTCGCAATATTTATAGCCTTTTATTTCTATTACAATAAAATAGATTTTAAATTCATAATTTTTATATTTCTTTTAGTCCTTTCAATTTATTATTTGGTATGGATAAAAGATGAAAATAAACTTGCAATTTTCCCGTCCTCTCTTGCCCTAACTTTTCTCTCTGTTTTTTATGTTAGCTTTACTCTAAATCATTTATTTTACATTCAGAAGAAATCATCTTCCCTTGTTTTATTTTTACTTACAGTTGTATACCTCGGAGACACTGGTGCATATATGTTTGGTAAATTATGGGGAAAAAGAAAACTGGTTCCAATCGCTAGCCCGAATAAAACTTGGGAGGGTGCAATAGGAGGAGTAATTTTTTCCATTCTGGGTGCAATAATAGGACATTTCCTATTTCTGAAGGAAATATCAGTGGCGAAAGCAATTTTAAGTAGCATATTCATAAGCTTTATTGGTCAATTAAGCGATCCAGTTGAATCTCTTTTTAAAAGAGTTGTTAAAGTGAAAGATTCTTCAAGTATTTTACCTGGACATGGAGGAATTTTGGATAGAATCGATAGTTTAATTCTTGCAGCTCCATTTTTTTATTATTATATTATCTTTATTTGGAAATTATGACCGTAAAAAAAAGAATTTCAATTTTGGGCTCCACTGGTTCAATTGGTCAGAATGTATTAAATGTAGTTGAAAATTTTTCCCATCAATTCGAAATCGTTGGACTTTCAGCAGGCTCTAATATAGAACTATTAATGGAACAAATTGAAAAATTTAAACCAAAAATAGTTTCCATTAAAGAAAAGAAAATGGCAGATTTAATAATGGAAAATTTTAAAGGAGTAGAAGTTGGATATGGAGAGGAAGGACTTGAAAAGGTAGCAACTCATCCATTGAATGACATGGTAGTTTCTGCAATAGTTGGAATAGCTGGTTTAAGACCCACCTATAAGGCTATAAAAGCAGGCAAAAATATTGCTTTAGCAAATAAAGAATGTTTAGTGGCTGGAGGAAAGATAATAATGAATGAAGCAAAAGAGAGGGGAGTGAATATTATTCCAATCGACAGTGAACACAGTGGTGTATTTCAATGTTTGAAAAAGGAAAAAAAAGAATATGTAAAAAAAATTATTTTAACTGCTTCTGGTGGACCTTTCTTTAAGACCTCAATTAAAGAACTCCAGGAAAAGAAGGTTGAAGAAGCTTTAAAACATCCGAGATGGAAAATGGGGAAAAAGACAACTATAGATTCTGCAACTTTAATGAATAAGGGATTAGAATTAATAGAAGCCTACTGGTTATTTGATGTCAACCCATCTCAGCTTGACGTATTAATTCATCCCCAGAGTATAGTTCATTCACTAGTTGAATTTAAAGACGGTTCAATTTTAGCGCAAATGAGTATTACTGATATGAGAGTTCCTATTCAATATGCTCTGAGTTACCCTGAAAGACTTAATAATTCGTGCCTATTTTCATTAAATTTGGCTGAAATAAATACGCTAGAATTTTATTCTGTAGATAAAAGAAAATTTCCATCAATAGACTTTGCCCGTAAAGCACTTATTGAAGGGGAAAGTCTTCCAGTGGTATTAAATGCAGTAAATGAGGTTGCAGTGCAAGCTTTTCTGGAGGAAAAGATTAAATTTACCCAAATTTTTAAGATAATAGAATATACACTCGATAAACATAAAAAAGAAAATATTGAGAAGATTGATGATATTTTCAGAATAGATAAATGGGCAAGAGAACAGGCCCACAAATTGATTAAAAAAGGACTATAAAATGATTTCAATAATTGGAACAATAATAGCATTTCTGATTGTTTTTGGTATTTTAGTTTTTGTTCATGAGTTCGGCCACTTTTTTATGGGCAAATTATTAAAAGTAAGAGTTGAAGTATTTTCCTGGGGTTACGGAAAAAAACTAATTGGATTTAAGAAGGGCGGAACTGATTATAGAATAAGTGCCTTACCACTCGGAGGTTATGTGAGATTTGCTGGAGAGGAGGATTATGACAAAAAAGAGCGCTCACCTGATGAATTCATGGCAAAAAAAAGATGGGAGAGATTTCTAATCCTCGTGATGGGTGGATTGATGAACATACTCCTTGCAATATTCCTCATTACAATAGTAAATCTCTCGGGAGTGTCTGTCCCCAAATATATTAATGAACCTCCTGTCATTGGATGGATTGAAGAAGGGTCTCCTGCGCAGAAAGCTAATTTAAAAATAGGCGATGAAATTCTTGAAATAAATGGTAAAAGAACTACCACTTGGAGAGACGTTGAAATTTCTATTGGGACAAGACCAGGTAAAATAATCACCCTAAGGGTGAAGAGGGATAATCGTATTATAAATGTCAAATTAAAAACTGAAGCAAAAACAAAATATAAAATGGGCTATGCAGGATTTCTCGGTAGAATATATACAGAAGTTTTGATGGTCTCATCAGGATCCCCTGCTGATAAAGGTGGGCTTAAACCAGGAGATGTAATCTTAAAAATAAATGGAAAACCAGTTTATTTTTATCAATTTCATACCCTTATTCAGAACAATCCGGAAAAGGAATTAGAATTCCTTATAAAAAGAGGAGCTGAATTTAAAGTTTTGAAAATTACTCCAAAAAGGGAAGGAGGAAAGGGCAAAATCGGAGTGCTCACCAGGCCTGAATCAGAAATTAAAAAATATGGATTATTTAAAGCTTTCTCTCAAAGTCTAAAAGAAAATTACAGAATGGCTTCCCTTGTTCTGGATTTTATTAAGAAATTAGTTTCAGGAGAGGCATCCCCAAGACAGCTTGGCGGCCCGATTGAAATTGCTGCAATTTCATATTCTGCAATGAAAGCAGGAATACTTAGTTTGTTAATGTGGATAGCAATCATTAGTCTTCAGCTTGGAATAATAAATCTCCTTCCAATACCTGTCCTGGATGGTGGGCACATCTTTGTTCTAATTATTGAAGGAATTGTGAGAAAGGATTTCAGTCCAAAAATCAAGGAAAGATTAATGCAAATTGGATTCGCCTTTTTAATACTATTGATGATTTTCGCAATATTAAACGATATTGCAAGGCGTTTACCACAGGGCTGGGAGAGTTTAATTCCTTGGTAATTCAAATGACAAATTTTAAATTTCAAAAAGAAAAAATTAAAAGAAAAAAGACAAAACAAATCAGAATCGGACATGTAACTGTTGGAGGAGAAGCTCCGATTCGAGTTCAGTCAATGACAAAAACACACACATCCAATATCTCAGAAACAGTAGCTCAAATTAAAAGGTTAGAAAAAATAGGATGTGAAATTATAAGAGTTGCTGTTCCTGATATGGACTCTGTCCATGCATTAAAAGAAATAAAAAGACAGATAAAAATTCCCCTGATAGCTGATATCCATTTTGACTATAAATTGGCTATAAAATCAATCGAGCAGTGTGTGGATGGATTGAGAATAAATCCAGGTAATATTGGTGAAAGGAATAAAATAATTGAAATCCTAAAAGTTGCAAGAGAAAGGGAAATTCCTATTAGAATTGGTGTTAATTCTGGGTCTCTTGAAAAAAGCCTGCTTAAAAAATATGGATATGCGAGTGCAGAGGCAATGGTAGAAAGTGCAATTAATCATATCAAATTATTTGAAGATTTTGGATTTACTTTAATCAAAATTTCCTTAAAGGCTCCAGATGTTTGGAGAACGATAAAAGCCTATCGGATGCTGTCAAAAAAAGTTGACTATCCTTTACATTTAGGTGTTACAGAAGCTGGAACCCAATTTTCAGGAACAATAAAGTCGTCTATAGCTATTGGAACTCTTTTAATGGAGGGCATTGGAGATACAATAAGAGTTTCTCTTACTGCTCCTCCGGAAGAAGAGGTAAGGGTGGGTTGGGAAATTCTTAAATCACTCGGATTGAGAGAAAGGGGTCCACTTATAGTTTCATGTCCCACGTGTGGAAGATTGGAGATTGATAATTTTACTGAAATTGTCTTAGAAATCGAAAAGAAACTTTCCCATATAAAAAAACCCCTTCATTTAGCAATTATGGGTTGCGTAGTCAACGGTCCTGGAGAAGCTAAGGATGCTGATTTTGGTGTTGCATGTGGAAGAGGAGTTGGTATATTTTTTAAAAATGGGAAATTTTATAAAAGAGTTAAGGAGAGTGAAATTATCCAGGAATTTATAAAAGAAGTTGAAAGGATGGTAGAGAACTAATGATTAATTCTAAATTATCCGAACTTAAAAAAATTCTTTCAGAAATGGGGAGTGTGCTAATCGCCTATTCAGGTGGAGTTGATAGCACCTTTCTTTTAAAAGTGGCAAAAGAAGTCCTAGGAAAAAATGTTTTAGCTGTCACTGCTCAATCTGAAACATATCCACAAGATGAAATCGAAGAAGCAAAGAAATTAGCAAAAGAGATTGGAGTCAGACATATTATAATAGAGACAGAAGAACTTAAGAATCCTGAATTCTCAAAAAATCCTCCTGAACGATGTTATTATTGCAAAAAAGAATTGTTCTCAAAATTAAAGGAGATAGCGGAGAAAGAAGGAATAAAATTTATTGTTGATGGCTCAAACTATGATGATTTAAAAGATTTTAGACCAGGAATGAAAGCAGGAATCGAGTATGGAATTAGGTCTCCCCTTAAGGAAGCTGGGTTAACCAAAAAAGAAATTCGGCATTTATCAAGAGAACTCGGTCTCAAAACATGGGATAAACCTCAACTTGCCTGTTTAGCTTCTCGTTTTCCTCCTTATACAGAAATCAATCCAATTGATTTAAAACGAGTTGGAGAGGCAGAGAAATTTTTGAAAAATTTAGGTTTAAAACAAATTAGAGTGCGTCATCATTATCCCATTGCTCGTCTTGAATTTTCCTTGGAAGATTTTCCAATAATTTTAGATTCAGGAAAAAGGGAATTAATTGTAAACAAATTAAAAGAACTCGGGTATCTATATGTCACCCTTGATCTTGAAGGATATAAAACTGGAAGTCTAAACAGACTTATTCCTGATAAAGAAAAATAATCCTCAAACAATAATCACTACATTTTATCGAAAAATTTTTTACCATACTAAATTTTTAGGTTTTTTACCGTGAAGAGCAAGAAGAAGATTTTCAGCTGCTGTCATAGCCATTTTATATCTAGTTTCCTCTGTGGCACTCCCAATATGGGGTAAAAGGATTACATTTTCTAGTTTCAATAATTTTTCATTTATTTGTGGCTCATTTTCATAAACATCAAGTCCAGCTCCCCATATTTTTCCTTCTTCAAGAGCAGTGGCAAGAGCTTCTTCATCAATAACTGGACCTCTGGCAACATTCACTAATATTGCATCTTTTTTTAATAATTTTATTTTCTCTGCAGAAATTAGATGATAACTTGTTTCGTTTAAAGATGTATGAATTGTCACGATGTCCGAATTTCTAAGAAGTTCATCAAGGGACAAATAAGAAACATTCAATTCCTTTTCTTCTCTTTCGGGAATTCTTTTAATATCATAGTAAAAGACCTCCATATTAAAACCTTTTGCTCTTTTTGCCACTGCCTTTCCAATTCTTCCAAGCCCTATAATTCCAAGTTTCTTTCCGAAAATTTCTTTCCCAAGAAATAAAGTTAGAGACCAGCCTTTAAATTTTTTCTGTCGCGTGAATAGATCAGCCTGTGGAATTCGTCTTGCAACTGCAAGAATTAAAGCCCAAGTGAGATCAGCAGTAGCTTCTGTAAGAACCCCTGGTGTATTCGTAACATAAATACCTTTCGCCTTTGCATAACCAACATCTATATTGTCATATCCAACTGCACAATTGGCGATAATCTTTAATCTTGGTGCTGAATCCATTATTTCTTTATCTATTCGGTCAGTTAACAAGCAAATTATCCCTTCTTTATCCTTTATTTTTTCAATAAGCTCCTCTTTCAATAAACCTCTATTAATTGCTCCTATTTCTAATTCCACATGCTTTTTCAAATATTCTATAACTTCTGGAATAAATTCTCTTGTTATGAGAACTTTCGGCTTCATCTTAACCTCCATTATTAAATAAACAAAGAAAAATATTTTTTAATTTCTTTTTTAATATCTGAAATTCCAGAAATCCAGGTTTTTTCACCCAGCATGTCAGTTACAATCATAAGGGAAACAGCATCTATTTTATAATATTGAGCCAGAGCATAAACTGCAGAGGTTTCCATGTCAACACAACTAATTCCTTTGTCAGCCATCCTCTTCAACCACTTGGAAGTCTCCCTAAAAGGTGCATCAGTAGAAGCAACTCGTACTATCTTGTATGGAAAACTATATTTTTCTAAAACCTTTTTAATCTCAATTAATAATTTTCTGCTTGCATTGAAAAGTTTCTTATTTTTATAGTAATGGGAAGACGTTCCTTCCTGAGAATAAGCCTCCCCTGCAATAACAATAGAACCGATTTTAATCGCCTTCTCTAATGAACCACAAAATCCAAGTAATATTATTTCATTTGTCCCAGATGCTATGAGTCTTTCAAGACACATAACACTCTGAGGTGCTCCAATTGACTTGAAAATTATGGTTTTATCTTTCAGAAGAAAAATTATACTATTATATAAATTAGATGACTTTAAAATTTTATCTTTGAATAAATTATAAATTATCCCTTCGAATGGTTCATAAGGAATAAGGATTGTTCTATTTTTATTAAAACCTTTTATTGGTTTAGGTTTTAGAACTGGTATGTTCCTTGCTTCTTTTTCCATGCTAATCTAAAATAGATTATATGATAAAAAAAATCATATCAATAAAAAAGATAAATTTAAAGGATGATAGATTTAGAATATCTCTTTGCAATGAATTGACTCTTTTAAAATTTTCAATTCAAAAATTCGGATTGCTAAAACCCCCAATTCTAACAAGAAGGAATAACAAGTTCATAATAATTTCAGGATGGAGAAAAGTCTTAGCATGTCAAGAACTTGGAATTGAAAAGATACCCGCATTTTTATGGAATGAAAGAGATGATTTAAAAATATTGTTATTCAAAATTCATGAATATCTAACTATGAAAAAAGAATTAAATTTTTTAGAAAAGGCACAAATTATATCAAAACTTTACCATTTTGGCATGGAAAAAAGGGAAATTATACAGAATTATCTACCTCTCTTGAAAATAAGCCCATCAAACTATGATTTCGAGACTTATTTATCGCTATCTGAATTAAGTCCATCTATAAAAAGAGCCATATTAAAAGGAAATATAACCTTTCAAGGGGCAAGGGCACTAACCAAGTTTTCCTTATCCGAACAGGAATTTCTTCTACCTATTATCATACCTATGAGTTCTAATTATCAGAAGGAATTTCTAATTAATGTTTATGAAATTTTAAAAAAAGAAGGAATAACCTTAGATGAATTATTCTCAAGAAGGGATTTAAAGGAAATAATTGAATCCAGGAATTTCAGTCAACTTGAGAAAATTGAAAAAATTATAGATAAGGTCAGATCAATTAGATATCCATCTTACACAGCCTTTAAAAAATTTTTTGAGCTTTGGGTAAAAGAAATAAAATTTCCTAAGGGAGTCAATATTCTTCATGACCAATTTTTTGAAGAAGAGAAATTAAGTCTAAAGATAAAATTTAAAAATGATAAAGAATTAAGAGATATTTTGGAAAAACTTGAAAAAATTTGTAATTCAGAAAAATTCAAGGAATATTTTAAAAGAAAAGATGAAATATAAATACATTCCAGATAGAGTTTTTATTGACAGTGAAGTTCTTTATCATCCTATTACTGTTAGAATAACCAACAATTTACGAAAGACTCCTTATGAAATAGTAAAAAATGTTAAAAGTTTTATAAAAGAGTTTAATTTCAATTATAAAAATGGGAAAAAATATTTACTAATAACAAAACAAAAGGGGAAATTTATTAAGCCCTGTCCAGGAACTCCTCATTATCTATGCTGTAATTATTACATTATAAATTTAACTCTGAATTGCCCATTGGATTGCACTTACTGTATTTTACAGTACTATTTGAACAATCCATTCATGATTATTTATGCTAATATCGAAGACTTATTCAGAGAACTTGACAGTTTTCTATCTCCTAATAAATTTTATAGAATCGGAACAGGAGAATTAACCGACTCATTGGTTTTTGATCATTTTACAGAATTTTCAAAGGATCTAATCTCTTATTTTGCGAACAAGAACAATACAGTTTTTGAATTGAAAACCAAAACCACGAACATTGAAAATTTAACGAAGATAAATCCAAATGGTAAAACAGTTGTGGCGTGGAGTCTTAACTCAGACAGAATTGCAAAAAATGAGGAGATAAATGCTCCTTCAAATATAGAAAGAATTAAAACAGCAAAAAAAATAATTTCTTATGGTTATAAGGTTGGATTCCATTTTGATCCTATAATTTTTTATCCAGACTGGGAAAAAGATTATTTTAAAATTGTTTATAACATTTTTGAAAATATAAACGCAGAATATATTGCATGGATCAGCCTGGGAACATTAAGATTTCCTCCTCGATTAAAAGATATTATTCAAAACCGTTTTCCTAAAACTAAAATAGTGTATGACGAATTCATAATTGGTCTTGACGGGAAATTTAGATATTTTAAAACATTGAGACTAAAAATTTATAAAAAATTCGCTAATTGGATTAGAGAACTAAGTAATGGAAAAGTTTTTATATATCTATGCATGGAAAGTAAAGAAATATGGGAGAAAATTTTGGGCTGGAATCCTAAAGGAAAGAGAGAACTCGGGGATAAATTGTGTAAAATCATGCTTGCTAAATAATTTTTAAAATAATAAAATTTTAAAGCGTATGAAGAAAAAGGAAGAAAAAGTCTTAGTTGTAATAAATCCCAAAGCAGGTGTAGGTAACAAATTAAAATTTCATAAAATTTTGAAAAAAGAATTACATTCATATTTTAAAATTGTGGAAATTGTGATGACAAGAAAGAAGGGAGACGGTTTTGAATATGCAAACAAAGGAAAAGAAGATTTTGATTTAATCGTTGCTTGCGGAGGGGATGGAACCATTAATGAGATTGGCTCAGCCTTGATAAACAGTGGTACTACTTTAGGAATAATTCCCTTAGGCTCAGGCAATGGTTTGGCTCGAGGGTTAAAAATTCCAATAGGTTCAGTAAAAAAAGCTGCCCAGGTATTATTCAAGGGTGTGGATATAAATATAGATGCGGGAAGAATTGCGAACCATTATTTCTTTAATGTAGCAGGAATTGGATTAGATGCTCAAATAGCAAGGGATTTCAATTATCATGATGTGAGAGGAATTGCTCCTTATATCTTTTATGCCGTAAAAAATTTTTTAACGAATCCTCCAATAGAATGCACAATAATAAATGATAAAAAAGAGATATTAAAAGACATCCTGATTCTTGCTTTCGCGAATTTTAAAGAATATGGGGGTAAAGCTATAATTGCTCCTTCTGCAAAACCAGATGATGGGCTATTAGATATATGTATTTTGAAAAAACCAAATTTCTTTGTTGCACTTTACCATTTGCCAAATTTATTTTTGGGGAGGATAAATAAATTACCTTACTATTATTCCTTTCAAGCAAACTCATTACATATAAAAGGAAAAACTCCTCTCCTCTTTCACTATGATGGGGAAAAAGGAGAGGAGTTAACAGAGGTAAATATATCAGTGCTCCCAAGAGCACTAAAGGTAAGGGTTATTACTCCTCTTTAGTTTTAATTTCAGTAATTATTCCCATTATATCTATACCAGCATCCTTAATCTTTTCAAATGCTTGAACAATCGCTCCATATTCCAATTCAGCATCTGCTTTTATATAAATCTTCCTTTCACCTGTTTTATCTATAAAAGCTTCCTCAACAGCTTCGGTCAATTTGTCGAGAGTGACCTCTTCCCCATTCAAGAAGATTCTTCCATCCCTTTTCAGGGTAAGTACTACATCAGGGTTTTCAGGCATATTGATTGTATTAATAGCAGCTGGCAATCTTACATCTATTCCCTTATGGATAAGAGGAGTAACAACCATAAATATTATGAGGAGCACTAAAAGAACGTCGCACAAAGGAACTACGTTAGGTTCTGATTTAACATCAGTGCTCTCAATATCAATTGCCATTTTTTACTCCCTTAATAATTAAAATTTATCTTTTTACTTCTTCATGCTGTCTTACAAAAAAGTCAACCAATTCAGAAGTTGTATTTGCCATTTCCGCAGCATAAATATCAACCCTATTAAGGAGAAGATTGAAACACCAGACTGCAATTACTGCAACTCCGATTCCAAATGCTGTAGTAACCAGTGCTTCTGCAATACCTTGAGCAACAGCCCCGATACCACCCGAACCAGTTAAAGCCATTCCTCTAAATGCATTAATAATTCCTGCAATTGTTCCAAAAAGACCAATGAATGGAGCTGATGTAGAAATTGTAGCAAGAACGCTTAATCCTCTTCTTAATTGCTGCACGACTATTGTTGTTGCTCTTTCGCATCCTCTCTGACAGGTTTCAATTTGCTCTTCAAAGGAAAGGTTGCTTTCTTTTCCAGCTAAATATTCCCTGATCCCTGCTGCAGTAACCTGAGCTAAATGACTAACTCTATTTTCTTTTTTAGATGCGAATTCTAAAGCCTCCTCAATTTTTCCCTGCTTTAAAAGATTTGCCAATTTTGGTGCGATTTCCTTAGATTTCTTTTTGGTCCTATTGTAAAAGATATTCCTTTCGATAAACAGATAGACAGCTACAATTGATAAGGCAATAAGTATTATAGCTACTCCTTTAGCCACTGCACCCATAGCTTGCCACATTTCAATTAGACCAAATTCCATTTTTTATACCTCCTCTTGATTTTTATTTATTATTTTTTTCATTTATTGTAATTTAAATGTTACAGTGACAGTGAATATAACGCTTCTTGGTCTTCCATTTATAATCATTGGTTCATACACCCACTGCTTGACCGCATCTATTGCAGCTTGGTCAAGGAGAGGAATTGATCTCAGAACTTTTATGTGTTTAACTCTTCCATATATATCAGTTGTACATTCAAGGATAACTGTTCCTTCAACTCGTGCCTGCTTTGCAATCTCAGGGTAAATAGGAATAACTTTCTTAATCAGCTTTGGAGGTTTTATTGTACCTCCAACTCGAATAGGTGGTTCAACTTCACTTCCAACAACTCCACCAAGAACGCCTCCTACTACTCCGCCCAATACACCTCCTACTACTCCGCCCTCTACTCCGCCTTCTACTCCTCCTTCTACTCCAAAATCAGTTATTTCTTCATCAGTAATTTCTTCTGGAATCTCAACAGGAGCGATTAATTTTCCAGGCTCAATGGGTTTACGTTCAATCTGCTTAACCACTGTTGCTTTTTTTCTTCTAGTCTTTTTTGCTGGAGGTGGTGGAGGTGGTGGAGGTGGTGGAGGTGGAGCAAGGAAAGCTGTTGTAATATTTAAGCTAGGTAGGTTTGAGGCCGTATGTAGCAGAGGAATCACAATTAATGCCAAAATTACAACAGCATGAACAATTAAAGAAATCGGTAGGGAGAGAGCTTTTCTACCTGGACTTTTTTCGCCTTTGATAAAGGAATCTTTGAAGATATCAGGTATTTGCTCTTCTTTTTTTACCATTTTTTTTGGCATTTAATCACCTCTTTTAACAATATTATGCCATAAATAAGTATAAATCATTTATGGTTAAATTTCAATATTTTATTTCTTTATTCCCTTCTTGAAGATATTGTACCAAGCCAACACTATTGGACATGACTGATATATCGTTGAATAAGTTCCACAGATTACACCAATAATCATTGTAAAGGCAAAATCATTAATCACTTCTCCACCAAGAAAATATAAAGCAAGAACTGTTAATAAAGTTGTAAAAGAGGTAATTACTGTTCTACTTAAAGTCTGATTAATGCTATCATTTAAAATTTGTTCAAAGGGCTTTTTCCGACCTAATTTAAGATTATCCCTTACTCTATCGAAAATTACTATGGTATCGTTTAAAGAATAACCAACTATTGTGAGAATAGCAGCTATAACAGGTAAGTTAATTTCTCTATTGGTTAGAGAAAGTATTGAAGTTGTTATTAAAACGTCGTGAGTAAGAGTAAGAATTGCAGCAATTCCATAGCTTATCTGAAATCTTAAAGCAATATAAATGAGCATCCCTATTAATGCCCATATAGTTGCTTGAGTGGCTTTTCGCCTTAGATCATGACCCACAGCAGGGCCCACAGTTTCTTTACTCAAAACCTCAAACTTACCAAGTTCCTTGTGTTTTTTAATGGCTTCAACTATTTTCCTCCCCATAATTTCATGTGCTTCTATCTCTTCCTTTTCTTTTAAGGTAATTGTTCTAATTAAATATTCCTTTTTCCCATGTCCAACTTCTTGAATTCGGCTTTGCCCCAAACCAACATTCCTCAGTGCCTCCCTAATTTTTTCTATAGGAGTGGGCTGTTCAAATTTAATTCTTATTAAAGTTCCACCCGCAAAATCAACTCCAAAATTCAACCCCTTTTTATGCATAATAGAGATAATACCAGAAATTATTATCATACCAGATAACAGAAATGCAAAATATTTATATTTCAAAAAATTTATTTTTGGTTCTTTAAATAATCTCATTTTAAATACTCAATTTTTCAATTTTTTTCTTTCTCGACAATACAATATCAAAAATGAGTCTCGAAACAAAAACCGCTGTAAACATGCTCGCGGATATTCCAATAATCAATGTAACCGCAAATCCCTTTACAGGTCCTGTTCCAAACTGAAATAAGAAAATAGCTGCAATAATTGTGGTTACATTTGCATCAAGAATAGTACGGAAAGCTTTTGAAAATCCACTCGCAATTGCTGCTCTTACTGTTTTTCCTAATCTTAAGTCCTCCCTAATCCTTTCAAAAATAAGAACATTTGCATCAACTGACATGCCAATGGTTAATATAATCCCTGCAATTCCTGGAAGAGTTAAAGTTGCCCTAAAATAGGCTAAAGCACCAGCTAAAATAACCATGTTTAAAATAAGAGCAACTACTGAATTTATACCAGAAAGCTTGTAATAAAATACCATAAAAGCCATAACAAGAATTAGTGCAATTATAGTAGCAGTCAAACCTTTTCTGATTGAATCAGCACCAAGTGAAGGACCTATTGTTCTCTCCTCTAAGTATTTAATAGAAGCTGGTAATGCTCCAGCTCTCAATATTAGTGCTAAATCTTCAGCTTGCTCTACAGTAAACCTCCCTTGAATTGAGGCACTATCAGAGGCGATTCTTTCTCTTATAACAGGACTTGATTGAACTTTTCCATCAAGAATTATTGCTAATAAGCGACCTACATTTTCTGAAGTTGCTTTTTCAAATCTTTTTGCACCAGAAGGAGTTAATGTAAAAACAACGTCAGGATTATTCCATTCATCAACTGAGCGTCGGGCATTTTTTAAATCTTTACCAGTAATAACTGCCACTTTATGTACAAGATAATATCCTCCCTCTGTCCTTGTAGGATCTCCTTTTACAATTTCCATCTGATCAGGCACCTTGCCTCCATAATCTTTTAAAAGAGTTTCTATATCAGGTGCAGGACCAGCTTCTACTAATTTTAATTCCAGAAGTGCTGTTGTTTTAATTATTTTCTTTACCCTTTCAGGATCCTCTACACCTGGGAGTTGAACAAGAATTCTATCCCCTCCCATACCTTGACGTTGAATGACTGGTTCAGCAACTCCAAACTGGTCAACCCTGTTTCTAATTGTTTCTATTGCCTGTTTTACTGCTTGATCTCTTAGATAAGAAGCTACCCTTGCCTTCATCGTTAAGAAGACTTTATCTCCCCTGATAGAGTAATTCCATTCTCTAAAGAGATCATCTAGGATGTCTCTTATTTTCCCTTCTTGTTCTGACTTAATTCCTTCGATAACAATTTCCCCAATTTTTTCCTTTTTAATAGAAGAAAATTCTAATCTTTCTTTCTTAAATTCTTCTTGCAGACGAGCTATTTCTTGGTCTGTCTCTATATTGATGGCATCATCCGTCATAACCTGTAAGACTAAATGAATTCCACCTTTTAGATCTAACCCTAACTTAATCTTTTCCTTAGGAGGATATGCGAGAAAAATAGAAAGTCCGATTATAAATAAAGTGAGTCCCAATCTCCAACCTATTCTTCTACGCATTCTAAAGTCTCACGCCATTGATTATTAATTGAAATTTACATCCGAGCATACTACTTGCTTTTCTACAGGCGAGCATTCTTGAAAGAAAAATCTCAAAGTATTCCATAATCTGGGATATTTCTTGGTCAATTTCGAGAAAAAGGGAAATTATTTTATTTCTTTTATCCACTTTTATTTTTGACTCAGTAACCGCATAGTTCACTCTATCATGTATATCAAAATTTATAAATTTTGTTGTTCTTACTCTTGTGCGATGCACATCAGCTTTATCAGCAATAACAACCGATGATGAAATAGCATCAGTTGGAATTCCAGTTTCTTCCTCATGATTACTTATTGCATTCATAATCAGAGCTATTTCCTTTTCATCCATTCCAAGGGAATTTAAGGTTGTAAATGCAAGCAAAGCACTTGCTTGAGGATGGTTTTCTCTCCCCATAAAATTCCCCATGTCATGGATATAACCAGCAATTGCTGCTAATTCTTGCTCCCTCGATGGATATCCCAATTCTCTCAATATAAATCTAGCATTATCAGCGGTGAATTGGGCATGGCGAAAACCATGTTCAGTATAACCTATCTCTCCAAGATAATTATTACTTTTCTCAATGAATGCTTTTATCTGTGGGTGTTCAGCGATTGTTTTCAAAGTGATCATTTCCTCGCTTTTGGAGTTAGAATTGCCGCAACAGCACTTTTGGCAATTTCTATTTTAACATTTGACGCTATTTTCAATTCTATTCTGTCCTCCTTTACTCCCATTACAGTTCCATATATTCCTCCTGATGTTATGACCTTGTCCCCTGGCTGTAATTGTTCAACCATCTCCCGATGTCTCTTTTGTCTCTTCCGCGCTGGCCATATTATCAAAAAGTAGAAAATCAGAAAAACAAGAATAAATGGAATCAAAGCAGTGAATAAGTTTCCACCTCGAGAAGGAGCCTGTTGCGCCTGCAATAAAAATAAATTAAATAGAGTCATAGATTTTCACTCTCCTTTAAATTATTTAATATATCATTTTTAAATCTTTTAAAAGAATTTAGTCTTATAGATTGCCTAATTTTTTTAAATATGTCAAGATAAAAATGAAGATTGTGAATTGTGTTCAATATAGCGGATGTGATTTCCTCTCTCTCATATAAATGCCTTAAATAGGCTCTTGAAAAATTTCTACATGTATAGCAATTGCAATTCTCATCAAGTGGCCTCGAATCATCCTTGTATTTAGCATGCTTAATAACTATCCTCCCCTTTGATGTAAAAAGAGTGCCTGTCCTTGCATTTCTGGTGGGTATAACACAATCAAATAAATCAATTCCAAGTTCAACAGCCTGAAGAATATCTTCAATATAACCTGCTCCCATTAAATACCTTGGCTTATCTTCAGGTAAATTCGAGGTTGATTTCTCAATTATCTCAAACATCAATGATTTAGGCTCTCCTAGACAAAGACCTCCAATTGCATAGCCATCCATTTCGAGTCCTAATAAATCCTCAATACTCTTCTTTCTTAACTCCCAATAAGTTCCACCTTGAATTATTCCCCATAATTGTTGTGAGCCATTTTTAATTGATTCAAAGTAATCTTTGGATCTCTTAGCCCATAGAGAAGTTATATTAACTGCTTCCTTCAATGCTTCAAATGATGATGGATAGGGTAGGAAATAATCCAATTGCATCATGATGTCAGAACAAAATATGCTCTGAATTTCAATAACCTTTTCTGGTGTAAGAAAAATTTTAGTCCCATCTAAATGGGAATTAAATGAAACACCTTCCTCATTCACCTTTGCAAGTGGTGACAGACTATAAATCTGAAAACCACCGCTATCAGTCAAAATCGGCCTCTTCCATGAGATGAATGAGTGAAGACTTCCAAATTTTTTAATAATTTCAATACCTGGTCTCAAAAATAAATGATATGTATTTGAAAGAATAATTTGAACTCCTAAATCAATGAGTTGTTGATGAGTGAGTGCCTTAACTGTTCCTTGGCTACCTACTGGCATAAAAGCAGGAGTTTCAACCTCTCCATGGGCTGTCTTTATAATACCCACTCTTGCACGGGAATTTTTATCCTTTGCAATTACTTCAAAATTTTTCATTTCCCAAACCTAAAATAAATTACATCTCCATCCTTTATTTCATAATCCTTTCCCTCTAAGCGTACCATCCCCTTTTCCTTTGCATCTTTTAATGAACCAGCATCAATTAAATTATTCCATTCGATTACTTCAGCCTTTATAAATCCCTTTTGAATATCAGTATGTATAATTCCAGCTCCCTCATAAGCACTTGTTCCTTTCTTAATTGTCCAAGCCTTTACCTCGTTCTTCCCAATTGTGAAAAATGAAATAAGATTTAGAAGTTCATAGGATATTTTTAGAAACTTATTTACGCTGAATTCTTTTAACCCATATTCTCTTAAAAACAATTCTCTTTCCTCACCCTCAAGTTCAGAAATCTCCTTTTCAATTTTTCCACAAAAACACAAACATTTAACTCCTTTCTTTTGAGATGAGTAAAAAGACTCAGGAGATTCAATGAGATGAATATCTTTTTCATCAAGATTAATAAGATGGATTAAAGGTTTTTGAGTAAGAAAAGAAAAACCACGAATTTTTCTCTGCTCTTCTTCATTTAAATCTATTTCTCGTATTGCTATACCCACATTTAATTTATCTTTTATTTTCTCCAGTATCTCTTTTTCCTTTTCTTCATCAGGACTTTTTTTTCTTTTTAAATCATGTTCAATCTTTTCAAGTCTTGACTCAATCACAACAAGATCAGACAAAATTAATTCTTCTTCCATATTCTTAATATCTCTTTCAGGATTAACTGATCCCTGGGGATGTACTAATTCAGGGTCTTCGAATGCACGAACTACATGTATCAATCCATCTGCAGTTCTCAAAAGACTTAAATAAGCACTGCTTTTCACTTTCCCCCAAGACAGACCAGCTATATCTACTACATCAATGGATGAATATATTCTTTTCTTTTCTGGGAAAAGCTTCGAAATCTCGTCCAGCCTATTATCCGGCACACTGCATGTCCTAATATGAGGCGCCTCTTCTTTTTCTTCAAATTTTTTTATTTCAATTGTTGCACCAGTAAGAAGATTGAAAAAGGTAGTTTTTCCTGTTTTAGGATATCCAAATATGACAAATTTCATTCTTCTTTAATTTAAATCTATAATTAAAAAAATTGCAACTTGATTTTTTAAATTTGATTTATAAATATAAAGAGTTATAATAAAAAATTGCTGGAGGAGGAAAGATGAGCAAGGGAAAAGCAATTTTTCTTTTACTTAGGGTTCCATTTTTAACGGTCACTATTGCATCCATCTTTTTAGGCGCTACCTTCGCTTTATTTGAGACAAAGCACTTTAATATAGGTTTATTTTTTCTAACTCTTATAGGGGCATCATTTCTTCATTTAGCATGCAATGTAGCGAATGATTATTTTGACTACAAAAGTGGAAATGATATCTTAAATAAAAGTGAAACCCAACCATTCTCAGGTGGAAGTAGAATGATTTTAGACGGATTTGTAAAACCAAATGAAGCATTGGTAATTTCTTTTATTCTAGCAATTTTAGGTTCAGGGATAGGTCTTTATCTTAATTATATAACGAAGGGCAATGTCATTCTATTAGTAGGAATTATTGGATTACTGCTAGTATATGGTTATAATTCTCCACCTCTGAATTTAGTCTACAAAGGTTTAGGGGAGCTTGGAATTTTCTTAGCATGGGGACCTTTAATGGTAATCGGCTCCTATTATGTTCAAGCACAGAAATTATCCCCTTGGGTTTTGATTGTATCTATTCCTCCAGGAATTTTAACAACCCTAGTTCTTCTAATAAATGAATTTGCTGATGAAGAGGCAGATAGAGGCGTTGGGAGAAAAACATTTGTCATAATTTTTGGAAGAAAAAAAGCTTTAAACATTTATTTTTCTTTACTATCCTTATGTTATTTAATTGTAATTATCGGTGTCATATCAAAAGCATTTCCTATCCTTTCACTTATTGTTTTCTTAACTTTTCCATTATCCTGGCTTAGCTATAAATTGGCTCAGAAGAGTTTAGGAAAATGGAAAGAATTCCTTACTTCAGTTAAAGCAACGATACTTATTAATTTAGCTTTTTCAATAATTCTAGGATTATCTTTTCTTATTTAAGGAGATGAAATGAAAAAAGAAAAGAAGAAAAGAGAAAAAGGGGTTATAAGGGAATATTTCGAACTCATTGTTGAAACTGCAGTTTATGTTTTTTTTGTTATGACATTCGTTGTCCAAGCCTTTCAGATACCAACTGGCTCAATGGAGAATACTCTGTTAGTTGGCGATTTTCTCTTAGTTAACAAATTCATTTATGCTCCTTACATTTGGTCCTGGGAGAAAAAAATTCTCCCAATTAAAGAAATAAAAAGAAAGGATATAGTGGTTTTTAAATACCCGAGAGATTTATCAAAAGATTTTGTTAAAAGAGTTATTGCATTGGAGGGAGAAAAGGTTGAAATAAAGAATAAACAAGTTTATGTAAATGATAAACCTTTGAAGGAACCCTATAAAATCCATACTGACGAAAATGTATATTCTAAAGAGGAATACAATTTTTATCAGTCAGTTTTAAGGGATAATTATGGTCCCGTTACTGTTCCTAAGGGCCATTTGTTTGTTTTAGGAGACAATAGAGATAACAGTCTTGACAGCAGATTCTGGGGTTTTCTACCCCGTTCCTACATTAAGGGAAAGCCTTGGTTAATTTATTTTTCATATAAGGCCGAAAGAGGAGCTTATTTGAAAACAGGCATACTGGATAGGATTAAAAAATTAGTGAATTTCATTCCAAAAGCGAGGTGGAAAAGGATCTTTAGAATTATTAAATAAATTTATTTTATTGAGATTTCGTCATAAGAAGAGATAAATATAACAGGATTTTCAGAGCGGAATTCCTCTTTAAAGATTGATTTTATTACAGTTCCATCCATGTCTTTTCCAATTGGAAAACCATAATAATATAGAATTGTTGGTACAATGTCTATTATTCTCATATCTTCAATGTTTTCACCTTTAGCCACATCACTTCCATAAAAAAGAATCACACCTTCTGGTGCATTTTCATAATGAGCTGAGACATTCTTGACATTAAGCATACAATTTAGGATTCTCTTCCAAAGAGGAAGGGGTTCCAAACCATGTGGGGAAAAAATTATCAATAGTTCATTATCACGAAGAGATGATAAATACTTTCCTATAATCTGGTCATAAAATAAATAATATTTTTCTATTATTTTTCCATATTTGATTACATCTTCATGAGAAACATTCCCGAAGAACTCAGGTTTACTATACTGGTAAAAATGAATTACTATTTTTTTTAATCCATCAAGTGAAAGAATAAATAAATAGGGATTCACACTTTCTTTTAATTTTAGGGCTTTCCTTTCTTTAATCAGATCTGTTTTCAAAATATTCCTAACAAATTTTCCATGTATGGAATTATCTTTTTTAAAATCTTCAAAAAAAAGAGGAATTTCTATTATATTTTTAGTACTGAGATAATCAAGCTTCTCGCCCCAGGATAAATTTATAATAGGTGTATTATTCTCATTCAAAATATCAATGATATTTTTTGTCTGTCTTTTTAAATCTGCAATAGAAATTTTTAACAAATTTATCCTTTTAAGTTGATGCATGAAAATATATCGGGGTAAGACTAAAAAAGGAGTTTTGATATTATAAAAATTATATAAATAATTTGAAAATACAGAATGTTTATAAGGATATTTTCCAGTTAAAAATGAATTATAATAGATTATAGGTTGACATGGAGTGAAACTCTTAAGAATTCCCCACGATCCATTTTCCATAATCCAATTAAAATTCGGTAATTTCCCTTCTGAAGCAAAAGGGACAAGAAATTCCAAACTTAAACCCTCTAAACATATAATATTAACCTTTTTTGTTAATTTTATGGGATTTAGAGAGGAAACTTCCTTTTTTGGAATCGGAGGATTATACTTTATTCTCAATAAAAAAGGAGAAGGAAAAATTAAAATAAATAATATGAAATAAATTAAGAGAATAATTTTTTTTCGATAATAATAGTAAAAAAGATAAAAAATTAGACCACTTATTCCTAAAAAAAGGATAACTACTAATTGTATTTTTATTGTATCAGAAAAACTTTTAGAAAAAAAATGGTAATAATATTTAAAGTTAGACCAGAAAATCTGTGCAAATAAAAGAGAATATAGGGAAAAAGAGATTATTAAATAATCTGGAGAAAAGAAAGAAATTTTTACCTCTCGAGCAGAAAAGAAATCATAAATATAAAAAATAATTATAGATATTATTATAATCACCAATCCGTAGGTTAAAAAATTGAAGAGAGATAATCTGAAAAATAAATCCAAACCAATATTTAAATGTAAATTCAAGTCAAAGATTAATAATGTAAGAAGAATTCCAAACAGCAACCCCCCAATAGAAGAATTTGTAATAACTTTTAAAAATCTCACATCTCCAATTATTATTAATAGAAACAATATTTGTCAAATATAAATTCACTTGACTTTTATTTTTTGTTGAATAGAATAAATGCAAGAATGAATAACTCTATAGAAATGGAGAGTTTGGTAAAAAAAATAAAATGTAGATATGCAAGGATAGGAGTGATTGGGCTTGGCTATGTAGGTCTTCCCCTTGTTATTAGATTTGGAGAGGAAGATTTTAAAGTCATTGGATTTGACATAGATGAAAGCAAAGTAGAAAAGTTGAATAAGGGGGAGAGCTATATTAAACATATCTCATCAAAAAAAATTCAAAATTTAAGAGATAAAAATTATTTCAAGGCAACCTCTGATTACTCACAACTTGAGAAGGCAGATTGTATAATTATCTGTGTTCCAACTCCCTTAAATGAGAAAAAGGAGCCTGATTTAAAATATGTGGAAAAAACTTCTGACGAAATTGCAAAATATTTAAGAAAAGGGCAACTTATTTCTCTAGAAAGCACAACATATCCAGGGACAACGAGAGAAATACTTCTTCCAAAATTTGAAAAAAAAGGATTAAAAGCTGGAAAGGACTTTTTTCTTATTTTTTCCCCTGAAAGAGAAAATCCGGGTGATCCAGTATATAAAACTAAAAATATTCCCAAAGTGGTGGGAGGAATTACCCCTACATGCACTGAGATTGGAAAAATTCTTTATGAACAAATCGTTAATAAAGTTGTAGTAGTATCATCTCCTGAGGTTGCTGAATTCACTAAACTTCTTGAAAATATATTCAGGGCGGTTAATATTGCTCTTGTAAATGAGTTAAAAATACTTGCGGACAAAATGGGAATAGACATCTGGGAAGTAATCGATGCTGCTTCAACTAAACCCTTTGGTTTTATGCCTTTTTATCCAGGACCTGGACTGGGTGGTCATTGTATTCCAGTTGACCCATTTTATCTTTCTTGGAAAGCCAAGGAATTTGATTTCAGAACCCATTTCATCGAACTTGCTGGAGAAATAAACACAAATATGCCCAATTATGTTGTGTCAAAAATTATTGATGCATTAAATGAAAAAGAGAAATGCCTTAAAAATTCAAAAATTCTAATATTAGGAATCGCATATAAGAAAGATACAGATGATATAAGAGAATCTCCCGGGGTTGAAATAATAGATATTCTAAAGAATAAGGGAGCCAATGTGGACTATCATGATCCATATATATCAAATTTTTCCGGAATGAGAAAATATCCACATCTGTCTATGAAAAGCATTGAACTTAGTGAAAAGAAATTAAAAGATTATGATTGTGTTGTGATAATTACTGACCACTCATGCTATAATTACAAATGGATTGTGGAAAACAGCAAATTAATAATTGATACAAGAAATGCAACTTCAAAAATAAAAAGCGAAAAAATCAAAAAAGCTTAAAAAATTAATCGCCCTTTAAATTTCTTTCAATCTTGTTTTTTTCTTCCTTTAATTTAGAAATTGGGATAGAAAGAAAAGCCTTTACTATTTCAGGATCAAACTGTGCTCCCGCTAAGCGTTTTATTTCCTCCTTTGCTTCTTCAAAACTTCTTGCTTTTCTATAAGGCCTATTGGTTGTAATTGCCTCAAAAGCATCAACTACCGAAAAAATTCTCGCTTCAATTGGTATTTCCTCCTTTGAAAGCCCGAAAGGATAACCTCTCCCATCGTATCTTTCATGGTGGAAGAGCACAATCTGCGTGCTATTTTTTAATGAACTAATATTTTTTATTATTTTATATCCCAATATTGGATGTTTTCGTATCCACTCCCATTCTTCAGGAGAAAGAGAAGAAGGCTTCTTCAATATTCTATCAGGTATTCCAATTTTACCGATATCATGAAGTAATGCTCCTTTCTCTAAATCCTCAAGCTCATTTTTATTTCTTATGCCTATTTCTTGAGCTAAGACTCGAGTATATGCGCATGTTCTCTTTGAATGCGCCTCGCTTTCTGCCTCCCTAAAATCCAGTGCCTTTATGAAACTTTCTATAGTTACTCTATATACTTCGTTAAGCTCTTTTATTGTTTCTTTAAGTTGCGCAGTTCTCTCAATAACTAACTTCTTCAATTCTTCTTCATGTTTTCTTTTCTGTATTATTAAATTTCTCTTTTCAATTGCTTTTTTTACGGTTGATATTAATTCTTTTAATTTAAATGGCTTTGTAATATATCCATCCGCTCCTCTCCTCATGGAATCAATCGCGGTATCAATATCTGTAATACCTGAAAGAATAACAACCGATGTATTTGGTGACTTTCTTTTTATTTCTTCTAAAACCTCGAGCCCACTTATTCCGGGCATTTTAATATCAACTAAGACAGCTGAGAAATGATTTTCCAAATTAAAAATTTTCAGCCCCTCTATTCCATCCTTTGCTGTTCTACATTGAAATCCTTCGTTATTTAATACTTCCTTAACCAATTCCCGAGTGCTCTCATTATCCTCAATAATGAGTATTTTATCCTTTCTCATTAGACTTTTCTTTCTATTTTTCTTTTCCCTCTCCCCCTTGGAGGGAGGCGGCAGGAACCAAAGAGGGGAGAGGGGGCAGGGAAAATAGAGAATAATAAAACTTAAAACTTCGAAAATCAATAGTTTTTAAATAATTTACTAAAGAGCACCATCTATTATTAAATTTTGATAAATCATCCATTTTCTCCCTCCATATGTTTAGTACTAAAAAGGGTAAAAAACTTGAAAAAAATTTTATTTTTTAAAAATTCAATAATATCAAGGCTTTAAAAATATGCTTTTTAGAAAATAATAGGATTCTTTTGTGAATCTTAAAAACTTATTATAAAATTCTCAATAAAAATGACAAAATTTGTCAACTATGTAAACAATTGTTTACATAGTAATAAGTTATATTTAATTATTTCTTATTTATTTTCAATTAAATAATTTTTTTATCTTTTCCTCAAATCAAAACAATCGCACTTTACCTTGACATAAAAAAGTGGAAAAAATATAATTGAAAACTTAAAATGTATTATTTCTTATTCTTAATTTTGTCTATTATGGCAGTGGGTGGAGTAATTGGTATGATTCTATCCAGAAATCAAGCTTATAATGCCCTTTTTTTGGTTCTTTCATTTGCATCTCTTGGTGGTTTATATGCTCTTCTTGATGCTCCTTTCATTGCGACTATACAGATAATAATTTATGCGGGTGCTATAATAGTACTTTTCCTTTTTGTCATCATGATTATTAATCTCAAAAAGGGTCTACCTCAAGAAAGGAAAAAGTGGATACCTTATCTTGCAATTTTTCTTGGGGTTATATTCCTATTTCAAATAATTTATCCAGTTATATCGAATTTAATATTTTTCAAGCAGCAGAAAGGCATAATTGAAGGTTCACCTTTAAATCTTGGAAGCGCTCTTTTCTCAGAGTATCTTTACCCTTTTGAAATAACTTCTTTGATTATAATTATTGCCCTAATTGGCGCCGTGGTTTTATTAAAAAGAAAAGGTGCAAAATGATTCCAATCGGTTATTATTTGATTTTAAGTGGAATTTTATTTACTTTAGGAATAATTGCTTTTTTCATTAAAAAAGATCTAATTACAATGTTTATGTCAATTGAAATTATGTTGAATTCCGCAAACTTAGCATTCATTGCATTCTCCAGAAATCTTCTTTCAATTAATGGTCAGATTGTAGTTTTTTTTATAATCACATTAGCTGCTGCAGAAGCTTGTCTTGGACTTGCAATAATATTATTGATTTTCAGGCAGAGGAAAACAATAAGAAGTGAAGAAATAAACTTAATGAAAGGATGAGGAATATGAGTTATGGATTAAGGATTAAGGGGTAAGGGATATGGGATTAATGTTGGATCTGGTTCTGTTTTTCCAATTTCTGATTCTCGGAATAAAAGATGAAAGGTAAAAAATGAATTATTTCTGGCTTATACCTTTTTTTCCTGCTCTTGGAGTTTTAATTCTTGCACTTTTTGGGAGAAAACTCCCCAAAAAAAACATTTCATACATAGCATGTTCTACTGTTGGTATATCATTTATTTTTTCCCTTCTTTCCTTTATTAAACTCCTTAAGATTTCCCCTGAGAATTATCCTTTAGTCAAAAATCTATTCACATGGCTTAAATCAGGAAGCATGCAAGTAAATCTTTCCTTTCAATTTGATCCACTTGTAGCAGTGATGGTTTTAGTGGTAAGTGGGGTGGGCTTACTGATACACATATATTCGATTGGATACATGTGGGAGGACA
>MTON01000003.1 GCA_002010665.1 Candidatus Aminicenantes bacterium JdFR-78
CCCAGGATGTGATGGGCAGCCTCAACTCTCTTTATTAACTTTTTCCTCTCTAACTGGTAAATATGTCTATATCTATTTTGGGTTTTGAGCCACAGTATAATTGACATTTGATTTTTGTTGTGCTATAAGAATTTGTTAATAATATTACTCCTAAGCGGAGGAATCATAATTAATAATAATTTATCAAAATTAAGAGAGGGGGGATTCTATGCAAATTAATATTGATAAAGTGAATTCAATTTTGGAGAAATATGGTGTTCAAAAAGAAGCATTGATTCCAATATTACAAGGTATTCAAGCAGAATATAATTATTTACCCCAGGAAGCACTTATCCTTGTTTCAGAAGCATTAAATATTCCATTAATTGATATTGTTGGAGTGGCAACATTTTATAAAGCATTCAGTTTAGAGCCAAGGGGAAAGCACACCATTACAGTATGCCTTGGAACAGCTTGTCATGTTCGAGGAGGACCAAAAATTGTTGAGGAGTTTGAAAGAAATCTTGGCATTAAGGCGGGAGAAACTACTAAGGATAATGAGTTTTCTTTAGAAACGGTTAATTGTCTTGGTTGCTGTGCAATAGGTCCAGTAGTGGTAGTAGATAGAGAATATTACGCTAAGATGAGTATAGGAAAAGTTAAAACTATTTTAAAAAGATACAAGGAAAAAAAGAGGAGTAGAAATGAAGAAAATAAATAATATCAATCAATTTTATGATTTAAAGAAAAAAATTGAAGGGTTAAAATCAAATCAATATCCAATTATAGCTATTTCTTCTGGAACATGTGGTTTGGCACGGGGTTCAGACAAAATTATCAAAACTTTTCTGGAAGAATTGAAAAATCGGAAACTGGACGATAAAGTAGAATTAAAAATTACAGGATGCCATGGCTTCTGTGAAGCGGAGCCGAATATTGTTATTTTTCCTCAAGAGATTTTCTATCAAAAATTAGAACCCAAGGATGTAAAAGAAGTTATTTCAGAGACAATTTTAGGGGGTAGGATTATTGAAAGACTTCTGTATTTTGACCCGCACAGCAATCAAAAATTTACTTATAAAAAAGAGATCCCTTTTTATCAGAAACAAAAAAGGCTTCTATTAGAAAATAATTTGTTTATCGACCCCAATAAAATAGAAGATTATATAGCTGTTGGAGGATATACCGCATTAAGTAAAGTCTTAACAGAATTATCCCCGGAGCAAGTAATTGAAATTATAAAAAAATCAGGATTAAGGGGAAGAGGAGGAGCAGGCTTTCCAACTGGAAAGAAATGGGAAATTACCAAAAAAGCAAAAATAAAAGAGAAATATATAATATGTAATGCAGATGAAGGAGATCCAGGAGCATATATGGATAGAAGCTTGTTAGAGGGCAATCCACATTCGGTTATTGAAGGAATGATAATTGGAGCATATGCAATAGGAGCATCAAAGGGATATATTTATGTTCGAGATGAGTATCCATTAGCAGTTAAAAATGTGACAAGAGCTATCCAACAGGCTAGGGATTATGGTTTTCTTGGAAAGAATATTCTTGGGTCAGGCTTTGATTTTGATATCGAAATCTATAAAGGAGCTGGGGCTTTTGTTTGTGGAGAGGAAACAGCCTTAATAGCCTCTATTGAGGGAAGAAGAGGAGTTCCACGCCAAAGACCTCCTTATCCTGCGCAAAAGGGTCTATTTGGAAAACCAACAAATATAAATAATGTTGAGACATGGGCAAATGTTCCTATGATTATAAATAAAGGTCCAGAATGGTATTCAAAAATTGGAACCAATGGAAGTAAAGGAACTAAAATATTTTCATTAGTAGGTAAAATCAACAACACGGGTTTAGTAGAAGTCCCTATGGGAATGACTCTCCGTGAAATTATTTATGAAATTGGGGGGGGNATTCCAGGAGGAAAAGAATTTAAAGCTGTTCAGACTGGAGGTCCCTCAGGTGGATGTATTCCCAAGCAATTATTAGATTTGCCAATTGATTTTGAAAGTTTAACCGAAGCTGGCTCGATGATGGGTTCAGGAGGAATGATTGTTATGGATGAAAATACCTGTATAGTAGATGTTGCCAAATATTTTTTAGATTTTTTACGGTATGAATCCTGCGGGAAATGTCTCTCCTGTAGGGAAGGAACTCAAAGAATGTGGGAAATTGTCGACAGGATTACAAAGGGTGAAGGAAAAGAGGAAGATTTAGAATTATTGGAAGAATTAGCTATTGTTGTAAAAGATGCTTCCATGTGCGGACTTGGACAAACAGCCCCTAATCCTGTTCTATCAACTCTCAGGTATTTTAGACATGAATATGAGGCTCATATAAAAGAAAAGAAATGTCCAGCTGGTGTATGTAAAGATTTAATTCGATATTTTATTCTCGAAGAAAAATGTACGGGTTGTTTGGCATGTCTAAAAGTATGTCCTCAAGAAGCTATATCTGGAGAACTTAAGAAGCCACATGTTATAGATCAAAGTAAATGTATAAAATGTGGCGCATGTATGGAGGCATGCCGTTTTGATGCAATAGTTATAAAATAATAATTAGATGAGGTGAAAAAATGATTAAGTTAATAATGAATAATTTAGAAGTAGAAGCAGAAGAGGGGTGGACAATTTTAGAAACAGCAAAATTTTATGGGCTTGAAATTCCAACCCTTTGTTATAATGAAGGATTAACACCTTACGGAGGATGCCGTTTGTGTTTAGTTGAAATAGGAGAAGGAGAAAAATCAAAATTAGTGACTTCTTGCACCTATCCTGTGGAGGAAGGATTAATCGTTCGGACAGATACTAAAAGGGTAATTCAAGCAAGAAGGATGATGATTGAATTAATGCTTTCTGTGGCTCCTTTCTCAAAAACAATTCAGGATTTAGCCTCAAAATTTGGAGTTACTAAGGCAAGGTTTAAACCAAGAAATGAAGAATGCATTCTTTGTGGCTTATGCGTAAGAATGTGTCACGAACAAATGGATGCTCAAGCTATAGGATTTGTAAATAGAGGGAAAGATTTAAGAATTACAACTCCTTTTGATATTAGATCAGAAAGGTGCAGACTATGTGGAGGATGTATATATATTTGTCCTGCATGTCAATTAAGATGTCAGGGACCAGGAACGGAAACAGCCTTGTGCAATGCTTGTCTTACAATGGAACCAACTTGTTTAGACTATTATGATGAGCTTCAGTGCTGGATGTACGATGCAGGAAGATGCGGAACTTGTGTTAGGGAGGAACCAAAGAAATAAATTTATAATTAAAATAAATAAATCAGGAATAAAAGGAGGTACTAATTATGAGTTTGACAAAATTGAATCGTAGCGCAGCTACATTAACAAAAAATCGAACTGAAGGTTCAATCGTTTCAATAAGTGGAATGTGTGTTACATGTGTTGATGGTTGCATCGGAATGTGTGAAATTGGAAAATCTGCCTATCGTGGGACAGAAGTTTTATATCCCCAACCTTTTGGAATAATTACTTCAGCCTGTGAGAAAGAGTACCCCGTTGACTTATCCCATTTTACTATTCTTGGCACTGTGGTAGGAGCCCATGGAATAGAAGCTGATAGTGATAAAGCTATTTTCCCTGCAGTTAATATTGAAACTAAAATAGGAAGAGATAAAGGCATTAAAGTTAAAATGCCAATAATAATACCGGGTTTGGGGTCGACAAGAGTAGCTAAGGTCAACTGGGAAGGATTGGCAATTGGGGCAGCTTTAGCTGGAATTCCTCTTACAATTGGAGAAAATGTATGTGGAATGGATGAAGGCTCTGAAATTAAAAATGGAAAAATTGTGCATTCTCCAGATATGGAAAGAAGAGTAAAGCTTTATAAAGAATGGCAGAGAGATGGATATGGAACAATTGTTGTGCAGGCAAATGTTGAAGATACAAGATTAGGGGTTCATGAATATGTAATTCAAAAATTGGGAGTTGAGGCAGTAGAACTTAAGTGGGGACAAGGAGCAAAAGACATTGGTGGAGAAGTAAAAATTAAAGACCTTAAAAAAGCTCAAGTTTTAAAAGAAAGAGGCTATATAGTTCTTCCTGATCCAACAGATCCAACTGTAATAGAAGCATTTGAAAAGGGTGCTTTTAAAGAATTTGAAAGACATTCGAGACTTGGAATGGTTGATGAAGAAAGTTTTATAAAGCGAGTTGAAGAATTGAGAAAAGCAGGGGCAAAATATGTGTTCTTGAAAACAGGAGCTTACCGTCCAGCAGATTTAGCAAGAGCAGTAAAATATGCTTCAAAGGCAAAAATTGATTTATTAACAGTGGATGGAGCTGGAGGTGGAACAGGTATGAGCCCGTGGAGAATGATGAATGAATGGGGGGTTCCTGGAGTGGAACTCTGGTCTCTCCTTTATCAGTATGTTAAGAAATTAGCTGATAAGGGCGAATATATACCTGATATTGCTATCGCAGGTGGATTCACTTTCGAAGACCAGATATTTAAAGGACTTGCACTGGGAGCTCCTTATTTCAAACTAATTGGAATGGCAAGAGGACCTCTAGCTGCTGCAATGGTTGGGAAAACAATTGGAAAGAGAATTGAAGAAGGACAAATTCCCGTTTATGTTGAGAGATTTGGGAACACTATCGATGAAATCTTTATAACTGCGCCAGAATTAAGAAAAGAATTAGGAAAAGATTTTGAGAAAGTTCCTCCTGGAGCCCTGGGGCTTTATACTTATTTAAAAAGGCTTAACCAAGGATTAAAACAATTAATGGCTGGAAATAGAAAATTTTCATTAGAATATATAACGCGTAATGATATCGCAGCTTTAACGAAGGAGGCATCTGAAATTAGCGGGATTCCTTATATTATGGAAATAGATAAGGAAGAAGTTGAAAAAATTCTAAATAGTTGAATTTTAGAAACAAGTAAAATTGAATTCTAATTTACGAAGAAGATAATTTTTCAATTATATCACCAAAGAGGTCTTGAGATCTTACTTTTTCCTCTTTACCGTTAATAACAATATCTATTACATCAGTGTCAGGAAGTTCATCCGGATCATCTAATTCATAATCTAAATTTATGCTATTAATATTCTCTTCGACTTCTTGAATTGGACTTTTACCATTACCCGAGATTGAGAGAACCTTTGAAATAATTTCCTCCTCACTATTTACAGAAGGGAAAAATCCAGAGATTTTAAATTTATTTATTCCCTCTTGCTCTATTTGTTTTGAATAATTTTCTGAAATTATGATTATTGGAGTTTCTTTTTTATACTCCTGTCTGACCTTTTTGCAGAAGTAAAAAGCATGAACCTGGGGTAAATCTGATTGTAATATTACAAGGTCAGGATTTTCTTTCTGGAATTTCTCAAGCGCATTTAATCCATCATTAACCTGAATTACTATAAAGTCTTTTTCCTCCAAATTTGTATTAAGAGTGTGAAAATTATTACCGTCAAAATCTACAAGAAGAATTTTTTTACTCATCCCACTTTCAATATTGCAAAAAATATGCCATGATTAAAATTTCTTATATCATTTATTATCAATAAGTTAGAACTTAAAGGGGAAGTAAAGGGAGGATATTATTAACAAAAAATGTTATCTAATTGACAAATTTCGTCATTTAAAATTTCTCCAGGATTTAACTAGTTCAAGAGCTTTCTTTTTAAAGAAGAGATTTATTTTCTCTCCGTGAAAGTAGAAGACAGGAATTATAATCAATATAAATAATGTTGAACTTATTAGTCCTCCAATTGTTGCAAGTGCAAGGGAGGACCAGATATTTCTTTCAATTTCTTCGATTTTAATTAAAAGTAAGGGAAACATACCAAGGATGGTTGTAATTGCTGTAATGAAAATCGGTCTAACCCTTTCCCGAGCTCCTTTAACCACAGCATCTTGTATATTCATTCCCTGTTTTCTTCTTAAGTTTATATGATCTACTAAAAGAATTGAATTATTAACAACTATACCTCCGAGCAGTATTACTCCTATATAAGCTGAGGAGTCAAAGGGATAGTCAGCAATGATGAAGGCTATAAATACTCCAATTAAAGCAAGTGGAACAGCAAGAAGAATGAAAATGGGATGTATAAAAGATTCATATAAAGAAGCAAGAATCATGTAAATTACAATTAATGAAAAGATTATTGCAAAAGTTAATTGGCCCTTTTCCTCCTCAGTGAGACGCCATGTCTCTTCCATTGTCGCAGAAAAGCCAGGAGGTAATTCGAGGCTATTGAAAACGGCTTTCTGATACCTCTCAGCTGCTTTATAGGGTCCTCTATATTCCCACATTACTGTCTGCATGTATTGTTGATTTTCTCTGTCAATAGAACCTGAGATTGGCTTCTCTTCAATTTTGGATATTTCTTTTAAACGTAGATATTCGCCGGATGAAGTTTTTATTAGAAGATTCTCTAGGGATTTTAAATCCATTTTTTCAGCATTGGGAAGTTTAATAGAGAGCATTAATTCTTTGCCTTTGAGTTTAATTTTTGTACCAGTGAATTGTCCTCTAAGAGAAGTTCCTATATGATAAAATAATTCATTGAGATCAATATTGTATTTTTGAAGTTTGTCCTTATCTACTTTTAAAATATACTCATAAGAGTCAATTCTTGACCATCCATATCTATCAGAGACAATTTTTACTTCTTTTATTCTTGGATTTCTCTTTAGAGTCTTTTCAAGAGCTGATGTAATTTCATTTAGCTTTTTAAAGTTATAACCCAATATTTTTATTCTTGAGCCATAATATGTTCCTGCATAAAGACTGCTATAATAGCCCTGAGGGTCGAATCCATAAATTCCTATTCCAACACCTGCAAAGTTTGTCGCAAGGGATATCAATTCTTCCTTTAACACATATGGTCGATAGGAATTTTCAATTTCTGGTGGAAAGGTTATTCTAAGAAAAGCACTGGTGGGAGTTACCATTGTCTCCATTTTCTTTTCATAGGGTTTCTCAAGAACTTTTTCTTCAAACTTCCTTATAACTGCATCTGTTCTCTCGATTTCTGTTCCTGGTGGCATTGTGATATATACTGCAAGTCTCTGCTTAATTTCCCATCTGAAAAAGCTTCCAAAACTCACCTCCTTTCTGAACCATTTGTAACTTCCATAAAAAATCATGGCAACAATCAAAATTGTAATAATTGGATGTTTTACTATAAATCTTATAAATTTTTCATAATAATCCCTAAATCTTTCCGGCTTTTTCCTTCTTTCCTCTGGAAGAATTTTTGGAACTAAGGAGGGAATTAATGTGAATGAGACGAATAGGGAAGCTATTAATGCAGAGGAGATGACAATGGCAAGGGGCAAGTAGTAAATCTTTAATCTTCCCTGAAAATAGGCAAACGAGAAAAATACGCTAACAGTTGTCAGAGTTGAGGCTAATACAGGGAGGAAAACCTCTTTTGCTCCCCTTATTGTGGCTTCCCTAAGACTTAGTCCCTGCTCTCTTAATCTCCAGATATTTTCAAAAACCACAACTGAATTATCAACAAATAAACCAAATCCAAGAGCAAGCCCTCCAAGCGTTAGGAAATTTATGGAAATTCTGAAGAAATAAATTAGGTTAAAGGTGATTAAAACAGAGAAAATAATTGAGGATAAGATTAAAAGGGATGGTTTTAGATTCCTTATAACTATAAAAAGAAGAATAAAAATTACAGATAGTATTACACCTACAAGTATATAAAGACTTTTAAGTCTCTTTTGAATTTCTTCACTTTCATCTTCTACAACATTGAAAATTAGATCCTTTGGTAGTACTCTCTTGATTTCCTCAAGCCTTTTTTTAACTGCCTTTGCTACTTTTAACGTATTGGTTCCTCTTTCTTTAACAATGGTCAGACTGATAGTTGGCTGTCCATTTATTCTTCTTAATACATAAACATCGCCGTAGGTTTGTTCTATTCGTGCAATATTCCTTAGTTTTATAGGTTTGCCCCCAACATATTTAATTATGATTTCTTCTAAATCTCTTATATCCTTAATAGGATTTTTTACCTTTAAAATATATTCTTGTTTTCCCTTTTTGATTTTACCTGCTGGATAAGTTATATTTGTTCTGAAAATGGCAGAAAATACATTATATGGAGTTATGTTATTTGCTCTGAGCTTTTCCTCATCCAAGATTATTCTTATTTCTGGTTCTGAACCTCCATGAATTTCCACGCCTGCAACACCTTTAATCGCCCTCAATGGATTTACTACTTTTTGAAGCATAATCTGTCTTAACAGAGAAGGAGAATAGGGACCTGAGACTGTGTAGGAAAGGAATGGAGGAGTTTTAAATTCTTCAGGAATATATGGTGAAATTCTCGGAATAACCCCGGATGGTAATTTCTCTCTTAATGAAGATATTTTTTCATTGAGTTCTAGAAAGGCAAACTCCATATTTGTTTTTGGGTCAAACTCAAGAGTAATTTTAGATCTTCCTATTTTTGATGATGAGGTGATTTTTCTAACTCCTCTAACTGTTGCACATATTTCTTCCAAAGGTGAAGTGATTTGAGCCTGTATGATTTCAGGAGAAACGTCCTGCCATTCAGTTGTAATTGTTAGACTTGGATAATTTTCCTTTGGAGCAAGTTCTATTGGTATGTGAAGAAAAGAATATATTCCAAGTGCAAGGAGCGCCATAAAAAGCATGGAAGTGGCAATAGGACGTTCCACAAATATTTTCATTTTTAATAAATATAATAATAGCTGTTAGTTGAGTCAAGATTGAAAAAGATTAGATATGAAGTTGAAAAGTTTTTTGAGTGTTTGATATACTTAAAAGGGAAAATTCTATGGAGACAAGACTTCTAAAGGAAAAAATTTCCAAAATTTATAGGCAATCCACTTCTCTATTCAAATTATTCTCAAAATATCAGAATCTTGAAAAGGAACAGGAGAAAAATTGCTTCTTACTTGAAGATATTATTCTTGACATAGAAAAAATTTTAAAGGATTTCCCCCTTTCGGATAAATCAGACTTTGAAAATTGGATAAAAGAGCAAAAGGTAAAAGTTGAAAAATTAAAGGAAGACTTTAAATTCGATTTTGGGAATCAGCTTGAAAGGGAATTGAGCTCAAAGGGATTTGATATTGAATGGAAATATCCTTATATTTATGCTGGACTTTATAAAATTCAGTTAGATTTTGGAAAGAAGAGTGCAAATATTTATTGGGGCCCTGAGTTCGTTAAAAAGGTCAGACTTTTACCTTCAGAAATAGCGAAAGAAATTGAGAATTTTGAAAAGAAATTAAAGAACAGACCTTTTGAAACAGATTCTTATCTTAATCTACTGGAAAAGGCCTATAAAAGAGTTCTTGAAAACCATAATTATCTACCAGGTGAGAAGGCTCCAATAATTGAAGTTCTTATTGAACTTACTTTCCTTTTACAGGATAAAAAATTTAGAGAAAATCCTACAAAGAGTAACTTTAAAGAATATAATAGAATATTCTTTGCCTATGACCTGTATAGAATAAAAAATTCCCAGGAAGCAAAGGCGAGGGGATTGACTTTATATATAGCGACTTTTGACTCTACGAAATTCAAAGGAAAGGTTTTATTTGTTCCGGATAATGAAAAAGAGGGAACCAGATACGCTTATTTAGCCTTTGAAAAAGCATGAACCAATTTCAAGCAAAAATGATTATCAATAGACTTGGCGCTACTGGTACACCTCCAGAGTTTGGAATCGAAGATTTCACTGTTGGTCTTGAGACTTATCTAAATGTTATTGAAAAAGAATATTTTGAAAATTTTATTTCAATGGGCGCTTCTGCATTCAAGCTGGTGATTGGGAGTTATGGAGGAGGAAAGACGCATTTCCTTTATTCAATAAGAAACATGGCATGGAAGCATGGCTATGCAGTCAGTTATGTGCCTTTATCTCCTGGTGAATGTCCTTTTAGCAAATTCGAACTTGTTTATAAAAGTATAGTTTCAAATTTGATGTATCCAATGGACTGGGAAGATATTATGAAACCTTCTGAGAGAGGGATTGATGGATTTATAAGAAACTGGTTTGTAAGAAAGATCAGGGAATTCCAGAGTTCGAAAGAAAGGGATTTGCTTGTAAATACCTATTTAAAATCACTCGGAGGAATTGAAAGCAGTAGTTTTACATATGCAATTAGAAATGCTTTTTATACTCTTTATAAGGGGGATGAAGAAAATTATGAAAGAATTTTGCAATGGCTTAAAGGAGAGGATATTGATAGGGAAACAAGAAATCAGTTCAGAATTACTGAAAGGCTTGACCGCACAACAGCTTTTCGCCTGATCCGCTCGCTTGCTCAGTGGATAAAGAACATAGATTATTCAGGCTTAATTCTTTTATTTGATGAGGCTGAAAGAGGCATAAGTATCTCTTCATCAAGGGAAAGGAAAACCGCTCTTGATAATCTGAGACAGATTATAGATGAATGTGGAAATTCGAGATTGCCCGGAGTTATGATTTTCTATGCAATTCCAGATGAAAAGCAGCTTTTAGAGGAAAGACTTGAGGTTTATGAAGCTCTAAGGCAAAGATTGATGGGAGTTTTATCCCAGTCAAATCCCACTGGTGTAAGGATAGACCTTGAAAAGCTGGAAATCCTTCCTCTGGAATTTCTTATTGAACTTGGAAGAAAACTTTTCAATATATATAAAATAGCCTATCCTAATTTATCCACTCCCCCTGAAACAGTTGAATCAGCAATAGTAAATATAGCGAGAGTTGCATATCAACAAAGATATGCGGATATAAGTTATAGAAGGATATTTGTAAAGGCAATAATTTCTGCTTTTCATTTTTTAAAGGAAAATCCAGATTCCATGATTTCTGCTCCACAGGCTCAACAATTAATTAAAGATGGAATAAAAGCAATTGAGACTCAAATAGTAGAAGAAACCGAGATTTAATGATTGGGCAAAAGGTTTTTCATCCTGCACTTGGAGAAGGAACAGTTCTGGATCAGAGATCAAGTGGAATGTATCTTTTTGTAAAATTTGAGAGGGGTCCAAAGCTTTGGGTTAATGCATCAGCCTTAAATATTCTTATCCCTGAATTGAAAAAACCTGTTGCCAAGCCAAAGATAGTGCCATTAAATGAAGAAGCATTGAATGCGAGAAAAATGATTGAAGCCTTTAGAATGGGAGTTGTCCCTTATTTTAAAATAGAGAAATTCACTTTTGGAAGAGAGGAAGAACTTCAGAAAATATTTAACAATTTTGAAAATAAAAAGGGTGGAGTAATAATAATTGAAGGAGTATATGGCTCTGGTAAAACACACCTTCTCGATTATATTTATTCATGGGGTTTGAAAAATGGATTTGGAGTTTCAAGGACAGAGCTTGATTATTTTGATGTTGCACCTTACAAGCCAAAACATGTTTATAGGGAGTTAATAAAAAACTTCAGATTTTTGGAGAAAGGAAAGGAAAAAGATTTTAGATTTTTTCTGAAAAAAATTTCTAAATTTGAACTTCAAGAATTTCATCCCTTTTTGAGTCCTGCGTTTGAGATATTGAGGAAGAATAAAGAAAATAATGTTTTCTGGGATTGGATAGAAGGGGAGGAACTTCGAAGAGAAAATCTGGATTTCTTAAAATTATGGAAACTGCCTGTTCTTCTTGACCATACTCCTGCATCAGATATTTATTGTAATCTTTTAACAAGTTATTCTTACTTTTTAAAAAAATTAGGATACAGGGGCTTAATTCTTATCCTTGATGAGGTGGAAACCCTTTTTCCAATATGGTTTCTTGGGAAGAAGGAGCTCGGTTTTCATTTCTACAAAGGACTCATTTCAGTAGCTAAAAATGATAGAAGATGTCTTGAGTTGGATCTAAAAGAATTGAGGTCATTTGAATTTGTTGGAGTGGGAAAACTTGATAAGTATAATTTTGTTCATTCAGGTGTAAGACCCCTCCCTTACCTCTATTCAGAACCTTCCTACCTTTTTCTTGTTCTGTCTCTGACTCCATCGCCCTCCTTTTACTACAAGAAAATCAAAGAGTTGATTAATAAAGAGGAAGTAATAAAACTCTCAAGGATTTCTGAAAAGGATTACCGAGAGATGTTTGAGGAAGTAGTAAATTTGTATAGAAAGGCATATTCACCGGAAAATTTTGATTCTAAAAAAATTGAAAAAATATATGAGGAATTAAAGGAAAAAATGGAAGATGGAATCAGAATATTTTTAAGAACAGCAGTTGAGAGGCTTGACATTTTGCGATTTTACAATGAATGAAGAGTTTGAAGACCTTAGAATTAAGGAAAGACTTATCAATACCTGGCATGCCTTTTTCTCTCCGCATGCAAGACTTCTTCCAATCCAGAGAAGAGCAATCCCTGTGATTTTAAATGGCAGGGATGCTATTTTAGTGTCTCCTTCAGCTTCGGGGAAAACCGAGGCTGTAATTGTTCCTCTTGTTGAAAGACTTATAAACGAGAAATGGAAAGGCATGTCAATTTTATATATTGTTCCAACAAGAGCACTTGTTAATGATATTTATGAAAGATTAACTGGCCCTTTGAATTATCTCAATATAATAATTTCAAGAAAAACTATGGATAGACCTGAATTCAATCCAGACTCTCCATCTTCAGTGCTGGTTTTAACTCCTGAATCCTTTGATTCGCTTTTATGCCGTCATTCAGAAGTTTTTCAAAGTCTAAAAGCAATATGTCTTGATGAAATTCATCTACTTGATGGAACACCAAGGGGTGATCAACTAAGAATTTTAATTGAAAGAGTTAAAGCACTAAAAAGGGAGAAATTCAATATTTACCTCTTGTCAGCAACTATAGCAAATCCATATCAAATGGGAAGAAGGTATTGCGAAGAATTTGAAGTAATAGAGGCTCCATGGAAAAGAATAATAAATTATTCTCTTATTCCACTTGATGATCAAATGAAAAGCATACTTGAGGAAATATATGAGAAAAGATTTGCGAAGATTTTGTTTTTCTGTAATACAAGAAAAGAAACAGAGAATATAGCTTTTCTGTTTAAAAAATACTGGTCATACCCTGATAGAGTTTTCACTCATCATGCAAATTTGAGCAAAAAAGAAAGAGAGCTCACAGAAAAGGAAATGAATCAAGGTAAAATTGGACTATGCGTATCAACTATGACCCTAGAATTGGGAATAGATATTGGTGATGTTGACGCTGTTTTTCTTCTATCTCCACCTCCATCAGTTACCTCACTTTTGCAGAGAATTGGAAGAGCAAGCAGAAGGAGTGAATACATTCAGGCTTATGGAGTTTACACCAATGAATGGGAAAGGAAGATTTTTGAAATAATTTTTGAGCTTGCAAATCAGGGCTGGATGGAGAAAACTGTTTATTATCCTCATTACTCTACCATAGCCCAGCAAATACTGTCACTTGTTTTTCAGAAGAAAAAAACAGGAATAAGTATGTCATATATTGAAAGAATACTTTCCACAATTGGAATAGTTTCAAAGGACATTCATGAAATTATAGAAAATTTAATAAATTTAGGGTATTTGAAGAGAGGAATTGCTGGAATATTGCATATGGATGAAAAATTGGATTGGATAGCAACAAGGGGAATGATTCATTCAAATATTGAAAGTAAATTCGAAGAATATGAGGTTATAGATTCTCATACAGGTGCAAATTTAGGAATAATTGAAAAATTGAGCCCTGTCTTTATATTAAAAGGAAAAATATGGGAAGTTGTAAATGTGATAGGTAAAAGAGTTTTTGTAAAAAGCGGAACCCATCTATATTCTGGAGAAAAAAAGGTCTTTGCAGGTAAAGGAGAAATTTTATGGGATTTCAGACTTGGAATAAAATTGAAGGAAAAATTCACAGGTGCTTTCTGGAATGAACTTCCATATATTAAAGAAAATGGGAGTATAATAATTTTTCCGTTTCTTGGAAAAATTGGAAATTATTTGTGGGCTCGAGCAATTGAGGAAAGGAAAATCGAGGTAGAAGAGGGTGGAGGGATCTATATAAGAGCAAAGACATCTGATATTGAGTCTCTTCTTGAAATTACAAGTGAGGAGCTGAGCAGAGTGGCATTAAAAACAGGTAAGATATGGGAAAGATTTTTAAATCTTGGGAATTATTATAGACTTTTACCTCCGTACTTAAAAGGAGAAGCAATTTTGAAAGCATTAAATATTGAAGTAATTACTGAATTAATTCAGTGTCAGAAACCGAAAAGGATTTCTGTATCATTATTAGATGAATTAATGGAATTATTAAATAAATAAAATAAAGGAGGTGAAAACAATGAAATTAAGTGTTTTAAGACTCGGTATTTCTTTATCCATTGTAGGAGCCTTGGCAGTTTTTCTAACCGGGCTCGCGAATCTGTTATGGACAGGGTATGGAGAGGGGTTTTTAAGAATTGTCGATTCTCTTTATCCCGGGTATCATTACGGAGGAGGCTTTCTCAGTGTGATTGTAGGCAGTCTTTATGCTGCTCTTGATGGATTTGTAACAGGAGCTGTAATAGCTCTATTCTATAATTTGTTTGGAAAAAAGAAGGATTAAAAAACTTAAAAAGATGTAAGAATAACTGCGAAAATTCCAGTAAGAAATATTCCGTCAAAAGTTCCTGCACCACCGATAGAGGCAACTGGGGCTCCTAATTCTCCTATTCTTCTCAGATTCATTAAATCCGCTCCAATTAAAGTTCCTAGAGAGCCTGAAACATATGCAATAAGAGGAGCATAGGATGGTTTTATAATTAATGCAGTGAGAGCAGCAATTAGAGGCGGTAGAAAAGCTGGGGTGACAATCCCAACTCCTCTAACAGGACGGGCTATTAGATGAACAGCAAAAGAGACAACAGTAACTGCAAAGATATTTTGAATAAGTAGATTAGGTTTTGAAAGTACAATGTAAAGGGATATGGCAGTTGGTATCAAAGCACCTCCAAGATTCACTGCTATTAATGTTTCATTCTGATAGCGGGTAGATGGAATTCTGAATCTCCATCCAAAAAAATTAATGACCTGTCCTGGAACTATGACCTCTGTTGATATTTTTTTAATGGGAATATTAATCATGCTTCCAAAGAGTGTAAGAAATAATAGAAAAAATATGTATTCCCCTGGGATTCCGATTCTTTCAAATGCAAAGCTGATTATTCCAATTTGCAAAATGAAAATAAGAAATATAAGAAGAATGAAATAAAAGAAAAAAATCAAAAAAATTACCGGAAGATAAAACATTTGGCTTTCTCCTTTCTTATTTTAACCTAAAATTCATCTATAAAAAAGCACTCTTGACAGAAGATTTTTCTTGATTATATCATTTTAAAGAAACTAAAGGAAAGGGGCTTGAAAGGAAGTAGAATTTTTTATTCTCCCTTTATTGGTTTATTAGCTTACCAAGTAGGAGGTTTATCATTTTATTAATTTTTATATGAGGAGAAAATGAAAAATGTGGAAGAAAAATATATTTTTAGGATTTATACTGGTTGCAATTATCTCGGTTTACTATGGTTGTAAAAAGCATGAAGTTCCTATAATAATTAATTCAGCCCCTAAATATCAAGAGAAATATGTTGATTTAGAAAAATTATTCAGTATTGATGTGACAGAAATAAATCTTTTTACAAAACGAAATGATTATTATGGATGTTATGCCTTTGATTCGAAGAACAATCTATATATCCTCGATACATATGAAGGGATAATAACTGTGTATGATGAGAATGGCAACTTTGTTCGAAGTTTTGGAGGAAAAGGACAAGGTCCGAACGAGTTCTATAATGCAACTTTTATGCTTATTAAAAAAGATAAAATTTATGTTTATCAAGGTCTATATGAAATAAAAGTTTTAACCCTGGAAGGTGAATTAATCAAACGATATCAAGTTTCTTTATATATCGAAAACCCTCTCCGCCCTAAAGTAGTGGGAGATAAATTTTACTTGCTTAAAGGTAGGACAGACCGTACTTTTACCAAATTAGAATTAGTTTTAAGTAGTGAGTTAAACGAAAAATTTTCTGGTGGAAAAGATATCTGGAGATACAAATATCCACATGGTTTACCAGGGTATCCATGCTGGGAATGGTTAATGGTATTAGATACAGGTGAATTCTTTTTCCCAGAAGATAATCATAATAAATATTTAATTACTAAATACGATAAATTAGGTAGACCGATACTTAAATTTGGAAGAAAGTATAAAAAAGAAAAATATTCTAAAGAAGCAATAGAAAGATTCTATTCAATTTATAAAAAGTCAATAGAGAATGGGAAAATAAAGGTATTTGATGAGCCTCCAATTGTCCGGGCGATGTTTCAGGATTTAAGAAAAAATATATGGGTTGTTTTTGGAGAAACATATGAAGATAATATGCATCCCGATTTTGAAAATTCTGTAGATATTTTTAGTGAGAAAGGGGAATGGTTATATTCATTTAAGACAAAGAAAATATCCAAAAATATTTTTTATAATAATGGAAAGATATACAAAGTCTCTCCACTCAATGTGGAAAATTACGAACAGTTCATTGACGTATATGAAATAAAATATCTATTAGATTAAATAAAACTCTAATTATTAAGTTATTTCTTTCCTTCCCATACGATTTTTAACTTGAAATCATGTCTATATTTATTTCATTAAAAAGAATTTGACTCCAGATTTCCCATATGCTATAAGGGAAATTCAAAGGAATAAAGGCAATGGCAGAGGAAAGGGAGAGAGAAAAGGTCTTTAAACTCCGCTGGTTAGTTCTTTTTATAATGGGACTGGTTATATTTGGCTCATATTATGCCTACGATGCAATAAGCCCGATAGCAGATTTCATAATGAAAGGGTTGAACATCTCGAGGGCTCAATATGGTTTGTTCTTCAGTGTCTATTCACTTCCGAATTTCATAATGGTCTTACTGGGAGGAATTTTACTTGACATAATTGGAATTAGAAAAGCAGGCATTCTATTTGCTGCACTTTGTGCTGCTGGTGTTTTTCTGACAGCTGCAGGACCAACTTTCCTTATAATGCTTGCAGGAAGATTCCTTTATGGGCTTGGTTCAGAATCATTGATTATTACTATGGACAAAATCATTTCAAAATGGTTCAGGGGGAAAGAACTCTCGTTAGCATTTGGGTTGAATATAACTATTGCAAGGCTCGGAACCTTTGCTGCTCTAAATTCTGCTGCACGAATTCAAGCATGGAGCGGTTCATGGAGGCTCGCGATCTGGATTTCTGCAATAATCATGTTTGTCTCTTTTGCCTTATTTCTTGTTTATGCTGGAATTGATAAAGCTAAGGAAAAATATCTTACTGAAGAAAAAGAAAAGACGGAAAAATTTGTTTTTGAAGATGTGTACAGATTTAGAGCTCCTTACTGGTATGTATCTCTTCTGTGTATGACCTTTTATTCAGCAATTTTCCCTTTTACAGCTTTCTCTACTGTTTTTCTCCAGAGTAAATTTGGTTTAACAGCTGTTCAGGGCGGATTCTATACTTCTCTTGTTATAACAGGCTCGATGATTTTTACGCCCCTTTTTGGCTTATTAGTGGATAAAATTGGAAAAAGAGCTACTTTGATGATTGTAGGTTCATTAATGTTAATACCAACGCATTTGACGCTTGGACTCACATATATTCATCCTGCTATTCCGATGATTGTTCTTGGAATTTCATTTTCATTGGTACCAGCTGCTTTATGGCCTTCAATTCCAATTATGATTGAGGAAAAACGCCTTGGCACAGCTTTTGGATTGATGACTTTAATACAGAATATTGGATTGACAATCTTTCCTTGGTTAGCTGGAAAAATAACAGATCTTTCAGGTGGAGATTATACAAATACAATGCTAATGTTTGCTTCACTTGGATTTATTGGGGCTATTTTTTCAATATTATTGAAAATATCAGATAGTAAGGCTAAGACAGGTATAGAATTACCAACCAAAATAGCACAGGCTCAATGAAATAAGAAAAAATCTCAGTGATGGATTCCAAAGTTCAAACAGGTTTTAATAATTTTTAGCGCATGAAAATTAGAAAAAGGAGCAAATTTATGAGGGATAATATCAGGAAAAAGAGTTTATTTAAAACATTTCCGAGAACTTTCTGGGTTGCTAATTTAATGGAGTTATTTGAACGAGGTGCTTATTACGGAATGAACTCTGTTCTTGCAGTTTATCTTGTAAAAGTTCTTAATTTTGAAGAGCAGGCTGTTGGAATTTTACAGGGGTTTGTATATGCACTCACCTATATTCTCCCAATTATTGGAGGAGCACTGGCAGAAAGATACGGCTATAGAAGGATGTTGTTGATTGCATTCTCTCTTCTTTCTATGGGCTATTTTGCTACAGGAAATTTCACATCCTATGGAATGATTTTTGTATTTTTACTTGTAATGGCAACAGGAAGTGGACTATTTAAACCGATTATTTCAGGAACAATTGCAAGAACAACCACAAAGGAAACTAGTGGTTTTGGATTTGGAGTTTATTACTGGAGTATTAATCTTGGGGCATTTCTTGCTCCACTTTTTGTGAGCTGGGTAAAGGGTTTTGACTGGCGATATGTGTTTTTCTCTTCTTCAGCATGGTGTTTTTTAATGCTTTTTCCTACAATTTTCCTTTACAAAGACCCGGAAAAGCCGGGAAGTACAAAACCTATTCGAAAAGTTTTAACAGAGGCCCTACTTGTTCTTCGTGACTCCCGTTTTATGCTATTAATAGCTATCTATTCCTGTTTCTGGATACTCTACTTTCAGAATTTTGGAACTGTTCTTTGGTATCTCAGAGATTTTATTCATCGGAAACCAGTTGATGAATTCATGGCAAAACTTGGGATTCCTTTTACCTTTGATGCAGAGCATGTGACCGTTATAAATGCTGGAACAATAATTCTTCTCGTTGTTCTTATAAGCAGAATTGTAAAAAATATAAAGCCTCTACCAGTAATGGCATCTGGCATTCTGATTGGTTCTGGAGGATTTCTAATTTTAGCTTTAACCCAGAATCCATGGTATTTTATTTTAGGAATTGCAGTTTTTTCAATTGGTGAAATGACAGCTCATCCAAAGTATTACAGTTATATTGGACTGGTTGCTCCTAAGGATAAAGTGGCTGTGTATATGGGATATGCATTTTTATATGGTGTAATTGGAAGTCTTGTGGGAAGCAATGTAGGTGCGGTTCTTTATGAGAGAATACTTAAACCAGTAAGACCTTCTTCCGAGATTGTGACATTAGGAATTCCCCTTTCTGATCAAATTGTAAGTCAGATAAGACTTTTCTGGTTGATATTTGCTTTTCTCGGAGTATTTTGTATCCTGGGCATGCTCTTCTATAATAAATATTTCTCAGAAGATACACCACAAACAAACAGGAGAGCATGGAGAATCATGCTTGGAATCTATATTATTCTTCTCATAGTTGGCTGTTATTTTCTAATTTATTCTTTATTTCTTGCTCCTCAAATCCAATGGAAAACTTTTGTTCAGTCTTTAATAATGGTTTTTCTTGGTGGTGGAGGAGTGCTCATAAGCATCAAAGGCAATCTAAGTTCTTTTGAAGAACAATAGTCATATCAAATACTTCTATGATATGTTTATAAAAATTCTTTTAAAATTTTAGTTTTTAAAAGGGGGTGATAAAATGAAAATTAAAATAGGAAAAGAAGGAAGATTAAATCAATGGGTAATAATTTCAATTATTTTTATAATTCTTTTTATTTTTAGTGCTGGTATAAATCTTTATTTCCTGAAAAAGGAAAAGGAAATAACCTTAAAGGATATTAAATCAGCTGAAAAATTAATTGGCTTAAATTTTACGAAAAAGGAAAGGAAATTGATGCTAGAAGATGTAAGGAAAAATCTCTCTCGATATAAAGAAATAAGAACTGTGAAATTAGAGAACAGTAACCCACCTGCCTTTTATTTTAATCCCATAGTTCCTGGAATGAAATTTGAAAAGAAAAAACAAATTAAGAAAATTAAAGAAAAGGAAATAAATGTAGAATTGCCAGAGAATCTTGAAGAGCTCGCTTTTTATCCAGTAACACATCTTTCTAGATTAATAAAAGCAAGGAAAATAACTTCAGTCCAGCTTACAAAAATTTATTTAAAAAGATTGAAAAAATATGGTCCGCGTCTTAAGTGTGTTATAACATTAACTGAAAAATTAGCTCTCGAACAGGCGAGAAAAGCAGATGAAGAAATTGCAAAAGGGATATATAGAGGGCCTCTCCATGGTATTCCGTGGGGTGTAAAAGACCTCTTTGCTACAAAGGGTATTAAAACAACATGGGGAGCAATGCCTTATAAGGATCAGATAATAAATGAGGACGCAACTGTTGTTAAAAAACTTAGAGAAGCAGGAGCTGTTCTTGTTGCAAAATTATCCATGGGCGCTCTAGCATGGGGTGATGTATGGTTTGGTGGAAAGACCCGAAATCCCTGGAATCTTAAGCAGGGTTCAAGTGGTTCTTCAGCAGGTTCAGCAGCAGCCACAGCTGCTGGGCTTGTTGCTTTCTCAATAGGAACTGAAACCTGGGGGTCAATCATTTCTCCAAGCACAAGATGTGGAGTAACTGGATTGCGTCCCACTTTTGGAAGAATAAGCCGATATGGTGCAATGGCATTGAGCTGGACAATGGATAAAATAGGTCCAATATGTAGAAGTGTGGAAGATTGTGCTCTTGTTTTTGATGCGATCTATGGACCTGATGGAAAAGATTTAACAGTAGTTGATTTACCATTTAATTGGGATCCGAATCTTGATATAAAGAGACTTCGTATAGGCTATTTGAAAAGTTCATTTGAAAAGGACTATAAGAATAAAAAGAATGATCTAAAAACTTTAGAAGTTCTTCGATCGTTGGGTCTTAAGTTGATCCCCTTTGAACTTCCAAAATTTCCTTTATATTCTCTGTCAATAATTCTTGACGCTGAGGCTTCTGCAGCGTTTGATGAACTTACAAGAACTAATAGAGATGATTTGCTTGTCAGACAAGGAAGAAGGGCATGGCCAAATGTCTTTCGAAAGGCAAGATTGATTCCAGCAGTGGAATATATTCAGGCAAATCGTATTAGAAGATTAATAATGGAAGAGATGAATGAAAAGATGAAAAATATAGATGTATATGTTGCTCCAACCTCTGATGGGTATAATCTGCTCTTAACCAATCTTACCGGACATCCTGCAGTTGTGGTTCCAAATGGCTTTGATAAAGAAGGAAATCCAACTAGTATAACTTTTATCGGGGGCCTTTTTGAAGAGGAAAAGGTTCTTGCTGTTGCAAAAGCCTATCAGGAGGCTACTGATTTTCATTTAAAACATCCTGAATTAAAATAAAATCAATCAAAAATGAATAAAATCTGATCTCAGATATGTTATATTGATGAATTAGGATATTTGTGTTAATCTAAGTTAAAAGCTACATTATGGAAAAATCATTTCAATTTTACAAAATAGGGAAAATTTTAGCAGTAATTCTACTTATTGTAACTTTATGTATAATAGGTTTATATTTCATATTCAAGACAGATAAAAATCATATCTCTATATCTCCACAAGTTGAAAAGATTAATAAACCAAAATTTCAGGAAAGTATTGTCCATTTTGAAATAAAAGGAGGAGAAAAAAGACTGTTTGTAAGAGGAGAGAAGCATTATCTCGGAGAAGATGGGAAATATCATCTAGAAAATAATATAGAAATTAAAATTTTTCCAAAGAAAAAGGGGGAAGAAGAAACCATCATAAGAGCTCAAAATGCAACTTATAATCAGGAAAAGACTTTATTTATTTTGACCTCAAATGTGGCAATAAAAAGGGGAGGGCTTACTTTAGAAACTCAGGAAATCCTTTTTAATAGGAAACGGGATGTTATAAGAGCAAAAGGAGAAATTCAGTTCTTTACTGATAAACTTAAAGGAGAAGGAAAGGGTTTAATCTATTTTCCCGAGGATAAGATAATTAAGATACTGGCTAATGTAAAAGGAGAGATAGAAAGAAAAAATGAGAAATATCCTATTAATTTTCAATGTAATAGATTAGAGTATAAAAAAGAGGAAAAAAAGATTTTTCTAAGGGGGAAGGTTAGGATATATCAGCATTATAATGGTCTGAAGGCAAATCAAGCTTTGCTGATGCTCAGTCCTTCTGAGAAGGAATTGAAATCAATTAAGCTAATTAAAAATGCAAAAGTAACCTTGGTTAGCGAAGATAAAAAAACAGATGAGTTGAAAGAAATCAGAGAAATGAAAGCAGATGAAATATTAGTTAATTTCAAAAACGAGGATATAAACTTTATTCGAGGCAGAGAAAATTGTAAGTTAAAAATAATCTCTGAAAAATCAGTTTCAAAAGAAATCAAGGCATATGAAATAGAATTATTTATTAATGAAGACCAAACAGCAAATTTTAAGGCAATAGGTAATGTTTATCTTAAAGATTTCGAACAAGATAGAGAAATAATAGGAGAAATAGTAATAAAGGATAATGAGAGTTTTACTGTATTTGGAAAAGGAGGACAAAATGCTTCTCTTTCCTTTGAAAACAACAGATTGTCAGCTCAGAAAATATTAATAAAGCCAGAGGAAAACACTATACTAGCAAAAGGGAAGATAGAAAATATTATTCATCCAGATTCCGCTGAAAAAAGTTCTATTTCCTTTCTCTCTCCGAACAAAAATATAAAAATTTCGTCAGGAGAAATGAGTTATGATGATGGGAAAAAATCCTTAGTTTTCAGAAATAATGTTCAATTAAAACAGGGTAATAGCTTAATTACCTGTGAAAAAATAAATTTTGATAAGAAAAAGAGAATTATTTTGGCAAGCGGAAAGCTTAGAGCTTTCCTTTATTTAGAAAAGGAGAAGGGAATAATAACAATTCTATCAGAGGAAATGGAATTTAATGATTTAAATAGAATAATTATTTTTAGAAAAAATAAATTTTTATCCCTTAAAAATTTAAGATTTTCAGCAGATGAAATAGGGATTTTTCTTGAAAAAGAAAAAGAGGGAATAAATAGTATAAAAGCGAGCAATAATGTTCAGGTAAGTTGGAAGGAATACAGAGCAAAAGGAGATTTAGCCCAGTATTTTCCAAAAGAAGAAAAATTTGTATTAAGTGGAAATGTTTTATTGATGGAGGAGGAAAAGTCAGATAAAATTAGTGGCACTAAATTGACTTTTTATTTATCGGATGATAGAATCTTGATGGAAAATAGAGAAGGAAGAATAACTTCAATTTTAAAGCCTACAAAGAAGTAAATGGAGGAATTGAGAGCAGAGAAATTATCTAAGAGTTACGGAAACAGAAAGGTTGTTAATAATGTTAGTCTTAAATTAAAAAAAGGAGAGATTGTTGGTTTGCTCGGATCAAACGGTGCTGGTAAAACCACAATTTTTCATATTATTTTAGGTAATGTGAGTCCAGAAAGTGGCAGAATTTTTTTAAATGAAGAGGAACTTACGCAATTACCCATGTATATGAGAGTTAGAAAAGGCATAGGCTTTCTTCCCCAAGAACCTTCAGCTTTTAGAGGATTAACTGTAAAGGAAAATCTTTATGTTGTTTGTGAGATTCTTTCTTTACCCATAAGCCAAACCAGACAGATAATTGATATGCTAATTCAGGAATTAGGTTTAGAGAAGGTTAAAAATGCAAAAGCATTTAGTTTATCAGGAGGAGAGAGGAGAAGATTGGAAATTGCAAGAGCTTTAATTCCTTCCCCAAAATTCCTTCTATTAGATGAGCCATTTACTGGTATTGATCCTATTGCAGTTATGGAAATCCAAAGGATTATCCTTGCTTTAAAAGAAAAAAGCATTGGAATATTATTAACAGACCATAATGTTAGGGATACTTTAAAAATAACGGATAGAGCTTATATTATCCATAAAGGGAGCATTTTAAAAGAAGGTTCTCCGCATGAAATTGCTGCAGATATTGTAGTAAAAGAAAATTATCTGGGGAAAGAATTCAGTTTAAATTAGAGAAAAATGAATATAAAACAGAAGTTTGAGCAGAAACAGATACAGAAATTGATAATGACCCCTACTCTTCAACAGGCAATAAGGATTTTACCTCTAACAAATTTGGAATTAATTCAAGTTATCAATCAAAACTTAATTCAAAATCCCCTCTTGGAAATTGACGGAGAAACTCAAATCCAAGAGGAGAAACTTTCTTCAGAAGAAAGTGCAAAAGAGAATGATTCCGAGGCCATGGATTTTTTTAAGGAATATTTTAGCAGTGAGAATTATTCATCCCAGAATTTTTATGAAGCGAAGGAACTACCTCCTTTAGAAAATATAGTTTCTCAGCCTCCATCTTTATGGGACCATTTGAATTTACAGGCAAACTTGACTTTTTTTGATAAGAAAGATAGGGAAATAGCAAGAAATATAATTGGTAATATAAATCAGGATGGATATCTTGAAATTAGTATTGAAGAATTGGCGAAAATATGTAAAACAAGCAAAAAAAGAGTGGAAAAAATTAGAGAAATTATAAAAAACTTTGATCCAGTGGGGGTTGGAAGCTTGGACTTGAAGGAATGCCTTCTAGCTCAGCTAAATCATTTGAAAATAAAAAATGAAACTGTTGAGAAAATTATAAATAATTATATGCATCTTTTGGAAAAGAGAGATTATGAACGGCTTGCAAAAGAATTAAACTTGTCCCTTCCTGAACTCAAGGAGCACTTAAATCTTATAAGACGCCTAAATCCAAAACCTGGAGCTAAATTTGAGAAAGGTTTACCTGATTATATTACACCAGATGTATTCATAGAAAAGGATGAAAAGGGTTTTAAAGTCTATATAAATAATGAAGGTATACCAAAATTAAGGATAAATCCTTTCTATAAAAAACTGCTCTTAAGCAAGGAAAAAATTAGCCCATCTTTAAATAAATATCTCGAAGAAAAATTTAAATCAGCTTTATGGTTTCTAAAAAGTCTGGATCACAGAAATTCAACTCTTTATAGAGTTGTTAAATATGTAGTTGAAAAACAAAAGGATTTCTTGGAAAAAGGGATAGACTGGATTAAGCCTTTAACATTATCAGAAGTTGCTAATGCAATAAATGTTCATGAATCTACAGTAAGTAGGATTGTTTCGAACAAATATATTTTAACTCCTCAGGGACTTTTGCCCTTAAAATTCTTCTTTCAAAAAGGAATAACTGATTCTAAAGGAGAAGAAATCCCGAGCGAGATAATAAAAGAGAAAATTCAATCCCTTATTGAAAAGGAGGATCCAGATAATCCTTTAACTGACACAGAAATTGTAGAAATTCTTGCTAAACATGGAATAAGATTAGCAAGAAGAACAGTAGCTAAATATAGACAACAACTTAATATTCCACCTTGTTATATAAGAAAAAGGAATACCTTAATGGAGGAATCTAAATGAATATAAGCTATACTGGAAGGAATATGGAAATAACCCAGGATTTAAAAAAGTATACTGAGAAGAGACTTAGAAAAATTGAGAAATTTATTGGTCCATTGCTTGAAGCAGAAGTTATATTTTCAACAGAAAAGTTTCAAAGAATTGTTGAAATTAATTTGAAAAGCAAGAATTTTTCCTTTAATGCGAAAGAAAAGGCAAAAGAAGTTTATATGGCACTGAATACAGTTTTCGATCAACTTGAAAGAAGAGTAAAAAAGGCAAAGGAAAAGTTGAAGGAGGAGAGAAAAAGGGCAGGGAGAATAACTACTCCAGCGGAACAGCCTTTAACCCCTAAATACAATATCTCCAGGAATGAGGTTTTAACCTTAAAACCGATGTCTTTAGATGAGGCTATAGAGTATATGAATATTTCAAATCGCGAAATATTTGCATTCACTGATTTAGAATCAGGAAGTCTTCAGATTTTACATAAAAGAAAAAGTGGAAATTACGATTTAATTGAGGTGAAATAGAGGAAATGAAAATAACCCAGTGGTTAAAGCAGGATTTGATAATTGAAGAATTAAATGGGCAGACGAGTGAACAGGTTTTAAAGGAAATGGTAAATTTTCTGAAAGATAAAAATTTGATCTCAAAGGAGAAAGAACTATATCAGAAACTGGTTGAGAGAGAAAAACTTGGAAGCACAGGAATTGGAGGAGGGATAGCAATTCCTCATTGTAAATTTAAGTGGATAAAAAATCCTATTGTTCTTCTTGCCCTTTCCCATAAAGGAGTGAAATTTAATTCTCTTGATGGAAAACCTGTCCATGTTTTCTTTTTAGTTATTTCCTCTCCTGACAATCCAAGTCTCCATCTTCAGATTTTAGCCTCTGTTGCACATTTAGCCCGAAAAGGGGGGAATCTTATAAAGACATTCCTTTCTGCAAAAAATTCTCAGCAAATATATGAAATAATAAAAAATGAAGAAGAACAAATCTCTTGAAAAAAACTCTCAAAGCGAAAATTTTATTTCAGTGAAAGAATTTTTTAATGACGGAAAGCAATTACTGGAATTGACCTTAATTTCAAGTTCCAGTGGATTTGAAAATAATATAACTCATTCTAAAATCCAAAAACCAGGGCTTGCCTTAGCAGGTTATGTTGATTTTATACATCCTGGAAGAGTTCAGATCTTAGGAAAACTTGAGATTAATTATTTAAAAGAGCTTTCTTCAAAAGAAAGGTTAAAGGTTCTTTCAAAAATTTTTCAGAAAAAGATGTGCTGTATTGTTCTTACAAGTAATCTTGATCCTCCAGATGAACTCTTAAATTTAGCAAATGAATCTAAAGTCCCGGTTTTTAAATCGTCCTTAGCCACCTCTCAATGTATTGAAAGAATAACAAATTTCTTGTCTAAAAAATTAGCCCCTAAAAAGAAAATACATGGTGTTCTACTTGATATATATGGGCAAGGAGTTTTGATAATAGGAGAGAGTGGAATAGGAAAAAGTGAGTGTGCTGTTGAACTAATAGTGAGAGGACATCGGCTAGTTTCAGATGATGTAATAGAAATTTATAGGACATCTGAAGGAAGGATAGTTGGTTCTGCACCACCATTGAGCAGATATCACCTTGAGGTTAGAGGGCTTGGAATTATAAATATAAAGGAGCTTTTTGGAATTTCTTCAATTACACTTGAGAAAGAGATTGATCTAATAATTGAATTAAAAAAATGGGAGCCAGATGTTGAATTTGATAGATTAGGGTATGAATCCATGAGAAAATATGAACTACTTGGTGTAGACTTGCCATTAATTGTAATACCAGTTGGGCCTGGAAGAAATTTAGCTGTTTTGACGGAAATTGCTGTTAGGAAACATCTACTTGATAGAAAAGTTTATCCTGCGTCTAAGGAGATTACAAAGGAACTTGAAAATCTTTTAAAATCAAATCAAGTTATGAATGATAGAGATGATGAGTAAAAGAAAGCTTATTATAATTACCGGGCTTTCAGGTTCAGGTAAGACTGCAGTTAGCCATTTTTTAGAGGATTTAGGTTTTTATTGCGTGGATAATTTGCCCTCTAAGTTAATTCCAAAACTTATAGAATTGTGGAAGAGGAAGGGTGAGGAGCTTGTTGAGCGTGTTGCTTTAGTTCTTGACATCAGAGAAAAAGGTTTCCTAAAAAATTTTCCCATAATTTATAAAAATCTCAAGGAAAAGGGTATTCCAATGGAATTAATATTTTTAGAGGCAAAAGAAGAAACACTTTTGAGAAGGTTTAAGGAAACAAGAAGACCACATCCCCTCTCTCCTGGGAAGTCGATACTTGAAGGAATAAAAGAAGAAAAGGAAAAATTAATGCCCATTAGAGAGATGGCGGATTGGGTGCTTGATACATCTGACCTCTCTGTAAGTCAATTAAAAGAGATCATTGTAAAAAGATATTCAGAGAAGAAAAAGAAACCTTTGTCAGTTTCCATTATTAGTTTTGGATATAAATATGGTATTCCAATTGACTCAGACCTTGTATTTGATGTAAGATTTTTGCCAAATCCTTATTATGTGGATTCTTTGAGAAGTGTTTCAGGCAGAAGTAAAAAGGTTAAAAATTATTTGCTTTCATTGCCTGAGACACACGATTTTTTAAAACGTCTTTATGATTTTTTGAATTATTTACTTCAAAATTTCATAAAAGAAGGAAAAAGTTATCTGACTATTTCGGTGGGATGTACTGGAGGAAAACATCGATCCGTTATTATAGCAAATGAAATTAAAAAATATTTACAGAAGAATAATTATGAAGTAAAAGTTTTCCATAGGGATGTAAATAAATTATAAAGGTTTGAAAATGATTGGAGGAGTAATAGTTTCTCATGGAAAGCTGGCTGAAGAATTGCTTAATGCTTTAACTATTATTCTTGGCGAGGCACCAAATATTGAGGCAGTTTCTATAGGGTGGTACGATGATGTTGAGGAGTCAAAAAAGAAAATAAAAGAGAGTATAAAAAGAGTTGATAGGAAGAATGGCGTTATAATTTTTACGGATATGTTTGGTGGAACTCCTTCCAATATCAGTTTTAGTTTTCTAAAGGAGAATCAAATCGAGATTATAACAGGTGTAAATTTACCAATGTTAATAAAATTCGTTTCTTTACAGAGAACAAATAACTTAAAAGAGGTAGCTAAAAAAGTGGTAGAGCAGGGCAAGAAAAATATTCATTTGGCAAGTTCTTTGATTTCATCTAAATGTAAAAAATGATTGAGAAAAAAATAAAAATAATAAATAAACTTGGACTTCATGCTCGGGCTGCTTCTAAATTTGTAAATCTTGCCAATAGATTTAAATCTAAGGTGAGAATAATTAAGAATGATGATGAAATTGATGGGAAAAGCATACTTGGTATTTTAACTTTAGCAGCAACACAGGGGACAGAAATTATCCTAAGAGTGGAAGGGGAGGATGAGGAAAAAGCCATTCAAGCACTAGAAAATTTAATTAACAATAAATTCCAAGAACCTGAATAAAATGGAATACATTAGATTAAAGGGTTTAGGTGTTTCTCCAGGTATAGCTATAGGTGAGGNTTATCTTTCAGATAAACCAATCTTTTCTGAATACAAGGAAAGGATACATCCTTCACAGATAAAAAAAGAAATTCAGAGATTCAGAAATGCATTAAAGAAAACAGAGAAACAGTTAATTGAAATTAAAAATAAAATAAAAAAGAAACTTGGAGAGGAATATTCATTTATTTTTGAAGCTCATCTTTTAATCCTGAAGGATGAATCATTAATTGGTGAAATAGAAAATATAATTAAAAAAGAAAAGGTTAAAACTGAATGGGCTTTATTCGTTGTGAACAATAAATATGAAAAGATTTTCCAGTCAATTGACGATAGCTATTTTAAACAGAGATTCAGTGATATTAAAGATGTTTTGATAAGGATAAATAAGAATTTGAGGGAAGATGGAAAATCTCCAGCATTAAGTAAAGGGAAAAAAATTCTTGTATGTCATGAACTTCCACCTTCAGATGCAGCAACGGTATTAAGCAGAGGAGATATTCTTGGCGTTGCTCTTGATATGGGAGGACAAACTTCTCATACAGCAATATTAGCTCGTTCATTGAATATACCAGCAGTGGTCGGGCTCCATAATATTGTAAATTATGTAAAGGATGGGGATAAAATAATTCTTGATGGAACAACAGGAGAAATTATTATAAATCCTCCCTCAGCTGTTATAAAAGAATTTATAAGCAAAAAACAGAGATATGATGACTATCAAAAAGAATTAACAAAAATTAGATTTCTTGAACCAGTTACTCTTGATGGATTCTCCTTTTCCCTTCAGGGTAATATTGAATTGCCCGAAGAAGTTGAACTGACGCTTTCCTATGGAGGGGAAGGAATAGGGCTTTTCAGGTCAGAATATCTTTACCTCCATTACCCGGATCCACCTACTGAGGAGAAGCATTATACTGCCTATTTTGAAGTTGCAAAGAAGGCTCATCCCTATGCAGTTGTTATAAGGACAGTAGATATCGGGGGAGAGAAAGAAATTCCACATTTAGAAATCGAAAAAGAGCCGAATCCAGCTCTCGGATTAAGAGCAATCAGACTCTTTCTCAAAAGAAAAGAATTATTTAAAATTCAATTGCGTGCTATTTTAAGAGCAAGTATATTGAAAAACATAAAAATTCTTGTTCCAATGATAACTCAATTAGAGGAGGTTAAAGAATTTAAAAACCTTCTTGAGGAAGTTAAGTCAGAATTCAAAAAGAAAGGCAAGAAATTTGATGAGAAAATTCCGGTTGGAATAATGATAGAAGTTCCTGCTGCGGCAAATATTGTGGATGTATTGATTAAAGAAGTGGATTTTATTAGCATTGGTACAAATGATTTAATTCAATACTACTTAGCAGTTGATAGAACAAATGAATTTGTCTCATATCTCTATCAACCCTTTCATCTCTCGATTCTTAGGGTGCTTCGTTATGTTATAGAAGTTTGTAATAGAGAGAAAAAGGAGGTTACTGTTTGCGGGGAAATGGCAGCTGATCCCCTTTCTGCGCTTGTTCTCCTTGGCCTTGGATTAAAAAATTTCAGCATGAATCCAGTTTTCATACCCAAAGTTAAAAAGGCGCTTAGAGAAGTGGAGTATAAAGAAATTAAAAAGATAGTTGAAAAAGCATTGAGTTTAAAAACAGCTCAGGAAATAGAGGAATTTATTCTTGAGAGTATATTAAGTAAGTATCCTCAGGTCTTTTTGAAAAAACCAGAGTTGTAGAAGGCCAAAAATCGGTAATCGAAAAATGAAAGATTGGAAAACATCAGAATTTAAAAATGCTAATTAAAAAGGAGAGGGTCATGAGATGGAGAAAATTTTATCTCTACTTTGGAATTATTCTGTTTTCATTATTAATTTTAATTTTATGTACTCCAAAGGAAAAGGAGAAAAAAGTAGCTAAGAAGTTCATTCCAAAAGAAGGTCTTCAGTGCGTCGATAAAGCGATTTATAAAACAAAAGAGATAAATGGAGAAAAAAGAACTGTGCTCACTCTTGATTTTTCTAAGATAGAGCGGCCAAAATCACCAGAAGAATTTACTCAATATTTTCATTTTCCTCCTATAAGTCAGGGAAAAACAGGAACTTGTTGGTGTTTTTCAACTACTTCATTTTTGGAATCTGAATTAAAAAGATTAGGGAAAGGAGAAATAAAGCTCTCTGAAATGTACACAGTTTATTGGGAATATGTGGAAAAAGCTCGTAGATTTATAAGGGAAAAGGGTAATTCCTTTTTTGGACAAGGCTCAGAACACAATGCAGTAATAGAAAGGATAAAAAAGTACGGAATAGTACGAGCATCAGATTATACAGGTCTTTTGTCTGGCAAAAAAACTCATGACCACACTGAGCTTTTCAAGGAATTAAAAGCTTATTTAAATTTTCTAAAAGAAAATAATTACTGGGACGAAGAGACTGCAATTGAGTATGTAAAAGCTATTTTAAATAAACACCTGGGTAAGCCACCTGAAAAAATTATTGTAGATGGTAAGGAGATGACGCCAAAGGAATATTTGGATAATGTCCTTCAGCTTCCGCTTGATGATTATGTTGCTATTATAAGTTTCAAGTATTTGCCCTTCTATACAAAGGGAGAATATAAAGTTCCAGATAACTGGTGGCACAGTAAGGACTATTATAATGTTCCTCTTGATGAATTTTATAAAGCAATAGTAAATGCTATTAAGAATGGATTTACAGTTGCTATTGGAGGAGATATTTCTGAGCCTGGTAAAAGTGGAGAAGAAGATATTGCGATAATCCCATCTTTTGACATACCCTTTAGTTGTATCAATCAGGATTCAAGAGAATTTAGATTCTATAATAAAACTTCAACAGATGACCATGCTGTTCATCTTGTGGGATATAAAAGGATAGGAAACCATGACTGGTTTTTAATTAAAGATTCTGGAAGAAGTGCATTTGTAGGAAAATTTAAGGGATATTATTTTTATAGGGATGATTATATAAAATTGAAAATGCTTAATATTCTTGTTCATAAAGATGCAGTGAAAGATTTACTCTCAAAATTTAAAGAGTAATTAAATTGACTTTTCATATATTTCCCTTTAAATTTATGCCTTAATGAAAATGGTGGAAAAAAATTATTTAATAAACCTTAAAAAAGAAATTCTGTCCCTGAAGGAGAAATTGTATTCAAAGAGAGAGAAAGTCAAAGAAATAGATAAATTGATTAAGAAGAAAATTGATACTCCTTACAGGGTTAATCTTTGGGAATTAACTGAAAATGAGTTGGATAAGGAAATGGGAACTCGACTGTCTATCCTGAATGAAGATATTGACTGCATTCCTTCTGGAGATATTAGATCTCATCGAAAAGTTATCGGGCCTTTTGTAGTTTTTTTAAAAAGAATCATAAGAAAAATANCCCTGCCGTATCTCAGATTTATTTTTGAAAGACAAAAGAATTTTAACGAGGAAATAGTTGTCTACCAGTTAGCATCCTTTATAAGGTTCAGGCAGATAGATGGGAAACTCAATGATATAAAACAGGAACTTGAGGAGTTAAAAGAGAAAATTGAAGTTATTGCTGATGCTCTCAATTCCAAAGTGAAAAAAAATGAAGGAGAATAATTTTCTAATAGAAACAGCTAAATATTTACCTGGTAGACTTCCTTCTTTAATAAAAAAATATTACAGGAATTATGGAATAGAATCTACGAATAGAATTTTACCTTCTGTAGTGTTCAATTTAATCAATAATAATGAATTCGAAAAAATTCAAAAAATTTTGCCAGACATAACGAATATAGTTTCGAAATTCTCAGGAATTCAATATGCCTATAATCTCCTATCCAGAATAGAGGTGATTTTTGGGCTTAGAAAACCAAAAATCGGTATTTACGATCATACTTTTCATCTAATAGGTGGAGGTCAAAAATACGGATGTACAGTTGCATACGCCCTTCAGGAGGAGTGTGATGTGACTTTAATAGCGAATAAAGAAGTATCTTTAGAAGATTTAAAGAGCTGGTATGACTTGGATTTATCAAAATGTGAAATTAAAGTAATTAAAATACCCTTTTATGAGGAAAGAGGTTTTAGAGAAATAGATCCAGGGGTAATAACCTTTAGAATGGAGAACCCCTTTCACATTATAAGCAGGGAAAGCGGAAATTACGATATTTTTATTAACAACAGCATGCTTGAAATGGTTTATCCTCTGTCAAATATTTCTATTCTTATTTGTCATTTTCCTGAAAGAAGGAGAGCAAATTATTTTTACGTGGATAAATATAATTATATAATTTACAATAGTAAATATACTAGGGAATGGATAAAGAAAAAATGGGGAGTGAATCCAACTAATCATATTTACCCACCTGTTGATATGATATGTGACGAAAGAAAACCGCAAAAGGAGAATATTATATTATCTGTAGCTCGTTTTGAAATAGGCGGCAGTAAACAACAACTTGAAATGATTAAGGCTTTCAAAAATTTGAGAGAAACTTACCCTGAGGAATTGAAAGAATGGAAGCTTGTTCTTGCTGGAGGAAGTATTAAGGAGAATCCTTATCTTAATAAGATTGAGAATTTTCTTTCTTCTGTGAAGGTTAATAATATAGAATTAAAAGTGAATATTCCTATAGAAGAAATAAAGAATCTTTATAAAAAGGCAAAAATTTTCTGGCATTTCTGTGGCCTTAATCAAACAGATCCATCCATGATTGAGCATTTTGGGATGTCAATAGTTGAAGCCATGCAAAATTGGTGCGTCCCTGTTGTTTTTGATGGAGGCGGGCAGAAAGAGATTGTAGAGGAAGGTGTTTCTGGCTATAGATTTTCTAATTTGAGAGAATTAAAGTCGAAAACAATGAGGCTAATAAAAAATGAGAATTTACTTAATAAATTTAGTGAAGGGGCTTTTTTAAGGGGAAAACTCTTTACAAAGGAGATATTTATTTCTAAAATTAAGAACCTTTTTAATAAAATATTAATTTCCTATACTCGAGTATGATGTTCTCCGTTGTGATATTGACAAAGAATTCATTAAATGTAGTTAATAATCTTGTAGATGCCTTGCTTTCTCAAAATTTCAAATATAATTTTGAGATTATTTTCATGGATAACAATTCAAAGGATGGTACACTAAAATATCTTGAGAATGTTAAAAAAAGTGCCCAAAACTTTGAGGTCAGAATAGTTCATGTTCCGGAAGGAGAATTCAGCCATAGCAGAACTCGAATGAAAGCAGCAAATTTAGCAAAAGGGAAATTTATAGTTTTTTTCACAGATGATGTTGTGCCAATAGGTAAAGATTTTCTCGAAAAATTAACACAGCCAGTAAGAGAAGGTAAAGTGGCAGCTTCATATGGTGTTTTTCAAATTGGTGGAAAATTATATGATCCAATTGATGCATACATCCATAATAATTGGTATCATGAATACGAGGAAATTTCAGAACCAATCTCTACTTATTGTTGGAATAAATTGTCACCTCTAATGAGAAGAAAATTGAGCAATTTTGATAATTGTGCATCCTGTATTAATAAAGAAATTCTTTTAAAGATAAAATTGCCTGATGTCCCTTATGGAGAGGATATGACTTTTGCAAAAAGATTGATACTCAATAATTATAGAGTGGCCCTTGTTAAGGATGCAAAATTTTATCACTGGCATAAGGTGAAATTTGGATATATTCTTAAAAGGATGTGTATTGATCAAGACTTGAGTATAAGAGAATTTGATTTATATTATGTTTCCCATCTCCTTGGGGTGGTTAAAAATATACTAATTAGGATAATTCACAGAACTTATATTGGTCTCTTTAAAATAAAGGCTCCAATATGGAAGAAAATTTATTGGATATTCTATAATATAAAAATATTAATTGCTGATTTTTTAGGTAAATATATAGGAACTCTTGATGAAGAAAGAACAAAAGGGTTCCTTTCCCCAATAAAGAAAAAACTTTTGAAAATAAAGCATGATATTATAAATGAAATTTATTCAAAATCCCTATTGAGGTATTAGAAATTATTTTTAAAAATGAGTTTATTGAATTTCTTTTAAATATTTGTTATTCTAAGAATGTTTCACCCTCTATAGACTTTAGGAGGAGGCGTGAAGGAATTAAACGGAATTGACAGTAGGTATCGTTTCGTCATTATAGCTGCAAAAAGAAGTAAACAACTATTAAAAGGTGCCAAACCAAAAATTAAAACGAATACTAAGAATTTAATAAAAATAGCGCAAGAAGAAGTGGCTCAGGGTTTGGTGAAATATGAAATATTGCGAGCTGAGTCTATTGAACAGATGGAGAAAAAGGGGGAAGAAATTCTTGAGGAACATAGAGAAAAATTGGAAGAATAATTCGAATCATTCCAATAAATTCTCAATTTCTTTTAAGCCTTCAAAGAATTGGAGATTTTCTTTTATGTAATCAATGGTTCTCTTCATATAAAATTGATAAATCTTTTTGTTTTTAACTGTTACTAAATAACCAAATGTTCCAAGAGCTTTTATATTTCTCTGAAGACTCGTTAGAAGAAGCTGCCTCTGAAACTCTTTAAATTTCCATCCGTAATTATTCAGTTTATAAGCATAATCAATTAAGTAATTTTTCATTTTCTTTTTCAGTTTTACGTAGCTATCAAAAATAAGAGAGGCAAGATCATAGAGAGGAGGGCCAAGGGTGGTGTCCTGATAATCAATAATATAAATTCTATTCTTGAGGATAAATAGATTTCTACTATGATAATCGCGATGGCATAGAACTTTTCTCTTTAAATCAATCAGATCAATTAAAATATTAAATAACTCCATATATTTTTCTTTTTTTATACTTTTTCTTAAAAATTTCTGGACATAATTTTCTAAAAAGAAGTTTAATTCCCAGATTAACCTTTTTTTGTCTAACAAATACCTGTTTAGGAAATAAGACTTAGTGATGTTTTCAAATCCCTTTTTTTGAATTTTTTGAATCAAATTGATAGCCTGACAATAAATTTTATTGACTTCATTGTTACTCTTTGTTTTAACAAATTTCTGTAAACTTTCATCTCCAAGGTCTTGGAGAAGTAGTGCTCCTCTATCACACCAGAGGCGAAGAATTTTTGATATTGGTAAATCAGATTTGGAATATAACTTGTAAGCTTTTATTAAATTTAATTCTTCATTAATTGGAAAGGGATAAAGAAGAAAAATAAAATTTTGAGTTGATGTAAAAACTCTATAAAAGTCTCTTTCAGACGCATCTCCAGGCAATTTAATTATATTTTTTACTTCAAAGCCTTCCTTTCTTAGTAATGCTTTTATTTCCTGTTTTATTTTAGATTCAGGTGACATGATTTTATTTCATCCACTTCTAAAAAAACAATTTTGTTTTTTATTTCAGAAGAAAATGGGATACGGACATTATTTGTTAAAATGCTATTTTCAATAATGGAATTATCTTCAATAACCACTCTGTCCCAAATTATTGACTTTTTTATATTAACATTTTTTTTAATAAAAGAATCTTTTCCAATGATGCTCTTTGAAACCTTTGCTGAAGAGTGAATTTTTGAATTCATATCAATTATATTCTCTTTTTTACCAGAAATATTCAGTGAATATCTGAAATAATCTGATAAAGTTCCAATTTCAATCCACGGACCTTTATACTCAAAGGCTTTAATTTTTTTTCTCTCGTTGAAAAGAATTGGAAAAACATTTCTAAAAATATCAGAATAGATATTTGGTTCTATAAAATTAAGGATCTCACTAGATAAAATCATTGCCCCACAATACATAAAATAAGGAATTTCTTTTTTGCATTTTCCTATTGAAATAATTTCCTTTTCCTTATTGATCTCAATAGGTGTGTATTTTTTAGGCAAGAAATTTTTTCTAATCATTAATGTAGCAAACGCTTTTTCTTTTATATGAAAATTCAAAAAGGTTTTAATTGGAATATGCTGAATGGTGTCACCATTTATTACAAGAAAATTTTTTTCTTTTTTAAAAAATTCTTCAAAATTTTTAATTGCACCTGCTGAGCCAACGAGCTTATCCTCATAAGAAAAAATAATATTAATGTCCTTAAATTGCTTTACTACATTTCTGATTGTATCAGGAAGATGGTGCAGATTAATTGCAACATCCTTAATTCCTTTCTCTTTTAAATTCTCCAAAATATGAACAATGATTGGCTTATTATGAAAAGGAATAGCTGGTTTTGCTAAGAAGTTTGTCAAAGGCTTAAGCCTTTCTCCTTTTCCAGCAGACAGAATCAATGCTTTCATAAGTTTTTATTCATTCTGAAAATACCATGTCTCCACTATGGCTCTGCTTAAAAATTTCAACATAATCCATTTTGATAAAACTTTTTTCTGAAAAACCAAGATCATTAACAAAATCTTTAATTTCTTTTTCCTCTCCTTCGAGCTCAAGAAAATTTCCTATCGGAGTTTCATCTATTGTTATCTTCAGTTTATTTTTTCTATAAATGGTTCTGAATTTTTGATATCTAAATTTTATTTCCAATCCAATGTTTTTCAGAATCATAAATAGAGCTTTGACATCTTTTATTTCAGTTTCCCATTCATCTCTTATTTTAAATGAACTGGATTTTCTTTTTTTACCTTTAAAGGTTAAAAAATTTTTCTCCTCTGTGACCCGAATTCTCAAGGCAGTGCCTCTTCTATAAAGGGAATTATCTGGGAAATCCAGCAAGAAATTATCTTCAAAGTGTCTTTTCCGGATTAATTTAGCCCCCTTTTCTTCAATTCTTTTGATTATTTCACCAGTATTTTTTATTTTTAATTTAATTTCTTTTTCAAAGGGCATCTATAATTATAAAAGAAAAATTTCCTGAAAAGCCTGGAAAGCATCATCTCCAAACAGATAAAAATAGACTTCTTTCAGAGATGATTCATGTTTTGAAAAATATTCTTCAATCGCTGATTTCATTATTTTAGCACAATCACGGAAAGGAAAACCTCCCACTCCGGTTCCAAATGCTGGAAAAGCAATTGTGTTTAGTTTGAGTTCATCAGCTCTTTTTAAAGAATTAATTGTTGCTAATTTTATTTTTTCAGAATCTGTCTTTAAGTCTCTTCCCATAACAGCACCATGAATTACATATTTGCACTTCAATTTGCCTGCACTGGTTACAACTGCCTCACCAATTGGAATTGGGCCCTTGGATACAGCCTCTTTTTCAATTTCAATTCCTCCCTTTTTCTTTATAGCNCCAGCCACACCTGCCCCCATCCATAAATGATTATTCGCTGCATTTACTATTGCATCTCCTTCGAAAGTGGTTATATCTCCTTTAATTAACTTAATTAATGGCAATTTTTCACTCATTTTTCCCTCGTAAGAACATAATCAGAAAGAATTATTAAAGAATCTTTATAAACTGAATCTGAGAATATTTTTAAATTTTTCTTCGCTTTATTAATATAGCTCTCCGCCTTTTTATATGTATAATCAATGCCTCCTGCTTCATTTATAATGTTTAATATTTCCTCAGTGTTGAAAATTTTCCTTTTTCCACAAATTAATTTTAAAATTTCCTCTTTTCTATTTCTAAGAGTGTAAATTAAGGGAAGGGTGATTTTTCCCTCCTTTAAATCAGAGAGTACAGGTTTTCCAAGTGCTTTTTCAGTAGAAGTAAAATCAAGCATATCATCTATTATTTGAAATGCGATGCCCGTATTTAAGCCAAAATCAGTTAAAGAATTCTCTTCTTCCTCAGTTGCATTTGCTAATAGAGCTCCAATTTTACAGCTTCCTGCAAATAGTGAAGCTGTTTTTTTCTTTATAATTTCCAGATATTTTTCCTCTTCTATATCAAAATTCCAGCTTTCATTTAGTTCTAAAAGCTCACCCTCTATCATTTGACAGGTAACATCTGAAAGAGACTGTATAATTTTTGAATTATCATTTAAAGATAATTTTATCGAAAGGATATAAAGATAATCTCCTAACAAAACTGATATATTGGACCCCCACTTATAATGAATTGTTTTTCTACCTCTTCTTATATTCGAATTATCAACAATATCATCATGAATTAGACTTGCAGTGTGAATGAACTCTATTACAGAAGCATAGCGAATAATTTCTTTTTCATGATATCCGAGTAATTTGGAACAAAGAATTAATAATGCAGGTCGTATTCTTTTACCTTTACCTTTAAAAATATAATTTCCTATTTTTGAGACAATATCAATGGGTGATTGAGTGACCTTTTTAAGCTCTTCTTCTAACTGCGTTAATTCGGAATTTATTATTTTATAAACATCAGAAATTGAATAATCTTTTTTGTCCATAATTACCAAGTTATTTTGGAAATTTTATCTTATCATCTTCACTTATTTTTTTCAAATAAAACTTATCTTGATTGTCAAAAAAAATTCTGATAAAGTAGAGGAGAAATGAATAAAGAGAGATTATTTAAAGTCAAGTGTCCTCATTGCAATGTGGAACTCTGGATTGATGCAATTAGTAAGAAAGTAATAAAATTTGAAAGAATAAAATCAAAAGGGGAGAAATCTCTTGATGAACTGATTTTTAAAGAGAGGGAGAGAATTCAGGAATTTGATAGAAAATTTGAAGCAAGTTTTGAACTTCAGAAAGCCAAAAAAGAGGAAATAGAGCGAAAATTAAAACACCAGCTCCAAAAGGTTGCATCTGAAATAGATGAAGAATAATAACTTATAAGTATTCCTTCCTATTTTCTTTTTCTAATTTTTCAACTAATTCTTTTATTTTTTGATCATATTTTTTATTGCATATTAAAAGCGCATTATTGGCATAAATAACAATAATGTCCTTCACTCCAATAAGAGAAGTAAATATATTAGGATTATATACAATACAATTCTTTGAGTCCATCAAAATTACATCTCCTTTTATTACATTTCCTTCTTTATCACGAGGTAGTATTTCAGCTAATGAGGACCATGAACCAACATCTGACCACCCAAAGTCTCCTTTAATAACAAGGATGCCCTTTGCTTTTTCCATTAAAGCATAATCAATTGATGTGGATGGAAATTTTTGGAAAATTTCTATTGCTTTTTCTTTTTCATTTTTCTCAAGAGCTTCATATAAAGCAATATAATCAGCGTGGAGTTCAGGTGTATATTTTTTTAGTTTTTCAGAAAAAGACTTTACATTCCAAATAAATATTCCGCTATTCCAAAAATACTCCCTCTCGGCCAGATATTTTATAGCTTCTTCTAAATTTGGTTTTTCCTTGAATTCTTCTACCCAATAAAACTTCATCCCTTCGGCTTCAAAAGTCTGTTTTGGAGAATAATGAATGTAACCATATCCAGTGGCTGGATAGGATGGTTCTATCCCGATTGTAATGATGTATTCTCCTGTTTGAGCCATTTTTAAGCAGGCATTTAGCACTTTATTAAACCTGTTTTTGTCTCTGATATAATGGTCAGAAGGAAGCGCAACAATTGTTGCATCAGAATCTTCAGAGGAAATTCGAGCTGTAGCAAGGAGTAATGATGGAGCAGTATTTTTTGCAGAGGGCTCAACTATTAGATTTTTTTCTGGAAGATTAGGAACCAGCTTGTATATTTCATTGCTAAATTCTGCATTTGCAACGGTATATATTCTTTCATAAGGAATTAATGGTAAAATCCTCTCAATTGTTTCCTCAAGCATAGTTTTTTCGCTTACAATAGGAAGAAATTGCTTTGGTTTTCTTTTTCTGCTTAGGGGCCAGAACCTTTTCCCAACTCCTCCTGCCATAATAATTGCATAAATTCCCATAATTCACCTCTGATTTGGTCTTTTCTTATATTATAAAATACAAAAAAAAATTGCAATTAAATATCTATTATGCTATATAAATGCCTATTATAAAAGATGGGAAGGATTAAAATAATTGGAACTGGCTCATACGTTCCTGAGAAAATTTTGACCAATTACGATTTAGAAAAAATGGTGGACACTTCAGATGAGTGGATTGTTACGAGAACAGGAATTAAGGAAAGAAGAATTGCCTCCCCAGATGAAGCTACTTCAGATATGATTATTGAAGCAAGTAAAAAGGCTTTAGAAAACGCTGGAATTAAAGCTCAGGACATTGATTTAATAATTGTTGCAACAGTAACCCCTGATAATCTTTTTCCTTCAACTGCATGCTGGGTTCAAAAGGCTCTTGGTCTGAAAGATATCCCAGCTCTCGATATTTCAGCAGCCTGTCCAGGTTTTTTATATGCCCTTATTCTTGCTGAGAGTTTAATTCTAAGTAAAAAGAATAAAAGAGTTTTAGTTGCAGGGGCTGAGATGTTAAGCAAAATTACCAACTGGGAAGATAGAAGCACTTGTGTGCTTTTCGGGGATGGAGCTGGGGTAGCTATTTTAGAAGAAGGAGACGATGAATCAGGAATTCTTTCATCTTACTGGGCTGCTGATGGAAGTCTAGGGGATTTACTAATTCAACCAGCTGGAGGTTCAAGAATGCCAGCCACTTATGAGACAGTCGAGAAGAAATTGCACACAGTTCATATGAAAGGCAATGAGGTTTTCAAACATGCTGTAAAAAAGATGGGAGAGGCTGCTCTTAAAGCACTTTCTAAGGCTGGTCTTACTGGAGAAGATATAGATATTTTTATTCCACATCAGGCTAATATAAGAATAATTGAGGCAACATGTGAGAGATTGAAAGTGCCAAAGGAAAAAGTATATATAAATATTCATAAATATGGCAATGTTTCTGCTGCAACAATTCCTATAGCTCTTGATGAATTAAATAGGGAGGGTAAACTTAAAAAGGGAGATGTAATTTTAATGGATTCCTTTGGGGCTGGTTTTACTTGGTCTGCTGTAGTAATGAGATGGTAATTTCAAAAATCGGAAAAACATTACCTCTCAAATCACATTTCACCATTTAAAATTTATTATTTAAAGAATTCTATTTATATATGCATTAATCAGGCTAAATGTTCCTGATAAAAGTATAATTCCAATCAATATAAGAAAGATTCCACCAATTATGGTTATAGTTTTAAAGTGTTTTCTGATTGTTTTAAAATATTCAAAAAACTTGTGTAATAAAAGACCTGTAATAAAAAATGGGATTCCGAGGCCGAGTGAGTAAAATGCTAACATTAATATTCCTTTACCTATATTCTGAGTAGAAGCAGCAAGAGTTAAGATAGAAGCCAGTATTGGTCCAATACATGGGGTCCATCCTGCTGCAAAAGCTGCCCCAACTAAAAAGGATCCTAAGTAACCCAAAGGTTTTTTGCTGATATGAATGGATTTTTCCTTTTCAAGAAATCTAAATTTTATTAATCCAGTGAAATGTATACCCAGAATTATTATTATGATGCCTCCAATTATCTCAATAATTCTCTTATTTTGAAGCAAAATTTTGCCAATTAATGTTGCAGAAGCACCAAAAGCTATGAATACCAAAGAAAATCCAAAAATAAAAAGAAGAGAATTTAAAATTACTCCTAATCGCGCGGATTTATAGTTTCCATCAGTTAATTCTTCAATTGAGACTCCGGTTATAAACGCGAGATAAGATGGAATCAAAGGAAGTATACATGGAGAGATGAAACTTAGAAAACCAGCTCCAAAGCTTACCAGAAGGGAAATATTTTCAGCCCCACTCATTTAAATCTCTTTTTTTATTGTTAAGAATTCATTTTCAAAAAATTCTTCAGGATTCATTGGAAGACCAATATGCTTTTTTCTAATTTTTCCTTCTTTATCAATTATAAAGGTAGTTGGTATACCTCTTATTCCTCCATATGCTTCTTCAACTTCTGATGTTCCAATAAGAACCGGATAATTTATGCCATATTTTTTTACAAAAGGAATAACAACTTCCTTTCCGCCTCTATCTAATGATATTCCAATTATTACGAGTCCTTCATCTTTGTATTTTTTGTATAGTTTTATAAATATAGGAATTTCCTTTCTACATGGAGGACACCATGTAGCCCAGAAATTTAATATTATTATTTTTCCTCTGAAATCAGATAATCTAACTAAATTTCCATTTATGTCCTGGAGGGTAAAATCAGGCGCAATTGTAAGCTCTTCGCTTTTACAGAAAATAAAAGAAAGAAGCAATAAGAAGATGATTAAAAGCTGAAGATATCTTTTCATTTTAATCTCCTTAAATCCATAGGTGAAAAGTTATTATAAACTAACTCACTTTTTAAATCAACAAACTATAAGCTTTTTATGTGAGGTATTGACAAAGAAAATTTTTTTGGTTAAAATTAGCACTGTCATATCGAGAGTGCTAAAAATTTCATAAAGGAGGGCAAAATGAAAGTCATACCGCTATATGATAGGGTTTTACTCAAAAGGTTGGAGGAAAAAGAAGTAAAGAAAGGGGGCATTATTATTCCTGACACTGCAAAGGAGAAACCTCAAGAGGCAATAGTTAAAGCAGTTGGTAAAGGGAAGGTTCTCGAGGATGGTAAAGTTGTACCTCTTGAAGTGAAGGAAGGAGATAAAGTTTTAATAGGAAAATATGCAGGGACAGAGATTAAGATAGAAGACGAAGAATATGTGATTGTCCGTGAAGATGAAATTTTAGCTAAAATCACAGATTAAAAATCTCTTTAAAGGAGGTAGAAAATGGCTAAACAAATATTAATGGGAGAGGAAGCAAGACAAGCTATATTAAGAGGTGTTAATATTTTAGCTGATACTGTTAAATCCACCCTTGGTCCTCGTGGGAGGAATGTTGTTCTGGAGAAAAAATTCGGTTCTCCTACAGTAACCAAGGATGGTGTAACAGTTGCTAAAGAAATTGAGTTAAAAGATCCATGGGAAAATATGGGTGCACAGATGGTTAGAGAGGTTGCATCAAAAACTTCGGATGTTGCAGGTGATGGAACTACCACTGCGACAGTCCTAGCACAAGCAATTTATAGAGAAGGGCTCAAATTCGTTCTTGCTGGTGCAAATCCAATGCTGGTAAAGAGAGGAGTGGATAAGGCAGTTAGTGCTGTTGTTGAGGAGCTCAAAAGAATTAGTCAGGAAGTTACTGGGGATAAAATCGCTCATGTAGGAGCAATTTCAGCAAATAATGATGAGTCAATAGGAAAGATAATAGCAGAAGCAATGGATAAAGTAGGAAAAGATGGAGTCATTACAGTTGAGGAGGCGAAAGGACTTGAGACAACTTTAGAAGTTGTGGAAGGAATGCAATTTGATCGTGGTTATCTATCCCCATATTTCATAACTGATCCTGAAAGAATGGAATGCGTTCTTGAAGAACCTCTAATTTTGCTCCATGAAAAGAAGATTAGTAATTTAAGAGAATTGCTTCCTTTGCTTGAAAATGTGGCGAAAATGGGTAAACCCTTACTTGTAATTGCAGAGGACGTAGAGGGAGAAGCTCTTGCAACATTAGTCGTGAATAAGATCAGAGGAACACTGAACTGCGCAGCTGTTAAAGCACCTGGTTTTGGGGACAGAAGAAAGGCTATGCTTGAGGATATTGCAATTCTTACTGGCGGAAGGGTTATTACTGAAGACATTGGAGTTAAACTTGAAAATGTTACAATGGATTGGCTTGGGGAGGCTAAAAAAGTTGTGATTGATAAGGATAATACTACAATAGTTGAGGGTAAGGGTAAACCAGAAGATATTCAGGCGAGAATAAAGCAGATTCGTAAGCAAATTGAGGAGACAACTTCTGATTATGACAGGGAGAAATTACAGGAAAGACTTGCTAAGATGGTTGGTGGAGTTGCAGTAATAAAGGTTGGAGCTGCAACTGAAACCGAGCTTAAAGAAAAGAAGGCAAGGGTAGAGGATGCTATGCATGCAACAAAAGCTGCAATTGAGGAAGGAATTGTTCCTGGTGGAGGAGTTGCGCTCATTAGATGCCAGAAAGTTCTTGACAATTTAAAAGTGGATGGAGATGAAAAAATAGGAGTGGATATTGTAAAGAGAGCTCTTGAAGAACCTCTTCGTCAAATAGCCAATAATGCTGGTCTCGAAGGTTCTATTGTGGTTGAGAAGGTTAAAGAGATGCAGACAAACATGGGTCTCAATGCTCTGACCGAGAAGTATGAAGACCTTATAAAGGCTGGAATAATTGATCCTACAAAGGTTGTGAGAATTGCTCTCCAGAATGCAGCCAGTATTGCAGGTCTTCTCTTGACAACTGAAGCTCTTGTCTCTGAAATTCCTGAGGAAGAAAAGCAGAAGACCCCTCCAAGCCCTGAAATGTACTAAGAAAAAGCATTCGTTTCTGAGCCCTGACCCTACTGGGTCAGGGCTTTTTTTGTAAATAGATTTCCAATATAAAATATGCTATATTTCTAAGGTGTTAAAATTAGTCGATAGATATATATTAAAAGAAATAACTTCTCCTTTTCTAATAGGATTACTTGTTTATACATTTGTAATGCTAATGAATGAGATTCTAATTTCTGCGGAATTATTTATAACGCAAAATGTTCCTTTTAAAACAGTAATTAATTTATTAATTTATTTAGTTCCATCAATTCTTGCATTCACCCTTCCAATGGCTGTTTTAATGGGAATTCTTGCGGGCTTTAGCAGAATGTCTTCAGATTATGAAATAATGGCTCTCCGTTCGTCTGGAGTCAGTTTAGTACGGCTTCTTCGCCCTGTTATAATTTTTTCCTCTATCTGGTTTTTAGTAACTTTATATTTAACATTATGGATGAGCCCCCATTACAATCATAAATTTATCAAGACCTTTAATCAAGTAGTAATTTCAAAAACAAAATTTCAGATAAAACCAAGAGAATTTTACGAATCTATCCCAAATATGGTCATTTTTATACAGGATAAATTCCCAACAGGTGAATGGAAAAACATTTTTGTGAATTTGTCGAACTCTCCTGGAACACACAGAATTATATTAGCTAGAAAAGGAAATCTTGAAATAAACAAAGAAGAGCAAAAGGCTATACTTAATTTACAGGATGGATTAATACACTCTTATAGTATCAAGGATCCTGAAAAATACAGTTTAACCGCGTTTTCAAATTTCAGGGAGGAACTGGATATAAAAAATTTATTTGTAAAAGTTTCAAGAGAGAAAAGAGTGAGAGAAAAGGATATTGAGGAATTGTTCAGTTCAATAAGAAAAATGGATAAAACCAATTCACTTTATAATTCACATTTAATCGAAATTCATAAAAAATTCGCTTTGCCATTTGCATGTGTAATTTTTGCCTTTCTTGGTTTACCCCTTGGGATATCTGTAAAAAAAGGAGGAAGGACTATTGGATTCACAATAAGTCTATTTTTTATACTGATATATTATATTATCATCACTGGTGGAGAGAATTTAGCTCGTGATAACAAAATTTCTCCTTTTCTTGGAATGTGGGGAGCAAATATTATAATTGGAGTCTTTGGGTTCATTCTTTTCTACTCTTCCCTGAAAGAGCTAACCTTTCCTCCGAAATTTTTTTCTAAAATTAGAATTTTTAAAAATTTTGCCCTTACAAGCAGAAATATTAAAAATAAAAAATTTATCAATTTAAAATTCCCGAGACTCTTTGATCGTTACATTATAACAAGATATATAAAAATAGCCTCCTTAGTTTTTTTTAGTATTTTATCAATATTTATCATCATCACCTTTTTTGAAAGAATTGATAATGTCTATGAGCATAAAAAATCAATATTTTTGTTATTCCAGTATATATGGTATTTTATCCCAAAAATAGTTTATCTAATTCTTCCTGTAACTGCCCTTACATCCGTGCTATTAACTTTTGGGTTACTCACTAAATCTAATGAAATAGTTGCGTTTAAAGCATGTGGTTTAAGTATTTACAGGCTAATTCTTCCTGTGATTATTATTGCCCTGATCTTTTCAGGATTATCCTTTATTATTCAGGAAAAAATATTGCCCTATTCAAATAGAAAAGCAGAGGAAATCTGGGATAAAATAAATGATGTTCCTCCTCGCAGTTATAGATATCTTGATAGAAGATGGGTATTCGGCAAAACGAATAGAATATATAATTACACATATTTTGATCCCGAAGATAAAATATTCAGCAAAGTTTCAATTTTTGAACTGGACATAAAAAGCTGGTCATTGAAAAGAAGAATTTTTGCTCAGAGGGGAGTTATCAAAGGAAATCTTTTAATTCTTAGAGATGCTTGGTTAAGAGAATTCAATAGAGAACAATCACTGAAATTTGTCGAGTCACCGAATCTTAAACTACTTACTGAGGAGACAGGAGATTATTTTATAAAAGAGTGGAAAGTGCCTGATCAAATGAACTTTTTTGAATTGAAAAAATATATTAAAGAACTTGAAGACTCAGGATTTGAAACCGTTAAATTTAAAGTAGATTTAAACTATAAAATTTCCTTTCCCCTCGTCAGTCTAATAATAACAATACTTGCCTTTCCATTTTCTTTTCTAATGGGAAAAAGAGGAGCTCTATATGGTATTGGGCTTAGTATTGCTTTAACGCTTATATACTGGTCAATGATTGGAGTTTTTAAATCTTTAGGATATATAGAATTTCTTCCTCCCTTCTTATCTGCCTGGGTCCCGAATTTTATTTTTCTTTTTTTGGGGATTTATCTCTTATTTAATATTAAGACTTAGGGAGGCACAGAGGAATTACATTTTGTACTTCCCTAAATCTTCTGGTTTAAGTTTTTCCAACCATTTCTGGAGTTTCTCCGAATCTTCTAAATCCTCATCTACATCCAAGCTATGCGCTTTTTCCATGACCTCTTCTGTCACATATATTGGAGCATTCACTCTTAAAGCAATAGCAATAGCATCAGAAGGACGAGAGTCTATTGTAAGTATCTTGTCATTATATTTACAATAAATCAAAGCATAAAAAGTATTATCCTTTATTTGATTAACAACTATTTTTTGTACTTCTATTCCAAAAGTATTAAGAATATTCTTAATTAAGTCATGAGTCATTGGTCTTGGGGTTGGAATTTTTTCTATTTGTAAGGCTATAGCATTTGCCTCGAATACACCTATCCAAATAGGAAGTATTTTATTGCTATTTACATCTTTGAGAACCACAATTGGCATATTAGAAATTGGATCAACTATTAATCCTTTAATTTTCATTTCAATTTCCATTTTTGCCTCCCAGTTACATCTAAAATATAGGTTTAAATAATACATTTGTCAAGGGCATGGATGTTATTCATTTAATGTTAAACTTGATTTTTTTACTCAAAAATGTTAAATAAATTCTTCAACTTGAGATGCTATCAATAGATATATCTTTTATAATTATTTTTATAATTGTATGGATTCTTGTAATTGTGTTGGACAGGCTTTTTTTTACACCGGTTAGAAGAATTATGCATAAAAGAGAAGAAATTATAAATTCAAACATCGAAAATTATAATAGGGCAATTTTAAATTATCAAAAAAATCTTGAAAAGATAAATGAAAATCTTACAAGAGCTTATCAGGAAGCTTCAAAGTTAAGAGAAAAATACCTAAAAGAAGGGGAAGCTAAGAGACAGGAAATAATAGATAAAGCTAGAAAGGAAAGTGAGAATTTATTAGAGAAGGTAAAAGGAAAAATCAGTAAAGAAGTTGAGAAAAATAAAAAGAAATTGAAGGATCATTCTGAATTTCTTGCTCGAGAAATAATTGAAAAAATACTGGAAGGATGATGAGAAAGAGTTTATTTTTTTTACCCTTGTTGTTGATTATTTTTTCGCCTTTATATTCATCAGTTAAAGAAAATTCTTTCAATTGGTCAGACTTTATTGGTAAAATAATAAATGCTGTTATCCTTTTTGGATTCCTTGCTTATGTTTTATACAAGCCTTTAAAAAATTACTTGATTAAAAGAAGTGGTAAAATAAAGGATACATATAATCAAGCAGAGTCTCAAAGAAAAGATGCTGAAAAACAGTTAGCCCAGATTGAAGAAAGATTAAAAAATCTTGAGAAAGAAATAATCGAGATTAGGAAAGAATCGGAATTAAATGCACAGAAGGAGAGGGATCGTATAATTAAGGAAGGTTTGAAGGAGGCAGAGAGGATAAAGAATTTAACGCAAAAAGAAATAGAAAGACAGCTGAAAAAGGGTTTTGAAGAATTAAAAAGTTATGCAGTGGAACTTTCCATTTTGATTGCTGAAGAGAAAATCAAAAAAACTTTGACACCAGAAAAGCATAAATATTTGATTGATAAATTTATTGAAAAGATCGAAAAGGTAAAATGAGAATTCAGATAATAGCGAAAAGATATGCGATGGGTATGGTAAGAGCAATAGAAAGTGATGAAGAATATAACAGGATTAATCAGGAGTTGAAGAAATTTGTGGAGTTAATAGAGAGAGATGGAGATTTTAAAAAATTTATCTCCAGTCCATTCTATTCATATCAGCAGAAAAGAAAAGTATTGCATCAAATCCTGGAAAAAATTCCATTTTCAGAAAAAAGTAAAAGATTTTTTCTCCTTCTTATTGAAAAGAACAGATTATTACTTCTTCCTGAAATAATAGAATTAATTAAAACCTACTGGTATGAAAGAAAAAATATTCATACTTTTGAAGTAATATCTGCTTATCCATTAACAGAGGAACAAAAAGAAAGATTAAGGAGAAAATTAAAAGAAAAGGTAAAAGCTGAAGTTGAAGTTAAGTATAAAATAGATAATTCCCTTATAGGGGGACTCATAATAAAAAAAGGAGATATTCTCTATGATGGTTCAATTAAGGGAAATTTGTTAAAATTAAAAGAGAAAATATTAGGAGAGGAATAAAATGGAATTAAAAGCTGATGAAATAAGCGAAATAATAGAAAGACAAATCAAAGATTTTAAGACTGAAATAGACATTAAAGAAGTGGGAATAGTCACCTATGTTGGAGATGGAATCGCTCAAATCCACGGCCTTGAACTGGTCATGTATAATGAGCTCCTAAAATTTCCAAACAATCTCTATGGTTTAGCTCTGAATCTTGAGGAGGATAGTATAGGAGCCATTCTACTTGGTGAAACTCATCTGGTAAAAGAGGGTGATATAGTAAAGAGAACTCGTCGCATAATTGAGGTTCCTGCAGGTGAGGCATTAATTGGGAGAGTGATTAATCCTCTTGGTATGCCCCTTGATGAAAAAGGGCCGATTGAGACAGATGTTTTTATGCCTGTTGAAAGACTTGCTCCTGGAGTTGTTGACCGTCTTCCTGTTAAAGAGCCACTCCAGACAGGAATTAAAGCAATTGATGCCATGATACCTATTGGACGAGGACAGAGAGAATTGATTATTGGTGACAGACAGACTGGAAAGACAGCCATTGTTCTTGATACAATTTTAAATCAGAAAAACACAGATGTGATCTGCATATATGTTGCAATTGGACAGAAAAGTTCAACCATTGCTCAAATATTGAAAATACTCGAAGATTATGGGGCAATGGACTATACAATTGTAGTTGTTGCTTCTGCATCAGATCCTTCCTCATTACAATATTTAGCTCCTTATTGTGGTTGTGCAATAGGAGAATACTTCAGAGATAATGGTAAACATGCACTTGTCATATATGATGACCTTTCAAAGCATGCTGCTGCATATAGAGAAATATCTCTTCTCTTGAGAAGACCTCCTGGTAGAGAAGCATATCCAGGAGATATTTTCTATTTACATTCAAGATTGCTTGAAAGAGCAGCAAAACTAAACGATGAAAATGGAGGAGGAAGTTTAACTGCTCTTCCAATAATTGAAACTCAGGCAGGTGATGTTTCCGCCTATATTCCGACCAATGTTATTTCTATTACAGACGGACAGATATATCTTGAACCCCAATTATTTAATGCTGGAATAAGGCCTGCAATTAACGTGGGGATTTCAGTTTCAAGAGTAGGAGGAAGTGCTCAAATAAAGGCTATGAAACAGGTGGCTGGAAAATTGAGACTTGATTTGGCTCAATATCGTGAACTTCTCGCATTTGCTCAATTTGGAAGCGAATTGGACAAGGCTACTCAAGCACAACTGGAAAGGGGAAATAGATTAACAGAAGTCTTAAAACAGGGTCAGTTTGAACCTTTACCAGTGGAAAAGCAAATACTGATAATTTATGCAGGAACAAGAGGGTTTCTGGACGATATTGAAGTTCCCAAAATAAAAGAATATGAAAGGAAATTATATGAATATATTGATAATAATGAAGGACCATCAAAGGTTTTAAAAGAATTGGCAAAGAAAAAAGAAATTGATGAAGAATTGGATAAGAAATTGCAATCCCTTCTACGTGAATTTACAGAAAAATTTAAAGAGGGTAGAATTTAATGGCAACTCTTCTTGATATAAGAAGAAAGATAAGATCTATTATTAACATTCAGCAGATGACTAAGGCAATGAAGACTGTTTCTACAGTGAAGCTGAAGAGAGCTCAACAGGCATTATTGGATAATAGAGCATATGCTCATAGATTGCCGGTTTTAGTATCAAGCATAGTTACAAGAGTGGATAGGAGTCTACATCCTCTTCTTGAAAAAAGAGAGGAGAAAAAAATTGAATTAATAATTATTACATCGGATAGAGGACTGTGTGGTGCCTTTAACTCAAAGATAAGAGACAAAGCTATTGAGTTTATTGAAGATAAGAGAGAAAAAGCAGAAATTTATCTAACACTTATAGGGAAGAAAGCAATAACATATTTTAAAAAGGAAAACTTTAAAGTCCATTTTGAGCTTCCCGGTATATTTCAAGATTTAAAATATGAAAAAATAAAAGAAATTGCACAAAGCTTAATTGACCTTTTCTTAAAAAAAGAAATTGACGCAATTTATGTAATTTATAATGAATTTAGGTCAATTTTAAGACATGAATTAACAGTTAGAAAATTAATTCCTTTTGAAGAGATTGAAGAAGAAAAAGAAAAAGCTCAAACAGATTATATTTATGAACCAGATGCCAAAACAATATTGGAGAAATTATTACCTTCCTATGTTGAAAATCAATTATATCATTTTTTAACCGAATCCATTACCTCTGAACACAGTGCAAGAATGATTGCAATGGAAAACGCAACAAATAATGCCCAGGAATTAATAGATGAGCTTATTTTGATAAGAAATAAGGTAAGGCAAGCAATGATTACAAAAGAGCTGGTTAATATAATGACCACAATTCGGGCTTTGGAGGGAAGATAAGATGAAAGAGGAAAGTATGAATAAAGGAAAAGTAATAGGAGTAAGGGGACCTGTTGTGGACGTTGAATTTGAATCAGGGAAACTCCCCGAAATTTATACTGCTCTGCGTATAACGAGTGAGGGTTTTGATGTCCCAAAACCAATAGACATCATAGTGGAAGTTGAACAGCATATTGGCGAGAATAGAGTTCGGTGTGTTTCCATGCATCCAACAGATGGACTTGTTAGGGGGATGCCAGCATATGACTTGGAAGGACCAATTACAGTTCCAGTAGGGAGAGAAACCTTAGGAAGGGTTATGAATGTTATCGGGGAGCCAATTGATAAACTGGGTCCTATTAATGCTAAAAAAAGATATCCGATTCATAGACCTGCCCCTCCACTTGAGGAACAGAGTACAAAGCTTGAAATGTTTGAAACGGGAATTAAGGTAATTGATTTAATTCAGCCCTTTTTAAAAGGAGGAAAGATTGGATTATTTGGAGGTGCAGGTGTTGGAAAAACAGTAATTATTATGGAATTGATTCATAATGTTGCAAAGAAGCATGGAGGGTTTTCCGTATTTGCAGGAGTTGGTGAGAGAACAAGGGAAGGAAATGACCTTTGGCTCGAAATGAAAAAATCCGGAGTTCTTGAAAAAGCAGCCTTAATTTATGGTCAGATGACAGAGCCTCCTGGTGCTCGGCTGAGAGTTGGACTTGCTGGTCTCACTGTAGCAGAATATTTTAGAGATGAAGAGGGTCAGGATGTGCTTTTATTTATAGATAATATTTTTAGATTTGTTCAGGCAGGTTCTGAGGTTTCTGCTCTTTTAGGAAGAATGCCTTCAGCTGTTGGTTATCAGCCAAATTTAGCCACAGAACTTGGAGAACTTGAGGAAAGGATTACATCAACAAAAAAAGGGTCTATAACTTCGGTTCAAGCAATCTATGTGCCAGCAGATGACTATACAGACCCTGCTCCTGCAACAACTTTTTCTCATCTTGACGCAAATACCAATCTTTCAAGAAAATTAAGTGAAATGGGAATTTATCCTGCAGTAGATCCCCTTACATCTTTTTCTCGTATTCTTGACCCAAGAGTAGTTGGAGAAGAACACTATCAGGTTGCTCGAAAAGTCAAAGAAATTTTACAGAGATATCAGGATTTACAGGATATAATTGCAATACTTGGAGTTGAGGAACTTTCCGAAGAGGATAAAATTATAGTGGCAAGAGCAAGAAGAATTCAGAAATTTCTTTCCCAGCCCTTCTTTGTGGCAGAGGAGTTTACAGGTCGTCCAGGAAGATATGTTCCTGTGGAAGAAACAGTTAGAGGTTTTAAAGAGATAATAGAAGGAAAACATGACCATTTACCTGAACAGGCATTTTATATGGTTGGAACAATTGATGAAGCAGTGGAAAAAGCAAAACAGCTTAGCTAATGGAAAATACAAAAAATAAAATTTTATTAGAGGTAATAACTCCCCAAAAACAATTGGTAAAAGAGGAGGTAGAGGAGGTTACTATACCTGGTGAACTCGGTTATTTGGGTATATTGCCGGGTCACAGGCCTTTACTTTCAACACTCGGATATGGATTTCTGAGTTTCAAAACAGGAAATAAGAGAAAAGTGCTTGCTGTTTTTGGGGGTTATGTAGAGGTTTTACCAGAGAGGGTTTTGGCATTTGTTGATGAAGGCAGGGGATCTGAAGAGATAAATATTGAAGAAGTAAAGGAGGAAAAGAAAAAAATAGAGGAGGAGTTGGAAAAGGCAAAAAGAGGGGAATTCAAACCAGAAGAAATTGAAAAGATTCTATTAAAATTAAGGAAAGTTCTAATCCTCCTTGATGTAGCCAGCAAAAAAAGTTAAAATAGCAAAAAATATTATGAAAAAAATAATTCTATTTATTATCATTTTTACTATTCTATTTTCTGTATCTAAAGCAAATGAAAAGAAATTTGTAATTGGAATTGGGGGAGGATATGCAGTTGGATTAACCGAAGGTTTATTTAAATATTTCAATATTTACTGGCCGAATGAATTAATGCTAAAAGAAGATGCAAGTATGAAGTATAATTTAAGTTTTAATATACAATACTTTTTTAGACCAGATATAGGGATCTTAGGAGAATACACTTATCAAAAAGCATCCTATTTTTGTCATCTTGAGTGGTATGAACTGAATGGAGTAGTTGAAACTCCTACTGGATGGCATATATTAGAGCATTATCCGATTAATTATATTGAAGAACCTTATGAAAAATTTTGGTCTATCCACTCAATTTATTTAATGGGAATATATCAATTTCAAGATTATAGAAAAAAGAATTTCTTTCCTTATTTAATGGTCGGATTAGGAGTAAATATAATTGCAGGAAATAGATATTATGTTCTTGAGAGGTCAAGGTTAGGAGCTTCCCGCATTAGTTTTGGGACAAAAATATGTGGAGGAATTAAGTATTATTTTAAAAAGAAATCAAAATATGGCTTAAATTTAAGGTTTTTCAGCATTGGAATTAAACGCCGGGAAATTGGTTGGATACTTCGCACTTATACAGGGCCATCTCAATTTGATATAACAGAGATGTTTCTTAATAATAAAGTAAAAAGGTATCCAAACCTTGTTGAGAAAGTTATTTCTTATATGGGTATAGACCTTTCTATAGAATATAAATTTTAAATATAATGCTTTGGAACAAGGAAGAAGAGGTTTTTAAAAAAGAAGATGAAACCCTTGACTCTTTTTATCATGGAAAAATCTTAATTCTCCAAAAAAAGAAAGGCTACCGCTTTTCTGTTGATGCTCCACTTCTTGCTGATTTTATTGTCACTCATGAAAATGAAGAGCTTTTAGAATTAGGAACAGGTTGCGGTGTTATTTCCTTGCTTCTCAGTATAAAGCCTTTTAAAAGAATTATAGCACTGGAAATCCAAGATTCTCTTGTTGATTTGGCAATTCGGAATGTAAAATTGAATAATCTAGAACATAAGATAAATGTATTGCATCAGGATTTTTGTACATTTAATCCTGGGAAGAAATTTGATGTTATATTTTCAAATCCCCCATATGAAAAGAGGGGAAGCGGTGTGCTCAGTCCAAATCGAGAGAAAGCAATAGCCCGTCATGAGATATATTGCGATTTAAATTCAGTTTTTCAAACGACAGTTCGCCTTTTAAAAAAAGAAGGTAGAGCATATTTTATTTATCCAGCAAAGAGAGAAAAAGATTTTAAGGAGTATTTATCAAGAACAGAATTAAAATTAAGTAAAATTCGTTATGTCATTCCAAGAAGAGATGAGAGGCCGAATTTATTTCTCGTTGAATTAAATTTTCATTCAGATTCGTGTAAAATATTATCTCCATTAATAATTTACAAAAATGATGAATACACGGATGAAATGAAGAGAATTTTCGCAGGAAGAAAAAATGCTGAAGTTAATTAAAAACTTAGTTCAGCTCTACAATTACAGGGTTCTAATTTTCAGTCTGGTTGGCAGGGAATTAAAAGCTCGTTATAGAGGTACAATCCTTGGTTTTTTCTGGTCCTTTTTTAATCCTTTCCTTTTAATGGTGGTATATACGGTTGTTTTTGGTTTTATTTTGAGACCAAGAGATCCGGCTTTTGGTGCTTCGCCATTAAATTATGCATTATTTCTGTTTTGTGGTCTTCTCCCTTGGGTCTGGTTTACTTCTTCAACTATTGAATCTTCCATGGTTTTAATGACTCATGGTCAATTAATAAAAAAAATTCTTTTTCCTGCGGAAGTTCTGCCTGTAGTTATTGTGTTGAGTAATTTAGTTCATTTTTTACTTGGTTTACCAATTCTTTTTCTTTTTTTCATTATTTTAGGAAAAGGATTCACTTGGTGGGTTTTATTTCTTCCAGTGGTAATTTTTATTCAATTAATTTTTTCTCAAGGACTTTCTTTTCTTGTGTCATCATTAACTGTATATTTTAAAGATATAAAGGATATATTGAACAATTTACTCACCTTTTGGTTTTTTGCAACTCCAATAATTTATCCAATGTCCTTTAAAACGATACAGAATTCAAAATTATTAAAAACTTTCTTATATTTAAATCCAATGACCCATATTATGGAAGGCTATCAATACAGTCTTTTCTACGGAAGTTTACCCCATTGGAAAAAACTCTCTGTGACATTTCTCGTATCCTTGTTCTTGTTCTTTTTTGGATATTATATATTTGATAAATTAAGAGACCTATTTCCAGAGGAGGTTTGATTGATAGCTATTAAGGCTGAAAACTTAACAAAAGTATTTAGAAAATATTCAACTCGGCATAGATTTTTAACTTTTAAAAGCGCTTTGGTAAAGGGAAGTCTTTTTAAAGATTTAAAGCCTGATGAGCTAGTAACTGCATTAAAAGATATTAATTTTGAAGTAGAAAAAGGAATCACTTTTGGAATAATTGGAGAAAATGGGTCTGGAAAGAGTACTTTATTAAAGATCATTGCAGGAATAACAAAACCAACGTCAGGTAGAGTTATTACAAATGGAAGAATTTCTGCTTTAATCGAGCTTGGAGCAGGTTTTCATCCTGAAATAACAGGAAGAGAAAATGTATATATAAATGGAATTATGCTCGGGCTTTCAAAAAAGGAAATTTCTGACAAATTTGATGAAATTGTGAAATTTGCTGAACTTGAAGATTTTATTGACGCACCAGTAAAAACCTATTCTTCGGGAATGTATATGAGGCTCGGATTTGCAGTAGCAATTAATGTAAATCCTGATATTCTTCTTGTTGATGAGGTGCTTGCAGTTGGAGATGCTTCATTTGTCCCAAAATGTCTGGATAAGATTAATGATTTCAGGAGAAGAAAGAAAACAATTGTTTTTGTAAGCCATGATCTATCCACTGTAGAGAGAATTTGCGATAAGGTTATGTGGTTGAAAAAGGGAAGAATTCAGATGATTGGTGAGCCAAAAAGGGTTGTGGATGCCTACCTTCAAGATATTGCGGAAAAACAGGAGGAATCTCTTGAAACCCGTCATAAAGAGCTTGATTTAGAGAAAAAATGGGAGGAGGAGAAAAGAGAAAAGAGATGGGGAAAAAGGGAAATTGAGATTAAATCTGTAAAACTCAAGGATTTAGAGGGCAATGAAAAGTTTGTTTTTTCTCCTGATGAAGGAATGATAATAGAAATGGATGTCGAAGCAAAAAGTAAGATGGAGGATTTTGTCTTTGGTATAGGAATATTTAATTCAGAAGGAGTTTGTTGCTTCGGCACAAATACTCATCTCGAAGATTTCACTCCTGTCTCATTTGAGGGGAAGGGTAAAGTTATTTTTAAAATAGAAAAATTAAATCTCATTAATGGAACATATTATTTAGATGTTGCAACTCACAAAAGGGATGGATATCCCTATGATTACCATAAATCCCTTTATTCCTTTGCTATTGCATCACGAAATAAAAGCATTGGAATCTATTGTCCTCCTCATTCATGGCAGTTTTCAAGGAAAATAAAGATTAAAAAACCTTCTAAGAAATAAATGGTAAAAATTAAGAAACTTGATGAATTAATTAATTTAAGAAAAAGATGGAAACAGGAAGGGAAAAAAGTTGTTTTTACAAATGGATGTTTTGATATTCTCCATTTAGGACATATAAAATTATTTAAATTTGCAAAAGGTCTTGGTGATATTTTAATTGTTGGAGTTAATTCTGATTCTTCAATAAAAAAAATTAAGGGATCAAAAAGACCAATTTTTCCATTAAATGAAAGGCTTGAAGTTTTGGAAGCAATTGAATATATTGATTATCTCACAGTCTTTGAAGAGGAAACACCCTTAAAATTGATCACCTCCCTATTACCTGATATTCTAGTTAAAGGAGGAGACTGGAAGCCTGAACAGGTGGTAGGTGGAAAGGAAGTAGAAGAGGCAGGAGGAAAAGTAGTCATATTCCCTTATGTGAGAGGGCATTCTTCATCCAATATAATAGAAAAAATTAAAACCCTGTTTTAGATTTATTTTACTCATATCCCACACACCAATTTTCTACGGATGAAACTTTCTTTAAAAAAATTTCGTCTAATTAAGTGAAATGCGAAGGATGACGGAGGTTGTAGAAGATGAGGAAGAGAGATATTTATTTCATATCCGCACTAATACTCTTTATATCCTTATTATCTAATCCTGCTTTTTCAGAGAAAAAAAATTTAGAAATTCCTAAATTTTCAACTTCTCCTAAAATTGATGGAATTCTTGAGAATCCTCTTTGGGAAAGGGAAGCACTAAAAATTGAAGACTTTTTTCAATTATCTCCAAAAGAGGGAGGAATACCTTCAGAAAAAACAATAGCCTATATTGGGTATGATAATAAAAATTTATATTTTGCATTTAGGTGTTATGATTCTGAGCCAAATAAAATAAGAGCATCTGTAACAAATCGGGATAATGCTATTGATGATGATTGGATAGTAATTTTTCTTGACACATTTAATGAAAAGCGAAGAGCCTTCACCTTTTTTGTAAATCCAATAGGCGTGCAAATTGACGCAATTCGAGTTGAAGAGGGTGGTAATGACAACATGGATTTGACCTGGGACACTGTTTTTTATTCAGATGGAAAAATTGATGAGAAAGGCTATGTGGTGGAAATAGCTATTCCTTTTAAGAGCCTTCGTTTTCCAGATAGAAAAGAAAAAATTTGGGGGATAACCTTAGGAAGAAACATACCCAGAAAAGGAGAAATAATAACTTGGCCGAAATTTACAAGGGATATTCCTGGTTTACTCACACAAGAGGCTCAGATAGTTATAAAGGGGAATGTTGAAAAAGGTAAAAATTTGGAGGTTATGCCAATTTTTACATCTCTTAAAACTCTGAAGAAAAAGGCTGATTTTCAACCAGGAGTAAATCTCAAATATGGAGTGAGCTCTGATATTACTTTAGATTTAACAATAAACCCAGATTTCAGCCATATTGAAGCGGATGCACCCCAGATAGATATAAATCGAAGATTTGCTCTTTATTATCCTGAAAAAAGACCCTTTTTCCTTGAAGGAATGGAAATTTTTCAATTCCCTGAAATTGAGATGGTTTATACTCGAAGAATTATAAATCCTGCTTGGGGAGGAAAATTAACCGGAAAAATTGGTAGATTTACATATGGAATTCTCTCAGCTTATGATCTTGATCCAACCGAGAGTTTATGGGAGGTTCACAATGGAGGCAGAGGAAGGGATGAAAATGCGCTTTTTAATATTATTCGTTTAAAGACAGATGTATTTAAAGAGTCATATGTAGGATTCTGTTTAGCTGATAAAGAGATAGATGGTTCCTATAATCGAGTAATTGGAATAGATGGACAATTGAAATTTAAACAGAAATACTTTTTCTCCTTTCAAGCTCTTGCTTCCAAGACCAAATATGGAGATGAAGTAACTGGAATAGCTCCTGCCCTTTATGCAAATTTTATGTATTATACGAGACATTGGGTGGCTGGATTCGGATGGAAATCAATTCATCCGGATTTTGAAGCTTCCTCAGGATTTGTAAATCGCGTAGATTATAGGAGGATGGTTGCATATACCTCTTTCCGTTTATTTCCACAGAAAAAATATTTAAATGGTCTTTATTTGAATCTTAATACAGGGAAGATGGATGCTTATTTCGAAGATATTGTGACTGATAGATGGAGAGAAATAAATTTACATTTTGAATTTACCCAGTGGACTCGCTTGAATATTACATACACAAATTATATGGAAAGATATGGAGGAATTAATTTTAATAAAAATTCTTTCGCCTTGAATGGAAACACAAATTTAATTGGCTGGCTTCCTTTTGGTTTTTTCTTTAGAACAGGAGATAGCATTTACTATGACCCCGATGACCCATTTCTTGGATGGAGTAATACATATGGAATTTTTGCAAATTTCAAGCCAAGTAAAAGACTTCAGATGGGTCTTGATTTTACAAAAAATATTTTCTGGGAAAAGAAAGGAGGTAAGCAACTTTGGGATTATACAGTTGTGCGCCAGAAAACAACCTATCAGATATCCAAAACGCTCTCTTTAAGAACAATAGTTGATTACAATCATTTCCGAAAGGAAATTTACGGAAGTTTTTTAATAAGTTATATCCTGAGGCCAGGGACAGTATTTTTCCTTGGATTGGATACCAATTTATTGAAAAATGAAGCGGGCAAATATATCCGTACTGATTACAGTATCTTCCTAAAATTCTCCTACTGGTGGAGAATATAAAAATTCAGTAATTAATTCTCTTTCAAAGATCCATATTTGTAAATTAAGGAAAATATTAGAAAAGTAAGAAGATTATTGAAAGTTGTAAAATATAAAATTGAATTTAAGTAAATCAGAAAAACAGAAATCGAGAATTTAAATTTATTAAGTTTTTAATTTTTAACTGTAATTTTTAGCTTTTCGTTTTAAGTTTTTAGTTTTATAAAAATCTCTTTACTCTGGATAAAAAATTAATTATTCTGATTTAAGTTAAAAAGAATGAGAAAGGATTTGCTTTTTTACTTAATAGTTATAATTCTTTTTGTAGTAGCTATATTCCTTGGATTTTACAATCTTGATGGGTGGCTTATTAATGATGATGAAGGCGTATATCTCTATTCAGCCTGGCGCGTAAGCCTTGGTGAGATACCATATCAGGATTTCTTTGTTTCTCAGCTTCCTCTCAGCTTTTACTTCGCAGGATTCTTATTTAAAGTTTTTGGTCCAGATGTCAGAGTAGCCAGAGGGTTATGCTTCTCTCTATTTCTAATAGTAGCAGTTTTTATTTATATAATTTGCAGAAGAATTTTTAATTTAAATAAATACATTTCGCTTTTATCCGCTTTAATATTCATTTTTACGAAAAATATAAATTTTCTTAGTAAAACTTTTATGCCTGATTCTTTTATGATTTTCTGGGGAACAATTGCACTTTATTTTGTCCTAAAAGCAGAGAAATTAGAATCAAAAAATGCTAAACATTTATTTTTATTTGGTTTATTCAGTGGATTAGCGACACTTTCAAAGCTTTCTGGTTTTCTTTTAATCCTCGGTTATTTTCTATTTCTTCTTTTCAATTTTCTCTTTAATAAGGAAAAATTAAATAATTTTATCATAAAGTTAGTTTATCCTATGGTAGGTTTTTTTCTCTCCTTCGGGATAATTTACATTATAATGCTTATTTTCGTTTCAAATACTTATTACTGCACGCTCGGTTATCACCTAAATAAGGAAAAAATCTATACTTTTACAGTTCTTATTATTTTTTTTAAAAGACTCTGTAAATTTATTGGCAATCATAATTATGCAGTTATACCTATTGCTTTAATTAGTATTGTCGCAGGTTTTATTCAAAAAAAGAGAGAAGAAATTTTGTTGTTCTTTTTAATCCTTCCATTCTTTTTTCTGGCATTTACTCCAACAGATTTTTTTATCCGTTATCTCATATTTACTCTAATTCCATTTACAATTCTTTTTGGGAAAAGTCTGGAAATCATTAAACAAAATAAAAAAATATTTTATTTTTCCATTCCTGTCATTTTTATCTTATTAATTTTATGCACAGCTTCAACTTTTAATTTTAAAAAAATATCCAGATACGATGAGGGAACAAGAAATTTAGTAAACTATATAAATGAACATTCAAATCCAGAGGATTATATTTTCTCGGATTATGCGGGAATAAATTATTATTCACAGCGGCCATGTCCTCCTCGGCTCGTTGATGTTTCAGAGGCAATGACAAAGAGTGGTCAAATAACCTCAAAAGATATTGAGAAAGAATGTGAGAAATACAATGTAAAAATTATTTTAGTTGACATAGGAAGTTCTGCTCATCATTTGAAAAATTTGATTGATTATTCCAAATTCAAGGATTATCTTAAGAAAAAATACATATTTAGAGGCACGATAAAAAGAGAATTTCAAGTATTTGAAATATATATTAGAAATGACGGAGTCCAGAGTACAAATGATAAAAATTTTTAGGAGGAAGTTATGGAAGCAAAAATAATTGAAATTTTAAATCAGATAAGAGATTTCGTTTGGGGACTTCCTTTAATTATCCTTTTACTTGGAACCGGAATTTTTCTAACAATCAAAATCAAAGTGCTTCAAATTAGAGCTTTGCCATATTCCCTTTATCTCGCCTTAATTAAAAGAAAAGAGGATTCAGATGAAGCAGGTGATATTACCCACTTTCAGGCTTTAATGACAGCCCTTGCAGCAACAGTTGGAACTGGAAATATTGCAGGAGTTGCTACAGCTATAACCATGGGAGGGCCTGGAGCTCTTTTTTGGATGTGGATTACAGGTTTATTTGGAATGGCAACAAAATATTCAGAGGCAGTACTCGCAGTTAAATATCGTGAACTTGATAAATTTGGAACCATGAGTGGAGGTCCTATGTATTATATATCAAAAGGACTCGGATTAAAGTGGCTGGGAGTTTTATTTGCAGTGTTTGCCTCAATCGCAGCTTTTGGAATTGGGAATATGGTTCAATCAAATTCTGTTGCTGAGGCAATAAGAAGTGCTTTTCATATTCCAAACTGGATTTCAGGAATAATTCTTGCTTTCCTCACGGCTCTGGTTGTAATTGGAGGAATTCGAAGCATTGCAAATGTTACACAATATCTTGTCCCCTTCATGGTTGTATTTTATTTTTTAGGTGGATTTTTAGTTCTTTTCCTTAATTATACTCGCATTCCTGAAATCTTCTGGTTAATAATAAAATCAGCTTTCACTCCTACAGCAGCTGCTGGAGGATTTCTTGGAGCCACTGTTATGCAGACAGTGAGAATGGGTATTGCAAGGGGAATTTTTTCCAATGAATCAGGTCTTGGTTCTGCTCCAATAGCAGCTGCAGCAGCGAAAACTCCAAATCCGGTCAATCAGGCTTTAGTTTCAATGACACAGACTTTTATTGATACAATTGTTGTGTGTAGTATAACTGGATTTGTCATTCTCTCAAGTGGTGAATGGACAAGTGGGATTACAGGCTCAGAATTAACCTATATTGGTTTTAATAAATTTCTGCCATTAAATTTAGGGGGCATGATTGTTACACTAGGATTAATTTTCTTTGCATATTCAACAATTCTTGGATGGTGTTATTATGGAGAAAAATCAATTGAATATTTATTTGGAGAGAATGCTGTTAAACCATATAGATTTATTTTTGTTATATTTGTTCTTATAGGAACCATATTAAAACTTGAGACCGTCTGGACAGTTGCTGACATAATGAATGGATTAATGGCTTTGCCAAATTTGATTGGACTAATTGGACTAAGTGGAGTAATAGCATATGAAACAAATAAATATTTTTATTCCAAAAAAATCTAATTTTTCTTCCAATTTGAGATATTTTGTGATATTTTTTATGTGCAATCCATTAAATTAAGAAGGTAAAATGAGAGAAAAGATGCTGGACATTGTGACAAAGTTGGATATTGCCACAAAATCAGCTAGGAGATTTATAGATGCTGGCGCTCATCAGAGATTGTGGAATCTCTTAAAGAGTTTACATTCAGCTGACATAGCAGCACTTCTAAACAGATTATTTTTAAAAGAAAGAAAAGTTGTAATTAATGTTCTTTATGAGAATGACAAGGAAAAAACAGCAGAAGTTCTAAGTGAGCTGGAACCAGAAGATGCTGTTGAACTTTTAAAGGATATGCAACCACAGGATATAGCCTTAATCTTACAAGAGTTTTCTTCAGACGATGCTGTTCAAATAGTGGAATTTTTACCAGAAGATATAAAAACTCAAGTTCTGGATTTAATGCGAAAAAAGGAATCAGAAGATGTTAGAGAATTATTGCATTATGAAGAAAAGACTGCTGGTCGAATCATGTCAACAGAGTACTATGCACTTGAGAAAAATNCCCGTGTTGCAGATGCCATAACTGCTCTTCAACTGGCAGGAGATATAGAATCAGCCTTTTATTTGTATGTTGTTGATAAAGATAATCATCTCGAAGGAGTTGTTTCCCTTCGTCAGCTTCTCCTGCATCCTCCTAATACTCAATTAAAAGATATTATGACAACTGATGTTATTAGAGTTTTTACAGATACAGACCAGGAGGAAGTGGCGCGTCAGGTTGCAAGATATAATCTGGTTGCAATCCCTGTTGTGGATCATGAAAATAAATTGGTGGGTGTTGTAACAGTTGATGACATTATTGATGTTATTAATGAAGAAGCAACAGAGGACATGTACAGGATGGCAGGAGTTGATGAAAGTGATAGAATTCAATATTCTCCAATTAAATCCATAAAGAAGAGACTCCCTTTTCTTTATTTAAGTTTAATAACAGCATCTTTAGCCCCTTTTGTTGTTAATTTCTTTAAAGATACTATAAAAGAAGCAGTGATTTTGGCTGTATTTATGCCATTAGTTGCAGCTCTTGGAGGTATAGCTGGGAATCAGACAATTGCCCTTATGGTTAGAGAGATTACTTTGGGTCAGGTTAGTTGGTTAACAGCTAGAAAGGCGCTTTTCAAAGAAGTAGCAGTTGGAATTGGAAATGGTATTGCAATTGGAAGTGTTCTTGGTTTAATATCTTATTTTCTTTATGGAAANCCTATTCTGGGGCTTATACTTGGATTGGCAGTAATAATAAATCTGTTCATTGCAGGACTTCTTGGAACTCTAATTCCTTTAATTTTGAAATTCCTTCGTCTTGACCCTGCACTTGGTTCAGTAAATCTTTTAACAATGTGCACTGATACATTTGGGATGTTATCTCTTCTTGGTCTTGGAACTTTATTTCTCCACTATCTTCAATAACAAGTGTCACTTCAAACTTCAGAGGCAATAGTATTAAGAAGTTACAATTCAGGCGAACAGGATAAAATTGTTGTCCTTTTTACAAGGGAAAAGGGAATAATTAAAGGGATTGCAAAAGGAGCTCGTAAATTTGTAAATAGATTTGGAGGAAGTTTAGAGCCCTTTTCGCACATCAAAATAATTTACTATGAAAAAGAGACAAGAGAACTTGTTGTTATAAAAAATTGTGAATTAATAGAATCCTTTTTCGAAATTCAAAAAGATGTAAAAGTAATTTATTATTTTTCATATTTTGCTGAATTAATAGAGGAATTTTTTCCATTAAAATCAGTAGAAGAGCTGAGCTATCGCTTGCTTATTTCAACTTTTAAAGCAACAAAAGGAGGAGGTGACTTGAATTTAATTTCACGATATTTTGAAATGTGGTTATTAAAAATTTATGGAATTTTACCTGATTTTTCAAAATGTATGAAATGCAGAAAAAAAATTATAAAAAAAGCCTGGTTATCACCAAAAAGGGACGGAGTGCTATGTAATTCTTGTTCCACCTTGAAGAGGATTTTAATTATACCTGCTATTCATTCCTTTATTGAATGGGCGAGAAAAAACCCTCCAACTGCAACAGAAAACATTAATTTTTCCTTTGAAGAATTAAAATTGATTGGAAATATTTTTCAAGAAATAATTATTTATCATCTTGAAAAAGTTCCAAAAACTCTTTCTCTTTTGAAATAATAAAAAGAAGATTTCTATCTATACTTAACCCATCTTATCAGTTCTTTAATTGATGGTCTTTTTCCATACATTAAAATGCCAATACGAAAAATTTTCGAGGAGATCCATATTGTAAAAATTATGGTCAGGATAATTGTAATAACTGAAATCAGAATTTCATAAAAAGGAGGTTGAATTACGCTTATTCTCATGAACATCACAATTGGAGCAAAAAAGGGAATGAATGAGAATATAACAGGAATTATTCCATTAGGATTTCTTGTGGTCATAAAAGCGATTATGAATGGAACTATAAGAAACCAAGTGATCGGTCCGGCAAGTTGCTGAGCTTCATAGTCAGTATTTGTTATTGCTCCAACTATTGCAAAGATTGAAGCATAGAGGAAAAATCCTAAGATAAAGAAAATCAGAAAGAAAATAACCATTGTAAAAGAGAAATTAAAAGTCATAATGTGTGGTTTTGGAAAACGATAAGAAGCGTAAAGGAATCCTGCCATTCCAAGAATAATCCAGATTAACATCTGGGTGAGCCCAGCACTTCCAATTCCAATGATTTTTCCCATCATGAGTTCAAAGGGGTTAGTAGAGGAGAGAAGCACTTCAACTATTCGAGCATTTTTCTCTTCAAGGATATTGCGCATAATGGTCATTCCATATCCCAGCATCAAGCCGAATAGAAGGGAGACCAGAAATATAAGACCAAAATATTCACTTAAAAATCCGGTTTTCTTTTCCTTGCCTTTTATAATCTTAATTGTTTTTAGAGTTACCCTTTTCATCAATTCATCAACTTTGTTCGGTTCCACGCCCTCTTTCTTAAGAAGTAATTTGGCAATGGAACTGGTTATGCCCTCACTAATCTCTTCAATCGTCTGCAGGTCACTTACATTCTTTGAATAATATTCTGCTTCTCTTTTTTTAATTATATCCTCCGGTAATATTAAATAGGCATAATACTCTTTTTCCTCTACCTTATTTTTTAGCAAATTTTTTATTTTATTTAGGTCTTCTCTGATCGCTTTAATCTGAATCAGCTTATAAACTGGTTGGCCGGATTTTAATTTTCTATCCAGATTTTTAACAAGTTCCGGAAACAATTCTTTTGTTAAGTCAATTACTGCAATTTTTTTCTGAGTTTCCATACCGAATTGGGCTAAATACACAGGTAAAAATATCAAAGCCCCCATTATAAAGGGTGTTATAAGAGTGCTTATTAAAAAGCTTTTTTTCTTGACTATTGTTAGATATTCCTTTTTAATGATTTTTCCTAATTTCATTCTTTTCTTCACCAACAACCCTTATAAAAATATCATTCAATGAGGGTTCAGCAACTTCAAACTTTATTAATTTAACCTTATTAACAACTTCTTTTAAAACATCTTGAGGGTTTGTCTCTTTCTTTAATTCTAATTCAACATATCTCCCAAAATTATAAATTCTTTTTATTCCTTTTATTTCTTTTAAAAATCCATTATCTCCCTCAAATTCAAGAACTAAATTTTTTCCAAATTTTGCTTTTATTTCAGAAAGTTTTCCATCAAGAACTTTTTCTCCTTTATTAATTAATGCAACATAATCGCTTAATTTCTCAGCATGCTCCATTAAATGTGTTGAATACAGTATTGTTTTTCCTTGCTTTTTTAACTCAAGCATTATGTCTTTTAAAAGATTTGTATTTATAGGATCAAGACCAGCAAATGGTTCGTCAAATATAATTAAATCTGGAGAATGAAGAATTGTTGAAATAAATTGAATTTTCTGCTGCATTCCCTTTGAGAGTTCCTCAATCTTTCTGTTTTTCCATTCTATAAGTTCAATTCGTGACAGCCATTCATCAATTTTCTTAGAGATTTCCTTGCGAGACATTCCCTTCAGTTCGCCAAAATATGAAAGAACCTCAAATACTTTCATTTTGCGATAAAGTCCCCTTTCCTCAGGAAGATAACCTATTCTATTCTTTAAGGCATCGTCCATTCTTTTATTAAAAATTAATATTTCTCCCTCATCAGGAACAAGAATATTCATAATCATTCGAATTGTTGTGGTTTTTCCTGCACCATTCGGGCCCAGAATTCCATAGATTGTTCCTTCTGGAACAGAGAGAGAAAAATTTTTTACAGCATAAAATCCATTAAATTTTTTGGAAATATTTTTTATTTGCAATGCGAGCATTTTGTGAAGTCAGTTTCAGATTATATCAATTTATTGGGAGTATTGTCAATTTCTATAGTTCTTTCTTTTTCTGAGAATAGGGAAAGCAATAATGATTATACTTAAAATACCAAGAAGATACTCAAAAATCTGAGTTATAAGATGAAGGGATACCCCAGAAATAATGGCTAAACCAACATCAAAACCCATTAATTTAAAACTTATTGCCCATGCTGATTCCCATGTTCCAAAACCAGCAATTCCTTTAACTGGCAGAATTGAAGAGAACTCAGCTCCGGTAACGCCTAAAACCAATTTTAAGAAGCTCAAATCTTTGAGAGAAAATCCATGACTTAGAAGTATGGCATGTAGCAGAAAAAAGAGAGAACCATATTTTGCTACTCGAATTAAGAGAGATACTGAAAAAACCTGCCAGAAAATTTTCCTTGCCTTTATTTGTTCTATAGAGATAGAAGTTAATTCAAGCTTTTTAATTGCTTTTTCAGCCCATTTTTTCTTGTTTAATTTTGTTTTATTAAATATAAAATAAAAAATTCGAATGCTTAATTTAACAATTCTTTCTAGATGGATGAGAATAAAATATGTAATCAGGAAAAAAAATAATGTTAGAAGTAAAAGAGTGGGAATAGAAATTGGAATTTCGCCAAATCCAATGATTAACATTGCAAGGATTAGAACAGGACTTAAAGTCAAAAAGTCAAAAACAACCGCCATTAAAAATGTGGATGTGGCTAATTCAAAGGTAAAAGCAAATCTTTTATTTAACAAATAAATATAGGAAAGCGAGCCAATACGTGCAGGAAGAAGGTCAACAAATAAATTTCTAATGAATGTGACCAGGAAAATATTACTCCATGTAATTTGTTCAGGTTTAAGAAGAAATTTATATCTCCATGCACGAAACCAGCTTGAGATTAAAGAAAGACACATATAAGCATAAAGGCTTGGAAAATAGATATTTACAATTGTGTTTTTTAAAACTTTGAAATCAATTTGTGACAGGAGATACCAAATAAGTATTCCGGATATAAGAACTGACGCAATAAAATAAAAATAATTTTTATATTCCTTCAACATGTTCTTAATAATTTAAGAAGTTAAGGATATTTAGTCAAGAGAGAAAAATATAATTTTAGTATAAAATTAATTTTTTTGTTATCTTAATAGAGAATTGGAGGTCGAGTATGAGAAATATAATATTATGTATTGTTATACTTTTAGCTTTTAACTTAAATCTGTTAAGCATAGAGGTATCCTCCATTGAAAAATTTCTTGATAATGCTGTATTTGATGCATTGTGTTCAAAAACAGGTGAAATTATTTTTATGAGAAAAGATTCAAATGGAATATTTCAACTCTATTTGGTCAAAGAAAACTCTGAAAATCCTGAATTGGAGAAGGTATGCATAAGTGAAAAGCCAAAAAAGACTATAGGAATTGAAAGAGCTATGTTGCCTTTAGTTCATAAAGGAGCCTCTGACTGGCATCCTTCTGGAAAATGGTTTATTACTCAGGTTGAGATTCCATATAATATAAGCTGGAAATATAAAAAGAGATTGCCCGGGACTCGTCTCCTTGCAGAGCCAGGAGCAGGGTGGTGGAATAATTTATTTCTTGTTAAAAGGGATGGTAGTTTATGGATAAAGCTAACTGATTTTACTCCTTTTGATTTGAAAAGTGGAGTTCTTTATCCAAAATTTTCTGAAGATGGAAATATGATTTCATGGGCAGAAAGGATAGGGGGAGCAAAACCTTTTGATAAATATCCATTTGCAAAGTGGGTTTTAAAAATCGCAAAAATAAACATGAAAGCAGACATTCCATACCTTTACAATATAAAAACTTATCCTCTTAAAGATGGGACTATTTTTGAACCTCAGGATTGGTTCAGTAATGATAAACTCCTCTTTGCAGGTGATATAGGATATTCAGAGCTTCCTTATCCAGCCTACAGAATAGATCTCTGGGAAGCTGAAATTGATTCTAACGGTAATATAAAAAATTTAAAAAATCTTACAGAAACAAAAGATTTCTATGAAGAGCAGGCATCCTATTCACCAGATGGAAGACTTATAGCCTTAATGGCGAATCAATTTGATTTAAATTACACAAGAAAATTGATGGCTACATGGAAAATATATGGAAGTAAATTTAATAGCTTTATAACAAAACATCTTAAAACTGAGCTCTACATTATGAATCCTAAGGATAAAGTTTTAACTCGCCTGACTCATTTTTCAGAAAAAGAATGGGGTGATAGCCATCCGCTGGTAACGAGAAGTGCTTGGAGTAAGGATGGTAAAACTATCTTTATTGCCCTAACCCTGCGGTCCAATTTAAATGGTAAAAAAACAGGAAATTGTATTTATAGAATAAAATTAAAAGATTAATTTTAAAACCTTTTCAATTGTATTAATTAATTGATCAGCATTTTCTTCTGTAAAGATAATGGGAGGTTTTATCTTTATAACATTATGGTATGGACCCTCAGTATTTAAAAGCACACCTTCTTCCTTCATTCTTTCCACGACCTCTTCAGCTATTTCTGGCGCTGGTTCAATAGTTTCAGGGTCTTTCACGAATTCCACTCCAATAAAAAGACCTGAACCTCTTACATCACCTATTATTGGATATTTTTTCTGAAGTTCCCTGAATCCCTCCATGATTTTATTGCCAACTTTTAATGCGTTTTCCTGAAGATTTTCATCTTCAATTACCTCAAGAACTGCCATCCCAGCAGCACAAGAAACTGGATTTCCACCAAAGGTATTGAAATATTCCATGCCATTATCAAAGGCATCTGCTATTTCAGAAGTTGTTATTACAGCAGCAAGGGGATGACCATTTCCTATTGGTTTGCCGAGTGTGACTATATCAGGAATAACACCCTGTTTTTCAAAAGCCCAAAAATGGGTTCCCACTCTACCAAATCCTACTTGCACCTCGTCAGCAATGCATACCCCTCCAGCTTCTCTTACTGCTTTGTAAACTGTTTTAAGGTAACCTTCTGGAAGTGGAATATGCCCTCCACATCCAAGAAGGGATTCAGCAATAAAACCTGCTAATCCTTTACCCTTGTTTTTTAATTTTTCAATAGCCATAATGACGTGCTTTGCATATTTAACTCCAGCTTCCCTATCATCTGATTTATAAGGACCTCTAAAAGTATCTGGCATGATAACTTTATGGGTATATGGGCCTGAACCCGAGCCTCCTGGTCCATCAAACTTATAAGGACTTAAATCAATAAGGGATGTGGTATTACCATGATAGGCATGGTCAATCACTATCATATCTCTTTTTCCTGTATAAGTGTATGCAAGTCTCAGAGCGAGTTCATTTGCTTCACTTCCAGAATTTACAAGGAATACAACTTTCAGAGGTTCTGGAAATTTTTTGGCCAACCTCTCAGCATATCTAATCAGATATTCATAAAGATAGCGAGTATTTGTATTAAGAATTGCCATTTGTTTCTGCACTGCTCTTACCACTCTTGGATTTGAATGTCCAACATGGGCAACATTATTCACGCAATCAAGGTAGGTTTTTCCTTTATCGTCATAAAGATACTGGAGTGCTCCCTTCACTATTTTTAGAGGTTCTCTGTAATGCAGTCTCAATGACCTTCCTATGTATTTTCTTCTTAGTTCTATAATTCTCTCGGGAAGGAGTTCTTCTCTTCTCGAGTCGAAACTGCACGCGTGCCTAAAAACTTCTTCTGCTCTAAATGGATTTATTAAATGAAGTCTTTTAAGAAATTTCCATACAGATTTTTCTGAAATAATAATATATTTATCTTCAGGTCTAAGTTTTTTCTGATAGGCGGACATCATTAAACTCAAACACAATCTTCCAGCAATACAGTAATATAATACTTTTATTTCGTTTTCCTCAAGGGGAAAGACCCTATTATAACCCTTTAAAATTAAATAAGCCACTTTAAGAGGATCAGTTTTATCAAGCATTGCATAGGTTAGGGCTATAGCAATATCAAATACAGTATAACTATGGACCATATCACCGAAATCAATTAAACCCGCGATTCTTTTTTTTCCATTCTTTTCGATTTTCACAAGGACATTGTAATCATTTGCGTCATTATATATTATGCTTTTTCTTAATTTTGGAAATTTCGGGATAACTTCTGTTTCAAATTGAAGGATAAAATATTCTATTAATCTCTTTCTCTCTCTATCAGTTATATATGAGGTTAATTCTCTCAAATCAAGAATATTTTTCAGATCCCAGTGCCAATAGCGTTCAGCATGAGGGACATAAAAATCTTTCAATGCTCTGTCAATTAATCCCAGCACTCTTCCATAGTCTTCCAATAATTCCTCATTTATCTCTACCTCTGCCAGAAATTTTCCTTTTATCCATGTTAAAAGTCTTGAGTAGTATTTTTTACTACTTTTATCTTTTATTTCAGTTATTAACTCTCCATTTTTGTTTTTTATTACTAATGGAAGTTCAAAATCAAAATTCTGATCATTTAAATATTGAAGAACATCATTTTGGGCTTTAATATGGTAATAATTCTCGATTTCGTTAGCAATTTTAAAAATATAATTTTTTCCTTTTTCATCAATTACCAGGAAATTTCTTCCAATATCTCCTACTAGAGGTAATATTTCTGCATTTATTCCATAATGCCTTTTTAATATTTCTTTGACTTCCTCCTCGTTGAACTCCGGGGGTTTAGGAATATTCAGCATTTTATTGCCTCAAGATTTTATATAATACAATTTATTGAAAAATTCTATACATATTTCCTTGTTTTTATTTGATTAAATTTTAATTGAATAAAATCAAAAAATTTTATAATATCAATTTCTAAAAATTTTAAACGAGGGAGAAAATGAATAAGAATATTGATTTTAAACCATTTATCTCAGCTGAAAAAATTATTCCAGAATTTACTTTTAGGGCAGTTATCACAGGAATAATTTTAGGACTTATTTTTGGTGCTGTAACTGTTTATCTCGGACTTAAAGTTGGAATGACCATTAGCCCTCAAATTCCCATTGCAGTTATATCTTTGTCCTTGTTCGGCCTATTTTATAAACTTCGACTTACTTCAAAAAGAGCAACAATTCTTGAAAACAATACGGTTCAAACAGTGGGTGCTGCAGGCGAATCAGTAGCAGCTGGGGNGATATTCACATTACCAGCCATGATTTTTCTGGGTTTTCCACTTGATATATTGAGAATTTTCCTTATAGCACTGGCCGGAGGACTACTTGGGGTATGTTTTCTTATTCCTCTCAGGAGTTATTTAATTGAAAGAGAGCATGGGATACTTCCTTATCCTGAGTCAATTGCATGCGCTGAAGTATTGAAAAGCGGAGAGAAGGGAGGATTGCAGGCAGTAAATGTTTTCCTTGGTGCAATAATTGGTTTTATTTATAAAATACTAATGGGGGTTCTGAAATTCTGGAAAGAGATACCATCTTGGGAGCCAAAATGGTATAGAGGTTCTACAGTGACTGGTGAACTTTCCCCTGAACTTTTAGGAGTAGGTTATATCATTGGACCTCGCACAGCATCTATAATGGTTGCTGGTGGCTTTATCTCCTGGTTGGTATTTATTCCTTTTATCAAGCTTTTTGGTAGTTCTCTTCAGGGAATATTATATCCAGGAACAAAACTTATTTCAGATATGACTCCTCATGAAATTTGGAATTCCTATATAAGATATATTGGAGCAGGCGCTGTTACAGCTGGTGGTGTGATCAGAATCTTCAAAGCATTTCCAACAATAGTAAATTCCTTTAAGGCAAGTATGATTGATTTGAGAGCAAACATGAAAAAGGGGAGTGGAAAAATCGATGAAAAATTAAGAACAAGACTTGATTTACCTATAACTTTTGTAATAGTCGGGTTGATTGTTGTTTCAATTGTAATCTGGGGTGTTTTGAGCTTTAATATTCATGTCGGACAATATGGAAGTAATCTTGTGTCAACAATATTAATAATAATTTTTGGATTCTTTTTTGCTGTTGTATCTGCTCGACTTGTTGGAGAAATTGGTGTTTCTTCAAATCCAACATCTGGAATGACTATTGCAACTTTAATGGCAACATGTCTGATATTTTTAGCAATTGGGTGGAAAGGAGGCGCCTATGCAGCAGTTGCCCTTGGTATAGGTGCAGTAGTTTGTATTTCTGCTTCTAATGCTGGAAATGTTTGTCAGAGTCTTAAAACAGGATATTTACTTGGAGCTACTCCAAGAAAGCAGGAATATGGTTATATTATTGGAATTTTGACCTCTGTTCTAATTGTTGGATTTACTGTTCTTGCAGTGAATAAGTGGTATACGAGAACTGAACCTTTCAAAGCTCCTGGTTTTCAGATTACAGAAGACATGAAATTTGAAAAACAAATAGAATATAATGGAAAGAAATATAATGTTTTGAATATCATAGGTCATGATAAATTACCTGATGGTAAATACTTGGTTGGAATTGATGACAATAAAATACATTATTATCAATCATCAGGTATTGGCTCAGAAAAGCTTCCAGCGCCACAGGCAAGATTGATGTCAATTGTTATAAATGGTCTGCTTAATCAAAAATTACCCTGGGAACTTGTGCTTCTCGGTATTTTTATAACAATTGCTGTGGAATTAATGGGAATAAGAGGACTTCCATTTGCTGTTGGTGTTTATCTTCCCCTTTCCACAACAGCACCTATTTTTCTTGGTGGTCTGATTAGATTTTATATTGATAAATATGTCTATAAAGGAAAAAAAGAAGAGAGTGAATCAGGTCCAGGTATGTTATTCAGTTCAGGATTGATTGCTGGAGGAGCTCTTGCTGGACTTGGTATAGCTGCGATTGCTGGATTTGATTTAGAGGATGCATTTGCAATAGGACCGAAATTACTAGGAGCCCTGACTGAAAATGAGTATTTTGCACTTTTTATGTTTTTAATTCTCTGTGGAATTTTAATTAAAATAGCGAGAACCAGAAAATAATGAAAAATTTCCACTTAAATTTTAATTAGGGAGTAAAAATGAATACCCTAATTTTAGCTTTTATTCTTCTCTTCTGGTTAATTTTAGCTTATAAGTTTTATGGCGGTCATTTAGAAAAAAGATTAATAAAACCTAATGATAGTCGTCCAACCCCATGCATGGAACTTCATGATGGAATAGATTATTCTCCTGCAAGAACTCCTCTTCTCTTTGGTCATCACTTTTCATCAATTGCAGGAGCAGGACCAATAGTGGGACCATTAATTGGAGTTCTTTATTTCGGATGGCTTGGAGCAATATTATGGGTTGCCTTAGGAAGTGTTTTTCTCGGAGCTGTTCATGATTATACTTCATTAATGGCTTCAGTTAGAAACAAGGGGCGTTCAATTGCTGATATTTCTGAAAAATATCTTGGTTATCGTTCCAAGGTAATTTTCTCAGTATTTTTATGGTTAGCTCTTCTATTAGTTGTTGCTGTTTTTGCAATTGTAGCTTCCCAAACTTTGGTTAAACAGCCTGAAATTGTTATACCAACATTCGGTCTTATTTTTATTGCAATGCTATTTGGATGGCTGGTATATAGAAAAGGAGTAAGTGTATTTGCAGGAACTGTTATTTCTCTCATCTTTTTATTTTTTCTAATATACCTTGGTGAACAAATTCCAATAAAAACCCCTGAAACAATTCTTGGTATGTCTAATGTGACTTTCTGGTTTTTTATTTTGCTTATTTATAGTCTCTTTGCTTCATCCCTTCCTGTATGGTTTCTTCTTCAACCAAGGGATTATATAAGCACATGGATATTGTTCCTTGGGCTTGGATTAGGTTATTTGGGATTGATTTTTGCACATCCAAAAGTAAATGCTCCTGCCTTTGTTTCCTTTACAACTCCTCAGGGACCGTTCTGGCCGATGCTTTTTGTTCTCATAGCATGCGGGGCAATATCAGGATTTCATTCATTAGTAGCAGGGGGTACCACTTCAAAACAGCTCCCTAAAGAATCCAATGGCAAATTAATAGGTTATGGTGCCATGCTAACAGAAGCAGGTCTAGCTGGTCTGGTTATACTTATTGCTAGCGGAGCTTTAATGTGGGACCCTTCAGGTATTAAAACTCGATTTGGATTTCAATATCTAATGAAAGCAGTTGAACAAGGAGGTGGTGGAGGACCTATAGTTGCATTTGCAACTGGATTCGGAAGATTTGTGAGTTCAATTCCAGGACTTACCTTTAATATTGGATTATTTTTTGGAATGATTATGCTGAATGCCTTTGTTTTGACTACCCTAGATACATCCACAAGATTAACAAGATTCATAATTTCTGAATTGCTTGGCAAGAAGATAACAATTTTTAATAACCGATGGATTAGTTCAGCGATAGTTATTATTTTCGCAGGCTTTTTAGGAGTGACCGAGGGATACAAAGCAATCTGGCCTGTTTTTGGAGCAAGCAATCAGTTAGTTGCAGCTTTAGCTCTTGTTGTGGTTTCTGCCTATTTTGTTGGAGTAAAAAAACCTAAGAAATATACTATTTATCCTGCATATTTTATGCTATTAACTACAATCGCTGCTCTTTGCTATCAAGGATACAATTTCTTTATCAGGGAAAGTTATCTGCTTGGTTTAATATCATCTGCACTTGTTCTTTTGGCTATTTTTATAGTTTATGATGCGCGAAAGATTTTATTCACATGAAAGGCTGAATAATTAATTTGAAATCATTATTTATGGAAATCCTTTTCTGAGAAAACCTGAGCAGAAAAAATTTCGATTTTTACTCCCTTTTTCCACTCATCAGGGGATAAGCCTGCTTTCATACAGCCGTGAGAAAGATAAGTTTCCAAATCCCAGTTATATTCAACTGGGACTTGAGGAAGGAGTAAACCCTGATATGGTCCTTTCGAAATAATAATGCCGTGTTTCCCAATCTCAATTTCTTCTATATCTTTGATTTCCCTTGGTAAGGATAAAACTGAAATTTCGATTTCAGTTCTGTCGAGTTCTGACAATGATAAAGGAGGGAAACGAAAATCTGAAGTTGCAGCAGAAATTGCTGTTTCTATAATTGTTTCATAAAGGGGTTTATAAGGGAGGGGATAACCTATGCATCCTCTCAGTTGATTTTCAACCTTCAATGTTACAAAAGCTCCCCTTTTCTTCTTAAGTTCCTCGTCATCAATTTCTATTTGAATTTTTTCTCCTTTTTCAAGATAATGGCTTATTGCTTTTCTTGCTAAATCAAGCAAAAACTTTTGTTGTTCTTCATTTAATTCTCTCATGAGTCTCTCCAAATTATAAGGTTTTTAATTCTATAGTCGAAAAAAACATTTTATTTCCATCAAAATCTATTAGAAAAGCTTTCATTTCATTTTTATCGATTTTTAGGATAATATTTCCAGCAAAAAAAGGATTTAGGAATTTATTAATTGAAGTTTCTCCATCATTGAAAATGAAAAAACCTATTAATTTATTTTCAAATATCCTATTTATTTCTAAGAACTTATCTTCTGATGGAAAATCTGAACCAATAGGAATCATTTTTTCCACTACAATTCCATTTCCTCTTAAATGTCCTATTAATATTCCTTTAATTTTCAGATTGATTTTTCTTAGTAAATTTAATGTATCAGGAATTTCATGTGTAAGGAAAACTCTCATCACTGGAATTATATATAAAATTTTAATATATGCCAAGTAAAGGTATAAGATATGCTATGACTATCCAGATAATAATTATTCCAAAATTATTTAACCAAAAGCCAGTTTTTATCATTCGCATTAGAGGAACCATTCGAGAGCCATATATAATTGCATTTGGAGGAGTTGCCACGGGTAACATGAAAGCAAAACTTGCTCCAATTGCACTTCCTAAAACAGGTGGTAATGGATTAATATTAGCTGCTTCTGAGATGGCAATAATAATTGGAATTATCATATTTGCAGTGGCTGTATTTGAGGTTACCTCAGTGAAATAAACACCTAATATTATTGCAAGTAAGGTAATTAGGGAGGAACTTCTTGATGAAAATAAACTTATAAATCCATTTCCAATTATTTTAGCAAGACCTGTTTCAAACATTTGAAATCCAAGAGATAATCCTCCACCAAATAAGATTAGTGTTCCCCAATCAATTTTTAATGCCTCGGAAATTGATAAAGTAAATTCTCCTTTTTTCCAGTTAACAGGCAATAAGAAAAGAACGCAGACTCCAATTAAAGCAGCAACTGATTCTGGTAGATGCTGGGATAACCATATATAAATGTTTGAATTCTTCCCGTAAATTAAAGCCACTATCCCAGGAGTTACCCATAGGGAAACTGTAATTGAGAAAGCAATGATAACATTTATTTGAGCTCTTGAGAGTTTTGTTTTTTTGTTTAAAGGAATTTTATATTCAAATTTATCCTTAGGAAGTTTTGACTTCAGAAGGAAAATCAAAAGGAAAAACATTGGGATCAGAATAAAAAAATTAATGATCATCCACTGAAAAAATGTAATTTTATATTTTACGAATTTCTCGAGCATTCCAATTGCTATAAGATTAGGCGGACTTCCAATTGGAGTCCCTATTCCTCCTATCGAGGAGGAATAGGCTGCAAGAAGCATTAATACTATACTTAATTCTTTAAGACTTTTCTCTTTTAAACTTGATCGATAAGCGGTTAATAAGCCGAGTCCGATTGGATACATCATGGCAGTAGTTGCAGTGTTTGAGAGCCACATGGAGAGGAACAAAGTTACTCCACCAAATGCAAACAAAATACGAACAGGACTTATGGAAATTGCTTTAAGAGATAATATTGAATTGGCGAATTTTTCATCCAGCTGGTGAACTCTCATTGCTCTTGCAAGAATAAAACTTCCAAGAAAGAGAAATATAATAGGATGAGCAAATGGAGAGAAGGCTTCCTTAGGCGAAGTTATTCCAAATGCTATAATTAATACAGGTATGAGTATTGCTGTAAGAGGAATTGGTATTGCTTCAGTTATCCACCAGCATACCACTAAGAGAAATATGCATAAAAGATTATGAGCAGACGGTTTTTCCTTTAAAATTGGAGAAAAATAAGTTAATAGAAAGAGAAATGGACCCAAAAATAAACCTATTTTTTTTCTAAGTTCCATTTTTTTTCAGCAAGAACTAAATTGGCATAGCCTTTTTTAAAAAACAGGAGCTTGTCGAATTTAGTAATTAGAAGCAAAACAGGATATAATAAAGAATAAAATTTAAAGAATTTATCGTGCTCTTTTACTTCTGCTTCAGAAGAAGGGGATATTAATCCAGTTCGCGATTTTATAGATTTTCTCTTTGAGATCAATTTTATATAAAGAAAATTAAGGAAAAGCTCTATTAACTCAGTAAAAAACTTGGAATAAGTATCAAAAACAAGTATTTTAAAGCCGTTTTTTTTCAATTTTTCCTTTAATTCTTTATAGGTATATCCCTCCCTTTTGTGCCCATAAATCTCAGGCTTCATTCCAAGTAATTTGCGTAGTTTATTTATAAGAAAAAATTTCCCGGTTGTTGGAGTAGAAATCAGGAATTTACCCCCTGGTTTTAATATTCTAAAGACTTCCCTCAAACAGATTTCATCATTTTCAAGATGTTCGAGATAATCAAGACAGATAACCGCATCAAAACTATTACTAAGAAAAGGAATTTTGTGCTCGCTTATCTGGATAATATTTTCTTTTAAAATAGACTTGGCATTCTTTATATTCAATTGATCAAAATCTACATGAATCCATCTACCTCCATTTTTCTTTAAAAAATAACTGATTGTGCCTTGTGAGCAACCCAGGTCCAAAATTAATGAGTCTGGATTTATTCGAAAGTATTTATTAATTAATTTTAACTTTTCCTTTTTTTTAAAAGATTTTTTAAATAGTATTATTTGCCACGGAATTTCTTTCATAAAAAGTTTTATCCAAAATTTTATTCTTCTGAAATGAGCTTAAATATGGCTTTTCTTAATTTTTCTCCTCTTAATCCAAAGTATCTTAGAATACCTTTTTTATCAACAAGCCAGAAGGAGGGGATAGAATTTACATTATAAAGTTTTGCTGTATCGTCGTCCCATCCTTTTCCAGTAAAAGATATTTTCCATTGTATATTTTTTTCTTTTATAAAATCCTCAAGAGCCTTTCGGTCAGTATCAAGACTAATACCGATTATATCAAATCCCTTATCTTTGAATTCTTCATAATATTTTTTAAGATTGGGAATTTCTCTTCTGCAAGGACCACACCAGCTGGCCCAGAAATCAACTAATATAACTTTACCCTTTTGAGATGAAAGAGTGAATTTTTCTCCATTAAGGAGAGTTACAGTGAAATCCTTGGCTTCTTTTCCTATTCCAATTTTTTCTTTAATACGGGAGATAATTTGCTTGAATTCTTCCTCTTCTCTTAATGAGCTAAAGTCCTTGGTATAAAGCTGATTATAGATTATAAATCCTCTGTTTACAGCTTCATTTAACCATTCAAATGCTTTTTCTTTTTGATTTAGTTTTACATAAATTGATGCTATATCAATGCAAGGCCAAGGGGATTTTCTTTTTGAGTTTTTCTCAATTTTCAAAGCAACATCTAATGCATTTTCAAATTTTCCCAATTTTTTTAAAAGGATGAGCTTAGCTGAAAGTAAACTTTTTGTTTCGCCATACTGCTCAATTCCTTTATCAATTAATTCAAGGGCTTTAATATAATTACCTTCATTATATAATTCCCGAGCCTTTTTTAATACCTCCCACTCGTCTGAATGCAACAAAAGATAAATGGAAAAAATCAATAATACTAAAACTACAATTTTTTTCATCCCTACCTCCTATTTCTCGAATTTCATTAATTTTTCTCTAAAAGATTAACAAAAAATTGGTATTTTTTCTATAGATTTAATTTCTTTTTCAAAAGCCTTATTGCATAGTTTATTCTCGCATCTACCTGGTTTAGAGATAGATTTAAAATTCGAGCAATTGTTTCTCTGGGAAGTGCTTGATAATAATAAAGATAGAGGATTTGTCTATATTTGAAATCGAGTTTTTTTATAGCCTCTGCAATAAGATCAAGATTTTCTTTTGCTTCGTATAATCTCCCGACATCCTCTGTTGATAAATCTAATGGAATATTTTCGCTTTTTTTTCTTTCAATCATTTTTTTGTATTTGTATTTTCTAATTACATTTTTAGTTATTCCATAAATATATGTTCCAAGCCGAGATTTTTCCTTAAATTTCTTTTCTTTTAAAGATTCAAAAACTACTGTAAGAACTTCATTTGTTAAATCCTCCCAGTCAGGGTTACTTGCGCCAATTTCTTTTTTTATTTTTAAACTAACTACTGGTCTATAAAATTTAATTATGGTTTTGATATCCATTTGTTGATTTTTAGTCTTTTAATATACTACTTATTCGCGCTTGAGGGAAGATTTTTTTAATCCTCCTTTAAAACAATTTAAATTTTCTTAAATTTTAAATAAATTTAATATTTTTTGCAAGCCAGTACTCAATTTTAAAAAATTTTACTCAAATAAACATCTTATTACTATGTAAACAAATGTTTACATTAATGACAAAATTTGTCATTTAGGGAGAGATTTTAGGATAATTTTTCAATGATTGAGTAAAAAATTTTTAAAATTTTTACTTACAATATTTTCTAACACCTTGATATTATTGAATTTCTAAAATCTTAAAAATTTTTTCAAGTTTTTTGCCTTTTTTAGTACTAAATTATATGGAGGGATAAAAATGGAGGAAAAATTAAGATTAAGGGGGCTGACAACAGCAAATGATAAATTCAGTTTTTTACTGTTTAATTATTCCAAACAGCCGTATTTTATTCATTATATAAAATTTAAATGGTGGATAAAGAATGGGGTTGGTAAAAAATATTTCACTCTGAGCAAAATAATAAATAAATGGATTAATAATTTTATATATGAATTTGCAGATTATTATTTTAATATTTTAGAACCAAAAGAAGTAATATCTAAGGAAATAAAAGAAGGAAAAGATATAAGGGATGTTCTAGGTATTGAAGCACAAGTTTACTACTATAAAGATTATAGAGAAAAAAGAGTATTAAAGTTCAGAATACTTTAGCCCCCTCTGCCCTCTCCCTTCTACTAGGTATCCATAGTCCTCCCTCCAAAGAAGGGAGGGGGTAAAATCTCTATTACACTCGTATTTAGATTATTTACATATTTGTCTTGGAATCTTTTGTCTGATATATTAAATATGAATTTTTGATAGCTATTTTATAGATTGAAAATTCTAATTAAAAAATGAATAAAGGTTTCATTTTTGATATTAAAAGATATGCAGTTCATGATGGGCCTGGAATACGGACAACGGTTTTCCTTAAAGGATGTAGTCTACGGTGTTGGTGGTGCCACAATCCAGAAGGACAGCTCTTTGAACCTGAACTGGTTTATAATATGAACAGATGCAGGGAATGCAAAGAATGTATTGCTATTTGTAAGGAAGATGCTCTTTCTTGGAGAAAAAAATTGGTTATTAATAAAGGGAAATGCAACTTGTGTGGAAAGTGTGCAGAAAACTGTGCAAGTGAAGCTCTTGAAATAATAGGGAGAGAGATGAGCGTAAAGGAAATAATAAGAGAAATTGAGAAAGATAGAATTTTTTATGAAGAGTCCAACGGAGGTGTAACTTTTTCAGGGGGAGAACCTCTTTCCCAACCTGATTTTTTGAAAGTCATTCTTAGAGAATGCACAAAAAGAAAGATTCATACAGTAGTCGATACATGCGGTTATGCTCCTCAAAAAATTATAGAAGATATATATAGTTTTGTGAATCTTTTTTTGTATGACATTAAAATTATGAATGATGAAAAGCACAGGAAGTATACTGGAGTTTCGAATAAAATCATCCTTGAAAATTTAAAATATTTGGTGAAAAAAGGAGCAAGTATTGAGGTTCGTTTACCGATTATCCCAGGCATAAATGACGATACGAATAATATCAATGAGATTGCGGATTTTTTGTCCTCACTTGGCAGGATAAAAATTATAAGCATACTTCCTTATCATGGAGCAGGAAGCGAAAAGTATACGAGACTTAACAGGAGATATAGGATGAGAAATGTGAAAAATGTGGAAAAAGAGAAAATACAAGAAATAAAAGAAATCCTTGAAGAGTATAAATTTAAAGTAAAAATTGGGGGTTGATAAAATGAATGAGAGAATTGCAAAATTAAGAGAGCAGAGCATAAATACAAAGCCATATATAACGCCTGAAAGAGCAATCCTAATAACAAAATTCTATAAAAGTGATGTCGCAGATAGAGTTTCTCTTCCAGTAAAAAGAGCTCTTGCTTTTAAATATATTCTTGAAAATAAAGAAATCTGCATAAACAATGGAGAACTTATAGTGGGAGAACGGGGGCCGGCTCCAAAAGCAACACCTACCTATCCTGAGATTTGTTGTCACAGTATAGAGGATCTTGAAATTTTGAACTCAAGAAAGAAAATACCTTATAAAGTTGATGAATTCACATTTGAAGTTTATAAAAAAGAGATTATTCCATTTTGGAAAGGTAAATCCATAAGGGATAAAATATTTGAAGAAATGTTACCTGAATGGAAATTAGCCTATGAGGCAGGAATTTTTACAGAATTTATGGAACAGAGAGCACCAGGCCATACTGTTTTAGATAATAAGATTTATAAAAAAGGATTTCTTGATTTTAAGAAAGAAATAAGAAAGAGTATGGAAAAACTTGATTTTTTAAATGATCCCGAGGCTTATGATAAGCTCGAGGAACTTAGAGCAATGGAAATCGCAGTGGATGCATTAATCATTTATGCGAAAAGGCATGCTGAAAAATTAAAGGAGTTGTCTAAACAGGAGAAAAATCCTGAAAGAAGAAAAGAATTAGAAAGAATGGTAGAAATTTGTTCTCGTATTCCTGCTTATCCACCTCGTGATTTCTGGGAAGCACTCCAATATTACTGGTTTGTTCACTTAGGGGTGATAATAGAACTTAATGGATGGGATTCCTTTAATCCTGGTAGACTCGATCAGCATTTGTATCCCTTTTATAAAAAAGGGCTTGAAGAGAGAACATTAACTGTGGAAAAAGCAAAAGAGCTCTTAGAGGCCTTCTGGATAAAATTTAATAATCAGCCTGCGCCTCCAAAAGTGGGAGTAACTGGAGAGGAAAGTAGTACCTATACAGATTTTGCTCTTATAAATCTGGGAGGAGTTAAGGAAGATGGTTCAGACGCAGTAAATGAACTCTCCTATCTCATTCTTGATGTTATAAAAGAAATGAAATTGGTTCAGCCAAGTTCAATGGTTCAGATAAGCAAGAAGAATCCTGATAGTTTCTTGAAAAAAGCATTAGAAGTTGTAAGAATTGGATTCGGTCAGCCTTCTATTTTTAATACAGATGCAATTATTCAGGAACTTCTAAGACAGGGTAAGTCGATAGAGGATGCAAGAAATGGAGGAGCAAGTGGATGCGTGGAGGCAGGAGCTTTTGGCAAAGAGAGTTATATTCTTACAGGTTATCTCAATTTCCCGAAAATATTTGAAATAACTTTAAATAATGGTTTAGACCCTCGTACAGGTAAAAAAGTTGGGCTTGAAACTGGAGATCCGGTATCTTTTAAAACATTTGATGAATTGTTTGAGGCTTTTCAAAAACAAATGAAATATTTTATTGATATTAAAATCAGAGGTAATAATATAATCGAAAGATTATATGCAGAATATGTACCTGCACCTTTTCTCTCAGTTCTTATTGATGATTGCATTTTAAAAGGAAAGGATTATCACAATGGCGGAGCTCGATATAATACTTCATATATTCAGGGAGTTGGTTTAGGAACTATAACAGATTCTTTGACCGCAATAAAATACCATGTTTATGACAAAAAAAATATAACAATGGAGGAAATGCTTAAAGCACTTAAAAATAATTTTAGAGGATATGAGAAATTCCGATTGATTCTTCTAAATAAAACCCCAAAATACGGAAATGATGATGACTATGCAGATTATATAATGAAAAATGTTTTTGATGTTTTCTTTAATGCAGTGGATGGGAGACCAAATACCAGAGGAGGAACGCACAGAATAAATCTTCTTCCAACCACAGTTCATATTTATTTTGGCAAGGTCACTGGAGCAACACCTGATGGTAGGGAAGCCCAAGAACCCCTTTCAGAAGGAGTCTCTCCTGTTCAGGGGGCAGATAGAAAGGGTCCAACTGCAGTAATAAAATCTGTTGCAAAAATTGACCATGTTAAGACAGGGGGAACATTATTAAATCAGAAATTTACTCCAAGCATTTTACAGGATGATGAGGGTCTGGATAAACTTGCAAAATTGATAAGAACTTATTTTAAATTGGATGGACATCACGTGCAATTCAACGTTGTAACTGCTGAGACTCTTCGTGATGCTCAAAAACATCCTGAAAAATACCGGGATTTAATAGTGAGAGTCGCGGGGTATAGTGATTATTTTGTAGATTTAAAAACCGAACTACAAAACGAAATTATTAAAAGAACCGAGCATAAATCTATTTGATTTTTTAATCTTATTTTCGTTCCTTATCTCGAATCAGCAGGGGTCTTTGTATAAAAATGGTGCCGAAGAGGGGACTCGAACCCCTACGAGCAAATATGCTCACTAGCCCCTCAAGCTAGCGTGTCTACCAATTCCACCACTTCGGCACCAATTAAATTAATTTTTATTTTGATTCTGAGTCTCTGTTTTCTCTTGAGCTGATTTCTGAGGCTTTGTCTGTTTTTGGACCTCAGTCTGTGCAGGTTTGGACTTTTCTGTTTCAAGTCCTTTTACAACTGATTTTCCTTCTTTTCCCGAGAATATCCATAAGCCCAGCGAGGTTATCATAAACAAAATTGCACATACTGTTGTTATTTTTGATAACAAGGTTGCAGCACCTCGCGGTCCAAAAACAGCCTGACTTCCAGCTCCTCCAAAGGCACTTGCCAGATCTGCTGCTTTACCTGATTGAAGCAAAACAGCAAGAATTAGTATTATACTGATAATAACATGGACTATAACAAGTAACGTAAACAACTTATCCTCCTAATCTATTTTTCCCTGAAGGCTCTCCATCCTTCCTCTATTATTTTACCAAAAGATTCTGCCTCAAGGGAAGCCCCACCCACTAAAACTCCATCAATATCTTTCTGTTTAATTAATGAATGCGCGTTTTCCGGCTTCACGGAACCGCCATAAAGAATTATAGCACAATTTGCAATTTCATTTCCATATTTTTTTCTTAATTTTGTTCTAATAAATGAGTGAACCTCCTGGGCTTGTTCAGGAGTTGCAGTTCTTCCAGTGCCAATTGCCCACACAGGTTCATATGCGATAACTATTTTTCTCGCTTTGCTCTCATCTATTCCTGATAGACCTCCCTCAAATTGCCTTTCGATTACATTAAGGGTTTCTCCTTTATCTCTTTGTTCAAGTTTCTCCCCAATGCAAAAGATGGGAATAAGAGAATTCTCTAAAGCTGCCTTGATTTTCAGATTTACTATTTCGTCTGTCTCATTAAAATGCTGTCTTCTTTCTGAATGTCCTACTATCACATATTTACATCCGATATCTTTCAACATCAAAGGGGAAATCTCTCCAGTAAATGCTCCTTTCTCTTTCCAGTATAAATTCTGAGCACCAAGTTCAATTCTACTCCCAGAAATAATTTTTTTGACCTCAAACAGAGCAGTAAAAGGAGGTATAACCACTATCTCTCCTCTTTCGTCTTTCACAATTTCTTTTAACTTTGCGACCAATTCAACAGCCTCAGAGACTGTTTTATTCATTTTCCAGTTTCCTGCAATAAATGGCTTTCTCATTTTATCTCACCTCATCCAGTACTTCTATACCAGGTAAATTTCCTTTAGCTAAATACTCAAGAGAAGCGCCTCCACCTGTTGAGATATGACTGATTCTTTCCTTTGTTCCAGCTTTCTCAAGAGCAGCAAGAGTGTCTCCTCCGCCGACAACACTTATTGCTCCTGACTCAGCTATAGCCTCAGCAATAGAGGTTGTTCCTTTTGAGAATTCTTCAATTTCGAATACTCCCATTGGACCGTTCCAGAAAATCATCTTAGATTCCGAAATTATTTTGGAATAAAGTTCAACTGTTTTCGGCCCAATATCTAAGCCCATATGATTTCCAGGAATCATGCCATCTTCAACTGTTTTTACTTCTACACCCTTTTCTATTTTTTCTGCAGTTAAAAAGTCAACCGGCAATTGAAAATCAATATTTCTTTTTTTTGCTTCATCCATTATTTCCTTTGCAACTTCTATTTTTTCTTCGTCAACTATGGATTTCCCAATTTCTTTTCCTGCAGCTTTTAAAAATGTAAAAGCCATTCCACCTCCAATTAAAATGTGGTCGACTTTGTCCAGCATGTTCAAGATCACAGGTATTTTATCCGAAATTTTTGCTCCTCCAAGTATCAATGTAAAAGGTTTTTCCTTTGCCTGAAACATTTTTTCAAAATATTTTATTTCCTTTTCCAATAGAAATCCAGCTGCTTTGACTGGAACAAATTTTGTAATTCCAACCACTGATGCATGAGCGCGATGGCATGCTGCGAAAGCGTCATTTACATATATGTCAATTCCTCTAGCTAATTCCTTAGCAAAGTCCTCATTGTTCTCAGTTTCTCCTGGATGAAATCTGACATTTTCAAGAAGTAAAATTTCACCATTTTTTAAAGAATTTTTTAACTTTTCGACTTCCTCACCAATAACATCTGGCGCTAAAACAACTTCTTTTTTTAAATATTCTGATAGTTTCTTCTGGACTGGTCTGAGGCTCAATTCAGGCTTAAATTTGCCCTTTGGTCGACCGAGGTGAGATGCAATTATTAACTTGGCACCTTGTAAAATGAGAAAAGTTAATGTTGGTAGAGACGCTTTTATTCTTGTTACATCCGTAATCTCGCCTTTCTCGTCTAATGGGACATTAAAATCAACCCTTAGAAAAACATTTTTTCCATTTACCTTTAGATCTCTAACAATTAGTTTGCTCATTTTTCCCTTTCCTTCATGTATTTAATTAAATCCCTTACACGACAAGAATATCCCCATTCATTGTCATACCAAGCGAGAACTTTTATAAGATTGTCATCTGTAATACGAGTAAATGGCCCATCCACAATTGCAGAGTGAGGATTTGCAAGATAATCCACTGAAACAAGTTCTTCATCAGTATAATCAAGAATTCCTTTTAATTTCCCTTGAGCTGCTTTTTTGAAAGCTTCATTGACATCTTCTCTTGTAACCTTTTTCTCTACAAGAGCAATTAAATCAACAACAGACACATTTGGAGTTGGAACCCTTATTGCAATTCCGTCAATTTTCCCTTTTAATTCAGGTATAACAAGTCCAACTGCTTTTGCTGCTCCAGTTGTTGTAGGGATCATAGAAATTGCTGCTGCTCTTGCTCTTCTTAAATCTTTGTGGGGCAAGTCAAGAATCCTCTGGTCATTTGTGTAAGCATGGACTGTGGTCATGAATCCCTTAACAAATCCAAATTCTTCTTTAATAACCTTTACCACTGGTGCCAGGCAATTTGTAGTACATGAAGCATTGGAAATTATATGATGATTTTCAGGGTCATACATTTCCTCATTTACTCCCAAAACAATAGTAACATCAGGATTAGTCGCAGGAGCAGTAATAATCACTTTTCTTGCTCCTCCAGAGGTTATATGTTTTTCTGCGTCTTCTCTTTTTCTAAATAAACCAGTAGCCTCCACAACTATTTCAACTCCTAAGTCTTTCCAGGGTAAGTTTGCAGGATCTCTTTCTGACAATACTTTTATCTCTTTTCCATTCACAATAATTGAGTTCTCACCTACTTTAACATCAGCATTCAAAATTCCCATTACTGAATCGTATTTCAAAAGATGCGCAAGAGTCTTGGCGTCCGTGATATCATTTACTGCTATAAATTCAATCTCTGGGTCATTTAGACTCGCCCTTAGTAAATTACGTCCTATTCTTCCAAAACCATTAATTCCAACTTTTATTGTCATTATGACCTCCTTATTAATTCATAATATTGTTTTATTGCTCATCTATTATAAAATTTAAAATGCAAAATATCAAACAATAAGATAAGAAACCCCCCAGGTGCCTGGACCTGTATGAGTTCCTATTAAAGGGGATAATTCAACTTCCCAAATTTCTTCACATTCAAAATTTTCCACTATTTTTGATTTCAAAAGGCTTATCATTTCTTTATTATCAACATCATGGATAAAGCATTTTATTTTATTTGAATTGAATTTCCTAAGGTCAGATTTGATCCTGTTAATTATCCAGTTTAAAGCTTGATTGTGAGATAAAGTTTTACCTGCTGGAACTGCCACACCTTCTTTTGTTGTGATTATTGGTTTAATGGGAAGCGTTGAACCCAACAATGCTTTTACTTTTCCTATTCTTCCTCCTTTTGCAAGATATTTTAATGTATCAACAACTAAAAATAATTCACTTCTCTTCTCAAGATAAAAAATTTGTTCAATTATTTCATCAATGGTTCTCCCTTCTTTTGCCATTTTATTTGCCTCAAGTGCTATTAATCCAAGCTTTCCAAGAGCACTCCCTATGTCGCACAATTCAATTCTCATATTTTTAAATTTTTCTCTCACTTGGCAGGCGATATTATATGTTTCTGTCCATTTGGGAGAAACTACAAGATAAATAATTTCCCTTGTTATTTTGCTTAAACGAGAGAATATTTCTTCTATATCCCTATAAGTTGGATGAGAAGTAGTCGGCCATGTTTTGGTTGTTCTTAATTTTTGATAAAAAACTTTTAAGTCAAATTCAGGCCCTTCTCTTATACTTTCGTCCTCAAAATTGACATAATATGGAACCAGTTCTATTCCCAGTTCTTCTGCTTTTTTCCAAGGAATCGTTGAAACTGAATCAACAACAATTTTGACTTTATTCATTAAAAAACTCCCACAATTATGTGATAGAAAAACTGGCCTCCATAATAATATTGAATTTCCTTATCAGGAAAATTTGATTCTATTATATTTTTTAATTTTTCCATTTTTTTCTCTTTTATATCTTTTCCTCTATAAATAAGTATTACTTCATTTTCTGGGGAAACCATTTTAGAGAGAAGCTTTATAAGAACTTCTTCTAATTTTTTCCCTTTGGCATAGATTTCATTATTAAAAATTCCAATGAAATCCCCCTTTTTGATTGTGAAATCCCTAGTTTTCATCTGACGGATAGCTTTTGAAATCCTTCCACTTTTAACTTGGGGTATAATTTCTTTCATTAAATTTAAATTTTCAGATAAAGAGCATTCTCTGTTAAAACTGAGTAATGCAGATATTCCTTCTGGAATAGATTTAGTTGGTAGAACTTCAATTTTCTTTGAAGATAAATTAGCTGCTTCAATTGCAGTGGGTATGATGTCAGGGTCATTTGGTAGAAGAATAATTGGATTCGAATTTAATTTTTCACATGTTTCCACAAGTTCTTTAACAGAAGGCTTTGATTTTGAATAGGTAATTACAGCATCTGCTCCATTTTCAAAAAGAATTTCAGTAAATCCTTCACCTGGGGAAGTGGTAACTACCCCTATGCTCTCTTGTTGGAGAAAATCTTTTTGTTGGACGGACATATCGTCCTTACATACAAGTACAAATTTTCCAAAAGATGAGGAAACTTCTTTTACTTGCTCAGGAGAATTGGTGTGAATATGAACACGCACCCTGTCTTTCACCTTTGTAACCACGAGTGAATTGCCAAGATTAGATAGAGCTGAACTCACTTCCTCAGGGCGAGTAGATTCTCCTTCTATAAAGAATTCAAGAGAGAATTTATAATTGAGTGGTTCATAAAAAACAGAGGCGAGTTTTGGAGCTTTTTTCCTTTTAGAGAATTCTATTTTTTTTCCCTTTATAACAAAAGTAAAGGCTTTTAATATGTTTACAAAACCTTCTCCACCCGCATCAACCACACCTGCTTTCTTTAATTGTGGGAGTAATTCCGGGGTTCTCTTTTGAACCTGTATCGCAGTTTCTAATAATTTTTCAAAAAAAGAGATTAAGCTTTCCTTTGGAGAAAATTCCTTTACTTTTTTAGCAACTGCATTCATAACAGTGAGTATAGTTCCCTCGACGGGATTTCTAACAGCTTGATAGGCAGTCTGAGCACCCTCTACAATTGCTCTTGCCAAACTGTTAATGTCGAGTTTATCAATGAATTTTAAACTTTTAGCAAAGCCTTTAAAGAAATTTGCTAATATCATACCCGAATTTCCTCTTGCCCCCAGGATACAATGGTCTGCAACAAGCTCCGAAAGCTCTGAAATATTTGAACAAGGATGTTTGTCCAGTGCATCAACAGCTGCTTTCATTGTTAGGGTCATATTTGTTCCAGTATCTCCGTCTGGAACAGGGAATACATTCAGAGAATTAATATATTCCTTTTCTGCTTCTAATAATTGATAGGCTGCAGTAATCATTTCTTTAAAAAGATATGGAGATATTTCTGTATGTTGGTCACTCATTTTTGCCTAGTTTCTTTTTAATAATCAAATGTATTTGCTTTACGCCCACAGGGAAAATAATAAATAAAGGGCATATTTTTATATTCATTGGATTCTTAAAAAACCATGGAAGGACTATAACCAGAGGAATTCCTATTAAAGCACCAAAATGAATTTTGGAAGAAAACCATCCTTTTAATTTAAAAACAGGGCTCAAGAATCCAAATATAACACCTGTAATTGCGGACATTAAAAATTCTTTTGGTAAAAAGTAGAGAAGAAGCCCGGCGCTTGTTCCCAAACCTTGACCTCCCTCGAATTTAAGAAAAATTGGCCAATTATGACCAGCAACAGCCGCCGAGCCAATTAAGAGAAGGGAGAGCATTGGTAAACCAAGATTCTTGGCAAGTATTACAAAAGGTAATCCCTTTATCAGATCTAAAATAATTGCAATTATGCCTGGACCAGGCCCTGCATTTAAAAAAACATTTGCTCCACCAACATTTTTTGAACCAACCTTTCTTACATCTATACCCTTAGATATATAACCTGCCAAGTAAGAGAAAGGGATTGAGCCAGAGAGATACCCGGCTATCATTAAGATTATTGTTAAGAGTATTATTTTCATTTTCGGTGTAATAATTTATTATCAAAAATTTTTATATAAGACAATAATCAACCAAAAAGATTCTTCAGGATATACATTATTGAACCACTTACTATTGATACACTGAAGTTGTCGTCTAATCCAAAAGGAAGAATTTCTACCATTGTTGCAACAAGTGCTCCAATAATGAATATAGAAAAGGAAAAATTAATAAAATGAAAAAGCACGTAGCCCCCCACAAGACAGGCATTAAAAAAAGCAATACTCCCTTCCAAGGTTTTTTCGAAGATTTTATTTCTTCCAAATCTCATGCCAAAATATTTACTGAAAAAATCGCCAAAAATAATAAAAGTCACAGCTAATGAAGCTATATTTCTTTCAAAGAGCAAGAATGAAAGAAAACATGCAATTAAAAATAGAGTTATAGAAGAGAATTTTTTATACTCTTTACTTTTAAATATTTCCCTGGTTTTAAATAAAAGGACATTAAATTTACTATAAATTAATCTTACTGTATCAATTAGAAGAAAGAACAAGGTTACCCCACCTACAAGATAAAGAGATGTCTTTTTTTCCTGTGTTAAATGGAAATAGACTAGTAAAATAGCTGCTGGTCTAATGAGTAAACGCCAAGGGATATAGTGCTTTCCAGTATCTGAGTCTAAATTTAATTTCAAGAAACCAGTTTTTGTGAGATTTAAAAGGGCAATAAAAATTATATAAATTATTATTATTCCCAAAAAAACAGTTATTCTGTCTAATGGAGAATTCAGAAATATGAACACTCCAAATAAAGGTAAAACGACTAATCCAACCATTTCTCCTTTTCTAGTAATATATGAAAAGGAAATAACTACAATTGTCAAAATGAGAAGATCACTTATTGTTAACCAGCCATTTTTTAATATAAGAAAAAGATAATAAAGAAGCATTCCAACTGCAGTAGCTACTCCCTGTCCTCCCTTGAATTTTAAATAAAAGGGAAAAACATGCCCTCCAATTGCACTTAAACCTGCAAGACTATAGCATATAGGAGAGGCGCCTAATTTTTTAGCAATAAACATTGATAATAAACCCTTACTAACATCAATTAGGGCTGTGAAAAAAGCAGGGACAAAACCTAAAACTTTGTAAGTATTAACTGTTCCAGCATTACCATCTCCATGTTCTCTAATATCAATATTTTTTAATAATCTTCCAAATATATAAGAAGGGGAAAGAGAACCAATTAAATATCCTATTATAATTGCCAATAAACAAAACATAAATTACTCCTTTTTATTATCAAAAATCTATTTTATAAGCAAGAATTTTGAAAGCTTTTAAAGGAGGGAGAATAAATACTCTTTTAAAGATTGAATTTCCAAAAAGATTTCCTTTTTCTTAAGTTCTTGTTGGAGACTCCAAGAAAGATTATTTTATTTACCCCTTTTAGATCTGCTTGTTGCTAATCAAATAAGAGCTTAAATACATTTTTAAGAGGAGATTATCCTTGTTTCATGTCATGTACTTCTTGAAAAAGTGATAGACCATCAATTGCAGGAAATTATAAATATCAAATTTTGACATTGACTTAGAAATTTAAAATGAAATATTTTTAAACAAAAATTTTATTTAGGAAGTCAGCATGTTTGAAATTCTTTACAGCTTGGAGAGAGAAACAGCAAAAAACGAATTGGGTCCATCAATTGGAGTCGAACCGTGCATTAAGTTGTATTATGGTTTTATTGTCCCATGTTGGTATTGTATTGTGACTGGAGGATGCTCCGCCGCTTGAAGATTTGATTGACAAAGGGGGATTTTTTTTCTCCCCCTTTCTTTTCTTTGGTGGTCAAAAAACATTAAATTTTTGGAGAAGAATGATAAGGCAATTATTATAAATTTAGAAACTAAAGAGTTTATAAAAATAAAACGTGATGGTCTGGAATTTTTGAATAAAGCGAGTAAAAAAGTATTAAAACATTGAAAAAAGAAATAAATAATAGAGCAGAGCAGGCTCAGTTTATCAGACTAATCAAATATTTGAAGAAAAGAAAGTATATTCTTCACTCACCAAATAGCCCACAAAAGAAAAAATATACAGATTTTCCTAAAATGGCGTATTACGAAGCTTCTGAAAGATGTAATTTGAATTGTCAATTCTATTATGCTAATCCCAAAATACAAAGCCCTCCCTATCAAGGAAATACTTTTTTTATCCAAACGAATTATAGACAAATTATATGAGTTAAATATAGACTATATCCAGGTAAGCATAGAATCTTATGAAGAAAGAACTCATGACGCTTTAAGAGGTAAAGGAAATTTTAAAAAGTGCTTGAAAGCAATTGAATATCCAAAAGATGCAGGGTTTACAAAGGAACAATTGTATATTACTGTGACGATCACTAAACTTAATGAGAATGCTTTAACAAGATTTTCAGAATTTGCCAAAAAGTTAGGAGTAAAGTCAAGTTTTAGCTTTTTCCAGCCAGTTGGTAGAGCTTTTAAAAATGAGAAATGTGCTTTAGGGAGGAAAAAACTTCTGAGATTTTTCTATGAAAGTATAAAAAAGGGAGTAATGGTAGAACTTAATGAAAGTTGTCTGAGTGTTCCGAATCTAAGAGTAACAAATGAAATAGTTCCTTCCATCAAAAATCATTGTGGAATGGTAATAAAAACTCTTGGAGTTAAGGAAAATGGAGACATAGTTCCTTGTCATCTATTCTTTTCTTCAAAAGAATTTGTTTTAGGGAATATTTTAAATGAGGGAATAATTAAAAAACTTGTGCATTTTTTGAATACTTTGCCAACAATAGATGAAATTGAAGAATGTAATAAATGTGATATTAGATACTTTTGCGGAAATGGTTGTTGGGCAAGTGTATATTGGCGCCATGGGCACTTCAAAGGGAGAAACCCTTATTGCAGAGCTCTTTATGATTAGTTTTCCTCTATAATATGGAATTTAGGAGAAGAAAATGAAGCACAGAAAATTTATCTCTCCCTTCAAAAAATGGTGAGTTCTTTATGATGTGAACAGACATGGGTAAAAAAGGGATAAAACTACCAACATTTATTTTTCTTGTACTATTATGCTATCAAAATATTTTAGTTGAATTAACCATAATTGTGAAAGTATCCAATCAACCATCAAGAAAGAAGGTCTCGGTTCCTCTCCTGCTGTGGCTCTGTAACTACTCCACTTCCACTCTTCTGGTCTCTTTACTAATCCTGCTCTCACAGGATTTAAAACTACATAACGACATAATGTTAAAAAATAATCTCCTTCTCTACAAGTAATGCTTTGAGTCTCCCTTGAAAAAGATGCCCAATACGCTCATGTCTTCGATTAAACCTCTGTGTATAGACATCATTTAACTGCCTCATCCCTCTTGATAAGTTACCTTCTAGACTCTCAATTATTAAATGATAATGATTTTCCATAAGACAATATGCATGACAAAGCCAGTTGAATCTCTCCACTACTAAACTCAATACTTCAAGAAAATTCCTTTTATCTTCTTCATCAAGATAAATATTTTGTTTCGCATTACCTCTGGAAGTAATATGATAAACTGCACCAGGAAATTCTATGCGCAATGGTTTTGCCATGAGATAATCCCAACAAATTTAATGTTATATTGCAAGACCTGACCCTATTACCTGATTACCCAAACATTCTAAAATTGTTGGTCTTTCTTTAAAAGAAGCAGATATTAGAAAAAAAATCTAATGTAATTGTAGTAGCTGTAAGAAAACCAGGAAAAGAAATCTCTTTTAATCCTGAATCAGAAATGAGAATTGGAGTGGGAGATACTTTACTAGTTCTCGGAAATGGAAAAGGAATCCAAGATTTTAAAACCAATTTTTTAAGTTAATATTTTGACTCTTATCGAAGAAAACAAAAGTTTATTCTTAGATTAAAAACCTAAATTTCTTTTTTTATTAAAATTCTAAAACTTTAAAATTAATAATTTTTTGTTCACCAAATCTAATACTTAAAAGGCTAAATTCCCTTAAAATTTCTGTTAAATTCTAAAAATTAAATTCAGCCCTAATTGAATTAAAATAGAAATTCCTAATTATCCAGGGAATTCCATACAAAATACTCTGTAATACCAATCTCCTCTCCAACACTCTATATAACATTCATCAAACTCTATTAAATCACCACTACATGACCAACTTGGATTTGGGCAAAGAAGCTCTGCACAGCTAAGTTCATAATTATAGGAATATTCGATAAACAGAGACAAGAATGTCAAAATTCCTGTAATTAATGAGCAAATAATGAGGAATTTTTTAAAATATTTTTTTTGAAACATTTTAATACCTCCCATATTCATACTTTAATAGGGCATTGTATTTCTCTCCAGCCGACTCCGCTACTCCAGCAACGAATTGTACAGCCCTTTACTTCTATAACATCAGCAATACAGCCTCTAATATATGGACAGGCCGTCCACATACAACTCCATTCAGCAGAAAAAATAAAGAAATTTAAAGAACCCATGAATATAAATGTAGCCATTACCAACAGAATGAATTTTTTGATTTTCCTCATTTAAAACCTCCATTTTAAAAATTTTTAATAAAAAAATTATACTTTTCTAATAGTAAATACTTCTATTTTTTCTTTAGGAAAACATCGTAAAATGTAAAATAATAATTGTCCATTACTTTCTTCTAACACAAAAAAATCCCTTATTAAATCTTGAGGCCCTGTTTCAGCCCAAAATACTTTTCTCAGTTGAAAATTGTTATCAAATTCCAAAATTTCAATTCGAGGATAAGTTATAAGAACATAAATTGCATTTTTTGTAGAATAAATATTTGTAATTGTCTCATAGAAACTCCTTACCCCTTTTATGAATTTTGATTTCATATTTATCTTGGATTTTTCATTTACATATTTATGTTTTAGTTTTATCTCTAATAGAAGCTTTCCGTCTTTTGAATATTTTCTTAAATAATCAAAACGGGTCCATGCAACTATTAATTCTTCATTAGGTGACATCGTTAATATAACATCATTGGGAGTATTATTTCCGAAATTAAGCCTCTTTCCAAAAGATCTCACCAATTCTCCTTTCATATTAAGAACTTCAATAAGAGGATATTGAGGGTCATAACTATGAGGATTTGTATATATAAAACCATCCTTGTCAGCAACCATAGAGAAAATAGCTTTAAAACATTTAAAACCACCTAAATACTTTCCATCAGAATTAAAGATTTGAATTCTTCTATTCCCATCATCTTCAACAAATAAATGACCCTTTCCGTCAACACTTATTTCACTTGGCAACCAAAATTCCCCTGGTCCTTTTCCTTTTTTACCTATTTGTTTTAAAAATTTCCCATTTTTATCAAATTTTAGAACTCTGTGTCCAAATTGATTCAATACATAAATATTTTTATCTTTATCTATACACATCCAAAAAGCATTATAAAAATATATTCCTTTCTCTTCTAATTCCTTAGACGGAAATGAAAATAATTTGCGTAATTTAATTGCACCTTTTGGCACAGGATATCGTTTCAAATCTTCTCTCCATTGTTTCATCCTTTTTTTTGCACCTTTTGTTAAATCGATCATTTGAGAATGGATTGAATTGAAATTTATTAATATAATTGAAAAAATACAGAAAGCGATTAAATAGTAAATATTCCTTTTCTTGAACATCATTATTTAAAACCTCCTATTTTTAAATAAAAAATTATAAGGGCATGATATTTCTCCCTTGAGTTCTTTTACTATAGCAATAAATCTTCCACGATTATTTATACAAGATTTAACATCTGAACAAGATGAAATTACAAAACAACTCATTTTAAAATTACATTTTTTTCTTTGTTGAATTTGTAAATACTTCTATCTTATTTTCAGGAAAACATTGTAAAATATAAAATAACAATTGCCCATTGTCTTTCTCTAATACAAAAAAATCAAACCCTAAATATCGAGGAACTACATCAGCCCAAAATACATTTTCTAAATGAAAATTGTTATCAAATTTTAAAATTTCAATTCGAGGATAAGTTATAAGAACATAAATTGCATTTTTTGTTGAATAAATATCTGTAATTGTTCGGTAGAGCCCCATCATCATGCTTTTAAATTTTGTCTCCATGTTAATTTTGGATTTTTCATTTACATATTTGTGTTTTAGTCTCGTTTCCAATAGTAGCTTTCCATCTTTTGAATATTTCCTTAAATAGTCAAAAGATTCCCATGCAACTATTAATTCCCCATTTGATGATATTGTCAATATAGCCTTACTATGAGCAAATGAGTAATTTCCAAAGTTAATTCTCTTGCCAAAAGATTTTACTAATTCTCCTTTCATATTAAAAACTTCAATAAGAGGATATTGAGGATCAAAGCTTTGAGGGTTTGTATATATAAAACCATCTTTATCAACAACCATAGAGTAAATGGTTTTAAAATATCTAAAACTACTTAAATACTCTCCTTTAGAATTAAAAATTTGAATTCTTCTATTTATCACATCTCTGACATATAAATGACCTTTTCCATCCACATCTATATCCTTTGGACCTAAAAATTCTCCTGGTCCTTTTCCTTTTTTACCTATTTGTTTTAAAAATTTCCCATTTATATCAAATTTTAAAATTCTATGCTCAAGTTGACTTGATACATAAATATATTTGTCATTATCTACACATATGCGTAAGGCATTATATAAATATATTCCTTTCTCTTCTAATTCCTTAGATGGAAATGAGAATAATTTGCGTAATTTAACTGCACCTTTTGGCACAGGATATCGTTTCAAATCTTCTTTCCATTTTTTAATTCTCTCTTTCACATCTTGCCTTAGATCTACTACTTGAGAATTAGTTGAATTGAAATTTATTAGTATGATTAGAAAAATAAAAGAAGCAATTAAATAATAAATATTTTTCTTTTTAAACATTATTTACTACCTCCCATTTTTTTATATAAAAAATCAAAAAAATCTTTAAAACATTGACAATTGGGTTCTGCTACTTTGATAATTTCTCCTTTTTTATTAACTAAAAAAACTATATTTGTTAAATCAGATATTCTAAATTCTTTAATTAACTGATTCCATTTATGACTTAGATTCTCATCTGCGATAATAATTTTGAAATTTATTCTCAATTGATTTTTAAGATTCTTAATATCTTGCTTTGTGAAAGTAGTGGGCAATATTGTTAGAAAAAAGAAGTTGCTATTATTTAATTTATGTAATTCATTTAATTTATTGATTATTTGACCACTTAAGCATGTCATACATATATCAATAAACATAGATATCACAAAATATTCAGCTTTTTCATTCATAATAATATCACTAATTTGCTTAAACCACTTAAAATTTTTAGTGTTTTCTCCTTCCTTAATAAAATAAGAAATTGAGAATTTTTTATTTTCTAAGATATTCATTAAGTATGGCTTAACCCCTTCTTCATAACCAACAATATTTATATTACTTTTAATTAATTTTCCTGTTTTATCAAAAATATAAAAGCTTTCACAACATTGAGAAGCACGAAAAATTCTCTTTAATTTTTCATAATCTTCTCTGACTACAAATATATTATTTCCAAACAATAAGAAATTTTTTAAAAATTTTTTAAAATCTTTCACGAATGCAATAATTATAAAATTTTTATAATCATGATATTTAAAGTAAACTTTTTTTAATAATTCAATATCATTTGATGATATTGGATTTACAAATTGTATATAAATAAAATTTCCTATAAGATTATTTGACTTTATTTCGTTTCCATAAATATCCTTTACAGTAAATGTTGGTAGAAAAGTAATTTCTTTTAAAGTAGTAGATTTTAGTGCAAAAAGATTTAATTTTTCTTGTTTAAAGAATAACACTATTCCAAATAATATTATGAAAAATACTAAATGGAAGAGAAACTTTCTATCTTTAGCAATGTTTTTGCAAATCATGTCTATCCTCCGAACCGAAGCTATCTCTTTGAAAAAATACTTTTAACTTCCATTATAGTTAATTCTCTTATAAGAAAATTTATTTATCAAAAATCAGGAAGTCAAGAATTTTTTGTTAGTAAATTTTGGAAATTTGTTGGTAAATCTTTTTATAAAATTTATATAAAAAATGTGATTGTAAAATTTCAAGAAAATTATTAATAAATGCTATAGCGTATTCTGAATAAGTATTTTAAGTTTACTCTCGGTTTTCCAATTAGAAAGAGGACCTTCCACATAGTAAATTTGATTTTTATCATTTAAAAGTATTTTTATAGGAGTTTTTCTTATTCCAAAATTATAGCCCCAAGGGCTCTTTCCTGTAATATAAATTGGAAAATCCCATTTCATATTTTTTATAAATTTCTCGACTAATTCTTTATATGGATGGCTTACTAATCCAAAACATTTCACATTTTTCATTTCACATAAATTCGCTAAATAAGAAATCTCCTCCAAGCAGTAAGGACAATCTTCCGGTGAAAAAATAATAACTAAAGTCCATTTAGATTTGTTGTTCATTAAATGCTTTAATAAATATGTTGATAGAATTTGTTTTATTTTGGGATAATTTATATCTAAGCTCTTGTATTTATCATATTTCCTAAGTTTTTCTCTTAATTTATAATTTTGGAATGTAAGAAAAATACTTAATAAGATAATCAGAATCAAAATTATTAAATAAAATGCTTTATTTTTCATTTCATTTTAAATTTGTAAATTTCAATGATGTATTGTATTTTTCCCTTTTTTTCAAGAATTTTCAAAAAGTAAAATTTCCCATTTTTTACCCTATGAAGATTTAAATCTGTCCTAATTCCGCTTGCTATTAACTTTCCACTATTATGATTATAAATATCAATGAAATATTCCCAATTATTTGAACCGAGATAATTTTTAGAAATCACTGCTACTTTATCATCAAAAACAAAAACACCTTTAACATAAGTAAAATTCTTTTCCCATTCTTCCATTTTATTTTTATCTCGTTCAATTTCTTTGGTAAGTCTTTTGGGTTCTTTATAATATTTATGTCTCTTTCCAAAACTTTTTAGAAATTTTCCATTCTTATCAAACACTTTAACCAAATAGTTTACAGGTTGAACAGTATAAATATTGTCATATTCGTCTAAGTCAAAATATATGGAACGATAGCGTCCAAGGCCTAATCGAATTACTTTTTCATCTATTGGGCAAAAAGACTTAAGATATTTTCCTTCACGACTATACATATGAATCATTTGCGCAGTATATGAATCTCCTCTCCATCTTTTCTTTGGTCCTCCAATTAAAACGTTGCCTTCGCTGTTTACTGCAATGCAAGTAGAAGGAATGTGACCATCGGTCGTAATAAATGAGTTAACATACTTACCATTTGAGTCAAATTCTGTAACCCTATTAAATAATGTAACTACGAAAACATGATCTTCCTCATTTATAAAAATGGATTCAGGCATCATTGGCAACTCGCCCGGCCCTTGTCCTTTTCTTGCAATTAAAACTGGAAAATTTCCGTTTCTGTCAAATCTGTACAACTCACTATTAGTCCAATCTATAATCCATATATTTCCTTTACTGTCAATATCAATATCTTCGATGGATGATATTATAACTCTCTTGTCTTCTTTTAAGATAATAGTTTTTTCTTTTGAAAAAAATTTTTGAAAGTCTTCCGCTAAGCAGATTCTAAATTCCAAGAATCTTAAAATAATATATAATATAACTATAATTCTTATATTTTTCACGAACATCCCTTCTTTTCTTTCTAAACTTCGAAAAAATTTGTTAATTGTACTCTTTTTTACATTTATTCTCTATAAATTAATAAAGGAATTCTCTAATGTCTCTTTATGGAATTATTATACAGGGAGCACAATCTTTTTCAGTTGGATCGCATACGCAAATTATTTTACCTTCGTCATTAGTATATTTATCACCCCATGCTCCGGCAAAAGCAGGTCTGGGATTAAAGAACAAATTTTGAACTACTGTCCATGCGAGAAAACACACAAATAAAACCAAGAAAAGGTTTGCTATTAAAATCACTCCTTTTTTCATTTTATACCCTCCTTTGCAATTTTTTGCATTTTAAAATTAAATCTTCACAATGTCAAGAATTTTTTGTTATTGAATTTTCCGATTTTATTATTAAAGTTTCCGATTTGATATTTTGCTCTGTATTCAGAAGGAGTAAGACCAATGAATCTCTTAAAATCATTACAAAAAGTCGACTTGGATTTATACCCTACCTCGTATGAAACCTCTTTTATGCTCAACGAATCATCTTTTAAGAGCTTCTTTGCCTTTTCGATTCTCCTCCGTTTTAAATAAGCTTTAAAGGTCATTCCAATCTCCCTTTTAAAAAGCTCACAGAAACGAGAATGCCCAAGACAACAATGCCTCATAAGAATCTTTAAACTTAAATTCTTTTCTAAATTTTCTTCTATGAACTTAAGAGCCTTTCTGACTCTTGAGTCCATTTTCCCTTTTCATTAATTTAGTACTAAAAACAGAGAAAAACTTGAAAATTTTTTTAACTTTTTTAAAAGCTCAGGAATAATAAGGATTCTGGAAATAGTCCAAATCAAGGGTAAATTAAAATTTTTATTGAAATTATATGAAACTAATCCAAAAATCTAAATTTTTGACAAAATTTGTCAATAATGTAAATAAATGTTTACATAGTAATAATCAAGAAAATATAAGAAACTTAGAGCAAAAAGTAGAAATTATAAGTTAAGAATAAGACCTGAGGTATATTTAATGTTTAGTCTTAATTTATTTAAAATTCAATCTTATATCCTAAAATTTTATATGGTTCATTAAAGAAAGCAAATCTACCAAATCTTTTTTTAAATTCCATATCATCATTTTGAATATTTGGAATATAAATTCTTTATCACGGCTTGAATTCCAGGCATATATTCTTCCATTATCAATATTTATCCCAAATATGGCTGGAAAATACTTCTGATTCCCTTTTAATTTACTCAATACCACTTCGGGTAAACTAATAATTTCATCTCCTCTGAAAGTTGGAAAAACTAAATCTTTTTTGGTAATCTTGTATTTTTTAAATTCTTTCTCATATATTTTAATTAAATCACTTTTGGGGGAGTAAACGTATATTTTATAGTCAACCGTATCAGTTATGTAAAGATTATTATTTTTATCAAAATCAAAATCTGGTATAAATAATCCTATTGCATTAGGAATGGAGGTATCTCGAAACTCTCTTTTATTATCTTGATGAATGATTGAAAATTTAATTAGATTCTTATCACTTTTTACTAAAATAAATTTATTTCTTCTAGTAATTAAAAAATAAATATTATCCATATAATCAATTTTTATCCGCATAACATACCATCTTTTAAATTTATCTGGAAAATGAGAAATTCTGTAAAAACTTCCATCTGGATTAAAAATTGTAACGATATCGATAAATGAAGCATATAAAAATCCTTTCGAATCTACTGCAAATGGAGGAATGAAATTCAAGAATTCCCCCGGTCCCTGTCCTTTTCTTCCGAAAGAATATAAAAACTCACCATTTTTATTAAATTTATCAATTTTCATTTCAGAGATATCACCTACATAAACATTATTTCGCTCATCAATATAATATTCATCAATTATTTGATAAATGAGTGGTGAAACTAATTTATTTTCTTCGTCAGAACCAATTTCAATAAATAACTTAGTATCATCAAAAAGTTGAAAATAAGGTTCGGAAGAATTAGAACAATTAATGAAAATTAATAAACAAAGGAAAAAAATAAATATTAAAAACTCTTTTAGCTCTTCCCTTATTTTCCTATCTTTCCAAAACATATGATAATCTCTATTTTCTTAGAGATTTATTTAACCTTAATGTAAAAATGTGTCATAGATTTTATTTGTCTTTAAAGTTCTTCTTTAACTATACAAAAAAGATAGAAAGTACATACACAAGAACCACCTTTTTTACAAGGGTCACCTATTTTGAAACAATCCCAATCTGTAGTTGGACACAATGTTTCTTCTTCCCCGGCTATTGCTTTCTCTGGAATAATTTGAAATAAACCAAAAAGTAACACACATAAAATAGATACAATTAGTAAAAATGTTAGAAATTTTTTCATTTGATTTTACCCTCCTTTCAAAGATTTATCCCAATGAATCCACCAAGGACTCATTGAATTCTCCTATTATAGATTGAATTATTCTTCCATCTGATAAAGTAATTAATGTAATCGGTAAAGACGAAAATTTGATTCTCTCTTTATCTTTTTCTTCTAAACAAAAAACAGGAAATTTTATTATGATATTATTAATAAACTTTTTTGTCTTTGATATAGATGCAGTAGATATACCAATAATTTCGTATTTTGATTTATATTTTTCATAAATCTTGTTCATTTTTCTATCATTTGAATACAACTCCAACAATCAATAGCACGACTGTTCAAAATTAATTAACATGTTGGTAGTTAAGAAAATATCTATTATATTTTTTATCTATCATCTCCTCTAAGAAGAGATTCCAATGAGAGGACAACTTAGTTTTGCTGATTGAATTATATCTCAGAATATTTCCAAGGATGACCCTTTGAGGAGAATTTTTTCCTCCATAGATTTCTCCTTTATTAAAACTCTTCTGCCTCAAGCCTCTGTGGGAAGAGAAGGATTTGACCCTGTGAGTCTTTTTAAAGCTCTTTCGCTTATTCCTCTTGGTAAGGCTCGTTCTCAGAGAGAACTTGCCCGTAAACTCTGCTTTGATGGGCGTTTGTGTTATCTCTGTGGATTTACTTATGGTCGAACACCATCTCATAACACCTTCACTGTATTCAGAAAAAGAGTTGGTGAGAGAAAATTCAAAGAGATTTTGAAGCATCTTATCTCTCAAGCTCTTTCCCTTAAAGAGAAAAAGAATACTTCCACTGTTATAGATTCTACTTCTATTAACGCTTATTCTACTTGTGATAAAGATGCTCGATGGGGTGTAAAACCTGATGGTAAATTCTTTAAAAAGCTTCTCAAAGCTACTTTGAGAAAAACTAAAGTAAAAGAAGCTACTGCAGATGCAGGTTACGATAGTGTGGAGAATATCTCTTACTCTAAAAACGAAAAATACAACTTTATATTGCTTCTAATCCAAGAAACTCTAAACAGATGAGTTTCCTCTCTCAGCTCTCTGTGACTCCAGAAGGTGAGGTTTTTTGTCCAGGAGGAAGAAAACTTATTTATTGGGGCATGCGAAAAGAAGACATAGATTTAAATTTAGATGCCCTCTGTTTAGAGAAGAAAGGAGAATGTATTTTTCAAAAAACTTGTTGGAAAGGAAAATATGGGAGCGCTTTTTATATTAGTGAGTTTCGTAATCTTTCTCAAGAAATGAAAATCTTTAGAGCAACTGAGAAATTTAAAAAGGTTTATAAGAAAAGACAAGCTGTGGAAGGTTCTTCTCCCTCCTTAAGGAGAAGTTTTCTTTGGAAAGGAAACTCAAAGTAAGAGGAAGAGAAAATGTTAGAATCTATGTCTATATTGTACTTTCTGCTTATGTTGCTTCTCTTTTTAGCAAAGGATCTGGATAGAGAATAATTTTTTGGCTCTTTGAGATAGAAAAAGCAAAAAGGATGAATTTTCTCAAAACTGTAATTTAAAGCAAGAATATAAGAATTTTCAATGAAAGGAGTAAAAACTCTTGAGTAAATCATTGCTCTTTTAAATTGATTTTTTCTTTCCTGAATTCCTTTCCTTCAAACTCTATCATTTTTGAACAGTCTCATAAAATCAATACATTTAACAACAAATTTATGGACTGTGTGGAAAGGGAAGGATTGTTTGAGGAATGCATAGGAATGTGACATGATTACCTTTTTCCAAAATGTTTACTTTTCCTTGAGGCTATTGAGAGACTTACAAAAGAAAAATAAAACTTCATTACCAAGGGAAAAATAATTTTTTAAATTTTTAGGTTTCTTTGATGCCTTGGGAGTGTAATTTATAAAAAGTCTTGCTTTCTGATTGATACTATAATTAAATAAATTATACTTGATAAATTATATTAATGATTATGAAGATACGGAGGTAAAAAATGTTAATTCTGATTTCTGGAGGGGAGGTTTTTTCTCCGGATTATCTGGGTAAAAAAGAAATTTTGATTGCAGGAGGAAAAATTGTTGCGATTGAAGAGATGGGAAAAATAAAAATCACTGGTTTAGAAATTAAAGAAATTAATGCAGAAGGGAAAAAGATTATTCCAGGATTCATAGACCCTCACGTTCATATCATTGGAGGAGGTGGAGAAGGAGGTCCAGCCACTCGTGCACCAGAAATTACATTGAGTCAAATTGTTATGAATGGAGTAACAACTGTAGTGGGATGCCTGGGGACAGATGGGATTACTCGCCATATGGAATCGCTATTGGCAAAGGCATATGCTCTTGAAGAAGAAGGAATCACTACATTTATTTACACTGGTTCATATCAATTGCCTGTAAAAACAATTACAGGGAGTGTCTGTTCCGATATAACACTCATAGAAAAAGTGATTGGCGCAGGAGAAATAGCCGTATCAGACCACCGCTCTTCTCAGCCAACATTTGAGCAAATAGTGAAATTAGCTGCAGAATGCAGAGTAGGGGGAATGTTAGGAGGGAAAGCAGGAGTTCTCCATCTTCATATTGGAGATGGAGAAAGACGTTTAGATTTTCTATTTAGACTTGTGAAGGAAACAGAAATTCCCATAACCCAGGTATTTCCAACCCACGTGAACAGGAATCCATCCCTCCTTGAACATGCTATTCAGTTTGCAAAAAAAGGAGGATACATTAATATAACAGCAGAAGAAAGTCCTCCTAAGGGCTCATCAATGTTGTCCACAAAAGAGGCTATAAAATATTGTCTGGAAAATGATGTTCCAATTGATAGAATAACAATAAGTTCAGATAGTAATGGAAGTTTGCCTAGATTTGATGAAAAGGGTAATCTCATAGGTTTAACTATTGCGACTCAGGAAACTTTAAGAAAAGGCTTTCAAACCCTTGTTAAAGAAGGAGTTCTTGATTTATCTCAAGCGATTAAGATTTTTTCCACAAACTTGGCGAATTATCTAAAACTTAAAGGGAAGGGAGAAATCAAGGTGGGAAATGATGCTGATATCCTTATTTTGGATAAGAATTTAGAAATTACAGATGTATTTGCAAAAGGAAAAAGAATGATTGGCGAAGGGAAATTATTAGTTAAGGGAACTTTTGAAGAATAAAGGAGGAAATCATGGAAAAAGGAAAGGATAGGAAAAGAGAAAAAAGAAAACCAAATTTAGCAATTGCTCTCACACCATTAATAATTATGGGAGTTCTTTTAGGAGTTGGGTATGGAGTTTATCATATTCGAGCACAGGTATTACTTGTAGCAGCAGCATTTATAACTGGAGGCATTGGTCTTTATTTAAGATTTTCATGGCAGGAAATGGAGCGTGGAATAGTGGACAGTATTCATAAGGCAATGCCTGCAATTTTAATTATGCTATGCGTTGGTATCCTGATTGGAACTTGGATTGCATGTGGAACTATTCCTATGGTTATTTATTATGGCTTAAAACTTATTTCTCCGAAATATTTTCTTTTAACAGCATGTTTTGTTTGCAGTATTACTTCCCTTGCAACAGGAACATCATGGGGGACAATAGGAACTTTAGGAGTTGCTTTTATGGGGATAGCAATGGGTCTTGGAATTCCAATTGGTCCAGCAGCAGGTGCTATAGTTGCAGGTGCATATTTTGGTGATAAAATGTCACCTTTTTCAGATGTTGCAAATCTTGCTCCTATTGCAGCTGGAACTAATCTTTTTGACCATATTAAGCATATGTTATGGTCAGCAACTCCAGCATGGCTTTTGGGATTATTCATTTACTTTTTAGCAGGTTTAAGATATGAAGCTAAAGCAGTAGAATCCGAAAAAATGATTCTAATAATGAATACGCTTAAGGAAAATTTTAATTTTAATATTCTTCTTCTCTTACCAATGATTATTGTTTTTTATTATGCTTTTACTAAAAAACCAACAATTCCAGGAATGCTTATTTCCTCTTTGGTTGCTTGTATATTAGCAGCAGTTTTTCAAAAAGCCTCCCTCACAGAAATTGCAACTGCAATCAATACTGGATATAAAGCTAATACAGGTATTCCAGAAGTAGATAATTTGATTTCAAGGGGAGGAATGATGAGCATGATGGAAACTCAATTAGTAGCTTTTACTGCTTTCAGTTTTGGTGGTATAATGCAAAGAACAGGATTGCTATCTGTTATTCTTGATAAGGTTATGAAGTTTGCACAAAAAACGTGGAGTATTGTCCTCACAACAATTGGTTCTTCCCTTGTAACAGCGGTTGTAACAGGGAGTTCCTATCTTTCAATGATTATTCCAGGAGAATTACTCTCTCCAATTTATGAGAAGAAAGGATTAGCTGCTAAAAACTTATCCCGGATAATCGAAGAATCTGGAGCAATTATGGTTCCTCTAATACCTTGGAGTATGGCTGGAGTTTACATCACTGGAACAATTGGTGTTCCAACCTTTGAATATTTACCATGGGCAATTATGAACTACGCATCTGTAATAATACTCGCAATATATGGATTTACAGGATTTACAATGGCACCGAGAATAAAAGAAGATGAAACTCAGGTAGGAAGTTAATCAACGTGTGAAATAGAAATAAAAATAGGTTGCTTGCGCAATTTCAGCAATTATATTTTCAATTTTTTCAATTCCTCCTTGAGTATTTTTAGAAAAAACTGTTATTGCTATATGACCTAAATTGTCGGGAAGGAAGATTATTCCACTATCATTGATTGTTCCTCCAATCGTTCCTGTTTTATGTGCAACTTTGATTCCAGCTGGTAACTTTCCTTTTATTCTTCTTTCTCCTGTCTGGCACTTTAACATTGTAGAAATAATAAAATCACAACTTTCTTCATCCAGAATCTCGTGACGAAAAATTTTCTCCAGCAAAGTATTCATTGCTCTTGGAGTAGCGACATCTTTCATTTCTAAAGAGAATCTTTTTCTCGCTTCCTCAAAAGCTTTAGGATTTTTTTCTCTTTCTTTACGATAGAATTTGCTAAATTCCTGGGGACTTAAATTTTTATATTTTTCGTAATCTAATCCGAGATAATCAAGTATGAGGTGCTGACACGAACGGCTTATTATAATATTTTTTATTCCGTATTCTCTCAATCTCTTGTTCACATTCTCAATCCCAACCTTTGAGAGAAGAATGTCAGTTGCAGAATTATCACTGATCATCATCATTAAATTAATCAAATTCTCGAGAGAAAGCTTTATTCCAGGTGCTTTTAAATCTGAAAGTATACCACTTCCCAGATGTTGGTCATATGGTGTGATACTATATTCATCTTCGAGTGACATTTTGCCTTCTTTTATTTGTGCCATAACCTCAACCAAAATGGGAATTTTGAAAACACTCGCCATTGGAAAGAATTCGTCTCCATTGATATAAAGCTCCTCTTTAGTTTCTAAATGCTTTATAGCTATTCCTATTTCACCCTTTACAGGCTTTATAATATTTTTAATCACATTTTCTAATCTCGTAATTTTTTCTTGGGAATAAGTTAAACCAGAAGTATGTAATGTGAAAAACAAGATTAAGCCAATAAAAAAAAGTATTTTTTTCAATCCCTTAGTATCCATCATTACTACCTCCTTAATTAAATTGATTGTTGTTTTTTAATTTTAAGAATTTGGATTTTGACATTTAACATTTCAAAATTATCATTTCTTCCAAAAATTAGCAATAATAAATTAATTTATTGCATTTGACAAAAAAATTATCCTATGGTGTAATAAAGCACACTAAATTTATTGGAAAAGTGAATCTTAAGTATTTTAGGATAATGTAAAATGATAAAAAGAGATTTATCTATTATGATAAGTGGTTTAGCCGGAGATGGAATCTTTTTTACAGGAAATGTTCTGGCTAAAGTTTTCAAAAGGAATGGGCTTGAAGTTTTTACCTTTAGAGATTTTCCATCCAATATACGTGGAGAACCTACAGCATATACTATACGAGCAAGTGGAGAGGAAATTTTTGGCCCATCTCAGGAAGTTGACATTTTAGTAGCTTTTGATTGCGATTCAATTTTTCGTCACATTGATAAGCTCAATGATGGAGGGTTCGTGATATGTGATAGCACAGAGCTAAAAGAAGTTAATTCAGCTCTTGAAAAAGGAAAAAAGTTTTTTAATATTCCAATTAAAAGATTAGCAAAAGAAAATTTTGGAAGCGAAATATATAAAAATGTTATAACAATTGGAATTCTTCTTCATATTTTAAACTTAGAATTGAATTTAATAGAGGAAATACTAAATGAGACTTTTTTAGCTAAAAAAGGGAAGGAGGTTGTTGAAAAGAATTTTAAAGCTGTGAGTCTTGGAAAAGAAGTGGCAAAGAATGTAATAGATAGCAAATCTCAGATAATTCTCCCAGGAAAAAAGGATGAGAACCGTCTTTTTATTACAGGTGATGAGGCAATTGCAATTGGAGCACTTTCTGCAGGGTGCAGATTTTTTGCTGGATATCCAATATGTCCTGCATCTGAAATAATGGAATGGCTTGCAAAGCATCTTCCTGATTATAATGGTGTAGTTGTTCAAACAGAAGATGAAATTTCTGCTATTCATATGGCTCTTGGAGCATCATATGCAGGAGCACGTGCTATGACAGCTACCTCAGGTCCTGGATTCTCTTTAATGAGTGAAGGTTTAAGTCTTGCTGGAATGACAGAGATACCAATTGTAATCGTGTATGTTCAGAGAGTCGGGCCCAGCACTGGAATGCCAACAAAGAGTGAGCAGGCGGATTTACTCCATTCAATTTTTGCAGGACACGGAGATTTTCCAAAAATTGTTATTTCTCCTGCAACAATCGAAGATTGTTTCTACCTGACCATTAAAGCATTTAATCTTGCGGATAAATTCCAATGTCCTGTAATAATTTTAACCGAAGAATTATATGGGCAGAATTATCAGACTGTTAAAGAATTCGATTTTTCTAAAATAGAAATAGATAGGGGAAAATTTGTAATTTCTAACGAATCAATCAACAAGATACCCTTTTTAAGATACAAATTCACTAAGGATGGAATTTCTCCTCGGGTTATTCCCTCTGTTCCCAGGGGCATCCATATGGTAGAGGGGAATGAACATGGAGAGACAGGATACAGAGATGAAACTCCTTTAATTAGAGAAAAAATGGTCAAAAAAAGAATGAAAAAATTAGAATCAGTCCTTCCTTATTTGCCTAAACCCATTTTCCATGGCTCAGAAAATGCTGAGATTGGAATCGTAGGATTTGGATCAACATTTGGAATTATTCAGGAAACAAGAAAAGCTCTTGAGGAGAAAGGAATTCCTATACAGACAATGCATATTATCACTCTGTGGCCACTTCAATTCCAAATTTTAAAGGACTTTATTAATTCTAAAAAACAGATATTTGTAGTTGAAAATAATGCAAGTGGACAATTGTACTTTTTGCTCAGAAAATTTGAAAAGCAAGGAATAAGAATGAAAAGCATCAGAAAATTTAACAGTCAGCCTTTTTTCAAATCAGAACTTTTAAACATTCTTGAAAGGGAAATAGAGCAATGAGATCAATTAATGAGTTTAAACTTTTAAAGCCTACTTGGTGTAGAGGATGTGGAAATTATGGGATTCTAAATGCATTGATGAAAGCCTCTGCTGAGTTGGATCTCGAACCCCATAATATTGTAATAATAAGTGGGATAGGATGTTCAGGGAGAATTAATAATTATTTTAAATGCTATGGAATTCATGGGACACATGGTCGCCCACTTCCAATTGCTTCAGGTGTTAAAATTGTAAATCCAAGATTAACAGTAATTGCAGTAAGTGGGGATGGAGATGCCTATTCTATTGGTATTAGCCATTTCATCCACTCCATTAGAAGAAACACAGATGTACTATATTTAGTGGTAAATAATTATGTTTTTGCATTAACAAGGGGGCAGGCTTCTCCAACAAGTAAGTTTGGATTCGTATCTGTATCCACCCCTTATGGAACTAAAGAATATCCAATTGATGGCGTAAGACTAGCTCTATCAGTAGGGGGAACATATATAGCAAGGGGATTTGCTGGAAATATCCCTCAGCTTGTTAATTTGATAAAGGAAGGAATTAAGCATAAGGGATTTTCTTTTATTGATATCCTCAGCCCGTGTGTAGTCCATAATAAGAGTCAGGATTATGAATGGTATAGAAAGAATATAGTTAATTTGGATGAGGATCCTTCCTATGATTTTAATGACATAAATAGAGCATGGGAAAGAGTGAATACCAGTGAAAAGATTCCAACTGGATTAATTTACAGAGTGGAAAGGCCATCTTGGGAAGAGTTGATTCTTAATGGTAAGAGGGAAATAGTATTTACTGATTTAAAAATAAATAAAAATCAATATAAATCCCTCCTCGAAAATTTTTACTGAAAATTGATTAACTTGATTTATATTTTGAATTACATGTATACTAAAAGGTAGGAGGAAAAATGGAAGAAAAAGTAATCAAGGTTTTAGATAAAATCAGACCGAGACTTCAGGCAGATGGAGGAGACGTAGAACTTATTGAGGTTAAAGATGGAATAGTTAAATTGAAATTAACAGGAGCATGTGGTGCATGCCCGATGTCTCAGCTCACCTTAAAGATGGGAATAGAAAATATTCTAAAGAAGGAAATTCCTGAAATTAAAGAAGTAGTTGCAATTTAAAAGCATAAAGTAAATAAGTACATGTCGCTCGATAAAGAGAAAATATATGTAATTCAAAAGCATTATGCTTCCCATGTTCATTATGATTTAAGATTAGAGGAGAATGGAGTTTTAAAAAGCTGGGCAATTCCAAAGGAACCACCATTAAAAACCGGAGTGAAGAGATTAGCTGTTCAAACAGAGGATCATCCCGTTGGATATGAGAATTTTGAAGGAATAATACCAGAGGGATTGTATGGCGCAGGTAGAGTTGAGATATGGGATAAGGGCTATTATAGGGAAATAGAGTCTGATAGGCAGAAAAAAGTAATAGAGATATTTGGGGAAAAATTAAAGGGAAAATATGTTCTCGTAAAACTAAAGCAAAAAGGTGATAAAAATTGGTTATTTTTTAAAAAGAAGGATGAAAAATGAAACAAATATATTTTGACGCAATTGCAGGAACCCCCATTTATCCTGAAGTATGGAGGGAAATGGAGCCATTTATAAAAAATGAATTTGGCAATCCTCAGAGTCTTCATTCTTTTGGAGAAGGACCGAGAGCTGCAATAGAAAAAGCAAGGGAAAGGATTGCTAAGTTAATAGGTGCTAACAAGGAAGAAATTTATTTCACTTCAAGTGGGTCTGAAGCAAATAATTTTGCGATCAAAGGTTTAGCTTTTGCCTACCAGAATAAAGGTAAGCACATTATATTATCTTCAATTGAACATCAGTCCATTCTAAATTCTGCAAAATTTCTTGAAAAATTAGGGTTCAAATTTTCCTATGTACCTGTGGATAAATATGGCATAGTAGACCCAGACGATGTAAGAAAATTTATCAATAAGGAAACTATATTGGTTTCTGTAATGTTAGCTAATAGTGAGATTGGAACAATCCAGCCAATAGAGGAAATTGCAAGAATCTGTCATGAAAGGGATGTTTTATTTCACACAGATGCAGTAGGAGGAATTGGTTATTTGCCAATAGATGTTTCAAAGCTTGGAGTGGATTCTATGAGTTTATCAGCTACACAAATGTATGGCCCAAAAGGAGTTGGCGCCCTTTACTTAAGAAAGGGGACAAGAATTATTCCCTTAATTCACGGTGGAATACAGGAAGAGGGTAAACGAGCAGGAACTGAGAATGTTGCAGGGATAGTTGGTTTTGGAAAGGCGGCTGAATTAGCCCTTGAGAAAATGGAGGATAGAAATAAAAAATTGATAAGACTGAGAGACAAAATTATTGCAGAATTCCCTCAGAAGGTTGAGAATGTCTATTTGACCGGCCATCCTAAGAAACGTCTGCCTTATCATTCCAGTTTCTGTGTTGAATACATCGAAGGTGAGGCTATGCTATTAAGTTTAAATATGAAAGGTATAGCTGCATCCAGTGGTTCTGCCTGTACTTCCCGTACATTAAAAGCATCACATGTTTTACTGGCTATGGGTTATTCCCATGCATTAGCCCAGGGCTCAATAGTTTTTAGTTTTATAGAGGATAATAAAGAGGAGGAGATAGATTATTTGCTTGAGGTTTTTCCCCCTATTATAAAAAGACTTAGAGAGATGTCTCCATTATACAATAAACAAATTACTAAGGAGGATAGATAAAATGCAGTACAGTGAAAAAGTAATGGAACATTTTCTTAATCCGAGAAATGTTGGGAAAATAGAAGATGCGGATGGAATTGGTGAAGTGGGAAATCCTGTATGCGGGGATATGATGACATTTTACATAAAAGTAAAAGATAACAGAATAATTGATGTTAAATTCCAGACTTTTGGATGTGGAGCTGCAATTGCAGTATCGAGTATTGTAAGTGAAATGGCAAAAGGGAAAACAATCGAGGAAGCTTTAAAAATTACAAATAAAAAGGTAGCAGAGGAACTGGGTGGACTTCCTAAAAATAAGCTTCATTGTTCCAATCTTGGGGCAGATGCTCTTCACAAGGCAATTGAAGATTATTTAAAGAAAAAGGGTAAGAAATTACCAAAGGAGGAAAAAAATAATGCAAGAAAATAAAAGTAAATGTTTATGCCCCTATTGTAACTATACTATTTCCTATGATATGCCTTTCTGCAAAAGATGTGAGGTTGAGTTTATAATTTGTGAAAAGTGTGAAGAACTGGTAAGAAAAGAGGAAGAAATTTGTCCATATTGTGGCTCAGAATTAAAAAAACAAAAATGAAGGATAAGTTAACCTTAATAATTTTTAGCGATAACCTTGATAGAGCGCTGGCTGCTTTTAATCTTGCAACTGGTGCAGCTTCAATGGGTATTGATGTATCAATGTTTTTCACATTCTGGGGCCTCAATATATTAAGAAAGAAAAAAGAAATTTCTAAATCAAAAAATTTTATTAAAAGAATTTTTAAGAAAATAAACAGAGGCGGGGCAGACAGACTTAAATTATCAAAATTTCACATGTTTGGAATAGGCACATTTTTAATGAAAAATTTTATGAAGGAATTGAATATACCATCAATAAAAGAAATGATTTCTTTGGCTAAGAATCTTGGGATTAATATAATAGCCTGCAATACTACAATGGAAATAATGGGTTTAAAAAAGGAGGATTTAATATCAGAGGTTGATGAGATAGCTGGGGTTGCCACATATCTTTCAAAGGCAAAAGATAGCAGAATAAATCTGTTTATTTAAAATGAAAACTGATAAAAGTTTAGATTGTTATGGTTTATTTTGTCCTATGCCCATTATTAAAGCAGCTGAGAAATTGAAAGAAATGGCAAGTGGAGAAATTCTTGAGATAATTTCAACTGATGAGGGTATAGAAAGGGATATGCTTGCATGGTGTGAGATGACAGGAAATGAGTTTATTAATATAGAAAGGGAGAATGACATTATCAAAGTTTATGTTAGGAAAAAATAATTTTGTAGCCCTTCAAACAGACCTTTATCAATTAACAATGGCTGCCGGGTATTTTAATTTTAATAGGGATCTGATAGCAACCTTTGAAATGTTTATAAAAAGAATGCCTCCTAATAGAGGGTATTTCATAGCTTGTGGACTTGAACAGGTAGTTGAATATTTATTAAATTTAAAATTTAAAGAAGAAGAAATCGAATTTTTAAGGAAACATCCATCTTTTAAGAATGTTGATCAGGATTTTTTTAAATATTTAAGGGATTTTAAATTTAATGGAGAAGTATGGGCGGTTCCTGAGGGTACAATAATATTTCCAGATGAGCCAATAATTCAAATTACTGCTCCAATTATAGAAGCTCAAATTATTGAGACATATCTTCTTTCTGTTGTTCATATTCAAACATTAGTTGCTACTAAAGCAAGCAGAGTGGTGCATGCTGCAACAAAAGATGGAAAAAAGAGAGTAGTTGTCGATTTTGGTTCAAGAAGAGCTCATGGTCCTCAGGCAGGTATTTTAGCAGCAAGAGCCTCTTTTATTGGAGGANGCGATGGAACCTCTAATGTATATGCTGGAATGAAATTTAATATTCCAACCTATGGAACTATGGCTCATTCATGGATTGAATCCTTTGATGAAGAAAAAGCAGCTTTTGAAAATTACTTTAAGCTTTTTCCTCATCTTACTGTTCTTCTTGTTGATACTTATGACACAATTAAGGGAATTGAGAAAGCTTTAAAAATAAGCCCAAAAATAAAGGCAATTAGACTTGACAGTGGAAATTTACTTTCGTTAAGTATAAAAGCAAGGGAAATGCTTGATAAAGCTGGTTTTTCTGAGGTTAAAATTATGGCGAGCGGGAATCTAAATGAATATAAAATTGAAGAATTAGTTAAAAATAAAGCTCCTATTGATAGTTTTGGAGTTGGGACAGAGCTTGTTACCTCTTATGATTTACCAGCAGTTGATCTTATTTATAAATTAGTTCAGGTGGAAAGAAATAATTCAATTCGTTACATTGCAAAATTCAGTCCGAACAAAGAGACTCTTCCAGGAAAAAAACAGGTTTTTCGATTTCTAGATGAAAATGGAAAATATTGTTACGATTTAATTGAATTAAAAGAAAATTCAGAGGAAAAGAAAAATGCAATTCCTCTGCTTGAGAAGATAATAGAAAGGGGAGAACTTGTAAAATCTCTTCCCTCACTGGATCAAATTCAGAAAAATACATTTAATAATTTAGAGTCTTTGCCGAATAAATATAAAAAATTTGAAAATCCTGAGAAATATCCTGTTAAGGTAAGTCCGGAAATTTATAAAATAATTAATAAATTAAAAAGGAGGACTAATGGAAGATAAAATTAAGGTAATAATTTATGGGCTTGGTGTTATTGGGGGAAACATTGCAAAGGCTATTCTTGAGAAAAAGGGAATAGAGATTACAGGAGTAATTGACATAGATCCTCAGAAAGTTGGGAAGGATATGGGAGAAATACTTGGTTTGCCTGAAAAAACAGGTGTTATTGTTTCTAACAATTCAAAGGAAGTTTTTGAAAATTCAAGTGCAATCGCAGTTATACATACAACCTCTTCCTATCTTCCCCAAGTTTTTGAGCAGATAAAAGAATGCATTGAAGCAAGGCGTAATGTAATTTCTACTTGCGAAGAATTATCCTTCCCATATAAAAGACATACTGAATTAGCTGATAAAATTGACACATTAGCAAGAAATTATGGGGTAACAGTTGTTGGAACAGGTATAAATCCTGGGTATTTAATGGACACTCTACCTCTTGTGCTAACAGCTCCTTGCCTTGATGTCAAATCTATAAAAGTTACGAGAATGATGAATTCCGCTAAGAGGAGAATTCCCTTTCAGAAAAAGGTCGGGACAGGCTTGACTCCAGAAGAATTCAGAAAATGTATTGAAGAAAAGAGAATAACAGGACATGTTGGGCTTTTGGAATCGATAAATATGATAGCAAGTGGCCTGGGATGGGAACTTGATGAAACAAAGGAATTACCTCCAGAGCCAGTTATAGCTGAGAAGGAAATTGAGACACCTTTGTGCAAGGTAGAACCTGGAAAGGTTCTTGGTCTAAAAAGCATAGCTTTTGCAAAGATGAATGGGAAGGAAGTGATAAGCTTGAATTTTATTGCTCATGCTGGCGTAGAAGAGGAATACGATGAGATAATAATTGAAGGTAACCCAAATATTCATCAAAAGATTTTAGGCGGAGTCCATGGGGATATTGGAACAGTTGCTGTTACAATTAACACAATTCCAAAAGTAATTAATGCCTCACCTGGACTTTTCACTATGAAGGATCTGCCTGTCCCATCAGCCACACCAATGGATATGAGAGTTTATATCAAAAAATAAGAAATAATTGGAAAAAGAATTAATTGAAAATTTTATAAAGATATATGGAAATTATCCAGAAATAATTTCTTGCGCACCTGGAAGGATTAATATAATCGGCGAACATACTGATTATACACTTGGATATGTTCTCCCTGCATCTATAAATAAAAATATCTATTTTTTGGCATCGAAAAGAAAAGATTTGAGGGTTAAAATATTCTCTATTCAATTTAAAGAGGGAGATTCTTTTAAAATAGGAGAAATTGAATCTTTCTCTATAAAAACATGGAAAAATTATGTCAGGGGAATTTTCAATCTGTTTTTCGAAAGAGATTTTTCTATTTCTGGAGTAAATGGTTTAATATATGGAAACATTCCAATTGGAGCAGGCTTAAGTTCATCAGCTGCACTTGAAGTGAGCATAATTAATGGTCTAAATGTCCTTTTTGATATGGAATTAGAAAAAATTGAGATAGCATGTGTGGCTCAAAAGGTTGAACAGGATTTTGCAGGTGTGAGATGTGGTATCATGGACCAGTTTATCTCAGTATTTGGGAAAAAGAGTACAGCAATTTTTCTTGATTGTGAGACACTTAGTTTTGAAGAGATTCCATTGAGATTGGATAAATATAACTTATCTATTTTGATCTGCAATACAGGAATAAAAAGAGATTTAGCTGAAACCGAGTATAATAAAAGACGTGAAGAAGCAGAGAATGCATTGAATATTTTTAAAAATAAATACGGAATTAAATCCTTCAAAGATGTGAACTCTCAAATATTGGAAAATGAGAAATTCATTTTAGGCGATAAATTATATAAGAGGGCAAGACATATCATAAATGAGAATATAAGAGTTAAAAGGGCAGTTAATGCTCTTAAAAATGACGATTTTCATACCCTTCGAGAACTTATCTTTCAATCTCATAAGAGTCTGAGAGATGATTATGAGGTTAGTTGCCAAGAACTTGACTTTCTTTATGAAATAGGACTAAAATTTCAAGGTTGTTATGGCGCACGCCTTATGGGAGCAGGATTTGGAGGCTCTGTAATTATTTTAATTGAGGAAAACAAAATTGAGGATTTCAAAAAAGAGGTGTTTAAAGACTTTGAAAAAAAGGGTTTTAAAAAGCCTCATTTTTATAAAGTTTGCATAAGTAAAGGCGCTAATGTTAAGATATTGAATTAAATGGGTGGTATTCACGGAATAGATCTATTTATTATTATTTCTTATCTTTTGGCCATTTTGTTTTTTGGAACAATCTTCAGAAAATACATCCGAACAACAGAAGATTTTTTTCTCGCAGGCAAAATGCTCCCATGGTGGGTAATAAGTATGTCCATTATTGGAACGAATATAGGAGCCTATGATTATATAGGAGCAGCTGGAGGAGCTTATCGTTTCGGAATTGCTCAGGCAAATTATGAATGGATAGGAGCTATTCCTGCAATGGTAGTTTCTGCTTTTCTCTTTGTTCCATATTACTGGAAAGCGGGTGTATATACGGTGCCCGAGTATTTAGGAAAAAGATATAATGTTTATGTAAGATTAATCGAAGCTATTTTATGGGGTTTATTTCTCGTCTGCCTTCTTGGTATTTTCTTTTGGGCAAGTGGTATAATGCTCAACACATATCTTGGATGGCCCATAAATGTTGGAATATTAATAACAGCAATAGTGGTTGGTATTTATACAGTTACTGGTGGATTAACAGCAGTTGCAATTACTGATGTTGTCCAGTTAATGGTCATGTTTGTTGGAGGAATTGCGGTTGCAATACTTGGATTCTGGCGAGTCGGGGGCTGGAGTGGATTAGTCTCTAAAATAACAGCTACACATCCAGAACATTTCAAACTTTTTCTTCCCCTCGATAATCCGGTTTATCCATGGCTTGGTATGATTTTTGGTTTAGCCTTTGTGCTTTCGCCTGCTTGGTGGTGTTGTAATCAATCAATAATACAGAGAACCCTTGGAGCCAAGAGTGAATGGGATGCAAAGGCAGGTATGCTTTTTGCAACTTTTCCAAAGACATTAATCCCCCTTTTGGTAGTTCTTCCAGGATTTTTTGCCCTTGCTCTTGCAGGAAACTCCTCACAGATTCAAAACCCTGACCAGGCTCTTCCATGGGTGATAAAAAACATTTTACCTCCAGGACTTGCTGGTTTAGTATTTGTTGCATTTATAGCTGCTCTCCATTCAAGTGTAGATTCCACTCTAAATTCTGCAGCAACTGTATGGACAAAAGATATTTATCAGAGATTTATTAAAAGGGATGCATCTGATAAGCACTATCTGATAGTAGGTCGAATTTTAACCATAGCCTTTGTTATTTGGGGAGTGATATTTGCACCTGTTACTAATAAATTTCCAGGCATTTACGTTGCAATGCAAAACCTTCTATCGTTTTTTCAGGGACCTACTCTTGCAACTGTTCTTTTAGGAGTATCTTGGAGAAGGGCAACTCAATGGGGAGGATTAGCAGGACTTGTTGGTGGAGTTGGAATTTCAGCCGTACTTTTTGCTTCAAAAGTAAATTTCCTATATGTTGCATGGTGGTCTTTTGCAGGCTCATTAATTATAAATATTATTGTGAGCTTATTTACAAAACCAGAACCTTTGGAGAAAATTCAGGGACTCGTTTATGGATTAGTAATGAAAGATGAAAATATTCAAAATATAATCAATAAAAGAGTGAATGGAAATGAATAATTTCTGGGCAAATATTCCTCTTTTCTGGGGAAAGATTGTAGCAACTCTTTTCTTCGGAGGCGTGATAATCTGGGCATGGTTCAGACCAAAGTCCTATATATTTAAGGGTGCTCCTGATAATAAGGTTTGGAGAGATTTAAGAATCTGGGCAACTCTTATATTAATTGTCCAAATTATTCTTTATTTAGTTTTTTAAATGAAAGAAGATAAACAGAAATTAGAAGTTCTTGAGGTTATTGGACTTTTCTGGATTTTCCTCGGAGCACTGGTTTTATTTGCAGTAATTTTCCCTCCAACCTTGGTAGGCAAAATCACCAATTTAATTTCAGGTTCCATTTTATTAATTGTAGGAATTTTTGCTTTTGTTAAAGGCAGGGCAAATAGGAAAAAGAGTCGTTAAAATCATGAAATTTGTAAATCCTTTTATCTCAGGAAAAAAGGCAAAAGAAATATTTTTAAAGAAAAAAAGCATTTTTTCCAGAAAAAGAAAAATAGAAAAGATAGAATTAGTCTATATTCCTTATTATCTCTTCAGATTAATGATTTCTCTTCCAGAAGGAAACAAGGAGATTTATGCTGTGAGTGATGGCATTGAAGGAAGTTTTTCTTACTGGAATGGTGAAAATATGGAATTTTCCACGAGGGGTGAAGGGGCTGTTTTCAATTTCACAATAAATTCGCATCAGGCAAAAGAGAAAATAAAGGATGAATATAGAAGCGGTCTTCTTTTTTATAATTTAAAAAAGAGAAAGACTGCTCAGCTTAGTGAAATAAAAGAAATAGATAAATTTTATTATCCGTACTGGATAATCTATTTTCGAAAAAAAGATTTATATGATTTCAAAATAATTGATGCTATTTCTGGTGAGATTCAGGGAATTAGGATGAGAAGAGTTTTTCTCTCTGCATTAAGAAATGAAATGCAAAATATATAAAAGACTCCCTAAGGAGGGAAATATGAAAAAGTTAATTTTATTTATTTGGTTAATGGTTTTTCTTTTATTTCCTCTTTTCGCTTTTCAGGAAACGAAGTTGCTTCGCCAGCCATCAACAAACGGAAAGGAGATCGTTTTCGTTTATGGAGGAGATTTATGGGTAGTTTCAATAAATGGAGGAACAGCACGTCGATTAACAGCTCATCAAGGAATGGAGACCTCACCCAAATATTCTCCTGATGGAAGATATATAGCATTTTCGGGTCATTATGATGGGAATGTAGATGTTTATATTATTCCAGCAGAGGGTGGTGCTCCAAAAAGATTAACATATCATCCTGAAAGTGATTTAGTCGAAGGGTGGACTCCTGATAGTAAAAGAGTGCTCTTTAGATCAGGTCGTTATAGTTTCAGTCGTTTTAATCGTCTTTTTACAGTAAATGTTTCAGGAGGATTTCCAAAGCCTTTGCCAATGCCTATGGCTGAAATGGGTGCTTTTTCTCCGGATTCAAAATTTATTGCTTATACCCCTTTAAGGAATGCATTTGATACCTGGAAAAAATACAGGGGAGGAAGAACAACCCCTATATGGATATTTAATTTATCGGATTACTCCTATAAGGAAATTCCACATGTAAATGCAAGTGATACTTTTCCTATGTGGATTGACGAAACTGTTTATTTTCTTTCAGATAGAAATGGAACCATGAATCTATTTTCTTACAATTTAAAATCAAAAAAGGTTATTCAACTTACCCATCATAAAGAGTTTGACATAAAATGGGCATCTGCTGGTGGAGGAATTATTGTTTATGAGTGCGAGGGTAGTATTTATGTTTTTGATCCAAAGACTAAGAAATCGAGAAAAGTAAGCATTTTCGTTCCAAGCGATTTAATAAATGTTCGTCCCCGCTATATTAAAGTTTCTGGTCAAATTCAAAATTTTGATCTTTCTCCAACAGGAAAAAGAGCTGTTTTTGAAGCTCATGGAGAAATTTTAACTGTTCCTGCTAAAAAAGGAGACATTCGAAATCTTACCCAAAGTCCAGGTGCATGTGACCGCTATCCAGCATGGTCTCCGGATGGTCGATCGATTGCGTATTTATCTGATATTTCAGGAGAATATGAATTATATATTATTGACCAGAAAGGGGAGAAAAAGCTTGCGCAAATTAAACTTGGAAAACCCGCCTTTTATTACACTCCTGTTTGGTCTCCTGATGGGAAAAAGATTGCTTACACAGATAACCATCTGAATCTTTACTATATGGATTTAACAGAGAGAAAACCAATTTTAATTGATACTGATACATACTCTCATCCTGAAAGAGCAATGAAACCTGTATGGTCACCTGATAGCAAATGGATTGCATATGATAAACGCCTCGATAATCATTTTAGAGCAATTTTTCTCTATTCAGTTGAGACTGAAAAGAAATATCAAATTACTGATGGAATGAGTGATGCCACTTATCCAGCTTTTGACCGTAATAACAAATATCTCTATTTTGCTGCAAGCACTGATATTGGACCACGCAATTGCTGGCTTGACCTTTCCTCTTACAATCAGAGATTTACTCGAAATCTCTATGTAGTGGTTTTAAGAAAGGACTTACCTTCGCCCTTTGCTCCAGAGAGTGATGAGGAGAAAGGAGTGGAAAAAGAGAAAAAGAAAACAGAAGAGAGAGTTCAATTCCGAATAGATTTAGAAAATATTGACCAGCGAATTTTAGCTCTGCCCGTACCTGCAGGACAGTATTATAATTTACAAACTGCTACAGAGGGAGTCCTTTTCTATCTTGAATATAATCCTGGAAGTAGAAATTACACTCTTCATCGATTTGATATGAAAGAAAGAAAAGCAAAGCCTTTTCTAAAAGGAATAAATGGATATGATATTTCCTCTGATGGTAAAAAATTACTCTATGTAGCAAAGAAGACATGGGGAATTGTTAATACTTCAGGAAGAGCAAAAATTGGAGACGGAAAGATTAATACAGAGGCAATGGAGGTTAAAATAGATCCTAAAGCAGAATGGAAGCAGATGTTTATTGAAGCATGGAGAATAAATCGCGATTTCTTTTATGACCCTGGAATGCATGGTGTTAATTGGCCAAAAATGAGAGAAAAATACGAGAAATTCCTTCCCTTTGTTGCTCACCGAAGTGATTTGACCTTTCTTATAGGAGAAATGATAGGTGAGCTACATGTAGGACATGCCTATGTTGGTGGCGGAGACTATCCAAAAGTGGAAAGAATTCCAGGAGGTCTTCTCGGAGCAGATTTTGAGATTGTAAATGATCGTTATCGTATCAAGAAAATTTATAGTGGACTTAACTGGAATCCTGATTTGAGAGCTCCCCTTACTGAACCTGGGGTAAATGTAAAAGTTGGGGATTATATATTGAGGGTCAATGGTAAAGAACTTAAAGCTCCAACCAATATCTATAGTTTATTTGAAAAGACCGCCGGAAAAATGGTAACTCTAACAGTGAATTCAAAGCCAACAGAGGAGGGAAGCAGAACAGTAACTGTTATTCCAATTGCGAGCGAAAGGGCTCTACGTAATAGAGACTGGATTGAAAGCAATCTTAGAAAAGTTCATGAGCTTTCAAATGGAAGAGTTGGGTATGTTTATCTACCAAATACAGCTGGTGCAGGATACACTTATTTTAATCGTTATTTCTATGCCCAGCTTGGGAAAGAAGCACTTGTTATAGATGAGAGATTTAATGCAGGAGGCTATGCAGCGGATTATATTGTTGACATGCTTGATAGACCTCTCCTTAGTTACTGGGCAACAAGAGATGGAAAAGATTTTACTACACCTGTTGCATCAATCTTTGGACCAAAAGTTATGATTATTAATGAATATGCAGGTTCTGGAGGAGATGCTCTACCTCTTTATTTCAAAAGACGAAGACTTGGTAAATTAGTTGGAAAGAGAACATGGGGAGGACTTATTGGAATTTATGATTATCCTCGATTAATGGATGGCGGATACGTAACAGCTCCAAGAGTTGCTATCTGGAGTCCAGATGGAAAATGGGAAGTTGAAAATATTGGAGTTTACCCAGATATTGAAGTTGAATATACTCCTGCTGAAGTAATAGCAGGTCATGACCCGCAACTTGAGAAGGCAGTTGAAATAGTTCTTAAGGAACTTGAGAAAAATCCTCTAAAAAAGCCTAAACGTCCTCCTTATCCGATAAAAAGATAAAGTAACTTAAATTTATAATTAAATTTCTAAAGACCTAAAACGCCTGGAAGTTTAGCAAATAATCTACTTTCCTCGAGATTTTTGAGACCACAGATGTATCTTGTTAATCGTTCAATTCCAATTCCAAATCCTGCTGATGGATAGAGACCTTTTTTGGCAAATTGAAGATAAATATCATAAACTTCTAATTCAATCCCTTTAAGCTCTATCCTCCTTTTTATCCTATCATACTCAAATTCCCTTTCTCCTCCTGAAAGAGCCTCTCCAAAACCTTCAGGATAAATTAAATCCATATCAACTAGATAACCTGGTCTATCAGGATATTCTCTGTCATAAAATTCTCTATTATCAATTGGAAAGTCTATAAGCCAGATAGGTTCTGAAATATCTGATGACAGTTTAATTTCGTAGTCCTGACCGTAGGCTGAGATCGCTTCCTCATAAGAAATTTTTTCAAAAGGAGTATGCGGGATTTTGAGTTCTCGTCCGAAAAATTCAAGGTCATCCGAAAATTCTGATTTTATTTTCTTAAAAACATGAATAAGTAACTCTTCACATAATTTCATCACCTCTTCTCTTTTCGCTTCTCTCACTTCTATATCCAATTGCACAAATTCAATCAAATGTCTTCCACTTCTCTGCCTTTCTACTGGTTCAATTCTAACATTTGGCGAAAAAGAGAAAATTTTAGGGATTGAAAGCAGAGAAATTTGTTTATGGAAAATCATACTTTTAGTGAGCTGATATTTGAATCCATAACATTCAATTTCACCTCTGACTCTGTGGTCTGTTAAGGGGTCTGTTATAGGTGAAATCACAACAGGAAGAATTTCAACAAATCCTTTTGAACCAAGAAAATCCCTTGAAAGTTTAATAATCTCGCTCTGAATTTTAACAGCCCTTTTTAATCTTTCTGATTTTAATAAGGTTAAATATTTATCAGTGTCAAACATCTTAAACCTCCTTTAATTAGATTTTTTGTTTTTAGGAAGGTATAGAACTATATTATCTTAGGCAGGTGTCCCCCTACAGAAGGGGGACATTATTATTGTTATTATTATTGAAGTTAGAGATAATAGAAATCAGGGAGGTAATTATCTTGACCTTTCCGTGATATTCTTCGAATCTATCTTCAAATTTCATTTAGATTTTTCTTATAACACTAATTGAAATTAAAGTCAATATTTATAAAAAACTCTTTAAATTTTTGAAGGATTAAATTAATATTATTTTTTGATTAATATGGAGGAGGGTTATATGAGGGCTAAAAAGTTTCTCAAGGTAGTTTATGTGTGTTTTTTTATTCTGTGTGGAGGGCTTTATACATATTCTAACAGTGGACTTCATGAAGTGTGGGCAATAAAAAATTGTAAAATTTACACACTGAATGGAGCTCCAATTGAAAAAGGAACAATAGTAATAAGAAAGGGATTAATTGAGGCAGTTGGTACGGATATTAAGATCCCTCCTGATGCTGAGATAATTGATGCTTCTAATTTGATTGCTTATCCAGGTTTAATTGATGGTCTCGGTAAGTCATTTCTAAAATTGCCGAAGAAAAAAATAGATATGCAGAGATTAGCTTCAGGTGAATTCACTGATGAGGATAGAGGCATAACACCTGGTCGAGAAGCCTTTGAGTTAGTGGAATTCAGTAAAGCCACACTCGATAAGTTCCATAGATATGGATTTACCACAGTACAGATAATTCCAGAGAGAGGAATTTTAACTGGTCAGGCATCAATATTTAATCTAATAGGAAATGAGAAAAATAAAGCTCTTCTCTTAAAAGATACTCTATTAGGCATTGGATTTTCTCCAGGAATGTTTGGCGTTTACCCAAGTTCTCTGATGGGTGTTGTTGCTTTTTTGAGGCAGACCTTTTCAGATGTGATTTATTACAATATGCATTTCAATCGCTGGAAAAAAGAAATGAATGGACTGATTCGACCAGTTTATAATTTAAATTTTGAAATTTTGGATGATTTCATAACTGGGAAAAAACCAGTAGTATTTTTCTGTAGAAATCAGCATGATATAAAAAGAGCATTGAAATTAAGTAAAGAGTTTAATTTAAATTATTTTATTTGTGATTTGGGGAGTGAGGCATTCAGAGTTATTCCTGAATTAAAAAAAGCGAGAGCACGTCTTTTTCTCACAGTTGAATTCAAAGTACCATCTACAAGCATTTATGCACGCAAAGGAAAATCAATAAAAGAAAAAGCAGAGAAAGAAATCTATCCAAAGAATCCTGCAAAGATTGCAGAAGCTGGTATTCCTTTTGCGTTTTCTTCCCTTGGGACAAATTCTCCCGAGAAAATGATAGAAGGGATAAGAAAAGCAATTGAAAATGGCTTATCAAAAGAAGACGTTTTAAAAGCTTTAACAATAGTGCCCTCATCTTTTATGGGACTTTCTAAAGCTCTTGGAACAATTGAGCCTGGTAAAATAGCTAATCTAATATTAATGGAGGGCGAGATATTTTCTAAAGATGCAAAGGTTCGTTATGTATTCGTAGATGGAAAGAAATTTGAGATAAAGAAAAAAGAAGTTAAAAAAGGAAAAGAAGCAAAAGTGAATGTAACTGGAAAATGGGGGTTCGAAGTTCAAACAGAAATGGGGACAATGACATTTACAGTGGAATTCAAACAGGAGGAATCAAGTCTTTCTGGAAAATTAATAAGTCAATTTGGAACTTTTGAATTCTCAGATGGCACGGTCTCTGGAAATGAAATTTCCTTTGATGTAACCATATTTTTTGGAGGTCAAGAGATGGAGCTTGCCTTCTCAGGAGTCGTGGAGGAGGACACCATGACAGGAACTGTGGTTCAGGGAAGCATGGGTTCTGCTGAGTTTACTGCAAAACGAATACCAGAAGGAGGAGAAAGATGAGGAGAAAGATTCTATTATTTTTTATATTTTTAATTTCTTTGAATCTTACAAGTCTATATGCTCAGGATATTCTCCTCCTTAAAAATGGTAATATTATTACAATCAGTGGTGAAAACATTATGGGAGGAGATATCCTTATAAAAAATGGTAAAATTGCGAGAATAGGGAAGAATTTGAAAGCTCCTTCAAAGGCAAAAGTAATTGATCTAAAGGGCAAATGGGTTATGCCGGGAATAATTGATTCCCATTCTCACATAGCAATAGAAGGTGGTGTAAACGAAATGGGGGATTTGATAATTGCAGAAGTAGATGTAAAGGATGTTATAAATCCAGAAGATATTAATATATGGTATGCCCTCACAGGGGGCGTGACAACAATACATACCATGCATGGTTCTGGAAATCCAATAGGTGGAAGAGGAATAGTTCTGAAACTGAGATGGGGCAAGAGTGCAGAGGAGATGATTTTCAAGGGAGCACCAAGAACAATAAAATGGGCTCTTGGTGAAAATCCAAAACAAACGAATTTTTCAAGGCAAGGAAAACCTCGCTATCCGAGAACAAGGATGGGAGTTGAGGCATCTATACGGAAAATTTTTGAGGAAGCAAAAGATTATATGAAGAAGTGGGAGGAGTATAAGAAGGCATTAAAAAAGAGAAAAAAAGGACCTTTACCTCTTCCTCCGAGGAAAGATTATCGCCTTGAAGTAATTGCTGATATTCTCAAAGGAAAATACTGGGTTCACTGTCACGGCTATCAATCAGAGGAAATGGTTTCAATTATGAAATTATGTCATGAATATGGTGTAAAACTTGTGAGTTTCGAACATGGTTTAGAAGGATATAGAATAACGAACGAACTTGTTAAATATGGAGTAGCTGTATCTACTTTTGCTGATAGCTGGGCATATAAGTGGGAAGCCTATCATACAATGCCTCATAGTACTGCTTTAATGGTGAAAAGGGGCGTTCTTGTAGCTCTTAATTCAGATAGCGCAGAACGAATGAGAAGACTTTATCATGAAGCAGCTAAGACAATTAGATTTGGGGACTTATCAGAAATTGAAGCACTAAAGACAATTACAATTAATCCTGCAAAAATATTAGGAATAGATAAATGGGTTGGGACCATTGAAGTTGGTAAGGATGCTGACCTTGCAATATTTAGTAAACATCCTCTCGATCCATACACAATATGTGAAATGACAATAATAGATGGTCAAATTTATTTTGATCGTGCAAAATATCTTGAGGAGATGAAGAAAAAAGAAAAAGAAGCAAAGAAGAAAGAAGAGAAGGGAAAGAAAATTTAAGGAGGAAAAGCCATGAAAAAATTATCATATATAATACCTATTGTCCTCACATTTATATTCCTTGCCTTAGCAAAAACGCCTTCTATTATACTAATAAAAAATGCGACAATAATTCCTGTTACCTCTCCTGAGATTAAGAATGGTTGTTTATTAATAAAAAATGGGAAAATCGAAGCTATTGGTAAGAAGATCGAGGCTCCTCCAGGCGCTAAGATAATAGACGCCTCAGGTAAATATGTTTATCCTGGTTTTATAGATGGATTCACCCATCTTGGTTTAATTGAAATAAGTGCTATACCAAGCACTGTTGATGTTCAGGAGCTTGGGAAATTTAATCCGGAATTGAAAGTCGCATGGGCAATTAATCCCCATTCAGTCCATTTTGCAACAAGCAGGGTGAATGGCACCACTACTGCACTGGTTGCTCCTAGAGGAGGTTTATTCCCTGGGTTATCAGCTTTAGTCAAAATGAATGGCTGGACTTTTGAAGAAATGGTCTTAAAAGAAGTTGCTACTTCTGTAATTAATTTTCCTGTTATTCCAAGTAGACGCAGAGGAAGAGCACCTGAGTCTGAAAAGGAAAGGGAAAAAGAGGTCTCAAAATTAATGAAAGAATTAAAAAATTATTTAAAAGAAGCAAGAAGGTATATGGAGCTTAAAGAAATTGCTGAATCAAATCCAGAGATTTCTCCTCCAGAAACAAATTTAAAGTACGAAGCTTTGATTCCTGTTTTAAAAGGAGAATTACCGGTTATTATTACAGTAAACAAGGCTAAGGATATTGAGAGGGCAATTGAATTTGTCAAAAAAGAAAAATTAAAGGCAATTTTTAGAGGCTGTCTCCAAGGTTTTAAAATCGCAAATAAAATAAAGGAAGCAAATATTCCTGTTATTATAGGTAGTCTCTATACCAATCCTGCAGAACCTGAAGATGGATATGATGCTCCTTTCCGAAATGTTGTAAAACTTGCTGAAGCAGGAATAATTTTCTGTTTTTCTTCAGGAGGAAATCCAGCTATTGCAAAGGATTTGACATATCATGCAGCTCGAGCAGTAGCCTTTGGATTACCTCATGAGAAAGCTATTAAAGCTCTGACCATTAATCCTGCAAAAATTTTTGGAGTGGATAATCGCATCGGGAGTTTGGAGACGGGAAAGGATGCTGATCTTTTCATATGCACAGGAGACCCTCTTGACATAAGGACTGAAATAACAAATCTCTTTATCAATGGTAAAGAAATTGATCTTTCCAACTGGTGGACAGATTTAGAGAAAAAATGGAAAAAACGCCCTATTAAATAGAAATTTTATGAGTTATAAAAAAGTTCAATAGCTTGACAAAGAAAGGGGTTTCATTTAACTTAGTTAGTAGCCCTTAAGGGCGGTTAGCTCAGGGGTAGAGTACCGGTCTTACAAACCGGGGGTCACTGGTTCGAATCCAGTACCGCCCACCACTATATTAAGTGTTTTGTTCTGAGATGCAAAATATTTTAAAATTTTATTTCCTGTAAGCCAATCTCCAAAACAAAATAACTGCGAAAAAATTTAAAAGTAGACCTAATAATCCAATCTCGGGATCAAAAATTTTGCGAGAAGCTATATTTAAAACTCCAGCTTTTTCCCCTATTCCAAAAAGAGTATAAGAAAGGGCATTCCATAATGCATGGGCAATAGAAGGTGCAAGGAGTGACCCTGACATTTGTCGGAGAAAACCAAAAACAAATCCTATAAACAGAATATTAATCAAATAAACAGGAATATGTATTCCAGTAAGGTGAAAAACCATTTTTGTAACAGCATAATGCCACAGACAGAAAATAACACTCGTCCAGACTAATCCTATCCATGATTTAAAACCACTCTTTTCTATAATTCCCCATAACCAGCCACGAAAAAATCCTTCCTCAGTTAGGAAAACTCCAATTAAGCCTACTAGAAATAAAATCAAAATATTTTTTATGGTGTCTAATACAAAAATATTATTTGCCTGAATATTTCCAGTTGTCCATGCAATTAAACCTGTTATCCCAATAACTATTATTGGATAAAATAAAGCCAAAATTATAGGGGAAGACTTTCCAATTCTAATTCCTATATTTCTTATGCCCAGCCCAGTTAAGACCCATAGCAGTAGATTAAGGGGAAGCAAAACCAATGCATATGCATTTTCTTTTCCTGTGAGAGCAGTAATAGCTGGAGATAAAATAAGCACAAGAATGCTACCAATAATAGTCCAAATAAAATAATTTTTAATAAAACTTCTATGAAACTTTTGTTTCTGCATTTAATTAGGCTCCTTTTTAAAGATTTTCATTTTTTGTTATTTGTAATCTATCCTAGAAAAAAATCAGTGTCAATTATGTTAATTTTGATTTATATAGAGATTATTTAAAAATTTAAAATTAAATTTATTGATAATTATCTCCAAATATTTCAAAGTATTCTATTTGTACATTATCTTGACAGGATTTCTCTGTGTATTATATTTTGGGATAAATAAGATAAAAAATGAATTCAGACATAATCCGAACAGCATTAGGATTAATAGCTGGACTTATAGGATATTTAACTATAATTTTTATAAATACTTATTGGGAGGAATTAATTGTTGCGGCTTTTATTGGTTAGGTGGCTGGAATTGTTGATAAGTCTAAGGAGAAAACTATAATAGGAATATTATTCTGTTCAGGGGGATTGTATTTAGGTTTGCTTTTATCAATTGTTTTAGGTGATATTTATCTCTTCCTGGAGGTTCTTGGACTATAGCTGGAGCTTCAATAGGATTAGTCTTTGGAATTTATGACCACTCTATTTTAAGAGCTATCAGTGGTTTTATTTTAGGATCTTTTGGAGTATTATTAGGCGAAGCTTCTCCATATTTTACCCCTTTTTATAGAGAGTATAAAATTTACGGATAGGCAGCTAATAATCTTTATTTCATCAGGACTTTCTATTAATTTATTTACAGCTTTTACTCAGAAATTGAGATAAAATGAAGAATAACAAAATTTCTCGAAGAGATTTTTTAGATTATGCTTTAAAAGGTTCAATTGCATTATCAAGTACTATTTTATCCAGCGCATGCATTAGAGAAGGAAATCCACGAAGAGTTTCCATGAATCACTTTATGTCTGAAGGAAAACCTCTTTTAATTATGGTTGAAGGAGAAAATATTAAAAATATGCTTTCAAAAGGAATTCAAGCACTAAAAGTAAGAAAATATTAAAAGGGAAGAATCTTGTTATAAAACCAAATGTTACTTGGTCACAGCCTTATCCAGTAACTACAGATCCTCTTCTTTTAGAAGGAATTATAACTCTGGCTAAATCTGCTCAGTGTAAGGAAATTATAATTTGTGATGGTCCTTCATCTACTGGATTTCATGCCTATTATATTTTTTCATCCCTTAGAATACCTTAGATTAAAAGAAAATAATAGAGTCAAAGTAAAATGCATAGATCCCATTAGAAGAACAGAATTTGTGAAAATTAAAAATGTAAGATGGAAAGTAAATCCTTCCCTTTTAATAAGTAAAAATATTCAAAATGCTGATATAGTGATTAATACTGCTATTCCAAAAAGACATCATTCTGCAGATTTTAGTTGTGCATTAAAAAATTGTTTTGAGTGTATATATGACACTTTTCGAATGTATGCCCATAAAAAACATTTAACGGAGAAGGAAAAAGGTGAGATTTACTTCGACAAGGCTTTAGCTGAATTTGCAGATGCAGTTAGACCAGAACTAACTATAGTTGATGCTCGATCAATTCTTATTAAAGGAGGTCTAATCCTTGAAGGGAAAGCAGAAGTAAAAAAGGGATTAAATAAGCTTATTATTTCTAGGGATGTAGTAGCAGTGGACAGTTATTGTGCCCAATTAATGGAGGAATACGACAATACTTTTGAATCAATGAAAAGAGTTGCTCGCCAAATTAGATATGCAGAAAATTTAGGACTTGGCACAGGAGATTTAAGTAAAGTTGAAATCATAGAATTAAAAGAATAACAGAATTAAATAAGCATTATTCTCTCAGAATTTTAATCTTTTAAGGACTTCTTTTTTAAATTCAGGATGAACCTTTAATCCTAAATTTTCCGCCTTTTTTATATATTCCCATGCTAAATCGTATTTTTCCTGGTAAAAATACACTACAGCTACATTGTTGTATGCCTGAGCAAAATTAGGATTAATTTCTATTGTTTTTTTATAATGAATGATTGATTTATTTAGCAAATTTTTTTTAAAATACAAATTACCGAGATTAAAATGAGCTTCAAAATAATCTGATTTTAATTTAATTGCTTTTTGATATTCCTTTATAGCTTCCTTCTCTTTTCCTTTATTTTCTAATAAAATACCTAAAAGATTATGAGCTTCGGGTAAAGAGGGGTCAATTGAAATTGCTTTTTGACAAGAGATTAATGCTTTATCTATCATTTTCTTTTTAAAATAAATATATGAAAGAACAGAATATGCAAAACCATAATCTGGTTTTATTTTAATAGCTTTTTCGCACTCTTTAATAGCTTTTTCGATTAACCCCTTTTCAAGGTAAGCCCTTGCTAAGTTCGAATGAGCCTGATAATAATCTGATTTAAGTCTGATTGCTTTTTTAAATTCAGAAATTGACTTATCAATTAATCCTTGTAATAAAAATGCTCGTCCAAGATTGTAATGAGCCTTGGGATAATTTGGATTTAATTCTAATGCTATTTTATATTCTTGTATTGCCTGCTTCAACATTTTTTTATTTAGATAAATATTACCTAGATTATTATGAGCTTCAGGGAGATTTGGGTTAATTTCTAATGCTTTTTTAATAAGATTTTCTGCTTCAATTAATTCATTTTTTAAAATAAGAGCTCCACCTAAGGTGGAGAGTGCTTCTGCTAATTCAGGATAAATTTCTAAGGCTTTCTGACATTCTTTAATCGCTTCATCAATCATGTTTTTTTGGAAATAGGCAAATCCAAGATTTGAATAGGATTTAGCAAAATTTGGGTTAAGTTTAATTGCTTTTTTATATTCTTCAATTGCTTCATTTATCATTCCCTTTTTCATGTAAGCAATTCCCAAATTATAATGAATATCTGGAAAATCTCTTTGAAGACTTAAAGCTTTATGATAAGCTTTTATTGCCTGCTCAACTTCTCCTTTTCTTCGAAAGGCAATACCTAAAAGATTATAAATTTCGGGTAAATTTGGTTTTATCTTAATTACTTCAAGACATTCATTTATGGTAGAATCATAATCTCCTTTTTCTAAATAAAATTGGGCTAATAAAACATTAATATCTAATTCTTTTCTATTTAATTTTTTCCTCTGCTTATATAAAGAAATTGCGGAATTTAATTTATTCTTTGGAAGAGGAAATAGATTGGGATTGAAATTTCGATATTTATTGAGCAAAATAATCTTACAAGTAAAATCGTCAAATTTATTAATAGGTTTATCTACATTCATTATTGATTCTTCTCCTTTAAGATCTGCAGCTCCAAATAGATGACAAATCTCGTGGGTTAAGAATAAAGTCATTTCAGTTTCTGATTTTAATTCCTTTAACAATATATAATTATGCAAATAAAGTGATATCCCTAATAATTTTTTTTCTAAATTCGGTTGAGCAGTAAATCCTACAACAACATCGAATTTGTCATGAGGGATTTTTTTTCGTAAGTCATTTAATAATTCAAGCATAGTATTTTTTGAATTATCTGACAGCCAGCGAGCAAATCCTTTTATTTCAAATTTTATGCCAAAGGAATTCTCAAAAATTTTAGATACATTTGAAATTATCCGATTTATTTTTGGACGCCAAAATTCTTTTTTTCTGAATTCCTCATCTACTGCTATTTTTAAATTAACGGTTCTAATAGATTTATTTAGGGTAGAACTTATTTTGATAGGTAAAAGTATAATAAGTAAAATAATTAAAATTCTGGAAAACTTTGAAATTTTTCCCACTCCCTTGTTTTAGAATCCTTTTAAAATATAAGGTCTAATTATTAAATAGTCAAATCAATCAATAAAGCTTATCAGAACTTTTTCTCTCCTACTGGCGTATAAATATGTGAAAAAGGGATTTGAAAGAATAAAATGAGAACAATTAAGAAATTTCTTTCTGTATTTAATGCAATTATTCTATCCTCTTCTTTTTTCTGGTCGATTGTAATCCTAGATATAATAATGAGAAATCGAATTCCCCTTTATACCCGTGATGCTGTAAGTCATTTTGTACTTATTTCAATAGTTATTGCTGTTATGTTTCTATTGCCTGGAGGACCATTAAAATGGGGATTAAATTTAAATAATTGGCAGATTGGTTTATTTCTAGGTATTATTTCAGGATTTACCTTTGGAGTACTTTTTTCCCTGTTTTCCCATGGGATGAACACTCTCGCATGGAGTTTTGCTAAGTTGATAACACAGATAAAAAATAAGGAAATTATCATTCATTTAATAGCCCAGCTTTTTTTGATAGGATTGAGTGAAGAATTATTTTTTAGAGGAATATTGGTCACCTATTTTATGAGGCATTTTTATATGAAGATTATTGGTATTCATATTGGTGTTGTAATTGTTTCAATTATAGGCGCTTCTCTTCAGTTTTATAAATTGTTTTTTGGTACAACTTTCACAGTTGTTCTTCCGCTATTTATCGGAGCATTTATATATTTTGTTTTCTTAGGATGGCTATATCAAAAGACAGGAAGTATTTTGGGATCAATTATTACCCATAACTTTGGAAACTCCCTATTGTTTTTAATTAGCTTAGGAATATGAAATTAAATCTTGTTTTTTATTTTTTGATCTTTGAAATTATATTTTTAGCTTTCTCAATAAATGCAGGATGTTTCATGGCCCTTTTAGCAAGGATTAAGGCTTTATCCTTTTTTCCAGCATTAAAAAATCCTGCGGATGCATTATAAAACGAAGTAGCTTTAAGAAATGAGAATTTTCTTAATTTTTTCTCCAGTTTGTGCAGGATTTTATTTTTTCTTTCCTCTGAAATGGAAGAATTTCTAATTCTCTCGATTCTCCTTTTTACAAAATTTTCGAGCGTCTCATAAGTTTCACCTGCTTTTTCAAAATATTGTCCTGAATTTTCCCATTCTCCTTTTTTAGCATAAACATTTCCGAGATTAAACAAAGCCTCTGAATTGGAAGGTTCAAATATTAAAGCCTTTTTTAAATCTTTCTCAGCCTTATCTAAGTCATTATTCTCAAAGGCAAGTATACCTGAAAGAGTGAATACCTCACTACTTGTCGGGAGATATCTTTTAGCTTCTTGTATATTAAATTTTGCTTCATCGAGTAATCTTAATTTATGTTTATTCCATGCTAACCAATAATTTGTTTCTCCAAGATACCATTTTCCGAGAGATATTAATTCCTTAAGAACAAGAATAGCTTCTTCATGTTTTTCAAGATAACTTAGAGAAATTGCTTTTCCAAGAAGAGCATCTCTGTATCTTGGAGCAAGTTGAAGACATTTATTATAATAGTCTATACTTTTTTCAAATTCTTCAAAGTAAAAATAAATGCTTGCGAGAGAAATATTTATTAAAACAGAATCTGGGAATTTATCCAAAGCTTTTAAAAAATTCTGTTCAGCCTCAAAGAATTTTTTTCTCATCAAATAAAATTTTCCAAGAAATAAATAGATTTCATAAAAACATGGCTCAGTTTCAATTAATTCTTTCAATGTCTTTGCATCCTCTAATCCACATATAGCTAATTTATATTTCAATGAAAGTGAATCCGGATGGTATTTCAATAAAATGGAAAGCTCCTTTGTTTCTTTCAGAAAAAAACGGGAACAGGCAAGCTCTATCAAAAAATAAGCATAAAATTCATCAATTCTTGACATTTTATTAATTTCTTTTTTAACCTTTTCCAATATTTCATTAAACTTTCTCCACGAGATAATCCTTCTATCTATATCTTCTAAAACACCTTCTACCTTTACATTGAGAAAACTAGTAATCTCCGCATAGGGAAGAAAGTTTCTTAAAAAAGAATTCTCTTTTATTAATCTAAAACTCTGATTTATATACTCTGTATTTATTATTCCGAGTTCCTTTTCTCTAAGACTCAATAAAAGAGTGATTTTTAATAGCTTTTCGGCAATTGTTTTCTTCAGTGATGGTATTGAGTATAAATCTCTGTAAATTTTATGAGCTTTTTGGAGATGAAAATAGCATCCTTTATAGGAAAAATTTTCTGCTTTTTTTATTTGCTCTTGGTATTTTAATAAAATTTTGGGTTTTTGTGGTGGAATACAGGAAGAAAATAAAATCAGAACCACAATTAAGAATTTTTTCAATTTAAAATCCATTATAATAGAACTTTATTCAAATTTTTAAGCCCATAATTATTTTCGATTTCTTTGAGAATAATGTTTAGTTCATCTTCAGATTTTTGTTTTATTGCTATATACCATTTATTTAAAGAAGCATCTGGAATCAATTTGTAATTTTTTTTAAGTAATTTATTAATTCCTCTTAAGGCTTGCCAGTGAAGTATAATAAAAAATATAAGAGCATAAAATATAATATTTGGGCCTGGAATAGGTGTGACAAATCCACTTAATGGTAATAGAATACATTCTGCTACAAGTAAAATAATATGTTTGGTTCTTTCCTTATAAAGGAAATGTTTAAATTTCGATTTTATTTTCTTATTACTTATGCTTTCTGGATAAAGAATTTCAATATTATTTTTTAAAGATATTAATTGAGTAAATGCCTTTTCCTGAGTCGTGAATTTTGCTGGAATGGGTTTTGTTAAAGCATTTTTAGCTTTATTCCATAATTTTTGCCATTTTTTTGATTTAATTTTTATTTCTGATACTTCCTCAGAAAGAAACTTAAAATTATTTTTTTTGTCAGGAAGAAAGAAAAATTTCATAAATATAATTTAATCTATTATTTTTCATTTGTCATCAATATTCTTTTTTTCTGAGCAGATATATAAAGAAAGGAGCTCCTATTATAGCAGTAACAATTCCTATAGGAAGTTCAGTAGGTGAAAAAATAGTTCTGGATATTAAATCTGTAAATATCAAAAATATTCCACCGAGAAGAGCTGAAAATGGAAAGAGAAACCTATGATCTGGCCCAATTATAATTCTGACAAGATGAGGAACTATTAAGCCCACAAAGCCAATAATCCCACTAATTGAAACAGAGGCCGATGCTAAAAAAGTAGCCAGCACAAGAAATATTTTTCTAATTCTATTTACAGGACATCCCAAAGATTGAGCAACCTCATCACCTTGAACTAATAGATTCATTTCTCTTGAAAAATATATAGAAACAGAGAAGCAAATTAAAAAATAAGGCAAAAAACTTATAACCTTTTCCCAATCAGCCAAAGATAAGCTTCCAAGAAGCCAAAATATTGCCTCACTCATTGATTCATTTTGCCAGAAAATTAAAAAAGAAGTTAAGGCTGAACAAAGCGCCCCCAGCGCAATACCTATTAAAAGAAGAGTTTCGATTTTAATAGTTCCCTTACTTTGTGAGAGGAGGTAAACAAGATACACAATTAGCAGTCCGCCAGAGAAAGCAAATAATGTTTGACTTGAAAGATTCAAAAAGGTGAATTGAAGATTAATTGTATATGTTAAGACAGCTCCTAAAGATGCACCTGAGGAAACTCCAACAACAAAAGGACCTGCCATTGGATTTTGGAAATAGCCTTGAAGGATGGCACCTGAAAGGGAAAGAGCAGAACCAACAAGAAAAGCAAGAATTACACGAGGCAATCTTATATCAAAAAAAATGGATGTATACATTCCCTCAATTCCGAAGATAGATTTTATCAAGTCCAATAAAGTTGTTTTAACAGAACCTAATAGAAGTGAGAGAAAAATACCAATAATAAGCATTATCAGGAGTATAAGAAGAAAATATCCCTTTTTCATTCTAATTAATTCTTATTATTGAAAATTTCAGGATGAAGAATTTCTGCCAATCTTGTAAAACCATCAATCAGCCTTGGACCCTGCCTGCTTAATAAATCTTCATTAATATAGAAAATTCTGTTATACCTGACTGCATCAATTTTTCTTAAAATTTTATCCTTTTTCCACCATTTTTCTGCCCTTTTAAAATCCTTTTCTTTTTTTGCAAGAATAATTATTATTTCTGGATTCTGATAAAGTAATTTTTCCTTGTTATATTTAATCCAGGATTTTGGGATACCACAGGCTATATTTTGAGCCTTAGCTTCTAAAATTAATTTATTGAGGAAACTCTTCTTTCCACATGTCCATAGTTCCTTTCCATGTAAAGAGAGAAAAACCTTAGGATAATTATTAACAGAAGAAAGTTTTTTCCTTAATTTCTTATATTTTGCTTTTAATTTTTCAATAAGTTTTTGTGCTTCTTTTTCCCTAAAGGTCACAGCACCTATTTTTTTTATTAAAGAAAAGGTTCCTTCAATTCCCTTCTTACTATCTAAGACAAAAACTTTGATTTTAAGTTGTTTTAGTCTTAAAATAGAATCTAATCTGTTACCTCGAAAGGCAAGAACTAAATCCGGATTTAAAAATTTTATTTTCTCTATATTTATATCTACAACACCACCAACTTTCTGCTTGAAGAGTGTTTCAGGTGGATAATCGCAATACCGGGTAACTCCCACAATATTTTTATTCAACTCTAATGCAAACAAAATTTCAGTTAAATTTGGAGCAAGAGAGATGATTCTCTCAGGCCTTGATGATATTTCAATTTTAAAGCCTAAATCATCATAAAATGTTTTACCATTTACAGTTATAAATAAGCTAATTATAAATATTATAGAAACTGATATTTTTATCTTCATTAGAATTTTCATTTAATAAAGTAAATCTCAGGTAGTCCTGTTTCCGGATTTTTTCTTACCTTAACAGTTGTATTGTAAACCTGTTTAATATTCTCTTCATTAACAATTTCATTGGGCTTTCCTTCTTTAAAAATGCCACCATTATTGAGAAAAATTATTCTGTCACAAAAAGGAATTACAAGATTTATGTTATGTTCTGTACAGACAATAGTCTTGCCCTTCTCTTTGCATAAGTTGAAGAGCAGCCTGTAAATTTCTATTTGAAAATTCAAGTCAAGATGAGCGCTTGGTTCATCAAGAAAAATTAATGGCGTATCTTGGGCTAAAGCACGGGCAATAAGGACTCTTTTTCTTTCACCTCCACTTAAATGAGCAATTCTCCTCTTCTGAAATTCTTTTATCTGTGTAAATTCCATTGCCTCATTTATCTTTTTTCTATCCGATTCAGTGAGTTTGAATATTCCTCCCTGATGGACATAACGTGCCATTTCAATTAGTTCCTTGACTGTAAATTGAAAAATAAAATCGCTTAATTGCGGAACATAAGCCACCTTTCTTGCAATTTGTTTTGGTCCCAAGCCGTTTATTTTAATACCTTCTATGTAGACTTCACCTTTTATATTAGGTATCAATTTTTGAATTCCTTTTATTAAAGTAGTCTTCCCAGAACCATTTCTTCCCAGAATGCAGAGTAATTCTCCCTTGAAAACACTAAATGATATATCATTTAAAACGTATCCATTCTCATATCCAACCGAAAAATTTTTTATTTCCAATATTTTCATATTCAATTCCTAATTAAAAACCATACTCAACACCAAAATAAATTCCCCTATCAGGAGATGGATAACCATAGACCTCTTCATATCTCTCGTTTAGGACATTTGTTATTTTTGAAAAGATGTGAATATTTTTCCTTATTTCATATTTTAATGAAATATCAAATTTGTTAAAGGGTGAATTTTCTATCGTTACAAAGTGAATGTCGTCCCAATCCTTTCTTTTTCCTATATAAATGAAATTTAAAAATATATTAAATTTTTCAATAGGTCTTAAATTAAAACTGAAGTTAAAACTATGTTTTGGTCTTCTCAATAGTTGTTTATTTTTGTCATCCTTTGCAATTAAGTGTGTATAATTAAGTTTGAGATTGAAATTTCTATGGGGAATGAGAAAAAAGGAGAGTTCTTCTCCATTAATTTTTGTTTGAGCTAAATTTTGGAATTTCAAAGTTGAAAAATCATATACTATTAAATCCTTAATGAGGGATGAGAAATAAGTAATCCCAATTATTATTCGAGAATTTAATAATTTTTGTTCAATTCCGACTTCCAAGCTTTTGCTGATCTCGGGTTTTAAATTTCTATTACCCCAGAATGTATATAATTCAAAAGGTCTTGGCGCTCTGAAGCCAGTGCCTGCACTTGCTTTTAATTTTGTATCATTTAAAAATAGAGCTCCTGTGATTCGAGGACTAACGTGAAATCCAAACTCTGTATGATGGTCGATTCTTATTCCAGCTGTTATAGAAAGATTATGGAGATGAGTTTGATTTTGGACGAAAAAAGCTCTTATATCAAATCTTTTATTATTTATTCCTGTGCCAAAATTATCTTCACTAAAAACAACAAAATTTCTCCATTCACCCCCGATTGTGAAGATTCCTTTTGAGTAATTAATGTCAGATTGAATATCAAATCTTAAAGCTCTTGATCTTGTATGCGAATAACTCCAGAAGCTATCAGGGTCGTTAAAGATATAATTTCTTCGAAAATACGATAAATTTAATTTTAATTTCATAAAGGAAAAATTTCCTGTAAAAGGCAAACTAAGAATGGTTTCCTCAGTTCTCTGTCTTCTATTAGGAGATAAAATGCTTGCAGATGAAAAGGGGATGCCGAGATTGGTTTTTGTATATCTTAAAAATGCCTCGAGCTTACTTTTATTAGTTAGAATTAACTCCCCTCTTAATGAAGCGGTCATGTTTTTATAGTCATCATTTTGGAAATTTCCTCTTGTTGAGAAATAACAAGTATTTAGATAGAGACTCCCAATTTGGTTTCCTAAGGAAAAGGAAAATGAGCCCTTATAGGTTGAATCGCTTCCACCTATAAAATTAAGGTTAAATTTTGTATCCCTTTTCCCTCTTTTAGTTATGAGATTTATTACTCCCCCAATAGCATCAGAGCCATAAAGAGTACTTTGAGGCCCGCGAACTATTTCAATTCTTTCTATGTCATCAATCATTAAAGAAGAAAAATCAAAATAGGAGGATAAGGGGTCATTAATTGGTATTCCATTTATAAGAACAAGATTATGGTCAGATTCTGAGCCTCTTATAAAAAGTGAAGTTAAATGACCGATAGAACCAGCTTGAGCCTTAATAAAACCAGGAACATCTGTTAAAATTTCAGCAAGAGTTATTACTTGTCTTTGTTTTATCTCCTGTTCAGTAATTAAAGTAAATGAGGTTGAAACCTTATCCGCTGGTTCCTCTAATCTATTAGCCGTGACAATAATATAATGTCTTATAGGATACTTCACTTTTTCTTTCTTTTCTTCTTTACCAAAAATAAATGAAACAATTAAAATAAATGTAAATAAATAAATAATTAATTTTTTCATTTAAATTCCCTCCTTTCTTTTTCATTTTGCATTTCACCACTTTACATTTTACTTCCATAAAAGGAATTCTCCGGAGGGAAGGATGAGGTAATAAAAAATCGCCTCATCTTCCACCCGAAGATGGGCTTTGATCAGAGGCAAGAAGGTATCCTGGCTCTCGGATCATCCTCCTCCCACGCCTTCCCACTCCTCGAAGGAGCAGTGGCTTTACCACCTTTCTGGTGGTTGTGAGATTCGTCCCCGATTACAGTAGCGGGGGCTGCGTCCGCTTTTCACGGACTTCCCTTCATTGCCCCTGTTCATATCACATAATATTGTTTTTTCTTTCCTTTCACCTCCTTACTTAAATTCGCTTCACTAATATAAAAAATTTTAGTCCCCTTGTCAAGAGAAAAATTCAATATATTGTGTTAGAATTTTAATTTAATACTATATATTGTTAATTCATCTTGAATTTTGACAATAATTTTTCCATATGATATAAGCAACCTGATTATGGTAAGAAGAAAACCCCAGTTTTTATCCGAGGGAATAAGGCATGCAACCATAAATGGACATAGATTTCATTTGAGATTAACTGACCCTACTAAGGAGAATTATTTGTGGATTGACGGAACTCAGCCACCCCTTATTCTTGATCAGGTTGCAGGAGAATTTATTGCTCATCTTATTGATGCAATGTGGAAATTTCAATCAGGAGAAGGAGATCATTCCGAAGAAGTAATCAATTATGTGGTTGAAAAAATGCATAAAAAATATTCAAAGTGGTATGTTCTGAAAAAAATAAGCAAAGAGAGAATTCGAGCTGATCTTGACAGAATTTTTGGAACAATTATGGATATTGCAGAAGGTAAATGTCCTATGGAAGCGAATATTCCTATTAAGGAAGTAAAATCTGAGAAATGGATAGCTCCAGCAAGGATGGATTTAGCAATTACTTATCGCTGTCAGCTTAATTGTGAGAAATGCTATGCTGGTGGTTCAAATGAAATGAAAGAATTATCCACAAAAGACTGGATTAAAATTTATGATATTATCTGGAAAATTGGTGTTCCCCAAATTGTTTTTACAGGGGGTGAACCTACTTTAAGAGAGGATTTAATCGAGCTTGTCGGCGAAGCAGAGGAATTTGTAACTGGTCTTATAACAAATGGAATTGAGCTGGAGAGACTTGCAGAACCACTGAGAAACGCAAGTCTTGATTATATTCAGGTTACGATTGAATCGCATAATCCAGAAATACATGATAAAATGGTTGGATTCAAAGGAGCTTTTGAAAGCACATTAGCAGGAATAAAAAAAGCTCTCTCTCTGGAAATGCAGGTTATAACCAATACCACATTAACAAAAGAGAATGCTCATACTTTTCCTGACCTTATTAAATATGGAAAGGAGTTGGGACTGAAATATATGGCATGCAATACAATTATATGCAGTGGAAAGGGAATCAAGTATAAGAGAGAAAAGGAGCTTCCTCCACAGGAACTGGAAGAGATTCTAATGCGCGCCCTCGAGCTTGCTGACAAGCTTGGAATTCAACTTCAGTGGTATTCTCCAACTTGTTATCTTTTCCTCGATCCTATAAAGCTTGGTTTCGGGATGAAGCAGTGCTCAGCAGCATCACATAATATGACAATACAACCTGATGGAACAGTCCTCCCCTGTCAATCTTGGTTTGAACCAATTGGAAATATACTAGAGGATAAATGGAAGGATATTTGGAGACATCCTGTTGCAAAGAAATTGAGAAATCATGAATTCTTAAAGGAAGAATGCAAGAATTGCGAGTATCTATCCGCATGTAGAGGAGCTTGCCCTTTAGAGCATTTAAATAAAGAGATGTAAAATGAAAAAAATAAAATATTTAATATCTATCTCTGTTTTTTTTATTTTATTTGTTTATTCTTATGCTGACACAGGTAAATATCGAATTCTTAGTTATAAAGTTTATTTAACACCACGTTCTGACGGAAGAGTTGAGATAGAATACTATCAGAAATGGCTCGTAACTGATGGTTATATTCCATGGATAACTGTTGGCACAGCAAATAGTAATTATCAGATTTATCCTGAGAGGAATAAGGGCAATATATATCGAATTTACTCTAATAATTCGACTAATTGGTCAGGAATAAAAATTGAACTTGATAAAAATTATCTTCCAGGTGAGACATTTGAAGTTGGTTTTACAATCATTCAGAGCAGACTTTTCTATGCTGATGAGGAAAATTACAGGCTTGATTTTACACCAGGATGGTATGATAGAGCTATAACTGAGAAATTAACCATTAGTGTTCGTATTTTTGCTCCAATTGATAAAGTAAGAGCTACTCCTCCTCCAACAAAAATTGAAGATGAGAATTTAATATGGGAAGTATTTAATCTGGGTAAAGGTCAGAAGTTTAATATATCAATTTCAATCCCCAAAAATTTTATTCCAAATATAAATCCTCAGGTACTGAAAATTAAGTATACTGGAACTCAGGCTGGAGATTGGCTATCAATTTTTATATTTTTTATTATATTTTTTGTTTTTACTATCATAATAATAATTCTTTCAAAAACCAGAAGATATGGAAGAGGTGGAATTATATATACTGGAGGATACAGAGGAGGTTCATCAGGCAGAACTACTGGAGGAGGTGGAGGTTTTGGTGGAAGGGCATCTTCGTGCGCGTGTGCTTGTGTTTCCTGTGCCTGTGCCTGCGCCTGTGCAGGAGGAGGTGGAGCTGGATGCACGAAAAAGTTATTTTTTCCAAAAAATTTTAGAACAATAGAAAATTGAGTAAAATTTTAAAAGCATTATTTATTATATTTATCATTTTCCTGTCTTTAAATTGTGGGAAAGAACAACCTTATGATAGTAATATCAATGTTCCAAAAGGAGATCCTCCTTTTCCTCAACTTGAAAATTATTGGATAATTGATAAGGTAGGAGTTCTTTCGAAAGAAACAATAATAAAAGGAGATGCAATATGTCAGGCTTTAAAAGAGGACAATATTGCTGAGATGGTGGTTTTGATACAGACAGGTATAAAACATCCTGAAAAATATGCCACACATTATGGTAGATGGCTAAGACTTGGTAAAAAAGGCAAAAGCACAGAAGGAGGAAATAATGGGATTGTATGGCTTATTAGACCAGATGCGAAATTAAAGATGACTATTTCAGTTGGTAGAGGACTCCCAAAATTTACCTCCTCTGATTATGGAGAAATAATGGAAAAGGCAAAAGAATACCTTAATTTTAATAATTATGACAAAGGAATAATGATAATTATAGAAGAAACAAGTAAAAAATTAAGAGAATTGTATCCAAGGAGGAAAGAATGAGTAAGACAACAAAGAGGGGCATAATAATCTTTATCATAGTTCTTCTGATTGGCGGGATACTCTTTGCAACAGCATTTGTCCGGATTTACAATAGACTTAATATATTAAATCAGGCTGTTTTAGGAGGAAAATCCCTTTACTCCTCTGCATTAAATTTATGTAGTCAAAAGGTTAAAGCAGTCTGGGCAATGGCTGATCAGATTTCAGATAAGGAAACTGAGGCTCAAAAGGCAATAGCAAGAGCACGCACTGGATTTGAGCAGGCAGAAAAATTGTTTAAAACAGCACTCGAAAGCGGAAAGGGAATAGAAGAGCTCACAAGGGCTGCAACAGGTGTCCTGCGCTCCACCCTTGCCATTCGAGTTCAGCTTGAGGCTTATCCGGTAATAACAAGTGTGAGTACATACAACCAGGCAATGAGAGGAGTGGAAGAAGGAATTAATGAGATAAAGACAGCTCTTGATGATTGGATAATGAGCATAAGAAATTATAATACCTATAGAAAAAGTTTCTGGGTTGATTTAATTGCAAGCATTTTTTCTGGAAAATTCAGTGTTTTCCCACAAGAGTATAAATACTATGAAGGTCCTATAGAGGAACTTGATATTGATGTTTTGAATCCTGAAAAGAGAAAATAATTTTGAATTAACCATCTGTAAACTTTATAATTGACAAACAGTTTTAAATCAATTTATAATTCTTTTACAAAAATGAAAGAAGGAATTTGGTTCATTCAGAAATATACGGATAATGCAACATTTCAATATTTGGTCAAAGAAATATATTTCAGCGGAAAAACTAAGTATCAAAAAGTGGATATTGTTCAGGTTTTTCTTTTTGGTAAAAGTTTATTTTTGGATGATAAAATTCAGTCTGCAGAAGTTGACGAATTTGTTTATCATGAAGCTCTTGTTCATCCAGCAATGATTGCTCATCCAAATCCTGAAAAAATTCTAATAATTGGGGGAGGAGAGGGAGCGACCCTGAGAGAAGTTTTGAAACACACAACAGTCAAGAAAGCAATTATGGTGGATATTGATGAAGAATTGGTAAAACTATGCGCAAAACATATGCCTGAATGGTCAAATGGAGCCTTTGAGGATTCCAGAACTGAGGTGATTTTCGATGATGCCAGAAAATTTATTGAAAATACGGATCAGAAATTTGATGTTATAATATCTGATCTTACTGAACCCCTTGAACAGGGGCCTTCAATTTATCTCTTCACCCGTGAATTTTACAAAAAAATTTATAATATTCTTAATGAAAATGGTGTTCTTGTTGTTCAATCAGGAAGTGCTGATCCCTATTATAATTGTTTCTTTGCATCTGTTTATAAAACCTTGGAGGAGATATTCCCTCTTGTAAAGCCCTATTGGACCTTTATTTTCTCATTTAATTTACCATGGGGTTTTAACCTGGCATTAAAACAAAATAAAAAATCAGATATCAATGATGAAGAATTTAAAAGAAGAATAGATGAAAGTAAATTTGGAAAATTGAAATTTTATAATTTAGAATTAGATAAAGGTCTATTTTCCCTTCCCAATTATTTAAAAGAAACTCTCTCCAAAGGAAAAATTTCCACTGATTCTAAGCCCTTTGTCTGGGAAGCCTAATGAGAAATCCCCTCTTGGAAAAGCCAAGAAGAGAGGAATATCATTCTCCTTACCATGGGTTATTTTTTAATGTTAAAAAAATCCTTTTTGAGGAGAAGACTCAATTTCAGAAAATTGAAGTATTTGAAAACGAATTTTTTGGAAAAGTTTTGCTCATAGATGGACTGGTTCAGACAACTGAAAAGGACGAGTTTTTTTATCATGAAATGTTAGTTCATCCAGCTTTTACTTCCCATCCCTCTCCAGAAGAAATACTGATCATTGGAGGAGGAGATGGAGGTGCACTTCGTGAAATATTACGCTATAATGTAAGGAGAGTAAATCTCGTTGAAATTGATGAAAAAGTAATTGAAATTTCAAAAAAATTTTTTCCTAAACTGAGTTCTTCATTTGATGATCCCCGAGTTAAAGTGATTATAGCTAATGGGGCTGAATATGTAAAAGATTTAAAGGAAAAATTTGACATATTAATTGTTGATTCATCTGACCCTATAGGCCCGTCCAAGGCCCTTTTTGAAAAAGATTTTTATATTTCATTAAAAAAAATACTCAAAGAAAATGGGGTAATAGTTTCCCAGACAGGTTCACCCTTTTATCATCAGGACATTATTAAAAGATTGAATGAGACCCTAAGAAAAATCTATAAAGTTGTTAAATTTTATATTTCTCCTGTTCCCACATATCCAAGTGGCATATGGTCTTTTGTTTATTTGTCTGATAGTATTAATCCTCTTGAAATAAAAAGGAATGCACCTCCTAATTTAAAATATTATAATAAAGATATTCATTTTGCTTCATTTACTCTTCCAAATTTTATGAAAAAACTGCTGGATTAAATTATAACTTTCTTATTTCAATATTTCCATTAGGTGAAAAGAGGGATAAGACTGCGCCACCTTTACCAATTTTACCTTTTAATTCTCTTTCGAACTTTCCCTCTTTTTCAGCAAATTCGCATTTTATAGTGCCATTTGGTGCTTTTGCATCTATTGAAAAATTTGCATCAGGTTCAAGAAAGACAATTATATTTCCATTTTTATTTGTGATTTTTATTTCGTCTTCTTCTCTTAAGTCACGCAAACTTGACTTAACAGAACCTTCATCAACAGAAATATTTAATGAGCCAGAGAAATTTTCTATTCTAATATCTCCATTTATAAGTTCGAGGTTAACTTCTCCGGATATATCAGAAATAAAGATATCTCCCTCAATAACATTTACTTCCTTAATAATTACAAAATAAGGAACATTTAAATTATAGTCTATTAAAAATTCATCTTCTGGAATTTCCTTATACTCTGTTTCAATTTTTAAAAACTCTTCAAATTTATCCACCTTAATTTTTGGAAGATTTCCATAAAAACCGTAAAGGTAAGCTCTTCTTCTGTAGATTGGTCTTGATGAGATTGTGGCAAAGATTTCCACTTTTTCTAAATCCCATCCTTTAATTTCTATATCTCCGTAACCATTCTTTAAACTAATGAAATTCCCAGATTTAAAGGATATTTCCTTGTATATGTTTTTTTGAACTCGATAAAAAGGTGGTTTTACTGGATTCTCAATCACTATTACACATGAAAATGAGAAAATTATAATTAATATCAGTAAAATAAGGTTCGGTTTCATATCTCACCTTCAAAGAATTTCATTTGAGATTTTTATATATTTAAATCTTATTGTCAACTTAAATTATGTAGAATTGAGTTTCCTGCAGTTTTATTGTAAAATACTGTTTCAAGATAATGAGAAATGCGAGGATATATCCATTATTCTTTATAATTTTTCTTTACTTCTTATTCAATCCTCTTTTCGGACAAAAATCCAAATTAATCAATTTATTGCCTAAAATTAAAGGATGGAAATCAGTAGAGTTACCTCAAATTTTTACACCCACAAATCTATACGAATATATAAATGGAGGAGCAGAAATTTATTTAGCGTATGATTTTAGAGAATTAGTAGTGGCTGAATTTAAAAATCAGAAGAACGCTTCAATTGTCATTGAGATTTATGATATGGGAGACGAGAAGAATTGTTTTGGTATATATAGCATTGAACGCTCTCCAGATAGCAATTATCTGGAAATCGGAAATCATGGATACATTGATGGAGAAAGTCTTAATTTCATAATTTCCACTTATTATATAAAAATAAATTGTTATGATTGCGGGGAAAATACTCGTGATAATCTATTAAATTTTGCTGATGGAATTATTAATAAAATTGAAAATAGAGGCTCTTTGCCTCCTATCCTCTTTTATTTTCCTGAAAAGGGGCTTATTAAAAATAGCGAAAAATTTTATTTAAAGAATTTTCTTGGAATGGACTTTCTCAAAAATGGTTACAAGGCTGAATATAATTTAAATAATGAAAATTTTTCTCTTTTTATAGTAGAAGGTGAAGACGAGCAAGGAGCTCAGGAAATGTTCAATAAATTAAAAAATAATTTAAAGGATAATTTAATTGGAAAAATCAGGATAAATGATGGAGAATGCTATATAGCTAAGGATAAATATTACAAGAAAATATTAATGATGAAATCTAAAAACTATATTTTTGGTTCTTTAAAACTGGAAGATATGGAACTGGCAAAGGATTTTTTACTATCTATTTTACTTAAAATAAGAGGGGAGAAATGAAAATAGTGCATTATACTGATGTTGAAAATTTATCATTTAAAGAAGAGGGAGCAAATAAGGTCAGAATTAGATGGCTCATTGGCGAGAAGGATAATCCTCCAAATTTTTATCTAAGGATGATAGAAGTTGAACCAGGAGGTCATACCCCCTTTCATAGCCATTCAAAAGAGCATGAAGTATTTATTTTGGAAGGAAATGGGAAAATTCGGGATGAAAAGGGAAAGGAATATTCCCTTAGGGAAGGGATGGTTGTTTATGTGCCTCCTAGGGAAAAGCACCAGTTTAAAAATAACGGGGAAGGAATTCTGAAATTTCTTTGTATAATACCAAAATAAATCAAAAGAGAAATACAAATTGGAATCATAAGGAGGAAATTATATGAAAATATCTAAGAGAGGAGAAAATATTCAGCCATCACCTATAAGAAAATTAAAGCCCTATGCTGATAAGGCAAAAGCTGAAGGAGTTCATATTTATCATTTAAATATTGGACAGCCTGATATTTCAACTCCAAAACCAGTTATTGAGGCTTTTCATAATTATGATGATGAAGTTTTGAGCTATGGTCCCTCTCAGGGATTCTTAGAATTGAGAAGGGCTATCGTTGATTATTTCAAGTTCTATAATATCAAATTAAATGAGGACAATATAATTATAACTATTGGAGGGAGTGAAGCCATTCACTTTTCATTTTCTGTAGTAGCTGATGTCGGAGAGGAGATTATAATTCCAGAGCCTTTTTATACTAATTATAATGGATACGCATATTTTGCTAATGTAAAAATTGTTCCTGTAACAACAAAGGCAGAGGATGGATTCAGAATTCCAAAAATAGAAGAAATAGAGAAAAAAATTACACCCAAGACAAGAGCAATACTTATATGTTCCCCTAATAACCCAACCGGAGTGGTATATACACGAGAAGAAATAGAATCAATTATTGAGCTGGCAAAAAAATATGATTTATTTCTAATAGGCGATGAGGTCTACAAAGAATTTGTTTATGATGGTTTAAAACATACGAGCCTTCTCGAATTTCCAGAGGTTGCGGATCGAGTAATAGTAGTGGATAGCATATCAAAGAGATTTAGTTGCTGTGGAGCAAGAATAGGAGCAGTTATTACCAGGAATGAAAAGATTTATCAGGCAATTCTAAAATTCGCCCAAGCAAGGCTATGTCCTCCATCTGTTGAACAAAAAGCAGCTTTAGCAGCATATAGAATGAGCATGGACTATTTCAGAGATGTAAGAAAAGAATATCAGAGAAGAAGAGATGTTCTGTTTAATGAATTAAAAAAGATCCCGGGAGTTGTTTTAGAAAAACCCCAGGGTGCATTTTATATGATTGTAAAATTACCCATTAAGAATGCCGAACACTTCACCATCTGGCTATTAACTGATTTTAGGCTTAATAATGAAACTGTTATGCTTGCACCTGGAGAGGGTTTTTATGCAACACCTGGCAAAGGGAAAGATGAGATAAGAATTGCTTATGTATTAAAGGAGAATGATTTAAAAAAGGCTTCAAATATTTTGATAAAAGGGCTTGAAAAATACAAAACTCTTTATGATTAATATAATATGAGGAATTTTTTAAAACTCACAAAGGAAGCTGTTTTTATTCTAATAATTGCATCAATAATAGGTGTTTTTTTTAACATCAATCTTATCAGAAAATATGCTGATTATGATTTTAAAGGAGATTTTTTGTTCTTGGAAGAAGATGCCCTGCCAGAACTGATAACAGTCTATGAGGCAGAGGAGTTATGGCAGAGGGGAGAGGCTATATTCATAGATTCCCGTTCAGAAGAGGAGTTCAAAAAGGGTCATATTCTTGGAGCAATAAATATCCCTTTGAATTCTATAAATTCACCCCAGGATTTAAAAAATATGGATATATCACAAGACAAAATTATAATTGCTTATTGTAGTGGAGGAGATTGTAAATCCAGTTTTTACCTTGCTTATTTTTTGCAGAAAGCAGGTTTTAGGAATGTAAAGGTGCTTGAGGGCGGCTGGCCAAAATGGTTTGAAAATGGTTTACCTTGGGAAAAGAACTAATGAAATCTAAAAAATATTTTATACTTGCAATCAGAATCCTTGTAGGACTCATATTTATTTTTTCTGGAATAACTAAAATAATAAATCCTCTTGGATTTGCTCAGGATATCCAGAATTATCAGATAGTTCCTGAGTTTATTTCATTCTGGACCGCTCTTATTCTTCCATGGTTAGAGTTAATTTGCGGAATTTTTCTCCTAACAGGTATTCTTGTGAGAGGAAGTTCATTCTGGATCTCGTCCATGTTATTTGTTTTTATATTGCTGATTATTTCTGTGCTTGTTCGGGGGCAAGAGATTGATTGTGGATGCTTTGGATTTATAGGACATAAGGTTGACTGGACTTTATTACTTCAGGATTTAATTCTTTTTTCATTAAGTCTTACAATTCTGGTCTCGTCACTAAAAAGAAAATAATAGAGGCGGAGATGACAAAAGATTTGATTTATTTTGAAGAGCTTTTAACAGATGAAGAAATAATGGTGCGTGATTCAGTTAGAAAATTTGTAAAGGAGAAGGTAATACCCATCATAAATGAGTATCACAGAAAAGCTGAATTTCCTTCTCATTTGATTAAAGATATGGCTGAACTTGGGCTTTTTGGCGCCTATCTAAAGGGTTATGGATGTGCTGAGATAAATAATGTTGCATATGGTCTTGCATTACAGGAACTCGAATATGGAGATAGTGCCTTGAGAAGTTTCTGTTCTGTCCAGTCTTCTCTCGTAATGTGGCCTATTCTTGAATATGGATCAGAGGAACAAAAAAAATACTGGCTACCAAAAATGGCAAAGGGAGAGAAAATAGGATGTTATGGTCTCACAGAACCTGATTATGGTTCCGATCCAGGTTCAATGATCACAAAAGCAAAAAAAGAGGGAAGAAACTGGAGAATAAATGGGAGAAAAATGTGGATTACAAATGGTAGTATTGCTGATGTTGCACTGGTATGGGCTAAAACAGATGAAGGAATAAGAGGGTTTCTGGTTGAAAAAGGAACCCCAGGTTATACTGTTCAAGATATAAAAGGGAAATTTTCATTAAGGGCGTCCATTACATCAGAGCTTATTTTTGAAGATTGCATTGTTCCAGAAGATAATGTTCTACCAAAGGCAAAGGGATTAAAGGCTCCTTTAAGCTGTCTTACACAGGCAAGATACGGGATTGGCTGGGGNGCTATAGGTGCAGCTCTTGCATGTTATGAAACAGCTCTTGAATATTCCAAAACACGGATTCAGTTTGGTAAACCAATTGCATCATTTCAGCTTGTTCAAAATAAATTAGTATGGATGCTAAATGAGATTATAAAAGGTCAGCTTCTTGCTCTAAGAACAGGAAGACTAAAGGACAAAGGAAAAGCATCATATGTTTTGATTTCAATGCTTAAAAGAAATAATGTTGAGATTGCCCTTGAAATTGCACGCATGGCAAGGGATATTCTTGGAGCAAGTGGAATTACTGATGAATATCCAGTTATAAGACATATGATGAATCTTGAATCTGTGAAAACTTATGAAGGGACACATGATATTCACACTTTAATTATTGGAGAAGCAATAACAGGAATAGAAGCATTTAGATGAAAATATTACATATAGCAGATATTCATCTTGGCTCTCAATGGACAGAGGATATTTTTGCTCAATTTAAAAAAATAATAGAAATAATTAAAAAGGAAGGAGTTAATGTCCTTATAATTTCAGGAGATTTATTTGATGAAGAATGGAGTGCGGTTTCACATCTGAGAGAAAATTTAAGAGAACTTTTTTCAGAAATTCCAGAGACAGAAATTTTTATATTACCTGGCAATCATGATGAAGAGGCTCCTTACAGGGATGAATTCTATTATGGTTCAAACATAAATGTAATTAAAACAAGACCTCTTGAAATAAGAAGCCTGGGAAATATTGATATTTATTTCTTTCCTTTCACTAAAAATGGTTCAAGTCAGGAAATGGTTAAATTAATAAAATCAAATCCATCACAGGCAAAGTTCAAAATAGGAGTTGTTCATGGAACTTATATGGATGATAAAGAAATAAGAGATCATCTTCTATTTCAGAATGAAGGATATTATCCAATATTTTCATCTGATATTGAAAAAATGGATTTGGATTATTTAGCCCTTGGACATTTCCATTATCACAGACTTTGGAGGGTTGAAAATACATGGTGTGGATATCCGGGAACAATTGAGATTATTTCTTTTAAAGAACCATATGAGAGAAAAATAATCATGATTGAGATAAATGATAGGTTGACTCCACATTCAATAAATATAGGAATGCAGAAAAAATTTGGAGAAATAATCATTGATATTGATGAAATTGAAAAATTAAGGGAAATAAGAAAGAATTATGATATTTTGAAAGTAATTGTTAAGGGAATTGTAAAAAATGAGAAAGAAACTGTAAGAAAATTAAATAATTTGAAGAAGGAACTCGATATTTATAAGTTAGAAAATCTTACAAAATCCTTTGCCTCTATTGAAGAAACAAAGCTCGGGAAAATGATTAAAGAAAAAATTGACGAGAAGATTAAAAATGAGCCCGAAAAAAAAGAATACTGGGAAAAAGTTTTAATTTCTGGTTTCGAATTTCTTGAGCAAGGTAAAATTAAAAGGTGAGAATTAAAGAATTAATAATTGAAGAATTCGGAAAATTTAAAAATAAAAAGCTATCCTTTGATAGTCCATTTACATTGATTTACGGTCCTAATGAAAGCGGGAAAACAACTATACTTGAAGCAATTGAATATGCTCTTATCCCAAATGCAACCTTGAGCAGAGATTATCCTGTAAAAGAATCAAAACTCATAATTGAAGATAATAACGAGGTTTTTGAATTAAAAAAGGGAAAGATTTTAAAGGGAAAATCATCTTTAATAGAATTTTTTATTTCAATGAAACCAAAATTTTTTAGAAATATTTTTCATATCAGAACCGGAGAATTGGAAATATTGAAAAAAATAGAAAGTGGAATGGACTTTGCTTCCCATTTAAAGGAAAAGATCCTTGAACTTGAGAATTTTTACGATTTTAAAAATACTCTTGAAGATAAATTAGGATATTTGGTGCTTCCCTCAAAAAGAAAATCCAACATAGAAGAAGAAATAAAAAATATGTATTCAGAAAAAGAGGAGCTTGAGAAAAAGAAAAAGCGCTGGGAGCGAGTAAGGAATCTGGTAATAGAAAAGGAAGAATTGAGTAAGAAGAGAGAAGCTCTCGAGTTGAAACTGAAAAACATGGAAGAAAGACTGGAAAAAATGGATAGAGCAAGGAAGATTGAGGAATACAAAAAAGAATTAAAACATAGACATAGTTTGAAAAGAGTTTATGAGGACTTGAATAGATATCAGGATTTTAATCAGGAAGATTTATCCTTTCTGGAAGATGTGGAGAGAAAATTGCTGGATTTGAAAACAGAATCCAAATTTTCAAAGGAGAAGAAAAAAAATTTGGAAGAAACTCTTCAGAAGATTAGAGAAAGAATAGAACATTTAGTGAATGAGGAAAAAAAGCTGTATTCCCAAACCAAGGAAAAACTAAAGAGAAAGGTTTTTGTTTCAATTTTTGTTTTTGTTCTGATTATCATAAATATAATTTTTAAAATAATATTATCTCTTTCTCTTTTGGCACTAATTCCATCTATTATTCTATTTTTGGTTCTTATATCTCTTATATTAAATATTATCTCCGGGAATAGGAGGGAATTTAAAAGTCAACTTGAAGATATAAGAAAAGAAAAGGAGAATGAGGGAAATAGGGAAGAAAAGGAGGAACAGAATCTACATAAAATTGAAGAAAAGATAAAAGAAATTGAAATTAGAATAAAAGATTTCGAAAATAAGAGAAAAAATATTTTAGAGAAGGCAGGTGTTAATTCAATTAAGGAATATAAAAGAATATGGGAAAAGAAATTCGGTCTTGAGAGGGACAGACAAAATTTGGAAAGATACTTAGAAGGGGAGTTTATTTTGCCAGATGAGAATATAAATAGAATTGATGAGTTAGGAGGGGAGATTAAAGTTTTGTCTAAAGGAGGTTTTGAGGAATATAATGAGAAGGAATATTTAAGATTAAATGAAGAGATGAGAGTTCTTCGAGAAAAAGCGAAAAAATTGAATGAGGAGATTGTCAGAATGGAGAAAGAAATAGAACTTCTTAAGGAAGAACTCAATGAAGGAGAAACTGAAATAATTAAAAAAATAGACGAGCTTGAAAATGAAATAAACAAAAAACTGGAATTAAAAAAAATGCTCATTGATTTTTACAAAATCCTTAAGGAAATCGAAGAGGAAACAGAGCTTTTCCTCAAAAAGGTAATTGAAGAAGAAGGTAGTAAATGGTTTTCAAGAATAACAAGAAGCGAATACAGAGGAATTGAGATTTCAAAATGGGAAGATTTCTACATTATTCTGAATAATAATGAGAAAAAAAGTATAACATGGCTAAGCAAAGGGGCTCAGGATCAGCTTTATTTTTCCTTAAGACTTGCTCTTGCACAAAAAATTTTAGGGGAAGAGGCTAAATTTTTTCTAATATTGGATGACCCTTTTATAACATTCGATAATTACAGAATAAGAGAAGCATTTAAAATTCTGAATGAGATTTCTCAAGAGCACCAGATAATTCTTGCAACCAAGGATGGATATTTGAAAGAATTATTTCGTGAAACAGGAGGAAATATTATAGAATTGGAGAATTTATAATGCAAAAAGATTTTCATTTTTATACAGTTTATTATTTGTGTTTATGTGCAGGTTTAGATTTAGATTTTTCTTTCAAAATAGCCTATAGTTCGCAATATGTAGATGATTCAACAGAATCAAAGAAAATTTATCTCTATGATAAAAAGGGAAAAGAAATTGGTTTTATTGACCCGATAAGAACAGCTCATAATGGACTTGAGTCCTTCTGGCAGGAAGTATGGGAGAAGGTTTACTATCCATTTCATTTTATTCCTGGAAATGAGGGAGAAGGAGAAGAAGAGAAGTATATTACTACAGCAGGTTGTAAAAATGTTATAGCAAATGAACTATTGAACCTGGCAATAAAAACTGAAAATCCCTATAGAATAGGTATAGCGCTCCATGCATATGCAGATACATTTTCCCATCAGAATTTCTCTGGCAGATGGTCAGAGGTCAATAGCGTTAAAAAATTATTTGTGTATAGCAATCTTTCAAAAAAGCTTGTCTTTAATTTAAAGCTATTGTTATTGAAGATTCTCAGAAAGCCAATTCCTGCAATAGGACATGTGGAAGCTTATAAGGTGCCTGACATTTCTTATTACAATTGGGTTTATTTTAATTACAGGAATAAATATATACCTGCGTCAAACGAGACTAGATATATGAATTTTACAGAAGATGTATATAAAAATTATCTATGTAAGCTGTCTCTCAGAGCTGGAGAAAATGAACCAGAAGAATTTGACAATTTAAGAGATAAAATTTTGAGAGGAATAAATGTAGAAGGGAGCTTGAAGAAGAGATGCAAATACTGGAAAAAATTGATCATGACAAAGTTGGGTTACTCAAAGTATCCGAAGGAATACGATTATCACAGATATAAATGGAGAAAAGAAGCTTTTTTCGGAAGAGTAAGCTGGGATAGAGAAAAACGTCTTGATAGGAGAATTATTAAAATGATTCCCAGGGATAATTTTCCTGAAAGTAACTGGGTGAATTTTCATCGTTCTGCACTTGCACATAGAAAAGAAGCACTTAAAATTCTATTTAATAAGGGACTTTCCTCAAAAAATATTTATGAACAGGTTCTCCACAAAATAGTCGGAATATACAAAGGTGAGAATTTATAATTTTTGAGGAGGGGACATGAGAAAAGATATTTTTAGAAGAATTTTTATAATATTTTGTATTTTTGTCTTTGTATTAGTATTACAGGCCAAAGATTCTGATATTGAAAAGAATCTTAAAGGATTTGATAAATTTGTGTTGAAGACTATGAAAGAGTGGAATGTGCCTGGTCTGGCAATTTCAATTGTTAAAGATGAGAAGGTGGTTCTTGCGAAAGGTTATGGATTCAGAGATATTAAGAAAAAACTTGAGGTAACACCAAAAACACTTTTTGCAATAGGTTCATGCACAAAGGCCTTTACTGCAGTGGCGCTTGGAATACTTGTTGACGAGGGGAAACTGGACTGGGATAAGCCTGTCAGAGAGTATTTACCCTTTTTCAAATTAAAGGATCAGTTTGCCTCTGAAAGAATCACGCCAAGGGATTTATTATGCCATAGGTCTGGATTACCCCGTCATGATTTAGTGTGGTACAATTCTTCCTATTCACGTGAGGAACTTATTCGTCGCCTCAGATATTTAGAACCAAGTCAGGATTTTCGCTATAAATGGCAATATCAAAATCTGATGTTTGTAGTTGCAGGATATCTGGTAGAGAAAATCACAGGGAAGACATGGGAGGAGTTTGTAAGAGAAAGGATTTTTAAACCTCTTGGCATGAAAAATAGCAATTTTTCAGTAGAAGATTCCAAAAAATCACCTGATTTTGCACTCCCCTATTATAAAAAGAATGGAAAAATAATTGAAATTCCATTCAGAAATATTGACAATGTGGGACCTGCAGGGTCAATAAATTCAAATGTTGAAGAGATGGCTAAATGGGTAATATTAAATCTGAATAAGGGTAAATTAAATGAGAAACAAATCATATCAGAAACAAATATTAATCAGATTCATTCTCCCCAAATGGTGATTTCTCAGCCAATAAGATATGATGAGCTTTTTTATTCAAGTTATGGAATGGGATGGGTTATAACAGCTTATAGAGGTCATCTTTTGCTTCAGCATGGAGGAGGCATAGATGGATTTACAGCTCTTGTGAGCTTTATGCCAAAGGACAAGATTGGTATGGTAATTTTAACAAATCTGAGTGGCACTCCCCTCCCAACCATAATTGCGTATAATGTCTATGACAGGCTTTTAGGTTTGGATGAAGTTCCATGGAATGAAAGAATTAAAAAAGAAGTTCAAAAGGCAAAAGCTCAGGCTGAAAAAGCAAGAAAGGAAAAGGATAAGGATAGAAAGTTAAATACAAAACCTTCCCATCCCCTTGAGGATTATACAGGAGAATACGAAAACCCTGGGTATGGAATTATAAAAATTGAAAAAGAGGGAGACCATTTGAAAGCAACATATAATTCAATAACCTACACATTAACTCATTATCATTATGATGTTTTTGAACTTAAAAATGAACTTCTTGAGATAACAAAAAAGGTTGCCTTTTTTATGGACAAAAAGGGAAATATAAATAGTCTTTCAATTCAAATGGAGCCTGCTGTAAAGGATATTATTTTTACTCGAATTCCTGAAAAGAAAATGAAAGAGGAAAGCTTCCTTAAGCAATTCACCGGAAAGTACGAACTTGATGGATTAATTATGACAATTTATCTAAAGGGTAAAAATAAGCTGATTTTAGTTGTTCCTGGACAGCCTGAATATGAATTAGTTCCCTATAAAGGGACAGAATTTAATTTGAAGAATTTTGAAGGTTATAGTGTGGAATTTAAAAAGGATAAATCAGGAAAGGTGATTTCCATGATTATCAAACAGCCTAATGGTACATTCATAGCAAGAAAGAAAATCCAAGGAGAATAAAATGAAAAAAATAATATTATCTTTATTTATTTTTAGTTTCGTGTTCAATCTCAAAGCTGGAGACCGTATTACAGGGAGAATGTTTGCAACAAGGTCAGAGGTCATTGCAACAAATGGAATGGTTGCTACAAGTCAACCCCTTGCAGCTCAGATAGGAATTGATATTCTAAAAAAAGGCGGAAATGCAATAGATGCTGCAATTGCAGTTAATGCTGCCCTTGGTCTTATGGAGCCAACTAGCTGTGGGATTGGAGGAGACCTTTTTGCAATTATATGGATTAACAAGGAGAAAAAACTGTATGGCTTAAATGCAAGTGGTCCAGCACCTATGGCGATTTCTCTTGAATATTTTAAGAGAAAAGGTATAAAAAGAATTCCCCTTCATGGTCCTTTACCGTGGACTGTTCCGGGATGTGTTGATGGTTGGTTTGAGCTTCATCGAAGGTTTGGGAAATTACCCATGAAGAAGATACTCGAACCTGCAATAAATTACGCTGAAAAGGGATTTCCTCTGTCAGAGGTTATTGCCTATTATTGGCAAAGAGCAGTGAAAACATTCAAGAAGTATAAAAATTTTCAGAAGCTTTATGCACCAGGAGGAAAAATTCTTAAAAAAGGAGATATATTTAAAAATCCTGAACTTGCAGGAACCTATCGTCTAATTGCTGAGAAAGGGAGAGATGCTTTTTATAAAGGTGAAATAGCAAAAAGAATAATTGAATATTCAAAAAAAGTGGGAGGATTTTTTCAGTACGAGGATTTTGCAAATTTTCATTCAGAATGGGTTCAACCATTAAGTGTTAATTACAGGGGTTATGATGTATGGGAACTCCCTCCAAATGGGCAAGGAATTGCAGTTTTGCAAATGCTTAATATGTTAAAAAAATTTGATTTAAAATCCATGGGACACAATTCAGCTGAATATCTGCATACTTTAATTGAAATTAAAAAAATAGTATATGAGGATAGAGCTCGGTTTTATGCTGATCCAAAATTTTCCACAATACCAATAAAAACTCTCCTTTCAGAAGAGTATGCATTAAAGAGACTTGAGTTTTTCAATCCTGAAAGAGCTAATTTATCAATTCCAGCAGGAGAGGAAATCTTAGAGGAGGGNGATACAGCATATCTGACAGTTGTGGACAAAGATTTTAATGCGGTTTCATTAATTCAGAGCAATTATGCTGGTTTTGGTTCTGGTATGGTTCCTGATGGACTTGGATTCTGTTTGCAGGATAGAGGAGCTCTATTTAGTCTTGAGGAAGGACATCCAAATGTTATTGCACCGGGAAAGAGGCCTTTTCATACTATTATCCCAGGTTTTGTTACAAAGGATAATGAGCCAGTTTTTTCATTTGGTGTTATGGGTGGAGCAATGCAACCTCAAGGACATGTTCAAATTTTATGTAATATAATCGATTTTGGAATGAATATTCAAGAGGCTGGGGATGCTCCGAGGTTCAGACATGTTGGTTCTTCTCAGCCAAATGGGGGGAAAATGGAGGATGGAGGTATTGTTTATCTTGAAAGTGGAATATCCTCTGAGGTTATAAGAGAACTTGTTAGAAAAGGCCACAGGGTTGCTCATGCAATTGGTGTATTTGGAGGATATCAGGGAATATGGATTGACACAAAAAGGGGAATTTTAATAGGAGCAAGTGAGTCGAGAAAAGATGGATGTGCAATAGGCTACTAATATTTGTCAATGGTTATTGGTGAATGGTAAATTATTTATTTGACAAATAACCATTAACCAATAACAATTGCGGTGGGAGGTTTCAAAATGAATTTACTTAAAAAGAAAATAATTATTTCATTAATACTGATTTTTTGTTTTTTTGGATTAACCAATTATGTTTTTTCAAAGAAAGCTACGGATAAATCAAAAATTGATCCTATATTTTATAAGGCTCTTAAATGGAGATGCATAGGTCCATATAGGGGTGGTAGAGTTGTTGCTGTAGCAGGAGACCCTTCAAATCCTCTTGTGTTCTATTTTGGTTCAACTGGAGGAGGTGTATGGAAGACAGAAAATGGTGGAATAACATGGAAAAATATATCAGATGGATTTTTCAAGACAGGTTCAGTTGGTGCAATTGCGGTTTCAGCCTCGGATCCAAATATTATATACGTTGGAATGGGAGAAGGTTGTCCAAGAGGGAATGTTTCCCATGGAAATGGAGTTTACAAATCAACAGATGGTGGTAAAACATGGCAACATATAGGATTGGAAGACACTCGCCATATCCCGAAAATAAGAATTCATCCAAAGAATCCAGACATTGTTTATGTTGCAGCGCTCGGTCATATTTTTGGTCCAAACAAGGAAAGGGGTATTTATCGCTCGATAGATGGAGGTAAAACCTGGGAGAAAATATTATTTCGAAGTGAGAAAGCTGGCGCAATAGACTTGGCAATGGATCCAAATAATCCAAGAATTCTGTATGCAGCATTCTGGGAAGTCCAGCGCTACCCATGGGGATTCAAAAGTGGAGGCCCTGACAGTAGTATATATAAATCAATAGATGGTGGAAATACCTGGAAGGAAATAACAAACAATCCTGGTCTTCCAAAGGGAATAAAAGGGAGGATTGGAATTGCAGTGTCTCCTGCTAAGCCGGGCAGGGTATGGGCTATTATAGAGGCAGAAGATGGAGGAGTTTTTCGGTCGGACGATTGGGGAGAGACATGGCAACTTGTGAGCAAGGACCCTAATTTATTCCAACGGCCCTGGTATTATTCTCACATTGTTGCAGATCCAAAAGACCCTGAAACAGTTTATGTTTTAAATGTAAGATTCTGGAAATCAAATGATGGAGGAAAAACTTATACCCAGATTCGAACTCCACACGGTGATAATCATGACTTATGGATTGATCCTCAGAATCCTCTCAGAATGATAGAAGGAAATGATGGAGGTGCAACAATAACCTTTGATGGAGGAAAATCATGGTCGAGCCTTTATACACAGCCAACCGCTCAATTCTATCATGTTACAACAGATAATCAGTTTCCTTACAGAGTTTACGGAGCACAGCAAGATAACAGCACTATTTCTGTTCCAAGCAGGTCAGATTATGGAGCAATAACTCAGTCAGAGTGGTATTCTGTTGGAGGATGTGAAAGCGGTTACATTGCAGTTCGTCCAGATGACCCAAATATAGTTTATGCAGGTTGTTATGGAGGCACTCTCACTCGCTATGATCATAGAACACGAAAGGCTCGCAATATTTCAGTATGGCCTGATAATCCAATGGGATGGGGTGCAAAATATCTTAAATACAGATTTCAATGGACCTTTCCGATTTTAATATCTCCGCATAATCCAGATGTTCTATATGTTGCTGGTAATCATGTTTTCAGGTCCACAAATGAGGGACAGAGCTGGGAAATAATAAGTCCTGATCTTACAAGAAATGATAAATCAAAAATGGAACCCTCAGGAGGGCCAATAACCAAGGATAATACAAGCGTTGAGTATTATGGAACAATTTTTGCTTTTGCAGAATCTCCTGTCAAACAGGGTATTTTATGGGCTGGTTCTGATGATGGGTTGATTCATCTTTCCCTTGACAATGGAAAAACCTGGAAAAATGTGACCCCAAAGGAACTCCCTGAATGGGCATTAATTAGCATTATAGAACCATCTCATTTTGACCCAGGAGTAGCATACATAGCAGCAACTCGTTATAAACTGGATGATTTTAAGCCTTATCTATATAAAACAACTGATTATGGAAAACATTGGAAAAGAATTACAAAAGGCATACCACAGGATGAATTTACAAGAGTTATAAGAGAAGACCCAAAGAGAAAAGGACTTCTCTATGCTGGAACAGAAAAAGGAGTCTATGTTTCCTTTGATGATGGTGAAACCTGGCAATCCCTACAATTAAATTTGCCGGTTGTTCCAATTCATGACATGGTCATTCATGAAAACGATTTAGTTATTGCGACCCATGGCCGCTCTTTCTGGATACTTGATAATATAAATGTTCTCAGACAGATCACTAATGAGGTTTTGAATTCTTCAGTATATCTGTTCAAGCCTGCTACAACTGTAAGATTTAGGGCTTGGACAAGAAGAATTCCAAATGCAGGAGAAAATCCACCTTTAGGTGTTAGTGTCTATTATTATTTTAAAGAAAAACCAAAGGAGGAAGTAAAGCTGTTATTTCTTGACAAAGATGGCAATATTATTCGCTCTTTTTCGAGCAATCCAGAGAAAAAAGGAGAACAGAAGGTCTCGATAGAAAAGGGAACAAATCGTTTTATCTGGAATATGCGCTATCCAGATGCTCATGAAGTTAAAGATGCTATTTTCTGGGCTGGGAGTATTCGAGGCCCGATTGCTCCTCCAGGAAATTATTTTGTTGAATTAATTGTTGGAGATAAGAAATACAGACAACCTTTTAGAATAATAAAAGATCCAAGAGTTAAAACAACCCAGGAAGAATTTGAGGAACAGTTCGCTCTCCTTATAAAAATAAGAGACAAATTATCAGAGACCCATGATGCAGTGAATGAAATTCGAAATATCCGCCATCAGCTTGAGGAAATAGTTAAAAATACAAAAGGAAAGGATTATGCTGAAAAGATCTCTAAGGCTTCAAAATTAATTAATGAGAAATTATCAGCTATTGAGGATGAGTTAATCCAGCATCGAGCAAAGGTTTCGCAGGATTTATTGAATTATCCAATAAAGTTGAACAATAAATTAGCAGCCCTTGCATCTGTTGTTTCAAGTGCAGATGCTCCTCCAACTAAGCAATGTTATGAGGTGTTTGAGGAGCTCTCCAGAAAAGTGGATGAGCAGATTAAAAAGCTGAGAGAAGTTATTGAGATTGATATAAAGTCATTCAATGATTTAGTAAAAGAACTGAACATTCCAGCAATAATTGTTAAATCTGATTAAAAATTAAGAGAAAATTAAAAAATTTCTAATTTCGCTTACTTTAAGGAATTTAATTTGACTTTGTATTGCAGTTTTGATTTAATAATTTTTAGATGATTAAAATTCTACAAAAAATTTTCGGAACCAAAAACGAGAGAGAACTAAAAAAACTCCAGCCTATTGTCAATAAAATAAATGAATTAGAACCAAAAATTTCCAAACTTACGGATGCACAGTTAAAGGCAAAAACCTCTGAATTTAAAGAAAAATTAGCCCAAGGAGCAACCCTGGATGATTTGTTGGTCGAAGCCTTTGCAGTAGTTCGTGAGGTTGCAAAAAGAACAGTTTATATGCGGCATTTTGATGTTCAATTAATGGGTGGAATTGTTCTTCATCAAGGAAAGATTGCTGAAATGAAGACAGGTGAGGGAAAGACCCTTGTTGCTACCCTTCCAGCCTATCTCAATGCCCTGGAAGGAAAGGGAGTTCACATTGTCACTGTTAATGATTATCTTGCTCGCAGAGATACAGAGTGGATGGGACCAATATATAAATTCCTTGGGCTCACGGTTGGTACCATTCAGCATGGAATGAGTGATATAGAAAGAAAAAAAGCATATCAGGCAGACATTACATATGGAACTAACAATGAATTTGGTTTTGATTATTTAAGAGATAATATGAAGTTCAGGTTGGAGGATATAGTTCAAAGAGGTCATAATTATGCAATAGTGGACGAAGTTGATAGTATACTGATTGATGAAGCTCGAACTCCTTTGATTATTTCTGGCCCCACTGAAGAGTCAACTGCTCTTTATTACAGAATTGACAATCTGGTTCGCCGACTTAAAAGGGATGTCCATTATCAGGTAGATGAAAAAACAAGAACCGTTGTTTTGACTGAAGAAGGAGTGGCTGTAGCTGAAAAATTTCTCAATATTCCAAATCTATATGATTTGAAATATATGCATATAGTTCATCATATAAATCAGGCATTAAAAGCTCATACTTTATTCAAGAAAGACAGAGACTACATTGTAAAAGACGGTAAAGTAATTATAGTAGATGAATTTACAGGAAGATTAATGCCTGGAAGAAGATATAGCGATGGTCTTCATCAGGCTCTTGAGGCAAAGGAACGAGTGAGAATTGAAGAGGAATATCAGACCTTAGCCTCAATCACCTTCCAGAATTATTTTAGAATGTATAAGAAACTTGCTGGAATGACAGGAACTGCTGCAACTGAGGCAAATGAGTTCAAAGCAATTTATAATTTAGATGTTATTGTAATTCCCACAAACAAGCCATTAAGAAGATACGAATATGACGATGTTATTTACAGAACCAAAAAAGAAAAATGGGAGGCAGTGGTAAAAGAAATAGAAGAATGTCATAAAATCGGAAGACCTGTTCTCGTTGGAACAACTTCAATTGAAAATTCAGAACACCTCAGTTCACTTTTGAGAAAAAGAGGAATAAAGCATGTGGTTTTAAATGCAAAGCATCACGAAAGGGAAGCAGAGATAATTGCCCAGGCAGGACGTTCAGGAGCAGTAACTATTGCGACAAATATGGCGGGTAGAGGAACTGATATTATTTTAGGAGGCAATCCTGAATTCTTGGCAAAGACTTTCCTTAGAAAAAAGGGAATTGATCCTAAGAAAGCTTCAAAAGAGGAGTGGGAAAAAGCACTGGCTGAGGCAAAGAAAATTACAGATGAGGATCATAAAAGAGTTGTTGAGAAAGGGGGACTTCATGTAATCGGAACAGAAAGGCATGAAGCAAGACGAATCGATAATCAGCTCAGAGGTAGAGCAGGACGACAAGGAGACCCAGGTTCTTCAAGATTTTATCTTTCCCTTGAAGATGATTTAATGAGAATTTTTGGCAGTGATAGAATTAAAAATCTCATGGCTAAAATTGGAATGCAGGAAGGAGTTCCTATTGAACATAAGATGGTAACAAAAGCAATTGAAAGGGCTCAAAAACAGGTTGAAGCTCAGAATTTTTCAATAAGAAAACACCTCCTTGAATATGATGATGTGATGAACAAGCAGAGAGAGACAATTTATAGAATGAGAAGAGAAATTCTTGAAGGGAAAAATTTAAAGGAGCAAATCCAACAATTAATAGAGGAACTTGTTGACTGGATCCTTGATATTCATGCAGATCCAAGAAAGGATCCCGAGGAATGGGATAAGGAGGGATTAAGAAAAGCATTGATAACCCAATTTATATTTGACATAAATGAATTAAACATAGATTGGGAAAATATAGAGCATGGGGAATTAAGAGACTTAATTCTTTCCCATCTCAAGAAAATTTATATGGAAAAAGAGGAGATTATTGGTTCTGATCAAATGAGGGAATTTGAGAGATTGATAATGCTTCAGGTAATTGATTCGCAATGGAAGGACCATTTACTAGCAATGGATTATCTAAAAGAGGGTATAGGGCTTAGAGGATATGGGCAGAGAGACCCTCTTGTTGAATATAAGAAAGAAAGCTTTGAAATGTTCCAGTCCATGCTAAATCGAATTGAAGAGGAGACAATTCGATATCTGTTCATGCTTCAACCAGTTGTGGAAGAGGAAAGAGTAGTCAGGGAAATACCCCATGCTGTTTATCATCGTCCAGTATTCAATCCCTTTTCACAACCTTCGCCCCAGGCAGAAGCTGTTTCTTCAGTACCTTCTTCTGGCTCAACGAGATTAAGAGAGGTAAGAGCAGTTATTCCAAGTAAAAAAAGGAGAAGAAAGTAATGTTAGATGAAAAAATAAAGGAAGGTTTGACTTTTGATGATGTTCTTGTGCTTCCAGCAAGATCTGAGGTACTTCCATCAGAGACAGATGTAACCACTTATTTAACAAAAAAAATAAAGCTCAATATTCCAATTGTAAGCTCTGCAATGGATACAGTAACTGAGTCAAAGATGGCGATTGCATTAGCTCAATTAGGTGGAATAGGAATTATACATCGCAATCTAACTATTAAGGCACAGGCTGAAGAGGTTGATAAAGTCAAAAGGTCCGAGAGTGGAATGATTGTAGATCCAATAACAATGTCACCAAATGATAAAATATATCAGGCTATTGAGGTAATGAAGAAATATAAAATTTCCGGTTTGCCAATCACAGAGGGTAAAAAACTTGTTGGAATACTCACAAATCGGGATTTAAGATTTGAAACTAGAATGGACCTTCCAATAAAAGAGGTAATGACCAAAAGTGTTATAACTGTTCCTGTGGGAACATCCCTCAAGGAAGCTGAAAAAATATTACAAAAACATAAAATTGAGAAATTACCAGTTGTTGACGAAAATTTTAATTTAAAAGGTTTAATTACCTATAAGGATATTCTTAAAAGGATTCAATTTCCTCACGCAATTAAGGATGAATTTGGAAGATTAAGAGTTGGAGCAGCAATTGGAGTGGGTGAAGATGCACTCGAAAGAGCTGAGGCATTGATAAAAGCAAAAGTAGATGTTCTTGTAATTGACACTGCTCATGGACATTCACAAAAGGTTCTTGAAACAGTAAAAATGCTTAAAAAACATTTCTCTGATGTGGAATTAATAGCAGGAAACATAGCAAGTGGTGAGGCAGCTGAAGATTTAATAAATCTGGGAGTTGATGCAGTGAAAGTAGGAGTCGGACCAGGCTCAATCTGCACAACAAGGGTTGTAAGCGGAGTCGGAGTCCCTCAAATCACTGCAATTTCAGATGTTTATAAAGTATGTAAGAAATACGATATTCCGATTATTGCTGATGGGGGTATAAAATATTCAGGTGACATAACAAAGGCAATAACTGCTGGTGCAAGTTCAGTAATGATAGGAAATCTTCTTGCTGGGACTGATGAAGCTCCAGGAGATATTATCATTTATCAAGGAAGATCCTATAAACTTTACAGAGGAATGGGCTCAATAGGTGCGATGAAGGAGGGAAGTAAAGACCGCTATTTTCAAGATGACATTCTAAGTGAAACCAAGCTGGTGCCAGAGGGAATAGAAGGAAGAGTTCCATATAAAGGAAGTGTGAGCAAGGTGATTCAGATGCTCGTTGGAGGTTTGAGGGCTGGAATGGGTTATGCAGGCTGTAGAACAATTAAAGAGCTTCAGGAAAAGGCTAAATTCATAAAGATTACACCAGCAGGAGTAAGGGAAAGTCATGTTCATGATGTTGAAATAATCAAGGAAGCTCCGAATTATTGGCTGGACTAATTTTTTTATTTTATGTAATCTTCCATCTCAGTAATGGGGAGTTTAATAATAAATTCCGCCCCTTTCCCCAATTCACTATTCACAGTGATCTTTCCTTTATGATCCTCTATAATTTTTGAAGAAACACTAAGACCTAAACCCAAATGACTTCTGTCATTATAGGTTGTGAAGAAAGGACTAAAAATTTGATTTAATAATTCCTTTTTGATTCCAGGACCATTATCTTTCACGCTGATATAAATATTTTTCTCATCAAAATAGGTTCTAATTCTTATTTCTTTTTTGTCTTTTTTATCCCTTAATACATCCTGTGCATTGTTTATTAAATTAATTAATACTTGTTGAATTTGAGAGGAATCCGCCATTATTCTTGGTACTGATGGATCTAACTCCTTAATTACTTTTATATTGTCAAGTTTTAATTCGTATTCTTTTATATCTACGGTCTTTTCAATTAAATCATTTATATCCATATAAACTTTTTCAAAAGGCTTACCTGCAATTAAATTAGTAAGATCTTTTATGATTTTTCCACATCTTTCAGCATTTTCATATATAATCATTAATTTCTGTTTAATATCTTCTGATACTTCTGTGTTCAATAGCATTTCTACATAGCCCATTAATGTGGAAAGAGGATTATTCAATTGATGTGTAATTCCGCCAAGCATCTGCCTGACAGTTGCTATTTTTTCTGACTGGATTAACTGCTGTTCAAGTTTTTTCTGCTCTGTTATATCAGTTAAACTAACAATAAAATTCTGTGTACCAGGAACTAATTCTACATTTATTCTCCCAATTCTTTTTTCGCCTCCTTTAACAAAGAAATTTACCTCGTACTCAGATGGAATATTTTCTCCTTTTAATCGTTTAATCATAATTAGTCTAATTCTTTTCTTTTCCTCAGGTGGGAGAAATTCAAAAACATTCATTTTATTTTCAATTTCTTCTCTTGGAAGATTGAGGAATTCAATTCCTTTATTATTAACTGCCGTAATTATTCCTTCTTTATTAATCATGAAAATTATAGTTCCAGAATGTTCAAATAATGTTCTATATTTAGATTCGGAAATTTTAAGTTCTTCTCTTGCTATTTTTTCCTCAGTTACATCCCTCCCAACTCCTATGACATAGCCTGGAGGCATCCGAGTATCACGCCATGCAATCCACTTTACTTTTCCATTTTTATGTTTCAAAACATTTTCATAGATCTTTTTTCTAACCTTAATTTCACCCCTTGCAACTCCTGCGACATATTTTCTTTCCTTTTCTCTGTCTTCTTCATCAGGATGAACTAATAACCAGTACTTATCTCCTAGTATTTCTTCAGGTTTGTATCCGAGAACCTTCTCAATGGCTGGATTGGTAAAAATTATTTTGCCTTCTTTATCAGCGACCAGGACGATTTCCTCCATGTTCTGAACAATCTCATTTATCATTCTGAGTTTTTCCTCCAAAGCTCTTTTTGAGGTTATATTTTCAATAAAGCCATCAATATATTTAATTTTTCCCTTCTTATCAAAAATAGCAACTGCTGTATCTGAACAGAGAATAGGTGTTCCATCCTTCTTTTTAAGCCATATTTCTTCATTTTCCACATACCCATATTTTCTAAGTTTAGCTATAAAATTCTTTCTATTATTTGCGTTCCTATAAAGGTCTTTAATTTTAATTTTTAATAATTCTTTTTTATTCTTATATCCGAGAATTTCTATTAATGCCTTATTAACTTCTATAAATTTACCATCAAATTCAGCAGAAGCTCTGTAAACTCCTATTTTTAAATTCTCAATTAATTCTTTATGTTTCTTCCTCATTTTTATCTTCCCTGGGTTTTCTTCTTGCTTCCACAATTTTTTCAATAACTGTTTTTAAAGGAAAATGCTCTTCTTCAATTAATTGCCGAGCCATAATTCCCCATCTTATTTCCTCAAGGGTATAATATTTCTGCCTCTTATTGCCAAATTCAATATATCTTGGCTTTATTAATCCAACTTTTTCCCACAGACTGAGTTTTTTAAGTGAAATTCCTATCATTTCACATGCTGTTGTGCTATCTAAAAAGTCTTTTCCTTTTATATCCATAATCCTCCCTCCGACTAGAGAAGAATGCAAAATTTATGCCACCTTTCTTGATTATTAAATTATTGATAATTTAAGATTTATAAAAAATTTAATGACAATAATTAACAATTTTTGTTAGATTAACTGACAAAAAATGTCATTTTAAATTTTCCAGCCCCCTCCAACAATTATATTGGTTCCCGTGATGTAATTTGCACCATCTGAAATAAGAAAAATTATTGCTTCAATTACATCTTCAAATGAACAATATCTGCCCATTGGAATCTCAAATTCTTCTGGCTTGATCCCTTCTTCCATTAATCCAGGTGAAACCATATTGACTGTAATTTTGTAAGGAGCTTCTGTTTTGGCCATAGTTCTTGTGAGAATTAGTAAGCCTGTTTTTGCAATCGCATAGGGGGTAATATTTGGGAAAGCCACAATTTGTTCAACCCTGTTATATCCTATATTTATAATTCTTCCCCATTTTTTTCTTCTCATTCCAGGAATTACAGCCTTAGAGCAAATAAAAGCGCTATTAAGATTACCTCTAATTATATAATCCCACTCTTCAAATGAAATTTCTTCCCATTTTTTATAAATAAAAGGGCCAAAATTATTAATCAATATATCTATTTCTCCCATTTCAGCTGAAATTCTTCTCACTAATTCAAAAATTTCTTTTTCATCCATTAAATCCGCGTGATAAATTTCTGCATTTTTTCCTATCTGTTTTTTTAGTGATTCAGCAAGATTTCTATTCTTAAAATAATGAATGGCTATACTTGCTCCTCTTTTAGCAAGTGCTAAACTTATTTCCTTGCCTAAACCTCTATTTGCGCCGGTTATTAATGCAACTTTCCCTTCTAACACTATTTTGATTATAATAAATTTTCAAAATAAAACAAAGAAATATTATTTTCAAATTAAGGTTGAATTCAAAGCTAAAGAGTATTAAATTATACTCAATGAGAAATATAGGTTTTATATCCACAAGAATTCATGGAACTGATGGTGTTTCCCTTGAAATTAAAAAATGGAGAGAGGTTCTTGAAAGATTAGGATATGAATGTTTTTTTATGGCTGGNAAGCTTGATACACCTGAGGAGAAGAGTTTTCTTGTTGAGGAGGCTTTTTTCGAGCATCCTGAAATTTTAGAAATTCAGAAGATCTGTTTCACAAGACGCGAGAGACCGGAAGAAGTTACAAAAAAAATTCTTTTATTAAAAGATAAACTGAAGAATTCAATTGCAGAATTTTTCAAGAAATTTGACATTGATTTATTAATATGCGAAAACGCCCTGAGTATTCCAATGAATATACCCCTTGGTTTGGCATTAACTGAATTTATAGCAGAAACAGGGGTTCCAACAATTGCTCATCATCACGATTTTTCATGGGAAAGAAATCGCTTTCTGGTTAATTGCGTTAGTGATTATTTAACCATGGCATTTCCACCTGATTTACCATCAATAAAACATGTGGTTATAAATTCTCTCGCTTCCCAGCAACTCAGCCATAGAAGAGGAATTTCCAATTTTATAATTCCCAATGTTCTTAATTATTCAAAACCTCCTTCTCCTCCTGATGAATATTCTCGCGATCTGAGAGAAAAGGTTGGCTTGAAGAAGGAAGATCTTTTTATTCTGCAACCCACAAGAATAGTCCCTCGAAAATGGATAGAAAGAGCTGTTGAGCTTGTATATTATCTTGAACTTTCCAATCCAAAATTAATCATTTCACATGCAAGTGGTGATGAAGGAGATGAATATAAATTAAAAATTCAAGAATATGCTGAGAAAATGGGGGTTGAACTAGTAATGATTGAGCGGATGATAGGGCCAAAAAGAGAAATCAAACCAAATGGAGAGAAGATTTATACGATTGATGATGTTTATAAAGAGGCAGATTTAATTACATATCCATCAGGATACGAAGGTTTTGGTAATGCTTTTCTTGAAGCTGTTTACTTTAAGAAACCAATAGTTGTAAATCGCTATTCCATATATGTGGTTGATATAGAACCAAAGGGATTTGAAACAATTGTTATTGATGGTTTTGTGTCAGAGAAAATAGTGGAAAAGGTTAAATACCTTTTAAGCAATCCTGAAAAATTGAAGGAGATGACAGAGAAAAACTATTTATTAGCAAAAAAATATTTTTCATATGAGGTTCTTGAGAAGAAATTGAAAATGATAATCGAAACTTTTAATTAAGAAAGTTTTGAGTGAGAAGATATAATATTGCCTTAATACATTACTCATGCCCGCCTGTAATAGGCGGGGTTGAAGAAATTGTTCGTCAGCAGGCACAGCTTTTTCATCGTAACTATCATCAGGTCAAAATCATAGCAGGAGAAGGAGGGCAGTTTTCTCTTGATTATCCTATTGAAATAAATCCATTACTTTATACCCGACATCCCCAAATTCTCAGAATGCATAAGAAAATAATGGAAGGAAATTCATCAGGCCTTGAGCAATTGGCAAATAAAATATATTTTTACCTTTCGAAATCCCTGGAAAATTATGATTTCCTTATAGCTCATAATGTATTGACCATGAATTTCAATTTACCCTTAACATTTGCAATACATAAACTGGCTAATAATAGTTCAATAAAAATAATTGCGTGGAATCATGATTCCCCATATTTTTATCCTAATCATCCCCCTTATCTAAATGAGGAGCCTTGGAATATTCTTAAAACCTTTAATCAAAAAATACATTATGTTGCAATTTCAAAATCACGGAAAATCCAATTTCAGAAATTGTACGGTCAGAAAAGTGAAATAAAGGTTATTCCAGATGGCATTGATCCAATTAGCTTTTTTAAATTGGACCCATTAACAGTGAGGATAATAGGGGAGAGGAATCTTTTAGAAGCTGACCTTTTAATGGTTCAACCATCGCGATTAACTCCACGGAAAAATATTGAATTGAGCATAAAGGTTTTAAAAGCCTTTAAGGATAAAGGAATTAAAGCAAAATTACTTCTGACAGGTGCTTATGACCCACATTTACCCAAGTCAAAATCCTATTATTTTAAACTTCGGGCACTTGCAAAAAATTTAAAGGTTGAAGAGGACATAATCATAATTGCAGAACATAAATTAAAGTCACGACAAAAAGTGATACCAAGCAGGTCATTGATAAGAGACCTTTATCTCATTTCCGATTTGCTGTTTATGCCAAGCATTCAGGAAGGTTTTGGAATTCCACTTCTTGAGGCAGGCATGATAAAATTGCCGGTTGCCTGTTCAGATATACCTCCTTTTAAGGAAATTGGTGGCAGTGATGTATGTGTTTTTGGTTTAGAGGAGACTCCAAAAAAAATTGCAGAGAAGATTTTGAAATTTTTAGAGAAATTACCCACTCACAAATTTTACCGAAAAGTGATTAAAAATTTTGTCTGGGATACTATTTATAAATTTCAGCTTCTACCCTTTTTAAATGAAATAATTGACAAATAGGGTTTAGCCTTACCATTTGTATTTAATAAATTCTATTAGGGGGTTGATAATTAAAGGAATAACGGAGGGGAGCATCTTTGGCATTAGGTTATCCATTACCTTTGGCATTAAATCAGGCATCTGTTCTTTCATGTGCTGTGGCATGGGCACTCTTTTTTCAACAGCCTTTAACATATGGGGCATTACCTTTGGCATCATCTTAGGAAGTAGAACTGGAAACATCTTTGGCATAACTGGTTTCATCATTGAAAACATTACATTCCTAATCGGCGAAGGTAATCTCTTCATAAATTTCATCATTGATTTCATTATACCTGGCATTGCATCCATTAATTGAGGAAATAGTTCAATCATAAGATCTGCCATTCCTTCTGGTTTCATTAAAAAAACCATTTTCTCAAAAACTGCCCACATTGAAAGGGCATAAGGAGTTGGGTCCTTCATATTAATTCCGAGACTCTTTGCAACAAAATGACCCAAATCATAAATCTTTATATCTCTTTTCATTTTGTCCGCACTCACCCTTAGCTGAAATTCACAGCACGGACATGCTGCTAAAATTGCCTCAGCTCCTGCTTTATAAGCTTCCTCAATTCTTATATCACCTATTTCATGAGCAACAGGGGGATTGCCTATCAGTGTTAAGACTGAACCGCAACAAAGAGCTTCCTCTCGATTATGCTCCATCTCAACAAATTCAACTCCAGGAATAGCCTTTATTATTTCACGGGGAGGATCATAAATACCTCCTGCTCTTCCAATATGACAGGAGTCATGCCATGTTATTTTTATGGGAATCTTTTTTGAAAATTTAATTTTCCCTTCTTTTATTTTCTCAGCAATTATTTGAGAATAATGATATGTTTCAATATCATAATCAATCTCCAATTTTTCAGCCCATTGAGGATAGTAAGTATGCCATGAGAGCCAGCATGCAGGACATGAAGTGATTATTTTCTTTATCCCTTTCCTTTTAGCAGAATCAATATTCTTTTTCATATTTTCGATCCAGACATCCCATAAACCAGCAACAAGCATGGGAAGACCACAGCAATTTTCTTCATTTCCCAGCATTGTAACATCTATTCCAGCTTTATCGAGAAGTCTTAAAGTTCCCTCTCCTATATCTTGTTCAACATAGGAGGCAGTACATCCTGCAAAATAACCCCATTCACCTCTTTCAAGAATTTTACTTTTCAAATCCTTCGGAATCCAGGCTGTTCTGTCTTTACGATAAGAAGCCCATATATTTCCTTCCTTCTTTAAGCTCGCGGACATAATTTCGAATGGTGGAAAAGTCATGAATTTTCTCTTATTAATCAGCTCTCCCCTCAGCATAGCCCATGAAGTTTCGATAGGTAATTCGAGAGGACATCTCACATTACACATTTCACAGGTTGTGCATATTAGAAATTTATCGACCATTTCCTGCGATAGCTTCAACTTTCCCTCAATTACTTTCCTTAGATAATACCATTTTCCTCGAGGCGAGTGAGATTCCCATTTGTGTCCGTAATATTCGTCGCATGTGTGAACGCAGTAACCACACTGAGCACATGCGTAGGCATACCACACAATATCGCCTGGAATTCCTCTCCTCGATTCAAATTTCTCTCTGGGTTTTGCCTTAAGAATACTGGATAATGGTCGGAAGGGTGATTCCAGTTTTTCAGCTAAACTTATCAAAGGGGTCAGACTATTTTTCTGGATTACCTTTCCGGGATTTAATAAATTTAATGGGTCAATCTCTCGTTTAAATGACTTTAATTTTAACAATCGTTTACTGCCAAAGATTCTCTTAGCATCTTTTTGAAAATATGCTCCGGTCGAATAAATCCTTCCTCCATATTTCTGAGCCAGTTTTTTAATTCTCAGGGTTAACAAATAAGCCAGATTAAATGAGAATTTTCTTTCATCATGTATAAAAAAGCCAAGAATTATACACTCTGCAGGTTCGTTGTTTGTCTTCACCAGCATCCCTTCAAGATAAAAGGGAAGGGAAACTTTTAATTTTATATCATTCAGAAATTTCCCGAGACTTTTAAGTGGAATGACCACTTCTGCAGGAATCAAAGAGGGTGCAAGTCTTTTTATTTTCATAATCTTGAATCTTTCAGACCACTCATGTTCTGTAGTTTTTTTATCAATAATATTTCCATTATTATTCTTAATTATTAAATTTAATTTTGAGGAAATTTCTTCTGAGCGAGATTTGGGATAAACAAGAGTTACAAAGTATTCAGCAGGAGGATGAGGAATATTTTCATGAATTGGTATTCCATGTTCCAATTTTGGGGGCATTTTCTTTCGTAAATCAACCATCTCAGGATTTGAGAAACTTATTGACCAGAGAGGTAATTTCTCCTTATCAATGCTATTTAAGAAATTACTTAGTTCATCCAAATTCTTAAAGCTTACACCAATGACCTCTTCTGATTCGAGAGGTTTAACCCTCAGCGTTAGGGAGGATATTAGTCCCGTTGTGCCTTCAGCCTCGCTTATTAAATCAAGGTCCTCTCCTTTAAACTCTTTTGTTTTTCCATTTAGTAGAACCACCCTTGCTGAAATCACATTTTCTCGGAACCATCCATATTCGTAACTTCCTATTCCNCCTCCTCCCTGAGCAAGCCATCCACCCACTGTTGAAGATGGAGCACTTGTGGGATAGAGCCTTAATGCAAGATTGTACCTTTTTAATTCTCTTTCAAGCTCCTGCCATATAACACCAGGCTGAACGGTTACAGTTTTCTCTTTTTCATTGATTTCGAGAATTTTGTTCATCCATGTAAAATCAATTACTAACCCATTTTTGATAGGTATTACTCCACCATAACCAGAGGTTCCTTTACCCCTTGGTATTAAATTAATTTTATATTTTGTCGCAAGTTTTAAAATATTTATTAAGTCATTTTCATTGCGAGGCTGAACAATTGCACTGCATTCAGTATTTCCAAGGATATTTTGAACCAAGGAAGGAATTGAACCAACATCGTGGCTGTAGAGAATCCTCTCGATTTTGTCAAAACTGACCCTTTCTTTAAAATAATATTCCAATTCTCTCCTAGTTTCCTCTTTTAACATTTTACATACTCCTCTATTTTAATTTTTTAACTAAGCTTCCTTTTTCTTTCAGCAAATCAACTATTACATCTCTTATTAATTGAGTTGCCTTTAAAATCCTTTTATCCGCAATGGAATAATATATATTTTGACCTACTTTTCTTGACTTTACCGCTCCTTTACTTTTTAAAAGGTTTAAATGCTGTGACAGGTTTGCCATAGGAAAGCCTAATTCTTCGGATAGTTCAGAGACAGTCTTTTCAGTTTCTCCAAGGCTGTGGAGTATGAGAAGTCTTCTTGGACTCGCAAATGACTTGCAAAAATCAGCATGTATTAAAGTTATTTCGTCTATTCGTATTTTCGACATTTCGAAAATATTATATTACATTAATTAATCCGAGTCAATTCGATAGCAAGATTTAATAAAAATTTTTTGTTGACCAGTTCTCTCGTAATTAATTAAAATTTTCAGAGAGGAGGGATAAAATGGAACGAGAGAGGAATTTTAGCTCTGTAGGTTTTATTGTTTTAATTTTGGGTATTCTGTTTTTTCTGAATTTAAATCTATATTCAGCTGGAAAAACTGTGAAAATTGAGCCTTCGATTTTTGAAAATCTTGAATGGAGAAACATTGGACCAGCAATTATGGGAGGAAGACTGACTGATATCGAGGGAATTCCAGGGAATCCAAATGTGATTTATGTAGCAACTGCCTCTGGTGGACTCTGGAAAACTGAGGATGGAGGAATAACCTGGAAGCCAATATTTGATAAGCAGGATGTGCAATCAATTGGCGATATTGCAATAGCTCCTTCAAATCCTGATTTAATCTGGGTTGGAACAGGAGAGGATAATCCAAGAAACAGTGTATCATTCGGTAATGGTGTATATAAATCCACGGATGGTGGAAAAACATGGACTCATATGGGACTTGAAGAAACAGAGAGGATATCAAGAATAATAATTCATCCATCAAATCCAGACATTGTTTATGTAGCAGCAGTTGGACATGTTTTTGGTCCGAATAAGGAAAGAGGAGTTTTTATGACAACAGACGGCGGAAAAACCTGGAAAAAGGTTCTTTACATAGATGGATATCATGGAGCCTCAGACCTTGAGATGAATCCAAGAAATCCGAATATTCTTTACGCTGGCATGTGGTATTTTCAGAGAAAGCCATGGGATTTTGATAGTGGAAGTGATAAAGGCGGTGTTTATAAATCCATAGATGGAGGATTAACCTGGAAGAAAATTACAAAAGGATTACCAGAAAAAATAGGAAGAATTGGAATTAAAGTTGCTCCAAGTAATCCTGATATAGTTTATGTAATTGTAGAGGCAAAAGAAGGAACCCTTTATCGTTCTGAAGATGGAGGAGATTCTTTCAAGCTAATTTACAAGGATTTCAATATTGTTAGCAGAGGATTTTATTACACGGAATTAAGGATTGATCCACAAAATGAGAATAGAATTTATGCTATATCCTCTCGCTTATGGCTTTCCATAGATGGAGGAAAAAATTTTAAAACAATTGCAAGAGGAATCCATAGTGATTTTCACACGATGTGGATTGACCCTACAAATCCTTCACTGATCTGGGCTGGAAATGATGGAGGAATAGCTGTTTCCTATAACAGAGGTAAAACATGGGAATATGTAAATAATATTTCCCTGGGTCAGTTCTATCAAATATATGCTGATAATAGAGAACCTTTTTATTATGTATGTGGAGGTCTGCAGGATAATGGAACATGGTGTGGTCCATCTCGGACAAGAGAGCCCTATGGCATTATAAATGACTTCTGGTATATGATCAGCTTTGGAGATGGTTTCTATGTTGTTTCCCATCCAAACAATCCAGATTTATACCTTTCTGAGTCTCAGGGAGGTAATATTTCTCTCAATGATATGAAAACTGGAGAATCCCAGAACATATCGCCTTATCCAAAACGCAATAGTGGAGGTCCTGTTGGAGTACTGAAATATAGATTTAACTGGAATGCTCCAATAGTTGCATCTCCTCATGATCCTAAGACTATTTACTTTGGAGCAAATGTGGTTTTTAAATCCATAGATTTTGGAAAAACCTGGGAAGTAATAAGTCCTGATTTAACGACCAATGACCCAGAAAAGCAAAAATCAGCTGGAGGAATAATTTATCCCGAAAATACAACTGCTGAATATCACTGCACTATAATTAGTCTTGCTGAGTCGCCTGCTCAGAAAGGAGTTATATGGGTTGGAACTGATGATGGCAATTTACAGCTAACAAAGGATGGAGGAAAAACATGGACCAATTTAATAAAGAATGTGAAGGGAATTAAACCCTTCAGCCCTGTATCTCATGTTGAGCCATCAAGATTCTCTCCATCTGTAGCCTATGTTTCATTTGACAGACACATGTTTGATGATTTCAAACCCTATATTTTCATGACAACTGATTTTGGAAAAACCTGGAAAAATATATCCTCTAATTTACCTCCCAAAGCTTATGTTCATGTGGTAAGAGAGGATCCAAAAAATCCAAATCTTCTTTATGCAGGAACAGAATTGGGTCTTTATGCCACCTGGAACAGAGGAAAAACTTGGATTCCTCTTCGAATGAAAAACCTTCCACCCGTTGCAGTCCATGATATTCTTGTTCATCCACGCGAGAATGATTTAATTCTTGGAACCCATGGTCGAAGTATATGGATTTTTGACGATGCAACCCCAATTCAGAAATTAAATGCAGAGGTTTTAAATCAAGACCTCTATCTCTTTGATATACGCCCTGCCCTGATGTTCGCACAAAGGAGAACGCGTGTCTTCCTGGGTGATAAAACATTCACTGGCTCGAACCCTCCATATGGAGCTTTAATTTATTATTATCTCAAAGAAAAACCTGCTAAAAAAATTAAGGGTGTATTAAAGATTTTCAATGAGAAGGGTGAGAAAATTAAAGAAATCAAATTCAAACCTAAAAAGGGCTTGAATCGAATAGTTTGGGACTTAACATACGAGGGATACAAGAGAAGAAGACCTGAAGAGGAAAGACCTTTCTTTATCCGAGCTCCTCGAGGGCCAAAAGTTCTTCCTGAGACATATGAGATTAAACTTAAAATAGGAGAAAAAGAGGTATTAGGAAAGGTTGAAGTGAGGATTGATCCAACTGTTTCATGGAGCAGAGAAGAACTTGAAAAGCAGTTAAAGGTTTCCCTTGAATTAAGAGACATGATTTCTGAAGTGAACCTCTCCCTTAAAACTTTAGACAGTGTTGAAAAACAGTTAAAATCCCTTAAAGAAAATATAAAAGAGCATATAAGAGAGATTCCTGAAGATGTAAATAAAAAGTTAGAAGATAATTTGAAATATATTGAAAAATTGAAAAAGAAATTGAATAGAGAAGGAGCAAGCAGAATAGGAACAGGGAATAGACTCCTCGAGCATCTTCGTTCACTTTATAGCGGGATTCAAGGTCCATTCAAAGCTCCAACACCCTATCAATTGAAATTTTTTAAAGAGTTGAAAGAGGAATTTAAACAGAAAATGGGCGAGGTGAAAGATTACTTAGAAAAGAAAATTCCTGAATTAAACAGCTTTCTTAAGGAAAAGGATTTGCCAATTGTTCTGATAAAGACTGAGTGAAACCATTTCCTTAGTTTTTTCGTTTTAAAAATATAAGGAGGATTTTTAAATGTGGAGGTATATATTAATCTTTTTAATGGTATTAAATGTGGGATTATTTGGGGCCAATACTGAAGCTGATTTTTCAAAGTATCATACACCAGCTGAGGTCAAAATGTTGCTGAATAAATGGGCTCGCGAGAAACCTGAGCTTGTGGAGTTAATAAAAATTGGAGAAAGCGTAGGAGGAGAAGGAATTTATGTCATTCAGCTTGCTAATTTAAAGGGAAAAATAAGCCCTGAAAAAAGACCTGGGATTTTTGTTTCTGCAAATATTGAAGGAGTTCATTTAATTGGAACAGAAGCCTCCTTAATGCTTGCCAGTAAGCTGATTAATGGATACGGAAAGGATGAGGAGATAACGAATTTATTAAATAAGAGAACAGTTTACATAGCTCCTCTTCTTAATCCTGACACTGCAAAGAATTTTTTTAAGAAACCTTTATATGAAAAATGGACAAATAATCACCCAATGGATGATGATTTGGATGACATGATTGATGAGGATGGTCCAGAAGATTTAAATGGAGATGGCTACATAACTCTTATGCGTGTAAAAGACCCTGAAGGAGAATGGATACCTGACCCTTCTGATCCAAGATTGATGAAAAAAGCTGACCCTAAAAAAGGAGAGACTGGAATTTACAAGATTTACACTGAAGGATTAGATAATGATGGAGATGGAAAATACAATGAAGACCCTCCTGGGGGAGTGGAACTTAACAGAAATTTTCCTCATGATTTTGAATATTATGTTAAAAAAGCTGGAATGTGGCCTGTCTCTGAAAAAGAAACAATAGCTCTCGTGAAATTTCTGGTATCTCATCCAAATATTGCTTTGATATTGAACTTTTCTACTGAGAATACAATTTTAAATTTACAACAAACAGGCAAAGCAAAGGTAGCTCGAGATAAAGTTAAAGTTCCAAAAAGATTTGCAACTTATCTGGGCTTAGAACCTGATAAGGAATACAGCATTAAAGAAATTGTGGAAGCAATTAAAGCTTCAGGAATTGCAAGAGGAATGGAAATTACAGAGGAAATGGTAGCCCAGTTTTTTGGGTTGGGACCTGCGGTCACTATAGATAAAAAGGACATGCCCTATTTTGAAGAAATTAAAAAAGAATATAAAAAGGCATTAAAAGAAGCAAAAATAGATTATCCTGAGTCAAAAGCAAAAGGAGTTAAAAAGGGCTCATTTGTTGCATATTGTTATTATCAGTATGGTGCATGGGTTTTCTCTACTGATCTATGGAAAATTCCTGAGCCAAAGAAAAAGATGGAAAAGGATAAGTTAACGGTTGATAAACTGAAAAAGATGAGTTCAGAAGAGTTTTTGTCCTTAGAGGATGAGAAAATAGATGCCTTTTTAAAAGAAATAGGAGCACCACCAAATTTTAAAGCTTCAATGGTTCGAAAAATGGTTGAATCAGGGCGGATAACACCATCAAAAATGGCAGAGATGATAGAAAAGATGCCAAAAACAAAGAAAAAAGACGAGGAAGAGCATCCTGATCTATATATTTTAAAATGGTCTGATTCTGTTCTAAAAGGAAAAGGTTTTATTGATTGGAAACCATATAAGCATCCAACCCTCGGAGAGGTCGAGATAGGTGGTTTTATTCCTTATTTAAAGATAAATCCACCTGAAAAGGATATTGAAAAAACTATTTCCTTTCATACTGATTTTTACATAAAACTAATGGAACGACTTGGAGAACTTCAGATAAAAGAAGTGAAAGTAAAAAGAATTGATGAGAACCTATATCGAGTAACTGTATATTTTACAAATCCTGGGTGGTTTCCAACCTCAACAGCACAGGGAAGAAGAGCAGGCACTTCATGGCCTATTAGAGTAGAGCTTAAAATTTCTAAGGACCAGAAGATATTTTCTGGCAAAAAAATTGAAACCATTCCCTTTATAGAAGGTAGTGGAGACACCAGAAAAATTGAATGGCTGATTATTGGGAAAAAGGGTTCAAAAATCACAATAATTGCAAAATCTCCAAAGGCAGGTTCAGTATCCACAACTGTTGAACTTAAATAAAAAGGAGGGGAAAATGAAAAATAAGATTATAAACATTTTAATTGGGACAATTTTTCTAATAAATTTTTTATTTGTAAATTTTTCCTTTTCAGAAGAGGTGAATTTGTCCTTTGACCATTTTTATGACCATGCTGAATTGACCAGAGCATTGAAAAAACTCGCAAAGGCATATCCAAAATTTATGACTTTAAAAAGCATTGGGAGGTCATATCAGGGAAGAGAAATATGGGCAGTTATTCTTAATAATCCTGATACAGGCCCTGCTGAACATAAGCCTGGTTTTTACATTGATGCAAATATTCACGGAAATGAAATACAGGGAACTGAAGTAGCACTTTATACAATATGGTATTTGCTTAAAAATTATGGAAAAAATAAATATGTCACAAGACTTCTTGATGAGAGAGCATTTTATATTGTTCCAACAATGAATCCAGATAGCAGGGATTATTATATAAACAGACCATCTGATCCTAATTCTCCTCGTTCAGGACTCATGCCCTATGATGATGACAGGGATGGTGTAGCAGATGAGGATGGTCCAGAGGACTTGAATGGAGATGGCTCAATAACTCTAATGCGCAAAAGGGACCCCAATGGAAATTACAAAACCCACCCTGATGATCCCCGCATTCTGATTCCAGTAAGACCTGGAGAAAAAGGAGAATACATACTCCTTGGATTGGAAGGAATAGATAATGATGGAGATGGAAGAGTGAACGAAGATGGGCCTGGTGGTTATGATATGAACAGAAATTATGGTTACAACTGGCAACCAAATTATGTGCAGAGAGGAGCAGGGGATTATCCTTTCTGTTTCCCAGAGACAAAAGCTGTTAGAGATTTTCTCTTGGCGCACCCGAATATAGCTGGAGCTCAAAATTTTCATAATTTTGGTGGCATGATTCTGAGAGGTCCTGGTGCAAAGAACATGGGAGAATATCCTGTTGCAGATAGAAGAGTTTATGATTATATAGCAAAAAAGGGAGAGAAGATATTACCCGGATATAGATATGTTACTGTTTATAAGGACATGTATACAGTATATGGAGGGAGTATAGACTTTCTGTATTGCACTCTTGGTATTTTTACCTTCAGCAATGAACTGGATATGGATTTGTTCGAAATTCTGCCTTTTGGCAGAGAGGAGAGGGAGGAAAGAAAAGAAGATGAAGAAATGAGCCGTTTCCGAATGCTTGTAAGAAGACTTAATGAGATGATTTATCATGACCTTGTATTATTTGGAGAGCAATACGCAGAGTGGAAACCATATAAACATCCCCTTTATGGAGATATTGAAATTGGAGGTGTTAAAAAATTCGGACGTCGTGTTCCTCCATTTTTCAAACTTGCAGAAACATGTCACAGAAATGCAGCCTTTTGCCTCTATCATGCTGACCAGTTGCCAAGATTATCCTTTGAGGATATAAAAGTGAAAAAACTAAGTAAAAATTTATATCAGATTGATTTTTCCGTAAAAAATAGTAGGGTAATTCCAACAATTTCAGCAATTGCAATTCAAAAGAAACTGCATAGACCTGATAGAGTTAAAATTGAAGGGAAAAAAGTGAAACTCCTTGCCGCAGGTGAGTTAATTGATAGATTTAGGGATATAACCCGCGAAATAAAATGTTATAAAAATCTCTTTTGGGTGGAAAGAGGAATTCCAGGATTTAAAAAAGTGGATTTTAGAATACTTGTCAGAGGAAAAGGCACAATAAAACTGATTTATGACTCCTTAAAAGGCGGTTACTATACTAAGGAAATCAAACTTCAATAATTTTAATTGATTATTTTTTCGAAAGCTTCTGTATAATTCTTTATAATTTTTCTCCAGGAATAATTTTCTTTTATGTATTTAAATCCATTCTCTGCAAAGGTTTTTCTAAGTTTTCTGTTTTTAAGAATTAAAAGAATTGCTTCAGCGAATTCCTCAGGATTTGAATAATAAAGCCCTGCATTACTTTTCAATACATGATTCATCAATACAGGAGAATTCTGGGTTACAAGAACAGGTGTTCTGCAGGCTAAAGATTCGAGAAGAGAAATTGAAAAGCTCTCAAGACGGGAGGGGTGAATTGTCAGTTCAGCATTTACAATAAGCTCATATTTATCGTTTTCAGAAAGAAAGCCAAGATATTTAATATCATAATCTCTGGGAAGTTTCATGTTGAGTTTCCCGATTAAAACAAAATGGAGAAAGGGATATATTCTTTTGAATTTCAAAAAATAATCAATCATCTCACCACAGCCCTTGCCAATATCAATTCTTCCAGCATATAAGATATATGGAAAAGGTAGATTCCACTTCTTTTTAAAATCAGCACTTTTCTGTATTGAAGGTATTTTTATGCCCATCCCACCTGTGAATAAAGGTTTTTCGCCTATATCAAAATTTTTTAATACAAGCTCCTTTTCAGGTTCAGATGAAAAAATAAAGCCATCTGGATGAATAAACACTTCCTTCATTATGTCAAGGTAAAGGGGAGGCTCATCATGAGCAAAAGGAACAAGCATCTTCTTTTTCTTTATTTTCTTCAATCCATAATAGGTTGGATAATATAAATAAGTGAAGAAAACAATTAAATCATAATTTTCCTGCTCTCTCTCAAGACTTTCAATTAAATCAGGACAAACAGGACCCTGTTCCTCAAGCCATCTGATTTCATCCTCATAACTGTGTTTATTAAAAAATATCCAGTCAGAAAATTTATTAAAGGATTCAATTTCCCTTTTCCTGTTCACCCTGTATCTTTTTATTGTCACTCCCCTTAAAATAGTTGTGCCAGGACTGTAATAATTTTCCCATGTAATATAATCAAGTGCAGTTGTTGTGTAAACAGTAATCTCTTCGCCATTTAAAGCTAAGTTTTCTGCAAGTTCTCTGCAGAGTGATTCACCACCACCAAGAATTTCTCTTCCATATCTCTGAATTACAAAAGCTAATTTCATTTCAATTTATTTATATATTCAAGTAATGTTTTACCCAAATCCTGTTTTCTAAATTCCTCAAGCCTTTTTCTCTGCGAATTTATTATTTTTTCCCTGAATTCTTTATTGCTGACCATGTAATGGATCAATTCTCCAAGGAATGAGACATCCTTTGTATTTACAAGTATTCCAGCATTTCCAAGCGTGTATGGAACTGCTGTGCAGTTATAAGCAATTATTGGAACATCGAAAAACATACTTTCAATAAGGGGCAAACAGAAACCCTCGTGCTCACTGAGTGACAGAAATACATCAGCAATTCTGTAATATGCGATGAGTTCTTCGTCGGGCACATGGCCTGTGAATACTATATCCTCATTTGTGAGAAGAAATTCGTCAGCCAGTCTAATAAGGCTGTAATAATATTCAGGAAGGGAGGTGGTTTTTCCAACAACTATTAATCTGACCAGCGGGGATATATACTTTTTGTAATAAAAGAGAACTTTTATATTATCCTCTATTTTCTTATTTGGAACTATTCTTCCAACAAATAAAATATTCACTCTCTCATCGTCAAAAAGCTTTTCAATTATAGGATTTTCTTTTTTCTTATATTTATTAAAATCAACAAAAAGAGGAAAAACAGCAGTATTCTTGTATCCTATTTCCTCCAATTCCTGACGATTAAACTCAGAATCAGCAAGGGCTAAATCAATAAACTCTGCAAGGGAGCTTAATTGCTTTCTTCCTTCAATAGCAATTCTTGTCATCTCTGCACTGTAGTCAGCAAAAAATTCTGCAGGAGTAATATTGTGGTAAATCATTATTTTTTTGGCGGACATTTTTTTAATTTCATCTGTTAATGGAGATGGAAGGGCAAAATGGAAAATCACAATATCAGACGAGCTTGTTGGAGGAAAGTTCGAAAAAAAATCTGCCTCACTTAACAATTCATCATCGATCGTAAGAGAGTAAATATTCGAGGAAAATCCAGAGGAATTTAAAAATTTCTTTATATGTAAAGCTGTATCTCCAATAGCATCGCCCCTGTGAAATGCAGGCAGAATCTGGTCGATTCTCATTTTTCCTCCATAATGCTTTTTATATGCTTGAGAAGTATTTTCTTAACATTTTCTTTGGAATATTTCTTAAGAGCTTCAAGCTGAGAATTTATGATTTTCTTTCTGAAATCCTCATCCTTAACAATCAAGTCAATCAAACAAGCAATTTTCTCAAACTCCTTTTCCCTTAGTAAAATTCCACCTCTATTCATGGTTTCCTCAACCGCTCCTGCCCTATAAGCAATTACAGGTATTTTAAGATAATAGGATTCAATAATTGGAACACAAAAACCTTCATGTTCACTTAAACAGAGAAATATGTCAGCAATCCTGTAAAGAGCTACAAGCTCTTCAAAGTCAATATGACCTGTGAAATAAACATTTTTCACTTGCAATTTATCAATTAATTGGTAGAGAGAATAAAGATATCTTTCAAACCCATTGTAGTCACCTGCCATGATAAGCTGAGAGCGTGGGTTATAGTATTTCTGGTAAAAATAAAAAACTTTAATTAAATCCTCGTATTTTTTATTTGGAATAAGCCTTCCAACAAATAATATTGTAGTTTTTCCATTGCCAAAAATTTTCTTATAAATCGGGCTTCCTGGGATATCAAATTTCTTAAAATTCATAACAATTGGAAGAACTCCTGTTGTTTTATAGCCAACCTCTTCGAGCTCCTTCCTGTTAAATTCTGAATCTCCAAGTGCAAGGTCAACCTTATCAATGAATCTCTTCAATTCAAGTCTTCCCTTATAGCATTCCTTTGCTAAAATCCTGTGTGTATCAAGAAAATATTCAAAAGGGGTTATATTGTGATAAATCATTATTTTCTTTTCAGGTATTCTAAAAAACAATTTTGAAATTGGTGAACCAATTGAGAAGTGAAAAATCACAAGATTTTCAGGCGAGCTATATTTATAATATTCTCGGTGGTGAATAATGTGTTTTGCCATTCTCGGATGATAGAAATGCGTGAATATTTCTGACTCAAACCCTTCTTCACTTAAAATCCTCTGTATCTCAAGTGCTTCATCTGATATTGCATCACCATAAGATAGAGATGTAACAAACTGGTGTATCTTCATTTCTGAGCCTCTAATTTTTCAATAATTGAGAGATATTTATTTTCTATAACATCCCAGGAATAATTATCCTTCCAGTATTTATACCCATTTTCTCCGAGCACTTTTCTAAGTTCACCAGATGAGAGCAGAAGAGACAGAGCTTCCCTGAATTCCTCATAATTTTCATAATACAATCCACCATTGCTCCTCTCACACTGACCTTTAAGAACCTCACAGTTTGCATTGGCTAAAACAGGTTTTTTCAAAGCCCATGCTTCAAGAGTAACCATTGAAAGGCTTTCGTAAAAGGAAGGCATAATCAGAACCTGACATGCTTCAAGTGCTCCAAACTTATCCTTATCGTTCAGAAATCCAAGATGGATTATGTTCGGATGGTCTGGAATCTCAAGAACAGAGCCTCCTATCATGACAAGTTTAATCGGAGAGGAAGTTTCCTCTATAAAGCGTATAAAATAGTCAAACAATTCCACACAACCTTTATTCTCGTCTATTCTTCCAACATAGAGTATAAAATCATCCTTTATTCCGTATTTCTCCCTGAATTCCTTTTCAGAATAATTAGAAGAGATTCTTACTCCAACACCAACTATATCATTCAGTACATGGTGATTTCTGGAAACTTGATTTATTAATTTCTTTTCCTCAACTGAATTATAGATAAAGGCTCGCGGAAGATGAAAAAAATTTCTAAATAATTTGAGATGAATAACAGCATCATGTTCAGCAGTGGGAACAAGTATGCTTTTTTCAGAAACAGATTTTACTCCCCAGAAGGAATGATAATAACGATAGCTGAAAAAAATGAAATAATCATAATTTTCCCTGTTTTTCTTTATATATTTAATTAATTCAGGAGAATACGGACCTTCTTCCTCAAGCCATTTATATTCATCCTTCTCTTTGTGTTCATAATTCAGAATATATTCCTGAATTTTTCCAAAAACTTCTGGATCCCTTTCCTTGGAGACCTTGAATCTTCTTACTGGAACTCCGTTTATAATCTCAAATTTGTTCGGATAATAATTTTTCCATGTTATGTAATCAAGGGCCCGGGTAGTCAGAACTTCAACTTCAAAATGCTTTTTCATATGCTCTGCTATCAGCATACAGTGATACTCTGCTCCACCACATATTTCCTCTCCATATCTCTGAACAACAAATGCAATTCTCATTTAAAACTACTTCTTTTCCTCAAGAACCTCTTTTTCAAGAACTTTTTCTCTTTTCTCGAGCAAATCAATTTTATTTTCAAGATTTCTCATCTTTGTTTTCATTCCCTCTTTTTCTATTTTCAGTTTTGTAAGCTCAGCTACTAAATGGTGTGATAAATTGTGAAGGAGTTTAACATACTCAATTGTTTTACTCATTAAAACATTGAACTGTTCCTGTAATTTCTCAAGGCTTTTATCTGTTCTATAAAGTTTTTCATTTGTCTCCACAATTTGCTGGTGCACCGGCAGAACAAGGAATTTAATAATAGGAGCGAATGGCTTCATTATTTTTAAAAGCAAATTCTTTATTTTCTTTTTAAATCCAGGAGGTGGTGAAGGTTCTGGTTCAGGAGTTTTTTCCTGCTGGACTTCGCTTACTCCCTGATATAAAAATTGTGAATAAAAGTGGTGTATGTCCTGAATATCAGGCAAAGGATATGGCTTCATCTCCTCAATTTCCTTGATTTCCTTTTCTGTATAAATACCTTCCTTTTTCTTCTTTTCAATATTCTCCTTTATTTTCTCCATTATCTCTTTAACATCTATTTTTTCGCTCTTTATTTCAATAAAATCACTCATTTAATGCCTCCTATGGGTTTGAATTATTTTATTAAATAAGCTTTCTTTTTGTCAATTAATATAGCCAAGAGCTTTTAATTGCTTTTTCAAATCTTCTCCTATTTTTATTTTCTCAACATCCCCAGGCGCCTTAAGCAGATAAACAGACCTCAGTTCTTTAAGTAATTCGTCCAGTAATCTTGCATTCTTTTTAGCAAGATTATTCTTTTCCATTACATCAGTTTCAAGATTAAATATTTCGACTCTCTCCATATTAGGTGGAGGATAAATATAAAAATTTAAATCTTCTGGCTCATATTCTTCACTCAAAATAATTTTGTGAATTCCCTTATTTATTGAAATCCTTCTTGGATTCCTGAGTTCAAGTATGTTTTTTCCAACCTCGCATACAAATTGTCTTTCTCCTTTCTCCCTTCCCTGAATTAAAGAAATTAAACTTTTCCCATCTATTTTCTTTTCCGGATATTCCAATCCAAGTTCATCAAGAATGGTTGGCATTATATCTATTAAACGGGCAATCTTTTTAATTCTTTTTCCTTTGAACTTTGAAAATGGAAATTTAATTATAAGGGGAACCTTTATGGATTCATTGTAAAGGGCATGACCGTGTTCCCATCCTCCATGCTCAAAAAATTCCTCTCCATGGTCACTCATAAAAATGATAAGAGTTCTATCATATAAATTGAATTTTTTTAAAATATTAATAAGGGGTTTTATAAGACAATCATCAACATATTTTATTTCACCGTCATATAAATCTATAATGTTCTGTCTTTCTTCTGGTAAAAGGGATTTATAAATACCACTGTTTCCGCCAAGATATCCCTTTAAATTAATATATCTCCATTTAGCATTTTCTGAAAGATAGGTCATATTGTAAGGATAGGGAGAAAAGTAGGGGTCATGGGGTTGATATGTGTGTAGAAATAAAAAGAATTTCTTGTCCTTATTTGAGTTAAGCCAGTAATATACAGCTTTATAAACCCTTTCTGCTGAGTCTCTGTGAAATACTGCACCAACATCCTCTCTATATGAGTCAAAACCCCGATAAAAACCATAAATTCCACTAACAAGTCCTCCACCTGTAAAAGCAGAACAGAAATATCCGTTATTCCTTAAAATTTGAGCAAGGGTAAGTATTGATGTTTTTAATTTCTGGTCTTCATAGTAAACACCATGATTGAAATTGTTTAGGGAAGTCATCAAGGATATATGCGAAGGAAGAGTCCATGGAGAAGGTGCAAAAGAATTGAGAAAAAGCACGCCTTCCTCTGCCAGTTTATCTATATTAGGACTCGTATTTCTCTTGTACCCATAACATCCAAGATGGTCTGCTCTTAGAGTGTCAACTGAAATTAGAATAACATTTTTATAATTATCAGAAGGAGTATAAATTACAGGATTATACCAGAAGGAGAAAGTTTTACCTTTGCTATTTGTTAAGAAATATAAATTTGCCTTTTTCCCTGAATAATGGGATAAATCTATTCTGCGGAAAAACACTTCATCTCCTGCCTCTCTTGTAAGTAGGCGTTTAAATAATCCAATTTTCTTATTTTCATACTCAATTAATATTTCAAACTTAATAGGTGGAGAATTATTTGAATTCAATAATCCATACCCAAATTCTAATATTGATTTCTTGGGTATTTTTACTTTGAATTTAAATAGAGTTTTTGGAGGAGCATAAAGAACATTTAGCCATGTTCCTCCAAGCTTTAATTTTCTTTTAACTAAATAAGGATTATCCTCAAATTCATCAGCGATTGCATTTCTTTCTGATGCACTCTGTTCGTGCCTTGATTTTAAAGGACTTATGATTATATTTTCTTTTTCAATTTCATCAAAAAATCTATAAACAAAAAAATCAGGATTTTCACTTTTCCTACAATATGAAAGTAGAAGCGCAATTGAAATAATGAAAATTACTAAAATTATATTTTTTTTCTTCATTTTTTTGATACAAAAGGATTATCTTTTACATAAACTCTCCATAATCTATCAGTCCCTTCTCTTATGCCAATTCTTGGTTTCCAAACAAGTTCCTTTGCCTCAACTTTTTTCTCCCCAACATATAAGGGAGAATAAGGAGAAGTCATGTCAACGCCATTCAAGCTTAAGTCTATTGCAAAAGCCTGAGCAAGCTTTCCAGGACCTGATGCAAGATTACGGATATTATTAGTTTTCCTTCTTTTCTTCATTAGTTCCACTCCTTCCAATGGTTCAACAGCTCTAATTAGAATTGCTGCAGGAAAATTTTCCTTTTCAGTTATAATATTCAATAAATAATACATTCCATAGGTCATGTAAACAAAAGCAGTTCCTGGACTTCCATAAAGGGGCTCACTTCTTTTTGTCCTGCCCCTATATGCAAAACTCGCAGGGTCGTCCTCTCCTCTGTAAACCTCAGTTTCAACTATAATACCACTTGTTTTTCCTTCAGAAGATTCTCTTACAAGAATATGCCCAAGAATATCACGGGCAACTTCCAAACTATTACGCGCAAAAAAGGAACGCTCGAGAATTACTTTTTCCTTTTTAACTTCCATTTTTCAATTACCCATCCCTCCTTTTGAACTGGATCACCAATCATTTCTGCCTTGAGCCCGAATAACTTATCAAGACAAGCAATAAAAAGTGCGGTTGATATATGAGGAGGAGCATAGCCCTCTTCAATTAGTCTAAAAGCTCCTTCCTCAATAGATGGATTTTTCATTTTATATTCAACTTCATCATCTTTAACAAAATTCACTTCAATTCCTTCTACATATCCCGCGTCCTTCAGATAATTAGCAAGACTTTTTAAAACCTCCTCAAGGGATTTTCCTTTTAAATTCAATCTGTCAACCAGTTCAGAGAACAGAATTTCTCCTGCTCTCCATACAATCTTCCATGCTTCCTCTCCCCAGAGTTCTCCAATTGCCCTGTAAACTGAATACATTTCAAGATTAAAAAAATCCTTCTTAATTTCTACCATAACGGTAAATTATATTAAGAAAAAGGCTGATATTTCAATTAATTTTTGAAATTATTTATTATCCATAAGCTCTCAGTGAAATAAGACCGAACAATATACTGACCAGACTTTTCAAAACCCAAAAGCCATAGGATATAAAAAGCGATTTTTTAAGAGAAATTTTAAATATATGAGAAATCCCGAAAGCCAGAATTCCAAACATCCATATCTGGAAAAAATCAAATTGGGAGAGAATTACATAGGAAGTTGAAGTCACCTCGAGTCTTGGGAAGAGAATGGGCAATCCAGTGCTTACTTGAAAAACAGATTTTTTTGAAAGAATTAATAAATATCTCACCAAATTGCCAAAAACTTTATCAATGAAATTTGCATGAAGAAAGACTGCTAAAAGAGCTTTGAATTTTCCATAAGATGAGAAAATTCGAGATATTCCAAAAATAATGCCAGCTGAGAGAAAGAATCCAATAATTCCCCCTATAGGAGCAAAAATAAATGCAGTGAAAATTCTCCTTGTTGGAGAGGGATTTTCAAGATTTTCAATCATCTGGTTGAATCTTTCCTCTCCAAGTCTTTCTTTGAGTTTTACATTCGATTTCATTAGTTCAGCTGAATCCTTTGACTGAAAGGGAAAGGTAAGATAAGAAATTAGAATTAAAAAAACAAGCAGAACAATTAATGCATCCACCCATACTGGTTTTTCAGATAGGTTTTTAAAAGTTTCATTTGAATTAAAAAATACACCAAAAAATCTCTGGAAAAAATTCATCTTTACCCCCTATGTGGAAGGTTTCTGTATTTCATCCTTTTCAACCATTCCATCTCTGAGATAAATTATTCTCTCAGCATAGGATGCAACTTCTTTATCATGAGTTACAATAATTATTGTATTTCCTTGAGAATGTATTTTCTTAAATAAATTTAAAATTTCCCTTCCTGTTCTGGAATCAAGATTACCTGTGGGCTCATCTGCTAATAAAAGAGAAGGATTATTGACAAGAGCTCTTGCAATTGCAACCCTCTGCCTTTCTCCTCCTGAAAGTTCATTTGGTTTGTGATGCATTCTATCTGCTAGCTCGACCAGTTCAAGAGCCCTTTTTGTTCTCTTAATTCTTTCTGGTTTTGGAGTTCCATTATAAATCAATGGAAGTTCAACATTTCTAAATGCAGAAGCCCTTGGAAGAAGATTGAAAACCTGAAAAACAAATCCAATTTCCTTATTTCTGATATATGCGAGCTCATTTTCATTCAAGGTGCTGACAAGTTTTCCATTTAAATAATATTCTCCTTTTGTGGGTGTATCAAGACAACCGAGTAAATTCATTAAGGTGGATTTTCCAGAACCAGAGGGTCCCATAATTGCAACAAATTCATTCCTTTCAATTTCAATTGAGACTCCCCTCAATGCCTCAACCTGAGTTTTGCCAAGCTGATATATTTTCCACAGATTAACTGTTCTGATTAAAGGCTCGCTCATTTTTCTTCGCTTTTTTTCTCAATTTTGAGTAAAATTCCATCCTTTAATTCCCTCAGAGCACTGTATGGACCAACAACAACTTCCTGACCTTCTTTAAGACCTGACTTTATCTCAACCTTCATTTCTCCCATTATTCCCTTTTCCACTGGCTGAAAATATGCTCTTCCATTTTTTACAATATATATTCCCTCGATTTCTTTTTTCTTTTCCTTGTCTTCCCTTAAAACAAGAGCAGAAATTGGAACAGCAAGGACATTTTCCCTTCTTGCTACTATGATATCAGCAGTTGCAGAAAGTCCTGGTTTTAATTCCTTTGGAGGATCAATTAAAGTAATTACAACTTTAAAATCCTTTGCCTCCTCTACACTTGCTGCACCAAGTTTAACCAATGCAGAACTTCCAACCTCAGTGACCTTACCCTTTATTATAAGATCAGGAAATGCATCCACTCTGACCTCTGCTTCCTGACCAACCTTTACATTCACAACATCTGTCTCATCCACTTCAACCTCTACCTCCATGATAGAAAGGTCAGCAATTGTCATCAATACAGTTCCGGGATTGTTCATTGTCCCTGTAATTACCACTTCTCCTTCCTCAATTCTTAAACTTGTAATCACCCCGTCAATCGGGGAATAATATGTTGTTTTATTTAAATTATCAAGAGAACTTTGAAGAGAGGCTTTTGCCTGTTCAATCCTATGCTTTATTGCCTCAACATTTGCAAGAGAGATTTCATATTGAGTTTTAGCATTTTCAAGCTGTTCATCTGAAATTAATTGTTCCTTGTGGAGGGATTTAGCCCTCTCGTAGGCGAGTTTGTCCCTTTTCAATCTTGCCTCAGCCTGAATGAGGTCAGCCTGAAGAGAAGCAATTGTTGCCTTATCCCTTTCCACATTTGCCTCATACTGGGTTGAATCGAGCTTCAGCAGAAAATCTCCCTTTTTGACATACTGTCCTTCCTTCACTCCAATTTTTACAACCCTTCCTGGAATATGAGCACTGATTTCCACATTTTTCCTTGGCTTGACCTCACCAGAGGCAGAAATAATGGATGTGAGATTTTCCCTTTTTACCTTTTCAACCTTAACTTTTATGCTTCTTTCACGATTTGCACGGAGATTGAAGAAAATTATCAGAGCAATTACTACTATAAATATAGAACCGATTATTATCTTTTTCTTCATTCTGCCTCTCCTTCACTCATTTTTATATTAATATAATACGAGGAAATTATCAAAAAGTTTGACCTCGAAAAAATTTTAATTTTTCTTAAAAAAAACCCAATAAAATTGAGAAAAATGGCGACATATATATATAGAGGGAAAAAATTAAGGGAAATGCTGGGGAAGACAAAAAATCAAGACGCAAAATCCAAAATCGACATTCAAAATTTAATATTCAAAATTATATTAATGGGAGGTTAAAATGAACAAACACGATGTAATCACAAAAATGGCAAAAAATTCAGGGATTACTGCTCGCCAGGCAGAAAAAACATTGAATTCTTTTTTACTGGTTGTTGAAGAGGCATTGAAAAGAGGCGAGCAGGTAAAAATTGTTGGCTTTGGAACATTTTATGTAGCTAACAGAAAGGCAAGAAAAGGAAGAAATCCAAGAACAGGAGAAGAAATAAAAATCCCCGAAAAAAGAGTAATCAAATTCAGACCATCCCAAAGACTATTGAACTCGATTCAGTGAATAAACTTATTAAATTGAAATATTGAAATTTAAACGAGGAATTAAAAGTAAAATTAATTTAATGCAAATTTCAATGAGCTTAAAGTGATTGGTAGTATCTTAATTAAATTAAAAACACAGCAAAAAATAAGAATTCTTGGGAATGGGGGTGAAACTCTTTATAGTCTGTTCCTTAATGTGCTTAATGAAGAAAATAAAAATTTAGCTAAAGAAATTCATGATTTGAAGAGTGAAAAACCTGTTACCATTTCTCCATTTCTGAAAGGAGTTAAATTTTCCAATGGTTACTCTCTTATTTCATCGGAGGAGATCGTTACTTTTAGAATAACATATCTTAAGGAAGAACTTCTTGAACCTATAATAAAAGGATTTATTTCCCTTTCAGCTAAAAAAGAACCAGTAAAACTTGGAAATGGAAGGATTTTTATAGAAAAAATCGATATGCAAAAATCCTCGCAGGCAAATTTTACTTCATTCGAGGAAGTATTCTCCAAAGCAAAAGACGAAGAAATAATTGCTTTAGAATTCTATTCTCCAACCTCTTTTAGAAGTAGAGGAGAACAGAAATTATTTCCTCTTCCTGAACTTGTTTTTTCCTCTCTTCTTAAAAAATGGAATGCTTTTTCAGAAATAAAAATTCCACAGGAAATTGAAAAAGAATTTAAGAAAATAAGAGTTACTCGTTTTAGGTTAAAAACAGAATTAGTCAATTTCTCAAAATATAAAATTGTTGGATTTATAGGCAAAGTAGTTTATGAACTACCAGAAACAATTGATAAAGAAAATAAGAAGATAATAAATGCCCTATCTGACATCGCCTTTTACTCAGGAGTCGGCTACAAAACAACCATGGGCATGGGCCAGACAAGAAGACTAATAATTTAGACGTGATACTTAAATTATTCGTAGGAGGTTGAAATGAATATATGGCTCAAAAAAATGAAAGCCTTATTGCATGATCCCATTCATAAACAATGGGTGATGTGGACTGAAGCAGGGAAGAGTCTAAAACTAAATGCGAAAAGAGCTATTCATATAGATAAAACAGACCATTCATGGCATGAAATAGTTGCAGAGGAATTACTAAATAGTATTTTTCATAATGAATGCGTTAAAGACGATGAAATTGAGAGGGTAGATAAACTGGCTTCTGCAATGAGCAGAATTATAGTAGCACCAAATTTGAGCGAGGAAGAAAGAAAAAAATACGAAGAAGATTCATCGGTAAAAGATATTAAAGAAATCAAATTCATTGATACTTTCTCTTTAAAAGAGAAAGAAATTGAAATGGTATTTAATCATAATGACATAAAAATGTTTTTTGAAAAACTCGGGGATTTGAATTTTAAAAATAAGGAAGAAAGAGAACAATTAATCTTCCTTTTCTTATGGCGCTTTTTACCTATGAAGTTTCCGTGGGTTCTAACTCATCCAGCTGATTCGAGAGCGCCGAATCATTCTATTTATGACCATCTTGTTCAGACTAGTGCCATTATACCAGCTTTGCCAAATCCTGCATTTCTACTTTTTACAATAGGGCCTGTGCAGGAATTTATTTCAAATGCAAGAAAAACTCAAGATCTTTGGGCTGGAAGTTATTTATTGTCATATTTAACTTGGAAAGCAATTGAAAATATAATAGATAAATTTGGGCCTGACAGTATAATTTTTCCAAATTTATTGGAACAGCCTTTTTGTGACAGATGGCTTTTTAAGAAATTTGAAAATAGCCCATTAAACAGCAAGTTTTCTAATTTAATTAATAAATTACGAGACAGTTTTAAGAATTATGAGAAAATAACAATTGCTAATTTACCAAATAGATTCCTTGCTATAATACCTAATAAAAAAAATATTGCAGAAAATTGCCAAAAAACCATAGAAAAGGAACTCGAAGAACTTGCCAGAAAAATATGGGAAAAAGTAAAAAATTTCGCGAATAATTCCAGTTTAATTAAAAATTACATTAGAGAACACTTAACTAATTATTTTCAAATTTACTGGATAATTCTACCTTGGACAAAAGAGAGTATTTATGATTGTGATACAATTCTTTCAGAATATGAGAATTTTGTAGGTAAAACTGAGGCGTATAAAATTGTCAGGATAATTACAGACCATTCATTTTACAAACCCTCTACTGTAGGAAATGCTTATTCATTATTTATTGAACTTGCAGAGAAATTTCTTGGCTCAAGGAAAATGATAAGGAATTTTCAGCAAATTAGCGAGCAAAAAGGCAAATATAAATGTTCATTATGTGGTGAAATGGATGAGATAAGCAGTGGCATTAAAGACTTTTGGGAGAAATTTAGAAAAGAAAATCCTGGTCTAATAAGAGATAGAGAAAAATTATGTGGGGTATGTCTCGCAAAGAGACTGTTACCGAGGATTTTTGGAGAAGAATTAAACGTTTCATTAGGATTTCCATCTACTTCTGAAATTGCTTCTATTGGATGAAAAAAACATTGAGCAAAGAAATTTTTAAAAAATTTAAAGATAAATTCGACGAATTTAAGGAAATTCTTAGTATAAGTAATAAGATAGAAAAGAGCAAGATTTTTCCTCTTTCAAGAGCAATTCCAGCTTTTAAGAATACGATATTCGAAGAAATAGATGGTCAGTGGCTTATGGAGGAAAGTTACAGAAAAGAATATTTGTTAAAAGAATTTAATTTAAAAATTGATCACGAAGATTTAAAAGTTTTAGAAGGGATCAGGAATTTTCTAAAAGAAAACAAGATATCTTCGGGAAAATACTATTCAATACTAATAATGGACGGCGATGAAATGGGTAAGTGGCTAAAGGGCGAGAAAATGCCTAAAATTGAAAAATTAATTCATCAAAACGTAAAAACTACCCTTTTAACCTACTCTTCAGGAGCTGAGAAAGAAAATCTTCACAAACTTTTATGCTCAAAACATCCAATGTCTCCGTCTTTTCATCAAGCTTTTTCGAGAAAACTAGGCATATTTGCATTAAATAAAGTAAGAAAAATTGTTGAAAATAATCATTATGGAAAACTTATTTATACAGGTGGGGATGACATGATGGCATTTTTACCTATTGAAGAAGTTTTAAAGTGTGCTTATGAAATTCAAAGTACTTTCAAGGAAATTTTAAGTCCTTTTGCATCAATGAGCGCAGGAATAGTAATCGCTCACCATAAAGAACCACTTAGCATCACTCTGAACGAAGCAAGAGATGCAGAGAAGATTGCAAAAAATAAGTTCAATAGAAATAGTTTTTGTGTGAGATTCTTGTCTCGCTCAGGTGGAATATTAGAGACTGGAGGAAATTGGCATTTAATAGATTTTATTTATGACCTTATATGCAAATTTAAAAATAATGAAATCTCTACAAGATTTCCCTATCAATTTTTACAAAAAGTGAATGAGTTAAGTAATGGAAAATTTAATCAGGAGAATTTTGAAATTTTAAAAAAGGAACTTAAAAGAATTTATGAAAAAAAAGAAGCAGAGATGGAATTTTTAAAAAGGCTTGAAGCAGAATTTGAAAGATATATTAAGGACATCGAAGAAAAGCCGTTTGAGAATTTCGCAAATATTTTACTTATTGCTAAATTTATATCATCGGAGGGAAAATATGCTTAAATTTACTATAACTCCACTCGATGTTCTGCTTTTCAGGGCAGGAAGACCTTTTAACCCTGGTGATTATGCTGAATCTATCTTTCCCCCATTTCCCCATACATTTGCCGGTGCTATTGGAGGTAAGTTATGGACATATAAGAGTATTTCTATAATCGAACAAGATATAATAACAAAATTTTATGGTCCTTTTATACAGAAAGCTAATACTTTTTATTTCCCTATGCCATTGAATATTTTAAGAGAAAGGAAAACGGGAGAATCAGAAAGAATTTATATATCTATTCCTACTAAAGATTCCAAATTAATTAATACAGAAAATATGAATATAGAAATCTCTCAACTACCATGGATAAAAACTGATAAAGAGGTAGAACCTTTCAAAAGTTTTATTTCTCTTGAAGGCTTGAAATACTGGCTTTTAGGATATTATAACAAAATTACAAACGAACACCTCTTAGCTTATAAAGACATTTTTGAAACTGAATCAAGAATTGGGATCAGAACGAAATTCACGACTCATACTACTACAGAGGAAAATGGACTTTATAGAGTAAGCTTTTTAAGAGTTAAAGATGATATAAATTTTGTTTGCTGGATTGATTTTAAAGATAAGGATTTAAAAGAAATCTTTAACCAAGGTCCAAAAATTTTTCAACTTGGTGGAGAGAGAAGACAGGTTATGTATGAGATGGAGGAGAGCGATTTTGAGGAACTTTTTAGAGATTTTAAGAATAAGATTACAATAAAAAAAGGAAGTGCAATAAAAGTTTTATATTTAACTCCAGCAGTATTTAATAATGGATGGATACCAGAAGTAAATAATCTCGAAGAACTTGAATTCAAAAGTTGTTCAATTGGTAAGTATATCAACATTGGAAAATGGGATAGCTCTAAAAAAGATTCTAAAACAGGAAGAGGTACTTTAAGAAGAGCAATTCCAGCGGGAAGTATTTATTGGTATGAGGCAAAAAAGGATTTTAATATAGAAAGATTATGGCTTACGCATAATACAAAATTTGATGAATTTATTGGTTCAAATTTAAAAATAGTGGGGGTAGAGGAATGAAAATAAATTTAGATAAATATAATTTTAAATTCAAAGTAATCAACTACTTAATTATGTCAGGGGCAGAACAAAACAAATTTGAATGGAGGACTCAATCAGTAAAAGGATTAATTAGATTCTGGTTTAGATGGGCGGGGGGAAGTGAAGAAAATGAACAAAAAATATTCGGAGGATTGGGGGAACAGGCTAATGCTTCAAAATTTAAGTTAATTTGCAGTCCAATTAAGTTTCCCACCTCTATTACAGATAATACTCAAGACATTTACAGAAGACTTTCGTTCGGAGAACAATATTTTGGATATCCATTTAGATTTAGATCAGTCCAAAGAGAGGTTTTAAAGATATATAATATTTTACAAATTTCAATAATATTTTATCCAGCGGCTTCTGAAAAGGACAAAAAATTTGCTCTATCTTCCTTATGGATGGCTGTAAATCTTGGTAATTTTGGCACAAGAGCAAGAAGAGGTTTTGGTAGTTTGATTTGCATTGAAGAAGAACCTGTAAATCCTTACAACATACTTTTTGTCAATAAAGAAAGTAATGAGCGGAGGAACTGGTATCAAGTAAATTTGAGGCATATTCAAAATATATTCAAATCTCAATTGAATTTTGAAGTTTACCTTATTAACAAAAAATTAGACGAAATAGGGAGGATTTATAAAGAATATAGAATTAGAGAATATTCAACGCCTGATAGGAAAATTTTTGGGCTTCCTATAAAAGGACAGTCTGGTTTAAAACCCGAAAGATTCGCTTCTCAATTTATTATAAAACCCCTTGACAAAAATAATTGTCTAATAGTTCTAAATACAAATCCAATTTTACCAAAAGAATGGAAAAATATGGGCAAGAATTATTTTTTAAAAGAAATTCGAGGGTTTATTAATGAATTAAATCCAACAAAAATTTATCCATAGGAGGTGCCCTATGTTTAAGAATTCAGGGCTACTAACTTTTTATGCAGAGACCTCTCTTCATATGGGAGCAGGCACTTCTGTTTCTTATGTGGATTTACCTATTCAGAGAGAAAGACATACCGAGTTTCCTCTAATACAGGCAACGGGTATAAAAGGAGTAATAAGAGAATTTGCTAAAAGAAATTGGCAAGATGAGATTAAGGTTGAAGTTATTTTTGGCCCTGAAGATGGGGAGAAATTTGCTTCCTGTATAACTTTCACAGATGCAAGGATTCTCCTTTTTCCTGTTCGCTCTGTTTCTGGCATATTTGCTTGGATTACATGCCCATTTATTTTAAAAAGATTTAAAAGAGACCTTGAAAGTGCTGGAATGACATTAAGTAATTTTTCTATACCTGAACCTTCAGATGAAAATAAGATCATAATTGCAAATAATACACTGCTTAAAGTTCAGGGAACAAGTCAGGTGATGCTCGAGGAATTTGTTTTTGAAATTGAAAATCGAAAGAGTGCTCAAGGAATAGCAGAATCAATAAAAAACTATCTTCCAGAAACTGGAGCTTTTGTTGATTTAATAAATACTCTCCCAAGCCGTTTAGCCATTGTTTCTAATAATATTTTTAGAGATTTTGTAAAAATGGCAGTAGAAATAAATACAAGAATAAAGATAAACCAAACAACAGGTGTAGTTGAAGAACATGCTTTATTTTCCGAAGAACTTATTCCATCAGAAAGTATATTCTACTCTCTCGTATTTTTCAATGATCCTTATTCAAAAACAAATAGCGTGAAGGATGCAAAAAATGTTGAAAAAGAAATAATAAAACTCTTTAATGGTTTTCCTCTCCTTCAACTTGGTGGTGACGAGACAACAGGAAGGGGACTTGTAAGAGTTAAATTTACTCCAGCTCAAACAAACCAAGGAGGTGCACAATGAAAACTATTGAACAGGAAAGAGCTTATTTTGCATTAAAATGCATAGAAAGAATAAAATCTATTCGAGATGCTAAGAAAAAAGATAAATATAAAACCAATTCAAAAAGACTTCCAGCTCTTATAATTACGAATGGTTTAGGTCCAACTTTGGCATTTCTGAAATCAAAAAAAGAGACTAAAGCAATTTATGATGATCTTGAAGAATGGTTAAAACAAAGGGGTAGGATTCGAAGTGATGCATTAAAAGAAATTTTGGAGGAAAAGTCATTACAAGAATACAGAATTATAACCGCCGAAGCACTTGCATTTGCCAATTGGCTGAAAAGAATGGCAGAAATAGAATTAAAGGAGTGAGAGTAAAATGTATTATAGAAGGAAAATAGGAGGTAATAGAGGTAATCGGGAAATTAAGATCCACGGTAAAATTTCATTTGCTTTTAGAAATCCTTTATTATACAAACAATCATTAAGAACTTCTGAAAATAATGAAAGAAAAGCAAAAGAAAATTTTCTCAATGAATTTAAGGAGCAAGTGAAAGGAAAGAGTCTCAGAATTTCAAATTTTTCTCTTTTGATAAATAAATTTATTCCTATTATTGAAGCAAATATAATTGGAAGAGAGAACATACAATGGTTTGGTCTTGATAATGAATGTATAGGAGGAGAGACAAAATCTTATTTTCTACTAGGTGTAATCGAAGGTTTTAAATATATAAATATTCATAAATTAATAGATAGACTTGATTCTCAAATTGATACCCTTAAATCTAAAGGTTACGAAGAAATCGTTTACAAGATATTTGTTACACAATCCCGTCTTGTAGTAGGACTTGGATGTGAGTCTGTTCTTGAAACTTCTTTAACACTTCACAAAATTTTTGGTATTCCATATGTACCTGCTACAGCACTAAAAGGAGTTTGCAGAGCACTTGCCTTTTGGGAAATTGCAGATAAAAAAGAAATATTAAAAATAGAGGATGAGAAAGAGAAAAATAAGAAACTCAAATCTTTACAAGAAAAATTTTATGGTGAACTACAAATAAATGATGAAGATGTTTTAAAAGCTCAATTACTTTTTGGTGCCCAGAATTTTAAAGGTCTATTGCTCTTCCTTGATGCCTACCCTGAAATAAGAAATAACGAAACTGTATTCGAACTTGACATAATGAATGTGCATTATCCAAATTATTATTCTGGAAATGAACCCCCAGGCGATTGGCAAAATCCAAATCCTATTTATTTTCTTACTATAAAACCAGGACTGAGATTTAAAATAGGGGTATTATTTGATAAATTCAGATACAATAATCTCAATAGTAATTTGAAGAAATTAGATATAGATAATTTGAAAAGTAACATAGAATCTCTTATAAAGGAAGCTCTCTCAGAATTTGGGATTGGTGCAAAAACACGACTCGGATATGGAATTTTAGGAGAGTAAAAATGGGAGTGTTCCATCTTTCAGGTCTTGGTTTGAATCCAGGTGCCGTAACGGTTCCGCTTACTTACATCTATTATATTTTAAAACAATGCGAAGTTGGTGATACCAATTCGAGAAATTTTTTTATTCATTCCGGAGAGGAAGACGAAATTCTTAAAGGAAAACCCGAAGCTCTTATAATTTTCACTTCTGAAGAGGTTATTTTAGGTAAAAAACAAAGAGATATAAAAGACAATATTTTTAAAACAAAAAAACAGAAGAGTGCTCCTTTCACTATTATGAAATTTTTAGCTAATTTGATAAAAGAGTTAAAATTCTCAGAGTGTCTTTATGGTGAATATGGAATAAAATACCTCTATTTCATAAAAGTAGATATTAATAGGTTCGAAGATTGTTATAAAAAAATTTTTTTAACGATGAAAGCTTTACAGAATAAAGAAGTAGAATGTAACCTTATTGGTGGCACTAATCAAATAAATCTTTCGTTAATGCTTGCAGGGGCAATAACAGGAGTTGTTTCAAGGTTATACTATGTATTTGAAACAGATATTCAATTAATGCATCCTTCTTTCGTAAATCAAAAAGATCTAAAAGTTCCTGTTCCACCTCTAAATTGGTTTGAAATACCGCCTTTTTTTATTTCTATCGGAGACTTAATTAAGAAATTAGAGTCTGTCGGGATTCTTTATAACCCAGTGAATATTGCCCAGATAAAAGATATTTTAGATGATCTAAATTTAACCAAACAATTTCTTGCAAAACTTCGTGGTAGATGGATATTAATTGATAATGATAAAGTAGAAGCGGGTCCATTGTTGAAGAATACAATAAAAATACATAGGATGCTTGAAGCAGAAAGTAAGAATGTCCAAAATTTTACTGAATTTAAAAATTACTTTTCTAAAAAGGGATATTTATATAAATTCATAGAAGATGGGAAAGAATGTCAAATATTATAGAATTCAGCATCCAAAACAATGAATATTATTGTTTAATTCATTTTAAAATTAAGCGGGAATTAGTTCCAAATGACTTGCAAAATATTAATCCCCCTGATCCAATAAAAAATAAGTTTTCCCATAAAGGCGTAGTTCTCTCTGGAAGAGGTCCGATTTGGCTTTATGGATTCCTTATTCATTTTTATCACCCAACTAAATTTATAGCCATCTATGACCCTCGGTTAAATGGAGCTGTAGTTGTTGAATCTCATACTTTAGAATATAAACTTGGAGATTTAGTTCCAATTAATACATTAAATATAGAGCTTTAAAATGAAACCATATATTCTAATTTGTACTGTAGGGACTTCGCTTTTTACTAATATTGAAAGACTTAGAAGGAATGACCCTATTAAAGTAGCAAAAAATAAAGGCAATTATATTGGATTGACTAAACTTCTCTTAAGTAAAAATCCAGAAGAAAAGCTCCTCGGAGCAGAAATTAACTCTATTACAAGTCTTCTTAAAAAAGGTTATATGGATAGAAATGAGGAATTATACCTCCTTGTTTCAGATACGGATGAAGGGAGGGAAGTTGGAAATATACTTAAAAGCTATTATGAAAGTACTTCAAATTTTTATAAATTTCAAAGAGTATTAATAAAAATTATTGAAGGTTTGAAAGATGAGGATATAAAGACTTTTAAGAATAAAGGACTTAAAAACCTTGTAAAAGAAATAGCAAGTATAGTAAGGAGTAGAGGTAGTAATAATATAATAATTAATGCAACTGGAGGTTATAAAGCTCAAATTTCCTTTGCTGGCTTAATAGGTCAGGCATTAGAAATTCCGGTAATGTATATGTTTGAAAGATTTGATGAAATAATTGAACTCCCTCCTCAGCCTCTTTCGTTCGATTTTGAATTATGGCTTAAGTATTATGAGGAATTTTGCATTCTTTCAGAAAAAGATATAGTTGAAAAGAGTATAGTTAAAAATATCATTGTTGAGCCTACTTTGAATCCTCTCATAGAAGTAGAAAAAATAAATGACAAAGAATATGTTTGCTTGAATGCTATGGGCCAACTTTTTCATGAAGGTTTTATTTATCGGTTTAAAAAGGAAAGAAAATTTTTATTACCAATAGATTTAAAACCACGAGAAAGAAAAGAACCTAAGCTCTCTCAGTATTTTAAAGCAAATTCACCAATTGGAGCAGAAGAATTTGTAAGGAAAGTATGGAATGATAAAAAATATATTCTCACTATAAGAGACTTTTATGTCAATCCTGATTTACCTGAGAAAAAAAGATTTATTATAGATAAAACTAAAAATAAAATAGTTCTTGTATGGAGCGATGGTAAAAGAACCGCAAAATTTATTGTAGAGATTAAATCAAAAGATGAAAGAGTATTGAAGGCTTGTCTAGTAGATTTAAATCACACTTATTTTGAATAAGAGGAAAAATGGAGCTCATATCCATAATAATAGACGCTATTTTGGGGGTGATTTTTGGGGAGGTGATTGAGAAAGGTAAAAAAACTATTTTGAAAAGTAAAAAGAAAAGCAAAGGAACTCAAAAATATGAAGAAAAAGTTCTTAGAGAAGAAAAATTTACTTTAAGAGGTGATTTAGGAAAAGACCTTTTTTCTGCTTTTACAAATTTTATGGAAACAAAGGATTCAACTCAGATTGAGAAATTTCTTAAAAAAGCCTCATCAGATAGAGATGTTGCACTTTTAATAGAAATTTCGAGACCTATTGAGGCAGATTTTAGACTTCAATTACAAAGACCAGCTGAATATATTCTTTCTTCAGTGCGAGAGATTGAACCTTTGGAATTTCCTGAGTTAGCAGAAGCAACAAATAAATTTATTAGAATGATAAATTCAGTTCCCAAGGGGCCTAAAATTCATTTAGCACTTTCTGTGCCGTCGTGTTTAGCTTTTCAAATAGGTCAATTCATTGGTCTCTCTCATTATGACATTGAACTCTATCATTTTCAGAAAGGTAAATATATTCAACTACCAAGAATTAGAAGAAAATAAAAGCCCAGGGGTCGGGATTACTTCTGGGAGGCGGTCTGGTAATTCAAATTGCCAGACATAAGCCAATTGTTCTTTGATAATTAGTAAATTATTAATATTTTCGAAAATTGAGAAAAATTTTTAGTTTTCACTAACTTGTTGATAATAAAGGTGATAAATGACTTAACTCGAGAATTAGGAAAAGATTTATTTTTTAAAAATTTCGAAAATCTTGTTTTTGGATAGAAGTAAAAATTGATTTTCGAAAATTCGAAAATAGTCAAAAAATTTATTTTCTAATTATTTGATAATAAAAAAGTTATCAACAGAAAATTTCGCTATAAAATTAAAATTTTCGAAAATAACTAATAATATGAGAATTCAAAAACCATTTTCGAAAAAATTTAAATCATTATTTTTTTAAAATCAATTACTTATATTTTTCGAATGTTTAAATGATGAGATTTTATAACAAAATTTAAGATGATTTTCGAAAATTTAACTTTTTTGAAAAGTTAGATTTTATAAGGAAAAAATATGAACTTTTAGAAAGTTTCAATTTTTTTCTTTCTAAGTTATTGAAAAATATATTGTTTAATTACATCTAATTCCCTTCGGGGAATTGAAACTGATTTCGTTCCGTAACCAATACTGGTAGAAAGCCATACATTCGTTTAATTACATCTAATTCCCTTCCGGGAAACATGTCAGGGGAAGGATTAAGAGATAAGGATTAAGGGGTAAGGATTAAGGGATAGGGAGTTAAGTGGCACTTGGTAAAGACATATTTACCACCTTGATTAACTCTAAGAATCTCTGTAATAATACCGACTTTTCTCATTACATCTTCCATCAACACCACAGGATA
>MTON01000030.1 GCA_002010665.1 Candidatus Aminicenantes bacterium JdFR-78
CGCGGCGTCGCTGCGTCAGGCTTTCGCCCATTGCGCAAGATTCCCCACTGCTGCCTCCCGTAGGAGTCTGGGCCGTGTCTCAGTCCCAGTGTGGCCGACCACCCTCTCAGGCCGGCTACCCATCATAGCCTTGGTAGGCCGTTACCCTACCAACTAGCTAATAGGACGCGGGCCCCTCCTCAAGCGACATCCCGATTACTCGGGACATCTTTGATCCTGAGAGCTTGTGCTCCAGGATATTATGCGGAATTAGCCCCGCTTTCGCAGGGTTATTCCCCACTCGAGGGCAGGTTACCCACGCGTTACTCNCCCGTCTGCCACTCCCCCGAAAAGTGCAAGCACTTTTCGGGAGCGTTCGACTTGCATGTGTTAGGCACGCCGCCAACGTTCGCTCTGAGCCGGGATCAAACTCTCCAGTTTATAAGAAGCCCGAAGGCTTCTTATCGCTGAAACTCAGTTATTTTCTGGGGCGCCTCTGCTTATTTTTCAAAGATCTTTTTCTCTCTATCCCGAGAGAGAACCTCTCTCTTGAAAAGCCTTCAACCACTAATATATTATAAGAGGTTCTTTTCAAATGTCAAGTCTTATTTTTTTAAAAAATAAAAAAACAGAAGTAAAAAATTTATCTTAAAATAATAAGCAAATATGCTAAAATAAATTATCCAAATTTTTAATTTATTCTTGATTTTAATAAGATGAAAAAAGTATTAGTAAGTAGCTGTTTGGTTGGGATTCCCTGTGCTTATGACGGAAAGAGCAGATTAAATCATAACTTGTTTAAAGAATTAAGAAAGTTTGATGCATTTATTCCTGTGTGCCCTGAACTTCTTGCTGGTTTTCCTGCCCCAAGACTAAGAATGGAAATTCTTAATGGGAATGGAAAAGATGTTATAAATGGAACAGCAAAAATTATTGATGAAAATGGCAAAGAGCTTACGAAAAAAGTATTAAATGGAGCTAAAAAGGCTCTTGAAATTGCTCTAAAAAATGAAATAAAAATGGCTTTTTTGAAAGATAAAAGCCCTCTATGTGGTGTAAAAAAGATTTACGATGGTTCTTTTAAAGGAAAACTTATTGAAGGATGTGGAGTTTTTACTGCCCTGCTCTTGAGTAAAGGAATAAAATGCATCCCGATTTAACAAAGGCAAAATGAAAATAAACGAATATTTTCCTCCACGAAAAATTGAAAAACAAAAGACAAGATGTCTTCTTCTATTTTCTGGAGGACTTGATAGTACTTTAGCAGGAAAAGTTCTCGAGGAACAAGAAATAGATATACTTCCAATAAATTTTAAAAGTTGCTTTTTTGATTCAAAGAATGCAATAAAAATTGCAAAACAATTAAATTGGCCTCTTATAATTGTAGATATAACAGAAGAGGAATTAAGACTAGTCGAGAATCCAAAATATGGTTATGGAAAAAATATGAATCCATGTATTGATTGTCATGCACAAATGATAAGATTTGCGGGGAAATTAATGGAAAAATATAATGCTCGATTTATAGCCACTGGAGAAGTCCTAAACGAAAGACCCAAATCTCAAAATCCAAAATCATTAAAAATTGTTGAAAATGAATCAGGTCTTGTAGGTTATGTGCTTAGACCTTTATCCGCAAAACTGCTTCCCTTAACTGTTCCAGAAAAAGAAGGTTTAGTCAAAAGGGAAAAGCTTTTAAATATATCAGGCCGTTCGAGAAAACCACAATTAGCCTTAGCTGAGAAATATGGATTAGAGAATTATCCTTCTCCTGCAGGTGGTTGTCTGTTAACTGATCCTGGGTTCTCAAAAAGACTGAGAAAACTCTTGGAGTGGAAAGGGAGACTTGAGCTAAATGATGTAGAACTAATAAAAAAGGGAAGAATTCTTTTTGAAAATAAAACTTTAATTGTTATTGGAAGAAATAAGAAGGAGAATAAGGCTCTGATGAAAAATGCTTTAGAGAGTGACTTTATAATTATAACCATAGAGAAACCTGGTCCTGTTACAATCATTCGCTCTTTTGAGAAATCTCCTCAAGAAGATATTATTGAGAAAGCATCTCTATTAACAATCCGATATAGCAAAGGCAAAAAACTTCCTTCCTTAACTGTTAAGATAAAACATGGAGAAGAAATCGAATACAAAAAGTACTCTTATATTGATTGGGAAAAATATTTTTAATGTTTAAAATACTAAAACTAAACTTCCCAAATATTCAAATCCACCCAGCTGGACTTTTATATCATTTTCCTGGGTTTCTGCCCTAGTATACTTTAATCTTGCACCAAACAATAATGGAATCTTTTTAATGGGCTGGATATATACACCACCCTGAAAATGATATCCTCTTGTATAATTTAAAACTGTCCCTATAGGATTGTCCTCATGATAGAAATATAAATCTCCACCTGCTCCAATAAAAGGATAAAATAAACCAAACTTTTTTATAAATCTAATTCCAAGAGAAACAGGTAAAAGTTGTAAAGTAGTTTTCTCTTTTGTATATGTTAACTCACCATCTTTTTTAAAATATTTTGCTTCAAAATATATATTAATAAATCTAAAAACAGAAGCTGAAAAGGCAATTCCTTTAATTGCTACTTCTTTACCATAAACCGCTTTAAACCGAGATTCATCCATATTATAATTTCCAAGAAAGAACTCCACTGTGCCCTGAATGTAATTATTCTCTGAGGGATAAGAGAAGGGGCTTATTGTGCAGAAGAAAACTACAAACAAAATCCATTTCTGAAAATAGAATTTTTTCATAAAACTTCCCCTAAATAGTTAATTTTGAAAGAATCAAACCATAGATTCCCTTTTCCAGTGAAAAGAAATTCTATTTTAATTCTACTTTCTCTATCTAAAAAGAACAAAAAGGAAAAATCTTGAAATGTATTTTTATATTTGAAATTATTTCCAGAAATGAAATTTCGATACAATTTTTCCCTATTCTTATAAGAGATTGATATTCCAAAGACCTTGTCCCTGATTTCATTTTCATTGATTCTCAATCTCAAAATCAGTTTATAGTGCCCGGGAGGAAGTGATCTATCCAATTTATATGAAATAATTCTTCTTCCTTCTTTTCTATCAATATACAAAGAACTTCCCCGTGAAGCGTCGGTTTGATAAACAATTTTACCAAAATCAACAGGAAGCCACTCAACTTCAATATTTTTTGATTTACTAATAAGCTCACCTTTATAATCATGCCATAGATAAACTTCTGACATACCATCTTTGCCTCTGAAAACTAATTTATCAGAATTTCCTTTAATAAAATCTGCTATTGCCTTATTTATATGATCACTTCTCAAAATCGATGGTGAAGTAATAATCCATATTCTTTTATCAGGATTTTTCTCTATAACTTTTTTCAAATCTTTTAAATTATTTATCCATCTCGCACCTATATAAACATCCTTCCACCCTTCAGGAGTCTTCTCCCACGCATCCCATGTGCCAGGACCACCTGTCCAGAGCCAGTAATCAACTTTTCCAGCATAAATATACTGGAATACAACATGTATTGCGATAACTATATCATCTTTTTTCAGATAATGCCTTACATACTCCCCTACTCCTTTATGGTCGTAATGCACAAATCTTCCTGAGCGAGTAATAATATTTGTTTTTATTGGATCACCATATTTTCTATTAACAATTCTTGTAAGCTCGCTGATGCCTGTTTTTTCACTGATATAAAAAAGTAAAAATACAAAAAGAATAAAGGATAAAATTGTCTTTAAAAAATCTTTCTTGATGTAAAACATCCCTGATAATATAGAAATCCCAGCTTCAGATAACTTGTAAATGCCTATAACAAACAATATTATAAACAAAGGATAAAGCTGAAAAAGATACCTTGGTTGAACATGAGTTCTAAAGAATCCCAGAAATAATAGAGGAAATGCCAAGCATAAATAAAGAAAAAACCAATTTGTATAAAACACACTGCCTTTATTTTTCACTAATTTTGAACCAAGAAGAACAAAAAATCCAACAAGAACAATGAAAGACATCTTAGGAAAGCTTCTATAAAATTCATAAAAATAACTAAGGGAAAAACTTTTAAAGAAGTAATTTATCATACCTTTTAATGAAACTTCACTTTTATAGTAAACATATCCCACTTTCCAGAAGAAAAATTCATGAATTTGGACAAGAATATAGAAAAGAGTTGTAGCAGTAAAGCTTATTATTATGTCCTTTCTGAAAAATCTCTTATATCCCTTTATTATGAAATAAGCAGGATAACAAAACCAAATACCCATTCCTAACTGATGAACCAGAGGTGAGATTATGAAAAATACTGTTGCTAAATACTTATATTTTTTAATTTCTTCAAAAAAACCTTTGTAAAAAAAGTAAATGCCTAATAAATAAATTAATTGAAGAAGAGCAAAATAGATAGCTACTCTTGAATATTCAATCTCCCAAGAGGAGAGCATCAGAACAGGGATTGAAAATAAAGCAATAGTTCTATTGAATAACCTTTTGTTCATGATATAAATCACAGGAATAACACCTGTAATGGAAAGGACGCTAACTAATCGGGTGGAAAACTCTGTTAATCCAAAAATCAGGGCAAAAAAGGAAAGAACATAGGAATAAGCAATTGCTTTATATAAAATGTGTCCTGAAGGAAAAATTGGATATCCATGTTTTAAAATTTCTTTTGCAGCTAAATAATAAAAGCCTTCATCCATCCAAAGTGAGAGTTTACCTAAAGAATGTAGGAGAAATATAAAGAGAAAAAGAGAAAATAAAACTATTATAATCCAGAAGAGAATTTCTCTATTTATCTTTATCATTAAAAAAGACCTAAAATATTATCATATTCATCAGATTTGTCAAACTTTACAGCTCTTCTAATTTTTAATATTTTTCCATCTGTAGAAAACTCAATTGCTCCATCTCTATCTGTTCTTAATATTATAATATTATATTTCCTATATCTTTCTAATATCTCAGCATCAGGAACATTGAATCTATTACCTTCTCCTACTGATATCACAACATAATCTGGTCTTATTTTTCTAAGAAATTCTTCTGAGCTGGATGTCTTGCTCCCATGATGAGGAGATTTCAAAACAGTAGAATGAATATCTTTAAAATATTTCAAAATTTCTGCTTCAGCCTGAAAACCAATATCTCCTGTGAGAAGGAAAGAATGAGCACCGTATCTAATTCTCATAACAAGAGATTGATCATTATGAACAAAAGTTGGTTGAATTTTAAATTTTCCTGGGTGTAGAATTTCAATTTTCACTTTCCCTTCGTTTATCACCATTCCCCTAAACCTTTTTTTAATTTTAATATTTTCTGGTAAGCAGGCCAAGAATTCCTTATAATATCTATCCTCAGAAGGACTAACTGCTTCCCATATTTCTCCAATTTCAAAATTCTTAACTACTGCTTTTAGCCCATTTATGTGATCAGGATGAGCGTGCGTTGAGACCAAATAATCTATTCTCTTTATACCTTTTGACCACAGGAAAGGAGATACTACTTTTTCTCCAATATCAAAACTGTTGTCAAATGTACCCCCACCATCCACAAGCATTTTCTTTTTTCCGGGAAATTCTATAAGTATAGATTCTCCTTGTCCAACATCAATAAATGTTATCTTGAGATTTTTTGAAATTGATGGAAATGGATAAGTAATTAAAATAATCAAAAGAGAGAAAAAGAAAATTGTAATAATTAATTTTTGTTTTTTAAACTTTTTAGGAAATAGAAAAGCTAAAAGAAAAAAGTAATAGCCGAAAATTACCGGAAATGGAGGTTGAGGAATTCGATAACTCAAGTTTGGAATTTCATTTGCAAACTTACAAATTAGTAAAAGGAATTTAATAAGGAATGAAATCACAGTAGCAATTATAAAAGATATATTGGAACTTAAAAAACTTATTGTTAAAAACAAAAAGCCTAAAGACATTATTATTCCTATGAGAGGAACTGCTACAAGATTTAAAAACACAGAAAGGGATGTCACTCGATTAAAATAATATGCAATAATTGGTAATATCCCAAGTTGAGCTGATATAGAAATACCAAATAATTCACTTATTCTTAGTGGTAATTTTGGAAGGAAGGAAATAATCTTTGATGCAAAAAGTATAATAGAGAAAGCAGCTAAAAAGGTTAATTGAAATCCAACATCAAATAAAGAAAAAGGATTCATGAGAAGGAGAAAAAAAGCACTAAACGAAATGGTATTAATCAAATTAACATCTCTCCATAATAATTTGCCGATTAAAAAAACTACAGCCATAATAGTTGCCCTGAATACCGATGCTCTTGATTCTACCAGAAGAGCATAGAAAATTAAAATAAAAATAAGCATAATATAAGAAGTTCTTTGAGGAATTCTGATTAACCTAAAAATTAAAAATAAAAGATATGAAATTATGGCTATGTGAGCACCTGAAATTGCTAATAAATGATAAATTCCTGCGCGTTGTAAAGAGCGTTTCGTTTTCTCAGTTAATCTTCCTCTTTCCCCTAAAAGGAGAGCTTCCAAAATAGCTCCCTCTTGTGAAATAGAGTTTGAGAGTGAAGACCGAAAAAATTTTTCTATCTTCTTTCGTAAATAAATCCTGATAAAAGATAACCATCTTAATGGTGAGAATGAACTCCCTGATTTGATTTTCTGAATGAGGAGAGGGCTTTTAGTATAAGCTCGGTGATGAATTTTCTGGATTTTTAAAAATTTATCAATTATTGGTTGATTAAAATTTCTATAGCCTGAGGTTGGAAGAAGTTTAGCAGAAATTCTCAGCTGATCTCCTATAGAAAAATTATCGAGATTTTTGATAATTTCAGACTTCTTAACACTAACTTTTAAATTACCGCTAACATTTAATTCTTTATTTTTGTAATTTATTTTTTTGACTTTTAAAAATAGATAATCATTAACCAATCCTTTCTGAGGAGATTTATATAAAGTTCCATAAAAGTCTGCATATTGAGAAATTTTTAAATTGTAAAGTTCATTTGAATTAAACTTTTTATTTTCATATTCATAATATGTGGATCCGAATAAAACAAATGTAATGAGAATAGATGTGAAACATGCTTTTATTTTCCTTAAACCAAAAAATACCCAGCTCAAAAGAAAAAAAATTAGAAGAGGAAAAATAAGATATGAGATTGAAACAACAAAATAATACCCGAAAAGAATTCCAACAATCAGGAAAATAGTTAAAAATAAAAAGGGATATTTCATTTATTAATAATTTATTGATATTTCTCTAAGTACGCAAATAACAAATTACACATTAATCTTATTCCAATTGGTATGCATTCTTCATCAACATTAAAATAAGGCGTATGTAACATATGAGTTATCCCTTTTTTCTCATTTCTTACTCCTAAGAAATAGAAAAAACTTGGAATTTTCACTCCGTAATAGGAAAAGTCCTCTGCAACCATTTGGGGTTTTAAAAGAATTACATTTTTTGAACCTATTATTTTTTCAATCACTTTTATTGATTCTCTTGTTAAGGAAGGGTCATTGTGAACAGGAGGAGCTCCCTCCACATATTGAAATTTATAGCTTGCTCCATAACTTTCTGTAATTCCCTTTATAATTTTCTCCATTTTTTCCTTAACTTCTCTACTCATTTCCTTACTAAAAACCCTAACAGTTCCAACTAATCTTACTTTATCAGCTATAATATTAAATCGATTACCACCTTCAATGATTCCCACAGAAAGAACCACAGGTTCTCTTGCATCAATCTGGCGACTTGGAATAGTCTGAAGCGCTAAAACCACCTCACTGGCAATTACAACAGCATCAATTCCAAGATGAGGTGTAGCGCCATGAGCGCCTTTTCCTATGATTTCAATCTCAAATCTATTGGATTGAGCCATAAAAGCTTCAGGTCTATACCCTATTGTTCCTACATTTAAAAGGGGAAAAACATGGAGACCAAAAATTGCACTAACTTTAGGGTTTTCTAATACTCCTTCTTTTATCATTAAGCTCGCTCCTCCCTCTTCTCCTGGTGGAGCGCCTTCCTCAGCAGGCTGAAAGATAAATTTTATATTTCCTTTAATCTCATCCCTCATCCTGCTTAAAACCATAGCCACTCCCAATGCAACAGTCATGTGAACATCATGCCCACATGCATGCATCACGCCCTTTCTTTTTGATTTATATGGAATATCATTTAACTCTTGGATTGGAAGAGCATCCATATCAGCTCTCAAAGCAACAGTGGTGCCTGGCTGAGTTCCTTTCAATAATCCAACAACTCCTGTATGAGCGATGCCAGTTTTTACTTCTAAACCCAGCTTTTTTAAATGTTCTGCAACAAATCTCGATGTTTTAAATTCTCTATTACTTAATTCTGGATTTTGATGGATTTGTCGTCTTATGGTAATTAATTTATTTTTTAATCTTTCAATTTCCCTATTTATTCTATTTTCAAGTGAGGAATCAATGCCAAATAAATTTGAGAAAGTGAGAATGCTTATAAAAAATATTAAAATTTTTCTTTTAATCAAATCCATTTTTCCATTCCTTTCACCTTTTTAAATCTCAATAATCCTTTTATCTTAATTTGTATAATCTTTCAAGAGATTAATTTTAATCTAAGAAACTTTACATTTACTCAGAAATATTATATAAATCCATTCTTAAAATATGAGATTATGTTTTAAGCTTATATTTATCAATTTTTTGTTTATTATAATCTTATCCTCAGTAGCTTTTTCAAAAGATATTGGCCAGAATAAAGAATTAAGTCATTTTGAAATAATCACTCCCCCTTTTGTATTGAAAGGAATTAGCTTTAGATTAGAAATAGTTGCTCGCGATTCAGAGAACAGAATTCTCACAGATTATAACAAAAAACCAGAGATCTTCGGAGTATACTTGAAGGAAAATGGAAAACTTATAACAATTAATAAGACTTTTGAAAATGGAAAATTAATTGTTGAAAATGCATTAGTAAATAAAGTAGGAACTGTATTAATTAAAGTAAAAGATAATGGTATTGTCTCTCAAAAAAAATTAAGAAGTATTCCTGGAATTTTAAGCATTTTACCTCCTTTATTAGCAATTGTTCTTGCTCTATTAATCCGAGAAGTTACAATTTCCCTTTTTGCTGGAATCTGGCTTGGAGCAATTTTTATTTTTGATTATGACATAATTGGTGGAATTTTTCGCGTAGTGGATTATTTTGCAGTCAAGGCATTAAATAGTCCTTCTCATATTCAAATTATCATTTTCACTGTTCTTTTTGGAGGAATGGTGGGTATTATTTCAAGAAATGGTGGAACCCTTGGAATCGCCTATTTCATTACCCGTTTTGCAAGAACATCAAGAGGAGGTCAAATTGCATCCTGGTTATTAAGTTTTGTTCTTTTTTTCGATGATTATTCCAATGTTCTAATTAGGGGAAATTTAATGAGGCCGATTACAGATAGATTAAGAGTCTCAAGAGAAAAACTATCTTTTATTGTTGATGCAGGCGCAGCAACTGTTGCGAGTATATTTGTTATCTCAACATGGATAGGCTATGAGATTGGACTAATTGAATCAGGATTAAAGGCTATTGGGTGGGAAGAAAATGCATATTCTGTATTTATTAAAACTATTCCCTATCGTTTTTATCCTATTTTTGCTCTGTTTCTGGTTTTTATTATCGCTGTTCTTAACAGAGATTTTGGTCCAATGCTTCATGCTGAGAGAAGGGCAAGAAAGGAAGGAAAGGTAATAAGGGATGGAGCACAGCTTCTCCAGAAACTCGAGGAAGCAGAGGAATTTCTGAGTGGTGACAAGCCCGCAAGATGGATAAATGGTCTGATTCCAATTCTGGTAGTAATATTGGTTGCTTTATTTGGTTTATATTATACTGGAAAACAAAGTCTAATAGCTGATAACAATTTTAATTTCACAATCGAAAATATCATTAGTCATTCTGATTCATATAAAGCCCTTTTATGGGCTTCTTTTGCAGGGTGTCTAATTGCAGCTTTAATGAGCCTCTTTCAAAAACTTTTAAATTTAAGAGAAACTATAGAGGCGTGGTTTAATGGTATAAAATCAATGCTTCTTGCTGTTTTAATTCTTATTTTAGCATGGTCTATAAGTCTTGTTACAGTTGAACTCCATACTGCTGATTATCTTGTACAAATACTTAGAGGAAGTCTCCACCCAGAATGGCTCCCTGCTCTAACATTTATCGTTTCTGCAATTATCAGCTTTGCCACAGGAACGAGCTGGGGAACAATGGCAATTATAATGCCCTTAGTAATTCCTCTTTCATATTCTCTCGGTATTGATGTAGGTTTTGATAAAATACATCTTGAACTTCTCTTATATGGTGTAATAAGCTCTGTTCTTGCTGGCGCTGTTTTTGGAGACCATTGTTCACCAATTTCTGATACAACAATTTTAAGCTCAATGTCCTCTTCCTGTGACCATATTGACCATGTAAGAACTCAGCTCCCATATGCAATTTTAGCTGCAGTTATTGGTGTTCTGGTGGGCGATATTCCAACTGCTTATGGTTTTCCAGTTTGGTTATCTATTATCATTGGATTTTCCCTCCTCACTTTATTTGTCTATTTTATCGGTAAGAAGGTGCAAAATTTCAAAATTTAAAAGATTGACTTTAACCATTCAATTGATTATTATTTGTATAAAATGGGAGGGGTTTGACAAATTGAATTAAATAAATTATTATTTTTAAAGCTTTAATGAAAGTGATTTGAAATGGCTCTAAAATTAGGTGAAATTCTTTTAAAGGAAAAACTAATAACTAAAGAACAATTAGATGCTGCAATGGATTATCAGAAAAAAAATGGAGTTAAATTAGGAACTGCTCTAATCAAACTTGGTTTTATAAGCGAAACAGAATTAGCAAATATCTTAAGCAAACAATCAGGTTATCCATCCATTGATTTATCAAAATTCGAAATTTCTCCTGAATTAACAAAGATAATACCAGTTGATATGGCAAGAAAATACGTTGTGATGCCTATTCATAGAATTGGGGCTTTTTTAACTTTAGCAATGGCTGACCCAACAGATTTGGAAGCAATTGAAGACATTAAATTCACAACAGGTTTAAATATTCAACCTGTTATAGCTCCTGAAACCACTATTAGAAATTATATTGATAAATATTATGGATCAGCTCACGACATTAAAGTAAAAGAGGTTTTCGATAAACTTGAAGTGACTGATACTGAAGATTTGAGTGTCGAGGTTCTTGAGGAAGAGGAAGAACTGGATATCAATGCTCTCACACAGGCAACAAAGCAAGCCCCTGTTATCCAACTTGTGAATTTAGTCATACTGGACGCTATAAGAAAAGGAGCAAGTGATATCCATTTTGAACCTTATGAAAAGAGTTTCAGAATAAGATATCGGATAGATGGAGTTCTTTATGAGCAGATGAATCCTCCTTTTAAGATGAAAGATGCAATAATTTCAAGGATTAAAATAATGTCAAATATGGATATAGCTGAGAAAAGATTACCTCAGGACGGAAGAATAAAATTAAAAGTTAAAAAGGACAATGGTGGAAGTAAAGAAGTCGACATGAGAGTTTCTTCTCTCCCAACTATTTTTGGAGAGAAAATAGTTATTAGGATTCTTGATAAAGAACAACTTAAACTTGATATGACTCAACTTGGATTTGAACCAAAATCGTTGGAAGTTTTTCAAAGAGCTATTAAAAAGCCTTGGGGAATAATCCTTGTTACTGGACCTACTGGAAGTGGTAAAACCAATACCCTTTATTCAGCAATCTCAGCTCTTAACACTCCAGAAACTAATATAATAACTGCTGAAAATCCAGTGGAATTTAATCTTTACGGAATAAACCAGGTAAATACAAAAGAAGAAATTGGTTTAGATTTTGCCACTTGTTTAAGAGCTTTTCTTCGTCAAGACCCTAATATTATTCTGGTTGGAGAGATGCGAGATTTTGAAACTGCGGACATTGCTATTAAAGCTGCTCTCACAGGACATTTAGTATTTTCAACTGTTCACACGAATGATGCTCCTTCAACTATCACTAGGTTAGTAAATATGGGTGTGGAGCCTTATCTTGTAGCTACTTCCACAATTTGTATTGTTGCACAGAGATTAGTAAGAAGATTATGTAAAAAATGTAAGGAGGAGGTTTATGTTCCTCCTCAAACCTTAATTGACATTGGATTTCCACCTGATGAAGTCAAAAAAATAAAGATCTATAAACCAGTTGGTTGTGATGAATGCAACAATACAGGATATAAGGGAAGAATTGGATTATTTGAAGTAATGGAAATAACAGAAGAAATAAAGGAACTTATTTTAACAGGAGCAACAACCTCTGAAATAAGAAATAAAGCAATTGAACAAGGAATGATAACTTTAAGGCAGAGCGGGCTCCAAAAAATAAAGGATGGAATTACTTCAATTGAAGAAGTATTAAGAGAGACCGTGAGATATTAAAGGAGGCTAAAATGGCTAAAACTTTGCAGGAATTTTTAAAAATTGCAATAGAGAGAGATGCTACTGATTTACATATAACGACGAATGTTCCTCCAATGCTTCGGATAAACGGTGTTCTTGTCCCAGTAGACCATCCACCCCTTACAGCTTCTGATACTAAAAATTTAATTTACAGTATCTTAAATGATGCTCAGAAAAAGAAATTTGAAGAAAATTTAGAACTAGACTTTTCGTTTGGAATTAAGGGATTAGCGCGTTTTAGGGCAAACATATTTATGCAAAGAGGCGCAGTTGCAGGTGCTTTTAGAAGAATTCCATGGGAAATTTATAGCTTTGAATATTTAGGTATTCCTCCACGGGTTGCTGAACTCTGCAACAAACCAAGAGGTCTGATTCTGGTTACTGGTCCAACAGGAAGTGGAAAATCTACAACTCTTGCTGCAATGATTGACAAAATAAATTCTGAAAGAGCTTGTCACATTGTAACAATAGAAGATCCAATAGAATATCTTCATCAACACAAAAAAGCAATTGTTAACCAGAGAGAACTTCACTCAGATACTCTTTCATACGCAAATGCACTGAGGTCTGTTCTTCGTGAGGACCCAGATGTTGTGCTCATTGGAGAGATGAGAGACCTTGAGACAGTTGAAGCAGCCTTAAATATAGCTGAGACAGGGCATCTTACATTTGCTACTTTACATACGAATTCTGCTGCTCAGACAATTACAAGAATTATAGATATATTCCCACCCCACCAACAACCTCAGGTTAGAACACAACTTTCCCTCGTGCTGGAAGGGGTTTTAACACAGGCACTTCTTCCAAGAGCAGACGGGAAGGGAGTTGTTCTTGCAATGGAAATTCTAATACCAACTCCTGCTGTTAGAAATTTAATCAGAGAGGATAAAATTCATCAGATTTATTCAGTAATGGAAACAGGTGGAGAAAAATATGGAATGCAAACTTTTAATCAATCTCTTGCAAATCTCTATTTCAAGAAATTAATAACCCTTGAAACTGCAATGGCTTATTCTCATTATCCAGAAGAATTGGCGGATATTATAAGCAGAAGGGTGGGAATACCAGTAAAAGCAACAGATGCTTATAAGAGAAGAGNTCATTTGGAAAAATAAATTAAAAATAAATAAAGAGGTAAAAAATGCCTGTTTTTACATGGAAAGGAAGAAATCGTTTTGGTGAAATAATAACTGGGGAAAGAACTGCTGCTTCTCCTGAAGAATTAACGCTGATGCTTCGAAGGGAACAAATATCTGTTCTTGATATAAAAAGGAAGAGAGAAGGCTTAAAAATTCCGCTCCTGAAGAGAGAAAAGGTTAGGACAAGGGAATTAGCTATTTATACTCGCCAATTATCTGTTTTAATTGATGCTGATTTACCATTAATTCAAGGTCTCGACATACTTGCTGAACAGCAGAAAAATAAGTTTTTCAGAAGAGTTATAACTGAAATAAGAAGTGATGTTGAAGCAGGTTCAACATTACATGAAGCAAAAAGAAAACACCCTAAAGTTTTTGATGACCTTTATTGCAATATGGTTGCGTCAGGTGAAGTCGCAGGAAATTTGGATGAGATTTTAAGACGACTTGCTGAATACATAGAAAGAATTGCTCGTATTAAATCAAGGGTAAAATCAGCCCTTGCTTACCCAATAACTGTTCTGTGTGGAGCTGTTATAATTGTCACTGTAATTCTATGGAAAGTAATTCCTGTTTTTGCTCAATTATTTGAAGAATTAGGAGCGACTCTTCCTTTACCAACTATTATTGTAATTGGACTGAGTAAATTCATTTCCCGATATCTGATATTCGTTGTAATTGGATTTGCTATTCTGGTCTATTTATTCAGAAGATATTACAAAACATATAGAGGAAGAAGAGTAGTTGACCGAAATCTTCTAAGAATACTTATTTTTGGGGACTTATTGAGAAAATCTGCTATTGCTCGCTTCTCAAGAACCTTGAGCACACTTGTTTCAAGTGGTGTTCCTATGCTGGACAGTCTTGAAATTACTTCTAAAACCACGGGAAATGCAATCATTGAAGATAGTGTTATGCATGCTCGTCAGAGAGTCTCAGAAGGAAAAACCCTTGCTGATTCTCTTAATGAAACCAAACAATTTCCTCCAATGGTAATCCAAATGATAAGTGTTGGAGAACATACAGGAACATTGGACAGTATGTTAAGTAAAATAGCAGATTTTTATGAAGAAGAGGTTGAAGTAACAATTTCTGCTCTAATGGCCATGATGGAACCTGTTTTAATTTTAGTGCTCGGAGGTATAATTGGTTTTATAATTGTGTCAATGTATATGCCAATTTTCAGCTTGCTCCAGCAACTCGCTTAGTATTGTAGAATAAATTATAATTATAAATGAAAAAAAGAATTTTAAATTTAATACTTTATCGTTTACTAATTATCACCACTATTCTCGGCTCTGCGTTGATTATTCAATTTATTACAACAATTTTTCTCTCCTTGAAAGTCATTTACTCGCTCGTTGGGGTTGTTTATGGACTGAGTATTATTTATTTTCTTTTATATTACTTAAATGTAAATTATTCATTTCAGGCTTATCTCCAGTTAATCATAGACCTGGTAATTGTAACATTTCTTGTCTACTTTTCCGGTGGTTTAATTAGTCCCTTCATTTTCATTTATATACTTCCAATAATTACCTCGAGCATAATCTTGCATAAAAAAGCAAGCTATATTATTGCTTCTTTTTCTTCAATTATGTTTGGAGGACTTGTTGATTTGATGTATTTCAAGATCCTTCCCTTCTATAAACCTGAACAGGAATTTGAAGTTTCTTTTTTTCATGTCCTTTATAACATCCTGGTCTCCATAATTGCATTTTTTGCAGTCGCATTTCTGAGTAATTATTTAGCCGAGAATTTAAAAAGAACAGGTGAAAAATTAAGGGAAACTCAGAAAGAGCTTTTTCGGAGAAAAAAATTAGCAGCAATTGGAGAAATGGCTGTTGGATTAGCCCATGAATTAAGAAATCCTCTTGCTGCGATTTCTGGTTCAATTCAGGTATTAAATTCAGAATTGAAATTAAAGGACGAGCACAAGAGTCTAATGGAGATTGTGGTTAAGGAATCACAAAGATTATCACAAACAATGGAGCAATTCCTTGCTTATACTTTCCCAGGTTCTTATCCTAAAGAAAAGATAAATTTATCTGAAGTTTTGAAAGAAACCATTGAAAGCCTTAAAAAAGACTACAAAATAACCAAGAACTGTAAATTAATTGTAAATTCGGATGATTCAATTCTCTTCTCTGGAAATAAGGAACAGTTTAGGCAGATTTTTATTAATTTAATAACAAATTCCCTAAAATCTCTTCCTGATAATAAAGGAATAATAGAAATTAATCTTCTCAAGAAAAATAGGGAAATTGAAATTAAAGTAAAAGACAATGGAAGAGGAATGAGCGAAGAAGAAAAGGAAAGAATATTTGAACCTTTTTTCTCCCGCTTTGAAAAAGGTAAGGGTCTTGGCATGGCAATAGTATATAGAATAATTGAAGAATATGGGGGGAAAATAAATATCTCCTCTCAAGAGGGAAAAGGCACAGAGGTAAAAATTATTTTACCCATTACGTAGATGAGAGGCTGAAATGAATAAAATTTTGATTGTAGATGATGAAAAAAGTATTTTAGATTTATTAAGCATGGTATTTAAAAAGGAAGGGTATAATGTGTATACAGCACTCTCATCTCAAAGAGCCCTTGAATTATTGGACGAGCGCGATATTGACCTCGTTATTACAGATATAAAAATGCCAGGAATGAGTGGTTTAAGTCTACTCACCCATATTAAGGAAAATTATCCTGATGTGCCTGTAATAATGATAACAGCTTATGGCTCAACAAGAGAGGCTGTTCAGGCTTTAAAGGCAGGTGCACTTGATTATATAACCAAACCGTTTGATATTGATGAATTGAAAATTGTTGTCCGAAATGCACTTCATAAAAGACAGCTTGAGCAGGAAAATATTCATCTTAAAAAAGAACTTACAAAAAGGTACAGTTTCGAAAATATAGTTGGTAAAAGCAAAAAAATGCAGGAGATATTTAACCTAATTGAAAGGATTGCTCCAACTGATGCAACTATTCTAATATATGGTGAAAGTGGAACAGGAAAAGAATTAGTTGCAAAAGCTATACATTATAAAAGTCTAAGGAGAAATAATAAATTTGTGTCAATAAATTGTGGAGCTCTTCCTGAAAATCTTTTAGAAAGCGAACTTTTTGGCCATGTGAAAGGCTCTTTTACAGGTGCTTATTCAGATAAAAGAGGATTATTCGAAGTAGCAAATAAAGGGACATTACTTCTGGATGAAATAGGCGAGATGAACCCAATGACTCAGGTTAAACTTCTGAGAGCCCTTCAGGAAAGAAAAATAAGAAGAGTTGGCGGAGTTGAAGAAATAGAAATTGATGTGAGAATAATTGCTTCAACAAATCAGAATTTGAAGGAAAAAATAAAAAAAGGCGAATTTAGAGAGGACTTATTTTATAGATTAAATGTTATAAATATTACTCTCCCTCCTTTAAGAGAAAGAAAGGAAGATATTCCTTTGCTGGTTGAACATTTTGTAGAAAAATATTCAAAACAATTTAGAAAGGAAAAAAAGGAAGTCACTCCAGAGGTGATGAAAGTCTTCCAGGATTATCATTGGCCTGGAAATATAAGAGAACTTGAAAATGTTATTGAAAGGGCAATGGCGCTTTCTCAAGGAAATAAAATAACAATTGATGACATTCCAAAGGAAATCATTCATCCTGCAACAGTTGAAATGCCTGTATCTATTCCTGAGGAAGGATTTAATCTAAACTCTCATTTAGAAGAAATTTCAAGAAGATATATAGAACATGCATTAATTAAAGCAGAAAGAAACATAAAAAGAGCAGCAGAAATACTTGGAATCAGCTACAGGTCTTTAAGGCATTATATAGATAAATACGGGATTAAAAAATAATAAGTGACAAAATTTGTCAATATAATTACAAAATTTGGCAAATTTTTACTGAAATTTCCTGAATAGCACTTCTTAATTCTTTATTTATCAATCAGTTAAAAATGAAGGAGATTGGCACATTTCTTGCATAATTTAGTGTATGGAATGGAAAAGAAAATAAATTATAAGGAGGTATAAAAAATGATTAGAAAAACAAAGGGTTTTACACTGATTGAGTTATTGATTGTAGTTGCTATTATTGGAATTCTTGCTGCTTTATTGATTCCAAATATAATGAGTGCTATTCAGAGAGGAAGACAGAAAGGAACAATGGGTGATATGCACACATTGGCTACAAATCTGACTGACTATATCACTGAAAATACTCAGTTTCCTACTCCAATCACTTCTCTTACAGATGTGGGAAATAATCTCGACTTCTTGCTTGGTTTCTATGCAAGAAGAATTCCTCAGAGAGATAAATGGGGTAACCCACTTCAAGTAGCTTTAGGATTAGGAGCAAGTGATAGAGGCTACCCACTTTCAGGAACAATGGGTCCTGATGAATTTATGCTTTGTTCATATGGCAGAGATGGCAATGATGACGGATGGACTTTTGATAATCAAACTACATATGGAGATGACGACACTGCTGATTTCTACGAGGTAAATGATATGAGTGATTTTACAAGAGACATTGTAATAATTAATGGTGATTTTGCACACGCACCTGCTTCAGCAGTTGGAACTGGAACATAAACTTAACTCACTCGGTTCAGGAGGGCGGNTTTTCAAACCGCCCTTTTTTATTATAAAAATTATGCTTACAATTATTATTCCGACTAAAGTTGTGAATGTTATTATTGCTCCGTAAATAAAACTATTCGGTAAGTATTTTAAAACTATTTCATGTCTTCCTGAAGGGACAACAATTCCCTTTGAAGTTAAATTCACCTTAAAAATTCTTACTCTTTTACCATCTACCCATGCTTTCCAGCCAGGATAGTAATTACCATAAAAAACAGCAATAGCTGAACTTGAAGATTCAATTAAATACCGCTTCTTTCCCTGTTTTTCTTCTAAGGTAATTATCCTATAATTCTTCTTATTATTGAAATTTTCACTTAAATTGATCTCTTTGCCCACAATAGCAATTTTTTTTGGATCAAAATTCTCACTACCAAGAATTTTCATCTTTTTGTCTATTGACTTTACTCTAATTGAATCAAAAACAAGATAAGGGAATTTTAAAATCTTCTTGATTTTCTGGAAGTAAAGAGTGTATCCTTCAATAACCTTTTTCTTTGCTGGAAGATTCGATAGTGGATGGTGTGTAATATAATAATGACATCCAGAAAGACTTAAAATTTTTATTAATGCCTGTACATCGCATTCTTTAAGAAACTTCCTGATCTTATGATATTCCTCGCTATAAAGTCCGTAAAAATCCTTGTTAAATTGATATTCAACATCATCTCCTAAACCACAGAAGGGATAAAGACTTTGCCTTAAATAATTATGTGCATTAAAACTGCTTCCAACTTCCTTTTTCAAAAATGTTGGCAAATAGTCATCCCTATACACTCTAAATGGAGGTTCCAAAGTTTTTAAAATATCTGGTTTTTTAAAAAATGATATCGAAACTACTGGATTAATTGTCCTATTTGTAATTACTAAATCAAATAAAATTACAAAAATTAAAATCCAATCCAAAAATTTTGTAGAGGAATGAAATATACCTGATAAAAGAATTATGAATGAGCAAATTATAAATATTAAAAATCCATGAATAAAAGACAAATTTAATTCAGAAATGGATTGCTTATTGTCAATAACAAAAAAGTTACCAAGCAATGTCAAGAGTTGTTCTTTAAAAATTAAATAAAGCGTTAATGAGAATAAGGACAGGAAAAAAATAATAAAAAGTTGCTTATTCTTAGTTTTTCTATATCTAAATAAATTATCAAAAGCTATGGCTGAAATTATTGAAAGGGAAAATATTGCTCCCATTAAATACTTAACTGGATATCTTAAAGTGGAGAATGGAGGAATATATTTAAACATAAAAAAGAAAGGCGAATATTTTCCAAAAGACATGAAGAAAAAAGTAAAAAAAGTAACTATTAAAACAACATGTCTTTTATCATACGGTTTTTGCAGCCCAAGAAAAAATAATATTAGAACTCCAAAGCTAATATAAAAGCTATAATATAGAGGATAACCCTTATCAAACAAATGACCTCCCCAGAAATCATTATGACCTGGTTCCCTGTCATTCCCAAGAAAATTAGGAAATACAAAATTTGGCAATTGGATAATTTGAAAAGACCATTGCGTGGGATCAATTATTGCTCGCTCAGACCTCACCATTAGCTCAAGGGAGGGAAGTAATTGAATGGCAGATATAAAAATTGCTATTATTAATGGAAATATCAAAAGTTTAACTTTTCTAATAGCCTTTTCTTTTGAAAAAATTATTAGAATTAATCCAGAAATAAATGTTATGATAATTACATATGGTGTTCCTGCCAGAATTAACAAACTCCATAGAATAGAAAGAACTATCAATCTTATCAGGAATTTATCTTTGAATTTATTTAAGATAAACAATATCCAAGGCATCCAGCACAATGCTGCAATATGATTATAAAATTCAAATGAAGAAAGGAACATACCACTCAATATAAAAATTGTAGCTCCAAAAAATGAAGCCTTTTTTGATAGGGAAAATGATTGAGAAAAGAAATAAAGACCTGTCCAACAGATTAAAACATGAATAAGATAATGAATTTTAAATGATATGAAAAAAGGTAAGAATAAATACAATAATGTGGTCGGATAAAACACAGCATTTTTCGGATTTGCCAAAAAGGGTTGTCCATTGCCATATGCATCTGTCCAAAGAGCAAAGCTTCCTTCTCTAAGGAGTTTAACACAGAGTATTCGTGATGGTATTTCAATGAGAGTAGAATCCCTTTCAAAAAAAACACTGTCTGTAAAAAAGAAATTTTTGAACATAAATATGAAAAGCATGAGAAAAATGAAGAAATAGATAACATCTATTTTATAGATAATGTTTTTTCCGTTTTTATTCATTGTAATATCTTATATCAACTTCTTTTGGAAGTTTTTTGGAAAATCTCCTCAAATTGTTAAGAAGAATATTCTTCTCTCCAGGTTCCACTGCATAAAAGGAAACTACTTCACCCCCACAGACAACATTGTCTGATATCTCCCACTCACCTACTTTAGCCCATGTAGAGGGTAACCCTCCTATTCTTTCATTCCAGAACCAATTATCATAAACAATTGCAATTTTTACATGATATCTTTTCGCCAGATCATAAATGGTATTTCTATTATATTTATTAGCTCTTTTCAATTTTGCTACTTCAATAGTTCCAAGCCCCCATAAATCAAGATTCTTAATTTCGGATAAATAATTAATTGCTCCTACATCATTTGCAGCAACTTCTTTTCCTTGATAAAAACTCTTAAGAAATAGCCCCATTTGATATTGCTGTTGGTATATATTAGCACAGGCTCTTGGAATTTCTATTAATGAAGAGAATCCTCTCGATATCATTTGATAGCCCATTAAAAAACTCAGAATTATTACTGCTATTCTATAAAATTTGCTGACAGGAGTATTAAATACTTTTTCAGCTAGATAGTGGCGAGAAATAATACTAATTGCCATAACTCCTATTGCAATCAAATAAGCTTCATAACGATAAAATCCCCCAAATCTTGCAAATTTGATATGAAATAGAGCTATAATAACAAAAATAAAATTTAATAATAACTGTTTTTTCCAGAAGATCCTATATTTTAGGAAATCATATGTGAATAACAATAATGAAACTACAGTGAGAGCAAAAAGAGGATTCATTATTTCAATGATATTTATATTTTTAAAATAAAAAACTGACTTGACAAAAGTCTTTACGGAGGAGAAATCAATTACATATCCTTTAAGAAGAATTGAATTTGGGAAGAAATACCACCCATGAAATACTGAAATGCATCCATATATTAAAATCGGAAGTATTGCCAGGAATCCAATCGTAAGTGATAAACGAATTTTTTTTCTTATTAAAAATAGAACGCAGATTATAAATACCAGAAATATACTTTCATATCTAACTGTAATAATGAAAAAAGAAAGTATTAAAAGCCATCTTTTTTCTTTTTTTAAGTTTTCCTCGGTCATAATTTTTACAGCAAGATAAATGAAAAAAAGGCTTATAAAAATATGAGCACTATGTTCCATCCCAGTAAATACAACAGCGGGTAATGGAGAGAAGAAAAGCAAAGCCAGAAGAATGAGAAAATTGTAAATTCCATAAATATTAAAGGATTGTAAAATTCTATAAGATAGGAGGAGTATGAGAACAGAAAAAATCACATTAAGGATAAAAGGCATAATCTCATTTACACCGATTATTTTATATAAAAATGAAAGTAGTAATGTCCAAGACAGTGAGCTCGATGATGAGCTGAATGAATATTTTGTGATTCCCCATACCCCATATTTTGAAAAATTTTTAGCCATTGCCATGTGAATATAAGCATCATCTCCTGCATAAATAAGTTGATTATTAGTGTTCTTTAGTGAAAGAATTAATGTAAATGAAATTATTAATAAAAATATACTTAGTACAGCAAAGATAACCCAATTTTTTCTTAAGAAGACAGACATCCTAAAAAGACTTTTTGATATTCAATAACTCAGCCACAATTTACCCCATTCTGTCCTTAAAAATTGTTTAATTCTCTTTCGCCCAATTGTGGGATACCACAAAAGGTCATGATAAATATTACTTGCAAAGGGTGCCCATACAACCATTGGACTGTGAAGAAGAATTTTCTCAAAGGGCTTGAGAAAACCTTTTCTAATCATCTGGTCACCCCATATTACAACACTCTTTTTTACTTTGAAATGAAAATTAAGATCAGAAATATCCTCACCAATTATCTCGATTTCTTTTGGGTCACCTATTCCTAAACCCATCTCATGACACATCCGAATATAAGGAATTTCCATGGGATCAAATCCCATGATTTTTGCAGAAATTGCATCTATGGCAACAGAGTCTCCACTTGCTAAAATTATGTTTCCGATTTTGGGCTCCATTGTTCTTGGGCCAGCTCCATCACCACAAACTGTTCCATCCATTACAGCAAATACACCTGAATGAAGTTCTTTTTGAATAATCATTAAATCTACCAATACTTCATGTATATATTTATGGGCATAATGTCTTATCTCTTTAAGTAATCCCCCAAAAGAATTTTTAATTGCACCTGTTGTTATGGAATGACCATGAGTTTTTACAGTTGGAAGATGAATGATATTCTTTCCTATGAGCATTTTAGGAATTTCAATTCCATCTGGAAAAATTTCATGAAGCTTGAGGAGCTTACTTTTGAATTCATACTTTATCCATTCCACCTGTGTAAGAGGAATAAATTTCAAGCCATATTTTTCCAATATAGGTAGCCACTTATTATTTTTCGCTCCTTTAATTGGATTAGTAACCACTGTTTTATTTTCTATAGGTATTATTTTTTCTTTTTCGAATTTATCTTCAAATAGAGTTTTTATCACACCTTCTAATTGCCAGGGTTGGGTCGAACATGAAGGAAAATATTTTGTCCAGGATAAATTGAGTTTTATTAAAATTTCCTTGTCCTTTGAGATAAATTTCTTATAATCAGCTAAATGCATTAGTACTTTATAATCATCAATAACTGTCTGAGGAGATGTTTTTAAAACCGCCACTTTTGATTTTGTCATTTTATTACTTTGTGTATAATACAATAACTGCCACAAGAATCCATAAAAGAATATCAAGCAATAAAGGTTTATCCGTAATAATTAATTTTTCTGGACTCCCTCCTTTTCCCTTATGATGAATGAGATATAAATATCGAAATATACCATAAAGGACAAATGGTATTGTGAACATAAGATTTTTAGTTCCGAATTTAGTTACAGTCTCTTCTGAAATAGTATAAAGGCAATATGCAATAATAGTGGAAGCAGTAACAGCTGCGGTCATTTGGTCGAGTAAATATGGATTATACTCTTTTAAAACTGGACGGTGTGTTTGAGCATCGTCTTTTAAAAAAAGAAGTTCATATCTTCTCTTATTTATAGCCAGAAAGAGAGCAAGTAACCCTGTGCATATAAGTAGCCATGAAGAAATGTAAACTTGAATAGCTAAAGCACCAGCCACCACTCTTATTAAAAATCCAGTTGCTATAACAAATATATCAAGAATAACCACATGTTTTAAATAAAGAGAATAAGACAATTGGAGCAAAAAATAAAATGAGAGAATAAGAATAAAATATTTATTCAGAAAAGCGGAAAAAATAAAACTGGTAAAACTGATAATGATAAAAGATGTAATCGCGGTCTGTTTTTTAAGTCTTCCTGAAGCTATTGGTCTTTTGGACTTAATTGGATGAAGTCTATCTTCTTCTAAATCTTTTAAATCATTAAAAATATAAAGTGAACCTGAAATTAAGCAAAAAATAATAAAAGCAAAAATATTCTTAAAAAGGAGTGGGAAATTAAAAATGTTTTGCGAAAATATTAGAGGAGCAAATATAAAGAGATTCTTTATCCATTGATTAGGTCGCATTGATTTTATTATTTCTATTAGAGCCATTTTATTACTAAATAACTGATTATCCCTTATGAGTCAAATGATTATGGAAAATGGTCCCGAGTAGCGCCTAAAATCGCATAATATCATCTCATCTTTAGTTTGCAAAATTTAGATATTTACGATCTTATAAGGAATGAATGTTAGTAGGAATGAATTTTACCTTTAAGTTAATTGACTAATGCTTTTGGAGTAGGAATATTCTTTAAATATAAAATTTTTATTTAAGAAACAGCTTTCAATTGTAAGAAAGCATTAATTATTCTATCTATTCCTTTTTTTAAATTTTCCATAGAAGTAGCATAAGATATTCTTATATAATTGTCTGCTCCAAAAGAATCTCCAGGGACAACTGCGACATTTGCATAATTAAGAAGATAATCAGAAAGTTCAACAGAATTTCGAATTAATACTCCATTAAATTTCTTATTATAATAGGAAGAAACATTAAGAAAAACATAAAATGCACCTTTAGGCTTTACGAATGAAACACCGGGTATTGTCTGTAATTGACTCAAAAGATAATTCCTTCTCTCTTGAAATTCAGCAATTCTCTTCATCACCTCTTCCTGAGAACCATTTAGAGCCTCAACTGAGGCTTTCTGAGAAATAGACGAAGGATTTGAGGAAGAATGGCTTTGTATTCTCTTCATCCCTTCGATTATCTCTGCTGGTCCAGCAGCATAACCTATTCTCCATCCTGTCATGGAATAGGTCTTTGAAACTCCATTTATAATAATAGTTCTCTTCTTAATATCTTCTCCGAGGGAAGCAAAACTACAGAATTCAAAATCATCATAAATTAATTTCTCATAAATCTCGTCTGAAATCACAAACATATCCTTGTCTAATATAACATCCGCGATTTTTTCAAGTTCAGTTCTTGAATATACCACTCCTGTGGGATTGCATGGATTATTTAAGATTAAAGCTTTTGTTCTTGAGGTAATGGTCTTTTTTAATTGTTCTGGGGTGATAATAAAGCCTTCCTCCTCTCTCGTTTCGATAAAAACCGGTTTCCCATCTGCCAAAGAAACTACTTCTGGATAAGTAACCCAGTATGGAGAAGGAATAATTACCTCATCTCCCTCATTTATTAAAGTAAATATTAAATGGTAAAAAGCTCCTTTTGCGCCATTGCATACTATTATCTGGGAAGGATTGTATTCGAGTCCATGATCCTCCTTAAGCCTTTTGATTATGGCTTTTTTTAGCTCTAAAATTCCATCTGCAGGAGTATATTTTGTAAAGTCTTCATCTATAGCTGATTTTCCTGCTTCTTTTATATTCTCTGGAGTTGGGAAATCTGGTTCTCCCACACTTAAGTCAATTACATCTATGCCTTTTTCCTTCATCGCCTTTGCTTTCGTAGTAATTTTAAGGGTTTGAGAAATCTTAATTCTTTGAATCCTTTTCGCCAAATTCATGCCTCTCTCTCCTTCTAAATGTGCCTGATTGAATTTTACTTAAAATTTTTTAAAAAGATTATATAATCTATACTTTATAATTTATCTAACTACAAATATTATATTGAAGACCCATAACTGTCAAGTTTTAAATTTCTCAAGGCACTGCTTTTTCTTGCTAATTTCCAAGAAATTGTGGTAATATTTGAACAATGAAAATTTCAGTTACAATTATTACTTTTAATGAGGAAGAAAAAATCGAAGGAGCAATTAAAAGTGTCCTTGATATTGCAGACGAAATAATAATAGTGGACAGTTTTAGTGTGGATAATACTGTAAAGATCGCTAAAAAATATCGTGTGAAAGTTTACCAAAAAAGATGGCAGGATTATGCAGATCAGAGAAATTTCGCTTTAGAAAAGGCTTCTCATCCTTGGGTCTTAAATATTGATGCTGATGAGAGAGTTTCGCCTGAATTAAAGAAAGAAATTTTAGATTTAAAGAGTAAAGAACCTGAGTACGATGGCTTTTCTATCCCGAGACTTACATATTATCTGAATCGTTGGATATATCATAGTGGATGGTATCCTGACAGAAAAATTAGATTATTTAAAAAACAAATGGCAAAATGGGAAGGAAGATTCATTCACGAAAAACTTATCTTTACAGGTAAAGTAGGAAAATTGAAAAACCCTGTATATCATTTTTCTTATAAAAACATAGAAGAGCACTTATCCCGAATTAACAAATATTCTTCCCTAGGTGCAAGAAAACTTTATGAAAATGGCAAAAAAGCCAGATGGTATCATTTTATAATTTATCCCTTTTTCAGATTCATTAAATCATATATTTTAAAACTTGGATTTCTCGATGGATTCGCGGGTTTTATTATATCTGTTTTAAATAGTTATTATATATTTACGAGATATGCTAAGTTAAAAGAAATATGGAAAAAAGGAGAAAAGATTGAAACTTTTCCACATTGACGCAGGAAAAGAGTGGAGAGGAGGACAAAGACAGGTTCTATATCTAACTGATGAGCTTGTAAAAAGGGGATATCCTGTAAGATTAATTACACAGCCGGATTCTCCTCTCCATCATGAGGCAAGAAAAAGGAATATACCTGTCATTAAAGTCAGAATAAGAAATGAATTCGATTTATTAGCAGTAATGAGAATTGCTTATTTTTTAAAAAAGGAGAGAGCAATTCTTGTTCATTTTCATGATGCTCACTCTCTCGCAGTTGGTTCAATTGCTGCAAATATTATGAAAACACCTTTAAAAGTTCTATCCCGAAGGGTAGATTTTCCTCTACGGAAAAATTTTCTGTCCAAGATCAAATATTCAAAAGGAATAGATGGAATAATAGCCATTTCAAATGGGATTAAAAAAGTCTTAATGGAGGAAAAAATTATTGATGAAAAGTCAATAGAAGTAATCCATCCAGGCACGGATTTTTCTCAATTTAAACTAAAATTCGATAAAAATTATTTAAGAAAAGAACTCGGCTTTTCTAAGGATGATTATTTAGTTGGAATAATTGCACATTTAGCTGACCACAAAGGTCATAAATATTTAATAGAAGCATCTCAATTCATAAATAAAGTAACTAATAAAATTAAAATTATTATAGTTGGTGAAGGACCATTAAAAATGGAATTAAGGAAAAAGGCAAAGAAATTAAATACTACTAATATAGTATTTTTCTTAGGTTTTAGAAAAGACATCCCACAAATTTTACATTCACTTGACCTCTTTGTGCTCTCTTCTTATTTGGAGGGACTTGGAAGTTCTATCTTAGATGCAATGGCTTGCAAACTACCAGTAGTTGCGACATCAACAGGAGGGATTCCAGAGGCAGTTAAAAATGGAGTAACTGGAATTCTTGTTCCACCTCGCAATCCAAAAGCTCTTGCAGAGGCTATTTTAAAATTATATAAGGATAAAGACTTAGCAAAAAAGATGGGAGAAGAAGGCTTCAAACTTGTCCATGAGAAATTCAGTGTAAAATCAATGGTCGATAGAACAATCGATTTTTATAATAAACTCGCTATGGAAAAGGGAATAAAATTAAAATTTGAAAATTAAGGTATTGAGATGAAAATTCAAGAGATTGAACTTTATTTAGTTAAAATGCCTCTTATTCATTTTTTTGAAACAAGCTTTGGTAGAGAAACAGAGAGAGAATTTATCCTGATTAGAATAGCCGGCAATGGTATTGAAGGCTGGGGAGAAGTTGTTGCAAATAAATTGCCTCTTTATAGTTATGAAACGAATAAAACAGCATGGCATGTTTTAAAAGATATTTTTATTCCACTTATATTTAAGAAATCAATTAAATCTCCTGAAGAATTTAATTCCGAGATATCCAGATTTAAAGGACATAATATGGCAAAAGCTGGCCTCGAATTAGCTCTTTGGGACTTGCATGCAAAAGAAAAAGGGCTTCCTCTCTGGAAATTACATGGAGGTGTAAAAAACGAAATACCAAGCGGAGTAAGCGTTGGAATTCAGGACTCTGTCTCCCAATTATTATCGAGAATAGAAAATTTTCTCAAACTTGGATATAAAAGAATTAAACTTAAAATAAAGCCAGCTTGGGATCTGGATATTCTGAAAGAAGTGAGGAAAAGTTTTCCTAATATTCCTTTATCAGTGGATGCAAATGGTGCTTATTCTTTAAAAGATAAAGAACATTTAAAAAGACTTGATGACTTTAATTTAATGATGATAGAACAACCCTTCCCTGCTCCATCATTTTGGGACCATGCTCAGTTACAGAAAGAGCTACGCACACCTATTTGCCTTGACGAAAGCATTGCATCCTATCAAGATGCTGAGCAAGCCTTTAAAATAGGAAGCTATAGAATTATAAATATTAAAGTGGGACGGGTTGGAGGGGTAATTGAAGCAAAAAAGATTCATGATTTTTGCATGAAAAATTCAATTCCTGTATGGTGCGGTGGAATGCTTGAATCAGGAATAGGGAGAGCTCATAATATTCATCTTGCCAGTCTCCCTAATTTCAAATTGCCAAATGATATATCAGCAAGTAAAAGATATTATTCTCAGGATATAATTGAACCTGAAATTGAATTAACAAATAAAGGGACAATCAAAGTTCCGCAAAATCCAGGAATCGGTGTTTTGCCATTAAAAGAAAAAATTAATAAAATTATTATACATAAAGAAATTTTTAAACCTGATTAAGAATTCTTGAATTGAGGAGGAAAATTCCTTACCATGAAAGAAGTGAAAGTGGTTGAAAAAGCAAGCACACAGAAATTATTGATTAATGAGAAAAAAACCGCAAAACAAAAATACTTTGAACTCTTTATAGGAAATAAAGGATTTTTATTTTTTATAAAATATGAATTAATCATTCTTCTATTTTCCTGGATTCCAGGAGCACTTGGATTCTTATTGAGAAAGCTCTTTTATCCTTTTCTATTCAAAAAAGTAGGCAAAGGAGTTGTTTTTGGAAGGAATATTACGATTCGCCATCCACATAAAATTTCCATTGGGGACAACTCCTTTATTGATGATAATGTTGTGCTTGATGCAAAAGGCGAAAAAAATGAAGGAATTGTTATAGGTAGAAATGTTTATATTGGAAGGAATGCTATTTTAAGTTGTAAAGAAGGCTCTATATATATAAACGATTACTGTAATATATCATCCAATTGTTCTCTTCTTTCTGAGACCGAGATATCCTTGGGAAAATATTGTTTTTTGGCAGGACATTGTTATCTGGTTGCAGGAGGAAATCATAGTTTCGACGATTTATCAAAACCAATCATGTTCCAACCTTCTATTTCTAAAGGAGGCATTAAAATAGAAGAAGATGTATGGTTAGGAGCCTCTGTGACAGTTCTTGACGGAGTAAAAATAGGAAAAGGAAGTGTTGTTGGAGCAGGAGCTGTGGTTATTAATCCTCTTCCTGAATATTCTATTTCAGTTGGAGTGCCAGCCAAACCCATAAGAAAAAGAGGGGAACAGGGAGTGGAAGTTTAATTGCATTTGAAAAATAAATATGATATTTAGGAGTGTAAAATGAAAGTAACAGTAGCACAAATTGCTCCTCGACTTGGAGATATAGAAAAAAACTTTCAGACCCATCTTGATATTTTGGAAAATGCAAAAAAGCAAAAATCTGATTTAGTTATTTTTCCTGAATTAAGCTTGACAGGTTACTCTCTCCAAGATTTAGTTTCAGAAGTTGCTCTCCAAGTTGACAGCAATCATTATTTTTCTGAATTTAAAAAAATTAGCAGAGACATTTCCTTTATCATTGGTTTTGTGGAGGAGAAGGAAAGGGGTATTTTTTACAATTCATCAGCTTTTTTTAACAAGGGTGAAATTATTCATATACATAGAAAGATTTTTCTACCAAACTACGGAATTTTTGAAGAAGCCCGTTTCTTCGCTAAAGGGAATAAATTCAGTGTTATATCAAGTGAATTGGGGAAGATTGGAATACTTATATGTCGAGATTTCCTTCATTTTCCAACATCATATATTCTTTTTGTTCAGGGAGTTGAAATTATTGTGGTTGTGAGCAACAGCCCAGTAAGAGGAGTTTCTGATAAGGAATACTTTGAAAGTGCAAGACTTTGGGAATGTCATGGGGAAAATGTAGCTCGTCTTTTGACAAGCTTTGTAATTTATTGCAATAGAGTGGGATTTGAGGAAGGCTTGTGTTTTGGAGGAGGTTCTTTTATATTCAATCCTTTTGGAAAAATTATAAAAAAGGCTGATTACATAGAAGAAGAAATATTTTCTCAAGAAATTGACCTCCAAGAATTAAAGCATGCTCGATGTATGGCAACCTATAAGAGAGATGATAACCCTGAATTGATATTAAGGGAGTTGAAAAAAGCATTGAATTTAATAGAAAAGGAGTAACTTATGTTAAAGATAAACTGTAAACTGGTTAAGAGAATTTTGGTTCGCTTTATTAGAGAAGAATTACAAAAATTTGGATTTTACCGAGGAATAATAGGGTTATCAGGAGGATTGGACTCCACTGTGTGTTGTTATTTAGCAAAAGAAGCGCTTGGAGAAAAGAATATTGTGGCTCTGATATTACCCTATAAAGATTTAAATAAAAAAGATGTTGAAGATGCAAAAGAGATAGCAAAAAAATTGGGAATTTCTTACAAAGTTATTGATATCTCACCTATGGTAGACGCCTATTTTGAAAAATATCCCACTGAAAATAAGATTCTGATAGGTAATAAAATGGCTAGAGAGAGAATGTCTATATTATATGATTTCTCTGCTCGTGAAAATGCTCTTGTTATTGGCACAAGCAATAAGAGCGAGCTTTTGCTGGGTTATGGAACAATCCATGGAGATTTGGCTTGGGCAATTAGCCCTTTAGGTGACTTATATAAAACTCAGATTTTTCAGCTCGCTCAATATCTTGGCGTTCCTGAGAAGATTATCAAGAAAATCCCATCAGCTGGACTGTGGCAGGATCAAACTGATGAAGGAGAAATAGGCATAACCTATTCTGAAATAGATGAGATTTTATATCAACTTATTGATATGAGAAAATCTCCTGAGGAAGTTATTTCATCAGGTTACGACAAAGAAAAAGTTGACAGAATTGTGTCCTTAATCAGAGTCTCCCAATTTAAAAGGAAAATGCCTCCAATTGCCAAAATTTCATTAAGGACTGTTGGTCTTGATTTTCTCTATTCAAGGGATTGGTATAAATAAAACTAAAAATTAAAAGCGAAAAATTAAAAATTCATATTTATTTAAAATTAGAAATTCAAAGGTGATAGGTATTATTCTATTTTTAATTTAAATAAATTATGAGAGCAGGAAAACTCTTTATAGTTGCAACTCCAATTGGAAATTTAGAAGATATAACAATTAGAGCCCTAAAAATACTTAGAGAAGTCTCTTTTATTGCCTGTGAGGATACTCGCCATACGATTAAACTTTTAAATAAGTACAAGATAAAAAAAAGACTTATAAGTTATTATCAACCAAAAGAAGAAAAAAAAATCCCTTATATTTTAAGTCTCCTTGAAAAAGGTGAAAACGGTGCATTGGTTTCTGACGCAGGAACACCTGGTATTTCAGATCCAGGTTATAAACTAATTGTAAGGGCTCTTGAAAAGAATATAGAAGTTGTTCCAATTCCAGGGCCTACTGCACTAATAACTGGGCTTTGCGCATCGGGCTTGCCAACAGATAGATTTCTGTTTATTGGTTTCCCTCCAAGAAAAAAATCAGCTTTAGATAAACTTCTCGATTCTCTAAAAGAGGAAAAAGGGACCTTAATCTTTTATCAATCAGCAAAAAGACTGTCTTCTTTTCTTGAAAGATTATATCAAATATTAGGCAATAGAGAAATTGTAATTGCAAGAGAATTAACAAAAATTCATGAAGAATTTTTAAGGGGAAGAATAGAAGACATTACATTGAATTTAAAAGACAAAATATTAAAAGGAGAAATAGTGGTTCTTGTAAAGGGAAAAAAGGAGAAATAAATTTTTTTCTAAATACTTGACAAAAACTCACTCATATATTATATTAATAATAGACTCAAATTTAAAAACTTTAGAAAGGAGGTGAGAAAATGTCAATCATCAAATGGGATCCTTTCAAAGACCTCTTAACTTTTAGAGAAAAAATGAATCGTCTTTTTGAAGAAACTTTCTCCTTGAGGGGCGAGGAAGGTGAATTATTCTCTGGAACCTGGTCTCCTGCTGTGGATATTTATGAAACAGAAAATGAAGTTGTCCTCACCGCTGAACTCCCTGGCATGAATGAGAAGGATATCCAGCTGAAGATTGAAGATAATAACCTCGTCCTCAGAGGAGAAAGGAAATTCGAAAAGGAAACAAAAGAAGAGAATTACCACAGAATAGAGAGAGCTTATGGCTCCTTTTATCGCTGCTTCACAATCCCACCCACTGTGGACAGAGATAAGATCTCAGCTGAATATGACAACGGTATTCTCACTGTAAGGATGCCGAAGAAAGCTGAGACTAAACCCAAGGAAATAAAAATTTCACGTAAAAAATCAAAGGAATGAGGGGGCTCTCCCCTCGTTCCTCTTTTTCACATCTTTCACTTTTGAAAAATCCAAAATTGTCCTTTTAAACTGTTTGGGCTAAAGTTAGAACAAATATTTCCTTTGCTCCAGCCTTCTTTAAAATTTTAGAACATTCCATTATTGTTGATCCTGATGTATAAACATCATCAATTAAAAGAACATTCTTTTTATATATATGAAGACTGTTCTTTACATAGAAAGCCCCTTTTACATTATTTTTTCTTTTTTTAAAATCCAATACACTCTGGGGTGGTGTGTCTTTTATTTTTATCAAAACATTCTTTAAAAATCTAATATTGGTTAGTTTTTCCAATTCAATTGCAATGATTTCACACTGGTTAAAACCTCTTTCTTTCTCTCTTTTTGGATATAAAGGAACAGGAATTATTACCTCACTTTTAAGAAATATCGGGTTAGCTTTTAAAGTTTCATAGGCAAGATAACCCAACTTTTTACCTAATACTCTTTTCCTTTTGAATTTAAAAAGTAGGATTATATCTTTTAAAACTCCCTCATATTTACCAAATGACCTATGTAAAGAAAAAGTTGGAACATTCGTCAAACAATGCTGACAATAGTGCGGTTGATAAAAACTACTTTTTATGGCTTTTCCACATTTAAGGCATATTTGTCCTCGATAAGGAATAATCTTTTCCCAACACTCATTACATATTACTTTCTCTTCAAAGGATTCTAGAAAAGAAGAACAAATTTCACAATAGGAGGGAAACAACAAAACTTCAATCAAATTTATAACATTTTTTAGAGAATTATTCACCCTCCTCCAGTTTTTCTTGACAATCTATGCAGTACTCAGCCCATGGTATTACATCGAGTCTTTTAGATGCTATCTTCTTTCCACATCTCATGCAAAAACCATAATTGCATTCCTTAATCCTGTTTAATGCTTCATTAATCATCAACAATTGTTTTCTGTCACTATCCGACAAACTGTAGAGAAATTCTTTGCTATAGGTATCTAAAGCCTGGTCTCCAATGTCCTGAGCGATTTCTCTCTCAGAAGCCTTTGAAGAATCATAATCAGCTATTATCTTCTTAATTAACTCTTCCCTTGCTTTCATAAGTTTCTTTCTATATTTCTCCAAGGTTTTTTTATCCATTTTACATTCCCTATTTTGCATATTTCCTCCCCCTTATAATTGAAAAAGCCCTGTAAATTTGTTCAAGAAGAATCACCCTGCTCAACTCATGTGTAAAAGTCATTTTTGAAAGTGATAATAAGAAATTAGCCCTTTTTATTATTTTTTCATCGAGGCCAGCATACCCACCTACAACAAAGACTAAATCTTTTGGAGAAGAAATCGACAACTTTTCCAGAAATTTTGCAAATTCCATTGAACTCATTTCCTTACCTTTCTCAGTTAAACAAATAATATAATTATCTTCGAGATAATTTTCAAGTGCCTTACATTCTTTTTCTCTTATTTTTTTTATAAATTTTTCCTTTATCCCCTTAGCCTCTTTTGTTTCAATAATTTGACAAGGAATAAATTGATTAATTTTTTTTAAATAATTTTCTTCAAGGGATTTTAATATTTTATTTTTGGTTTTTCCCGGCCATATAATTCTTATTTTCATTAGAAAATCTTCTTTTTAATTTTTGATAAAGAGTCTTTCTGGAGATTCCAAGAATTTTCGCAGCTTTACTCTTATTTCCATTTGTTAATTTCAAAATATAAGAAATATATAAATCTTCCATTTGCTTCAGAGTTAAATGATATTTTGAAGCCTCCTCTACTAATTCCTCTTCCTTCTCCACTAAAAATAGTAAATCTTTTACTTCAATAAGAGAGGATGGATTCGAAATATAAATTCTTTCAATTGCATTTTTCAATTGCCTAATGTTCCCAGGCCAGGAATATCTGAGGCACCACTTAATTGCTTCATCTGACATTTTTTTGATAGGCATATCTAAATCTGAAGCCGTCTTTTGAAGAAAATAATTTATCAGAGGCAATATATCTGCCTTTCTTTCCTTTAAAGGAGGAATTTCAATTAATAAAACATCTATTATATAGTAAAAACGTGGAAGTATTTGACCTTCTCTCATTTTCAATGACAATTCAGATTGAGTTGAGGCAATAACCCGAGCTTTAAATTCTGTTTCTTTTCTATCTCCAAGTTTTGTAAATTTTCCAGTTTCAACAGCAAAAGCAATTATGCTCTGTCCTGCCAAAGGAAGATTTTCTACGAGATCAAGAAATACAGTCCCTCCATTAGCCAGCTCAAGTTTGCCCGTCTTTTCCTCATAAGCGTCTGTATAAGCTCCTTTGGTATGACCTAGTAACTCGCTATGGACTAATTCATCAATTAAATTTGCACAGTCTATCTTAACAAAAGGTTTTTCTTTTCTATCGCTGTAGTAATGTATTAGTCTTGCAAAATATTCTTTACCACTTCCTGTGGGTCCTTTTATTAAAACTGGATTTTTCGATAAAGCAATTTTTCTTTTTATAAAATCGATCAACTCTAAAGTTTTCTTGTCTTTAAAGTCACTAAAATAGCCCCTAAAATTCATAGATTTTCGCATCCCCCCATAGTTTTTCGAGAGAATAATACTCTCGAGCCTTTGGCGTAAATATGTGAACTATAAAATCTCCGTAGTCAATAAGTATCCACTCTGAACCCTGCTCTCCTTCAATCCCTATTGGCAAAATTTTGATTTCTTTTAATTTTCTTTCCACATTCTCCAAAATCGCAAGATTTTGTCTCTGAGAATTACCACTAACAATCAAAAAATAATCTGTAAAGGATGTAATTTCCCGTAAATCAAGCACAAGTAAATTCTCTCCTTTTTTATCCAGAATTGCCTCTATTGCTCTTTTTACAGGTTCTGGAAAATTCCCTTCTTTTTGATTAACTTTAAATCTCATTTTTGATAAAGCCTATTTTCAAATATATATTTTTCCACATTCTCTGGAAGAAGATATTTGATTGATTCTCCTTTCTTAATCATATTTCTTATTTCTGTTGAGGATATATTTAATGCTTTTATTGGAATTAAAAAAATTTGAGGAGGAGCTGAAAGAGTTCTATTAAAATCCTCTTCTTTTCTTATGAAAAAAATTTTTGATGAAAATTTTGAGGGAACAGCCAATTTTGCATTTTCCAATTCAAAGCCTGGTCTGCTCATTACAATTAAAAAATAGTTCTCAATTAATTCAATGTAATTTTTCCAGGTCTTTATTTCCATAAAAGAATCAATTCCCATTATAAAAAAAATTATTGAATCAGAATAGGTGTTTCTGAGTTCTTTTAATGTATCAATAGAATAAGAAATTTTCTCTTTTTTAATTTCAATATCCAAAGGCATAAAAGCATCATTATTTGAAAGCGCGAGACAAATCATGTCCCATCTTGCTTTGGAAGATGCTATGTCAGAGCTATTTTTATGTGGAGGAATATAAGCTGGAATAAATAATATTTTTTCCAATTGACATTTATATCTTACTTCTTCTGCTGCTCTCAGATGTCCAAAATGAATTGGATTAAAAGTTCCACCAAAGATTCCTATTCTTTTGCCTTTCATATAATCTCTAAGCTTTCACCTCCCTTGAAATTTTTTCCTTCTCAATGAAAACAAGCATGTTATGAATTTCTCTGATTAATTCTTTTAAACCTATCTCTCTTAATGCTGATATTTCTATAAAAGGTATATTTGTTTTTCCCGCAAATTCCCTTAACTTATTTAATTTATGTTTATGTTCCTTCTCCTTAATTAAATCTATTTTATTTGCAATTAAAATCTGGGGTCTTGATACTAAAGATGGATTAAAGGATTTCAACTCATTCATAATTATGTAATAATCCTCAACAGGATCCCTATCCACATAAGGGGAAACATCTATCATATGAGCAAGCATTTTTGTCCTTTCTATATGTTTAAGAAATCTAATTCCCAGACCTTTTCCTTTATGCGCATTTTCTATTAAACCAGGAAGATCAGCTATTACAAAACTATTTTCTTCATCCACATCCACAACCCCCAAATTAGGATGAAGGGTTGTGAAAGGATAATCTGCAATTAAGGGTTTTGCAGAGGATATTTTTGACAAGAGTGTGGACTTTCCAACATTCGGAAATCCAATCAATCCAACGTCAGCAATCAATTTTAATTCTAAAATTAATTCTTTTTCTTCGCCTGGTTTTCCAGGTTCAGCTTTTTTAGGGGCTCTATTTGTTGGTGAAGCAAACGATGCATTTCCTCGTCCTCCTTTTCCACCTTTTGCTGCTAAATAGATTTGATTTGGTTCTGTAAAATCAAAAAGAATTTCGTTTGTTTTTACATCTTTTATTACAGTTCCGACAGGAACTTTCAAATAAATATCCTCGCCTTTCCTCCCGGTTCTATTATTACCTTCACCATGCCCACCGTTTCCAGCTCTTATATGAGGATGAAATCTAAAATAGGAAAGGGTGGTTAAATTCGAATCTGATACAAAAAATATGCTACCACCATCTCCACCTCTTCCACCATCTGGACCGCCTTTTGGGACATATTTTTCCCTTCTGAAACTCACACATCCATTTCCCCCCTTACCTGCTCTGAGGTAGATTTTTACCTGATCAACAAACATATAATTATTGAGCGGCCGGGATTACTGATATAAATTTGCTATTTCTCCTTCTTTCAAATTTTACATAACCATCAACCAATGCATAAAGTGTATCATCCTTTCCTCTTCCGACATATAAGCCGGGCTTAAAAGGAGTGCCTCTCTGTCTTATTATAATTGAACCAGCTGTTACAAATTGACCATCTGATCTTTTTACACCAAGCCTTTTCGAATGACTGTCCCGGCCATTCTTTGCGCTTCCTCCGGATTTCTTATGAGCCAATTTTTACCTCCTGGTTAAAATTATTTTTGTTCAGATTGGTCAGTGCTAACGGATTTATCATTTGATTTTGAAGCTTTCTTTTCCTTCGCTTCTGGGGTCTCTTTTTTCTTTGGAGTTTTTGGTTTCGCCTTTTTATAATCTGGAATTATTTTCTCAATCTGAACTTCACTTAATTTCTGTCTATGACCTGTCTTCTTTTTATAACCCTTTTTTCTCTTTTTTTTGAAGACTATTATCTTCTCTCCCTTAATCTGCTCAATCAATTTCCCTTCAACTCTTGCATTCGGAATATAAGGGTTTCCAATCAGAGTCTGTCCATTATTCTCTATTAAAAGAACCCTGTCAAAAACAACCTTTTCTCCAGGATTCAAATCCAACTTCTCAATTACAATCCTATCCCCTTCCTGGACTTTGTATTGTTTTCCACCTGTCTCTATAATAGCAAACATTTTTTACTTTCTCTTATAATCTCTGGTTAAATTAAAATACCATACTATCAATGGAAATGTCAAATTTTATTCTGAGTCTCCTATGAATCAATCCTTCCTGTAATGGGCTCCTCTGCTGACTTTATTTCTTAATGCAGCATCTGTTACAAGAAGGGCAACTTTAATCCCATGTCTTAATCCTATTAAAGAATCTGTTATTTTGGTGGTTTTATAAAATTTCTCTATTCTGTGTTCAAGATACTCAAGGTCAGCTTTAGCTCTTTCAAGTCTTTTCTGAGTTCTTATTATGCCTGCATAATTCCACATTGTGGAGCGAATTAAAAACCAATCTTGATGAATTAAGGCTGGATCCTCTTCCTCTTCTTCTTCTGGATACCGCCAGTCAGGAATATCTGAAGGTTTATAATTCTTTTCAGGCTTAAAATTATCCGCAATAAATTTACCAGCTCTTGTTCCCCAGACCAGGCCTTCTAAAAGGGAAGTGGATGCTAAGCGATTTGCTCCATGAACTCCTGTGCAAGAAACTTCTCCTACTGCAAAGAGATTTTTAAGGGAACTTCTTCCCCATTCATCAACTACTACTCCGCCACAGCAATAATGTGCTGCTGGAACAACCGGTATTGGTTCCTTTGTAATATCTATTCCATATTTAAGACAAGTTTCATAAATTGTTGGAAACCTCTCCTTTATGTTAATTTTTGTATAGGAAGCTAAATCCAGTAAAACATAACTGTCTCCCCTCACTATCATCTCTTCATATATTGCTCTTGTAACTTCGTCTCGAGGGGCAAGGTCTCCCTCTGGACTGTATTTTTCCATAAATAATTCGCCGTTTTTATTCTTGAGTCGGGCACCCTCTCCTCTTAAAGTCTCTGAAATCAAAAATCTCTCTGCATTTCGATGAAACAGGGATGTAGGATGAAATTGAATATATTCCATGTTCATCAATCTTGCACCAGCTCTAAAAGCCATCGCATATCCATCACCTCTTGCACCTTCTGGATTACTGGTATGAAGATAAATTCTTCCAAGTCCACCTGTTGCAAGAATCGTGTAGGATGCAAATATCGTCTTGACCTTCCCTTCTTCATTATCAAGAACATATGCACCAATACACTGTGGGGTCTGATAGATTGCCAAAGGGTTAATGGAGTGATGGGGAATTGTTAAAAGGTCAATTGCAGTGTGATTTGTGAGAAATTTTATATTTTTATATTTCTTTAATTTTGCTATTAATCTTTCCTCAATACTTTTTCCAGTAGCATCCTTAACATGAAGAATTCTTCTCCTTGAATGACCTGCCTCCTGAGCATAATCCAGTGAACCATCTCTCTTTTTTGAAAATGGCACTTTCAATTCATTTATAAGTATTTTCTCCACCAGTTTTTTTCCATCATTTACGAGGATTTGAACTGCCTTTGGATTACAAATTCCGTCGCCTGTTTTAATTATATCTTCAATTAATAGTTCTGGTGAGTCATCATCTCCAAGTGTAACAATTCCGCCTTGAGCATGAAATGTATTAGATTGATGAGGATCTTTTTCTCGGGTCACAATTAATACATTTAATCCCTGTTTTGCAAGTTCAAGTGCAGCACTTCCGCCCGCTATTCCACAACCAATTATAAGAACATCTGTTTCAAGTCTTATATTTTTTCCCATTTATTCTTCTTTTAAAATCTCAAGACTTATATCAATCGATTTATAAGAGTGAGTGAGCATTCCAATTGAAATAAAATCAATGCCTGTTTTTGCAATTTTTTTCACATTGTCAAGGGTTACTTTACCAGAAACTTCAAGAAAAACCTCATCTTTTGCTATCTTTACGGCCTTTTTTATTTCAGAAATATCCATATTATCCAGCATAACAATATCAGCACCTGCCTCAATAGCCTCCTTCAACTCCTCAATATTCTTTACTTCAACCTCTATTTTTAATCTATCACCAACTTTCTCTCTTGCTCTTTCAACCGCTTCTCTGATACTTCCCACCACCACAAGATGATTATCCTTGATTAAAACCATGTCCGACAAACTCATTCTATGGTTCTCTCCGCCTCCCTTTCTCACTGCGTATTTCTCTAATTTTCTTAAACATGGAGTGGTTTTTCTTGTATCAAGTATTTTTACATTATATCCTTTTACAGCCTCTACAAATTTATTAGTTAAAGTAGCAATGCCGGAAAGTCTCTGAAGAAAATTTAAGGCAATCCTCTCCCCTTTTAGGATTGAAATTGTCTTCCCCTCTAAGATGGCAAGAACATCCCCTTCTTTAAATTTATCCCCATCTTTGAATTTCTTATCAAAATAGATTGAAGGATCAATGTGCTGAAAAACCATTAAAGCTACATCCAAACCCGCTAATACTCCTTCTTCTTTTGCAAGTATCTGGGCTTTAGAAACAGAGTCTTCTGGAATAATACTTTCAGAGGTTATATCTCCCTGGGGAACATCTTCCTCTAAGGCTCTTGCTATAAGATTTTCAAGCTCCTTCTCAGTCATTTTAGTAATCATTATAGTCCCTATTTAAAAAAATAGTCAAATTTATTTTAAATTTTCCTCCTCATTCCTTTTATTTATTATTTCTTATCCGTTTTATTACTTTTTCTTTTTGTTTAGTTCTAACATTAATCCTCTCATAATAACCTAAAAATGATTTTCCTCATTAGAACGGATTTTGCTGTAGCTCAGACAATTCTAATTTTTAATTTACTGGGATTTGACTTTGCACAGTTTAAGAAAAGCACTTGGTGAAAGAATTTTTGTATTTTTGAAAAAATTTAATTTAAGAAGATGGGTATCACAGAAATGAGATATTGAGCTAAAACTTCCTGTGCACACTCTAAAAACATATTATCTGCTGGGTCTTCATGAACAATTTGTAACTTTACTTGAGGTCTCACTAAAAAACACATTCCATATATGCGTTTCAACACTTCTATTTTTGATTTCCCACTTTTTAATAAAATTTTTTTAATACGAGGATAATCAAGAACCCTATCAATCTCAGCTAAAATATCAAGAGAGATAAAAACTTCATAATTGTGAGTTTCTAAATAACCAATAACCTCACCGGCTTTCCCGCCTTTGATGATTCCTGAAATCCAAACATTTGTATCGAGAATAACTCGTTCAGGCACGCTGTCTTACTTCCTTTATGATTTCTCGTATCTTTTTTTCAGTAATGCCTTCTTCTCTTGCCATTTTCCAAATGGGAGAAGCCCATGTTTTAAAGGGTTCGACAATTTGTTTGATGATAATAGTATCATCTATTTCAGCTGTAATTACTTTTTTCCCTTTTAAAATTTTCTCGAGATAACGAATTACTTCTTCACCACTTGATGTTCTAATTATTGGTTTTTTCATTATCTATCACCTTTGACTCAATTATAGATAACTCTATTTAACAAGTCAAATCGGAACATTCTTTTATTTCTCTTTCGATTCTTTCGCGCTCAGAAGATGGAGGAAGTGAATTCTTTTTCTTATTTAACTCGAGCATTTTGTCAACTAATTTGACTATTTTGTCATGCATTGGTTTGCAGAGAATTTGCTGAACAATTTTTCTTTTGGGTAATTTCAAATTTTCCAAAAATAATAATATATTTTAGTACTTTTATTTCTGTTTATAAATGTTTTTTAGTTAAAATCTCATTTAAAATATATCTATTAACATTTCTTCTTACATTTTCTAAAATCTCTTTAAGAATAGGAAGCTTTGGTAATATTTTCTCGAAAACATCACAGTAAAAAAATATATTTTCAATTTTATAGATTTCTTTTCCTAATACTTGTTCTATTCTTCGCATTAAGTATTTGGGCAGCTCAAATTTAGAACCTACAATAATTTTGTTTAAATATTTATATGCGAGGTAATCGCGAAATTGATATCTTATAAAATAGTCAAAATAATAGGTTGCTTTAATCATTGATTTTTCTTTATTTTCATAATCCATTCCTTCTTTATTTGATATCAAACGAAAAAAGTTATTTATATGTTTAATCATTCCTTTTTTATCATAATATATAACAACTTTTCCTTCAGGGTCCTCCTTTGCTTTTTCTGTAAACCATAAAAGTAAAGATTTCCATTTAACATTAAACTCAGACCATACACAAAATTCATAATAATACACAGAATCTTGTTGTTTCTTGGGTTGGATATGAACATTACCATATTTTACAAAAAAGTTATAAAAGTCTAAACAATGAAGAACTTCATGATATAGAGTCAGCATGAATAATTCTTTAATATCTTTTGGATGTTGGATAATAACAATAAATTTCAAATTATTATCTTTTGGAAAAATGGTTATGCCTCTTTCTTGAAAAAATATTAATCCAGATTTCTTTAGTTTAATCAATTCTTCTTTTTCAAAGTCGGATAGGTTTTCAATCACTGTTCGTTCAAATTCTGATTTATAAACAACTATAATTTTGTCAATTGGATTGACCTCATTAAATATTCTTTCTACTCCTTTCTTAATAATTGATTTCAAATCATTAGATTCCTCAGGAACTATTATTTCCATTTTGTATTTATCCAGATAAAAATCCCCTATCTTGGAATTCTATATTATCAAAGAGATTAAAAATCTTATTAATCATAAATAATCTTCTGCTCCTCTTCAGTAGTTTCATACAACTTATAAACTAATCCGTCTATTTTTTTCATCTGTCATTTTTGTTTCTCTTTCAATCTATCGCAATTTAGCCTTATCTTAGTCTGAAAATTTGCTTCTTTTCCCATTTTATCCAGAATTTCATTTCCTATACTACACTCCAATAATCCTTTTTGCACAGCCATAAATATGATTTCGACTGTATCAATTAAACTAATACCAAACTTCTTTGCTTCCTTTATTACATTTTCATCATCAGAAGCAATTATAGCTTTTCTTCCATTAGCTACTGATATACAGGATTTATCAGCATCACTAAGACCTCTCGGAAGATTTGTCATTAAAGAGAGTTCTTGTTCAGAAAGTTCTGAAATGATTTCTATGAAACCTTCTTCAATATGAGTATTTAAGACTCTTAACTGTGGATAATTTCCAAAACCTTTTTCAATTTCTTTCTTTACTAAATATGTCATAGTTAGTCTATTTTTAAAAAGTCTTTCCAATATCCAAAATGATTTAGTTCTCACAAAATTTGAATAAGTACATGCATCAATTACTATCTTCTTCAACGGGGGCTTTTTCTCCTTTATGTGTTTTGTTATCTCTTAGAATTTTGGCTTCTAAAAGAACATTTTTAAGAGAAATAATATCAACCTCTAATAATTCAGCTAACCTACCCAATGATATTTTTTTTGAGAGATAAGCTTCTAAAGCTAAATTGAGGAATCTTTCCGGAATAAGGGATTGCTCTCTATCTCTTTCCTTTTCTGAATCTTTATAAAAAAATGATTCCAACACTCCTGGACTAATTTGGAGATACTCATTAAGTTCAGTCTTACTTAAATAATTTAAATCTTTTAATCGATAAAGAATAGCCTGATAGCTTACGCCAAAATACCTTTTTAAATAAATAATATCTTCTGGGCCTAATCTTTCGCCCAAGTCTTTCTCTATTAATTCTTCGATTTTAGATTTCGGCATTAAGAAATTACCAGCAAAGATATTTGCAAAAGTCTCTAAAGGATTTTTGTCGTTATCAATTCTTTCTGATAATTGCTTAGAAGTATCTATCCAAAATTTATAATCTCTATCTTTTAAATAATGACAGTATTCATGCGCCGCAGTAAAAACTTGTCTTTCATAATTCTGGGAACCATTAATTAAGACAAATGCTCTATCTCCTTCAAAAACAAACACTCCATCAATTTTACTTCTATTATCAAGAGGTTGAACAACAACATGACATCCTTGATTTTCCATTAATGAAAAAATATCTTTAATAGGCTCTTTCCCTATTCCTAATCGATTCCTTTCTTCCTCTGCCATTTGTTCAGCTGAATTTAAAATTGATTTAAAATTACTTAAATTTTTAAAAGAGTATTTTGGTGCTAAAGGAATTTCTTTCTTAGTGATTTCTTCAAGAAAAATATAATCATCGCAAAATTTTTTAAATTTTAAAAGCTCTTCTTTTCCATATTTATTTATTTCTTTACTTCTAAATAATACAGAAAAAGTAGATTCTTTTTCAGACAAGAAATAACTTACATCCTGATGAAATAACTGGGCTAAATTGTATAGAACCTCAAGACTCGGCACCCTTAATCCATTCTCTAACATTGAAATATACTCTTTACTTACCCCAACCTTTTGAGCAACTTGCTCTTGAGTAAGCCCCATTATCTCCCTCAATTCTTTAATCTTTCTGCCTATCCCCTCCTTTATCATTTCATAATCTCCTTTCTTTTTTACTTTTCGTAATAAAGATAACTTAAAGTTAACTTCTTGTCAAGAATTTTATTTTTTGTTAACTAATAGAGTAAAAGAAATTATTCAAAAAAATATTTGAACATTTAATTCTAATATTTTATTGTGTGTGTCTTTATTGTAAGCTTATCAAACATTCATTTTTCTCTTGAGTATTTCAAAATTCAAGGATTGACCCTCCTTGTTTAATATGTTCCACCTAATTTGTTTAAATGCTTTGACTTTCGGACACACTAAAACTTATAAGTACTCATTATTAATTCTGATTTAAAATTCTTTATTATCTCTTTTGACTTCCTTAAATTCGGGACAGTTATAACATGAGGGCTTAACTCTTCCGTATCTTCTTCTAATCCTTGGGTCTCTATGTCCACAAACCCAATAAGATAAAAATCTACCTTCATGCCCGATTTGTTTATCTGGAATTTGTTTTTTTATTCCATGAATACAAAGCTCTGGAGTTTTATTCATAATTTAACCTCCATCAAAGAACTACCTTTTTAATATTATCAAAAAATAAAGAAAAACACATTTATTCTTGATTTTTTTCTTTTTTACTTGGAATATTATATATTTATATTTTTCACTAATTTAATTTTCCATTAAATTCACACTATATTCTATTCTACTTATTTAGTCCCTAAAAATGAAAAAAATTAATGGATTTTAAAAATATTTCCAATTATATATAAGGGTTGGTAAGATAAAATTATTTGAAAAATTTTAAGATTATTTGATTTTTTGTTAATTTTGATCATAGACTTATTTACCTTATGTCAATAATAAAGATTTGACCTTGATTTTATGATTTGAAGCTTAGATTTGAAGCTTATTCTCTTTATCTCTAAGATTTTTGAATAATTCTTCGAAGAAATTCTCTATTGTTGTAATAACGTCAAAACAGAAAGATTTATCGATCCAAATTTCTCTTGAACAGTCTAATGAAAGTTTAGATGATTTTTCGATAAATGTTTCAAGCTTTTTTGCTTTCTTTGAGTCATTAAGTCTTCCAAAATTGTGAACGATAAAATTCCGGAGCAGGTTGTAAAAACGAATTTTTCTCCAAGAGGGATGTCCATCTGGGAAAGAGACTTTGACATGCTTTTTTAAATACTTTCGAGCTCTAAAAATACCTTTTTCTTTTTTTAATGTAGATGGGTCGGGTAAGTTAAGTTTTTTACATAAATAATAATAATTACATATAAATATGAGTTTATATTCTAATAAAGTGTAAATTGTAACAAAAAAAGAGGACCTCATTATATTAGGGAATACTTTTTTTAATTGCTGATATTGATCGTAATAGATATCAAAGAATTCTTCCTGTTCTTTTTTAGTCATTTTCTCAGCCTGAGCATTAATATATTCTTTAAAATCTTCAACTTCCTTTTCAAGTAACGCCTCGAGAGTGTTGACATATTCTTTTAAATTATTTAACTCTGATTTAGTTAATTCATGAATCATTTCCATCATAGACGGTTTAATGAAAAATTTAGAAATTGACATTTGTGACTCCTTTAAAAATTTTATATTTTTTTGAAAATAATCAGTGGATGACATTTTTTAGGTAGTATGAATTTATTGAATTTCTTTTCGCTTATCTGGAAAAATATTGAATTTCTACCAAAAATAAAACCTTTAAAAATTTTTCTCAAATTTAATTTATCTATCATAATTGGATTGCTCCTAAATAGTAAAAACAACTTCCATTACATATAGTTTCTCTTACTCCAGCACTTCTTACTTTGTTTATTTCATTTTGAGTTTTGAGAAAATACTTTCGAGTTTTCTTCTCAATTCATTAGAGTGCGAGTAAGATATATATTCCAGCCCTTTTAAATCGGTAGGAATTTCTGATTTTTCCATCTTAATAATAAATGTCTGCACTCCAAGTCCATGGGCTAACCCCAATTCGTACATCACATTGGGATTCCAATCTGAAATATTTATAATGGCATAACTTGATTCTTGTAAAGCATGACATACTTTACACATTACATCAATGTTATCAATTTCTTCATCTGCTTTCCAAATTTTAAATCCTTGTCCTTCCAAAGCGGGTTTTATGCCAAATTCATAAGAATCTTTAAATTCATCCTTGAATGGCATTCCAACGAAGACTTGGTTTTCTTTTTTTTGAAACTCCTTAGGACAAATGTCCGCTCCAGATTTAAAACATCTTGCAATAGGAAGCATCTTTCTTATTTCTTTTATTTCCTTTTCACCTAATTTTATTTCTAATCTTTCATAATCATCTCTAGTTTCAATCCACCTTATTCCCTCATGTTCAATATTTACATATCGAGCTATATAAGGAGCACAACCTGCTGTAGGTCTTAATTTGACATACCCGAATCCGTCTAAATAATGCAAAGTATAATTTATTTCATTTATTTCTAAATTTGTCTTTTCTTTAACTTCAGATAAGGTTACAAATCTATTAGGGTCTTTCTTATATTCATCATATAGATAAGTCATAATTATTGTTCTCTTTTTTTCAAAATCTTTCTTCAAATTTTCATTTAACTCCATCAGTTTTTCAAATCCCTGAGGCGTAAGTTTAATATGACCAGTTAAATATGGCTGATATCCTTTTTCTGGAAGGTCTTTTATTAATCCTTCATCTATAAGAAATTTAGCGTTTCTATTGGTTGTTTCTATGTCGCATCCCAATTCATTAGGCAATTTGTAATAATCATAATAATTCAAGGGATCTTGTATATATCTCTTTAAAAGAACTTGTAAAATTTTTACTCTAATTTCTTTATCATTCATTTTACCCTCCTCTTTCAATAATCTTCCTCTCTTCCTCTATAATTCCGTACAATTCATAAACCAGTTCATCTATCTTTTCATCAGTTATCTTTATTTCTCTCTCGATTCTCTCGCGTTCAGAGGATGGAGGGAGTGAATTTTTCTTTTTGTTTAGTTCTAACATTTTGTCAACTAATTTTACTATTTTATCGTGCATTGCTCGTTCTTTGGGATTGTTAAAGTCAATCGTGCGGATAGGAAGCTTTCGAGTTTGAACGACTCTTATTTTTGGAAAAATATCTGTTACAGGCTTGAATTTTACAGTATAAAAATACTGCATAAGCCTAGAATTTAATAAGCCAAGAATATATTTTAAATTAAATCTATGGTCTTTAAGAATCATATTGTAAATAGTTCTCAATGTATAGATTCCAGTATCATCATATGTAGCTGTTATTTGAACTCCAGTTTCTCTTATCATAATTTTTGGATTTTCGAAAATTTCTTTATCTTTCCAAAACTTTTTTAATAAATTTTTATCAAGAAATTTTACATTCCGAATTTCGTACCTCCCAATATCTTCTCCACTCAAAACTCGTATAAACCCTTTTATTTTTTGAGAACTAATTCCTTTGTTTTTCTTCCCTATTTCAAGTCCTCTTGTAATACGCATAATACTTTCTAAGTCAATCGCTCTTTTCTTTATTTTTAACAGAATAGAATAAGTCTTTTCGTCAATATCTTCAAAAGTATGGGATTCAGTTGTCTTATATATTATTTGAGGAACAATTTTCTTAATAAATCCTTTTTCATTTGGTAGTTTTATTTTAAAAATAAGTTTATTCTTGTCATTTGGTCTTCTAATTTTTTGAAATATTACCACGCAAGTTGGCATTTTAACATTTTCAAACACTCCATCTCCAAAATCGGTCAAACTTTCTATATTTGTTTTTTCTAAGATAAGTTTTCGCAAAGTCGAATATTGATAACCTTTTAGAAATAAACTAGGTACAATAAAGCCTAATCTACCTTTTTGTTTTAAAAGACTTATTCCTTTCTCAATCATAATACAAAAAATATCAAACTGTTTATCAGCTGCCACATAATGACTTCTATAATAATTTATATCTACTTTAGGTAGCGAATGAATTCTAATATACGGCGGATTGCCGATAACTACATCGAAACCGCCTTGTTCCATGATGTCGCCGAAGCCAGTGGATTTGGAATACCAGTCAAAGGGATTGATTCGTTCTTTTTCTTCATCTTTGAATAGGGTAGGCTGGTCAAAAATGTCAAAAGAAATTAAAGAATTTCCACAGCGAATGTTTTTAGCCAGAGAAGGTAGAAGTTCTTTTTTTCGAGGTAAATCCTTTTCTCCTTCAAGACATTTTAAATAAAGGCTCATCATAGTAATTTCAACAGCTTGTGGGTCAATATCAACTCCGAATATATTGTTTCTTAAAATTTGTGCCTTTTTCTCAATGGATAATCTTTTGGTTCCATCATAATCTTCTATTACATCAGGAAATAATGTTCCCTGACCCGATTCTTCAGGATGTTTCTCATAGTAGTGAAGATGATAATCAATTAAGGTTTGAAAAGCAGATATAAGAAATGAACCAGAACCACAAGCAGGGTCTAATATTTTTATTTTTGAAATCTGCTCAGGAGTTTTTCCCTGAATTATTTTTCCAACAGTATTTTTGACAATATAATCAACTATATATTTTGGAGTATAATAGACTCCACCTGCTTTTCTTACTTCTGGTTTTTCCTCAACTTTTACTCTTTTAGGTGTTACTTTTATTGTTTTTCCAAGATAACGCTCATAAATTGAACCTAAAAGGTCAACATCAATCACATCAAATTTGTAAATACATTGGGGAAAATAGAGGTTTTCAATGATTTTAGCCAGAAGATGAGAATCTATTTCAACTATTTCACAAGCATGGGGTTTTAATATTTCACCATTAAAATCTTCATTTAGTTGGCGGAATAGGATATTGAGATAAGATTGTAATCTCTTCCGCTTTCTTTCTGCTTTCCAGAGTTCAACAATTTCAAGCAGAGTTTTTGGCTCTACAATTTTCCTGTCCTCAGCGATTCTAATGAAGATAAGGCGGTCGAGTATTCTTTGAACAACTTCATTCAGCATCTTTACAGTAATTGGCTGATTTCGCTTGTATATGTCCTTAGCTAATTCTTCTCGCCAGCGAGACATATCCTCTAAGAATGATTTATCGACCGGAATTCTTAATTTTTTGCTTAATGCATCCTTGAGTAAAAGCCTGTCGAGAGAGCCTTTTTGGACTTCTTCTTTGGAGAGAAGAAGCAATTTATCCAGATTTTTAAGATAATCAGTATATTTAAAATCAAAAATAATTCCTTGTTCTGGATTTTTAGGATTTGGCTTTAAGGAAGCATCAAAGAGTCTGAATTCTTCAAAGTCTGTAAGTAGAACAACAAATACTTGTTTGGTATTCCAGGCATAAGATTTAGCTTGAAGGATATGGTCAATTTTATGAAGAGGTTCATGAGGAGCTTTAACTTCCACAAAGAATTTGGTTTGACCATCTATTCGGAAATTGTAGTCAGGTCTGCCTGTGGTCTCTCCTTTTTCAACCAATACTTCTCTTTCATATGGAGAAAGACCTTTTACATTCCGAACATCCCAGCCTAATGCTTCAAAAAATGGATTAATAAAATCAATTTTAACTTGTTCTTCAAGATAGTCTTTAGAAAGGTAATAATGTTTGTTCCTCTCAAATTTATCAACCAAAGCCTTAATTTTTTGTTTAACTTGTTCCTTGTCCATTATTAAAGAAAAACTCTTGTTTTTTAGTTGTTTTTAATTATTTCGGATTTTACCCTTTTTCATAACCCCACCTTATTATAGCTAATTTCATTTTTTATTTCCATAAAACTCATTTCTTTGTGTTTTCATTATTAATATGAATACAGACAAACTTAAGTCTTACACCTTAGATTCTGGAAATTTCTTGTAAATTGTTTGATATAACTCAGTTTTGCTATTATTTACTACCATGAAAACCAAAAGTTTTGATTATAAACATTTTTTTAAAGAGTATAATAAATCACTTGAGGAGGATTTTAAAAATGCTTGATGATATGAAAGAATAATTAATTAAAGAAATCTTTTAAAAATTGAATATAAAAAATCAGCTCAGCAAAAAGAGCTGATTGAACATTCCTAATTTTTTCTCTTTTATAAAATTATTTTTTAAGGTCTATTCACTATGGATTCTGACGATTAACAAAGTCAAACCCTATTTATAAAAATCACACTTTTATAAAATTGAATTTTGTAAAAATATAATTTTTATTATAAATGTTAGTTTTAAATTTAAAAAAATTTGTGGAATTTAAGGGATAATTGCGAAGACGCGAGCTGGTGCACCTGTTCCGTTTTTGATAAGCATTGGAATAACATAAAGCATTGCTCCTGAAGGAGGAAGTTTATCCAAATTTGCGATATTCTCTAAAGCAGGCTTATTGGCTTTAAAAAGAATCCTGTGAGCTTTAAAATCCTTCGATTTCCCATAATCTATACTCGGAGTATCAATAGCTATCCCTTTGATTTTTCGTTCTTTTACCAGAAATTCAACTGATTCAGGAGAAAAGCCAGGAAAACTGAGTTCAGCGAGAGCCTCTTCACCTCTTTTATCTGTTCCAAGAACTTTTTTCTTATCCGGATAATATTTTGTGTCAATTCCAGTATACATAATTACCCAAGCTCCCTCTGGAATTTTTCCATATTTTTTCTCCCAGTTTTTAATATCTTCTACAGTTAAAAGATAATCGCGATTTTTTTCGCACTTTTTAGTAACATCTATTTTAACAGCAGGACCTATCCATTCCTCTAAAGGAATCTGGTCAACTGTACGTCCATTTTTGGCAAAATGGATGGGGACATCCACATGTGTCCCTCCATGTTCTGAAGCACTATAATTATTTGAAGCATACCACCATCCTCCCTCTGTAAATCCCCAGGAAACTTTTTCCAGTTTAAAAGACTTTGCAGTGGGCCAATAAATCGCGGTTTCATCAAAGGGATAGGTCATATCAAGTAATTTGCCTTTGAAATCATGGTTATAAAGGGAAGCAGCAATGAAAAACAAAGTGAATGTAAAAATAATAGATACCATTAAAATATTTCTTTTTCTCATTCCCTTTCCCTCCTTTTTTGCTTTTTCAGTATTATAACATACTGTTTCATTTTAATTTTAATGGTTCTAATTTTTAAATATTTATTGGATTTCTTTCCCAAAAGGTGTAAGCGCAAGGGAGGCTAATTTTACATGTTGTTTTGCAAAGGGGATACCAATTATTGTAATTGCAAATATAATAGCAAGAATGACATGCGTGATGGCAATCCATATTCCTCCAATAAGTATCCAGATTATATTCATTACAATATTTAAAACTCCGGTATAGGATTTTCTCGGAACCACCCTCCTTCCAAAAGGCATAAGTGCAAGAAGGGACAATTTAAAACATTGAATTCCAAAGGGAATTCCAATTATGGTAAGACATAGGATCAAACCGCCTATTAGATATTGGAAAAAAATTAATAATCCGCCCAAAAGAATCCAGAGAATATTGCCTATTATACTCATCATACACTCCTTTTAATTGCTAATATTATATTGTATTTTCCTATTATATAAAAATTTTTAATTAAGCAATTTGTTTAGTTGAAAATTGAATTTTGATTTTGTAAAATAAACTCTTTAGTATAGGGTAAAATGGAATTATTCTTATTATTCATAATAGTTGGACTCCTAACATTAGGGATGCTATTCATAGGGGCTATTCTTGGCCCAAAAAAAATTTCCAAAGTAAAATTAGAACCCTTTGAATGCGGAAGCCCTTTACTCCAAAAGGAAATCGGACCATTTTCAATAAAATATTATATGGTTGCTCTTCTTTTCCTTATTTTTGATATAGAGGTAGCATTCTTATTCCCCTGGGCACTTGTTTTTAAAAGAATAAAGCTAACCGCCTTCATTGTTATATTAGCTTATTTTCTTGTTCTAATTGTTGGTTTCATTTATGCTTGGAAAAAAGGTGCTTTCGAATGGGAAGAATGATTAAGAAATTTCTAATTTCAAAATCTAAATTTCAAAAAGCATATTTTCTTAGGTGATGAGAGAATGAAAGCTGATTTTATTACTACTAAATTAGATTATGTTCTGGGGTGGGCAAGGAAATTTTCTTTATTCCAATATCCATTTGTAACAGCTTGCTGTGGAATGGAATATATGGCAGCTGCATGCGCTCATTTTGATATTGACAGATTCGGAGCAGGATTGACCAGATTTTCACCTCGCCAGGCTGATTTACTTCTTGTAGTTGGAACAGTTACACAAAAACTTGCGCCTGTATTAAGGAAAATTTATGACCAAATGACAGAACCAAAATGGGTAATTGCAATAGGTGCTTGCGCAGTAAGTGGTGGAATTTATAATAACTATGCTGTTGTTCAGGGTATTGACAAAATAATACCTGTAGATGTCTATATTCCTGGTTGTCCTCCACGACCAGAGGCAATCTTAGATGCATTAATAAAATTGCAAAATAAGATTCAAAACCAGCCTCAAGCCTGGAAATGGAGAGAGAAACTCGGAAAATGAAAGAAAGTAAAACAATAAAAATTCTTAAAGAAAAATTTCCCAAAGACATCTTAAAATTTTCAGCTCCTTTTGGTGATGAGACTCTTTTAATAAAAAAAGATAGCTTGATTAAAATAATGAAATTTTTAAAGGAAAACCCAGAACTTGGATATTCCCTTCTCCTTGATATCACCTGTGTTGACTATTTAGGCGAAAAACCAAGATTTGAATTAATCTATCATATTTATTCTTTTCGTTTAAATCATAGATTGAGAATAAAAACAAGAATTGATGAAAAAAATCCGATTACTGAATCCGTAATTTCTCTTTGGAAAAACGCCAACTGGCTTGAAAGAGAAGTCTACGACATGTTTGGAATAAAATTCAAAAATCATCCTGATTTAAGAAGAATACTCATGTATGATGAATTCGAAGGCTATCCTTTGAGAAAGGATTATCCCCTTCGGAAAAGACAACCAAGACTGCCAGGGCTTGAATAATGGCGGAAAAAATAAAAAAAAGAAGAACTAAAAAAGAAAGTTTGTTGTTAAACATGGGGCCTTCCCATCCAGCAATGCATGGCACAATCAGAATCATGCTCGAACTGGACGGTGAAAAGGTTCTAAATTCAGAGGTTGAAATTGGATATCTCCATAGGGGTTTTGAAAAGACATGTGAAAATAAAACTTATTTTCAAGTCCTACCCTATACTGACAGATTAAATTATGTCTCCCCTCTGATTAATAATACTGGTTATGTAATGACAATTGAAAAAATGCTGGGAATTGAAATTCCTGAAAGAGCGAAATACATCAGAACAATAATGTGTGAGATTTCCCGTATATGTGACCACCTAACCTGCCTTGCTGCAATGGCAATGGAAACAGGTGCTTTTACTGTTTTTCTTTACATGATTAAGGCAAGGGAATTTTTATGGGATGTGCTGGAGCAGACCACAGGAGCAAGAATGACTACATCATATATAAGAATTGGAGGGATTAAATCTGATTTCCCTGAAAATTACAAGCAATTAATAGGAAAAGCAGTGGAAGAAACAAGAAAAGTTTTAAAGGATTGTCATGGATTGCTAACAAAGAATAAAATATTCCTCAATCGAACAAGAGGGGTCGCCGTTGTATCAAAAGAAGATGCAATATCTTATGGATTTACTGGTCCCTGTTTAAGAGCAAGTGGTGTTTATTATGATGTAAGAAAAGCACATCCTTATCTGGTTTATGACCAGCTGGATTTTGAAATCCCTCTTGGAGAAAATGGTGACAACTACGACCGTTATTTTGTAAGAATGTTGGAAATGGAACAGAGTCTAAGAATTATTGAACAGGCAGTTGAAAAAATGCCTCGGGGAGCTATTGAGATAAAAAATATAGAAGAAATACTTGAACCCTATAAGGCGATTCAATCCGCAAGAGTTAAAAGACCAACTCAGAATATAAAGCTTTCACCGAATTTAGAAGGGACAGAAAAAGAAAAATATCCTTATATTCTGACAGATGACAAAAAATATATAATTCCTCCAAAAGAGGACACTTATACTACAATTACAGGATTAATCTCACACTTTAAATTTTTCATGAAGAATCATGGAATACGACCGCCTAAGGGAGAAGTTTACTTTTCAGTTGAAGGAGCTAATGGAGAACTTGGATTTTACATAATTAGCGATGGTACGGATAAACCTTATCGTTTACACTTAAGGGCACCATGTTTTCACATTATGTCAGCCCTGGAAATGATGATTAAGGGTGGATATGTTGCTGATATAATTCCAACTTTTGGTTCAATTAATATGATAGGAGGCGAGCTCGATAGATGAGCCTTAAATTTTCGCCACAAATTGAAAAGGAAATAAATAAAATTATTAAAAATTACCCTCAAAAACAATCTGCTTTACTTTCCATACTTCATTTGGCACAAAAGGAATTTGGTTATATAAGCGAGGAAGTCGAAAGATTAGTTGCTCAAATTCTGGATATTAAACCAATCAGGGTAAGAGAAGTGGTAACATTCTATACTATGTTTCATCAGAGACCAGTTGGGAAATATCACATTAAGGTCTGCAGAAATATTAGCTGTTCAATAAATGGAGCAGAAGAGTTGATTGATTACATCTCGGAAAAATTAGGAATTAAAGTCGGAGAAACGACTCCGGATAAAAAATTCACACTTTCAGTTGTGGAATGTCTTGGAGCGTGCGAACATGCTCCATGTATGCAGGTGAATTCAGAGTATTATGGGAATTTAGATAAAAAGAAAATAGACCTTATTCTTGAAAGATTAAATAATGACATCAATGATTGAAGAAAAATTATTAACCAGAAATTTAGAGGTTGAAAATTTGTATAAAATAGAAATCTACCAGAAATATGATGGATACAAAGCATTAAAAAAAGCCCTTCTTCAGATGACTCCTGAACAAATATTGGAGGAGGTTAAAAAAGCAAATCTAAGAGGAAGAGGTGGAGCTGGATTCCCAGCTGGACTCAAATGGAGTTTTGTTCCAAAAGATACACATAAGCCAAAATATTTATGTGTTAATGCAGATGAGGGTGAGCCTGGTACATTTAAAGATAGATTCATAATGACAAATAATCCCCATTTACTTATAGAAGGGATAATCATAACATGCTATTGTGTTGGCATTCATACTGCTTTTATCTATATTCGTGGAGAATACGAACATGTGGCTCAAAGACTGGAAACAGCTATCAAAGAGGCTTACAAAAAAAATTATTTAGGCGACAATATTTTAAAAACTAACTTTTCATTAAATCTCTATATCCATAGAGGAGCTGGCGCCTATATTTGCGGAGAGGAAACAGCATTATTGGAATCCCTTGAAGGTAAAAGAGGACATCCAAGATTAAAACCTCCATTCCCTGCATCTGTTGGTCTATATAAATGTCCAACAGTCATAAACAATGTGGAAACAATATCAAATATTCCAATAATTGTCTTAAAGGGCGGAGAGTGGTTTGTAAAAAAGGGGCTGCCAAATGATGGCGGAACAAGGCTCTTCTCTGTAAGTGGAAGCGTAAAAAATCCTGGTGTTTATGAATTGCCAACAGGAACTAATCTAAAAGATATAATTTTTAACTATGCGGGAGGAATGAAGGAAGGAAGAACCTTAAAGGNAGTAATTCCAGGAGGACTTTCTGCGCCAATCTTAAGAGAAGATGAAATTGACATTCCTATGGACTGTGAATCCCTAATGAAGGTAAATTCAATGTTAGGTTCATCAGCAATAATTGTTATAGATGACAGAACGCCAATCATTGATGTTCTCAGGGTAATCGTCAATTTCTATGCTCATGAATCCTGCGGTCAATGCACTCCATGTAGAAATGGAACATGGTGGATGAAAAATATTGTTCACAGGATTTGCAATGGATATGGAAAAATAAGTGATATAGATAATTTATTGAGAATTGCCAATAACATATGTGGAAAAACTTTGTGTCCAATGGGTGATGCTGCCTCAATGGCGGTTCGTGGTGTTTTAGAAAAATTCAGACAAGAAATTGAGGATTATATAAAGAAGAGATGATAAAAATTACAATAAATGGAAAAAATTATAAAGTTAAGGAAGGATTAACAATATTAGAAGCCTCAAAACAAGTAGGCATTGAAATTCCTCATTTTTGTTATCATCCAGCACTTGAATCAGAAGGAAGCTGTAGAATGTGTCTTGTAGAAATTAAAGGTGTTCCTAAGCTTCAATTAGCTTGTTCAACTCCTATTAAAGATGGAATGGAAATAGAAACTGAAAATGAACGAGTAATAGAAGCAAGAAAAGCAGTACTTGAATTTCTCTTGGCAGGTCATCCTTTAGATTGCCCAATCTGTGACAAAGCAGGTGAATGCAAGCTCCAGGATTATTATTATAAGTTTGGACTTTTTGAAGACAGGTTTGAGGAAGAAAAACCGAAAAGAGACAAACTATTTAGAATAGCTCCCAATCTAATTTATGATCAAGAAAGATGTATTCTGTGCACAAGATGTGTCCGATTTCTCAGAGAAATTACAAAAACAGGAGAACTTGGAGTGCTGAACAGGGGAAAAGAATCTTTAATTTCTATTTATGAACAGGAACTAATAGAGAATAACTACAGTGGAAACCTTGCAGACATCTGTCCTGTTGGTGCAATAACTGACATTGATTTCAGATTTAAGATTAGAACTTGGTTTTTAGAAAGAAAAAAATCCATATGCCCCATTTGTAGTAGGGGCTGTAATATAAATATTCACTTTTTATCCCCTTCTTTTCCTTTTAAAGTAGAAAAAAGAGTCTTCAGAATCACTCCAGAACCAAATGTCAAAATAAATGGATATTGGATTTGCAATCTTGGAAGATACAATTACCATTACATTGATAATGACAGAATTTTACATCCATTAAAGAGAAATGGCGAATTAAAGCAAATTAGCTGGGAAGAATTTTATGAAGATATTGGAAATAAAATAAAAATACTGATTAGAAGAAAAAAAGAGGAAAAAATTGGTGTGATTGTCAATTTAAGCTTAACAAATGAAGAATATGAAACATTGGAAATATTCTTCAATAAATGTATCCCAGGGACTGAAATCATTACCTTTGGAAAGAAAAGTGGAAAGGAAGATAATTTTCTTTTAACTGAAGATAGAAACGCAAATAGAAAAGGAGCTGGAAAATATAGATTTAAGGAGAAAAAAATAGATATATTAAAATTCTTAAATAAAAAAGAACTCGTTATTTTCTTCGGTCATGAGATAACTGAGCACTGTAACATACAACTTCTATCTGAAGCTTTAAAAGATATAAAAACCAAAGTCCTCATAGCATCTAATAAAGGTCCTCTAATTAACCTGGTAGATTATATTTTACCTTCCACTGTAATTGCTGAAAAGGAAGGCAGTTTTACAAATTCCCAGGGAATTACACAAAAGTTTTACAGAGTCTTAGAACCATTAGGAGAAAGTAGACCAGAGATTGAGATTCTAACATCTCTTGCTCAAAAAAGTGGTATATGGAGAAATTTTTTAATGACAAGGAGAGCAGGTTAAAATGTTTCTTGATATTTTAATTATTGCTATAAAAATCATTTTAGGAATAAGCTGGCTCTTAACTCTTACATTAATTTTAACTTGGGTAGAAAGAAAAGAAAGTGCAGTTGTCCAGGATAGAATAGGAGCAAACAGAGCCTCCATTTTAGGATTAAGGGTTTTTGGTCTTTTTCAGCCAATTGCTGATGCAATAAAAATGATGTTTAAAGAAGATTTTGTCCCTCCATTTTCAAATAGATTCTTACATACAATTGCACCCTTTCTATCTTTCTTTTTTGCTGTAATAACACTCGCTGCAATTCCATTTGGGGACGAGATTACAATTGGATCAAAGGTCATTGCACTTCAGATAGTTAGAATGAATGTAGGTCTTGTTTTTATCCTTGCTATGTTTTCTCTTGGAATTTATGGAATTATTATTGGTGGTTGGGCTTCAAACAACAAATACACACTTCTCGGCGGAATGAGAGGAACAGCTCAAATAATTTCATATGAAATAGCTCTTGGATTATCCCTTATTGGATTGATAATGATTTATCCGAGTTTAGAATTAAATGAAATTGTTAAATATCAAGGAAGCCTGTTATTTGGTTTTATCCCTAAATGGGGAGTAATTTTACAGCCTTTGGGATTTTTTATATTTCTTATTGCTGGCATGGCTGAGACAAAAAGAGTCCCATTTGATTTACCAGAGGGAGAATCTGAAATTATAGGCTTTTATACAGAATATAGTGGTATGAAATTCGGTCTTTTCATGATGACAGATTTTGTTGAGGTCATTTTAATTTCAGCTCTTGTAACAACTCTATTTTTCGGAGGCTGGCAAGTTCCCTATCTATATCCAGATGGTTTCCATTTTCCATGGGGTGGAAATATCCTTTTAAATAAATGGATTGTGACTGTACTTCAGGTATTATCCTTTAATCTTAAGGTAGCTTTTTTCTGCTGGCTACTTGTCTTAGCACGGTGGACTTTTCCGAGATATCGCTATGATCAGCTGATGAATCTTGGATGGAAATTATTAATTCCAATGAGTTTTGTTAACATTATTGGAACTGGATTAATATTGATTTTAGTTTAAAAAATGATAAAAAGTCTGGTTTTTCTTTTAGAATTTTTAAAAGGGTTATGGATTACTGCAAAACATTTCTGGATTAATATCTTTTTTAATTTTCTTAAACTAATAGGATTTAATATCAGGGATAGAGGCTCAGTCACAATTCAATATCCAGAAGAAAAAAAAGAAATCGCTCGACGCCATAGAAGCCTTCATAGAATATTAACTCGGGAGGATGGAAGTCCACGATGTGTAGCGTGCATGCTCTGCATGACAGTTTGCCCGTCAGAATGTATTTATATAGAAGCTGAAGAGGACCCGAATCCAGAGATACAGAAAAGACCCTCAAAATTCATTATTGATTTAAGCCGATGCTGTTTTTGTGGATTTTGTGTTGAAGCATGCCCTGAAGATGCTCTCAGAATGGATACAAATATAGTAGAACTTGGAGAGTATAATAGAGAGAAATTAATTTATGACCTTAATAGACTGGTTAGAATTTCAAAATAATAAATCCTAAACTAGTAAAAAGGTAAAAAGTGAATAAAATCAAAATTGGTAATTTTGATGTTTATGGATTGACAGATGGAACTTTCCTTCTTGATGGAGGAGCAATGTTCGGTGTTGTGCCAAAAGTTCTATGGGAGAGAAAAATGCCTGCAGACTCCCGAAACAGAATACTACTTTCTCTAAATTCAATTTTAATTGATACGGGTAAAGATAGAATTTTGGTTGAAACTGGAATAGGTAATAAATTAACAGAGAAATTCATTGACATTTATGGAGTAAATAGAGAACCAGATTTAATTAAATCACTTAATAAATGCGGATTTAAGGCTGAAGATATAAACTTTGTTATAAATACCCATCTGCACTTTGACCATTGTGGAGGCAATACATTTAAAGATAAAAATGGAGTAATTAAACCAACCTTTTCCAATGCAAAGTATATCATCCAAAAAGGGGAATGGGAACATGCCCTTTCCCCAAATGAAAGGGATAGAGCAAGTTATCTTAAAGAAAATTTCTTGCCTATTATGGAATTCAATCAACTTGAATTTGTGGATGGGGGAAAAGAAATTATTCCAGGAATAAAAGTGGAAATTGTATCAGGGCATACAAAATATCATCAGTGTGTATTTGTAACATCAGGTGAAAATACTCTTGTGTTTCTTGGAGATTTAATTCCCACCACTAACCATATTAACCTACCCTATATAATGAGCTATGACCTTTACCCTTTAGAAACTCTTGAAAACAAAAAGAAAATTCTCAAAAAGGCCTCTGAAGAAGGATGGATTCTCTCTTTTAACCACGATCCGAAACATTTTTTTGGTAAAGTTGAACTAAAAGAAGACAAATTTGAATTTTCTCCCATCTAAGGCAAAGGATTGGGAGGAATAATTGTCTAAATTTAAGGAGAAAATATGAAAGAGCTCTCTGAAGATGAATTAATTCAGAAAGCAAAAAAGGGAGAAGTGGAAGCATTTGGGCAACTTGTTAAAAAATATCAGAGGAGAATATATAATCTCATATATCAGATGACTTTTAACCATGAGGATGCTGATGATCTTTCCCAAGAAACTTTTCTTAAAGCTTACAAATCGCTTGGTGATTTTAAAAGAGAATCGAGTTTTTATACATGGATTTACAGAATTGCTGTTAATTTAGTAATAAACCATATTAAAAAAAGAAAGAGGGAAAAGATGGATTTGAATTTTGAAATTCAATATAACAATTCTCCTCAGAGAATTTTAGAAAATAAGGAATTTAATATAAAACTAAAGGAAACGATTTCCATGCTTCCTGCTTCTCAAAGAGTAACGCTAAATTTGGTAATAAATCATGGGCTATCCCATAAAGAAGTAGCAAAAATCCAAGGATGCTCTGAGGGAACAGTCTCATGGAGAATTTTTCGTGCAAGAAAATTTTTAAAGGAAAAATTAAAACCCTATTTAAAGGGAGAATTAAAATGAAATGTGAAAAGTATCAAAAATTTTTATCAGATTATATTGATAGTGCTCTTTCGAGTAAAAAAAATGAAAAAATAAAGAAACATATTGAAAGGTGTTCTGAATGTAGAGAAGTTCTTAAATTGTACCAGAACCTGAATAGAAAAATTAGAGATATCTCAGAAATTGAGCTTCCTTCAAATTATTGGGACAGTTACTGGCAAAGGCTAAAAATAAAAATTGAAGAAGAGGGAAAGATTAAAGAAAAATCTATTCTATGGAAATTTAATTGGAAATGGTCTTTTGCTGCAATTACAGTGAGTTTATTAATATTTGTTCTAGTATTCACATTTTTTAAGGGAAAAAGAGAAAACGATGAAATAATATACTATGCCTATTCTGAACAGTATCTCTCAAGTTTTATTAATGAACTCCAAGAAAATAGCTCCCTCATGGAATATTTTGAGGATTTGATTTTCAATGAGATCGGAAATGAAATTAAAAAATTAGATTATTCTGAGAATTATGTTGATTTAAACAATATTTATGACCTTTTAATAGAAATGAATGAAGAAGAAATTGAGATATTTAATTCAGAGATAATCAAAGAACTCAGAAATAAGGGGGTAAAAAATGAAATACAAAGTTAGTTTTCTGTTAATCATTTTTCTGATTTCTTCTCCATTAATTATCTTTCCTCAAATAGAAAAAAAATCAAAAACAGACAAAGAAGAGGAAATTCGCCGCCATCTTCAAATATTCAGAATGTGGGAAATGACAAAAGCTCTTGACTTAACAGAAGAGCAAGCCTCTAAAATCTTTCCAATCCTCAACAGACTTGAAAAGGAAAAAGCTGAGCTTAACCGCAGAATAGGAGAGAAAATCAGAGATTTAAGAGAACTTCTAAGAGAGGAAAAACTTAATTCAAATTTAATTAAAGAAAAACTTGATAAAATAAAAGATTTAAAGAAACAAATTCAAAAAATAGACAGTGAAATTGAAAAATTACTGGAAGATAATCTTACAATAGAACAGCAAGCAAAATATATCCTCTTTTCAATAAGATTTATGAAAGATTTAAGAGAAAAGATTAACCGGGCCCGTCAGCTTTACAGACAGAGAATGATACAAAGGGAGAAAAGAAATAAATATTATCCTTATTAAATTTTAGCCTGCTCCATTGCTTTATCTCTTATGGGTTTGAATTCACATCCCTCTTTCCAGTTAGGAAAAGTGGATTCCCTTGATAATTTATATCCTACTTTGAAAATTATGCGAAGGTCTTCCACCGCACCTGTTAGATCCCAGTTCGGATCAAACTCATCAGATGGCTTGTGATATCTTTCTCTAATATATTCCTCCATCTTAGCAAGAGTCCATTTTTCTCCAAATTTAATATGGTCAACTCCGGATCTCAGATACAGGGAAGGAACACCCTTTTTAGCAAATGAAAAATGGTCAGAACGATAAAAGGAGCCCTTTTCAGGGGTTGGATCAGGACGAACAATCCTTCCTTGCTCCTGAGCCGCTTCTTTTACATAATCATCCAGCTCTGAATTACCGTAGCCTACTATTGTTATATCTTTCATTTTTCCATAAATATTAAGTGAATCCATATTTATTACTGCAACGGTTTTTGTTAGTGGATATATTGGATTGGTCGCGTAATACTCTGAGCCAAGAAGTCCCTGTTCTTCACATGTTACAACTAAAAATACTATGGAGCGTGAAGGTGGGGGATTCACTGCTTTAAAAGCTTTTGCAAGTTCTATCAAACCCGCAACACCTGTTGCATTATCCAGTGCTCCATTGAAAATTTGATCTCCTTTAAGTTCTGGATTTTTTCCGAGATGATCCCAGTGAGCAACATAAATTATATATTCGTCTTTTCTCTCCTTTCCAGGTAAAATAGCAATCACATTGTTCGACTTCAATCTTTCAATTTGATTTTTAATTTTTACTGATGTTTTTAAATCAAGAGGAACAGCTCTAAACTCTCGTGAACTAGCGGATTTTTTTAATTCATCAAAATCTTTTCCTGCTAATGCAAAAATTTTTCTTGCAGATTTAATATGTAACCATCCTTCCATAGCACATCTTGACATATTATCATCCTCGCTTGAGAGATAAAATTGAGGTCCAGTCCAACCATTTTTTACAACATCCCACCCATAAGCAGCTGGCTCTGTTTCATGAACTATAAGAACTCCATCTGCTCCTTGACGTGCTGCTTCCTCATATTTATAAGTCCATCTGCCATAATAGGTCATTGCTTTTCCTTTAAACAACTCCGGATTTTTTGTAGCAAACCCAGGATCATTTACAAGTACAATTACTGTTTTTCCCTTTACATCTATTCCTTTATAATCATTCCAATTATATTCAGGAGCTACTATCCCATAGCCCACAAATACCATTTCCGAGTTCTTAATTGACACTTCTTCTCTAACCCTTCTTGTAACTGCCACAAATTCATCTCCGTAAGAGAAAGATATTGATTTTTTACCATTGCTCACTTTTAATTCCATTTTCGGGTCAGCAGTTATTTTTACAAGAGGAATTTCCTGAAAAAAGCTTCTTTCATTTCCTGGTTGAAGACCAATTTCCTGAAATTTCTTTATTAAAAAGTTTATAGTTTTTTCCTCTCCTTTGGAAGCCGGAAATCTACCTTCAAATTCATCTGAAGAGAGAATTTTTATATTTTCAGCTAAACTCTCAACCTTTATATTTTTCAAAACCTGCTCAACATTATATCTTTCTTTACAACCTATTAGAATTAAAACCATACATAAAGAAATTATTACCATTAGGAATCTCTTACACATTCATTTACCTCCTGTAATTTTTAAAATTCAAAGAAGTATAATTATCATATTTTTGGACATTTTAAAATGAAAAAGCATGGAAATTTAAGAGAAAGTATTTTTTACTTAAATAATCTTTTTTAGTTTTTAATTTTTAACTCTTATCAAACTCGCCCCATGCTTCTTGCTAATTCCATCAATCTTTTAACTCTTTCTTCTGTTCTCGGGTGAGTGCGGAAAAGATTAATTAAACCACCACCTCTCAATGGATTAACAATAAATAAATGAGCAGTGGATGGATTCGCTTGTAATGGAATTCTCTTTGCATAATTTTCTAATTTTTTTAGAGCTGAAGCTAATTTTTCTGGTTTATAGGAAATTTTTCCGCCCTCATGGTCTGCTGCGTACTCTCTCTGGCGGGAAATTGCAAAATGTATTAACATAGCAGCAATTGGCGCTAAAATAGCCAATATTATAAGCCCTAGTCCACTGTCATCTCTTCTCCTTGAACCAAAAAATATAGCAGAATAACCAGCGATACGAGCTAATACCATTATTGCACCTGCCAAAGTTGCAGCAAGAGTGCTGATAAGCATATCACGATGCTTAATGTGCGCCAATTCGTGTGCAATTACACCTTCAAGCTCATCCTTTGTCACTAAATTCAATAGACCTTGTGTTACAGCAACCACTGCATTCTTTGGATTTCTCCCTGTTGCAAATGCGTTCGGAGCAGATTTAGGTATAATGGCAATTTTAGGCATAGGTAAATTAGCTTGTCTTCTAAGCCTGTCCACAATCTGATAAAGTTGAGGAGCCTCTGCTTGAGAAAGAGGTCTTGCTCCATACATTGCCAGAACAATTTTATCAGAGTAAAAATAACTGAAAAAATTCATAAGCCCTGCGAAAATAAGGGCTATAATCATACCATTTCTTCCTCCTACCCAACCACCAATTAAAACAAATAATAGAGTTAGGAGTAGCATGAGGAAGAAGGTTTTTATCGTATTCATTTTTTCTCACCTCAACAATTTATTTTTACAATTAATATTATAAATCTTTTCAAAGATTATGGGCAAGATTTATATAGAAAAAGGGGAGAGATTATGGATTTTCTCTCCCCTTGGAATTAAAAAATGATTAATTAATTATTAAGATAATCTGAGCAAGTAGGAATTTTTCTTTCTTCAAAATAATAACAGATGCAGATTTTCCTCCTTCTTTAATCTCGACTCTATAATCAATATTCTCTTTCAAGTGTTTTGGTAGAATAGTAACCTTTTTAATAACGGGAACCTTAAAATCTTCTGCTTTGAGTTCTATGGTTTGAGTCTGACGGAGGTCAATTCTATTCTGGAAATCAGCTGAACTTACTTCTGCTATTCTCAATCCTGCAAGTCCGAGGAAAGTTCCTTTAATCTTTCCGTTTGCTTTTAAACTATCTTTTGTGCCTGCAAAATAATAGAGGGAATTCAGCTTTGAAATTAAATCTTCATTTTTGCTCTTTAAATCTGAAATTTCTTTATTGAGATTTTCAATTTGAGCTTTAAGGTCAGCATTCACCTTTTCCAATTCATTAATCTTCGCTGTAAGTTCCTCACTCTTCTTTTTCAGCTCAGCAATCTCGTTTTCCAGTTTCATCTTTTCTTCTTGAATCTTTTTCTTTTCAATTCTCAGTAGTGTAGCCATAGAAACATTTGCATCCCCCTGGGTAACGAATGTTCCATATACTTTTCCATAAAAATAATTCCAGATCTTAAAACCAACAAGAATCGGGTGAAATAGAGGAGTATCAGCAAGTATTCTCTTAGCTTCGTCTGCAGGAACTCCTTTCTTTTGGGTCAGATAATCATATGCAATTTTCCAGTGACTGTCGCCTTTTTGAACATCATAGGGCTCTGGGATCTGATTCAAAAGGTCAGCATTCTCCTCTTTCAATTGATTTATCATGTCTTCTTTACTTGCGATTTCCTTCTGTAATTCTGCTACTTTAGCCTCAAGATTTTGAATCTGCTGATTAAGCTCTTCCTCTTTCTTCTTGTCAGCGCAGGAAGAGAAAAGAATAATTCCTGGGATAAGAATTAAATAAAATAGAAAAATCAATCTTGGACGGAGAAGTTTTTCTTTCACAACCTTCATCGCATCCTCCTTCTCTTTTTAATTAACAAATTTTCTAAGATAAGTCAAAGAAAATATGAAATTAAATATATATGAGTTTAAAATTGACATCCTGTAAATCAGATTATATTATAGAATTAAGGCAAGAATAAAAACAAAGGTGGAAAAATGAGAAAATTTTTTATCATTTTAGGCATTATTTTCTTACTGGTATGGGGATGCAAAGAAAAACAAAAAGGTTTTGAAAGAATAATTGAGAATGGAGTGGAGGTAATAATAAATCATTTAGAACCTTTTAGGGACAAAAGCGAACCTTCAGACTTTGCATTATTGGAAGAATTTACAATTGACCTCGAAAGAGAAGATTTAGGAAAAACAGGTTTGGTAAATATAGAGCTTTTTGATATTGATAGAAAAGGAAATATTTATATCTTAAGTCCTAAGAGCAGGGAAAATTTGATTTATAAATTTGACAATAAAGGAAATTTTGTTAAATCCTTTGCAAAAAAAGGTAAAGGACCTGGAGAATTTGAATATCCTTCTAATTTAATAGTGAATTCTAAAAATGAAATAGTGATAACTGATAGAGGTAACAATAAAATTTCTATTTTTAGCAGAGAGGGGATTTTACTTAAAGAAATTAAAATCCTCTTACCTGAAATTAGAGGAGGAATTCCTTTAAAAAATGGAAATTACATTTTCCTGCGGGCTGAGATTAAACCCACTGCAGAAAAATTCATACATACTGTGTCTCTGTTTGACTCGAACTTCAATAAAATCAAAGAATTGGATAGAGCAGAATTCCCTAATCCAATTATAGGGAGAAGGCTTGAAGCAACTTTTCATAATCTTATCTGGCGAATATCAGAGGATAAGATTTTTACAGGAACTCAAGATGCCGGATATGAAATTAAAGTATATGATTTTAAAGGAAATCTTTTACGGAAAATAAGAAAAGAGTATAAAAAGATTCCTCCGTCTGAAGAATATAAGAAAAATTATATGAAACTTTTCAAGTCTCCACTGTTTGATGGAATAAGAGATAAATTTTATTTTCCAAAATCAATGCCCCCATTTCACTCCTTCTTAGTCGACGAAAAAGGAAGACTTTATGTAATGACTTATGAAAGGGGTGAAAATCTGGATGAATATATATTTGATATTTTTAATTCAAGAGGAATATTTATTTTTAGAAAAAGTCTAAAGGATTTTTCAAAAATAGAAAAATTAATGGGAAAATTCAAGAATAATAAATTTTATTGTGTCAAGGAAAAAGAAAGCGGATTCCAGAAGCTCACAGTATATAAAATGAAATGGATATAATAAATGAAAAAGATTTCTACTCTTTTAGTTATTTTCCTGCTCATAGGTTGCAATTTAAAGGAACAAAAAGTTGAAAGAATATATGAAAATGGAATTGAAATAATTATAAATCAAACAAATCCTTATAAAGTTAAGGGCAAATTATCTGATTTTACTCTAAAAAAAGAATTTTCAATTGATACTGAAAAAGATGAAATTGCAAAAACGGGATTAGTCGATATAGAAAATTTCGATATTGACTCCGAAGGTAATATCTATCTTTTAACAGGAAAAGGAGAAAAAAACTTAATATATAAATTTGATAAAAATGGAAATTTTCTCTTTTCCTTTTGTAAAAAAGGCGAGGGCCCAGGAGAATTAATATACCCATTATCCACCTCTTTCTTTATTGATTTCAAAGATAGAATAATTATCAGAGATGTAATGACCAATAAATTTTGTTTTTTCAATAAAAATGGAAAATTGATTGGCGAAATTAAATGCTCTCCAAATTTGACATTTATATTTCCTCTTCCTAAAGATAAATTTCTTATTCTAAAAAGAATCTGGAATTACAATGCTGACTATCATATTCAAGATTATTATTCCTTGGGTGATAAAGGACTTAAAGAAATAATAAAACTCAATGAAAGGAAAATACCAAATCCTCTCAAAGGAAAAACGATTAAAGGAATTTATTACACATATCCGTGTGCTATATCAGACAAATACATTTTTATAGGGAATCAGGAGATAGGATATGAAATTTCTGTATATGATTTTAATGGAAATCTAATTAGAAAAATAAGAAAAAATTATAAAAAAGTACCTATTCCTGATGGATATAAGAAGAATTTTGAAGGCTTTCCTGATTTTATAAAAAAGAAAATTCAATTCCCTAAATACATGCCACCTTTTCATTCTTTTTTCACCGATAATGATGGAAGACTTTTTGTTATGACTTACGATATGGGAGGTAAATCCAATAAATATTTTTATGACATCTTTAACTCAAAGGGCATTTTTATTTGTAGAAAAAGTTTAAATATATTTTTTGATAGGTCATACATATATGCTAAAGTTAAAAATCAACATCTATATTGCATTCAGGAGAAAGAAAGTGGATTTAAGCAATTAATTGTATATAAAATAAAGTGGGCAATATAAGAAAGTAAAGGAAAAAATGAAAAAAATTATTTATGCTTTTTTAATTTCTCTTTTACTTATTTATTGCGTTAAAAATCAGGAAAAAGTTGAGAAAACAATTGTAGATGGAGTTGAAATAATAGTGAATCATTTAGAGCCCTATAAAATTAAAGGAGAACGCATTGATTTTATCCTGGAAAAAGAATTTGTAATTGATACTGAAAATGAAGAATTAGCAAAAGCAGGAGTTGATTTGATAAGGGATTTTGATGTAGATTCAGAGGGAAATATTTATTGTGTTGGGAAAGAAGTAATATTTAAATTTGATAAAAAGGGTAATTTTATAAAGACAATTGGAAGAAAAGGTCAGGGACTTGGGGAATTTCTTTCAGTTTTAAATTTGAGAATTACAAAAGCATGAGAAATATCATTTTATGATTCAAGAAATGGAAAATTTTTATTTTTCTCGAAAGAAGGAAACTTGATTAGAGAGGTCAAAAATACTTCTAAAATTTCGAGCTTCGGAGGTGCTGTTTTTCTGGATAATGGTAATTTTCTATTTGAAGAGGGAAATGTTGACCCAGATGCGAAACAATGGGGCTATCATTTAGTATTACTGAATAAAGATTTTATTAAAATCAAGGATTTAAATGGAAGAGTTTTCAAAGAAAATCCTTTTAAAAATCCAAAATATAATTTATTCGATCCCTAATATTAAATTTCAGATTTTTAAAGACAGAATTTACACCTCAAATAGTATGAAAAATATTTTGGAAATAGAAGTATACGATTTTAATGGAAAATTGATTAAAAAAATAAAAAGTTATAAAGCGGGTCCTATTTGGAATTTTCTGAAAAACAAGGTCTATTTTCAAGATTATTTTTCCTCCATTTAAAGATTTTTATGTAGATGATAATGGAAAAATTTATATTGAAACTTACGAAAAAAGTGAAAAGTCGAATGAAAATATAATTGACATATTCAATTCAGAAGGTATTTTTATCGGAAGAAAATCTTTACCAGAAGCAAAAGTAAGAAGATTCAAAAACAATCGACTTTATTGCGTGTATGAAAAAGAATCAGGCTTTGAAAAATTTATTACTTATCAAATTATCTGGAAAAAATCTTTAAAATAAGAGAGGAAAAATGAGAAAAACAGAGAAATATTTTATAATTCTGTTTTCTCTTATTCTGGTTGTTTTTATTTCATTCATATACTATTATTAAACATGTGAAGAAAAAATCCTATGTAAAAAAACTTTCAGAAAGAGTAGAAGTTTCAATTATTAGCTTAAATAGAGTAATATCCTCAGAAATGATTATTGAAATAGTAAACTACAATAGAAAAACAATAGGTTACACACACATGTAAGGCTTATGTTTATTAAATCAAAAAAAGAAACTATATGCATGGTATCCTATGACTTGTGGAATTTAAGACCAGGAGAGAAAAGGAAATTGTTGTTAAAATGTGATAAAAAGAAATTTCCTTCACAATACTGGGGAAGAACTTTAAAGGAAGCAAAATATATTCTTCAAGTTTTTCCAGAAGGAGAAGAAAAAGAACCCATAATAGGCAGAATTTAATCAAATGAGTAAAATACTTGCGATTTCCGATTTCTGAATTATGAATTTTAAAATTGATTTTTTTGCTGTTAAAAGACATGTCTTTTCGTTTTTAATAGCAACATTTATTGTCTGTTTTGTTCTTTACTGGATGTTCTATTTCCTTGGAACTCCCTTTACTTCCAAGGAAAAGGAATTTTTAAAAAGGGTAGAGCTTGAGAGAGAAGCAATTAAAAAGATTGACATTTCAGTAAAAGATGCTGGTTATCTGAAGAAAAAAATCGGGTATGAAACATTTTATATACCTGCTCTTGTTTTAAATATTTCCAATTTAAGTGAAAATGAATTTGAGAATCTAAGAATAATAGCTGAATTCAGTATCAATGAAAAAAGAGTTTGCAGAAGCACATTGATTGTCAAAACACTTAAGTCATGGGAAAATAAGAGACTATTTTTAAAATGCATTGATTTCCTAGGCTTTGGAACTGTTATACAGGGAATGAATCTGTCTCATACCATGAAAGAAGTTCATTATGAATTAACATTGCGAACAGAGACAGCAATTTCTATAACTCCTCTTACAGGAATTTTAAGATTTAGAATTTTATCGACTCAAAGTCTATTTGGTTTTTAATGCGTTGAAATAGATATGAATTCCTTCAAAAATAGAAATTTCTGAAACTCTTCCAGCTTTTCGTCGTATTTATATTGATGATGAAAATAATATTTATGTTTTAAGTTCTGAGACTGTGAAAATTAGAGGTAGAAAATATAGCGTTTTTGATATTTTCAATTCACAAGGAATTTATCTCACAGGGCTTTTCCTTCGTTCTCGTTTAATTGTGGTAAAAAATAAAAAATTATATGCGGTTGAAACTACTGATAAAGGGTTCAATGTTGTCAAACGATATAAAATGATATGGAAGTAAAAAGAAAGGAGTAAAAGATGAAAAAATCAAAATTTGTTATTCTCTCAATTATTCTCGTCCTTTTAGTTTTCTATCCTGCTCATGCTGAAAAAATAAAAATTGAAATTGAAAATGGTGTAAAAGTTATTTACAATCCAAAAGAGCCATCCCCTCCAAAAGGCTATCCTGCAAAACTTGTTTTAAAAGAAGAGTTTTTTATTGGACCTGGAGAAAAAGAAGAGATGATATCTGAACTATCCTCATTTACAGTAGATAGCGAAGGAAAAATATATATCCTTGACCGCGGAGAAAGCGTTATTAAGGTTTTCGATAGCAAAGGAAAATATTTAATGAAAATAGGGAAAAAGGGGCAGGGCCCCGGAGAAATGAATAAACCAATTGGTATAAAAATTACAAAAAGCAATGAATTAATGGTTGAAGATATTTTAAATCAGAGATTAATATTCTTCTCTCTTGATGGAAAATTTCTGAGAAATTTATCCACAGGAAAAATTTTTGGTTTCTCAGGTGTAATTATAGACTCAAAAGGAAACTTAATTGGAAGACAGCTTGTCCCTTCTGGAGATAAACCAAAGTGGGAAGTAAAAAAATTCGACAGTAAATTAAATCCTCTGTTCACCATTTATTCCACAGAATTCCAAAATCCATTGCAGGGAAAATTCAACCCTTTTAGTTATTTAAATCACTTTGGAGTGGATAATAGAGACTTTATTTATTTTGGTGACTGCAAAGATTATGAGATTAAAGTTTTTAATCCAGATGGAAAACTGATTAAAAGGATTCGAAAAAAATATAAACCTGTGAAAATCTCTGAAAAGGATAAAAAGGAATTTTTTAATAGAATCCCTCCTGAGGCTTCCATGTTTAAAGATAGAATAGAATTCCCAAAATACTATCCTCCATATCAGAACTTTGTTATTGCAGATGATGGAAAATTAATTGTCAGGACATTTGAAAAAGGTAAAAAAGAAAGAGAATATTACTATGATATTTTTGATAAGGAGGGAAGATATATTGCAAAAATTCTATTCAATGGAGAAATAAGAGTCTGGAAGAAAAATAAGCTCTACAGCATAGAAGAAAACGAAGAAGGCTTCAGAATCCTTAAATGCTACAGAGCATTTTGGAAAAAATGATTTTTTCTTTAAAGATTTAAATAATTGTTACGAATAAGAATAATTATTATCGCACTCTCCAATGCTTTGATTTCACTTCTAATTTAATTTCAACGAGTACTTCCCAATTATATAGGTTGGCTCCTTCTCCAATGCTTCCTCTTCATCTGTGTAAATTAGAAAATAGAGATTATCATTTTTGTCCTTACATAAAAGTCTATAGTCAGTTTGAATTCCATTAGCTATGAAATTTCCTTCTTTATCCCAGATGTCAATTATGTATTTTTAGTGAAATCTTTAATTAAATTATTTGTTTCTAAAACCAGTATAAGATAATTATCTTTAATAATCTTTTATTTATTAACTTTGTCCAGGATTTGGATAACTCAATTAATTTTTCTCTTAATTTTTTCTGCGCCTTGGAATATTTAGAGATGTTTGAAGCTTTATTTCACTTTTTTTCTCAAATATTGCAAAAAAAATTGGTTTTAAAAGGAAATCTACGTGAATCCCGGTCATTTGCTTGCAGAGATAAAACAGCTCTTTGTGCTATTGATATTATGTCCGCCAGAAGGAGGAAGACAAATAGGGTAACTAACGAAATTATTACTCTTTTCATCATTTTTATCTTTTCATTACAAAATTTATTTCTCAAGAATCACAAAGTCAAGAATTTTTGTTAGTAAAATTTTTGCTGTTTTTTCTGTATTTTAAGACGATAATCCAGTCTGTTTTTAAAAATCGTGATTTGAAGTTTGATATAGATCTAATCTCAGTTAAGAGTGCTTTTAATTCTTAAATCCATTTTTCATAAATTTCCCCTCCTATTAATTCAGGACCAAAAATATGCAAAAACTTGAAAATTTTTTTAATTTTTTTAAAAGTTCAGAAATAACAAGGATTCTGGGAATAGTTCAAATCAAGGGTAAATTGAAATTTTTGCTGAAAATTGTATGAAATTAATCCAAAAATCTGAATTTTTGACAAAGTTTGGCAATAATGTAAACGAATATTTACATAAAATTCTGAGATGTGTTTTTACTCTTCATGGAATTCCCTGTTCAAAATTTTCATTTGACTTTTTTTGCCTTTGTGTTATAAATTTAAATTTCGTAACACTTTTAAGGAGTTGATTATGAATATTACTTCATTTTCTATCTTATTAAGTACTGCTTTTACTCTCGGACTCGTTCATACTCTAATAGGACCGGATCACTATCTTCCTTTCATCCTTCTCGCAAAAGCAAGAAACTGGAAATTAAGAAAAACTCTATGGATTACTTTTATTTGTGGGATCGGTCATGTTCTCAGCTCTGTAGTTATTGGTATGATTGGAATCGCAGCAGGTATAGCAGTTGCCAAACTCGAGGGAATCGAGAGTGCAAGAGGAAATATTGCATCCTGGATTCTCATTGCTTTTGGCTTCATTTATGGAATATGGGGCTTATATGTTGGTATAAAAAGAAAAAGACATATTCATCCTCACATCCACCTCAATGGCTCTGAACATGTACATGAGCATTCTCATGAAGGAGAACACACTCATCTTCATATTACAAAAAAGGATATTACTATCTGGACATTATTCATAATTTTTGTTCTCGGTCCATGTGAGCCCTTAATCCCTCTGGTAATGTATCCTGCTGTCCATTATGATTGGTTAGGAATTGCAGTTGTTACCTTAGTCTTTGGTGGAATAACAATAATTACTATGATGACCTTGGTTGGCCTTGCATCATATGGATTGTTGAAATTGCGTCTTGATTTCTTAAATCGCTTTGTTCATGCCCTTGCAGGAGGAATAATTGCCCTTTCTGGCCTGGCAATAAAATTTCTAGGACTTTAGACTTAGCTATTAATTAGCCCTTCTCAAAAAATATATTTTCTTTTTTATTCTAAAATTTTCAATGACATGATGTATAATAATCTGGAATGATTTTAAAATTGAAAGATTGGAGGGAAAAATGATAAATAACTCCAAGAAAATTCTCTCTTTGTTATTTATTTTTTTATTTCTGAGTCTGATATGTACTGGTCAGGGCAAAAGACTTCTCTCTCCTGAAGATATACTTGCTTTCAAACGACTTTCTGAGCCTCAAATCTCACCAAATAGTAAATGGATAGCATTTGTGATAAGTCAATTTGAGAATCGTAAAATTAATTCTGAAATCTGGCTAATATCAAGCAATGGAAAAGTTTTAAGACAGATTACAAAAAACCCTAGACCAGATTTTTCTCCAGCCTGGTCTCCTGATAGTAAATTTCTATCTTTTATTTCAAAAGAAAAAAACGGGAAAAATTTCGAGATTTATTTATATTCGCTTGAAACTCAGGAGATAAAAAAGCTAATAGGTGTGAAGGGAAGAATTCGTGATCAGAAATGGTCTCCGGATGGGAGAATGATCGCATTTTTGAAAACTGACTCACTGACTAAAGAAGAAATTGAGCGCCAGAAAATAGGCGATGATGCTATTATAATTGATGAAAATTACAAACATACCCGCTTATGGCTCTTTGATTTTAGAACAGGTAAAATTCGCTTACTTACTCATCAGGACATGACAGTCTGGCATTTTAACTGGTCTCCTGATAGTAAAAAAATTGTTGTTCTCGCCTCTCCCATACCAACTGCAGAGGGATATGAATATCAAAGCCATTTGAGCATTATTGATGTGCAAAGTGGAAGGGAAATTGTCTTAACAAGGAAAACAAATGCACAGGCACCTCCTTCATTTTCTTCTGATGGAAAATGGATAGTTTACTTGGCGCCTATAGGGAACTTTAAGGAAAGAGGAATAATAAAAGTTATCCCTGCTATGGGAGGTAAGCCAGTTGAATTACTGCGGGATTATGGAGGTAATGTCTGGGATGTTAAATGGCATCCAAGAGAAAATTTACTTATTGCTTCAATAGCAAAAGGTCCATCCCATTATCTCTGCACATTAAATATGCGGGGAGAAATTAAAGTTCTTTTTGAAATGAATTACTCAATTATTCCATACTGGGGAAATTTCTGGTCAGTGGATTCAAACGGAGAATATATAGCTTTTCTTAATGAAAAGATTGATTATCCAAAGGAATTATGGATTTCAAAACTTGATGGTTCAGGAAAGAAGCAACTTACAAATTTTAATAATTATCTGGAGAAAGTTAAATTTGGAAAAGTTGAGGTTGTCCAGTGGACTAATCCAGTGGATGGAGCCAGAGTGGAAGGAATTCTGGTCAAGCCTGTGGATTTCGAAGATGGGAAAAAATATCCTCTTGTGGTCTGGCTCCACGGAGGACCAGCATACAACTGGGGACTCGGCTCTCATCTAACTAACTGGGCACAGCTTTTTGCTTCAAATGGATATATGGTCTTATTGCCTAATTTCAGGGGAAGCTCAGGCTATGGGATGAAGTGGATGATGAAAAATGTAAGAGATTGGGGAAATGGCCCGATGAGTGATGTTATGAGTGGAATTGACTATTTGATAAGCAAAGGATGGGTGGATGAAAATAAATTATTTGTTGGAGGAGGAAGTTATGGAGGATACTTAACCTCATGGATTATTACCCATACAGACAGATTTAAAGCAGCATTTGTCTCTGCTGGAGTTACAAATTTGGTGACAGAATATGCATTAACGGACGAGCCTTCTTTTTTAATCGGTTATTTTAACAGCACTCCCTATGAAGACCCAGAAATATACAGAAAAAACTCTCCTCTCACCTATGCATCCAATGTAAGAACTCCTGTTTTAATTGTTCATGGGGAAAAGGATTTAAGAGTTCCTGTTTCTCAAGCTTATGAATTTTATTCAGCTTTGAAATACTATAAAGCTCCAGCAAAGTTAATAATTTATCCCCGTGAGTATCACGGTATCAGAGAATACACCCATCAACTTGATTGTATGAGGCGGGTACTCAATTGGTTTAGAAAGCATACCGAATAATCAAAGAAGAGAGAAAACTTCTAAAAATTACAATTATTTAATTGAAATAATTATCTGCTTTACTATCCAAATCAATAAGAATTTCCTCTACTCTCTTTCTCTCATTCTCTAATTCTTCCTTGTTTAAATCCTTCTTAATTTCTATTGGCTTTCCATAAAGCACAACACATTTTGTAAAAGGAGGAAATAAAAGAAATCTGTCCCAGCTATTGAGAAAAATTTTTCTTGAGCACGAAAAGGAGATCGGAACCAAATAAGCACCTGTTTTTTGTGCAATATAAATACAACCTGGTTTTAAAACTCTTCTTGGACCCCTTGGCCCATCTGGAATAATTGCGAGTTCTGCATAATTTTCTAATTCATCACACATTTCCTTTAATGCNCCTTTCCCGCCCCTGGAGCTTGAACCTCTTATTGGCCGATATCCGAGGAGTCTTACTATCTGGGAGGCTATTTCTCCATCCTGTGATAGGCTTATCAAAGGTCTAATTCCCTCATTTCTATGGAGAAAAACAGGGAGAAACATTCTTCCGTGCCATACTATAAAAATAAAAGGCTTTTTCTTTTTTCTTAAATTTTCATAATTTTCTTTTCCGATTATTTTAATTCTCGCGGTTTTTCCAAGAATATAAAAAAATGAATATACAAATATTTTGAACAAAAAATTCTTTATTTTCCCTATCAATTTCTTAATAGTTTATTTTTAATTCCTTTATTTTATTCAATAAGGTCTTATAACTTATTCCGAGTAATTCAGCTGTTCTCTTTTTATCACCCGAAGTCTCTTCTAATGTCCTTCTGATTTTTTCCCTTTCTACCATTATTCTCGTCTTTTCAACAGCCTCTTTCAAGGTTCCGGACAAATAAAGATTGAATTTCTCCTGATATTGGATTTCATCTTCTGGAAGGATTATATGTTCAGGAAGAATCTCTTTCCCATCACACAGGATGACAGCTCTTTCTATACAATTCTGAAGCTCCCTGACATTTCCAGGCCAAGAATAATTCATCAATTTATTTATTGCTTCTCGAGAAATTGTTAAACCTCGCTTTCTCATTTCAATGGAAAATTTATTTAAAAAGTAATTTGCAAGAAGAGGAATATCCCCTTTCCTTTCTCTTAAAGGAGGCAGAGTTATTGGAAAAACACTGATTCTGAAATATAAATCTTCCCTGAATCTTCCTTCCTCCACTTCCTTTTTCAAATCTTTATTAGTAGCCAGAATAAACCTAACATCCACTTCAATGGTCGAAGTTCCTCCAATTCTCTCAAAAGCTTTCTCTTCAAGCACCCGAAGAAGCTTTGCTTGGAGAGAAAAACTTAAATCACCTATTTCATCAAGAAAAAAAGTCCCTTTATTTGCAAGTTCCAATCTTCCAAGTTTCCGTGAAGTTGCTCCAGTATATGCTCCTTTTTCATGACCAAAAAGTTCATTTTCAATTAATGTTTCCGGAACAGATGCACAATTAAAAGTAATAAACGGATAATTTCTTCTCGGGCTTAACTGATGAATTGCTCTTGCAAATAATTCTTTTCCTGTTCCACTTTCTCCAAGCAATAAAACAGTAGAATTCGTCTGAGCAACTTTCTGAGCTTTTTGGGAAACTTCTTTTATTTTGGGGTCCTCACCCACAATCTGAGGGAAACCATATTTTTTGGCAAATTCTTCTTTTAAAAGTATATTTTCCCTGAAAATCCTTTCCTGTTCCAAAGCTCTGTTGATGAGTAAGACAAGATAATCAGGGTCAACAGGTTTTGACAGAAAATCATATGCTCCCTCCCTCATTGCTTCAACAGCTTTTTCAATAGTTCCATATGCTGTTATCATTATCACTAGTAAATATGGATCAATTTTTTTGGCAATTTTTAAAAGCTCTAATCCATCCATTCCAGGGAGAAAGAGATCACTTAAAAGTAAAAGATATCTCCTCTTTTCTAACTTCTCAACTGCTTCCTCAGCAGTGCCAGCCTCATCCACCTCATAACCTGCATTTTTCAGAGTCAAGGATAGCATTTCCCTCATACTTTTTTTGTCTTCAACAATTAGGATTTTCATTCTTCTTGTTAAATCTTATTTTGATTGAATAATATTGTCAAGATTGAGAGAAAATTCTTGTTGATATAAAATTTCTGTTATGATAATCATTTTATTAAAATGAGAAATTCTGAAAATGAGATTAAATGGCTTCGAGAACTAAAACTATTCCTTTTAAGTCTGCTCCTCTCCATTGTTTTCTTATTTTTAATGGTCTCCACAATAGCTCAAGCATATAGAGTTGAAGGCAAAAGCATGCAACCATCTCTTCAAGATAATGAGAGGATAATTGTAAGTAAAATTGTGTATAAAATAAAAAAAATCGAAAGATTTGATATTGTTATATTTAAGTATCCTTTAAAGCCGAACAAGTTTTTCATAAAAAGAGTAATAGGATTACCAGGTGAGAAAATAAGTATTAAAAATGGTAATGTGTTCATTAATGGATTGAAACTTGATGAACCCTATTTAAAAAAGGATTTTAAATCGCATGAAAACTTACCTTTAATTTTGATTCCAAAGGATCACTATTTTGTCTTGGGTGACCATCGTAATTGGAGTAATGACAGCCGAGCAGGGTGGCTGGTTCCACAGAAAAATATAGTAGGAAAGGTTATTTTCAGGTACTGGCCCTTCAACAGAATAGGCACAGTTAGATGAATCACGGGAGAGCTAAAAAAGAATTAAGATTTCAACCTGCTCAAGTCTTAGCAATAAGCTTTCTCATTGGAATCTTCATAGGCACTACTTTACTCCTACTCCCAATTTCAACCAATAAAGGACATATAAGCTTTATTGATGCTCTATTTACAGCTACCTCAGCTATTTGTGTAACAGGCTTGATTGTAGTGGACACTCCCACCTATTTCTCCACCTTTGGGCAACTTGTAATTTTAGCTTTATTTCAAATCGGTGGTCTCGGGATAATGACTTTTACAACATTATTTTTATTAGCAAGGGGCAAGAGCATTTCCATTAAAGAAAGATTAAGGGTTCAGGAAGATTTCCATCATTCTCCTGTTGATGTAAAATCCCTTGTCCGGGATATATTCATTTTTACTTTTACATTTGAAATTATAGGTGCTTTATTTCTCTTTATAAAATGGAGGGGAGAATTTCCCTTTTTAAAAGCTTTTTTCGTTTCAATTTTCCATTCTGTCTCAGCCTTCTGTAATGCAGGTTTCTCGCTTTTCTCTGATAGTCTTGTCAGATATAAGAATGAATCTCTTATAAATTTTGTTTTTTTCTTTCTGATTATTTGTGGCGGATTGGGATTTTTAGTTCTTCGTGAAATAAAAGATTATTTTGTTAATTTCAGAAAAAAGAAAATAAAAATTTCCCTCCATACAAAACTGGTTCTTACAATGACAATGATTTTAATTGGGATTGGGGCAATTTCTTTTTTCTTAATTGAAAATGCCAATACATTAAAAGGGATCCCATGGAATGGAAAAATTTTCATCTCTTTATTTCAGGTTATTACACCCCGCACAGCAGGATTTAACACAATAGATATCAATGCTCTGAATCAAGCTACCATATTACTTCTCATATGTTTAATGTTTATAGGAGCCTCTCCTGGGTCTACTGGTGGAGGTGTTAAAACTACAACAATAGGAGTAATTTTCTTTTTCTTAAAGTCTAAAATTACAGGTCGTGAAAGTGTAAATTTATTTTATAGAACTCTTCCTATTGAAATTGTAATCAAGGCTTTTACTGTCGTCAGTCTTGCCTTTGGAATAATCTTTATCTCCACACTTGCCCTTTTCATCATAGAATCCTCTTTTCCATTCGAAAGTATACTTTTTGAGGTCTTCTCAGCTTTTGGCACAGTTGGACTGTCTCTTGGGATCACCCCTCACCTCTCAACCCTTGGAAAGGTAATCATAATAATTACTATGTATGTAGGAAGAATTGGACCTCTAACTTTATTATTTGCCCTTGGCAGGGAAAGAGCTAAAGGAAAATTTGAATATATTGAAGAGAAAGTTATGATAGGGTAAAATACATAGTGAGGTAAACAAATTGAGTAATAAAATTTCCACTGAAACGGGGGATTAAATGGCTAAATTCGCTGTAATTGGTCTGGGAAGTTTTGGTCTTAATGTTGCTAAAACCCTGTATGAAGAAGGACATGAGGTTTTAGCAATTGATATTGACAAGGATAAAATTGAAGCTGTAAAAGACTATGTTACTCGAGCTGTAACCATGGATTCAGCAGATAAAGAAAATTTAAAAGCTCTTGGTATTCAGGATATAGATGTTGTGATTGTAAGCCTTGGACCTCAAATGGAGGCAAGTATTCTCACTGTTCTTTATTTACATGAATTAAAAGTGAAAAGGGTTATTGCAAAAGCTCTCTCAGAGGATCATGCAAAAATTTTAGAGGCAATTGGTGCAACAGAAGTGATTTATCCTGAAAAGGATATGGCAATAAAACTTGCGCATAGATTGAGTTCCCCTAATGTTCTTGAGTACCTTCCTCTTTCATCAGGCTTTAGTATTCAAGAAATAGCTCCTCCTGAAAAATTTATAGGAAAAACCCTTAAAGAACTTGATTTAAGAAATAAATATGGTGTTCAGGTAATTGCAATAAGAGAACTTGTTCCAGAAAATACAGTTCTTATTCCAAAGGCTGATTTTGTAATCAAGGATAGTGATATTTTAATTATAATTGGAGAAGAAAAGAATTTAGCCAAAATAAATTCTCTCTAAGAAGTACTTTTAAATCTTTTTAAAATTTCAAGCGCTACTTCCTTTGCTTTTTCACCACTTTCTTTAGCAGGGCCAACACATGACGGACAACCTTCTTTACATGGACAATTCTCTATTATTTTTTTTGCTTGATCTATAAGTTTATCTTCTAATTTAAAGAGAGCTTCACTAAAACCCATGCCTCCAGGATAATTATCATAAATAAAAATGTTGGGTTCAAAATCAATACTTGGAATCTTATCATAAAAATTCTTAAATCTAAGAGACAAGAATACTGGAATAGACTCTCCTGTGTAATTATCACCTATTGAAACCTTGATATCATTCCAGTCTGCCATTAGGAAAAGAGGAGCAATTGAATGGAAGAGATATGATAATCCAAGTAACCCATGAATTTTTTCTTCCACTGTATAGGAAAGTTCATTGAGAATTTTATTTGGGATCGTAATCCAGTAGGATGTTGTATGCATTTCATTGGAGGGAAGATTTACTTCCCCATATCCGATATTCTCCATTGTATGAAATTTTATCTTTTTGAATCCCACAACCTGATTCACCACATGAACTTCACCGTGCGAAATTGAAAATTTTTCTAAATTTTTGGTTTCAAAAATGTCAAGAATTTTCAAACGAGAATATTCAACTGCCTGGGTAAAATAATCAACCTGGGTCTTCTTCACATATGCTTTCCTATGTGGATAATCGAGTTTCTCTACAAAATATTGTTCTCCTTCGCATAAATAAATCGCCTTTGGATAAAGTGTGGTAAAAGCTGAGGAGAAATCAACTTCAGCTATTGTTTTTGGCTGTTCCGTTATATCGATAACCACAAAATTATCCGAACTAAGACTTCTTAAGCTAACTCCATTTGCTGGATAAGAATCAGAACACCAGAACCATTTATTTTTTGAATGATGGATTAAATTCTCATCCTTTAGAAATTCCAAAATTTCCCTCACCTCAATGTCTCCAAATTTTTCACCATCCTGGAAAGGGAGTTCAAAAATTGCGCATTCAATATGATTAATTAAGATGGAAAGATTATCAGGATTTATCAAACCCATTTCCGGAGTTTTACTGAAAAAATATTCTGGGCTATTAACTATAAACTGATCAATTGGAGCACTTGAAGCAACCAAAACGACAACTGATTTACCGTATCTTCTCCCTGCTCTACCTGCTCTCTGCCAGGTGCTCGCAATAGTTCCTGGATAGGCAGCTAAAACACATGCATCAAGACTCCCTATATCTATTCCAAGTTCTAAAGCATTTGTGGTAATCACAGCGAGAATTCTTCCCTCCCTTAAATCCTTTTCAATCTCTCGCCTTTTTGAAGGAAGATATCCCCCTCTATATCCTCTCACCAAGTCTTTTCTTTCAAAATGATTCTCTATTTCTTCCTTTAAATACGAAAGCAAAACCTCTGTGATCAATCTGCTTTGAGCAAAAACAATTGTTTGCAGATTGTTTTTTATAAAAGTTGATGCGATTCGTCTTGCCTCTGCTATGTACGACCTTCTTATTCCAAGATATGGATTGACTACTGGAGGATTATAAAAAATGAAATACTTTTCTCCTGAAGGGGCTCCACTCTCATTAATGAGCTCAACCTCCTCTCCTATCATCTTTTCAGCCATTTCTTTTGGATTTGCTATTGTAGCTGAACAAAGAATAAATTGAGGATTTGAATTATAAAAATTACATATTCTCTTTAATCTTCTTATAACATTGGCAAAATGGCTTCCGAAAACTCCTCTATAATTATGTAACTCATCTATTACAACATATTTAAGATTCTCGAAAATTCTTATCCATTTGGTGTGATGGGGCAAAATACCTGAATGGAGCATGTCAGGATTTGTTAAGATTATATGTGCTTGATGACGAATTGCTCTTCGAGCATCAACAGGTGTATCACCATCATAGGTAAAAACTTTTATATCTTTATTAAGAAAACCTATTATTTCATCAAGTTCTGCTCTTTGATCTTGTGATAATGCTTTTGTAGGAAAGAGATACAGGGCACAGGATGATTTTTCCTCCAATATAGAATTTAGAACTGGCAGGTTATAACATAATGTTTTTCCTGAGGCTGTTGGAGTAACCACAACAATGTTCTTACCCTTTTTTAAATGGTCTAACGCTGATGCCTGATGGGAGTATAATTTCTTTATTCCCTTTTTCTTCAAAGCATTTATTAATTCCGGATTTAGATATTCTGGAAAGTCCACAAANCTTCCCTCTTTTGCGCTTATTTTTTTAAAGCAGGTTATATTTTTCTCCCCAAATGATTCAAGCTGTTTTAGTGCATTCAATATATTAATTGTCTTATCCTCCAATTCACTCATTTTTATCCTGTAAATTCAATTTTCTTTGCTTCACAATTTCATATAAAAAAATTGAAACAGCTATAGAAACATTCAGAGAGTTAACTTTTCCGAAGAGAGGAATGGAAAGAATTTTATCACACTTTTCCTTTATGAGACGACGAAGACCTTTCCCTTCAGAGCCAAACACAAGAGCTATGGGCAAAGTATAATCAAATTCATACCAGTATTCTTTACCACTTGCTTCTGCACCTATTATCCATAATCCTTTTTCTTTTAAATCATCAATTAATCGAGCAATATTCTTAACTCTCGCGACTTTCATATTTGCAAGAGCACCTGCTGAAGTATGAAAAACAATTTCAGTAAGCCCAACTGACCTTCTTTCTGGAATTATTATTCCATCAACTCCTGCAGCCTCAGCTGTTCTTATTATTGACCCAAGGTTTCTTGGATCCTCAATACCATCTAAGATTAAAAGAAAAGGGGGATGGTCCACACATAGAACATCCTCAAGAGAAGAATAATTTTTAGGAGAAATTAAAGCTATAGCACCCTGATGTTCTCTACTTTCTTTATCCAGCTTAACTCTTGGTACAAAAATGACTGGAACATTATTAATTTTAGCTATTTTAATAATCTCATTTATTTTCTTATGGGATTTATCCTTCTGGATAAATATCTTATTAATGCTCGAAGGAGAAGACTTCAACATTTCGATTATTGAATTTAGGGATATTAATTTATTCATTATTTATGGGGAAATATAAGAACTTTAAGAGAATTTTTTGCTTCCCAGACTAATTGAAATCCTTTCTGTATTTCGTTCAAGCGAAGACGATGGGTTATCAGTTCTTTAACATTTATTCGTTTACTGGAAATTAAATCAAGAGCAATATTAAAGTCCAGGGCACTACCAGCATAAGAAGTAACAATTTTAATATTATTAAAAAATAAGTCATTAATTGGAAAAGAAATTTTTGCATCTGGATGTGTAGGAGCAAAAAAGAGTATTGTTCCTCCCCTCTCCACTGTCCCAAAAGCCAAATCAAATGCAGACTCTGCTCCTGTGCATATAATCACTAAATCTGCAAGTTTTCCATTATTTGCTTTTTTGAAAACTTCTGGTAAATTTTCCTGAGCCATGAAAACAGAATCCGCGCCGAATTTCCTTGCCATATTCAATCGATATTCAACAATATCCACAGCTCCAATGAATCTTGCTCCTGAAATTCGTGCCAGTTGGATATGGAGTAAACCTGTCACACCGCTTCCAATAATCAGAACACTATCACCTGGTTTAATCCCTGCAATCCTCTGCCCTCGAATAACACAGGCTAGAGGTTCAGCAAAAGTTGCCTCTTCAAAACTTATTTCATCCGGTAATAAGAAAACTCCTCTATCAACATTTATAGCTGGTATTCTAACGAACTCGGAAAACCCTCCGGGATCAAATCGAGTCTTTCTTAGAGTATCACAGACAGTATGATAACCTCTTACACAATAATAACACACATTACACGGAACATGATGTGAAGCAGTAATCCTGTCACCGGGCTTAAAATTTTTTACCCCATCTCCAACTTTTTCAATAGTTCCTGAGACTTCATGACCCAGGACCACTGGAGCTTTTTTCACTCTATACCATTCAAGAGTATCACTTCCACATATTCCGCATGCCTCAACTCTCATTAAAATTTCTCCTGCACCAATTAAAGGAATGGGCCTTTCCTCTATACGGATATCTTTATTGTTATAATATACAGCTACTCTCACTTATTGCACTCTTTAATTATTTTATTTTTGGGCTTTTAAACTATTGAACAATTCTTCTGCTTCTTCCACAGAAGCATTTTTATGCACGATATGTCTAATTGCCTGTATCATTGCAATCGGGTAATCAGACTGCCATATATTTCTTCCCATATCAACTCCAACTGCACCCTTTTGAATAGCATCATATGTCAGCTGAAAGACATCTCTCGGAGTTTCTAATTTAGGTCCCCCTGCTATTACAAGTGGAACAGGACAGCTATCAACCACCTTTTCAAAATCCTCACAATAATAGGTTTTAATAAATTTTGCACCGAGTTCTGCTGCTATTCTACATGCCAGACTCAGATATCGTGCATCCCTTTTCTCAAGTTCCTTGCCAACTGCTGTTACAGCTAAAACAGGAATACCATACTCCTCCCCTTCATCTATTAATTCTGCGAGGTTCACGAGGGTCTGATGTTCATATTCTGTTCCCACATAGATTGAAAATGCAACTGCTGAAACATTTAATCGAACCGCTTCCCTCATACTGGTTATAATTTCCTCATCTGCAAGAGAAGGTCCAACAATACTCTGGCCTCCTGAAACCCTCAAAACTATGGGAGTTGAAGTTCCAGGGTCAACTGAAGTGCGCAGAACTCCTCTTGTCAGCATAATTGCATCAGCATAGGGCAGAAGAGGCTCAATAGTTTTTCGTGGATTTTCAAGTTTAGTAATAGGACCCAAAAAATAACCATGATCAACTGCCAACATGACAGTCCTTCCAGTATCAGGTTTAATTATTCGAGTGAGACGATTTTTCATTCCCCAGTCCATTTCTTCCCTCCTGGAAATAATCTTTGTAATTCATTAGCACAAAAAAAATTAGGTGTCAATTTAAATAATTTAATTCTTATTTATCCATTTGCTTATCCACTTATATTCTTCTTCCATTTTAAACAATTGATGTGCAGGTTTACGGAGTCCATGAGGCTCACCAGGAAAAACTATTAATTTTGTTGGGACACCCCTCCATTTCAAACCATAATACATCTCCCTTGACTGAGGTAGAGGAACTCGTTCATCTTTCTCTCCACAAAAGATAATTGTTGGAGTCTTTGCATTTTTTACATAAAAAATTGGAGATTTTTTAAGATAATAGGATGACCTTTCATATGGAGGACCTTTATGCCAGATTTCTCTTATAAACCTCATATCAGTCTGCGCATAAAAAGAAAACCAATTCGACATTCCAGCACCAGAAGAAGCTACTGAAAAAATATTAAAATGGGTTATGAGCCAATTTGTAAGATGTCCTCCCGCACTCCAGCCCATAACCGCTTTTTTAGCAACCCATCCTTTCCTTTCAAGTGCCTTTATTCCAGTTATTATATCGTCCACATCTTTTTCAAAGTAATGACCAATAATGGACCTCATCACATCATCCCCATAACCTGTTGAGCCTCTATAATTTGGTTGAAAAACTACAAATCCCTTACCTGTCCAGAAATAAGTATATGTTCCCCAAGAAGTTGAAAAATATTTTCTATATGAAGATTCAGGTCCTCCATGAATTTGGATAAGAAGAGGATATTTCTTGGAAGGGTTAAAATTTTCTGGATAAAAGACCAATCCCTCTACTATCTTTCCGTCTTTGCTCTTCCATCGAAATGTTTCGCATTTTCCCGTATCTATTTCTTCTGCCCATTTATTCTCATTGGTTAATTTTGTCAAATTATGATTATTGATATCAAAAGAGTGCAATTCAAAAGGTAAATCAGGATTTGAATAAACACAGTATATTTTATTAAATTTTATTGAATCTTCTATATGGCGAACCCAGCCTTCTAAATTAGAAAGCCTCATTAAATCTGAACCATCTGGATTCATTTTATAAATATTCACCTTTACTCCTTCATTAGCTGTAAAATAGATTTTTCCATCAGCCTTTGAAACAAAGTATTCGTGAACCTCGTATTTAAAACCAGGCAATAAATCATTGATCTCTCCTGTTTCTGAGTCAAGCTTAAAAATAGAGGTCTGGTAATAAGGTTCAAGCCTTTCGTTAGCATCAGATAAGAAATAAATATATTTTCCTTCTTTTCCCCATTGTAAATTCCTTTCTATTATATTGTTTTTGGTGAGTTTTTCCAGTTTGTTATCCCTGATTGATAGAATATAAATTTCAGAATTGACCATATCATTTACAAGAGGAGTTCTGGAGAGGATAAGGGCTATTTTCTCTCCATCAGGGGAAATTTCAAAATCTCTGACCGATAGACCATCTGTTGATAATTCTTTAATGCTCTTCTCGTCGAATTTCCACATCCAGAGAAGATGGAGAGGAGCCTCATCCATTATAATTGCATCAAATCCTTTCTCTTTTCTCTTCTTTTTTTCAGGGTCAGGCTTTTCTGCAGTAAAGATTATACCTCTTCCATCTGCAAACCATTCATAGGAAACTATTGATTCATCAAAGCAAAATAATTTACGGGCATTCCCTCTCTGTGGAAAATAATACAGCTCATTTTTCTCCTTCTTTTTTCCAAGGAAGGTAATAATTCTTCCATTAGGAGACCAGGCAGGATGTGATATATCATCTAATCCGTCGGCAAGCAATAGAGACCTTCTCTCCTCTGGCCAAAACAGATAGAGAAATTTTTCTCTTTTGTTTTTTTCAAGACTGCTTTGAGATAAAATAAAAAGCAACTTTTTTCCATCTGGAGAAATCTTGATTGATGAAATTGAGCGGAATTTAAAGATATCTTTAAATTCCATTGGACGAGCAAAAATCAGGAACCAAGAAAATACAAAGAACAGCAATAAAGAGATAAATATTCTTTTTCTTATCACTTTATGCCTCCCTCCTAAAAAGTCAATATAATATCATCTGATGTATTAAATGTTTTATCTTTCCCTGCCGAAATCAATCTAAAACTATACTCTGATAATTTTTCATATTTTATGGGTGTCCCCCATTCATCTATTCTTTTTGCAGAGAGGACATAGAAAGTTTGAAGTTCTTTAAGAGAATCAGGAACTTTTCCCTTCTGGCTTATATAAGAATTTATTATTCTTGCCAGTGAGTTCATATTAGCAACTGTTAGCTTGTATTTTGCTCTGTCCAGTAACTCTACATCTTTAACAGTCTTTTCTCTCTCATTCTTCATTATCCATAGAAAAAAGATTATCAATAATGCCAGGAATAGAATAAAAAATAAACCACGGATTCTCATGACAGTTGAGGAGTCTTTCTTTTCAAAAACATGGGAAGACAATAAAAATAAAAAGTGGCGAGGGAGGGAGTCGAACCCCCGACGCAGGGATTTTCAGTCCCTCGCTCTACCGCCTGAGCTACCTCGCCACTCAAACATTTAATTATCAAATTTATTCCTAATTTGTCAAGAAGATTCCTTTGACAATAATATTCAACCATTCTTTTTTGCCTATCTGTAAGGTTTATAGCTTTTTCTCCGCAGGCCTAAAAAGCCTCCGAAGAACCATTCAAAAAATGTGAGAAGATAACCGAGTCTCATCGGAAGACGGTCCATTCTTCTTGTAGAGGTTACAATAAATGCTTCCTTTATATAACAGAATTTTTTCCCTTCTTTTTTTAATAATTTTTTGATTTTTGTGAAAAGTTCTAAGTCCTCAGCATGCTTTAGTTCGGATCTAAAACCTCCAGCTTTCCAGAATATTTCTCTGTCACAATAGCCCATTTGAGCTGTTACATGAAACTTATCCTTCCCAAAATCAATTAATTTAAATAGAAAGCGAGCCATAAAATTATCCGACTCCGGCACCAGTCTAATAATTCCCATTAAATATCCCTGCTCATAATAATCATTAACAACTTGAACTAAATTTTCGCTCATTTGAGAATCAGCATCCAAAAAAATAAGTATTTTACCCTCTGCAATAGAAGCTCCTTTATTTTTTGCTCTTGATACTCCAAGCACAGGTTCCTCTATCATCAACATTTTAAATGAATTTTTTCCGACAAAAGAATTAAAAACCTCCGCAGTTCTATCAGTTGAAGCATTATTCACCACAATTGTCTCAATTTTATTATGGTCAAAAGTCTGTTTCTCTATGGATTCAAGGGCGGATAAAAGGTATTTCTCCTCATTGTAAGCTGGAATTATTATAGATATTTTCCGCTTCATTTTATATCTTTAATTAATTCACTGTAGGTTATCAGCTCTCTTCCTTTTACCAATTCATTTAAGACCTTTATAGTAAATGAGAAAGCTCTATTATTGTAAATATTCTGGGGATGTAAAACAATACGATTACATGATTGAACGGGAAATATTATTTTCGTTGAAATGGCGTTTCCAATCATTGCGCCATATTCAAGAAAACTGTTGATTCCATGAAAACCAAAAGCTGGTATAAATCTTTTCTTTTTTTCCCTTGTTTCTCTAACCCACAGAAGAGTTGTGAAATAATCAAAACCACAATCAGTTATAGCTTTAATTACCTTTTTGTTTTGCTTCCAGGTGGGTGAGGTAAATCCTCTACAAATAATTCCTGCTTCCTCAAATATTCTTTTTCCCTTTTCTATGGATTCTTTAGCTTCGTTATAATTTAAGCTTGAAAATTCTGAATGGATTGAATCCATTATTCCTTTCCTTTTCCAGTTTTTATGAGTATAACCATGCTGAATTATTTCATCTCCTTTATTATCTCTTTCTATTAACCATTTTAAAAAATTCTCATGTTTTAAAATATTCCATTCTCCGAAGTAATTCGGAATAACTTTTAAACAAATTTTACTAATACCAATATTTTCAAGAATTAAAACTATATCTTTGGTTTCACGAAAATAATAGGGACATACATCATGAATGGAAACAATTAATTGTTTTTTTTCTTTTGGGCTTTTACCCATTCTTCTAAATCCATCAAAATTGTCATTAAATAAGCTTTTTTAACTTTCTCCCCCCAGATCGTGGTCGGTTTTTTATCATAAATTAAAAATCCGTGTTTTGTATAGAGCTCTTCCGTCTGTCGATTCTCAACAAAGGTTAATTCTCCATAAACTCTTTTAACCCCTTTCTTTAAAAAGTAATAAAACAAGCTTTCCACAAGGGCTCTACCAATTCCAAAACCTCTATATCCATCTTTTATATTAATATGAAGGTGTCCTGCTTTCTTTGGTCTTTTCGGACGCTCTCTGCTCCCCCTTAAAATAAGCCTTAAAATGAAGTCTCTGTTTTTTTTGTCATATTTCCCGATCAAACATTTTAAAAGCGCTCTGATAAAAAGAGGAAAAGCAATAAATGGATAAAAAATTAATGCAAATTTTCTTGGATTTTTACAGCCGAGCACGTAACCAATTACTTTGCCATCGGTTTCTGCAACAAAACATGAATCTGGTTCATATTTTAAATAATATTTGATATTCAGATCAGCAAACCATTCGCGGTCATCAAAAATTTCATCAATAGGTTTTCCCAAGAATCCTGTTTCGCAACACAATTCTCTAATCTGTTTCTTATCCTTTGACTTATATTTTCTAATTAATATTTTTTGGCCTTTGACATTAATTATTTTCATTGATATAAGTAAGATAAGTTTAAAAGAAATTAATTTAAAATACAATCAAAAAATTTTATAATTCTATTATGGATTATTAGGAGGTAAAGATATGAAAAATAAGCTAATATTAGTTATAATTTTAACATATTCCATAGCTTTTGGTTTCTTATTAGGAGCACAGAAATCACCAAAAATAGTGTTCAATGAAGAAGCATGGGATTTCGGTAATGTAAAAGAGGGGAAAATAGTAACCCATGTATTTGAGTTTGAAAATAAAGGAGATGCAGAACTTATAATAAAAAAAGTTGAAACAAGCTGTGGATGCACTGCTGTTCTTCTTTCCAAAAATAGACTAAAGCCTGGTGAAAAAGGAAAAATTAAGGTAACTTTCAATTCAAGAGGATTCGAGGGCAAAGTTGTAAAATATATATTCGTCAGAAGTAATGACCCAAAAAATTCCTATAAGCAACTTAAAATTAGTGCAAATGTTTTAGTTCCCCCTCGTCCAAAAATCGTACTAATTCCCAATTACGAAGACCTGGGAATAATTCTTGATAGCGAGGAGGTCACCTGTAAAGGAAAAATAAAAAACGAAGGGGATGAAGAACTTATTGTTAATCAAATTATCTCATTTAATAAAAAGACCGAGTTTCATCAATCGGGGAAGAAAATCAACTTTCCAATAAGAATAAAACCAGGTGAGACCAAAGAAATTGAAATAAAATTAATCCCGCCTCATAAAAAAGGAGTATTACGAGAATACATTCAATTCAGATCCAATGACCAGAGAAGACAAACAATTACCCTGTATTTGACCGGTTATGTTATAGATAAAGATCAGTTAAAAAAATTATTCACAAAATATAAAGATTTAATTAAATAAATAACTAATACTGGACAATTTGAAAGTAAATTGGTAAAATAAAAATGTACTTTTACTAAAAAATTTACACCTGTAAAAAATTTTAACATATTCATTTCAATTCTTTCTTAATAACTAATTGAAATAACTTAATTTAAAAAATTAAAAAGTGGCACGAATTTTGCATAGATTGATGTGAAGGAGGAAAAAAAATGCAAACTTTGCAAAACATAGATTATCAAAAGCAAATAGAAGAAGCCTTAAAAAAAGCAAAAAATAAGAAAGTTCTGTATTTTTACGATGACCTTGGCTATAAAAGATTATTGGGAGTTTTTAATAAAAAAACAGCTTCAGAAATAAAAAATTATCTTAGAAAGCGAAAATTACTTAATCGTCTCACGGAATTTGATATAAGGACAACCGAACCAGACAGCTCATTCCTGGAGGCTATACGTTTGATAAACGAATATTCTGCATCTCATAGAGATAAGAATAACAATCGCACTGACAAAGAAGAGAAAGAAGTCGCATATCTGTAAATTAAATATGCAGCTCTACAATATCCTCTTCCTGAAGAATATAATCTTTGGTAACCTTCAAACCGTTTAAATTATTTTTATTCCATACTCGAGCATACTTTAAATTTTTAGCAAAGTCCTTATGTATTTTTTCAGCCATATCCATGATTGTGGAACCTTTTTTAAATACAAAAGGTTCATCCAGATCAGGTTTCTTACCAGGAATTTTGCTGTAAACTCTTATTAAATCCAGAAAATTATAAATTTTCTCTTTTAATTCCTCGATATTTATTTGCTCTTTTGCTGAATAAGGGATGATTAAAAATTCCTTTCCAAATAATTCAGATAAAACTTCAAAATTTTCTTTAGCATGTTGCAAATCAAATTTGTTCCCAATAATCATGGTTTTTTTTATAAAAAAACTTTCCTCAATTTTTTCTTTTAAAGAACCAACGAGTTGAATTTTCTTTTCCTTTAATTTCTGGAATACGATATCAATCTGAGAGAGAAGATCGTCATTACTTAAATCAACTATGAGGAGAACTGCATCTGCAATTTTGACCAATTCAGGAAGCCAGGGTTCCAGATATTCCTCTCCTATAGGTGGCGTGTCAATAAGCTGAATTTTTATATCTTTAAAGGGCATCATTCCTGGAACAGGTTTTTTTGTCGAATAAGGGTAATCAGCAACTTCAGAATAAGCATTGGTTAAAGAATTTAATATTTGAGATTTCCCAGAATTTGGTGGTCCAATTAGAATTACCTGACCTGCCCCCGATTTTTCAATATAGAAAACAGGCCCTCTCCTTGCTGTTGCACTTTTTCTTTGCTGTTGTTCTCTTAATTTTGAAATTTTCCTCTTAAGGACTGCTTGAAGCTTCTCAGTCCCTTTATGTTTCGGCACGATGGAGAGTAATCTTTCAAGTATTTCTATTTTTTCAGGTATTGTTTTTGCAGTTCTTAATTTTTTTTCTTCCTCAAAATATTCTGGTGGTAAATTTGCTGGCATTTCTTCTTTATTATAAAAAACTTAAAAAATTTTTAAAAGAAGCTAATCCTTAACCCATTTTTCCCATTGAGAAGCAACAGCTTGTTTTATTTCCTCCACTGTAATTGCTTCCATGCATTTAAAATCATCGCATTTGAGAAATTCTCTTTTATGGACAGTTTCTGGAACATAACAGGGACTGCATTCTATTTTTTTCCACACATAAATGTGCTTATTACCACGGGGAGCAACAAGTTCAGGATTGGATGGGCCAAAAATGGATATAGTTGGTGTATCTAATGCCGAAGCTATATATAGCAATCCAGAATCTCCTCCAATGAAAAGGCCCGTTTTTTCAATAATCGCAGCTGATTCCCTATATGTTAATTTACTACAAAGATTAATCGGCTTATTTTTCATAAGAGAGATTATTTTTTGGACATGTTCCTCATCACTTTCTCCTCCAAGGAACAAAACAATTGCATTATACTTCTCAATGATCCAATCACACAAAACTGCAAATTTTTTCACAGGCCATCTCTTACTTAACATTGTTGTTCCTGGATTAACACCTCCACCGGGAAAAACCGAAACCATTTTTTTCTTTTCGGGATTTATTTTCCTAATTAATTCTTCAGCTAGTCTCTTTTCTTCTCCCAACAATTCTATCTCAAGTTTACCGTCATCAGGTTTCAAACCAATACCCCTTGCAATGTCAAGATATCTCTCTACCTCATGTTTTTTATAGTCAAATGAAATTTTTTTTGTAAGAAATAGCCCTCTATTCTTCCAATTAAATCCTATTCTATATTTACATCCAATCAGTAAAAGAAAAAAATTGCTTGCTAAAGATCTATGACAATTAATAGCCAAATCAAATTTTTCTTTTCTAAGTATCAAAATTGATTTTATTAGTCCTATGAACTTTTTTATTTTATTCGTTTTCTCAAGAGGAATATTAAAGATAAAAACATCATCTATATTAGGATTTGTTTCTATCACTTCTTTAGCCCAGTTTCCAACCAAATAAACGATTTTAGCTCTGGGAAAGCCCTTCCTGATAGTTCGGACAAGTGGGGTGGTAAACATAACATCCCCCACGCAACACAGTTTCATGATAAGAATTTTATTGATTTTGGATAAATTTATCTTCCCCATTCTCTGATTAACCTGAAAATTTTTAAATAAACTTCTGAATTATATTTCAATCTATTTTTCAGGATTTTGCTCAGATTAAGAATAAATAAAAATTTCAATTGCAAATATAATTTCAGAACATAAAATTCAAATCTTGAATTATGTTTTCTATAAAAATATAATTGGCTTTTCCTGTATTCTATAAGGTGTTTTAGAGGTATAATTTCCTTACTTTTTCCTAGATAATGCACAATCTTAGATTTTGGATAATAAATAATTTTCTTTCCGAGTTTCCTTATCCTTGCACATAAATCAGAATCATCGAAATATAAAAAAAAGTTTTCATCAAAATAATTTACGGATTCCAGAATTTCTCTACGCGTTAGAAAACAAGCTCCACTAACCCAATCAACCCTTTTCTCCCAATCGTCTTTTTTCCTCTTTAATGTAAATTTAAAATAAAGCTTCATAAAATACTTCTGAAAAAACTCATTTTTTAAATTCGGATGTGCTCCATAGGAGAGTTGATAAGAAAAATCTTCATTTAAAAGAGCAGGAGCTACTACACCTATGTCTGGATTGGTTTTGATCTTATTCAGCAATAAATCAATGGACTCTTTTAGAATACGAGTATCATTATTCAAAAAGAGGATAAACTCGCCTTTACTTGATTTAATACCTATATTATTTGCGCGAGTAAATCCAAGATTTTCTTTATTACATACTAATTTCACTTCTGGAAAGTTTTTTCTTACCATCTCCTGACTTCCATCATCTGAATTATTATCCACTACTATAATCTCATAGCTTACTTTTGGGGGAAACTGATAAATGGATCTTAAACATTTAAAAAGGTAATTTTTTCCATTATAATTCACAATTATTATTGAAAGTTCAATTTTACTTTTTTTATTTTCAGACATTTTCCAGATTTAAAACACCTTTAAGTATTCTTCTACATCTCAAGTCATCAAAGGCAGTTTCAATTTCATTAATAGAGTAGACTTTTGAAATAAAACCGCTCAGAAACTTCCAATATTTCTCAATTATTTCAACTGCTGATTTAAAATCTCCACTTGAATATCCTTTGCTTCCATAAAAATTGAGTTCATTTGAATAAATTTTATTGAAATTGAATTTATAGACTCCTTCTGGCAATTCGCCAATAAATAAAATATTGCCTCCTGGATTCAAGAAATCCTCAATGTTTGCAAGAAATTCTCTTTCCTCAACCGTAAATATTAATGTATCAAATTTACCAATCTTAGGAATACCTTTCTTAGAGTTTATTAAATTTTCTATATTTATTTTCTCTGCAATCTTCAATCTGTTATCATGATGACCGATTAAAGTAACTATTCCTTTTTTAATCTTTTTCACAAGAAAAGCAGCCAGAATCCCCATTATTCCGTCTCCAATTATAAGGAAAGATAGCTTTTCTCCATCATTTTTTATTTTCTTAAGACCATGTAAAAGGCAGGCTACTGGTTCAGAAAGTGTGGCAGTCAACAAATCAGTTTCAGTGGAAATTCTGTAAACATTATCCTGAGGAATTACAATGTACTGGGAAAACCCATTCGAGGCTTCTGATTTCACACATCTACTTTCAAGTCCCCTTAAACAATTTTCACATCTTCCGCATTTTATTTTGACATCCACTACTACTTTTTCCCCATTGTAAATTTTTTTTACATTCTTACCTGCATCCACAACTATTCCCACTGGTTCGTGTCCAAGAATTACCGGGAAATTTACTTCTTTTAATCCAAGATACCTTTTTAAATCATAGACACAAATCCCACAATACTTTATTTTAACAAGAACTTCCCGCCCCCCTGGTTCTGGGATTTGTGATTCTTTTATTGATATTTTTTGAGGAGCCTCGCAGATTAAGACCTTCATCAAATAAATTAGAATATTTTTCCTGTTATTTTAATTATCTGGTCAGCCTTTTCAAGGGTTCTCATCCATCTAATGTTATAATATACCGGGTCCTCAAAGTTCATGCAGTTATATTTTTTAATTTTTTCAACCATATCTATTACAGATTCTTCAACTGATATAGCTGGTATAAAACCTAAACGATTTTTTATTTTCTCTCCAGAAACCCTATAACTTCTTACACCTCTATATCTATAATCAGGTCTAATATCAATATCTATTCCAATCGATTTTAAGGCACTTCTTACCCGAAGTGCAAGTTCTGATATTCTAAAATTTCTGTATACCAAATTAAAAATCTCTCCACTGACTTTTTCATCCTCAGCCTCAATACATAGAATATAAGCTTTGGCAACATCCCGGATATCAACTAGAGGTCTCCACATTTCTCCTCCATAAAAGGGAGTTATATATCCCTTGGTCAGGGCATCCTTAACAAATGTATTAACAACCAGATCATACCTCATTCTATATGAAAAGCCATATATTGTTCCTTTCCTTAAGATTACTGGAGAAAAGTCTTTATCCTTCATTGAAAGGAGTATCTTTTCTGCTTCATATTTTGAAGAAGAATAAGCAGCCTTTGGTGAAACTTTCGCTGTTTCATCAAATATAATATCTTTTTCCTCATCTTTAACTCCTACATCGTATATTGAACATGAGGATGCAAATACATACCTCTTCACCCCTGCTTTTTTACACAGCTCTGCAGACAACTTTGTAGCAAGTGTATTCATTTCATAATTTGCTTTTGGATTGTATTCTGCAGTGGGGTCATTGGAGAGTCCCCCTATATTTACCACTGCACCAACTTCCTCTAGTATTTCAGGCTTCATTTCCCTCATATCTCCTGCTATAATTTCCACCCTGTCCCTAAATTTCTCAATACCTTTATCTCCATAATAAAATCTGTCGAATATCTTCACACTATAACCCCTCTCCAGTAATTCCTCTGTTAAAACAGAGCCTACATAACCTGCTCCTCCAATTAATAATACTTTCATTTTTACCCTCTTAAAATTTAATTTTTTATCTACCTTTTACTGTCCAAACATCACCAAAGGAATCAGGAGGGATTCTAACTTCGTCAGGATTTTCCCTATTATAAACTTCGCTTGCTGTGCTCACGAGTTGAGTATCATCCTCTAATGACATCCATCCATGATAAACACCTGGAGGAACCACTATCAAACTTGGATTTCGAGAACAAACAACAAAGGTATTCATTTCTTTATATGTAGGACTATCTTCTCTATCATCTACTAATACAAATTTTGCAGAGCCATGGGAAATGAAAAACCAGTCCCATAAATACTTATGTTTATGAAAAGCTCGAATTGTTCCTTTTGCAAAATTACCCACAAGATAGACCTGACCAAATTTAGTGAAATAGGGATCAGTGGCTCTAATAATCTCAATTAAATATCCTCTATCATCCACATGAGCCACTAAATCAATTTTTGCAACATCCTTAATCAAGGTTAACCTCCTTTTAGATTTTTTCTTCTTTTAAATATGCTTTTAAAGCCTCTTTCCAGTGTCTTAAAGGTTTTATTTTCTTACTTGTCAGAGCTGAATAAAGAGGTCTCTTCACTCCAGCTATTTCTTCGTTTTCAATTCTTCTTTCAACTTTTATATTTGCTCCAATCTGATTAAAAATTTCCACTGCAAACTCATACCAACTACATGAACCGCTATTTGTTACATGATAGATTCCGTATGGAAATCCTTCATCAAGTATCTCTCTTATTTTCTTTGCTGCATCTAAAGTATATGTTGGACTGCATATTATATTCGAAGTAACCTGAATCGACTCCTTTGTTTTTGCAAAATTTAACATTGTTTTTACAAAATTACCTCCTCCCTTGGCTCTACATCCACTAACTCCAAATAAACTCGCAACTCTTATAATATAGTGTTTCTCTGTTCTTTTAGCAAGAAATTCACCCGCTAATTTGGATATTCCATACACATTGAGAGGATTAGGAGTGTCATCTTCATTATATGGCGAATTTTTCTTTCCATCAAAAACATAATCTGTACTGATGTACACTAGTGTTATATTATTCGCTCGACATATATCAGCAAGATTTTTTACTCCTATACTGTTGACAAGAAAAGCTCTTTCAGGCTTCTTTTCACATTCTGGGACATTATGGAATGCAGCAGTATTAATAATTACTTCGGGCATAAATTTTTCAATTATATTTTTTGTCCGAGAAAAATCAGTTATTTCAATCTCCTGATGTGTTAAAGGATATAGATCATCTCTATCAAATACTCTAACCAGATCATTCCCTAATTGTCCATTTGATCCAATAATCAAAACTTTCATTTTTCTTTAGTTTTCATTTATACCAAAATTATTTATTAAAGGTCAAATAAAACCTAAAATACCTGCTCAAATCATGTTTGACTGATTGTGAATGTTCAATTAAAATGAAGTTTCAAATGTTAGAGCAACTTTCTACAAGATTCAAAAAAATTGTTAAGTTTATCAGGGGCGAAGGAAAAATAACAGAAGAAAATATAAGCGACGCACTTCGTCAAATTAAAATTGCTCTTTTAGAAGCAGATGTGAATTATAAAATAGTAAAAGATTTTATTGAAAAAATAAAACAGAAAGCTCTTGATCAAAAAGTAATTGAAAGTATAACTCCTGGACAACAAGTAATAAAAATTGTAAAAGATGAGCTTACCGAGCTTTTGGGGAGCAAATCCCATTCATTGAATTTTTCAAATCAGAGACCTTCAATATATCTTCTTGTGGGATTGCAGGGATCAGGAAAAACAACCACATGTGGTAAATTAGCTAAATGGTTTTCAAAAAGGAATAAAAAGCCTTTGCTCACCTCCCTTGATTTAAAAAGACCAGCAGCCCAAGAACAATTAAAGAAAATTGCCAATTTAATAGGAATTAATTTCTATCCAGTTGACAGAAATAAAAATTTAAAAACTGTGATTGAAAATTTAATAAATCATGCAAAATCCAACTATTTTGACTCTATTATAATTGATACTGCAGGAAGACTTCATGTGGATGAAGAATTAATGGAAGAGCTTTTTCTGATTAAAGAACTTTTAAAACCAGTAGAAACAATATATGTTGGGGATGCTCTCACAGGACAGGACGCTGTTAGAAGTGCACAACTTTTTGATAAAAAGGTTGGAATTGACTCCATAATTTTAACAAAATTGGATGGAGATGCTCGTGGGGGTGCAGCTTTATCAATTGTTTCAGTTACAGGAAAACCAATAAAATTTATAGGAGTGGGTGAAAAATTTGATGAGTTGGAAGTTTTCCATCCAGAAAGACTTGCTTCAAGGATTCTAGGCTTTGGAGATGTTGTCACATTAGTCGAAAAAGCTATGGAGAAAATTGAAACAGAAAAGGCCGAAGAATTGGCAAAAAAGATAAAAAAACAGGAATTTACTCTTGAAGATTTTAGAAGACAATTAGCTCAACTGAGAAAATTAGGTTCTCTTTCCAGTTTAATTAAATTCTTTCCATCTATTGGTCCTTTTAAGAGCTTAGAAAAAATCAATATAGATGATAAGAAAATAATTCATTATGAGGCTATTATTAACTCAATGACATTAAAGGAGAGAGAAAACCCAAAAATAATAAATGGAAGGAGAAGGTTAAGAATTGCAAAGGGAAGCGGAAGAAGTGTTCAGGAAGTAAATCAATTATTAAAGCAATATTTTCAAATGAAAAAAATGTTGAATAGAAAAGACTTCAAAAAAATACTCAATTCAATCTCTAAAATGTAAACTTATTAAGGAGTTTAAAAATGAGAAGAATTAATTTCTTAAGTCTTTTAATTATTTTATTGATATTACTCATGTTTAACAACTCGATTTTCGCTAAGAAAAAAGTAGAAGAACAAAAAGAACTTGCTATTAGCTGGATAAACAATAACAATTCCTTTCTGATTGAAATAAGTAATAAAATATGGAAATATGCAGAAACAGCTCTAAGAGAATATAAGTCCTCTCAACTTTTAATTGAAGTATTAGAAAAAGCGGGTTTCAAAGTTGAAAAAGGTGTAGCTGGTATGCCAACGGCTTTCGTGGCAACTTATGGTAAAGGAGAACCAGTAATTGGAATTCTAGCTGAATATGATGCTCTCCCGGGCCTTTCTCAAAAAGTTTCAACAAAAAAAGAGCCTTTAGTCCCTGGTGCTCCTGGTCATGGGTGCGGACATAACCTCTTTGGAACAGCAAGTCTGGGCGCAGTCCTTGCTGTAAAATTTGTAATGGAAAAATATAATCTTCCTGGGACCATCAAACTATTCGGATGTCCAGCCGAAGAGACAGTTGTTGGAAAAACCTTTATGGCAAGAGAAGGAATTTTTGACAATCTATCCGCAGCAATTGCATGGCATCCTAGCACAACAACTAAAGTAAATACTGGGTCGAGTCTTGCTATGAATAATTTTAAAGTTTTCTTTTACGGACATACTGCCCATGCTGCCTCAGATCCATGGAATGGAAGAAGTGCTCTTGACGCAGTTGAATTAATGAATATTGGAGTGAATTTTCTCAGAGAACATATACGTCCAACAGCCAGAATTCATTATGTGATTTTAAATGGTGGAAAGGCACCCAATGTTGTCCCTGATTTTGCAGAGGTCTGGTATTATGTGAGAGATGTTAACAGGAAAAATGTGGAAGAGATTTATAAAAGAGTTTTAAATATTATAAAGGGTGCTTCCTTGATGACAGATACCAAGTATAAAATTGAATTTATAACTGCTGTTCATAGTGTTTTGCCAAATATTACTGGTTCAAAAGTAATGCAAAAAAATCTAGAAAAGATTGGTGCACCAAAATTTACACCTCTAGAAATTGACTTTGCAAAAGGAATTCAGGAATCCTGCAATAAAGAAACAAAAGGTTTAAATCAAAAAATTGAGCCCTTTAAAGTAACTATTGATCAAAGAGGGGGATCAACTGATGTGGCAGAAGTGAGCAGAATAACTCCCACTGTTCAATTAAATGTTGCATGTGCCCCTTTAGGTGTTCCCTGGCATAGCTGGGCTGTAGTAGCTTCAAGTGGGCATACGATTGGACACAAGGGAATGCTTATAGCAACAAAGGTAATGGCCTTAACTGCAATTGATTTTTTAAATGACAATAAACTAATTGAAAAAATGTGGAAAGAATTTAAGGAAAAAACAAAGGGAGAGAAATATAAATCTCCTTTACCAGAAGGTCTAAAACTTGCGCTACCGAAAAAATAATAATTTTCTGAAACCAAAAAGGGGGTTTTTCGTAAGATAATATAAAAGATACAATGAAACATAACATAGTTTTAAAGGAAAATAATAATTATTTAATTTTTTTCATCTATATAAAAATTAGGAGGTGAAAATGGGTAAAAGAAAAATTGTCTTTTTTATTGGCTTAATCATTTTTTCTTTCTTAACCACTGTTTTCTCTCAAAATCTAACTGAATTTGAAAAGAAAGTAACTGAATTTACTCTTAGGAATGGAATGAAATTTATTATTGTTGAGAAACATGAAGCTCCTGTAATCTCTTTCATTACTTATGCTAATGTTGGAGCTGTAAATGAAGTAAGGGGAATAACAGGAATTGCCCATATTTTTGAGCATATGGCTTTTAAAGGGACAAAGACTATTGGAACAAGAAATTACGAAGAGGAAAAGAAAATACTTGATAAGATGGATGAGCTCTTCATTAAAATTAAAAGAGAAAAAATGAAAAAACCAAATGATCCGAAAAAAATCAAGGCGCTTCAAGAAGAATTTGAGAAATTAAGAGAAAAAGCCAAAAGCTATGTAATTAGCAATGAATTTGGAAAAATTGTTGAAGAGAATGGAGGAATTGGATTGAATGCTTTTACGAGCGCAGATGGCACAGGGTATGTTTATAATCTTCCATCTAATAAACTTGAATTGTGGATGTCCCTTGAATCTGATAGATTTCTTAACCCAGTTCTTCGCGAATTTTATAAAGAGAAGGAAGTGGTTATGGAAGAAAGAAGAATGAGGGTTGAAAGTCAGCCGATAGGTAAATTAATGGAGGAATTTTTGGCGATAGCTTATAAAGCGCATCCATATGGCGATAATGTTGTTGGGCATATGTCAGACCTGGAAACAATTACTCGGCAAGAAGCCTTGGCATTTTTCAAAAAATATTACATTCCATCTAATCTCACAGTATGTATGGTTGGAGATGTAAATCCAGAAGAGGTAAAAAGACTCGCAAAAATCTATTTTGAAAGAATTCCATCTGGACCTAAACCAGAACCAGTGGAAACAGTTGAACCACCTCAATGGGGTGAAAGAAGAGTAGAAGTGGAAGACCCTTCCCAGCCAATCTTATTAATAGGTTATCATAAACCTGATATAAATCACCCTGATAATGCTGTATATGATGTTTTAATGGATATTCTCGGTCTTGGAAGGACATCACGTCTATACAAAAGTCTCGTGAAGGAGAAAAAAATAGCTGTACAGGTAGGTGCATTTCCTGGTTTTCCAGGAAATAAATATCCAAATCTTTTTGTTTTATATGCGGTTCCATCAATTGGTCATACAAATGAAGAATGTGAAAAAGCTATTTATGAAGAAATTGAAAAATTGAAAAAAGAAAAGGTGAGTGAGGAAGAACTGGAAAAAGCGAAAATTCGAGCAAGAGCAAATCTTGTCCGTCAGTTAGGTTCAAATTTTGGATTGGCCTATCAATTGGCTTATTATGAGGCTTTAACTGGAGACTGGAGAAATTTATTTAGAAGTATTGATGCAATAAAAAAAGTGACAGCTGAAGATATTATAAGAGTTGCCAAGAAATGTTTTATAAAAAGGAATAGAGTAGTTGCTCAAATAGTTACTACATCATCTGAGAAATAAAAGGGAGGTAAAAATGAAAAGAAAAAATTATTTATTATCAATTCTTATTATATTAGCTTTTTTAATTAATCCATCCTCAGTTTTCTCTCAGAAAAGCCCCAAAGAGCTGACATTCCCTCCATTAAAAGAACTAAAACTTCCTAAGGTTGAAAGAGTTGTTTTAAAAAATGGAATGGTTGTGTATTTAGTAGAAGACCATGACCTTCCAATGATTGAAGTTTCTGCCATGATTAAGGTTGGTTCAAAATATGAGCCTTCAGATAAAATTGGATTAGCTAGAATAACTGGAAGGGTGATGAGAACAGGTGGAACAGAGTCAAAAACTGGTGACAAAATAGACGAAGAACTTGAAAGCATCGCAGCTGAGATTTCAACTTCTATTGGTGTAAGTGTAGGAAGAGCTTATATGTCAGTTTTAAAGGAAAGTTTCGATAAGGCTATTTCAATCTTTGCTGATATCCTTATGAATCCGATTTTTAGTGAGGATAAAATAGAACTTGCTAAAGTTGAGGAAAAAACAGCTATTTCTAGAAGAAATGATAATGTAATGGAAATTGCAAGCAGAGAATTTGCCAAATTGATATACGGACCAGAAAGTCCCTATGCCCGTCATCCAGAATACGAGACCATTGATAACATAACAAGAGAAGACCTGATAGCCTTTCATAAAAAATACTTCCATCCAAATAATGTTATTTTAGGAGTGTGGGGTGATTTCAAAACAAAGGAGATGATTAAAAAACTTGAAAGGGCATTTAGGGATTGGAAACCCGAAAAAATTGATTTTCCACATGAACCAAAGGTGAGTTTAGAATTAAAGCCCTCTGTGAATTTGATTAAAAAACCTGATGTCAATCAGACTAATATTCGAATCGGGCACATTGGAGTTAGAAGAGATAATCCTGACTATTTTGCACTGCGAGTTTTGACTGAAATACTGGGTGGTAGTTTTTCTTCTCGATTATTCAGAAAAGTCCGCTCCGACCTCGGACTCGCATATGCAGTATGGGGCGTATTCGGGGCCAATTATGACTATCCCGGAATGTTTTTTGCTGGCTGTTCAACAAAATCCCAGTCAACCTGTCAGGCAATAAGAGCTATAATAAATGAAATTAAAAAAATTGTTGAGGAAGGAGTCACTAGTGAGGAATTGAAAAAGGCAAAGGATAGTATCCTAAATTCCTTTGTCTTTAATTTCGATACAAAAAGGGAAATAGTGGAAAGATTGATGACATATGAATATTATGGATATCCCTCTGATTTTCTCCAGAGATACAAAAGAAATATAGAAAAGGTAACAAAGGAAGATATATTAAGGGCAGCTAGGAAATACATCCATCCGGATAAACTGGTTATTCTTGCTGTGGGAAATGCGGAGGACTTTGACTGTTCACTTTCAGAATTTGGTCCAGTCAATGAAATTGACATTACGATTCCCGAACCTGAAATTAAAAAAGAAAAAATTCCAGAAGCAACAGAAGCGGAAGTTGCAAAGGCAGAAAAGATTCTTGAGACATCAATAGAAGCACTTGGAGGCTCAGAAAGATTTAAAAAAGTTAAAAATATAATTATAGTGAAGGAAACAAAGGTAACAACTCCTCAGGGTGAGTTTAAAATTTCAAGTAAAGAAATAATAATTTATCCAGACAAAACACGAAGTGAAATCAATATGCCTTTTGGTAAAATTATTACAGTCATGAACGGAAAAACAGGCTGGATGAAAACTCCTCAGGGAATTCAGGATTTACCCGAATCTCAGCTCACGGATATAAAAAAGGCTCTTAGAAGGAATACCATTTATATTTTACAAAATATTGATAAAAAGGGAATGAAGGTCCAGGCTCTTGCTCCTGAAGAGATAAACGGGACAAAGGCAGAAGTGATCTTAGTCACAGATATAGAGGGCAATTCCATTAAACTTGCAATTGATCCTGAAACAGGATTAATATTAAAAAAATCCTATCAGGGAAAAACAATGACAGGACCTGCTAAGCTTGATGAATTTTACTCCGATTATAAGGAGATATCCGGAATAAAAATTCCATTTCATATTACTATAAATTCAAATGGCAAGAAATTCGCAGAAGTAGTTATCAAGGAAGCAAAAATAAATTCACAGATTTCAGAATCTCTCTTTAAAAGACCTGAAAAAGAAGAAAAATAAAAGAAAATTAAAAAATCTATGAAAATCAGGTTAAATAAGTTCATTGCAATATGTGGAATAGTATCAAGAAGGAAGGCTGATGAGCTAATCAAACAAGGAAGAGTAACAGTCAACGGAGAGATTGTAGAGAAATTAGGAATAAAAGTTGATCCAGAAAAGGATATTGTAGAAGTTGACGGTAAAAAGATTTCCTATAAAGAGAATCTAATCTATTTAGTCCTGTATAAACCAAAAGGTTATATAGTGTCACTAAGAGATCCTTTCAACCGTCCAAAAGTCATGGATTTATTGCCAGATTTTAAAGAAAGAATCTTCCCTGTTGGAAGATTGGATTATGATAGTGAAGGGATATTACTTTTAACAAATGATGGAGAACTTGCATATCGACTGACACATCCTCGTTATAAAGTTGAAAGAGTATATAGAGTTGAAGTTAAAGGTATTCCAAGCCCTGAAAAATTAGAAAAATTAGAAAAGGGAATTCCTCTTTATGGAAAAAGAACTGCTCCCTCAAAAGTGAAATTAATTGCTAAAAAAGGTAAAAAAGCTTTATTAGAGATAAAGCTTTATGAAGGTAGGAAAAGACAAGTTAAATTAATGTTTTTAGCAATTGGTCATCCAGTTTTAAGTCTGAAAAGGATTTCTTTCGGAGGAATAACAATTAAAGGATTAAAACCTGGTGAGTGGCGTCATCTCAATAAGAAGGAAATAAAAGTTTTAAAGAAAAATGTAAGTTTACTGGATTAGCTTTTTTTTACTCTTTGTCCTGGTTCTCTGTTGTAAGAGCTCTAAAAGGGAGGGACCAATTTTAACCAGTCCTTTTTCAGTTATCTCCATAACATGTATATATGTGTCATGTCCTGTAAGCCTGCAACCATCAATTCGGAAAAGTCTGACAATTTCTCCTATTGGAAGCCCATAAAGTCTTTCTTTATATGAAGAATCTATAGTCTCCTTGTATAAAACCATGGTCCCATCTACAATATGGCCGACAGCATATCCACCTGCTGCTTCTGCAGACATAAGTTCATGCCCTGACCTTTTTTGAGAAACAAGAAGGGCTGTTTGATACCATTTTTTAAGGAAATTGAAAACTCTTCTAACAATAACCCTGGCCATCATTTCCTTATGTTCATAAAGCCCCGTGATTGAGTCAATAATGGTATGATGAATTTTATAAGTTTTTATCACATGGGCAAGCGTGGCAAGGAGAGAAGGTAAATCCTCTCTAAGTCTTGTATGAGATGCAACATCAATAAAAATTATATTTTCATCAATTTTTTCTTCCTCAACTCCCATTACCTTGGCTCTTTCTTTCATTCCCATTGCGACAAAAGCAGCAGGTGATTCAACTGTTATAAAAACAACTTTCTCTCCTTTACCAGCCTGTTTTATTGCATATTGTTCAACCATTAGACTTTTACCTGTATCAGATACGCCTGTGAGATTCATTACACTATATCGTGGAATTCCACCAAGTGATACTCTGAAAGGTTTTTTCTTTTCCCATTCCGTTTTAAAGAAAAGTTCATCCAATCCCTCTATACCAGTTGAAACACCTTCGATTTTTGGAATTTTATCTCCAATTTCACTTAATCTAACAATTCCTTCTTCACAAACTTCTGGTCTTTCCCTTACATCTCCATTATCTCTTTCATTTATATCCTTCATTGCTTAAATCCTCTCTGCGAAATTTTCTCAGGCGGCCTTGAAATATATTCAACTGTTGGTCTTTGAGGCCGAGCTTGAGGATAAAGTTCCATAAGTTCATAAACTTCTTCTGGAATTTCACTTTTAACATGAAGACCAAGTTCTTTTGCTTTTTCATAAGTAATTGGATAATCATGAGTCCATTCGCCCTTTGAGAAAATTTCTGCAAGTTCCTTTGCTTTTTTCTCAGAATATCTCCCAGTCAGAAGTTTATATATTATTTCTTCCATCTGCTTAATTGCTTTTTTTGCAATATCAGCCTGAATAATCAAATTATCAGAGGCTTCTTTCCCTTTTTCTTCCCATGCTTTTAATATAGATGCTGCTGGTGCAGGTCCTACATCTTGAATAATAATCTGGGGATCCACTGGACCAAGTACAGCATGTGAATCCATTAGTATTTCATCAGCAGCAAGAGCAATTAAAGTTCCTCCACTCATTGCGTAATGCGGGACAATAACGGTGGTCTTTGCTGGATGGTCTTTTAATGCAAATGCTATTTGAACTGAGGCTAAAGCAAGTCCACCTGGCGTGTGTATTATTAGATCAATTGGGATATCAGGAGGAGTCACTCTTATAGCTCTTAATATCGCCTCTGAATCTTCAATATTTATGAATCTGACAAATGGTATACCAAACATTCCAATCTGCTCCTGCCTGTGAACCATTAAAATGACTCTACTATTTCTCGTATTCTCAAGCTTTCTAATCAAACTTTTTCTATTCCCTATTAATACCTGATGTCTTATTTGAGGCCATAAAAAAGCCCAAATTATAAATAGCCAGAAAATCGAAGTGAATACGTCACCCATGTGTAATCTCCTTTATGATTTTTAAAAGATGCGAGGGTGAGTCTATTGTATTAGGAAAATTTTTATTATTTAAAATTTCTTCCAGCGTTTTATTTTCTATCTTTAATCCTCCAAGTAAATCTTTAACTTTTTTCTTTTCCATAGGGAATTTATGACCCTTAATTCTTCTAAGAACCTCAATAGGCCAAGATATCTCAAATATATCTGAAATTTGTTGAAATGCGCTTTGAAGGAAATTTATACTCTCGTTTCCCTTTTTAATTTCTTCGTAAGCCCACCTTGCAAGCCCTCCAGCAGTATGCGCTTTTATTTCCTTTGATTTATCAAAATCTGTAATCTTTTCTTTAATTGCATCTACTCCTGTTCTAAATATATTCTGAACCGTCTGTTTTGTAATACCGAGGATTTCAGCAATTTCTTCTTTTGATTTCCTCATTTCCTCAGAAAAGACCACTGCATATGAAGCTTCAATGAGACTGGGGATCCATGTAAGCTTTCTATATTCTATAATTTTTCGCGGACCTCCAATAAGCTCGAGTGATTTAAGAAAGACTCTCATTGCAAGAGTATCAACATCAATCTCTTTTATCTCATCTTTTCCGAGAATTACCATTTTTGCCCTCCTTCCTTCGATTTTAATAAATAATTGAAAATCAAAACTTTTTCAAGTTTAAAAAGACGTTCCAAGTCTTAAGTAGATTTGACTTTTACCAAATTTCTTATCCAATCCCTTAGCTATTCCAACAGATAAAGTAATCGGCACAATATAACCCAAATTCAAATCGACTCTCATTTCCATCCCAACTCCTGTTTTAAATCCAGTAAAATTAAATTTTTTATTATTCCATGCTTTCCCACTATCCACAAAAAATCCAAGGTGAAATCTCTGAAGAAATATAGGGATATCCCAAATTCCTCTTTCAATATTAAAAAGAGGCATTCTATATTCTAAATTAAACAATATTGCTTTTGTCCCAAAGAATGCTCCCACCTCATATCCTCTTAAAAGAGAGAAGTAATCTGAATCAAAGGGAGTTACTCTATTTTTATATCCACCTATAAAAATAAGCTCCTTTGTTTCTTTACCATAATAAACTCCTCCAGCTATTCTAAATGCAAGAACATGATGTCTAAAAGGCAATCCTAAATATTCACGCCATTCACCTATCAATTTTGAAATATCATAATCGCTTCCTAATTTTTTTAAATCCCTTTCATAATAGAAATCAATAATTCTTCCATCAGTTCGTGAAATAGAATAGCCGTATTTGCGAGAGCTATTATAATACCATCCAAATTTTATTCCACTAAACTTTGATATTTGCTTGCTTCTTTGATTTAAATAAGAAGTTTTTTCCTGAAAATATTCAAAAAATATGGAATGGACTCTTTTAACTTTGTAAAAGGGATAATAAATTTTTACTGAAAACCTTTTCTCATCCTCTTTTAATTTTCTACGAGATAAATGAAGCTGAAAAGTGGGTCTTAAACCATCATAAATATAGTTTATAGAATAGGCAAATTTTTCAGAGTAGGGATTGTAATAAAAGTTCAATAAATAATAATGTTTCTGTAAAACATCAAAACCCATGGTCATTAGTCCTGGGGTAATCCCTGCATTTTCCTTCAAATAAATTGGTAGCCAGAATTTTGGAGTTAATGATAGCAATGGATTATAATCGCGAAATGGATATTTTGTTTTATTTAATGAAAATTTATACTCTGGATAGTTTAAATTATAAGGATCTGGCTCCATTAACGCCTGCGGAGAAAAATCCATAATAGCTAAATCATATCCATGTGAGGAATATATAACGAAAACAAGTTTGCTTCCATCTAGGGAAATATCAGGATAAAAAACACCAGAAATTGAATCTGTTATCTGATATAATTTATTCTTACTAAGTGAATATGCATATAAATTAAATATTCCAGTTCTATCCGAGCTGAAAATCAAAAATTTTCCATTAGGAGACCAGCGTGGTGAAATAATTCTTGCTTCTTTTTCTGAATGAGAAAAAATTATCTTTCCATTAAGATCCAAAATTAAAACCCTCCATTTTCCCTTTTTACCTTCAGTTACAACTATTTTACTTCCGTCAGGAGACCAGGAGGGAGAAGAATAAATTATATAATCTTTATTTTTTGTAATTGATTTAATTTTTTGAGATTCTAAATCAAATATTACTAAATCATTAATCCCTTGATAGGTTTTTATTGCAACAATTCTTCTCCCATCCGGAGAGATATCCGGTGCACTTAATCTCAATCCTTCTGTTAATCTTTTTACTTTTTTGCTTTTTAAGTCAAAGAAAAACAGGTCTCCAAAAAGGTAAAAATTATTATAGTATTCAAGTTGAGAAAAGATTAAGCCTTTTCTATCTTTGGTCCAGCAAAGATAATTCCCATAGTATCTATCTGTTAGGGAGTAATCTCTACCATTTTCTAAATCATATATTCTTATCTCAGGAAAAGAATTAGGGTTTAAAACAGAATACGCAATTTTCTTTCCATCAGGAGAAAAACGTGGCCCGAAAACGAAATATCCATTTTTAGTTATTTGTTTTATTCTAATTTTTTCTTTATTTTTTGATATTTTCTTTTTTAGAGGGATGATATCCTTTTCCTTTTTCTTTTTCCATTCTTCCCATAATTTTATTGTCGTTTTCCCGTATATTTTTTTAAAAATCCAATCAGTAAAGTAAGGAATTATTGTTCTACTCCCTTTTTTATTTAATTCAATCAATTTTTCTTTTCCATATTCTTTTTCTAAATATTCTAGAAATTTATTTCCATATAAATAAGAAGAATTAACCCATGGCCACTCAATAAGAGGCCCAGAGGCTTTATCAATTGAAAGGAATTTATTTTCCAGAATAGCTGTACGAAGGAGCATATTCCAGTCAGCTGCTCTTCCTCTTCCTCGTGTTGTAAATTTAGTTTCTGAGAGCACAGCAGTTCCTTCAATAAACCATAAAGGATGAAAAAAATTCGGGAAGCAAAAGGGTAAAGGTGCTCTTCCGAATATATACCGCATTATTCTCGGCAATCCAGAAGTCATATCCAATTGGAGAATATGGGTATATTCATGAATCAAGACAGTTCTAATCCAATTATCAAAATTTCCAATTAAACTCTCGCCTTTTGGTAGAACAGCATAAATGACTATGGTCTTTTGCGGGAAAACTGTAGCGTATGCATTTGCAATATCTCTATTATCTACAAGGATTATATGAGTTTTATCATTTGGCTGATATTGGAAGAAAGAACACAGTTTTTTATGAACTTCTTCACTTAAGTTTGCTGTCAATTTCGCGATCTCAAATTCTCCCTGATGAAAGTGTACAAAAAAATGTGGGGTTTCTATTGTTTTCCATTTTAGTTTTGGATCATAAATTGAAGCTGTATACGATGAATTCAAAATGAACATTAGCAATAAAACAAAAGAAATAAATTTACTGAATTTCATGAAAATATTTTAACAAATATTTTATAAATGACATAATTTGTCATTTTAATGACAAAAAATGTCAGGAATGGAAAAGAAAAAATCGATTGAAATTTATAATTCCTTAAAAATCAATAACTTAATTGACGAATAATTGTCATATTCCTGGCATAGAATTTGCATTATAACTTTCTGGAAATAACCTTGGAGGGAGGAAGTGGCATTTTAGGGAGCAGAATGCTCCCTGCCCCCTCTCAATTTGAACTTAATACATTTCCCTCTCTCAAGTTGTTTTAAGAATATAATTAATCTATCATATACTGGTTCGATTTTCTCACCAAATCTCTCTTTTAATTTTATTCCAATCTCACTCACAGTATTCTCCTCATTACACAGTTCCCAGACATAACTTCCTATTTCATCAAGCCTTATTCTAAAAAAAGGTTTTTTCATTTTAGGCAGAAAGTATTTTACAATAAACTTATTTTTAAATTTTGGTTTTAAAAGGACAATCAATCCTCCCTCTCCCCTCTCCCACTCTATGTTCCTTACTGGTACTAAATCTAAGAAATTAATATTAGTATTCTCCTTTTTCTTCAATTCCTCTTATTTCTCTGACTCAAATTCTCCTGAAGCAACCATTTTCTTGTATGGGAAATAAATAAGTATAAATCCTAAAATAAAGAAGATCACAAGAGCCAACCATGGATTATTTAGGGATTCAGGCATGTGAATTTTTGCTCCCTTAAGAGCTGCTGTAATAATTCCCATTATCGCCTGTCCAGCTATTAATCCAGATGCTAATAAAAGCCCAATATTTTCAACAATTTCCTTTCCTTTCTTTGTAGGCTTCTTTTTTTCTACACTTTTATCAAGTATGTATTTCAATACACCACCAAAGAAAATGCAAGCAGTTGCTCTAAAAGGAAGATACATTCCAACAGCTATAAGCATTGGAGAAGGAGAACCTATAAGGATGAGGCCAAAAGCTAGCAGCATTCCTGCAATAACCAATGGCCATGCCATCTCTCCACCAACTATTCCTTGTGCCATCATTGCCATCAAGTTTGCCTGAGGAGCTGGAAGCGCATCACTTCCTATTCTCATTGTATTGTGTAAAAGCTGTAGCGAAAAAGTTAAGGTCAATGCAGCTGCAGTTACACCAATGATTCCTCCAATTTGCATTTTCCATGGAGTTGCACCAAGTATGTATCCAACCTTCCAATCCTGAATCATATCACCAGCAACACCAGCAACACAGCATATGATTGCTGCAACTCCTATAACTGCTGCAATTCCTGGAGCACCTCTTTGGCCAAGAATAACCATCATTAATGCAGCAATTAATAGAGTGGTAAGTGTTAAACCTGATATTGGGTTTGATGAAGAGCCTATTATTCCAACAAGATAACCCGCAACAGCTGCAAATAAAAGTCCCATTATTATCATTACCAAGGTTGCAACAAGAGAAGAACCTATATTGTGAGTGAAAATGTTATACAGGAAAAACATTGGAATAATCAAGGCAATAATTGCAATTATAATCGAAGGAAAAGGCAAGTCCCTATCAGTTCTTAAAGTCTCGACCTTCTCTCCTGATCTTGCTTTTTTAACATCTGAAATGGAACGGCCGATTCCTGCAATTAAATTCTGTCTCATTTTGAATAGCGTATAAAAAGCACCCACTAACATGGCTCCAACAGCTATTGGCTTGATTTGTGCATTATATGCTGAAACAGCAGTGCTGGTCCAATCTCCCTGAAAGAATCTTGATGCAATATTGCCAAGATCTTTGCTTCCGATAAATAGTAGTATTGGCATTAAAAGAAGCCATCCAAGAACTCCTCCTGAGAAAGTTAATGCTGCAAGCTTTGGGCCGATTATATAACCAACACCTGTCATGGCGGCATTCGCAGCTGGTGTTTCAAGAAACATTCTACCTTCCACTGCTGGAGATTTATATACAAGGTTATTATCAGCATCAAGATAAGAGATTCTTGAAAGACCCGGAATTTTAAATACAAAGCGAACAAAAGGTTTAATAATTCTAATTCCATTTTCGCTAGTAAAGAATTCAATTAATGCCCCTAATCCCATTGCCCAGAACATGTAAGCTGCTTGAGTTCCTCCTTTTTGACCTGCCTTTACCATTTCAGCACAGGCCACACTTTCTGGAAAGGGAAGCTCTACATCTTGGACAAGAGTCCTACGAACAAGAATAATGAAAAATACACCGAGTACACCACCAACTAACATTAAAAGGGATGACTTAACAATATCAAATTTATCCCACACAGCAGGTCGAGTTAATAAGAAAGCTGGAATTGTGAAAATCGCACCCGCTGCCAATGCTTCTCCAACTGCACCTGTTGTTCTTGCAAGATTTTCTTCAAGAATTGTTCCTTTAAATGGACGAAGAACAGCCATTGCAATAACTGCAGCAGGAAAGGTTGCTGCAACTGTCATTCCTACAAGCAAACCCAAGTAAGCATTTGCAGCACCAAGAACTATTGCCATTATAATTCCAAGAAAAATAGCCTTAAATGAAATCTCCTTCATTGAAGACTCAGGAGGTACATAAGGTTTAAATTTATTATTCATATTCCTCCTCCCATTGATAAAATTTAATTTATTCCTCTTCTTTCTCGCCCTTAATTTTTTTTATAAATTTTTGAGCAAGAGATGGTTCATACTTCTTTTTCAAACTCTCGAGTTCTGATTCTTTTTCTTTTAACTCTCTTTTCAAGTTCATTAAAGAATGCTTCAACTCCTGAATTTCAAGCTGCATTTCACTTTGCTTCTTAAGATTTTCTAAGTATCCCTTACTTTTACCTTTTATATATCCAATCCAGTAAAAGATGATTATAAAAAATAATGAAAAAAGTATGATAAAAATTACAGGGTGTTGATATAAATAATTGAGAATTCCTTCCACCTTATCCATTAATCTTTTTACTGTATATTACAAATATCCTAAATAGTCAATAATTTTTTAAGAAATTGAAATGCTTTTATTTATAAATTATAATGATTAAGTAGAGATTAAGTGAAGTGTTAAGAAAATTTATATTAATTCTAATTTCAAGTCTCATCTTTTCGTTTCAACTACTTGGTCAGATAGATAACTTAAAAATAAAATATGGAGGAGTTTTGAAAATAAAACCATTTGAAAATTATTTTCCTGTTGTTCTGGATCCAACACACCCCCTTTCTCTTCGTTTTATTTCTGAACAGCTTTTTGATAATCTTGTAACACTTGATAAAAATTTAAATCTCGTACCCTGTTTAGCTGAATATTGGACTATTTCTGATGATGGTAGGATCTATACTTTCTATTTAAGAAAAGGGGTTAAATTCCACCATGAAAAGGAGCTTACCTCTGAAGATGTTATTTTCTCCTTTAAAAGACTAATTTCTAAAAAATCTATATCTGCCTATCAGAGATTTTTCATCTCAAAAATTAAAGGAGGATTAGAATATTTATCAGGGAAAACAGATGAAATCGCTGGTTTAAGAACAAAAGGAAGATACATTGTGGAAATTGAATGGATTGTTCCTTTTGTTTCAGCCTTATACATGTTAACTATGCCTGAGTGGAAAATTCTTCCCAAGGATTTACTTATAAAGGAAGGAGAGGCATTTTTTGATAAACCTTCTGGAACAGGCCCTTTCAAGTTCGATTATTGGATAAGAGATACGAGATTAAATATAGTAGGGATCAGGTTGAAAAGAAATGATAATTATTTTCTTGGAAAGCCATATTTAGAAGCAATTGAATTTTGCCCTTTTTACACGCTTGATAATTTTCTAAATAAAGAAATTGATGTCATTCCTGTGCTTTCAGAAAAAGTACTTAAAGGGAATTATCCTATTATAGGCATTGATCTTCTCAGTTTTACATATCTTGGATTTAGCTGTCAAAGGTTTCCATTCAATGAAAAAAGAATTAGAAAAGCTTTCTCTCAAGTTCTAAATAAGGAAAAACTTATCAATATTTTTAACCGAATTCATACAATACCAAAAATTACCAATAATTATATCCCACCTCAACTGCCCGGTTTTCTTCCTAAAAATAAGGAAAAGCCTACTAACCCAGAAAATGCTATAAACGAATTAAAAAATTTGGAGCTCGATGATCTGACCATTATTATATTTATAAGAAGGGATGAAAGAGAATTTATGCGAAAAATTTCTAAAGTCCTAAAAGACCAGTTTAAATTTTTAAATATAAAGTTAAAATTTAAATTCTATAATTCGAAAAAAGACCTTTTAGAGTCAAAAGAACCCTATTTAGTTTTTGTTACATACGACATGAGTTTTCCAGATCCCGAAAATATAGTAATTCCTTTATTTTCTTCTCAATCAAATTTTAATTTATTCGAATTTAAAAATGAAGAATTTGAAAAATTAATAAAAAGAGCTGAAATGGAGAAAAGTTGGACCAAAAGGATACAAATTTATAAAAAAATTGAAAAATTACTTGAAGAAGAGGTGCCAGCAATCCCCTTGTATTATTCACAGGAAAGGGTTGCTTTCCAAAATTATGTGAGAGATATTGATATTTCACCTCTCGGATTCGGGACATTAAATGTAAGAAAAGTATGGTTGAATAAATGAAAAAAAAGAGATTTTCAATCAAAGTAAAATTTATAATTTATGTAACCTTACTCATAATATCACTGGTAAGCTTAATCTTATTTATTATTGAAAAGAGAGAAGTGAATACAATTTTTGAGGAATCAAAAAATAAAGGTTTCCTAATAGCAAAAAATATTGCTGATTTAAATTTAAAACCTTTTCTTTTCTGGGATAAAAAGGGAATAAAAGAAAACATTGAAAAACAGATAGATAATAAATTACTTTATATAATTTTTTATGATAAGGAAAATAAGCCTTTTGTTGCAACTGACTCAACCAAGAATTTCAAAGGAATTTATAAATCCAGCTATCTCAAAGGGAATATAACTCCAGAGCATAGATATTTTAATTCTCTCAACTTAAAGAAAAATGGCAAAACCATTCGCGTTTTAGAAGTTGAAATACCAATATTTGCTGGAGATTCAAAGTCAAAGTGGGGTTCTGTGAAAATAGGACTCTCTCTTGAAGAGATGTATATGGAAATTAGAAGAACAAGATTAATCCTTCTCCTTTTAGGAGGAGGTGGAATAATTATTGGAATTATAAGTGCAATTATTTTAGCCCAGAGAATTACAAATCCCATAAAAAAATTGGTTGAGGGTACTATAAAAATTTCTAAGGGAGATTTTACTTATAAAATAAATATAACATCTGGTGACGAAATAGCAGACCTGGCAGAAAAATTTAATGAAATGACATCAAAGCTTTTAAAGAGCAAAAAGGAAATAGAAGAAGCAAATAAGAAGTTGATTCAAGCTGAAAAACTCGCCTCAATTGGAAGAATCTCAACTGGAATTGCTCATGAAATAAGGAATCCTCTCACTTCAGTTAAATTAAATATTCAAAAAGTATTGAATGATGCGAATATAAAGGATGATGAAAGGGAACATCTTGGGATAGCACTGGAGGGAATTAACCAGATTGATAAGATAGTAAAGGATATTCTTGATTTTGCTCGTGTAACAAGGCTTAATTTAGACGAATTTTCTCTTCCTAGCATTATTGAAGAATCAATTAAACTTATATCGAATGAACTTAAGGGTAAGAAAATAACGATAGAGAAAAGCTTCGAATCCAATTTACCAACAATTATCGTTGATGCCGATAAACTGAGGCAAGTATTTACAAATCTTCTAATGAATTCTATAGAGGCAATAGAAAGGAAAGGAAAAATAAAGATCATAGCTGGTGCAAAAAATAGGAAATTTGTAAAAATTATAATTTCTGATACAGGATGTGGCATCCCCTCTGAGATTTTGCCCGAGATCTTTGAACCCTTTTTTACAACTAAATCTTCTGGAACTGGGTTAGGACTTGCAAATGCTAAAAAGATTATTGAACAACATAAAGGCTCGATACAGGTTTTTAGTGAAAGAGGAAAAGGAACAACTTTTGAAATAATAATTCCAAGGAGACCCAAATGAGAAAAATTCTTGTAATTGATGACGACCCTCTTATCAGGAAAACTTTTATATCTCATCTCTCGAAAGAAGGCAACGAGGTAATAGTAGCAGCTGATGGAACCGAAGGAATAGAATTATTCAAAGAATCCAATCCTGATTTAACTATCCTTGATGTTAGATTACCTGATATTAATGGACTGGAAGTTTTAACTGAAATTAAAAACTTAAATAAAAAAGCTTATGTGATTGTTATGACAGCTTATGATGATATGAAAACAACTGTGGAGGCTATTAAATTAGGCGCCTTTGAATATATTGCAAAACCTATTGATTATATTGAATTATCCCTGGCTATAAAGAAAGTCTTTAAAGTTAAAGAACTTGAAGAAAAACTAAATTATATTGTAGAGGAACAGGAAAGAGATTATACAATTAACAATATTATCGGAAAATCTCCGAAAATGCGGGAAGTTTTTAAATTAATAGGAATGGTTGCCAATACTCGCACAAATGTGCTTATTCAGGGTGAAAGCGGAACAGGGAAAGAACTTGTAGCAAGAGCAATACATTATAGTAGTCCTTATAAAAATGAACCCTTCATAACAATAAACTGTTCTGCTCTTCCTGACACCCTTTTAGAAAGTGAACTTTTTGGTCATGTGAAAGGAGCTTTTACAGATGCTGTTACAGAAACAAAAGGAAAGTTTGAAATAGCGGGTAAAGGAACTTTATTCCTTGATGAGATAGGTGATATATCCCCAAATCTTCAATCAAAATTATTAAGGGTAATTGAGACCAGGGATTTCATGAAAGTAGGAGGAGATAAGATTCTCAAAACAGAGGCAAGAATTATAGCAGCTACTAACAAAAATCTTAAAGAACTTGTCGAGCAGGGTAAATTCCGAGAGGATTTATATTATAGATTAAAAGTTGTTGAAATAAATCTGCCTCCATTGAGGGAAAGAAAAGAGGACATCCCAGAATTAGTCGCATATTTGCTTGAAAAAATCAATCGTCAACTACACAAAAATGTGAGAATAGTTCCTCCTCATGTAATGGAAAAACTGATTAATTATCCATGGAAAGGAAACGTTAGAGAACTGGAAAATGCTTTAACCAGAGCAGTTGTTTTATCTAAAAGCGATGTTTTGCTTGAAGAAAATTTACCTTTAGAGCCTTCTCCTCAGCCTCCTTTTAAGCAAGAATTATTACCATTAAAAGAAGTTGAGAAGGATTACATTCAATATGTCCTCAAAAAAGTAGGCGGGAATAAAAGTAAAGCATGTAGAATTTTAAAAATAACACGGCCTACCCTTGATAGAAAAATCAAGGAATATGATATAAAAGTGTAAAATAATTTAAATCCAGTTGTAAATAATTAAACACCCTATTAAAATTCAAAAAAGCTTAACTATTTGAAATTAAATAAAATAACAAATTTAAAATTTGGCATGGAATATGCATATAACTAAATGAGGAGAAGTATGGAAAGAAAAATAGTTATAATAGAGGACGATAGAACAATACAGAAAACTTTATCCTTGATATTAAAGGATAAATATAAAATTGCTGTTTATTCAACAGGAGAGGAAGCCTTAGAGGAAATAGACAATGATCCAATAGACTTGATAATAACAGATTATAAATTACCTGGAATCAATGGATTGGAAATAATAGAAAAATTGAGAAAACAAGGTTTTAGAGGAAAAACAATTCTTGTTTCCGCTTATCCAGATTTAATTAATGTTAAAGATATTGAAAAATTTGGTGTAGATTATCTGTTTGTTAAGCCCCTTGATTTGAATAAATTAATAATGTCAATAAGACACCTTTTATCATGAAGGGGAATAAATGAATAAAATTTTTCCATCTGGCGAAAATTTAGAAATCGAAAGAGACGGATTCTTGTTTAAAAAATTGCAAAAGGAAAGAGAAAAATTAATAAAAACTTATATAAAAATATGTGTTGAAAAAGAACCAGTCCCCTTAAAGCTGTTTATAGATGAGATAGAAAAAGAACTTTTAACTCAAATCTTAAAATTAGCTCAGGGTAATCAAAGATTAGCTTCTTCCTTGTTAAAAATGAAACCCAATACTTTCAATGTAAAAATTAAAAAATACAATATCGATAGTTTAAAGTTCAAACTTCCAGATTTTTAATCTTCTTCATATTCCGTCTCTTCGGTTAAATATTTTTCTGGATTTTCATCAAATGCTTTCTTGCACCCAGGAGCGCAGAAATAATAAGTTTTCCCCTTATACTCACTTTTATATTCTGCAGTTTTTTCATCCACTTCCATTTTGCATACTGGATCTTTTGCCATCTTGTTCACCTCCTTTCATTCTTGATCGTAAGGAGTGAAGAGTAAAAAGTAATGAGTCAAAAGTTATAATCATTCTACTTTTTTTGCTCCTCACCCTTAACTCTTTACTCTTCACTTTTTAATTGGTGGTATATATTTTTTCAACATTAGAGACAGAGTCACCACTGTTACTGAGCTCATAGCCATTGCAAGTCCTGCAAGTTCTGGTCTAAATGTAATATGAAAAAAGGGATACAATACCCCGGCTGCAACAGGAATAAGTGCTGTATTATAGGCAAATGCCCAGAACAGATTCTGTTTAATTCTTTTCATCACTTTCTTACTCAATTGCACTGCTGCAACAACATCCAAAAGATTATCTTTCATTAGAACGATATCACCGCTTTCTATTGCCACATCTGTTCCACTGCCAATAGCAATTCCTACATCTGCCTGAACCAAAGCAGGAGCATCATTAATACCATCTCCCACAAAAGCAATTATCTCACCTTCATTCTGAAGATTTTTAACTGCCTTAGCTTTTTCCTGAGGTAATACCTCAGCAAGCACTTTGTTAATACCGATTTGTTTTGCTATTGCCTTAGCAGTTCTTGCATTATCTCCTGTTATCATACCAACATCAATTTTCATATTTTTTATAGCTTCCACTGCTTTTTTTGCTGTTTCCTTTAAAGTATCTGCAACACCAAAGATACCAATCAATTTATTTTCCATAGCAACAAGTATTACTGTCTTCCCCTGATTCTCAAGAAAAGATATTCTCTCTTCAATTTCCTGAGAATAAGAAATACCTTTTTCCTGAAGCAATTTTCTATTTCCTATTAAAACTTCCTTTCCATTAATTACTGCTATTACTCCTTTTCCACCAAATGTATTAAATTTTGTAACTCTTTCTAATTTAATATCAAATTCCTGAGCTTTTTTAACAATTGCTTCTGCAAGGGGATGCTGAGAATTCTTCTCAATACTTGCTGTTAATTTAAGAAGTTCATTTTTATCAACATTTATTCCTATTATATCTGTTACCTCAGGCTTTCCTTTAGTAAGCGTGCCTGTCTTATCAAAAATGATGGTTGATAATTTAGGAGATATTTCAAGAGCTTCTCCATTTTTAATAAGAATACCAAATTCTGCACCTCTTCCAATCCCTACAGTGACTGCTGTAGGGGTTGCAAGTCCAAGGGCACAGGGACATGCAATAACAAGAACAGAAATAAGAGAATTTAAAGCAAAAAGAAGTGTATCACTAAAAATAAAATACCATGAAATAAAAGAGATTATTGCAATTGCTAAAACTGCTGGAATGAAATAACTTACAGCTTTATCCGCAATTCTTTGCAAAGGAGGCTTTGAGGCTTGTGCTTCTTCTACTAATTTTATTATTTGAGCTAATACAGTATCTTTCCCAACTTTGGTAGCTTTGAACTTTATAATGCCATTTTTATTTAAAGTTCCTCCTATAACTGTTTTCCCTTTTTCTTTAAAAACTGGAATCGACTCCCCTGTTATCATAGATTCATCAACAAAACTTTCACCTTCAATAACCTCTCCATCAACTGGAATTTTCTCTCCGGGTTTAACAATAACCAGGTCATTAATTCTCACATCCTCTATGGGTATCTCTATTTCCTTATTGTCACGAATAACAAGAGCTGTTTTTGGTTGCAAGCCAATTAATTTCTTAATCGCTTCTGAAGTCTTACCCTTTGCCCTTGCTTCAAGATAGCGTCCTAATGTTAAAAATGATGCCAAAAGAACTGCTGTATCATAAAATAAAAATTCTGTAGAAAATACAAATCCAAATGTTGCAAAAACACTCGTAAAATAAGCGACTCCAATTCCCATTGAATACATAACATCCATATTCAAATTTTTATTTCTGAGAGCTCTATAACCTGCTTTAAATATTGGATAACTAATGAAGAAAAATACAGGGGTTGAAATTATAAGCATAAAATAAGGTAAAGAAAATGGAAATTTTATTGGGAGATATCCAAGTGCTAGAAGAAAACCACCTACAGCGAGTCCAATAATAAATCTTTTCTGTTTTTCTTTTAATTCTTTCTCTCTTAATATTTTTTCAGCATCTTCCTCCTTTTCTCCTTCAATACCAAGATATTGGTATCCTGTATCCTCGATCGCCTTTCTCATATCAGCTATGGTTATCATTCGAGGATTAAATATTACATGTGCCTTTTCTGTTCCAAGATTCACATTCACATGAAGGACTCCATCAAGATTTTTCAATGCATTTTCAATAGACCTAACACACATAGCGCATGTCATTCCACCGATCTTAAGGATAACCTCTTCATTTATTACTTTATATCCTGAATCTCTTATTGCTTTCTCTATTTCAATCAATCCAATCTCTGAAGAATCATATTCAACTACAGCAGTTTCCTTTCCAAGATTCACCTCGGCTTTTCTTACTCCCTTGAGATTAAGCAGAGATTTTTCAATTGTTCTTACACATGAAGCACAAGTCATTCCAGAAATTTTTAATTCAACTTTTTTCTTTTGCCCCTTAATCATTTTTATTTATCAATGATGGTGTTCTAATTTTTCTTCAATTGGCTGTTTAATTTTTTCTAAATATTTTTTAGGATTTTTCTTAAATTCTTTTTCGCATTTTTCAGAACAGAAATATATTATATTACCATTGTGCTCGAATTTACTATAAGCTTTTTCTGGATCTACTTCCATACCGCATACCAGATCCACAATAATGTGTCTTTTCTCTTTAATCTCAATTTCCTTTGGTTCATATTTTCTTAAAGTTTGAGTGTTTATAGCTACAATAACAGTGCTTATTGACATAAGTAATGCCCCAATCGCTGGATTAATTATCACCCCGATATTAGATAAAACTCCTGCTGCTAAAGGAATGGCAACGATATTATAGCCCGCTGCCCACCACAAATTCTGAATCATTTTAGAGTAGGTCTTTTTTGAAAATCCAACAACTTTTGTTACATCCCTCGGATCATTTTTAACAAGTATAAGATCAGCACTTTCGATAGCAACATCTGTTCCAGCTCCAATAGCAATGCCAACATCTGCTGTCACTAAAGCTGGAGCATCATTAATCCCATCACCAACCATTGCTACTTTATAACCCTTTTGCTTTAACAATTCGATTTTCTCAGCTTTTTTATCTGGAAGAACATGAGCAAAATAGTCATCAATTTCAAGCTCCTCTGCAACCCATCTTGCAACTTCCTCTGCATCTCCTGTTAGCATGAAAACTTTCATGCCTAATTTCTTTAAATCTCTCACAGCTTCACGGGATTCTTTTCTAATACGGTCAGAAAGAGCAAAAGCTCCGAGAAGCTTTCCTTCGGAAATTGTAAAAACAACTGTTTTCCCTTGCTTTTGTAATTTTTCTATTTCTTCATTATTCAGATTTATTTTCAGTTCTTTAAGTAGATTTGGGCTCCCAACATAAACTTCTCTTCCATTTACCTTTCCATATGCACCTCTGCCAGGAAGAGCTTTGAATTCTTTAGCCTCAGGAATGTTTATTCCCTTTTCTTTGGCATATTCGACAATTGCTTTTGCTATTATATGCTCTGAATTCAGTTCAATTGCAGAAGTGAGTTCTAATAATTCTTTTTCAGGAATAAATGAGACAACATCAGAAACACCGAATTTTCCTTCTGTTAATGTTCCTGTTTTATCGAAAACCACAGCGTTAATATCTTTAACGCTTTCGAATGCCATTCTATCTCTTATTAAAATTCCCCCTTTAGCAGTAATGGATGTGGAAAGGGCAACAACCAGAGGAATTGCAAGACCAAGAGCATGAGGACAAGCAATTACAAGCACAGTGACAGATCTCTCGAGAGCAAAATCTGGATTGCGAAGAAAAAACCATACAGCATATGTAATGATTCCCACAACAAAAGCAACATAGAAAAGAAGTGCTGCAGCTCTATTAGCTAAATCCTGGGTTTTCGATTTGCTTTCCTGGGCTTCTCTTACAAGTTTAATAACCTGTGCTAAATAAGTTTCTTCTCCTGTTTTCTCGATTTTTATTTTCAGGATACCTTCACCATTAATTGAACCTCCTATGACTCTATCTTCTGTTTTCTTATGGATGGGCTTTGACTCACCTGTCAAGAGAGCTTCATTAACATATGATTCTCCTTCTTCCACTATCCCATCGGCAGGNATTTTTTCACCTGGTCTTACCAAAACTAAATCGCCTGGTATCAGTTTTGAAACAGGAGTATCAATGACTTTACCGTTCTTAATAAGATGAGCTGTGGTTGGCATAATCTTAACCAGTTCTTCAAGCGCTCTTGAAGCTCCAAGGACACTTTTTGCCTCTATCCAGTGCCCAAGAAGCATAACATCTATTAAAGTAGCCAATTCCCAGAAAAAATCTTTTCCTGTTATAAAGAAAACAGTTCCACCTGAATAAAAGAAAGCTACTGAAATAGCAGTTCCAATTAAAGTCATCATTCCAGGTTTTCGATTTCTTATCTCCTTTAAAGCCCCTTTAAGAAATGGAAACCCGCCATAAAAATAAATGATTGAGGAAAGAATTAATAAAACTTCTTTTTGAAAGGGAATTTTTATTTTAAACCCAAACCACATCTGAATCATTTCAGAAAGAAGTAAAACAGGAATTGTAATTATCAGGGATACCCAGAATCTTTTTTTGAATTCCTCTATATGATGAACATGATGCTCACTCTTCTGATTACTGGCATGCTCATGTTTCATTTTTCTTACTCCTTTAAAATTATTTTAAGGGTTTTGCTGTAATAAATTTAAATATAGAGAAAAATAAATTTTCCTGTTTAATTATTTTAAATCCAGCAGAACAAATATTTTCAACTGTTTTTCTATTGATATTTACACCTGTTAAAGATCTAATAATTGGATTAAGTTTATTAAAAACCCACCCAATTATCCTATTTTTAGGAAGTACATGTTCAATAAATAAAACTTGACTTTTAGGGTTAAGAATCCTTTTTATCTCTTTTAGCCCTTTTACAGGATCTGGAACAGAACAAAATACAAAAGTAGAAACAACTGTATCAAATGTATTATCAAAAAAGGCTAACTTCTGGGCATCCATCTGTATCAGTCTAATACCTTTCTCTCTTGCAGCTAATTTTGCTCTGGATAACATCCCCTCACTTATATCAATTCCAATTATTCTATTGTTATTATAGAATTTAAAATTCTTACCAGTTCCTACTCCAACTTCTAAGATCATGGAACCCTTCACCTTATCGAATAATTTTTTTCTCCAATGCTTATAAAGAAAAAATTCTATAGGAAATTCGAATAAATTATAGAATTTTGAATTTCTATTATATTTTTCTCTAATAAAGCGAGTTTTTTCCATTTTCTTGTATTTAAAATTCAAATTCTAGATATAACTGTCCGTAGCTTACTCTGAACTTTCTTAGCTATATTATAAAGTTCAGGATTTTCAACAGCTTTCATTGAAGCTACTGGGTCAATTGCCGACACCTCACTCTGGAAAGGAGAAATCTCCTGAACTATTACATTGCACGGAAGCATGGTTCCGATTTTATCTTCGCTCTTCAGGGCTTCATAGGCTAAGGGAGGATTGCAAGCTCCCAAAATTACATATTTTGGGAAATCAACCCCAAGTTTTTTCTTTAGGACTTCCTTTACATTGATTTCTGTAAGAATACCAAATCCTTCTTTACTCAGTTCTATTTTTACTTTATCTATCGCTTCCTCAAAAGAGATATTTAGTTTCTTAGAAAAATAATAACTCATGTTATACTCCTGAATTTATCTAATATAATCAATTTTCAAGGGCTCTTCGGCTATGTACTTATCTTCAATCTGTATTGTTGTAAAATAGAAGTTGTATTTTTCTCTTAGAATTTTATTTATTTCCTCGATGATCTTATCAGCCTTCTTAATATCTTCAACTAGAACATGAGCAGTGAATATGTTCTTTCCTGATGTGAGAGTCCAGGCATGAATATGATGTGTTTCTTTTACATAAGGCAAAGAATCTATTTCCTCTTTTATCTTTTTCAAATCTATACCTTTTGGAGTAGCCTGAAGAAGGATATTCACTGAATCTTTAATAATACTATATGAAGCCCAGAAAAGGACAACTCCAAATCCCATTCCCAGAATTGGGTCAATTGCGTAAAAACTTGAAAATTTGATTACAATGGCTGCAATGATTATAACAAGGCTTCCTATAAAAGTCTCAACTACATGCCAAAAAGCACCCTTCATGTTAAGATTGGTCTTCTGTCCTCCAAATAACATCCGTAATGATATTATTTCGGTAATTAAGCCTCCTCCAGCTATCATTAACATTGGTATCGGAGGTATAGATATTGGGTTTTTCAATCTTTTGTATCCCATCCACATGATCAGGACTGCCATGCCTATCAGTAAAACTCCATTTACAAAAGCTCCAAATATCTCCGCCCTGAAAAAACCAAAGGTTCTCCTTTCAGTAGGGTGCTTGGTTGCATAATGTGCTGCAATAAGAGCAATAAGAACTCCACCCACTGCAGAAAATGTATGAAATGCATCAGAAATAATAGCAATTGAATTAATTATTAAACCTGCAATCAACTCAAAAACAAAATAGCTACCTGTCAAAATAGCAGACCATATTAAGGCTTTACGATTTTTTACTTCCATATGAATGGAATGCTTCTTCATCTCTCTCCCTGATAAATTACTTCACAAATTTGTTATATAGAAAAGCAATAATTATCCCACTTACAAAACCAAATATTCCAGCTTCTAAAATACCTGCAATTATTCCCACAAAACTAATGGAAAACCAAATGTGGAAGGACTCCATTACTTTTATTGCAGATTCCGCATACCCCGCGATTCCAAGCAATGAGAGAATAAGCATACATAACCCACTGTAAATTGCAAAGCTTAAACCAAGGCCCATAACATTAAACTTTGTATTTTTCATAGCATCTCCTTTCTTAATGCACTGGGCAGTTTATAGTCATACCCAGGACTGCATACAGTGACCTTCGCCACAATGAGCGACAGGCCTGAGAAAATATCTTCTTATAATCATTGGATTCCTCCTAATCGATTTCTATTTAGGATAATAGATCTTTCCTTTTCTCTTCAAATTCCTCTTTGGTAATTTCACCGCTCGCATATCTTTTCTTCAGTATCTCAAGAGCGCTTTCTCCACCTTTTGTTTCAGTGGTTTTGCTTTGTTGAACAATCCATTTTATAAGAAAGACCAAACCAACTAGAATCAAAATCCAGAATAACCACATCCACCATCCAAAAATCATATGACCTTCCCACATCCTTTTTACCTCCTTTTTTAAAAATTACTTTTCTCCTTTTCTAAGAAAACTTTTTTATATAAATTATATGTTCTAATGAATTCTGAATGAGGCCAAGCAAGGGGAATGGTTATATAGGCTAATCCTTTCTTGAACATGGGATTTTTTCTAGCATTCTCAATCATAATTAGTCTGTCCTTTCTCAATAATCCAGCTTCTGAGAAATCAGTTACATATTCCTCAAATTCTTTTACAGTAGCTATGTGCTCTGGGAGTAAATCATTATAAGCAATATTTAGGACCCAGTTAAAATATTTATCTGCTTTTCTCTTGTTCTTTCTCCTAATATAATGCCTACAGATCATCAAAGTAAAATGGGGCCAAGGTCCCCAGCCCCCATTATTTCTGCCCTCATATTTTTGATATCTACAAATTCCACCTAATTCTCGATTCCAAAGTTTTTTCTCAATATCTGCAACCATAGATATAACTCTTCCATCATTATCTGGAAGGACACCAAATTCTGCAACAGCATAAGCACTCGCATCAGTATCAACTAAAACTGAACTTGATTCCTTGAGTCGGATGGTTTTAACAAATGAACCAAGTCTTGAGTTCCACATATTTTTTAATATGCCTTTTTTTACTCTATTAGCATATTCATGCCATTCTCTTCGAATATCTTGAATTTTTTCACTGAGTGCATACATCCGCCTTAATGCTGACCAACAAACACAATTAGCCCATATCTCCAATCCCTGTTCAGTAGGTGGAAATTCATGGATGGAATTCGGAGTATAAACTAAATTTCTATCCTCATCAATATTACAAATTATATATTTGACTGCCCTCATGATATTTTCCCACTTTGCTTTCGCAAAATCCAAATCATTTGTTTGATTTACATATTCAAACATGGAATACAGCACAAGACCTGTTCCATCAATCTGGATTGGCTTATAACTCGCATCATTTCCATTTTTGTCTATTCGCTGGGGGAATGCGCCTGACTTTAATTGGCAATCAAATATGAATTCTAAACCTCTCTTCATCCTCTTGTAATGCCCAGCAGATAAAAAACCAAGAAGTATTACTGCATGATCACGTGGGTAAATATATGGGTAACGTTCTCCTTTTGGAGTTGCAAGACAACCGCCATTTTTAAGTTGGACTGCTCTTAAAACTTCGATGCTCTTTTTATATATTCCTTCTGCTTTTTGAATATCAATCATTCTCCACCTCTTTTCTTACAGCTAAATTCCAGCCAGAGGGACCAATTCCTCCAGCTTTAAAATATTTATCAGATGCATAAGTCCTATCCATTCTCATAACCAGATAGGGCCTATCAACTTTATCGAGCATTTTGAAATCATTTTCAGAATCTCCAAGACCTACGGTAATAATTTCACCATATTTTTTCTTATACAACTTAATAAGAATCTCTACTGCTTTACCTTTATCGCTATTTCCCATAATATGATAAAACCTTCCACCTTTTGTCCAATTAAGCCCTTTAGTTTCTATAAACCGGAAAAGAGCTAACTCCTCACCACTAATGAGTTTAAATGCTTCGTCATACTCTCTTTCCTTAGCCCTTTTTGCCTCTTCTAGGCTCAATCCTGTCTCCTTCGCTACATCTTCAACTGTCATATCACAGAAACCAATGATTTCAAAATTTTCCTCTTTAATTTCTTTTATTATGTTTATTAAAATTTTATAGGGAATTCCCAATTCAATTACCTTATAATTTTGAATATTTTTATTATAGTGAAATTCAAAATCAAAATAATTTACTGGAATAAAAATTGCACCCCCGTTTTCAGATATAAAAGGGTGGTCATTTCTTAATAATTTTCTGTAATGTTCAATCTCTGCTCTTGTCTTACTACTACAAATTATTAAAGGAATATTTTTTTCTCTCAATAGCTTTAAAGATTCCTGAGCCTCTTCAAAAGAATAAGTCTCATGATCAAGTAAAGTTCCATCAAGATCTGTAAAAAAAACTTTTTTTGCTGCCATATTATTACTTTCTAAATTTTCTTAATATTCCTATTATTTCTTCTATCTTTTTATCTTTATCTTCTTGATCCCTTCCTAAAAAACTCTCATAAACACAACCCTTTAAATGTTTTTCCAAAATATTCTCCTCAACTTTTTGAATTGCTCCTCTTACTGCTGAAAGCTGAATTAGAATGTCAATACAGTATCTTTCCTCTTCTATCATTCTTTGGATACCCCTTATCTGTCCCTCGATTTTTTTTAATCTCGGTAACTCTTCAAAATGCGTTGTATTATGTTTTTTCATCTTTTACATATTAAATATACCATACTTTGGTATAGTATTCAAATTATTTTTCTTAAATTTAAAAAATTAATATACCCCCTCCTAATTTAATTTTTTTACGTTTTAAATTATAATAATATTTCCAATAATTTCGGAGGTAAGAATAAAAATGAAGTCGAGAGCTCATATTTTTGTTTCTGGAAAAGTCCAAGGAGTCTTCTTTAGAGATCATACTCGCACCTGGGCTAAGTCTTTAAATCTAACTGGTTGGGTAATGAATTTAGATGATGGTAGAGTTGAGGTAATGGTGGAAGGAGATAAGGAAAATATTTATACTCTTATTGAAAAATTAAAAGAGGGTCCTCCTTTGGCAAGGGTGGATAATGTCGAGGTTAACTGGGAGGAATATAGGGGTGAATTTGACGATTTTAAAATAAAATGGTCAAAATTCTGGTGAATAAAATTTAATTTTTGAACTTAAAAATTCTAATTTTTCTTCTATTGTTTCCTAAAATTTGAATTTCTATTTTTATGTCTGGATTGGGAAATGATACCTTCTCTCCCCATTCAATAATCACCACACCCTCTCCAATATAATCTTCCCATCCAAGATCCTCTATTTCCTCTATATCTGATAACCTATATAAATCAAAATGATAAATTGGGAACTTTCCCTCATAAATATTCAAAATTGTATAAGAGGGACTACATACCTCTGTAACATCCTCAACTCCTGCTCCACTTGCAATGCCTTTCGCAAAAATCGTTTTCCCTGCTCCAAGTTCACCAATAAGTAAGATAACTTCCTTTCCAATTAACTCACTACCCAAGTTTTTTGCAAGAGAAAAGGTTTCCTCTTCTGAGTTAGTAATAAATTCGTTTTTATTATTCATGAAAACTCTCTTCCAATGATTTCACAGCCTTAGAAAGATACTTAATTAAATCTCCTGCAACCAGACTCCTCTCACCAATTTTTGGAATTGCGATATCTCCACTCAATCCATGTAAATAAATTCCAGCTAAAATAGCTTCCAGAAAATCTTTATGTTGAACGATTAATCCACCTAAAATCCCACTTAAAACATCTCCAGAACCAGCAGTAGCCATACCTGGATTACCAGTGGGATTTACGAAAACATTTCCTTCTGGTGTTGCGATTAAGGTTCTATAGCCTTTTAACACTAAATAAACTCCATACTCATTTGCAAAATTTCTCGCATATTCTATTTTGTTTCCAAGTATTTCTTTTGTTGTCTTTTTTAAAAGTCTTGCAAATTCTCCTGGATGTGGAGTAAGGACTGTCTCATTTTTTAAATTTTTCAATACCTCTGGGTTTGATGCAAGTATATTTAAACCATCTGCATCAATAACCATGGGTATATTAATGTTTCTAATCAGATCGCAAATAAGTTTAGAGGTAGAAGGATGAGTGGAAATTCCCGGGCCTATAATAACAGCATCTTTATTCTCCAAAAGCACAAGAATCCTTTTTAATGCCCTATCAGAAAGAGTCTTTTCCTTTGTTTCAGGTAACGGCTCTGTCATTAGTTCCATCATTGACCGGGCAATTATTGGCAAACAGCTTTCAGGTGTTCCAATAGTGACAAGCCCTGCACCAATTTTTAACGCCGATTTTCCAGCCATTATAGCTGCACCTGTCTTCCCTAAGGAACCAGCAAGAATAAATAAATGCCCATAAGTCCCTTTGTGTGTATCTTTCTTTCTTGGTCTGAAGCAAGTGATAATTTTTTCTTTCTCAATTAATTCCAATTTAAAATTTTTATTTTGGAATAAAAAAGGCGGGATACTTATATCAGCAATTATTAACTCTCCAATATATTCTTCAGCTGGAGGAAAAATATGAGCAATTTTTGGTGCACCAAGTGTAACTGTGAGATCTGCTCTAACACATGGTCCGATTAATTGATAGGTATCGGATGAAAGCCCTGAAGGAATATCCACAGCCACTTTAAATGCTGGTATTTTATTTACATCTTCTATAATTCGTTTGTAAATTCCCTCTGCAGGTCGGGTTAATCCTGTACCAAAAATAGCATCAATAATTATTGTTGAATTAGAAATTTTCTCTTTTAATCTATTCCAGATTTTTTCAGAACTCACTTCATGAATAATAATTCCTATTTTTTCAGCTATTCTAAGATTTATTCCAGCATCTCCTTTCACTTTTTCCTTTTGAGAGATAAGATAAACCTCTGGAATAATTCCATTATTAAATAAATGTCGAGCAACGACCAGTCCATCCCCTCCATTATTTCCGGGTCCAGCTAAAATTGAAATTCTCTCCTTTCTTAAGTCAGGGAATTTATTTTTTATAGCTTTATAAATTTGGATTCCAGCATTTTCCATTAATACACAACCTGGTATTCCTATTTCATTAATTGTAATATTATCAATTTCTTTCATCTGTTTTGAAGTTAATATCTTCATTTTTTCCTCTCTTTCTTTTTGAAATTGTAGCTTTACCTTTAAAATAAATCAAGATATTTGAATATAACTTGGAATTTCACAAAATCTGTGGAAAACCCTGTGGAAATCTTGATGAAAATTTTCCTAAGTTGATTAAAAAGTTAAAGTTATGGAATTTTGAACAGAAAAATGTTCACCTGTATTTTGTTTATAATCAATAACTTAAAAATTAAACTATTTCTGATTTTTAAGTCATTTTAATTTAACTCTCTGAAAATAAATTTAAAAGGCTAAAAATTTTGTTAGTACTAAATACTTAAAATTACAAGATTTTTTACGAAAATCATTGAATTATGTTATTATTTGTAAAAAATGAAGATAAAGGAAATAAATGCCAAAAAAATATTAACAATTTCTCGAATTTCTGAACAGATGTATTCATTAAATCCTTATATTGGATGTCAGCACTCCTGTAAATACTGCTATGCCACTTTTATGAAAAGATTCACCAATCATAAGGAAAACTGGGGAAATTTTATTGATGTAAAGATAAATTCTCCTTATCTTCTTAAAGAGGAACTTCAAAAAGCTAAAAGATGGGAAGTTATGTTAAGTTCAGTTACAGATCCTTATCAGTCTATAGAAAGAAAATATGCCTTAACTCGAGAGTGTCTTGAAATTTTACTTAAATATCAATTTCCGGTCTCAATTCTTACCAAGTCTCCACTAGTGCTTAGGGATATTGATTTGCTGATTCGATTTGAAAATCTTGAAGTGGGGTTCACTATAACAACTGATGATGATGAAATTAAAAAAATTTTTGAACCCTTTTCCCCTTCTATATATGAAAGAATAAAGGCCCTTGAAATTCTCCATAGGAGAGGTATTAGAACTTACGCTTTTATTGGACCAATTCTTCCATTGAATCCAGAAAATCTTGTTAAAAAACTGCGGAAGATAGTTGATTTCGTCTATATTGATAGAATGAATTATCCTAAGAAAGTTATAAATCTATATAGAAAGCATGGACTTGAAAGTTACCTTAATGAAGATTATTTTTATAAAATGGGTCATGAGTTAAAGAAATTTTTTAATTTAGAACAGGTAGAAGTAAAAATTCTATTTTAATTAGAAAGATGGAACCTCAATATGTATCAATTTTAAAAAATTTAAGAGGAGTAATTTATTTTTCTAATGAGGAAGAGATTTTAGAAAAAATAAAATGGCTCAATAGACATTTTCGCTATAGATATATTGGAATTTCCAGAAGTTTATTTGAGAAGGCAAAAGAGAAAAAAATAAAAAAGATTCTTAATAAAAAGCCCTTTATAAGACTCTTTTATCCTTCAGAGAACATAAAGAAATTTATTAACCGTATTATTAAGATCACTAAAGAGAATTATTTTTTAACAGAATCTTTGCTTTTATCCTCCTCTTATGTATCTCCATTACTCATTCTCGAGGAAAAAGCCCTTTTGCAATGTAAAAACTTTATAATTCATTCTCTTGAAATACAGGAAAATTTAGACGATAAAGAATTAAAAAGACATCTTAGAATTGCAGATTATGGAGTAATAGATATCCATGAAAGAACAACTCATCAGGCTTTAAATGGATTAAGAGAAGCATTACATTTTTTATTAAAAAATGAATTCTCAAAAGGTGAAAAAATTTTAAAATCATTGATCGAAAACAGAAAAAAACTTGCAGATAATGATTGCAGGACAAGATACTGGAGACTTATATCTGAAAAAAATAAAGAAGGTATAAAAGTTGTGGTATACCTTGATCCATGCAGTATGCTTTTTAATTCTTTAAAGGAAAGGAAAAATATTAAAGAAATAGCTGAATTAATGATGAATTCAGAAGACGAAATATCAATCACCCTTGGATTAGTTACTGGTTTTTTTATTTCAATATAAATTAGGAATGGAAAATGGGAAACACAAGAAAACTGATATTTTTATCGTTCTTTTTTCTTTTATTTTTATTTAATCTCTTATTATCAGAGGATTTTGAAATTGGAGCCTTTGACCCACCTTTCTGGAATGGCTTAGTTATCGTGAAAAATAAATCCTTTTACGCTTTCAGATTCATTATCCACAAAGGAAAAGATAAAGCGGATGGATATGACACCTTTTATTTAGTTGAGGATGTAGGACCCTTTTCTCCAAATGCCTCCTACGCTGAACTTAGTTTCAATCCTTTTCTACCATTTCATATGAGGGAAAAAACCCCTATTTTTGAGAAAAATGGAAATAGAAAAAAACTGTTAAATATCAAATTCGGAAAATATATGAATGGTATAGTAGGAAAAATTGAAGTCCCTAAAAGAATAGAATTAGAAATTCTTTTTTATACTCCATGGGGAAAAAAGAAAGAATATTACTTTTCGGATGGCATTGTTCGAACAAATTCTAATTTTGTTTTCGTGCCCATTAATTTCGAAATTGAAAAAATAAAAAAAGATAAAGATAAATTAAGTTTATTTGTAAAGAAAAAATTTAGAGATGTATTTTTCTATGCAGGATTTAGACCTCTGAAAATAAAGGAGAGGGAAATTAACCATATTCTGGAGAAAAGCAAAAAAGACTATATCAGTAAAAGGCCAAAAATTATTGGTGAATGGGAAGGAATTATTTCATCAATTTATAACAATATTGCCTGGATGAAACTTTATCAGCCTGATAAGGGGAGAGTTTACATACCAGCTGGAAGAAAGTGGATCTTTCCAAAGCCTGATGGAAGTCCTGACCTCTGGACAATTTTTGAATGGGATGCCTTTTTCAATGCTTTGGAAGCAAGTATTGAAGATTGTAAACTTGCAAAACAGGAAATTGAAGCTGTTCTAGATTGTCAATATCCATGGGGAAATATTCCTAATTGGAGATCAGCCCACAATGGAAGTCCGGATAGATCTCAACCTCCGGTTGGCTCATTTACTGTGTTAAAGACCTATTATAGATGTAACGATATTTCCATTCTTACAGAATCCTATGAGAAATTGAAAAAATGGCATGAATTCTGGAAAGCACCAGGTAGTGGAGGCTTCCCTAGAAGAGATGGAAATAATGACGGGCTTCTTGAGTGGGGAAGCGATGGGGATAAAGTTGCTAAAGGCGTGCCCAAATGGGAAAAAGGAGCAGATGGAAGACAGCGTGCAGCCTGGGAATCTGGCCAAGATGATTTACCCAATTTTGATAATATTCCCTTTGACGAGCAAAAAGGAACATTGAAAATGAACTGTATAGACCTGTCTTCCCTTTATGCTCTTGATTGCGAAATGCTTATGAAAATAGCAGAAATACTTGAAAAAAAAGAAGATAAAGTAAAATTCAAAAAAGAATATGAAGAAATAAAGAAAAAAATCAATGAAATTTTATGGAATAAGGATTTTTACTATGATAGATTCTGGGATGGCAGATTTTCACACCATAAAGCCTCTTCTAATTTCTATCCTTTAATAGCTGGAATACCCAATGAAAAAAGAGCAAAATTATTACTTAAACATCTCTTGAACGAGGAAGAATTCTGGGGAGAATATGTGATTCCAACAATTTCAAGAGATAATCCTACTTTTAAAGATCAGCAATACTGGAGAGGGACAATTTGGCCTCCAACAAATTATTTAATTTACCAAGGTTTAAAAAGATATAAGTTCGATGAAGTTGCCTCGGAATTTGCAAAAAAAAGCGCAAAACTGTTTTTAAAAAGCTGGAAAAAATACAGATTATGTAGAGAAAATTACAATTCAATAACTGGAGAAGGTGGAGGTCAAAGATACCAAAGCTGGGGTCCTCTTTTTGCATTAATATTATTAGAAGATTTCATTGATTATACACCATTTGAGGGATTAAGAATTGGAAATCTCTCTGCTTCAAAAGAAAACAGAATTGAAAACATTAAAATTAGAGGCGCACATTATAATCTTATTGCAGATAGAAATAAATTGATTCTTTTTAAAAATGGAAAAGAAATCCTTAGATTTTATGGAAGAAGTGTTTTAAGAAATATTGGAATAAATGAAAGGATTGTATCATTTGAAGTTAATGTNCTGAGTGATTCAGCGAAATTTTATATTTCTTTTCTGAAAGGAACAGAATTTATTTTATCAATAAATAATGAAAAGAGAAAAGCAAAAAGAAATTTTAATCTAAAAAGAGGATATTACAAAATAAAAATTAAAAAAGTCAACTATTGATTTGATTCATCTAAATAAATTTATATTTAATTTCTTGGATAATCTATAAAATAAATTCAAAGGAAAACCAACAATATTAAAATAGCAACCTTCAATTTTCTCTACAAAGATCCCTGCCTTTCCCTGAATACCATACGCACCTGCTTTATCCATTGGCTCTTTGCTCTTTATATACCAGTCAATCATCTCTTCAGTAAGCTCTATAAAAAATACTGTACTTTTCTCATAATCACTTACCAATGTTTTATCTTCTATTTTCAATAATGTGAGGCCAGTGTATACAAAGTGCTTTTTCCCGCTCAGTAAACTCAAAATTTTTCTTGCTTCTTCATCGTTTTGAGGTTTTCCAAGAAATTTGCCATCCAAAACAACTATGGTATCTGCTCCAATTATAATGCCTGATGAAAATTTCTCTGCTGCTTTTTCAACTTTTTGTTTTGACAATCTCATAACATATTCGCGAGGTTTTTCACCCTTTAATCTCTCTTCTTTAATTTCAACCGGAAAAATTATAGGATTTATTCCTATACGATTTAAAATCTCAATTCTTCTGGGCGATCTTGAGGCCAAAATCCACTTCATTTTCAGAATTACAAATTTAACATAAAACTTAAATAAATGAAACTTGAAGAAAAAAACATTATATAATAAAATGAATCTAAACATGAAAAAATTACTTATTGTTTTAGTGCTCCTTTTATCCTTTAATTTCATAATATCACCTGCAAACAAAAAGTCTCCCAAAGACCTTCCTGAAAAGTATAGAAAATGGTTGGAGGAGGAGGTAGTTTATATCATAACTCCAAAAGAAAGGGAAATTTTCCTTCAGCTTGAGACAGATAAAGAACGAGACATGTTTATTGAAGCTTTCTGGAAACAGAGAGACCCTACTCCAGGAACCCCCAGAAATGAATTTAAAGAAGAGCATTATCGGAGAATTGCCTATGCCAATAGGGTATTTGGCCGTGGGACCCCCCGACCTGGATGGAAAACTGATAGGGGACGAATTTATATAATTTTAGGAGAACCCCTTGATATAGAACGTTTTGAAGGACAAAGTTTAATCTATCCAACTGAAATCTGGTTTTATAAAGGGGACCAGAGGTATGGACTCCCTGCCTTTTTTAATATCGTTTTCTATAAAGATAAGGGAATCGGAGAATACAAACTTTACAGCCCTGTTACAGATACCTTTAGAAAATTGATAATTGATAAAAGAATAGCAGGAGGAGATCCAGAAACTGCGTATTATGAGCTATATCAATATGATCCTGAATTAGCACAAGCTGCTTTTTCGTTAATACCAGGAGAAAATCCTCCATTAAATACGCCTTCGCTCTCCTCTGAAATTTTATTGGGAAATGTATTGACTTTACCTCACCGGAAAGTAAAAGATGAATATGCGGAAAAATTGTTGAAATATAAGGATATTGTAGAACTCGATTATACAGCGAATTACATATCCTGCGATTATTTAATTTCTGTAATTAAAGATGAAGAAGGTAATTTTTATGTAAATTATTCTATTGAGCCAAGTGCACTCTCAGTGGATTATTATAACAAAAAATATTTGGCCCATTTTGAATTAAATGGAAAAGTAACTGACTTAAAAGGAAAAATAATTTTTCAATATGGAAAATCTTTCTCACTCGAAATTCCAGAAGAAAAAATTGATCAATTAAGGGCAAGTTCCTATGCAATTCAGGACTGTTTTCCTCTTGTTCCTGGCTCATATAAATTAAGTGTAATACTTAAAAATACAGTCTCAAAAGAATTTACAAGTATAGAAAAAGATATATATATTCCAAAAAATGAGAATATTATTCAGATGAGTCCTCTTATTCTGGGTTTTAAAACAGAAAAAAAATCATATTATCTCAATGTAAAAAAACCCTTTACTATTGAAGATTTTCAGATTTTTTCCTATTCCAAAAACATATATACAAATAAGGATAATTTAATTGTTTTTTATCAGGTTTATAATTTATCACCAGATATTGAGAAAAACGGCTTTTTTAAATACATTATAAAAAACAAAAAAAAGATATTTTTATCCATAAGTAAACCCTTAACCGAGTTTGGAAATAAACAGTCCTTTCTCGTGAGTTTCCCATTAACCGATTTCTCTCCAGGATTTTATACTATAAGAGTATCTTTGTATGACAAAGACAATAATGAGATCCTCTTCGAAGAAAAGGAATTTCAAGTTTCTGCTTTCTCAGTAATCCCAAGGCCATGGATCATCTCAAAAATTATGCCTAAAAATGAGAAAACTCGTGCTGAAATAAAATTTATTTTAGCTAATCAATATTATTCTCTTGGTAATATAGAGAAAGCAAAAAGAATTCTTGAGGAGATAAATAAAAGATTCCCGCAATTGCGTTATGCTCAACTCTTAGGAGAGATATATTTTCTAAATAAAGAGTATCAAAAGGTGAAAGAACTCTTAATGCCATATAAAAATTCAAATCCAAAAAGTTTCGCTTTTCTTGCTCTTTTAGGCAAAACATGTCAGGCACTTGGAGAATTCGAGGAAGCAATCAAAATTTATAAAGAATATTTATTACATGAAGGAACAAATTTAAACATTCTTAATTTAATCGGAGATTGTTATTATAAGCTTGGTGATAATGAACAGGCTTTAATAGCCTGGAGAAAATCTTTAGAATTGAATCCAAATCAACCATCAATAAAACAAAAAATAGAACAGCTTAAAAAGAAATGAAGACCTCTCTTTTCCTGAAAAGTTTATTAATATTTATTTCTCTAATTCTTATTATAAGTTGTTCTCCATTTATCAAAACCCCAAAATTAACACCTGAAGAAGAAGATTTTCTGTCAAAAGTTAGATACATTATTACAAAAGAAGAGAAAAAAACCTTTATTGAACTTCCACCTGCAGAAAGAAAAAAGTTTATCAATGAATTCTGGAAGAAAAGGGACCCTGATCCTTCCACTGAAGAAAATGAGTTTAAAGAAATGTATTTGGCAAGAATCAATAAAGCAGATAAATTGTTCGGAGGAGAAGGAAGACCCGGCTGGTTAACTGATAGGGGAAGAATATACATTCTTTTTGGGCCTCCTACTCAAATAGAAAATTTCAAAGGTGGATTTATGGATTTCCAGCGAAGAATTTATAGGGATACAATTGTATGGTTTTATGATTATATTCCAATTATTTTTGTGGATAAAAGAGGAAACGGTGAATTTGAATTGGATTTCTCAAGTATTGATAAGGTAAATTATCTATTAAGAAAATTAAAGGATAGTGGCAAGTTCTTTCTAAGAGAGGGAGTTTTCTTTGATTTTAAGGTTCATATTAGAAAAGATAAAAGCAACATAAATTACCTTATTATTGAAATTCCTTATGAAAATTTATGGTTCACTGAAAGCAATTCGATTTTAAAAACAAATATCTTTTTATCTCTTGAAATTTACGACGAAAATAAAGATTTGATAATTAACTTTGAAAAAAATTATCCAATTACTTTAAAAGAAAAAGAACTTCTTAAATTAAAAAATAAATCTTTTCTAATAAATATACCTTTGATTATTGGAGCTGGAAACTATGAAACTTATATTACTATAAAAAATATATCCTCTAATGAGATACAGAGAAAAAAGCTAATAATAAAAATAAAATGATTAATATTATGTGGAAAGGTGAAAAATGAAAAAGAAATTTCTTATTTCTATAATAATTCTCGTAAATTGTTTGCTGAGCTTATATTTGTCCGCCCAGACCAAAGAATCTCCATTAAAATATGAGGTAAAAGTTGTTGTAGTTGATGTCCCTGTCTATGTAACTGATAAACAGGGAAATCCTGTTCTTGATTTAACCCCAGATGATTTTATTCTTCTTGAAGACGGAAAGGAACAGAAAATCACACATTTTACCTTAGTAATAAATGACTCTCCTAAAATAAGAACTATTTTAAGGGAATACCCATCTGCTCGCAGGCACTTTTTCCTTTTGTTCGACTTATCTTTTGCAAGTTTAAAAGGTATTTTAAAAGCAAGGGAGGTAGCTATAAATTTCATAAAAGACAAAATTCAATCCACTGATTTGGTTGCGATTGGGACATATTCAATTTTCTCTGGACTAAAAATTATAGTTCCGTTCACAAATGATAAAGATCAATTATTGATAGCCCTTGATACTTTTGGAATGACAAAAAAATCAAAACTAATAAAAGGGCCTGCTGGATTCTTATTTAAACCTTATCAGGAATATCCAGAATTCGAAAGAACAAGAGAACCTCAAGTTGGAACAACTCTACAGGAGGAAGTTATTGATCAAATTGAAGACTTGCTTCTTGAAATGAGAAAATTTAATAAGGAAACATATAAAAGTTATATTTACAATTTTATTGATTCCTTAAAAACCCTTGCTCAGGCATTGAATATAATTTCAGGCAGAAAGCATTTAATTTACTTTTCAGAAGGATTTGATTCAGAATTGCTTGTTGGAAAATCTATAAGAGACATTGATAAGAACTTCGAAGCTTTATTGAAGAGACAAATCTGGAAAATTGATACAGAGCTTGCTGGATCTCCTACCCTAAGAATGAACCTCTTTGAGGCTTTACAGTATTTTGTAAATTCTGATTGCACAATTCACACAATTGACATAGGTGGTTTAAGAGGAGGAAGTCAAGTAAGCACAGTAAGAGGGACATCCCTTCGTCCTTCAACTATTAGAGCAGGTCAAGACACTCTAAATTTACTTGCTCGTGAGACAGGAGGAAAAGCATTCAGAAATATAAATGATTTAGAAAAGCCTCTCGAAGATATTTTAAAATTAACAAATGCCTATTATCTTTTAGGTTATTATCCTAAACACACAGAAAAGAAAGGGGAATTTAGAAAAATTGAGGTAAAGGTTAAGCGCCCCGGGCTTCAGGTCTCCTATAGAAAAGGATACTACACTAAAAAACCTTTCAAAAAATATTCTGAATTTGAAAAAAAGTTACAATTGGTTGAATATATATCAAAAGACATTTTCTCCAATGATATAGAATTTCAAATTCTTTCCACTGTATACTACGGCACCTCCAATATTGCTAAAATTCCAGTGTTCATTAAAATTCCTGGAAAGCAATTTTTCTATGAAAATAACAAAACCAAGGAACTGAAGTTGGAAATTTATGGTTATGCACTGAATAGATCAAGAGAATTTGTGGATTTCTTCCATCAAAAATTTGGAATCAATCTTAAAAAATTAGGAAAAAGATTAGAAAATTCAGGTATTAAATATTACGATTTGCTTTTAGTATATCCTGGTGATGTATATAAGTTAAAAATCATTATTAGAAATAGCGAGAATGGGAAAGTTGGCTGTAAAATTCAGAATGTTTATGTTCCGAACTATGACACAAGTAGGCTTATAGTAGGTAAACCCGTAATTATAACTCAAGAAAAAGACTGGATACTTATTAGGGGATATAATCCTAAAAGACCATCAGGACGAAAGGCGTTAAAGGGATTACCGATTTCATATCCTTTTGTTTTTGATAAAAAAGAATTTATTCCTGGAGTTCTTCCTGTTATCAAAAAATCCTCCATTAATTATGTGTTTTTCAAAGTGTTTAATTTAAAAACTCATCCAGAAGCAAAGATTCCTCAAACTCAAATGAAATTTGAAGTTATAGATGATTCAGGGCATACAATTCCTGTTACTAAAATAGATTTTGTTGACAAACCTAAATATGAAAAACCCAATGCCTATAAGATTCTTCTTAAATTTAAACTGGAAAATTTAGAACCTGGTGAATACCATTTAAAGGTAACTGTAATTGATCTTTTAACTAATCAATTAGCTTCGGCAATTACACCTTTTATTATTCAGTAAAATCCAGGATCAATCTTTTAACTGTTGGATTTTCCTCGCGTAGATGGAAGCCATGTACTGATTTCCGGATTTTAAATATATTTTTGCAAGTAAATAATATGCAAATTTAAGATGTTTTTTATCAAGNCCCATGGATACTGCCTTTTCAATCAAGCCAATAGCCTCTTTTTCTTTCCCTTTTTTGAGGGATAAAGTTTCTCCAAGGAATAGATATGCAAATGGAAATTTAGGATTTATATTAATGGTAAATCTCAAATATTTTTCAACCTTTGTCCAGTCTTTCTTTCTTCTGTATAAAAGTGCAAGGTTAAAACTCGCATTATAATTATCTGGAAATCTTTCAAGTTCTAATAGATATTCTTTCTCTGCCTTATCAAGCTGATTCTGTAATTCGTAAATCTGGGCTAAATTATAATGAAGATTTCTCAAAGCAGGATTAAGACTTAAAGATTTAAGCGCATTTACCTGAGCTTCAGAAATATTATTCAAAATTATATAAACACGAGCTAAATTATTATATGCCCTTGCTGAACGAGGATTTATTTCGAGACATTTTTTATAATATTGGATTGCTTCAAAATAATCTTCTTGTTTAAGATTAATATCTCCAAGCGTGAGGTACAAAATAGGATCAGCTTGAAATTTATTTACAAAATTCTTTAATATCTCCTCAGCCTTATCTAATTTTTCCATTTCAATATATGAAATTGCTATATTCAATACCACAAAATCGTAATCAGGTTTTTTATCCAGTGCTTTTGATAACCATTTTATTGCCTCATTATATTTCTTTTGTTTAAAGCAAATGTTCCCGAGAACAAAATAAGCATCAATAATTTCTGGCTCTTTTTCTATTACCTCGAGCATTATTTGTTCTGCCTTCTTCAGTTCTCCTTTTAAACTTAATTCCTTTGCCGTAGATATTTGATTAAAAATATGAATTTTATTCCTTGGACTTGGTAATACCTTTCCCTCCATACTTTCGGAATCAATAAAAGTACCAATATAACCAAGAGCTGCAAGCTTTTTCCTTGTTTCTTCATCAACCTCTTTGTAATTCATTTCATATTTACCTATACTATATCTCTTTAAATAAGCATTCATAATTTTTTCCAATTCTCTGGTTATTCCTTTCTTTTTTTGAGATATATCTATTTTTTCCTCTGGGTCATTCTGAAGATCATATAATTCAGGGTCAGGAGAAATTATGAGTTTATATTTTTCATTCTGGATGCTTTTAACTTCACTCCACCCATAGTGAAACCGCGGATAATAAGTTTCTGAATATGCATAGCTGTCTTCATTCTTATTTTTATTTAAAAAGTAGGAAACCAAACTTCTACCTTGAATCTGTTTGGGAATCGGTATCTTTGCAAGTTCTAAAATAGTAGGCATAATATCCACCAGTGAGACAACTTGTTCTCTTATAAGATTCTGAAGCTTTTTAAAAGGAAGTACAAAAATTAATGGTACATGTATCCCTTCTTGATAAACAAAAAATCCATGGGTGGCCTCTCCATGTTCTCCAAGACTTTCACCATGGTCAGAGGTAAAAATTAAGATCGTTTTATCCAGTAATTTTTCTTCTTTCAAATATTCCCACAATCTTCCAAGCTGAAAGTCTGTATATGCAATTTCTCCTAAATAAAGGTCATTAGAATATTTTTCTTTAAAAGGAGAAGGAGGTTCATAAGGAGTATGTGGGTCATAGAGATGCAGAAAAAGAAAAAAATTATTATTTTTTACTTTGTTAAGCCAATTAATAGCAACTGTTATTACCTCATCTCCTCTTCTTTGCACATCTGCAATGGAAAACCCTTCCTTCCTGTCTAAATTAAAACGATCATAATAAAAATCAAAACCTTGATTTAATCCCCATTTAGAATCAAGAACATAAGCGCCAACTATAGCTCCTGTGATATATTTTTTTTCTTTGAAAAGCTCTGCAATTGTTTGAAGCTCTTTGGGAACAATAAATCCTCCATTATCTCTCACACCATGAAAAAAGGGATAAGTTCCAGTTAGAATCGTAGTATGAGATGGAAGAGTAAGGGGTGTCTGAGAAATGCATCTTTCAAATTTTATCCCAGATCGTGCCATTTCATTTATTGTAGGAGTTTTTATTCTTGAAAATCCATAGCATTCCAGTCTGTCAGCTCTTAGAGTATCTACGCTTATTAAAATGTAATTATAAGATTTGTTTCCAATAAGATCTTTTATATTTAATTTTCTTTTGCAATTCAGGAAAGGAAGAATAAAAATGAATATCAGAATGAGTAAGAAAAAATTTCTATTTTTCCTCATTCAATTTGATTTTTAAGATATTTCACAAGTTTCAATATTCTTTCCCTATCCCTATCATCTGAAGGAGCTACTTTTAAATACCTTTCAAAATATTTAAGAGCTTCTCTTTTATTGTTTATTTTAAGAAATGCTAAGCCAAGATTATAAAGAGCCATCTGATGATTCGGCTCAAATTGAACTGCTTTTTTCCAGTATTCTATAGCATCTATAAGATTACCTTTCATACCCAAAGCCACAGCTTTTCCATTGTATGCAGATGCTAAAGTAGGATCAAATTTTATGGCTTTCTCAAAGTAATAGAGAGCTTTGTCAGGGTTTTTTAAAGAAAGATAGAGAGAACCAAGATTATTAAAGGCGCTTGCATAGTTGAAATCAAGTTCAATGGAACGTTGATAACATTTTTCAGCCTCTACATAATTCCCACTTCTCCAGTAAGCAACACCAAGATAATTCCATAATTCAGCGTCCTTATCGTTTAAAGCCAGAGCATGTTTAAGCTCTTTGATTGCTTCGTTTAATCTTCCAACCTCAGAAAGATAAATCCCAAGCTTGCCCCTCATCTGAACATGATTAGGAAAATAATTAAGCCCTTTTCTTAAAACTTCAATGGCTTTCTCTTTTTTCCCGATTTGGTGATAAACATTTGCCAAATATTCATAGGCAGTTGCAAAATCTTTTTTCTCCTTTATTAACCCCTCTAATATTTCAATTGTTTTTTCTATATTCCCTTGGCTATGCAAGGAAGCTGCATCCATTAATTTGAGATGAAACGGTAATAAAACTTTCAAATCATCATTCCGAGTAAAAACCCTTTTCTTTTCAAATGTTCCTCCGCTCAAATAACCAAGACTTCTCATGGCTTCTAATACTTTTTTATTCTCTATTTTGCGTGAAGTCTCCACTCCTCCTTTGCTCAATTTATCCATAGTTTTTTTCAGTAAATTTCTATATTTAGCTAAGTTCTTTTTATCAGCAAGATTATTCTTTTCCTCGAAATCTTTTTTTATGTTGTAAAGTTCTGGAATGGGCAAATCAATAAATTTGTAATCTTTTTCTATTATCCCCCTGAGTGGAGCCCAATTTCTATTGTAATAAGCTGACAATGATTCAAAATAAATTGTATTTTCAGTAAATTTTTTACCTTCTATTAAGGGCAGTAATGATTGCCCCTGAAGGGATTTTGGTTTTTTTAATCCGAATAAATCACAAACAGTAGGAAATATATCTATATGGGAAACTTTCTTTTCAATTATTTTATTTTCCTTAAAAAATTTTCTGGAATGAAAAATTAAAGGAACATGCAAGGTTGAATTATATGCAAAATAGCCATGGGTCCGTTCTCCATGTTCTCCTAATGATTCTCCATGATCTGAAGTAAATATGATCAGGGTTTTATCCATTAAATTGGACTTTCTTAAATAATTGAGAAGCTTTCCTACACAATCATCTACATACGCTACTTCACCAGCGTATAAATTATAAGCAAATCTTTCTAAATAAGGAGAGGGAGGAATATAAGGTTGATGAGGGTCAAACAAGTGAATAAATAAAAACCATCGACTATTTTGATGACTTTTAAGCCATTTAATTGCTCGATTAACCACCTCTTCCCCTTTTCTTTCTACAAAAAAGAAAGCTCCAGGAGACTTTTTTTCTCCATAAAGATCATCGTATAAATCAAAACCCTGATCCAATCCAAAACGGGAATCAAGGGGAAAAGATCCAACAAAGGCAGCTGTCCGGTAGTTATATTTTTTTAAATATTCAGCAAGCGTTAAAATATTCTCCGATAATCGAAATCCTAGATTTTCATGAACTCCGTGAAATAATGGTGTTAAACCCGTTAAAATATTAGTATGAGAAGGAAGAGTAAGGGGATTATGAGCAAAGGCTTTCTTAAATAAAATTCCATTTTTTGTAAGAGAATCAATGTTTTTGGTTTTTACTTCTTTTCCACCATAGCAACTCAAATAATCTGCCCTTAATGTATCAATTGAAATTAATAGAAGGTTTAACTTTTCTTTTTTAATTTTTGAATACAGAGGGCTTAATAAAAGAATAATGAGAATGATGGAAATTATGTATCTCTTCATTTAAGGAGATTTTGTTTTTTTGAGATATTCAATGAATTTTTTAACCTGTTCAGCTTTATCTGATGTTGAGTCAATTTCTAAGTATTTATTGAAATTTTCTAATGCTTTTTCATTATTTCCTTTTGAGAGATATGCAAGTCCGAGCTGATAATAAGAGTCGACAAAGTCTTTTTTGACAATTATACTTTGTTCGTAATATTCAATAGCCTTATCAATTTCACCATTATTATAAAAAATTGTTCCAATATTATATAAGACAACAGGGTCATTTATATCTTCCTTATCAATCTGTTTGAAAATCTCGATAGCCTTTTTGTAATCTTTTAATTCTACATAACAATTTCCCGAAGATATCAAAGCTTCAGCATTTTTGGGATCCTTCTCCAGAACTTTTTGAAAATAACTGATCGCAGTCTCATAATCTTCCTTTTTCATATAAGCATTTCCTATATTAATATTAATTTGATAAAATTCTGGCCTCTTTTCTAACAATTTTTTATATTCTTCTATTGCTTCATCATATTTTCCATCTGCAAACAGTTTATTTCCCTTATCTAATTGATCAAGCAATTCCTTCGGAATAACAGGAGCTTTTAACTTTTTCAGAATTATCTCAACATCAGGATTTCTTCGGAGTTCACTAATTGTTACACTGATTTTTTTAGGAAGATAACCTTCTTTTTCAAAATCAATATACCAAAGACCACCTCTTAGCCAGCTTGCAACCCATACTCCCTTTTCATTAGTTTTAACTTCAAAACCACCAGCTGATTTAACATGATAAAGCCTTACTCTAACATCTGGGATCCCATTTCCATCTTTATCCTTAACCACACCCCTCAGTCTACCTTTTCCTCTATAAGCCTGTGAAAAAGCTAAACCAACGATCAGGACGAAAATGATTCCAAAAATAAAAACCTTTTTCATTTCACACTCCTTCCTTTTTAATTATAACTTTCACTCAGAGAAAATGCAATTTTGCAATAATTAAAGGTATAAAAAAAGCCTGCCCCCCGAAGGGAGCAGGCTTGAGCTCCCACCAGATCTGGAACAGTAGAATTAGAACTCGAACCTGATTCCGAATCTGAAAATTCTCGGGCTCATAATAGCAAGAGTCTGGTTATAGTTAGCAGCTGTCATATTTCTATGGCGAGCTAGTCTCACACTGGAGTTTGTAACATTGAAGCAATCTGCGCTGAGGTAAACATTACCAAAATCTCCTAGCTTGAATCTCTTTTCCAGTCTCAAGTTTATCAGGATAACAGCTGGATCTCTTGTGCTTCCAAATTTTTCTGTCCAAACCGAGGCGAATTCCCAATTATATTTATAATAAGTGGTGTCTTCCGCATATGTTGGACTAATGAATCCATCTCTTGCAGAGAGGGTTCCACTAATATTGAAGCCATATGGAAGTTGATAGAGTGCAGCTAATTTGAACAGCCATCTTGAATTCATGAATACATTGGAAGCACCACTTCCTGCTGCCTGATAGGCCATTGGTTGACCATGAAGTTTATCAACCGGTAAGTGGTCAGTTGGATCCTGATAACTGTCTCTGGTTGGATAGTATACTCTGTGATCCTGATATGTGAATGAACCATCAAGCATCCATTTCTTTGTTAATCTCTTCTTGAAGATAAATTCGATTGCCCAGTATTTTTGATAATAATCAGGTCTCTTTGTCAGATAATCAGTCCAAGAATATCCAACTTTATTATAATCTAAGTCCCAATATACATTTCCGAAAATCTGACCTGCTTGGACCCAATCATCATTCTGAACCTGTCTCAGGATGCTTCCTTGCAGATAATCATAGACTAACATCTTTGACCAGTTATAATCATAGAGTTTTCTGTACTGGAAGTTCACACCAATACCAAAATCAGGTGAAAGTTCATGTTCAATTCCAATTAGAATCTCCATCGTCTTTTCAGGAGAGAGATTTGGATCATAATAAGTATCTCCGATTTCTGAAGTTTGTTCGGCCAGATCAGTCAAGTCGATTGTAAAGAGATAAGTCAATTCATTAGCCTGAACCTGAAGATCATTATTCAAATCAGTCCATCTGAAACGATGTTGTCCGTAAATATACCACATTGTCCAAGCAGCACTTGCGTCAAACTGGGAACCATAAATTGAGAAATTACCTTTCAATAAAGTTTTTCCATTTCCAAAAATATCATAGATGAATCCAACTCTTGGAGAGAAGAAGTTCCAGGTAAATGGATAATCATATGGGCTCTGGGTTGTGGCTGGCCAGTTGTAATCAACACCACCAATATTTTTCATCATATCAACTGTAGGAGATTCCTGTGTGTATTCGAGAATTCCACCCCACTGACGGTCATAACGAATTCCTGCATTGATTGTTAATCTTCCAATTTCAATTATATCCTGGAAGTATGCAGAAATTCTGTTTGCATAATACTTCTGTCCCCACCAGTTGTAGAAACGGAACTGATATGGATAGCCATTATAGAGTAATGCTAATCCACCATTTCCATATCCAGTTGAAGAATCAATCACAGCATTCTTGTATTCCACACCAAACTTAAATTCATGATTGGCACCGAGAAAATCCTCTGCAAAGTAATTAGCAAAAACTTCACCATACCACATGGGTCTATTGGTCTCATACCACAAACCAGTATTCCATCTCTTGTTGATTCCAACATCCCAGTAAACGATCTTATCTCTTCCAGCTTTGGGTTCTAATTTGAATCCCATTGGGAGTCGAGAACCCTTAAGGGAGAGGAAGAAATTTTGTCCAAAGGTAATCTCATCCTGAATCTTGAAAATAAAACCAGGCCCTGATTGATCCCATGTTGCCTCTATTGAATCGAGATATCCACCTGTTCTTCTTCTTCCATATTTTTTCTTGTCATTGTGATTGAAATAGAATTCTAGTCTGTGATTACCAAGTTGAGCATTTAATTTGAAATTATAGTTCTTTAAATCTGTATCATCCCTATCACCTGTAATTGTAATTTGGTTAATATCTTGAACACCCCAGGAACCCCAGAACCAGAGTTTATCCTTAATGATTGGACCACCGATATTGAGACCATAATCATAAATACTATGAACTTTATTACCAACTAATTGCAATTCTTTTAATTCAGATGGAACATTCTCTGATTGGAATTTCTTATCAGTCCAATAGAATCTTGCTCCTCCAGCAAATTTATTTCCACCACGAGGTGTAACAAAATTGATAATAATTCCTCCTGTCATTGCAGAGACGTCATTTGCTGCAGTCTGAATGTTCATTTCTTCAAACATATCATAGTCATAATACATTGGAGAAGCACCAACTGCTGCTGGATCGGAAATATTAACGCCGTCTATATTCCATTGAGCATTATCTCCACTATCACCTCTACCAAGAAAGTTTGACTGCTGACCAGACTCTGAACCACCGACGTTTTCTCTGTCAACCATTACTCCTGGTGCCAATTCTAAAATGACCCATGGATCTCTTGCTGTTGGTAATGTTTGTAATGCATCTCGGGTAACATTAGCCTGAACAGTTGCTTTCTTTGTATCAACTATTGGAGTTTGTGCAACAACAATAACTTCCTCTTCGATCTTACCCATTTCCATAACAATATTTAAATCAACATTCACACCTACACGAACAGAAATATTCTCTCTAACAACTTTTTTGAATCCCTGGAGCTCAAAGGTGAGAGTGTAATCATCTGCTGGTGGTAATGATAGGAAACGAAAATGACCTCCTTCTGATGTGACTGCTACCATTGGAGAAATTTTGCCTCCAGTTAGAGTAACAGTAACTCCAGGTAAAGGAACTCCTTCTGGATCTGTAACTGTTCCATAAATGTTTCCGGTTCTCACCTGGGCGTAAGTTAGGGAAAATAAAAAGATTAAAATCCCTAACCCTAATAAGATTTTTTTACTCACTTTTTAACCTCCTTTTTAAACATTTTCAAATTTGGAATTTTGAAATCCCTTAAAAATAAACACCTTCATTTTCTTTTTTATAATTTCCTCTTCCCTAATTTCCACCTCCTTTCTATCGTTTTTTTATTTTGATAGGTGTTCTTGCAAAAATTGTGCCACCTTTCAATTTATTGCTTTTATAATAAAAATTCATTGATACTAAATAAATTATGTCATATTTATAATTTATATATAATATTTTATATTTTAAAAATTCATTTTTTTGGATTGAGATTCAATTTTTTGTATTCGCTATTCATTATTTTTGAATTATATTTATGTTTGTTTAGCGCTTCTTTTTAAAAAATCTCATTGAAAAAATTAATTATTCATTTTTCTAAGCATAACAAATGCAAAATCTATTTAAGTCCAGAATACATTTTTAAAAGAGAAATTGTATTAAAAGAGTCAAAAGAGCTAATGTACTTATTGCCTCATTTAAGGATCTATATAAAAACATATTCATTGCCTCATGTAAGAATCCATATGAAAATTTAAGCAATATTCTTTCTTATTACAACCTTTT
>MTON01000022.1 GCA_002010665.1 Candidatus Aminicenantes bacterium JdFR-78
TTGCAAAAAGAACAGCACAGCGTTTCCCTCGAGTCTATAAAATTCTCTACAATAAATATTACGTTGATGAAGCTTATAATTTAATATTTGTCCAGCCAACTTTAAAGGGCTCTGAGAAAATCTATAAGAATTTTGATTTAAAAGTGATAGATGGAGCAGTAAATAAATCTGCTCATTTTACGGATTTTAGTGGAAAAATTCTAAGCTATTTCCATTCAGGGCTTATAAAAGATTATGGACTAATAATATTGATTGGAACTATTTTATTGCTCACTTATTTGATTATTTAAGAGGAAAAAAATGAGTTTTCCTATTCTCAGTTTTTTAATCTTCTTTCCATTAGCAGGAGCATTCTTTCTCCTATTTATTAATAGAAAGGAAGAAAATTTAATAAAGTCTGTCGCATTAATTATTACTCTTATAACTTTTATTGTCTCGCTTTTCCTTTATTTTAATTTTGACTCAAATTCTGCAAAACCTCAATTTATTGAGCATTCTCGATGGCTTGGTTATGGAATAGATTATTATCTAGGAGTAGATGGTATTAGTCTTTTCTTGATTCTCCTTACGACTTTCCTTATGCCAATAACGATTTTATTCTCCTGGGGAAGTATAAATGAAAAAGTAAAAGAATACATGATATTTATGTTAATGCTTGAAACAGGTATACTTGGAGTTTTCTCAGCCTTAAATCTTTTTCTTTTCTATGTGTTCTGGGAAGCAATGCTCATACCCATGTATTTTCTTATTGGAATTTGGGGCGGAAAAAGAAAAATTTATGCAACTGTAAAATTTGTTATTTATACAATGCTTGGAAGCCTTTTAATGCTTGTTGCAATTTTTGTTCTTTACTCCATTTATTATAGGGCAACTGGAACTTTCTCATTTAATATTTATGATTATTACAATTTAATTTTAACTCCAAAACTTCAAACATGGCTATTTTTAGCTTTCAGCCTTTCTTTTGCAATTAAAGTGCCGATTTTTCCTTTTCATACATGGCTACCTGATGCTCATGTTGAAGCACCAACAGCAGGCTCTGTAATTTTAGCCGGTGTCTTGCTAAAGATGGGAATATACGGATTTTTAAGATTCGCATTTCCATTATTCCCGGATGCCTTGTTTAAATTTATGCCACTTCTTGTAATTTTAAGCATAATAGGAATTATTTATGGAGGGCTCATGGCATTAATCCAGAAAGATGTAAAATCCCTTGTTGCTTATTCAAGTGTTAGTCACCTTGGATTAATAATGCTTGCAATTTTGGCTCTTAAAACTGAGGCTATGGAGGGTGGAATTTACCAGATGATAAACCATGGTTTAAGTACAGGCGCCTTATTCTTAATAGTTGGAGTTCTTTATGACCGTGCTCACACAAGAATGATTTCTGACTTTGGTGGAGTAAGCAAACAAATGCCAGTGCTTTCAGCCTTTTTTGTTATTGTAATACTTTCATCTATTGGTTTCCCTGGGCTTAATGGATTCATAGGAGAATTCTTATGCTTGGTCGGAATTTTTAAAGCAAATAAATTATGGGCAATTCTTGCAACTTCTACAGTGATTCTTTCTGCAGCTTATTTACTCTGGATGTTTCAAAGGGTAATGCAAGGACCCGTTAAAAATGATAAAATTTTAAAATTCAAAGATTTAAATTTAAGAGAAATAATAGTTTTCATTCCAATTATAATTTTAATTTTCTGGCTCGGAATTGCACCTGGAACTTTATTACGAAAAATGGATAAATCAGTAGATTACTTATTGAAGAAGGTCAAAAAGACAGAACAAATTTTTTCTTCCGCTGACTTTTTGAAAAAGGGAGAAGATAATGCTCATGGAAAATAATATTGTAAGCATTTTCCCTATTTCATTAATCGTATTGTTTTCATTGATCATTTTAATTTGGGAAATTTTTAATAGCAGAAAAAGAAATTATTCTGGTTATATATCCCTAATAGGAATTATTATTTCTTCTATTTTTACTATTGTTTTCTGGAATAAAAATTATTCGTATTTTAAAAATGGCCTTATACTTGATAACTTCTCTCTCTTATTCTTTTTTCTCTTTTACGTTTCATTCGCTTTGGTAATACTATTGTCTTTTAAATATATTGCACTTCAAAAAATGAATTATGGTGAATATTTTTCCCTCTTACTCCTATGTTTAGCCGGAATGATGATAGTTGTTTCTTCAAATGATATTCTTATCATATTACTTGGCTTAGAAGTCTTTTCTCTTGCAAATTATGTATTAGCAGGACTAAAACTTGGAGATTTAAAATCTTCAGAGGCATCCATAAAATATTTTCTTCTTGGAGCTTTTGCAAGCGCCTTTTTGATTTATGGTATCGCATTTTTGTATGGGATTTGTGATTCAACCAAGATTAATGTAATTGCTGATAGTTTTTTATCAGGGGAGAAAATAAATACTTTTGCATTAATTGGCTTTGGTCTTTTTCTCATAGGAATGTTCTTTAAAATCGCAGTTGTCCCATTTCATGTGTGGACACCTGATGTATATCAGGGAGCCCCAACCCCAATCACTGCACTTTTCTCTGTAGCTACCAAAGCAGCTGGTTTTGCTGTTTTGATCAGGGTCTTTAGCACTTTTTGGCCTATAAAACTTGGAGAGAAAGTTATTTTCTGGAGTTTATGGGCAATAGCTGTTCTTACTATGGTCATTGGTAATTTAGTTGCCCTTAGACAAAGAAATATAAAGAGAATTCTTGCATATTCAAGTATTGCCCATGCTGGATATATGATGATTGCTATAATAATTAAAGATTATAAAAGCTTAATTTTCTATATTATTGTCTATATTTTTATGAATATAGGAGCTTTTGCGGTAATTTCAGCCATGACCAAGGAGAATAAGGAATATCTTGACCTTGAAGAATATTCAGGAATCGGATTTAAATACCCATGGCTTGGGGCGACTCTATCGGTTTTTCTGATATCCTTAGCAGGCTTTCCTCCTACAGCCGGGTTCCTGGCTAAATTTTATATTTTTAGTTCAGCTGTCAGAAATAATTTAATTACTTTGACAATAATAGCAGTATTATGTTCTCTTATTTCAGTCTTTTATTATCTAAGGGTAATTGTTTATATGTATATGAAACCCTCAATTCCTGGAATAAAAATAGAAGTAGAAAATCCTCCTCTTTTCCTCGTGCTTTTTATTTGTCTACTTGGTGTTCTCCAATTAGGAATTTTTCCTGCAAATGTTATTTATTATATAAATCAAGCAATCTCCTCCCTTACTATATTTTAATATTTGCTTAAAAATAATAATAACTTGAAATTATTTAACTTATATTGTAGAATAAAGTCATCCTGAATTTTTAGTGGAAAGTACAAAAATCCCGATGGGGAGGACATTATGACAAGAAAGCTCATCCGTCCAAATCTTTCCGAAATAAAAGAAAAAATGACAAAGCCCTCAAATAAGAAAAAGACTCCTCCTCCATATGAAACCTATGCTGAGAATTATTATTATCTTAAACAAATGAATAAAAAAACCCCAATGGTTATAGTATTTAAGGATGGAGAAGTCTTAGAAGGTATTATTGAATGGTATGACAAAGATTGCATTAAAATCACAAGAGAAAATGCCCCAAATTTATTAATTTACAAAAGCAGTATAAAATACATTTATAAGCTTAATGAAAAGAAAGGAAATAACCAAAAAGATAAAGAGAATAACGAAAGTAAAGAAAATCAAGAATGAATCCTTTCAAAATAGGGCTCACCATTGGTGACCCTGGTGGTATCGGCCCTGAAATAATAATAAAAGCTCTCTCATCAAAAGAAATTCCGAAAAATGTCCAATATATAATATTTGGCTCTTCTCAAGTAATAAAAGAAGAGGAAGAGAGATTGAAAATTAACATAACAGAAAAAATTTCAATAATTGAACCAGAGTCAAATATAAATGATTTTTCAATCGGAAAACCTAGTAAAAATAATGGACAATTATCTTTTTTATCTTTTAAAACAGGCATTGAAGAGGCAATGAAAGGAAATATTCGCGCTTTAGTAACTGCTCCTGTTTCTAAAGAGTCATGGTTCTTAGCTAATTATAATTATCTTGGACATACCGACTATCTTTCTAAACTCTTTCCCGATATTATCATGAGTTTCTGGTCAAAAAATCTTAAAATTGCATTATTTACTCATCATATGCCCCTAAAAAAAAGCCTTCAATTTATCAAAAAGAATAAACTTATATCTTTTTTAAATTTTCTTAATGAAAAATTAAAAAAATTAGGGTTAAAAAATTATGAGTTTCTGATTTGTGGATTGAATCCCCATGCAGGAGAAAATGGTCTATTAGGTGAAGAAGAAAAAAAAGAAATTATNCCTGCCATTAAAGAATGTCAGGAAATGGGCGTTAATGTGAGAGGACCATTTTCCCCAGATACAATCTTTCTGAAATTTAAAGATCAAAAGAACAAATTTATTGTTGCAATGTATCACGATCAAGCTTTAATTCCCTTTAAATTAATTTCCTTTGAACAGGGAGTAAATTTTACACTTGGCCTGCCTTTTATTAGAACCTCACCAGCCCATGGAGTGGGATTTGACATTGCAGGAAAAGGAATTGCGAATCCGTCTAGTATAATAGAAGCAATAAAACTTGCTTGCCAATTTTCAAAAAAAATTGTAAGTTAGACGAAAGGATGGAAAATACAGAGGGAGTAAAATTTTAATGAAAAAAAATGAATCATCAACTAATAAAGAACACCTCCTAAAATTAGTAACCAAATTCGTTTTGGAATTGAATATGGCAAGAAAAAAGATTTCCTTTTATCCTGAAGGACATCCAGAAATTGAGGAACAAATTGAAAAATTAAAATCAATTATGACAAAAATATTTGATAGAAAAAAAACAATTTCACTTGGAATCGCAAAAGATAAAATCTTTTTTGAAGATATTCTACTCGACCCAAAAACTCCAGGGCTGAGAGAGTTTGCAGAAATTCTTTTTAACCAGGGTGTTATCTTTTTAACAATTTCCTCTAAAGTGACACTTGATGAATTAGTAAAATTCTTTAAAAGAATATCCCAACCTGCGGAAATTATTAGAAAGAGCGAGAGATTGGATAATTTTATGAAAAAGGAGAACATAGAGAATATAAAATTAAAAATGCTTGAAATTGCTGAATTGCCAATTAGTGAAGAGGAAGAAATTCTGGTAGGGAAAACTCCAAAAGAAGAATTTGGAAAGGAAAATTTCTGGATTTTATTAATTAAGGGATTAGTTATTAAATACTCAGACATATCAAATGAACTGTCATCTCTTGAAAAAGCTCTTGGAATCTCCCCTAAAAAATTAGCTGAAATAATTGATAAATCCTTTGATTTAGATATAACTAAAAGTCCGAATTTCCAAGAATTTATGGAAATATATTTTAAATCCGTAAGAAGCGCTTCAAAATATCCAATAGTAAATAATGAAATAAAGAAAAAAATAGAAGATTTTGTTTTAAATTTATCAAGTAATAAAAAGGCAATTTTTCTGATTAAAAATATTGAATACGCTGAAAAAGCCTCTCCAGAAGAGAGAAAATTATTAAGAAACTTATTTGATAAAACTTTCCTTGAAGTATTAAAACACGCTATATCACAAAAGGAAGATTTACCCGAAAAAATTCTACGTCTTCTCGGAAGTTCATCCATAGTAAATATCCCTAGAAAAAAACTTCAGGAATATATTGAAAAAGTGAGGAGAAGAAGAGCAAGTTCACTTTTAAAGGATTTTTATCGGGCAGACGATATTGTTATTTATCAACCAGAGAATTATAAAAAGATTCTCGATGATTTTATTTCCCAAATGGAGGTAAAAGAAATGGAAAAGCCAACTGCTACTGACTTAGAAGAATTTCACCAAACGTTATTAGAGGAGAATATGCAGAAAGAAATGCTTTATACCCTACTCGAGCTTTTAGATACTAAACTTGATAAGGAAGAATACCAAAAAATCCTCTTTGAAATTAAAAATTATTTTAATATCTTTTTAATAACAGGAAGATTCAAGGAAGTAACTTTAATCTTAAATGCTCTCTCTAAGCAAGAGGAGAAGGTTAGGAAAGAACCTGATAAATTAAAAATATTAAATGAAATTTCACAACAGTTGAAAAACATTAATGTTTTGAACCAACTCGTTAAGGAGTTAAGGAGCGTATGGGGAGAAGAAAAATATGCGGAAATTAAAGAGACAATACTTCAATTTGGGAGAAAAGGAATTAATTTTTTAATCGATTTACTTTCAAAAGAGGAAGATAAATTTACCCGTAGTTTACTCGTGGATTTATTAGCTGAATTTGGACCCCAGGCAATTGATATAATAGAAAAGAAGCTTGATGATCCAAAATGGTATGTTATTAGAAATATGATTCTAATACTTCGCAAAATGGGAAATAAAACTTTACTCCCAAAAATTCAATCTTTATGCAACCATCCTGAACCACGGGTAAAAATTGAAGCCTTAAAATCTCTTTTATATTTCCAGGAGCCATCAGGAATTAATTACTTAATAAAATTTCTAAATAGCGAAGATAAATTTATCCGAAACTCAGCCCTATCACTTGCTGGAGCTTTTAGGGTAAGAGAAGTTGTAAATTTTCTCCTTCAGAATTTAAAAAATCTTAAGATGAATAGAAAAGATTTTGAACATAAATTAAAAATAATCCAAGTATTAGGCCTAATCGGTGATCCTCGGGCAATTGATTACTTAAAAAAGGAAATTAGGAAAACTTATTTTTTTCATTTTAAAAGAAGGAAAATCTTAAAAAGGGTAATTTATAATTCTCTAAAAAATTATCCCTTTAACGAAATTCAGGAACTTTTAGAAAAAGGATTAAAATCAACGGATAAGGAAATCAGATTAACATGTAAAAAATTATTAGAAATTCCAAGAGAATAAGAGGTGAAAGATGGAAAGTAAGAGAATTTTTCTTGAAAATATTGAGGACTTTTTGGGCATTTTTTCTGGAGCTCTTACAAACTGCCTCCTTTATTCCCCTAATCACCCACAAACCGCGAATTTAATGAAAAGAGCTTTTCAGATTCTCCGTTTTATTTTAGATGACAAATTAAAAATTAATATTGTTGTTGTGGAAAATAAGCTTATAGTGGAGGATATTGTAATCCCATCACAAAAAGTTTTTGTTTCAAACTTGATTAAAAAATTGAGAAGAAATGGAATAGAAAGTCTAACCTTTGTAAGAGGTCTTGAATTTAATGAATTTGAGAATTTAATAAAGGATTTAGCAACTCGAATTGAAAAAGAAGAAATCAAAAAAATGGTCTCTACAGCTCATATAAAATTAGGAATAATTGATATTTCTTTCCAATCCTCCTATGAAGGAAAGGGAGAAGTAAAATCTGAGGAATATGGAAAAATCCCTGATTTTCCATTAAATATGGGAAATTATCTTGGATTAATTAAGGAAATTTTCGATGAGGTGAAGAAAAAGAGAAAAATTGAAATAAGCGGTTTAACAAAAATTATAGTTAATTTTTTATTGGCAATAAAAAAGGAATTAAAACCTCTTTTAATCCTTGCACCAATGAAAAGATACGATCAATATGTTTATACTCATGCTATTAATGTAGGTCTTCTAACATGCTACCAGGCATCAAATCTTGGTTTTTCGCCTGAGGATATAAAGGAAATAGGATTAGCAGCTATGCTTCATGATGTTGGAAAGCTTTTTGTCCCATTAAAAATATTAAATAAAAATGGTCCTTTAACTGAAAAGGAATGGAATATTGTTCAAAACCATCCGATTGAGGGAGCAAAATTCCTCCTTGAAGCAGAAGGAATAACACCTCTTGCAGTTCAAGTCGCTTACGAACATCATATGAAATATGATTTATCAGGTTACCCAAAGCCAAAATATAAAAAACAAATAAACATAATAACCCAGATGACAAGCATATCTGACTTCTATGATGCCCTTGTTTCCAAAAGACCTTACAGAAAACCTCTTTCTCATGAAGAGGCAATTCAGCTTATTTATTGGAAATCAGGGACTGATTTTAATCCAAAGCTTGTCAGTAATTTTTTAAATATAATTTCAAAATAATAATGGATATTAAGGAAGCAATTAGATTTCAAAAAAATCTAGCTAAAAAATTGAAATTAAATTGGGTGGAGAGGAAAGTAAATCTTATTGCAGGATTTGATGCCACTTATAAAGGAGATAAGATAATTGGTAGCTGTAGTGTACTTTCCTTTCCTGAATTGAATTTAATAGAAGAAAGAGTCAAGATAAAAGACATTACTTTTCCCTATATCCCTTCCTTACTTGCGTTTCGGGAATTGCCAGTTTTTTTGGAATTATTTAAATCTTTAAAGAACTATCCTGATTTAATAATAATTGATGGAAATGGAATTGCCCATCCAAGAAAAACCGGTTTAGCTACTCATTTTGGCATTATTTTAAATATTCCTACTATTGGGTGCGCTAAAAATCCATTTTATCCCGTTGAAGACCCTCCTCCTCAAAGGGGAAAATATACTTTTATGAAAAACGAAAAAAATGAAATTGTGGGTGTTGCATTGAGAACAAGGGAAGGAGTAAAACCAGTATATGTGTCACCTGGATATCTGATAAATCTTGAAAAATCAATTAAATTTATTTTAAATTGTTCAATATACAGAATACCTGAGCCTTTAAGAAGAGCTCACCAGACTGCAAGTAAATTAAGTCTTGAGAAATTTTCCTACTGAACTCAAGCTACCAATTAGTCCTATTATACCTCCTCCTATTAAAAGTCCAATGCAATATTTGATTGAAAGAAAAGAAAAAACAATAAAAGGTTTTATAAAACTATAGGAATTTCCCAGATATACTGGAAAAGATTTGATTGAAACAAAGAGTAAGAATAAAGAAAAAATACCACCAAAAAGTCCCAACATTATTCCTTCAATAATAAATGGAATTTTTATAAAGGAATTTGTTGCACCAATTAAATGGAATATTTCAATTTCATTTTGCCTTGCATAAACGTTTATATTGATGACATTTGAGATTATAAAAAAGGATGCAAGAATCAAAATCCCTCCCAGGAAAAACCCTATAGCTCTTATAATCCTGCTTATTCCTATAAGTTTTTCTAACCATTCACGATTAAATTGAATTTCCTCAATACCTTCTAATTCTTTCATTTCTTCAAGAAAGGAGGTAATAGCATATGGAGAATCAATTCCTTTTTTAAAAACAATCTCATACGAAGCTGGAAAAGGATTTTCTTTTAAATCACGAACTATTCCCTCAAGTTGAGGAAAATCCCTCTCAAATCTGGCTAAAGCTTCTTCCTTGGATATAAAATGAAAGCTCTCTACAATTAATGAATCTTCCAATCTCTCCTCTATGACTTTTCTTTGTCCCTTTGTAATATCTTTATCTAAAAAAAAACTGCTTGGAGATTCTGTGTTAAACCTTTTACTGATTCTTCTAAATTAATTGAAATAAAAAGAAAAATACCAAAAATAAAAAGCGAAAATGAAATTATCCCGATTGAAAGAAAATTTCTTGCTTTATTTTGCCATAAACTAGAAATAACTTCTGAAAATATATATCTGATTTTATAATTCAATTTCTCTCCTCCCCCACCAGCCTGCCCTTATCGAGAAAAATTACTCTTTTCCCAAATCTTTTAATTAGCTCTTTATCGTGGGTTGCAACAACAACTGTTGTTCCTTGAAGACTGAATTCTTTGAAAAAATTCATTATCTCATAAGATAGTTCAGGGTCTAAATTTCCGGTTGGTTCATCAGCTAAAAGGATAAGTGGTTCATTTACTATTGCCCGGGCAATAGCAACTCTCTGTTGTTCTCCTCCAGAAAGAGAAAGTGGGTAAGCTTTCATTTTATGGTGTAATCCAACCATTTTAAGTGCATTAAAAACCTTTTTTCTAATCAATTTAAAGGGAGTTCCTGTAACTATCAATGGAAGAGCTACATTTTCAAATACTGTTTTTTGGGGAAGTAATTTAAAATCTTGAAATACAAAACCAACTATTCTTCTCAATAAATAAATTTTATGACTTGGCATTATAAGAGTGTTTCTACCATTTACTATTATCTGTCCTTTTGTAGGAAGTAACTCCCTGAATATTATCCTCAAGAGAGTCGTTTTTCCTGCTCCACTTGGACCAGTAATAATCACAAACTCCCCTTTTCCAATCTGAAAAGTTATATCGTAAAGGGCCCATACAGGAGGCTGATATTGTTTAAAAATATGATAAAGCTCAATCATAATTTTATTTCAATAATTTATGAGCTGCTTTCACTATATGAGGCCAGCTTATTCCAAAAAAATCAAGTAGTTGGTCAGGTTTTCCAGACAATCCAAACCTATTTGAAATACCCAATATTTTCATCCTCACAGGAAAATTCTGAACAATCACTTCAGCGACAGCGCCTCCCAAGCCCCCAAGACATGTATGTTCCTCAACAGTTATAATTGCTTTTGTCTGTTTTGCTGCCTCAATAATCGTATCCTTATCAAGGGGTTTTAAAGTTGAACAATTAATTACTTTTGCGCTTATTCCATCCTTTTCAAGCTCCTCAGCAGCTTTAAGAGAATGAAATACAGTTATTCCCATTCCAATTATGGTCAAATCATCCCCTTCTCTCAGAACTTTTGCTTTTCCTATTTCAAATTTATAGTTGGTATCTAATACAACAGGAAATTTAGGCCTTGAAAGTCTTACATAGACCGGGCCTTTATGATGAAGGACAGCCTCTATTACCTGTCTTGTTTCAACTCCATCTGCAGGGACTATAACTGTCATGTTTGGAAGAACTCTCATCAAAGCTAAATCTTCTGTAGCCTGATGGGTTGCACCATCTTCACCAACTGTAATACCTCCATGGGAGGCAACAATTTTTACATTTAAATTTGGATAGCATATTGACTGTCTTATTTGTTCCCATGCTCTTCCAGTAGCAAATATCGCAAAAGTGCTTACAAATGGTATTTTCCCAGCTAATGCTAAACCAGCAGCAGTACTCATTAAATCCTGTTCTGACACCCCCATGTTAAAAAATCTGTCAGGAAATTTTTCTCCAAAAAGAGAGGTTTTAGTGGAAAGCGAAAGATCCGCATCCAGCACTACAATATCCTTATATTTCTTACCGAGTTCAACCAGTGTTTCTCCATAAACATCCCTTAATCCCATCATTTTAATCTCTTTATCAGTCATCTTTTTCTAACTCCTTTAATGCTCTTAGGCATTCTTCCTTTGTTGGTGCTTTTCCATGAAAATAATTATTAAATTCCATAAAGGAAACACCCTTTCCTTTAACAGTCCTTGCAATGATTATGGTAGGTCTGCCTTTAATAGAATCTGCCTTTTCAAACGCATTTATAATTTGGGAGAAAGAATGTCCATCTATTTCTATAGTTTCCCATCCAAAGGCTCTCCATTTCTCATTTAATGGCTCTAATTTTTTTATTTCATGTATGAAACCATCTATTTGCATCTGATTATAATCTAAAATGGCACAGAGATTATCTAATCTGTAATGTCCTGCAGTCATTGCAGCTTCCCATATCTGTCCCTCCTGCGATTCTCCATCGCCTATTAAAACATATACTTTTACATTTCTCTTGTTTAATCTTAAACCCAAAGCGAGTCCATTAGCAACAGAAAGGCCTTGGCCCAATGAGCCTGTTGACATTTCAATTCCTGGTGTTAACTGTCTATCTGGATGACCTTGTAATCTTGAACCAAGTTTTCTTAAAGAGAATAACTCTTCTTCTGGAAAATATCCGAGTTCAGCAAGAGCAGCATACACAATAGGGCAGGCATGTCCTTTTGATAGTATAAACCTATCCCTGTCTTCCCAGTCAGGATTTCTCGGGTCTAATCGCATCTTCTTGAAAAATAAAGCAGTGATTATTTCAGCAGCAGATAAGGAACCACCAATATGGCCAGATCCAGCATTTGTTACCATTTTAATTACATTCATTCTTAATTTTTTTGCTATTTTTCTTAATCTCTCAATCTCCTTATTATTAAGTTTCATTTTTAAACCCGATTTAATTAATTTTTATTAAGTAATTCTTTTAAAATTTTATTCACTAATTGGGGATTGGCTTTTCCTCTTGTCTCTTTCATAACCTGACCAACAAAAAATCCAAAAACTTTTGTCTTGCCCTGTCTGTATTGTTCAAGAGGATTTGGATTATCGCTTATCACCTTTTGTGCAATTTTTCTGATTTCATCTTCATCTGTGATCTGAGTTAACCCTTTCTCCTGCACAATTTCAGAAGCTTTTTTCCCAGTGGATATCATTTCTGGAAAAATCTCTTTTGCTATTTTCCCGCTGATTTTCCCATTCTCTATAAGTAGAATCAATTCAGCGAGTCCATCGGGTTTTACTGAAAAATGTTTTATATTCGTATTTAGTTCTTTAAGATATCTCAACACTTCAGTCAATATCCAGTTACAGGTAATTTTAGGCGATTTTGTAATCTCCACTGTTTTTTCAAAATAATCTGCTAAATTTTTATCAAAACATAAAATTTTGGCATCCTTGTATGGGATTTTATATTGTGTGATAAAACGTTCAATTTTCTGATGAGGAAGTTCTGGTAAGGCTTTTCTTATATCTTCGATCCACTCATTGGTTATTATTAAGGGAGGAAGGTCCGGTTCAGGGAAATATCTGTAATCATGAGCTTCCTCCTTTGTTCTCATCACTACGGTTTTGTTCTCTGTCTCATCCCAGTAACGGGTTTCCTGTTTTAATTCTCCTCCTGATTCAAGAATTTTTGTTTGCCTTTCTATTTCATACTGAAGTGCTCTTTGAAGGAATCTAAACGAATTCAAATTTTTTATTTCAGTTTTTACTCCTAATTTTTGTTCACCCCTTTTTTTAATGGATAGATTTGCATCGCAACGAAGACTCCCCTCCTCCATATTGCCATCGCAGATTTCTAAATATTGGAGTATTGTCCTAAGCATGCTCAAAAATTCAACTGCTTCTTGAGGAGAGTTAATCTCAGGTTTTCCCACAATTTCTAATAAAGGAATTCCACATCTATTAAAATCAAGATATGTTTTTTTATCCGAGTCTGGAAATCCATCATGAATTGATTTTCCAGCATCCTCTTCAATATTTATTCTCTCAATCCCTATTTTTTTCTTTTTCCCATTTATCTCTATTTCTAAATACCCGTCTGTAGCAATTGGCTCTTTATATTGAGTTATTTGATATCCTTTTGGTAAGTCGGGATAAAAATAATTTTTTCTTGCAAAAGTTGATTTCAAATGAATTTTTGCATTAATAGCAAGAGCTAATTTAATGGCATGGGAAACAGCCTCTTTATTTAAGACAGGAAGAGCTCCTGGAAGACCAAGACAAACAGGACAAGTATGAGTATTAGGAGGATCACCAAAACGAGTTAAACATCCACAAAAAAGCTTTGTGCGGGTAAGCAATTGTGCGTGTATTTCTAACCCAATTACTGGCTCATACATTTCTATTCATTTTGACATCGAATTATACCATAAGGAAAAATGAAATAAAAGAGATTACTTTGAAGAAATCTTTAATTTTTATAATAATTATCGAAAATCTTTTTTACCTTTGGCTTTTTATATTTGTTTAGCATTAAAACGATTCCTACTTTCTCTTCTCCTGGTTTTAAATCAATTTTAATGGATGACTTCTTACCTATTCTATATTTTCCTTTAATATTTTTTGAATCAATTTCAATTTTATATTCACCTGGTCCAATGTTATCAAATCTAAATTCTCCTCTTGAGTTTGTAAAGGCCACAGAGAGTAAATTTCCATTTTTAAAAATATTAACTTGAATATTCGATAGAACTGGTTCTTTACTCTCGATTATCCCATTCTCATTTAAATCAAAAAACACTTTCCCTGAAATTATTCCTAATGGAATCAATATAAAATCCAATTTATATATCTTCTTCCCTTTTATCTCAATTTTTCTTTCTTCAAAAATTGGTTGATAAAAAGCTGGAACCTTTCTAAGGAGCAGGGAGACCTTATGTTCACCGGGCATTACTGATGATATTTTATAATGACCATTTTTGTCTGTTTTTCCAATTATTCTCCCATCAAGAACAATCTCAATATCAGAGAAAACTTCCTCACCAGGATCTCTTATACTATTCGAGTTTAAGTCAACAAAAACAAAGCCTTCTATTTCTCCTGTTCCCCTAAAAATATCAGCTATACTTTTAGCCTTTGTAAAAACTTCTCTTCTCCCCCATGTAAAACTTTTCGTGATACTGAAAAAAAATTGGTGATAGTATGTTCGATTAGTTTGTAAAAAAATATTTTCCATTAATGAGAAGCGATATTGAATTGAAAAATTAACTTTCAAAGGACGGAAATTATAATAAATACCAGCGCTTGCACCTATTCCCCGAGTTTTTTGTCCTGTTAATTTATCTTTCCCGAATGAATAATTAAACTGAGAATTTATCATTAAATTGTATGAAGGTTTAATAGTAAATCCTGCTTGCAAACTTAAATCTTCTTTTTCAAAAATTTTCCATTTACTTTTTCTTTTAGTAAAATATGAATTCAAATATATGAGGGAGCCGTTTAAAAACAATTTTCTTAATTCTAATGTATAATCCAAATTTAAAAAATCTTGAGATGGATCTAAAAAGTCTTCAAAATTTCCTCTATTAAACCTAAAACTCAAGTAAAATCTTCTATAACTCTTGAAGAGTGAAAGATAAAAGGAACTATAATAACTATCAGAAATTTTTAATCCTTTCCTTTCTGATTCTCTCTCACTCTTGCTTATTCTAATGGATATCGAAGGAAGGACCGGATAAGAAATATTTGCTCCATATGTGTAAGTCAAATAATCAGTAACAGGTCTTTCAAGTATTCTTTCGAGATTCTCATTATAGGTATCAATACTTGCAAATAGCGAAAAAACTTGAAATGGCTGATAGGTTCCTATAAAAATATACCCTTCTCTATCTCTTTCCTGAATTCTCCCAATCTGGGGAAAATAAGGTGTTGCAAAATTATAATAAAATTGAAGGACTAATTTCTCACTTTTAAAATAAGGACCAAATTTTAAAGAATAATCTCCTAAAGTCAAAGAATATTTAAAATCACCCAATAAATAAAAATTTCCTTTCACTCTTAAAGAACTGTCCAATGTTATAATATCCGAGTCCTTATTCCTGTTATTAAGAGCCAAATTTTTTCCTTTAATGTATCCTATTCCTAAGGTCCAATCCCTTGCTAATTTGAAAATACCTTTTAATCCATAAATAGAACTCTCCTTTATGTCACTTATCCCATAGAATTTTCCTCCGAATAGGATAAAAGAGACTCTATTTGATTTTATTGTTAAATTTCCTCCTTTAATTCCTATGTATCTCGAAGGATTAAAAGATCCAAAAGGCAGTAAACTCGAAATTCTATAAGATGTATAACCAAACTCAGCATTTATCTTGAAATCCCCGATTGGAATATCTTGGAGCTCGAGATTATAAAAAGTAATCTGTTTTCTATTATTATAAATTGAGCCGCTGATTGAAAAGCTTACTGAGCCAAATTGTAAAAAACTTTGTTGAAAATCCAGATAAAAGACATGGTATGAAAAAAAGGATTTATAATTGTTAAAAATTGATTGAGAAGTTTGATTCTGATAGGTCAGACTAAGTCTTCCTAATTCTTGTGCATTCAGAAAAATGCATAAGAAAAAAATAAAAAAAAAGCGGGAATCTCTTCATTTTTATTCTATTTTAAATTTTACATATGATATTAAAGGAGTAATTCCTTTATGAAAAACCACAAGTTCTGCAAAATAAATTCCTGGTTCAAGAATCTTCCCTAATTCTCCGGCGAGTTCCACAATTCTCCCAATCCTTTTAGCTTTTAAATCAATCTGAAGGCTAAAGTTTCCTTTAATATTTTTAATTTTAATAAAATTCTTATTCAATCCATTCTTAAGATTCAATCCATTTACTTTAGCTGAAAAAATGATTTTAGGCTTAGAAGGAAAGGGTGTTTTAATCTTTTCTCTAATAAGTTCCACATTTCCTAATAGTATTTTAAGCCCCTCCATATCCTTTAGAATTTCATAATTTATCTTATTCTTTAAATCAATCACGATTCTTGCAATTTTTTCAGGATGAATTTGATACTGTGAGGTTCTTATTGAAACTATTTTATTTGAATCAACTTTAATTACCCTCGGAGATATTTTATTATCAACTCCCTTTATATCAATTACGAGTCTAAAAGGATTTTCGAGAAATAAACTGGAATAATTTAAAGAACCGTTACTTTTTATCTTTATAATTATTCCATCATTTACATTTTCTATTTTTAAATCGTTAATTTCCTTTGCAGGTTTTTTGCTTGCTTCGATTATTTTTGCCTCAAACTCTTCAATTTTTACATCCTTCAAAATATTAATTGATTTCTCAGCTTCAAGATTCTCTTTTCCTCCATAATCGATTTCAGCAATTAAACGGTAATTATCAGGTGGAAGATCTTTCCCAATTTCCCCCCTGAATATTCTTATCTGCTCTCTTAAAACCGGAGACGCATATTCATTAATTTTGGCTTTAAATACTTTTTCTCTTTCACTATTTAAAATTATTAAATTTCCTTTAGGCCTTATATGAACATTTCCTTTATTTTTTAATAATATTGAATATTCAATGCTTTCTTTTTTTAAGTTTTCTTTCAAATAAAAATCCAATATTTCAACTTTTTTTTCTATTTTCCCCTTCGTTGATGCATAAACAACTGCTCCAAGTCTTGTTGAAAGAAAAACCTGATGCCCACGCGCCTTCTCATAACCTGAAGGAACAGTTTGAAAAAATATCATTCCGTGAAGTTCGCCATTAAAATTTTTAGGCATTCGGACTGTAAATCTGACCCATTTTTCCTCATCTGGCTCAAGTTTAAAGAAGGTTGGATTTATTCTTATAAATGGAGAGACAGAATTTTTAATAGTTCCAGGATCATAAAACATTAAGGAACCTTCCTCATTTATTGTAAAATCTGATGGATAGACCTTCACATAAACTTTTGCATTTGCCATATTTCTTACCCTAATTGCATCAGTATATAATTTACCTGGTGAAACAGAAAATATAAATCTAACAGGAGAGATTAGGATTGACGAATAAAGAGACTGAAACATAACTAAAATAAGGAAAACCATTAAAATTTTTCTCATATCTCACCTATATTGAACTTAATAAAAATGTAATTTGCCAGGAATAATTTCCTGGTTTATCATCGAATTCAATCATTAATGCCAAATCATAGTATAAATAAAATGTTCCAGGCTGTCCATTTGCAATAATTTGCGGATTATTTGTAAAAGGAGTATATTCTGTTTCTGAGTCTTCTTTAAACCACAATTGACCTACTTCAATTGATGGGTCACCAATAATCTGTGCACTTACACTTAATTGCCATCTTGTTGAACTGTGTATTTTTATTGCAATGGTTGAATTTGGATGATAAAATTCGCTATTTCCTCCTGTTTGAGGAGAAAATTCATAAATAGCACCTTTACAATTTACATCATCAAAACTGCTAGCACCCAATGGCCTTCCCATTAAACCCGAAAAATTTCCTCCTATACTCATTGATCCCCATGGATCAATTTTACCAAAATTAATTGCCTCCGTTATAGTATATTCATTATCAGGGTCTGGCCCATCAATTAATAATTGAAAACCTGTCTCCCGTGAGTTCTGAGGATTTAACGTAGTATTAAAAAATATAAAAACAATAATTAATAAAAAAATTTTAAATTTCATTTTCATATAGAAGTAATAGTATAAGTTATCCTCCAAATATTTGTTCCAGGTTCATCTTCATATTCAACAAGTAGACCATAATCGTGATAAAAAAAACGAAATGTAAATCCTCCAGAGGCAATCAATACATTTGATGTTGAAAAATCCGTATAACCTTGATAGCCAATTGCTGAAGTCGAATCATCTTTCCATTTTAATTGATCAATTGTTACATTTTGAGTATTTGCTATAAGCTGAGCACTCACTGTAAGTTGCCATCTCCCCCATGAAAATATTCTTATTGCTAATGCTGAATTAGGATGCCGAGTCCAGAAGTTCCCGCCGGTTTGAGAAAATAATGGATAAAAAGAACCAATACATGCGGGGTCATTTGAGGAAGAAAGGGGAAGACCTGTAGAATCAACAGGTGTTCCTCTTATACCATTTACATTGGGATTACCAGAGGGGGCACCTGTAATCGGTGACCCCCTCGCATCCAAATTTCCAAAATCACATCTCTCATCTCTGCTCATACCCCATCCTTGATCAGTTCCATCAATCCCAAATAAAAGCACTTGTTGTGGCTGAGCATTCACCACTATTGTTGCTGTCTGTTGGGTATTTAAGACACTATAATTTAAAAAAATGAACAGTAAAATCAGCAGGAATATTTTTTTCATAAATTCTCAATTTATTGAGCAGTAAGAGTATAAGTAACTGTCCATGTATTTGTGCCAGGTTCGTCTTCAAACTGAACAAGTAAGCCATAATCATGATAGAGAAATGCACGATAAAAAATACCTGTGAATGTGTCAATGTTTGTAAGACCGGTTGAAAAATCTGTATAATCAGTATACCCCCGAGAAGTGCTAGTGCTATCATCTTTCCACTTTAACTGATCAATGGTAACATTTGTAGTATTTGAACTTAATGAAGCAGTAACATCAAGGCTAAATGAAGTTCCACTCGCTTGAACACCTAAAGCAAATATACCAATACCAGCACCCGTTCTATCTGTGGCAGAATTTCCACCAGTTGCATATAAAATATGGTAGAAAGAACCATCACAAGTAGGATCGTAAGGGCTTGTGAGTGGATTTCCTGAAGCGTCTACAGGAGTTCCAGTTATATTATTCACCATGCTATCGCCACCAGTAATTGCTGTTCCAATAGCATCTACATTCCCAAAATTACAATTTTCGTTCTGACTATAATCGCCTCCTAACAAATTATTTCCATCATCAGTGCCATCTACTAAGAGAACCAAAACAGATTGAAACTGAGCACTAACTGTAACATTGGCAGTTTGCTGTGTATTAACTAATGGAACACTTAAGAAAAAACAAAGAGTTAAAGCTAAACTTCCTACAAGAAATTTCTTTAACATTTGTGCCTCCCTCCTTTAATTTTTTGGCAAATAGGTTTCTGTCCTCCCTCTCGGAGTAATTTTAAAATAACATAAAATTAAAAATTTGTCAAAGTTAAATCCTTTCATTCTCTACATGAAAAAACATGCAAATTTTATGCCATCATTTAACTCGTTGATAATAAATATGTTATGAATTTAAGAAAAAGGTAAAATTTGACAAATTATGTCAAAAGCTTGACATAAATCGTCAAAATAGAAGACACCCCTTAAGGGATGTCTTCCGGGAGGCACAAATGCTAAATTTATCTACAGAACAATCAATGTATATGTGATTATTTGAGTGAAATCTTGAGAGAAGGAGGGGGACTTCACCCAATAATAATTTATAACTCCTTCATAATAGCCAGACTTATTCCATGTCGCCATTACTTGAGATGAATTATTACTTAAGATTCCATCTACAAATCCTTCACCCTTTGCATGCCAAGCAATATTTGAAATTGGAAATGTTTTTCCATCACTACTTATTAAATCTCCATTCGCTTGAACGTGTAACTGAACAACCTGTCCTTTTGGAATTGAAAGTCTTACTCTAATATAAATGGGGTTTTCTTCTATACTAAATTTTGTATTTAAAAGAGCGCCAGCAGCGCCAGCGCTCCTATATATATGGGAGGGGGTGAGTACTTCTAACATTAAAACAGGCTTTATATTAACATTTACTCCAATTGTTGCCTGGGCGAAAATATTTGGGAAATATAATAGACCAACTAAAAATACACCTGCTAACGCGATCAATTTTACTTTCTTAAACTTCATTTCTGTTCACTCCTTTCGTGCCCACCCACCCACCACTTCCAGAAACCTATTTGCCTTCTGTTTCCGGCACTATTTCTTCTGCAAGGATTGTGCCAAGTTTTTTATTTCTAAGTTATTGAAAAATAATAACTTATAAACACTCAAAAAATTCATAAAATTAATTTGTGTCCGAAATCGGACACTTATATATCAGTATTTATAGCATTATTTTAGTGAATCAAATTATGGGAAGTCGCTTTATATTTTGGATAGAGGTGTTCGGAAATGTTACATTAAATTTTTATATTATATTTTTTCAATTTTCTATAAAGGGCTGGACGACTTAAGCCTAATAATTTTGCAGCTTTTTGTTTATTATTGTTTGTCCTTTTTAGGACTGTAAGAATATGTCTTTTTTCTAACTCCTCAAGAGTCAAATTAGAGTAAATGGGATATAAAATTTCCTCTTCATATTCATATTTTTTTATTGAATCCGGCAAATCTTTTAAATCTATAAATTTCTCCTCGCATAGCATTACAGCTCTTTCAATTGTATTTTCAAGTTCCCTCACATTTCCTGGCCATGGATAATTAAATAGAATTTTTTTAGCTCTTTGCGAAATTCCTAGAATTTTTTTATTAAATTTTTTATTGAATTTTTCTAAAAAGTAACTACATAAAAGAGGAATATCTTCTTTTCTTTCCCTTAGAGGTGGGAGCTTAATTTCAACTACATTTATCCTATGAAATAAATCCTCTCTAAAATCTCCTCTCTTGATACTTTCCCTCAAATCTCTGCTTGTAGCGCATATTATACGCACATCAACTTTTACATTTTTTGTAGAACCAAGGGGACGAAATTGTTGCTCTTCAAGAACACGGAGAAGTTTGGACTGAACTGCTACTGGAATTTCGGCAATTTCATCGAGAAAAATAGTTCCTCCATCAGCTTCCTTAAAAAGACCATCCTTCGCACGATCTGCACCTGTAAATGCACCCTTTAAATAACCAAAAAGTTCTGACTCAAATAGAGTTTCAGGAATTGAAGCACAGTCACAGACAACAAATTTTTTATCTTTACGAGGGCTTAAATTATGAATCGCCCTTGCAACCATTTCCTTCCCTGTGCCAGTCTCTCCAGTAATCAATACTGAAACAGGATATTTCGAAACCCGTTCAATTAAAGAAAAGACCTCTAACATTTGAGGATTCTTTCCCACCATTCCTTCAAAAACATACTTCTGTACTAATTCCTTTTCTAATTCATATGTGCTTTTACGAAGGGATATTTTTTCTTGAATATTTTTTAAAATATAATAAAGTTTTTTTATTTCAATTGGTTTAATCAAATAATCTGTAGCACCAAGTTTTATAGCTTCTGCAATTTTACTCGCTGAAATTTTATCCCCTGCTATTATTATTTCAATTAAAGGATCGAAGTTCTTGATTGTCTTGAGAAGGGAAAAATCTTGAATCTCCTTTTCCTTTAAATCAAGAAGTACTACTTTTATTTCCTTCTCTCTAATTACAGAATGAAAATCCTCTTTCTTCGAAGAATAATATATCTGGATACCTTTTGAAGAAAGAAATTTTTGAATGGGTAAATAAAAATCAAAATTGTCAGCAAGAATAAGAAGATTCATTTAAATAAATTTTATTCTTCACTGACCTTGTAAACAATGTCATTTTCTCGAACCTGCTCTGAAACTTTGATTCCAACTGATTGGCCTGGACCTGCTTTTTCAACAGGCTGATGTTCAATCTGCATAGAATCAATTTTTTGATAAAAATCAGTTGTGTGCCCTTTGATGTGAATCGTATCCCCAACACTTAACTCTCCTTGTTTAATATCAATTGCTGCAACACCAATTCTTGAAAAATAATGGGTAACTCTTCCAATTTCCTCCTCCATCTTTTCCTCCAATTATTAAATTTGTTTTTTTTAGGCTATCAAAAAATTAATAATTTTACAAGTATTTGTTAAGGCCAAAGAACAGCGCCCCCACTTACATTTATAACTACACCTGTTAGATGACGAGCAAGATCAGAAACTAAAAATAATACTGGACCGGCAATATCTTCAGGAGATGGAATTCTTTTTAAGGGAATTGATTGTTTTACTTTTTCCTTAAATTCTTTATCTCTAAAAACCTCTGCACACATATCAGTGTCTACCCAGCCTGGAGCTATACAATTCACCAAAATATTATACGGAGCTAACTCAACTGCCAAGGATTTTGTAAATGATATAACTCCTCCTTTTGATGCAGCATAATGAGAATGGAATGCCTCCCCTCTTAAGCCCGCGGTTGAAGAAATATTTACGATCCAGCCTCTCCTCATTTTTTTCATAATTGGTATAACTTCGTTACACACTAAAAACATTCCCTTTAAATTAATATCCAGGGTTTCATCCCATATTTTCTCGTCCATTTCCCCGATTTCTCCATAAGTCCAAATTCCTGCATTATTAATTAAAATATCGATCTTCCCAAATTCTTTAATCACTTCTTGAATCATACTTTTCACCTCCTGAAGAACAGATATATCTGCTTTAATATATAGACATTTTCTGCCAAGTTTCTCTATTTCTTTACATACATTTCGTGCTTCCTTCTCGTTTTTTACATAATTTATTACAATGTCGCATCCTGCTTTTGCAAGAAGTGTAGCAATTGCTTTCCCTATTCCCCTTGAACCTCCAGTTATGATTGCTATCCGTCCTTCTAAATTAATCATTTTTTACCTCCAAAAATTTTAAATTATAAATTATAAAATACGATTCTTATGTCAAATCATAATTACTAAAATGTCAAACTAAAAATTGACCATATTGGTTAATTAAATTATAATCAAATAGAAATGAAATGGGTTTATATTGAGGACATTGCAAAATATGTAGGGGAAAAGGTAGAACTTAGGGGTTGGGTCTATAATAAACGTTCAAGCGGAAGGGTTCGTTTTCTTCTTATTAGAGATGGAACAGGAATCTTACAATGTACTATATTCAGTCCAGAAAAGGAACATCCTCTTTTTGATAAATTTGAGGAACTCACACAAGAATCTTCGTTAATAGTAAGGGGTAAGGTAAAGGAGGATAAAAGAGCTCCTGGAGGATATGAATTAGAAGTAGAAGATATTGAAATAATTCATATTGCGAAAGATTACCCAATTACACCAAAACCTCATGGAGTTTCTTTCCTTATGGACCATCGTCACCTGTGGCTCCGCTCTGTTCGCCAGCATGCAATTCTTCAGATAAGAGCAGAGGTAATTAGAGCAATAAGAGATTTCTTTGACGGAAGAGGCTTTAGATTAATGGATACTCCAATACTAACCCCAAGTGCATGCGAGGGAACAACCACTCTCTTTGAAACTAAATATTTTGATGAAAAAGCATATTTAAGCCAATCAGGACAATTATATAATGAAGCAACTGCCATGGCTTTTGGCAAAGTTTATTGTTTTGGTCCGACTTTTAGAGCTGAGAAATCAAAAACAAGAAGGCACTTATTGGAATTCTGGATGGTTGAACCTGAGGTGGCCTTTGCCACTCTGAATGATATAATTGAATTAGCAGAGGATCTGGTTGTATATATTGTTTCAAGAGTTCTCGATAAAAGAAAAAAAGAATTAGAAACATTAAATAGAGATACTAAACCCTTAGAAAAAATAGCAAAACCCTTCCCAAGAATTACCTATAAAGATGCAATAAAAATCCTAAAAGAAAAGGGCTTTAAAATTGAATTCGGAGACGACTTTGGTGCACCTGAGGAAACCATTCTATCGAATAGCTTTGAAAAACCAGTATGTGTAACTCGCTATCCTTTAAAAGTAAAAGCCTTTTACATGCAGCCAGACCCTGAAAATCCAGATCTTGCTTTATGCGTGGATATGCTTGCCCCAGAAGGTTATGGTGAAATAATAGGAGGAGGGCAGAGAATTCACGATTATGATTTGCTTCTCCAAAAAATAAAAGAACATAATTTACCTATTGAAAATTATCAATGGTATCTTGACTTAAGAAAATATGGATCTGTGCCTCATGCTGGCTTTGGGCTCGGCATAGAGAGAACTGTTGCCTGGATATGCAAAATAGATCATATAAGAGAAACTATACCTTTCCCGCGAATGCTCTATCGCATGTATCCATAACAATCACATAAATCCAATGAATAAAATCGGTGTAATAAGTCTCGGCTGTGCTAAGAATTTGGTAGACACTGAAATTATGCTCGGATTGCTTAGCAAATCAGGATATAAGATTACTAATTCATATCAGAATGCTGAAGTTATAATAATCAATACTTGTGGTTTCATTAAAGAAGCAAAGGAAGAGTCAATAGAAGCTATACTTGAAGCTATAAAATTTAAAGAATCTGGCAAAGTAAAGAGAATTATTGTTACAGGGTGTTTAAGTCAAAGATATAAGAAGGAACTTGAAAAAGAATTTCCAGAAGTAGATATATTTCTCGGCGTAAATGAATATCCCTATATTAAAGATGCTATAGAAAAAAATAAAATTTTATGGTCAGATAAATTATTTCTTCCTGATCATACTTATCCACGTTTACTTTCCACTCCATTTTCATGGACATATTTAAAAATCTCGGAAGGATGTTCTCATCAGTGTTCATTCTGTGCTATCCCACTAATAAGAGGTTCTTATCGCTCAAGAACAATTGACTCAATTATTGAAGAAGCCATAAATCTTGCATCAAAGGGAATAAAAGAAATCAATATAATATCCCAAGACTCTACTTATTATGGTAAAGATCTTGGGATGAAAAATGGCCTTGTTAAATTACTTGAGAAATTAATTGATATCAAGGAATTAAAATGGATTAGAGTACTTTACTGCGTTCCGGAGGAAATTACAGATCCTTTTCTTGATATTCTTCAGGAAGAAAAAATATGTTCTTATCTTGATATTCCTTTCCAGCACTCAGATAAAAAAATAATAAATATGATGGGGAGAAAATTTGATGGTAGAAGGTCTTTGGAATTAATTGCAAAAATAAGAAAAAAAATTCCTGATATTACAATTCGAACATCTTTAATAGTTGGTTTTCCTGGTGAAGGAGAACAGGAATTTCAAGATTTAAAACAATTTTGTAAAACAGCTCAATTCGATAGATTAGGGGTCTTCACTTACTCAAGGGAAGAAGGAACAAAAGCCTTCTCTCTTGGTGATCCTATTCCCCAAAAAATTAAAGAAAAAAGAAAAGAGGAAATAATGAAACTTCAAGCAGAAATTTCTTATCGTAAAAATCGAGAAATGATAGGTAAAAAAGTAGAGGTGCTTGTAGAAGGTGAATCAAAAGAGAATCCAAATTTTTTAATAGGAAGATTACAAAGTCAAGCTCCTGAAGTAGATGGTATTGTCCTTATTGAAAAAAATAAGAAATTTAATTATAACTCTTTTTTAAACATTGTAATATACGATGCATTCACTTATGATTTGAAAGGAAGGATAATAAATTGAAGATGTTATCAAAAATTATTTCCACTTTCTTTGGGGTTGGTTATCTGCCTCAATTTCCTGGAACAGTAGCCAGTGCTCTAACCATTGTAATTTATTATTTTCTTTTGTATCGTTTGAATTGGATAGTATTTATTTTCCTAACTATTTCCATATTTCTCTTAGGCGTTTATTTTTCAAATATGCTTCAGAAAGATTCAGACGAAGAGGATCCATCAAAAATTGTTATCGATGAGGTTAGTGGTCAATTAGCAGGTGTTTTCCTAATTCCTCCAAAATTGATTTATCTTATTTTAGCTTTTTTTATTTTTCGCTATCTGGATATAGTTAAGCCCTTCTCTCTTAAAAAAGTAGAGGCTCTTCCTGGAGGATGGGGAGTTATGGGCGATGACCTTGTGGCAGGAATTATTACAGGAATAATTATGCATTTAATTTTAATTTTTGTGTAATGTTCAGATTAGAGGCAGAAATAATAGCAATTGGTTCTGAACTTTTAACCTCTCACTGTATTGATACGAATTCTCTTTATTTAATCGAAAAATTAAACAGCATTGGAATTGAAGTAAAGTTTAAAACCATTGTTAGAGACAAGGAGGAAGATATTATTCAATGCATAAAAAATGCAATTTCAAGATCTCAAATAATAATAGCAACTGGTGGACTTGGCCCTACCGAAGATGATATAACAAGAGAGTGCTTTTCAAAGGCATTAAAAAGAAAACTTATCTATTATCCTGAAATAGAAGAAAAAATTAGGGAGAGATTCAGGAAAAGAGGATTGTCAATGCCATTAATATGTAAAAAACAGGCTTATATTTTGGAAGGGGCAAAGGTTCTAATGAATGAGTGGGGAACTGCTCCAGGAATGAAAATAAAGGAAGGCAATAAATTACTCTTTATCCTCCCTGGTCCGCCTAAGGAACTGAAACCAATGTTCGAAAAATATATTTTTCATGAATTAAAAAAACTAAGTAAACAATTTGTTTGTTCTAAATCAATAAAAATTACTGGATTAACAGAATCTCAGACTGAAACACTGATTTCTGATTTATATAAAAAAATTGAAAATCCGAAAATAAGTATTTTAGCCTATCCAGGACAAATAGAAATTCGATTAATTGCACATTCTGATAAAAATTATGAAGCGGCAGAATCTCTTGTAGAAAATATGATAGATAAGTTTAGAGAAAGACTAAAAAATAATATTTTTTCAACAAGTGGAGAGGAACTTGAAGAAGTAATAGGAAAATTGTTGAAGGAGAGAAAAGAAACTCTGGCAGTTGCTGAATCCTGCACAGGAGGGCTTCTTTCAAATAGAATCACAAATGTCTCAGGTAGTTCAAATTATTTTGAAAGAGGTTTTGTGACATACAGTAATGAGGCTAAAATTGAAAATTTGGGAGTTCCGAAAGATTTAATTTTAAAATATGGAGCAGTAAGTAAAGAGGTAGCAGAAGCAATGGCAATTGGAGTAAGAAAAATTGCAAAAACAGACTATGGTTTGTCAATAACAGGAATTGCTGGTCCTACAGGAGGAACTCCGGAAAAGCCTGTTGGGCTTGTTTATATTGGACTTGCATGGAAAGATGGAGTTTTGGTCACAAGAAATCAGTTTTTAGGGGATAGAGAATCAATAAAATTCCAATCCACCCAAAAAGCATTGGATATGCTCAGAAGACATTTGATTCAGAAAACATGAGTAAAAAACTCTATCAATTTGCATTTTACATTTTACCATTCACATTTTACCAGTTTTAAAAATGAGATTGTTTATAGGAATTGAACTTACAAATGAGGTAAAAAGAGGTCTTGGAGAATTGATTAATTTATTAAAAACTAAAGGCGAGGGAGTGAAATGGGTTAATCCTGAGAATATCCATTTAACGTTAAAATTTTTGGGAGAAACATCTCCTTCAAGGATTCAAGAAATAACAGATTCATTAAAAAAATCAACTAAAAAATTTTCTCCTTTTTCTCTTTCAGTTAAAGGAACTGGATGCTTTCCATCAGAAAGAAAACCACCAAGGGTATTATGGGTGGGGATAGAACATAATGATTATTTAAACGAATTTCAGAAAGAAATAGAAAAGAATTTAAAAGAAATAGGATTTCCTGAAGAAGAAAGAAAATTTGTTCCTCATTTAACATTGGGTAGAGTGAAATTTCCAGCTAAGCTCGGCTCAATTAAAGAAGAACTTAAAAAATACGAAGAAAAATTCTTTGGAAAAGTAAAAGTAAAAGAAGTAATTCTATTCCAAAGTATTTTAAAACCAGAGGGGGCGGAATATATACCATTAGCCCGAATCAGTCTAAGATGAAATTTGCATTATATTTAATCTTCTCATATCTTCTTGGCTCAATACCAACTGGTTATATTTTATTTTGGATAAGCGAGAAAAAAGATATAAGAAAATTTGGAAGCGGAAATATAGGATTTGCCAATATAACGAGATTGAAAGGGCTTTCTTTTGGAATTCCTGTCTTGATCCTTGATTTTTTTAAAGGATTTATCCCTGTTTGGCTTGGGTTAAAAATTTCTGAAAACTCAATAGTTGCATTAACAGGTGGATTTCTTACATGTCTTGGTCATATTTATCCAGTTTATTTAAAATTTAAAGGAGGAAAGGGATTCGCCACTGCTCTTGGAGTTTTTACAGGCGCCTTTTTCTTAGGAGCATTAATAGTTTCATTTATAGCCATTACATTAATAATTGCAACTGGATATGTGTCATTAGCTTCGATTATAGGAGTTGTATTATACCCGCTCGTCCTTTTAATCTTCAAAAAACCATTGACCGTTATTTTAATTGTTTGTTTAATATCAATTATGGTTATTTATCGACATAAAGACAATATAAAAAGATTAATTAAAGGAGAAGAGAGAAAAATAAAAAGATACAGTAAAAAATAATGCTTAATTTAAAAAGAAAAAATAGAGCAGGAGTAATTGGAGGAGGTTCATGGGGAACTGCTTTTGCAATTCATCTTTCTTCTCTAAATATAGAAACCTTTTTATGGATAAGAGAGCCAGAAGTTTACAAAGAAGCTGTAAAATCAAGAGAAAATAAAACATTTTTGCCAGGATATATTTTCCCTGGAAAATTAAATCCATCTAATGACTTGAAAAATGTTGTTTTGAATTCCCAACTAATATTTATCGCAGTTCCATCTCAGTATTGCAGGGAAATATATCAATCAATAGCTCCCTACATTGGAAAGAATAAGATAATTGTCAGTTTAACTAAAGGGATTGAGAAAAAAAGTTTAAAAACAATGAGCCAGGTCATGGAAGAAATCTTTAATTATGACATTCTCCATAATTTAGCAGTTCTTTCCGGACCAAGTTTTGCTCTTGAAGTAATGAAAAGGCATCCTACGACTGTTGTAATTGCAAGTAAAAATAAAAGAGTGGCACAGTTCATTCAAAAAACCATTTCTTCTTATTATTTTCGCCCATATATTAACGATGATATTATAGGTGTTGAACTAGCTGGAGCGTTGAAAAATGTGATTGCAATAGCAGCAGGAATAGTTGATGGACTCGGTTATGGAATGAATTCTTTAGCTGCCCTTGTAACAAGGGGTTTAGCTGAAATGACGAGACTTGGAATCAAACTTGGTGCATCTCCTCAAACCTTTTCAGGTCTTGCTGGAATGGGAGATTTAATTCTCACATGTTTTGGAAAGCTAAGCAGAAATAGGTATGTTGGTTATGAACTTGGCAAAGGTAAAAAAATCAATGAAATTACCTCCAAGATGAAGATGGTAGCAGAGGGAATAAACACCACATGGTCTGCTTATCAACTTGCTAAAAGGGAAAAAGTTGAAATGCCTATAATTGAAAAAGTTTATGAAATAATCTATGAAAACAAATCCCCAGGAAAAGCAGTTGAGGAATTGATGTCAAGAAAATTAAAGGAGGAGTTCCAATGAAAGAAATAAAAAAATTAATTTTAATTTTTATAATAATTAATTTAGTTTTCTGTGCACCTACCAATAGAGATTTAGCTAAAAAAAGAGAAAAAGACTTCAAATATCAATATAATTTAGGTGTTTTCTATCTTAATGAGGGAAATTTCCCTCTTGCAATTAAACATTTAAACAAATGTTTAATTCTAAATCCAAAGTATTATCTTGCATATAATGCTTTAGGATTAACATACTCAATGCAAGGAAATCTGGAAAAAGCAATAGAAAATTTCAAGAAATGCCTTGAATTAAATCCTGATTTTCCAGAAGCACATAATAATTTGGGAATAATATATCACCAGATGGGTTTTTTAGATAAAGCAAAAAAAGAATATTTAAAGGCTTTGAGCTCCCCAGATTACCCGCATAAAGAACTCCCGTATTATAATCTAGCTCTCCTTTCTCTTATAGAGGGAAAATCGGAGAAGGCATTAAAATATATAAATTCAGCACTAAGAGAAAACAGCAGATATGGAATGGCATACAATCTAAAAGGTAAAATTTTAGAAAATCTTGGAAATCTCGAGGAAGCAATAAGAAATTACGAGAAAGCATTAGAGATAGTTCCGAATGAAGTGAATTTTATGTTTAATTTAGGTGTGGCTCTTTATAAAAACAGAGAATATGGGAGAGCTAAAAATATATTTGAAAAGCTCAATAAAATGCCTTTACAAAAGGACTTGAAAAGTAAAGTGGAAGATTATTTAAAAAGAATTGAATAATTGATTTTATGTTCCTTCTGCCCATTCCTCCAGATATTTTTTCTGTTCTGGTGTAAGGGAATCAATTTCAATTCCCATTGATTTCAACTTTAAACGAGCAATCTCTTCATCTATTTCCTTTGGAACAGGATAAACCTCCTTTTTAAGCTTCTCAGCGTTTCTGGCTAAATAAACAACTGAAAGAGCCTGATTTGAAAAGCTCATGTCCATTACAACAGCAGGATGGCCTTCAGCTGCAGAAAGATTTATTAGCCTACCTTCTGCTAATAAATAAATTCTTTTTTTATTTTTTAAAGTATATTCTTCCACGAATTCCCTTATTTTTCTTCGTGAAATACTTAATTCTTCTAAACCAGGGATATCAATTTCAACATTGAAATGTCCAGAATTTGCAATAATTGCTCCATCCTTCATTCTCTCAAAATGCTCTTTTCTGATTACATTCTTATTTCCGGTTACGGTTACAAATATATCTCCTATTTCGGAAGCTTGATTCATACTCATTACCCTGAAACCATCCATAACTGCTTCCAGAGCATTAACAGGATTAACTTCTGTTATTATAACCTGGGCTCCAGCTCCTTTCGCCCTCATAGCAACACCTTTTCCACACCAGCCATATCCACATACAACAAAATTCAAACCAGCTAACAGTATATTAGTTGCTCTTAATATTCCATCAATTGTACTTTGTCCTGTGCCATATCTATTATCAAAAAGGTATTTTGTCTTGGCGTCATTAACTGAAATTATAGGATAATAAAGAACACCTCGCAAAGCCATGCTTCTGAGCCTTATAACTCCTGTTGTAGTTTCCTCAGTACCCCCAATTATTCCTGTGAGAATTTCTTTTCTGTCAGAGTGAGCAGTTGAAACTAAATCTGCACCATCATCCATAGTGATTATTGGTTTATGGTCGAGTGCTTTATGGATATGTTCATAATATTTTTTATTATCCTCTCCCTTAATCGCAAATACAGGAATTTGATAGTGCTTTACAAGGGAGGCTGCAACATCATCCTGTGTACTCAATGGATTGGAGGCTGTTAATACAACATCAGCTCCTCCAAGTTTTAAAGCTTCCATTAAATTTGCGGTCTCAGATGTTACATGAAGGCAAGCTGAAATTCTCACTCCTTTTAAGGGTTTTTCCTTTTCAAATTTTTCTTTTATATATTTAAGAACAGGCATATGTTTTTCTGCCCATTCTATTTTTAATTTTCCTTTCTCAGCTAATGATAAATCTTTAATATCGTAGTCCATTTTTCCCTCCGAATAAATTTTTTAATCTAAACAAGCCTCTTTCCTAAGAATCTCTGCCTTATCGGTTCTTTCCCAAGTAAACTCCTCCTCATTTCTCCCAAAATGACCATAAACTGCAGTTTTTTTATAAATTGGACGAAGTAAATTTAAGGATTCAATCATTCCTCTTGGAGTAAGCTTAAAATGACTTAGTATAAGCTCCTTTATTAAATCTTCAGATACTTTTGCAGTTCCAAAAGTGTCAACCATAACTGAAACAGGATGGGGAACTCCAATTGCATAAGCAAGTTGAACTTCTACTTTATCAGCAAGTCCAGCTGCAACAATATTTTTAGCTATATAACGAGCCATATAAGAACCTGAGCGGTCAACCTTTGTGGGGTCTTTTCCAGAAAAACAACCTCCTCCATGACTCCCAACACCTCCATATGTATCAACTATAATCTTTCTTCCTGTTAAACCTGTATCTGCCCATGGCCCCCCTCTTATAAATTTACCAGTCTCATTTATGTAAATTTTTGTATTTTTATCCAGTAAATGTTCTGGGATTACAGCTTTTATGACTGTCTCGGTAAGTTCTTCCTTTAATTTTTTTATGTTAACACTCGGATCATGCTGAGCAGCAAGAACAATTGCCTCTACCCTAACCGGTTTATCGCCAAAGTATTCTATTGTAACCTGCGATTTTCCATCTGGTCTTAAATATGGAAGAATATTTTCCTTTCTAACCTGTGCTAATCTCTTACATAATTTATGAGCGAGCATAATAGGCATTGGCATTAATTCTGGAGTCTCTTTACACGCATATCCAAACATTAATCCCTGATCACCTGCGCCGAGTTCTTCGCCTCTATCTACTCCAATTGCAATATCAGGAGATTGTTCCTGAATAGAAGCAATAACAGCGCATGTTTGGTAATCAAAACCATAATCTGCTCTTGTATAACCAATATCCTTAACTGTTTCTCTTATGATTTTCTGAAAATCTGCATATCCTTTGGTTGTTATTTCTCCTGCTATGAAAACTAAGCCATTGGTAACAAGAGTTTCGCATGCAACCCTACTCCTTGGGTCTTGGCTGATTAAATCATCTAAGATGGCATCTGATATTTGATCACAAATTTTATCAGGATGGCCTTCTGTTACTGATTCTGAAGTAAAAAGGTGTTTACCCTGAATGCTCATTTCTCACCTCCTTCTAATAGAATTAAAACAAAAAATAGCACAAAAAAAAGTTCTTTTCAACCGAACGAATTCATTAAATTAGCCTAAATAATAAGAATTTATTTCCACTGTTGACTCAAAAATGTTTTTCTGATATTTTCTCTTTCACGAATTTCTTTTATCAATTAAAAGAAATGAAAATTTTATTAAATAATTTGAAGATTAAAAGGTATTTTCTGTATATCTTACTATTTCTCCTTTTAAATTTGCTTTTAAATAGCTGTGTTAAAAATAAAGAAAAAACTCTTGTAATAGCAACAACCACAAGTCTTTATGATAGTGGTTTACTTGATGTTATTATTCCTTTGTTTGAAAATAAATATGGCTACGAAGTCAAGGTATTGGCTATAGGTACAGGAGAAGCATTAAAAATGGGAGAAAGAGGGGATGCAGACATTCTATTAGTTCATGCCCCTTCTGCTGAAAAAGAGTTCATGGAAAGAGGCCTTGGTAAAATAAGAATCAAGATCATGCATAATGATTTTATACTTACTGGTCCCCCTAATGATCCTGCAAAAATAAAAGGGCTTAATATTTTCCAGGCATTCAAAAAAATTGCTGAAACAAAGACTCTTTTTGTTTCAAGAGGTGATAATTCCGGGACCCATAAAAAGGAACTTGAAATTTGGAAAAAAATTTCGTTAAAGCCAGAGGGAGACTGGTATATAGAAACAGGTCAGGGAATGGGCATTAGTTTAAGGATTGCAAGTGAAAAAGGGGGATATATCTTGTGTGATAAAGCAACTTATAATACTTTAAGACAAAATTTAAATTTGGAAATTACGGTTGAAGGAGACAAAATTCTTTATAATCCTTATCATTTAATAATCGTAAATCCTGAAAAATTTCCATCAATTAATTATGCTTCAGCTAAACAATTCATGGAATTTATTTTAAGTAAGGAAGTCCTGGAAATTATCAGAAACTTCGGTAAGGAGAAATACGGGGAACCATTATTTTATATTGATTATGAGGGGGAAAAATGAATATTTTTCTTGATGGTTTAATAAAAGCTTTTAAGATTATAGAGAATTTAGATCCAGAGATTTTAAAAATTACCTGGCTGACAATAAAAGTCTCTGGTACCGCCACCTTTATTTCATTAATCCTTGGGATTCCTTTCAGTTTATTTCTTGCACTCCGTCATTTTCCTGGAAGAAAATTTCTAATATCTATGATAAATACAGGAATGGGACTTCCCCCAGTGGTGGTAGGTCTTTTCGTGGCTCTTATTCTTTGGAGAAGTGGGCCACTGGGTTCCTTGAATTTAATTTACACTCCAATTGCAATGATTATTGCACAGATAATTATTGCATTTCCAATAATTGCTGGATTTTCAATGTCAGCCTTTCAGCAAGTTACACCTGATTATTACTTACAGGCACTCGCTCTGGGTGCTTCAAGATTGCAAGCAATATGGGCTATGATGAAAGAAGCTCGTCTTCCTGCACTCGCAGCTGTAATGGCTGGTTTCGGTGGAGTGATATCAGAGGTAGGAGCTGTTTTAATGGTTGGAGGAAACATTAAGGATAAAACCAGGGTCTTGACAACTGCAATAGTTCTCGAAACACGAATGGGTAAATTTGGGATGGCAATAGCCTTATCTGTTATTCTTCTATTCCTTACTTTTTCTGTAAATTATTTTTTAACTCATTTTCAACAGAGAGGTGAAAGACGGTGGATATTCCGAAGCTGGAGATAAAAAATATAATTCATTTTTACGAAGAGAAAAAAATCCTGGACATTAATAGAGTTTACATTAATGAAGGCGAATCAGTCGTAATATTTGGTCCAAATGGCTCAGGTAAAAGCACTTTATTAAGAATAATGTCATTAATTGAAAAACCATCAAAGGGAGAAATTTATTTTAAAGGAGAAAAAATAAATAAGAAAAACAGTCTCAATATAAGAAGAAATTTTGTTTTACTTTTACAGAAACCCATTTTTTTTAGAGGAAAAGTAAAGGACAATATCATATATGGACTGAAGATAAGAAAAATCCCTGGAAAGGAAATTCAACTTAGACTTAAAAAAATAATTTCTCTCCTCTCCTTAGAGAAATTAATTGACAGAAGGATTGACGAGCTTTCAGGAGGTGAAGAACAAAAAATTAATCTTGCAAGAGCTCTTATACTCCAACCTGAAATTCTTTTTCTTGATGAACCCTTCTCCTTCCTAGATGCATCTGTAAAAGAAGAAGTAATTTATGAGCTCCGGAGAATTATTAAAAAGCTAAAACAAACAACGGTTTTTGTTACACATGATTGGGAGGAAGCTGTGCTTCTTGGGGATAGAGTAATTTTACTTTATGAAGGAAAAGTGTATCAGGAGGGCCCCATTGAGGAAGTTTTTAATAAACCAAAACACAAAATGCTTGCAAAATTAGTTGGAGTTGAAACAATTCTTAAAGGGATAATAAAGAATAGAGAGGGTAAATTGTTGAAAATAAGCGTTAATAATAATATTTTTCAGGTAATAGGAGATGGAGAATTAGGGGAAGAAGTTTTTCTAGGCATAAAGCCCGAGGAAGTATTTATTTCAAAAAATCGGCCTGAAGGCAGTGTGAGAAATTGGTTTTTAGGTGAAATAGAAGAAATAATTCCTTCTGGAAGAGTTATGGAAATTAAATTAAACTGTGGTTTTCCTTTAAAAGCTTTTATAACAAAGGCTTCATGCGAAGAACTCAATTTGAATATTGGAAAAAAAGTATGGGCTGGAATTAAAGCTACTTCGATTCATGTAATAAAAAAGGGGAAATAGGAGCTTTCAAAATGATAAAATTTGAAGAGGCAAAAAAGATTGTCTTGGAAAGTGCAAAGCCTATTGGAAAAGAAAAAGTTTTTCTTGAGGATGCTTTCCGAAGAATATTAGCAGAGGATATTATAGCAAATTATTCAATACCACCATTTGATAACTCTGCAATGGATGGATTTGCAATTAAAAGCGAAGATACTAACAAGGATCTTCCGGTTAAATTAAGAATTGTTGGAGAAGAAAGTGCTGGAGAAATTTTCAGGAAAAAAATAGATAAGGGGCAAACTCTTCGTATTTTCACTGGAGCTCTTTTACCTGCTGGAACAGACTCTGTTATTCCTCAGGAAGAGGTGGAAATTGAAAAAGAGTTTATAGTCATTAGAAGAAAGGTTAGAAAAGGAGAAAATGTAAGATATGCAGGAGAAGATATAAAAGAGGGAGAAATTGTGCTTGAAAAGGGAATTCAATTAAATTCAACCCATATTGGACTTCTCTCAGCCCTTGGAATAGTGGAGATTGAGGTTTACATAAAACCAAAAGTTGGAATATTGGCAACCGGTGAAGAATTAAAAGATTTGAATGAACCCCTTCTACAGGGCTCAATCAGAAACAGCAATACCTACACTCTAATAGCTCAAATAAAATCTGCAGGTGCGATTCCTCTCAATTATGGAAAAACAGGAGATAATCCAAATGAAATTAAAAACATAATTGAAGAAAATCTTAATAATTGCGATATTTTTCTGACCACTGGAGGAGTTTCTGTAGGGAAATATGATTATGTAAGAGAAGCGGTTGAATCAATTGGAGCGGAAAGGAAATTCTGGAAAGTTGCTCAGAAACCAGGAATGCCCCTTGCTTTTTATGTTTTAAAAAGAGAAAATAAACTCAAATATATTTTTGGTCTACCAGGAAACCCTGGCGCGGTTATGATCACATTCGAAGAATATGTAAGGCCTTTAATCTATCTTCTTTCAGGAAGAAAAAATTATTTGCCTCAGGAAATAGAGGCAAAATTTACGCATGATTTAAAAAAGAAAAAAGGAAGGTTAAACTTCATAAGAGTAAAGATTTTCTTTGAGAATGGCGAATACTATATTTCTGAATCCGGACCTCAAGGCTCAGGCTTTTTAAAAACTCTTGCTAATGCGAATGGAATAGCCTTAATTCCAGAAGATGTGGAATATATCAAAGCAGGGACAAAAGTCAAAGTTCATATTGTGGAATGGTAATGGAAGATAAATATAAAAGAAAAATTAATTATATGAGAATATCCGTTACAGATAGATGTAATTTAAATTGTATTTATTGCACTCCTTCAAAAAATCCTCCCTCTTTCCCTCCTTCAGAAATTTTGACCTATGAAGAAATCCTACGTTTGATGAAAATAGCTGTGAATCTGGGAATAAAAAAATTTAGAATAACAGGCGGTGAACCACTTCTTAGAAAAAATCTTCCTGATTTTATAACAAAAGCCCTTTCAATTAAAGGTATTGAAGATTTTTCTTTAACTACAAATGGCATTTTACTCGGAGAATTTGTAAATGAACTCTGGAATGCTGGTTTGAGAAGAATTAATATAAGTCTTGACACTCTTGATGAAGAAAAATACCGGGAAATCACTCAGGGTGGTGACCTGAAAAAAGTTCTCAATTCACTGGAAAAGGCAATTAACAGAGGTTTTGACCCTATTAAAATTAATGTTGTTCTTTTAAAGGGAATAAATGAAAATATATCTCCTTTTATAAAATTAGCTATGAAATATCCTGTTTATATAAGATTTATTGAATTAATGAATACAAATCATAAAAACAAAAAATTCTTTCTTTCAGGCGAAAATCTGAGATTAAAATTAATAGAATATGGTGAAATTATTGAAGTTAACCCTCCTCAGGGAGGAGGCCCAGCTAAATATTATAAATTATCTGGAATCAAAAAAAGCATCGGATTTATTTTCCCCTATTCAGATCACTTCTGTTTAACTTGTAATCGTTTGCGTATTTCATCTGATGGAAAATTAAGACCCTGCCTTTTCAGCGAATGGCATATTGATTTAAAAACCCCTTTAAGACAAGGTTTCCCAGATGAAAAAATAAAAAAAATCATTATTAACTCTCTTATGAAAAAGCCAGTAAATAGACAAAAAGGGGGAAGAGAAAATAGAACAATAAATATGAGAGAGGTGGGAGGATGAAAAATATAGAATTTAAAATGGTTGATATAAGTAACAAAGAGGAAACTGAAAGAATTGCAGAAGCTACTGGAGTGGTAAAGATGTCAGAGCAAACAATTAAATCCATTATTGAAAATAAAATACCAAAGGGTGATGTTTTAAGTACTGCTCAACTTGCTGGAATAACAACCGCTAAGAAAGCATATGAACTGATACCCCTTTGTCATCCCCTGAGAATAACTTCCATTGAATTGGAGATTACCCCCGACCCTGATAATAAATGCATTAAAATTAAATCAAGAGTTAAGGCAAATGAAAGAACTGGAGTTGAAATGGAAGCCTTGAGTGCTGTAATTGGTGCAGCTCTAACCATATATGATATGTGTAAAGCAATTGATAAAAGAATGATCATTGATGACGTGCACCTTCTTTTTAAAAAAGGAGGAAAAAGTGGAGAATTTAAATGGTAAAGAAGGAAAAATAATATCAATTAATGTTAGCCGTAAAAGAAGCGTTAGGAAAAAGCCAGTTGAAAAAGTCAAAGTTCTAGCTAATTTTGGATTTGAGGGAGATGCCCACGCAGGAAATTGGCATAGACAATTAAGTCTTTTAGCAATTGAAAGCATTGAAAAAATGCGTAGTAAAGGATTGAAAGTCAAACCAGGAGATTTCGGTGAAAATATAACCACTCAAAACATAGATTTAACCTCTTTAAATGTTGGAACAATTTTAAGAATTGGAAAAAATGTTTTGATTGAAATAACTCAAATTGGAAAGGTATGTCATACAAAATGTGCAATATATCGCCAAACCGGAGAATGCATTATGCCAAAAGAAGGGGNATTTGCAAAAGTTCTTAAGGGGGGAGAAATAAAAATGGGAGATATAATTAAAATCACAGAGGAGAAAAATGCTTGAAGGGATAAGATTTGCGATTCTAACAATTTCTGATAGAAGTTATAAAGGAGAGAGAAAGGATAAAAGTGGACCTTTGCTCAGGGACTTAATAGTAAATAAACATGGTGAAGTTAAAATAATGAAAATTATTCCAGATGAAAAAGAATTAATTGAGAAAGAGTTAAAAGAAATAGCGGATAAAGGAGAAGCAGACATTATCTTAACAACTGGAGGAACTGGTTTTTCTCTGAGAGATGTCACTCCGGAAGCTACAAAAGCTGTGATTGAAAAAGAAGTACCTGGATTACCAGAAGCCATGAGATTTAAAAGCATGGAAGTGACCCCTCATGCAATGCTTTCAAGAGGAGTGGCTGGCATTAGAAAAAGAACTCTCATTGTGAATTTACCTGGAAGTCCAAAGGGAGCAAAGGAAAATCTTGAAATCATCTTGCCGGCATTAAAGCACGGAATTGAAATTTTAAAGGGAATCTCCAATGAATGTGCAGAGAATTAGCCAGCCTTTCTGAGTCTTTTTGCTGTATTCACAACTTCTCGAAAAACCCTGAGTAAGTTTCCTCCCAGTATTTTTTTGATATCTTCTTCCCTGTATCCCCTTTTAAGAAGATGATAAGTTATTAAAGGAAGTCCTGATACATCTTCGAGTCCCTTTGGGAAACTGCTCGCTCCATCAAAATCAGAACCAAGTCCAACATAATCCACGCCAACTAATTTAACGACATAATCAATATGGTTAATTAAAGTTTCAATGTCGGGAGGAGGGGGAGCATATTTCTTCCATAATTTTATAGCAGCATTCCAGTAGGCGGGCTGGTCATCCTTATATTTCTCTTTGAGCTTTTCCATCTCAGGCTTTAACCTCTCCCGAATTTCCCGAGATTTTTTATTATATTTTTCATCAATGAAATTTGAAAAGAAATTAATCTGAATTACTCCTCCCTTTTTAGCCAGAGCTTTTATCATATCATCTGATAAATTCCTAGGAACATTGCATAGAGAACGGACAGAAGAGTGAGAAGCTATAACAGGAGCTTTTGATATTTCAAGAACGTCCCAGAAAGCCTTATCCGAAATATGGGAAATATCAACCATCATACCAAGACGGTTCATTTCTAGCACAACTTCCTTTCCAAAGTCACTTAGTCCATTCCATTTTGGCTCTTTTGCCATAGAAGAATCACAAATATCATTGTTATCACTGTGTGTCAGAGTGATATATCTCACGCCAAGACGATAGAAGTTCCGAAGAAGTCTCAAACTTCCTTCAATTGGAGAGCCGTTTTCCATCCCCATTAAAATTGCCTTTTTCCCTTCTTTATGAATTCTTACTATATCTTCTGGAGAATAAGCAATTTCAGCTAAATCCGGATATTTTTCTACTTGCTGATATATTTCATCTATTATTTCCAATGCTTTTTTTGCAGGATGTTTATTATCTAATTGATTTGGAACAAAAATTACAAAGAAAGGTGCATCAAGTCCTCCTTCTTCCATTTTAATTAAATCCACATCACTTTCCTCAGATTTATGTCCAATATCAAGGCCCCTCTCCATCATAAGCATTGGAGTATCACAATGAGTGTCAATTACAATTGCCTCCTTATGGATTTTTAATGCCTTTTGCCATAACTGAGGATCAATTTTTTCTTTTGATAATAAATAAAAGGAGGGAATTAAAAACAAAATCAATAAAAGTATGAAAAGTTTTCTAATATATGACTTCATTTTAACCTCCTTTCAGGAAATAAGAATATGGGAAGAACTCATTTTAAATGTTAATCTATTGGTATATATCTCTCTTTCCACTCAATTCCTTTTTTAATAACCCACATTCTCAAAGAATTTAAAACAATTAAAATCCAGATTATTACTGCAATTGGATGAAATAGTCCAAGTAACATATTAGTTTTACATCTAATAGAGAGAATTACTCTAATTAATGAAATTATTATTACTTGAATTGCTGAAATTGATATGAATTCTCCTCCTCTTAAACCTCTAATAAATGAAAAATAAGGATAAACAAAAAGAAAATAAATTAAGATTAAGAAAGGTATAATTATCTGAGGGCAATCTATAAATGCCCCATACGCATTTTTGGAAAATCCCTTCCATATTTCACGAAATCCATGATAAAATCTTACCTGCATAACATCACTTCCATCAGCTAATATTGTCTTCCCACCAAAAGCTTTTGCCCTTTTTGCAATAGCTAAATCATCCAAAATCTCTTTTTTTACACTCTCGTGACCTCCTATTTTATAATAAAAATCTCTTTTAATCAGAATGAAGGGACCAATAGCAACTGCAAGACGAGGATCTTTTGATTTTGTTAATAATCGCAATGGATACAGTACTAAAAAAGCAAAATGAATTATTGGCATGAGGAGAGCTTCTGAGATTTTTTTATTAATTAATCCGGGTAAATAAGACAAGAAGGGCGATCTATTTTTTACAGCAATTGCATAAGCGGATGAAATTGAATTTGAGGAATGTCTTGTATCTGCATCAGTAAAAACAAACCATTCTCCCTTTGCTTCCTGAGCCAATTGATGACAAGCCCAGTTTTTCCCTGTCCAGTTTTCTGGTAATTCTTTACCTTTAATTAGTCTTAAATTCGAGTATTTATTACAGAATTCCAATACAATTTGAGCTGTTCTGTCCCAAGAATTGTCATCCAATACAATTATTTCAAGATTTGGATAATCCTGTTTTAAAAGTGAAGAGAGACATCTTCTAATATTTCTTTCCTCATTTCTTGCTGGAATCAGAACCGAAATTAAAGGCAAATTATTTTTGTCCTTTTTTAGAGGTTCTGGCTTTGGAATTATTCTTAAATTATTTATAAGATTTAAGAAGAGGAGCAAGAGAGAAATCAGAATAAATATATTCATTAATGAAGACATCCCAATTTCCTTTACAAAATATCCCATAAATTTAAGTCTGTCAAGAGAAATTTCACACCTTAAAATTTAATTTCTTGACATATTTTCTCTATTTTATATATTAAACGAAGGAGGGTTAGATGAATTCAAAAAAGTTTCTCAGAGTGCTTTTTTTATTTTTGTTTATCTGGGTTATTGGATTTAACTCTGCATACCCAGAAAAAACAATCTCTAAGAGTTCACTTACTGAATTAATAATTGAAGGTTTGAAATGGAGAAATATTGGTCCAGCTAACATGGGTGGCCGAATAGATGATTTTGCTGTGATTGAAGATAAACCATATATATTTTATGTAGCTACAGCTTCAGGTGGTGTCTGGAAGACCATAAATAATGGTATTACGTGGGAACCTGTTTTTGACGAACAACCTGTAAGTTCTATTGGAGCAATTGCAGTGGCTCCATCTGATCCAAATATTGTATGGGTTGGAACAGGCGAAGCTAATAATCGCCAGAGTTCATCTTGGGGTAATGGAGTGTATAAGTCAACAGACGGTGGAAAAACATGGAAACATATGGGTCTTACTGAGACTCATCATATAGGCAGAATAGTCATTCATCCAAAGAATCCAAATATTGTGTATGTAGCAGGAGCTGGGCATTTGTGGGGGCCTAACAAGGAAAGAGGACTATTCAAGACAACAGATGGAGGTAAAACCTGGGAAAAAGTCCTTTACATAAATGAAGATACAGGTTGTATTGATGTTGCAATTGATCCTGAAAGCCCTGATACTCTTTATGCTGCAATGTATCAGAGACGCAGGACTCCTTTTGGATTTAATGGAGGAGGACCTTACAGTGGACTATATAAAACCACTGACGGCGGAAAAACATGGATTAAATTAACTAATGGTTTACCAAAAGGAGATACCGGAAGAATTGGTATAGCGATTTACAGGAAAAATCCAGATATTGTTTATGCAATTATAGAAAATAAGGATGGAGGAGTTTTTCGTTCCGAAGATAGAGGTTTGACCTGGAAAAAAATGAGCAGTACTAATCCAAGACCAATGTATTATAGTCAAATAAGAATTGATCCGAATAATGATTTGAGAATATGGGTTCTTGGAGCCAGAATGTATTATTCAGAGGATGGAGGAAAAACCTTTCGCACAGATTGGGTGACCAGAATTCATGGAGATCATCATGCCCTCTGGATTAATCCTAAAAATTCAAACCATATGATTCTTGGCTCAGATGGAGGAATTCATATCTCATATGATGGAGGGAAGACATGGGATTTCATAAATAACATACCATTAGGACAATTTTATGAGGTTGGATATGACATGAGGAAACCCTATTATGTATACGGAGGATTACAGGATAATGGCACATGGGCTGGCCCAAGTTCAACAAAGTATGCAGTTGGAATAACCAATGAAGACTGGTATAAAGTTGGTGGAGGTGATGGTTTTTATGCTCAGGTTGACCCTATTGATCACAATATTGTTTATATTGAATCACAAAATGGAAATCTTATGAGATTTAATTTAAAGACTGGACAGCGAAGGGCAATAAGACCTATTCCCAAAAAAGAAGGAGAAGAATATCGCTTTAATTGGAATTCTCCTTTGCTTATTTCTCCTCATGATTCCAAGACAATTTATTATGGCGGAAATAAGTTATTCATTTCTCATGATAGAGGAGAGACATGGGAAGAGACAATTGACTTAACCAAACAGATAGATAGAGATAAACTAAAAATAATGGGGGTGCCCCTTTCTGATGAAAATATTCTTTCAAAAAATGATGGTATTTCATCCTATGGAAATATCACAACAATTTCTGAATCACCAATAAGAAAAGGTTTAATATGGGTTGGAACAGATGATGGTAATTTGCAGGTATCCCTTGATGGAGGTAAAACCTGGGAAAATGTAGTAAATAGAATAAAAGGTGTCCCGGAATACACTCCTGTAACACGTGTAATAGCATCTCGTTTTAGAGAAGGAAGAGCATATGTTACTTTTGACGGTCATACTCGAGATGACTTCACACCCTATGTTTTTGTAACAGAAGATTATGGAAAGACCTGGAAATCTCTGAGAAGTAATCTTCCAGATGGTGTTACTATAAATGTGATAAGAGAGCATCACAGAAATCCTAATCTTCTTTTTATAGGAACAGAGTTCGGAGCATATTTTACAATTGATAGAGGGAAAAAATGGGTCAAATTTAAAAACCTTCCTACGGTTCCGGTGGATGATATAGCAATACATCCCAGGGAAAATGACCTGATTTTTGGAACTCATGGACGAAGCGTATGGATTTTAGATGATATAACTCCACTCGAGCAATTGACGCAAGCGGTACTTGATTCTGATTTTTATCTTTTTGATATCCGTCCAACCACAATTTTCAGTTATATAAGTCATAAAGGAAATTTAGGGCATAAATTCTTCACAGCACCAAATCCTCCTTTTGGAGCAATTATCAATTACTACCTAAAAGAAAAGCTAAAAGAGAAGGTAAAGATTATTATTTTTGACTCAAAAGGGAAGAAGATTCGGGAATTAAGTGGACCATCCAAACAAGGAATTAACAGAATAAACTGGGATTTAAGGTATGAATCCCCAAAGGTAGAAAGAAGGGAAAGGAGGGGTTTCTTTGGAGTGCCTCGAGCACCTTTTGTCCTGCCGGATACATATCAGGTTAAGCTTGTTGTAGGTGAAAAAGAAATGAATAAAACAGTAAAAATAGAACTTGATTCTATGTATGAGATAAGCTTTGAAGAATATAAAACATGGCATGACGATTTATTAAAACTTATGGGAATATTCGAGAAAATCTCTAAAACAAGTCAGAAAATTGAAAAGATTGAAACTCGGTTAAATGATATTGAGAAAAAATTAAAAGAAATTGAAGGAACAGATGAGTTAATAAATAAAGTAAATGATTTCAAGGAAAAAATCTCTGAAATTAAAAATTCCCTTATAGGAGGAAAGGACTACAGGTCAAGGAGACGTTCTGTAAGAGGAAGGATAATGATGCTTTATTATTCAATAAGTAGTTATATAGCTCCTCCAACTCCACCTCAAAAACAAGAAATTGATAGAATCTCTAAAAAATCAAAAGAATTGATTGAGAGATTTAATACCCTGATCGAAACAGAGATTCTAAAATTGAATCAATTACTTAAAGAGAAAAATATTTCTTATATTTAAAAATTTAATTTAAAATATAAAAGGAAATAAAAAACGAGTTTATTCAAGGGATTAAAAGAACAATTACTTCATATTTTCTTCTCAAATAAACTCTACTCTTTTTTTCTAAAACCATTCGATAGAATTTCTTTTCCTGTTGTCTCGTCACAGGAAATAATTGAGGAGAGAAAAAGGTTTGTTCCATTGAATAAAATTTGTCAGGTTGCTGATTTAGAAAACGAAGAATGGCAAAATGTTTTGAAAGAAATAAAATGTAAAATTGATAAGAATGATTTTCACAGGAAAATATGGGAATATGTTCAGATAATATATTGTCTTAAAAAACTGAAATCTCTCACTCCACAATCTATCTGTCTGGCTATCGGAGCAGGAAGAGAGCCTATTTTGTATTATTTAACCTATAAAGTTAAAAAAGTTTATGGAATTGATTTATACGAGGGTATATTTTTTGGAAGAGAGGACGAACCAGACATTCCCACATCTGTTGGGAAATATGCTCCTTTTCCTTATCGAGAGGATAAATTATGTCTTATGAGAATGGATGCTCTTAATCTGGAATTCCCTGACAATTTTTTTGATTTTATATTTTCTGCTTCTTCTATTGAGCATTTTGGAAACAAAAGAAAAATTTTAAGAGCAGTGAAAGAAATGTATAGAGTATTAAAGCCGGGTGGGGTAGCAGTTATAACCACCGAGCTCAAACTGAATATGCTTGCAACAGCTTCACCAGGAGTAAAATTATTTAAATTAGAGGAACTTTTAAAAATAACCCGGGAAGCAGGATTTACGATTCAAGACAATTTTGATTTAAGAATCGAAGAAGAATATCTTCGGAATTGGATTAAACTTCCAGAAGAAATTTATAAAAGACCTCATGTAATATTGAGATTTTTTAATTCAATTTTTACCTCCATAAATGTGGTTCTTCTAAAGGAGGGTAATATAGCAGTCAGAGGAGAAGAGATCTATTATCCTATTCCAGATTTCATTTACAAGGCAGATATTGAAATAATTCCGAAAAAATATTTTTTTAAACGAGGAGAAAAGATTAACCTTGAAATAATATTAAGAAATAAAGGGAATTTTGAATGGATAAACACTGGCTCGTCGCATAGAATTTCCTTAGGAGTTAAATTATTTAATTTAAATGGTGAGCTGATTAACAGAGATTTTTATACATTGCTCCTGCCTTCTAAGGTCAAACCTGGTGATACAATAAAATTTCATTCATCTATACCTTCGCCTGAAAGAGGCGAGTGGATTCTAAAATTTGATTTAAAAAAAGAACTCGTCTTCTGGTTCTCTGAAAAAGGAAACCCCCAAAAAGAATTAAGAATTAAAGTAATTTAAAAGAGTATAAACCTTTGATTTGTTGTTTTTAGAGTTTTTTATCTTCAGTAATTCGCTATTTTTAAGCTTTAATTTTACTCTTTTAAATTCTCCTCCAATTTATTTTTTCATTCGGAGCTCATTAATTAAATGAAAAATTTGAAAGTCAACGATATTTGTCTTTGAATATGATTATAAAGTAGTTTTTCTAATTTTAATATAATTATTTGGACACTTACTTTTTCTTTGGAACAATATTCACAATAACTTTAATTGGCTTACTTATACAAATTCCGTCAGTTACTGTAAAATGTAAAATATGTTTTCTTAAAAATCCAGGTCCAGGCATCCAGTAAAATACACCCTTTCTTCTATCAAGTGTTGAACCAATTGGTAATCTCTCATTTTTTGTTCTTCCCCATCCAATAAATTCTTTACCATTGCCTTTAAAATGAATCTCAATCCTTTCTAACTCCTTTATTTCAATCTCAATTGTGTCACCTTTCATTCTTACTGTCTCTAAACCCCTTTCTCTCCAAAAGGCACCCCTCAAACCCTTCTTAATACCTAAAACTTCTATTTTCAACTTCTCATTCTCCATATATTTTAATACTTTACCTCTTACTCCTTTAATCTTTACTCCACTTGTTCCTCCCCCTACATTTTGAATCTCAAAATACCTCGACCCTATTCCATCTATTTCCCCTTGATTGTCTGTTACACTCCATGCTATATTATGAACCCCATTCTCATACTTAGTCGTGTCTATATAAAAATACCCTACTGCGCCATCACTATTTAAATATTGCGGAAAAAGTTCAGCTATGTCCTTTCTGTATTGATTGTATACAGGATGCCCTACTGAAACTCCATCTATAAATACCCATATCGTTGAACCATCTCGTGGTATCTCCTTAGGTGGTGGCGTCAATGCCCACCCAAAATTTGTATATTGAGTGCCAGATGCAATACCTCCTTGTACAGGTATATCAATTGTTCCAAAAGGTTTTACTCTATTCTTATTATCGCAATGAATTGTTTTTCTTCCTAACTCAACTCTATGTCCTCTCTCATCATACGCAAATGCATATATCCTAAATGTGCCATTTCCTTGATTCGGTAACATGTTTGTCAATAGCATATAACCCCATCCCGCTCTGTCAGATTTCGGATATGTTGAATATGCATTCTCTATATCCGGCCTCGCACCTTTTACAAATACTCCATCCCCTATGTAAATTAATCCATCCGAACCTATCGCCTCAGGTGGATCTCCTGCCACTGGCTCCCTCTTTATCTCTACTCTCGTAACCTCTATATCATCTAATGCCCATCCTGACACTGGTATGTTACCTGATACTACTGAACTATCTATCGGTGTGTCAAAATAGCCAAATGGCCCCTTTTCTTGCCCTGATTCATATACTTTTAAAATTACTTCTACTTTCTCGCTGAGATTTGGATTATTTAAATCTTCAATAATTATTTCTCCCGCATGAGTTCCAACATTAAGTCCTGAAGGATTTATAGAAATTGTAATTAATGAATTATCTTTTCCAGATTGAGGTGTTATTTTTATCCAATCTTGTGTTTTTTTAGCCTGCCAATTCAAAGTTTCATCTCCAGTATTTGAAATTAATAGAGTTTGAGAGGAAGTATAAACTCCATTTCTTACTGCTCCAAAATAAATTTTTTGTTTGGATATTTCAATTATAGGACCAATAATTCCTTCTCCTGAAACTTGAAACTCAACTTCTGCTTCATCTGGATCATTTGAATTTATTTTAAAAAGTGCATTATATATTTTTCTTTCAGAAGGGAGAAAACTTATTATTGCTGTATTAGAATCTCCTGGTAATATTGAAGAAGGGAAAGCAACAATTAAGAATACATCATCTCCTGAAATTTTTGTAATTGAATTAATAATAAGTTCACTTGTGCCTTTATTTTCTATTATGAATTCTAAATCATAGCTTTTACCTATTTTCTTTTTACCAAATGAGAGTGAAATGGATGGAAGATTTATATCAGGTTCTGATGGAGGGGGTTGTGGTTTAATTTTTAAAGTCACCTCTCTTGTAGTATTACCACTTCCATTAGTAGTATTAGTAAAAGTCACAGTATCACTGTAATCGCCAGCAGGGAGATTGTTAGCATTGCTATTAATGGAAACAGTTACTGTAGTGCTTGCTCCTGGTGAAAGCGAACCTCCAGTTGATGAAAGACTTACCCAGTTTTGTGTCTTTGAAGCTGTCCAATTAATGGAAGTTCCTCCTGTGTTCTGAAGTGTGTAAGTTTTACTCGATGGACTAAACGGTCCTCCTTCCAGACCCGATGAGCTCAATCCATCTGCAGGAGTGACAGATAAAATTCCCGGCGTTGGAGGAGGATACACTGTTAAATTTACTTGGACTGTCTGAGGACTATTCGTTGCTCCCGAAGCAGTAATTGTGATTGTGGCATTATATGTGCCAGCTGATAGACCAGAGATATTCACTGAAACAGTGTGATTGTTTGTATTTCCAGTAGAAGTACCACTTGTAGGTGAAACACTCAACCAGGTAGCATTGTCAGATATGGAATAACTTAGAGTCCCACCACCTGAATTTTTTACCTGAAGTGTCTGCGAAGAAGGATTTGACCCTCCCTCTGTGGCTTCAAATGTCATTGATGAAGGTGAACGCCATATCTCTGGAGGTAGATTTATCGTAACAGTCAATCCAGAAGACCAATCAGAGACAATACTCGTGTCAACTGAACACCTTGCCTGAGCTTTTACTGTATATGTTCCAGCAGTGAACCACGAATGAGAAGCACTTGTTGAAGTTGACCAACTGGAATAAGTCCCATCTCCCCAGTCAAATCGATACTCTACATTGTGACCCTGGGAGCAGGAGGAACCTCCAGTTGTGTAAGTATAGGAGACATTTGTCTCACCGCTCGATGGTCCACTTGGTGTGTTAGGAGTTGAAACTGTGTGGAGACAGGCTGGATTTATCTCTATAGTTTCATATACATTATTACTACTTTGCCCACTGACATCTACTACCCAAATGGTATAAGTCCCTGTTGGGGTGTCACAGTGGCTGGTATAACTCCAACTAAGGTTTCCACTGCTGTCTACAGCTATAGGGCTCGTGTGATCAGTCCCGTCAGGGTATTTAATATGCTGAGTTGCTGTGCTATTTGGTGTAAATCCAGTACCTTGAAAGTAAAAAGTAGTACCTTGCTCCCCTGAAACATTGGTTGACCAAGGTCCTGAAGGATTAGTAGAAGCTTTTAGATCAGGATTTATTCCTCCGCATTGAATTATCATATTGTAATCAATTGGAGGTGTAATTTCTGGAATATTATTTACTGCTAAATCTGTATCATCAACAATACAATTCCAATTATAGCCCAACATATTAAATACAATATCGGTTGTAATCCATCTTTTTTTGCTGTTTGTTATTACATAGACATTAGTGTCACCATATTTTCTAATTAGAGTACCATCAGGATAAGGCGAATAAAGCTCAGGGCATACTGGGTCATCTGGATAATTATTTAGCTCGCTTTCTGGTATATTAATTATATCATTCCAATCGTATCCAAGACCTCTGAATACCTCAGGCGAAGTAAAATGCCGTTTATAGGTTTCATTAAAAATAAGATACACAGGCTTTGAACCATCTGGTTTAGTTACTGTCACTAACCTGGGGGGATAAACAATATCTTCCCCAGTTGGAAAACATTCGAGTTCTTCCGGTGCAACCTCTATTACATTGTTCCAATCGAAACCGTAATAATATTTATTAAGAAAGTCTCCATTGGTAATATGTTTCTTCTTTCCATCATGTATCAAATATACCTCAAATTGTCCTGAAGCTCTTATTAAGGTTCCATCTGGATGCCATCTAACTGAGGAATCAGAAGTTTCGTAGAAGCACTGATGAGTGTCAATAAAATTTGATGGTTCGAGATAATTTCCAGGGAAATTGTTTGAAGGAAGATATCCACATAACCAATCGGGATATCCAGTATAATTGCCGTATTGCCCATTGTAGATTCCGAAGTGTAAATGATCGGTCCAACCGGATGTACAGGTATAATCTTTAATAGAACCAATTATTTGCCCCTTTTTAACTTGATCCCCTTTTGCAACGTTAATATTTATATGACCATAAATTGAACAGATTTTACTTCCATTAGATAAAGTATGTTCAATGACTATAACATCTCCCCAATTACCATCACATACGCTTTTCCAAGGGCTTGCAAACTTGACAATCCCATTACCAACTGCCCGTACCACTTCCCCTATCGAGTTGCATCGGACATCTTCTCCTACATGACGACTAGTATCTTTCCAACCTCCCCAGTTAAAACATATTGACGTTTTATAGTTTTCAACGGGAAATCTAAAACTTGGTGCAGTTGGATAGCTTGAAGTAGATGAAATATTTAAATTGCAAAAATCTAATAACTTTTTAGAAAGTTTTAAATATTTCTGCAAAGCATATGTTCCAGCATTGTTAGGATAATGGATTATTCCATCTATAATTGTTGTTGGTTTATTTTCTTTAGAAGCATTTTTAAAATATTCAAAATCATAAGTTAACTTAGATACTAATCCTATTACTTGATTCAAAAATCCTTGATCGCTTAAGCTATAGAGTTTACCTTCGATTGAGTTAAATTTTAAAGCATTGTCAAGAGTATATTGATCTAACTTGGCTGAGTTTTCAATTAGACCTTGGTTAAGTTCTAAAAGGACGAGTAAAACCTGAGGATTTACGTGATTAGGCTTTTGTTCTGGGGTAATTTGGATACGACTTGAATAATAAATGATTTCTGCAGGAGAAGATTCTCGAGCTAATTTTCCATTTGGAAAAACTAAATTGTAAATCCTCATATCCGTGGGATAAGTCAAATAGTACTTTTGATATAACTCTTTATCCGCGAGTGGGCTATTTTTTGCTTCCAGAAATGCCTGAATTTGTTCAATTGTCATTGAATTAATATTTGTGAAGACCTCATCAGAAATAATAAAGTCAATATCAAATTCTGATTTTCCTGATTCATTAAATTGCTTTTCAATTCCAAGAGGCGCACTACAAATGAAAATAATCACCCCCACTATTAAAGCAGTCAATAATCTATTAAATTTTTTAAAATATGTTTTTTCAGAAAATACTTTTCTCATCTTTTCCCCTCGAATTTATAAATAATAGGCATTTTTAATTCACTTCAAATAAAGCTTATTATATTCTTTTTTCCTTAAACAAGACCAAAAACACCGGATTTTCCCTGCTTTTAATTAATTTAATATATCCTGTTCCTTTACTATTTCTTCATCTATTTGGGTCAAAGTTTAAAGAATATACCTTCTCATTCTCCCCTGTTAAAATGTGTATATTAACTTATCGTGTTTCAGTATTAAATTTCATCCTACTTCTTCCATAATAATAGACCCGGAAAAACCGAATTTATTCCCACTTTGGAAAAATTTTTCATAAAATTTCTAATTTTATTGACATGCTTAATTACATCTGATATTCTAGTAATAGAAATTTATTACTCAGGAGGAGAATAATGCCAAGGCAAACTCGAATAATAAATTTTTCTTTACTGCCTGAAATGGTTAAAGAAGTAGACAGATTGGCAAAAGAAAGGAAAGTTTCAAGAAGTGAAATCTTAAGGGAGGCTTTAGAACAATATATAAAATCTGAGAAACTTTGGCAAAAAATTTACAAAATTGGAGAAGAGACAGTAAAGGAATTGAAAATTAAAGAAGAGGATGTAGAAAGAATGATTCAGGAATTTAGGAAAGAGAAGAGATAGAATCTCAAATGACAAAAATAGTTTTAGATACAAATGTTTATATTTCAGGTATTTTATTTAAAGGGAAACCCAGAGAAATCCTGAATTTAGCCAGGATGGGGAAGGTTGAAATTTTAATTTCTGAAAAAATCATTAATGAAATTGAAAGAGTATTGAGACTAAAGTTTAAAAGAACTACTTTTGAGATTTTTCTCATTTTAACAGGAATAAGGAATATCACTACTTTTGTATCTCCGATTCTAAAGATTTCTGAAATAAAAAATGATGAACCAGATAATAGAGTTCTAGAATGTGCTATTGAGGGAAAAGCAAACTACATAATTTCCGGAGATAAACATCTTTTAAGTTTAAAAAAATATAAAGAAATAGAAATTCTAAACGCAGGAGAATTTTTAAATAGATTCAGATCGGATTGAAAATATAATTGATGGTGCCAGTAGGACAGGAAATTTGAACCGAGAAAGCAATAACATCAACCGTCACTGAACTATCGTAGTCAAAACTTGACCAATTGCCGGCTGAGTCTTTAATTTGATAGCGAAACTCATATTGATTACAATGAGAACCCGTATAGGTAAAATCATTAATAGTGGTGGCATAATCCTGCCAAGTGCCGTCATTGATCTGAACATCAACATTACCAGTCGCTACTCCGGAGCGATCATCAGACTCAGTTAATCTAACCCCAAATGGAAGTATTGCTTGAGTAACCATTTTCCTGATCTAAAGTAGCTGTCGGCTCGACCTCATCTTTTTTAACTAACCAATATTCTGTCCAGCCACTCCAGGCGCCAGCCTCATCCTGAGCATAGGCTCGCCACCACCACTGACCATCAGATAACCAAAAAGGCCGATACTCAGAAATGTCATTATTAGTAGAAACCCAAGTTCCCCAACCACTGGCATTAGAACCACCAATGCCCGAGCCATTAGGTAGAGAATAATAAGCTCGAGCGCTATCATTGAGAAAATCATTATCCCAGATCTTGGCTCTGAAATGAGGAGTATAATTTATCCAGACATTATGATAGGGTTCTTGGAGTTCAATGGAAGGAGCATCGTTAATTCTGACATTAAAGGTACAAGAATCACAAGCCTCTTTATAACCTGAATAAGCCTGAGCGCAAATCTTTACTGTATAACGCCGGTTGTCTTCCAGATTATTTATTCTCCTTTCTGTATCAAAATAACCTAACCATTCACGTCCCTCGCAATCTGTAGTACAATTACCATCCCATGCCGCCCTGGTTTCTCCCCACCTAAGAGTCCCGCTATCTATCTGACTCCCTCCCCTATATAGTCTCCACTCGACCCAGCTTACTGGATACTGATCATACCAACTAACACACGGCGACCCCGTGGGACAGGGCCTTTCTGTATAATCTCCTCTAAGATCACCAGTCAATTGAATAATTGAATATAAGTAGTATTTATAGTAGAAGGACAAGAATCAATGAAGACACTTGCTCCGTAAGAAACTTTAATTGAATAAAGAAAACTCACCCCAATAAAAAGTAGGAGGAAGATAAATTTTAATCCCAAAACCCATCTCTTCTCCATAACTTTATAAACTGACCATTTTAATTTAAATCTCCTAACATTTTTATTATAATCTAAAATTTTAAATCAAGACAATTAATATGTGGATAAAAGAAAGCAACCCTAATCTAAGGGTTGCTCTTTTAAAATATTTTTTCTTTTAAATTCTAATAATCCTTTATTATCCCTCCTTTAATGGTCCGGAAAACTGCCATCTTTGGTTCATACTGCGAAGGAAAATCAGGATTAGGTACTATGTGTTCAAGTTTTTTCACAAACCCTGTTTGTTTATTTCTCAAGATGATAACATCTCCAACGCTGTGAGGTTTTCCCCAAGTCTTTCCCGAAGGTTCGGTATAAACTTCTTCCCATCTTTTCGGATCAACTATGTAAATACTATTAAGTTTATAATCTCCCTTAATATGAATAGGAAGATTTTTGATTTCACCTATAAATTTATATTTATTTACTTGTTTTAAAGCAATAGTCCAAGTGTATAATCCTTTAACCTCAAGCGTAGCAAAATCAGGTTCCCAAGCAAAATCATAATTCACAATTTCCGGTCTTTGATAGATCAGTTCGTAATCATAATACTCTATTTCTTCAATATCAGGACTGGTTGGTGAATTCTTGCAATTTACTCCCGAAATCAAAAAACTCAGAATTATCAAAGAGCAAAAAATTTTTCTCTTTTTCTTTGAATCTATCAGATAGAATTTTAAAATCATTTCCATAATAATAGACTTTGAAACAATAAATTTTTTCCCACTTTAAAAAATTTTGATTAATTTTTTTCTGATTTTAAAGATTTTTAAGGGAGTATACATCTTCTAAATTTAAAAGAACTCCTTGACCTGATCCATCAGGCAAAGAATAATAAGCCCGAGCACTGTCATTAGGAAAATCATTATCCCAGATCTTGGCTCTGAAATGAGGAGTATAATTTATCTAGACATTATGAGCGGTTCCTGAAGTTGAATTGAGGGAGCATCATTTTTCTCAACTCTAAAGTTATATGAAATCTCATCATAATCCCATCCCCTTTTACATCTTATACCTGCTCGAAGAGTAATACTATGCCAACCCTCAGAAAGAGAACTGACATCAATATATTTATCGTATCTATAAACATACGGTTGACCTGAGCACTGTGCTTCGCCACAAGCACCATCTCGCCCTTGACTGACTATCTACCAATCGCTTCCATAAGAAAAACTCTTCCAGGTTTCGCTATCTATCCTATATTTAAGATTAGATAAAGGACTGGCGCAACATTCAACATCTAGCCCTACTTCACATCTTTGAATACCCATTGAGACTTCAATCCACCCTTCTGCCCTTACTCGTTGATTTGAAGAAGAATAATTAAAAGAATAATCTTTAAATGTCGGAAAACCAGGACAATTGGATGTTAGTCTATTTAAAACACAGTCTGCCTTTACAAAAAGAGGAAAGATTAAAATTAGAAAAATTAAAATAAGAAAGAGATATTTTTTCATAGATTTATAGATTTAATTAATGGCTATTTCTATTATAAAAAATTTTAAAAAAAATAAAGGATTGCTCCTAAAGAGCAATCCTTGTTAATTTAATAATCATTGGTGATATCTCCTTGACAATTTTTTCTAAACTTCAACATCTTTGCTCCCTCAAGGTCAGTAAACGAATTTCTCGCTAAGGTATCTGGAACATATTCCCTACCTGTTCGAAGATTATGGAAAATGATTTTATAACCTACTAACCGATATCCATAAGGGTCATTAGGATCATCGTGAGCTGCATCACTAACATAAATACAATGAGGAGCGACACTTTTGCTTTCATTTTTGGGAATTTTTATAGCTCCTTTCATCTTGAATTTGAAAAGATTTATCATTTCTACTTCATAATCCCCAGCAAATTGCCCACCAAAAAAGAAAAGGTATATTGTCATATATCGAGGATCACTATACTCTTTAGCTTTTTCTTTGCTAATTCCAATTCGTTCGTAATATATTTCATATAAATCCTCATCTCCTGGACAAGGCTCTGACTTAGCAGGGCTTTTACAGTTCATCCCTAAAATTAAAAGAACAATAACCAAAGAACAAAAAAATTAAATTCTTTTTCATTTTTTCACCTAATTAGTTATAAATTAATATACATAATCTTTTATAACTCTGAAATTTTGTATTCTATTCTTCACTATAATAGACTTAAAAATGCTGATTTTTTCCTTGATTGAAATTTATAAAATGAAGCTTAAAATTTCTTAATCTTTCTTGTTACTGGAAAACATTTAAAGATTGCATCCCATAATTTTTAAACCAAGGAAGCACTTTTTTAGAATTCTTGTAATATTTAAGTTTTTGAAAAATCGTCATGAAATATAAAAGGATTCATATATTTGACAAGGAATAACTTCGTAATATGTTTTCTTTATCGTTTTTATAAATTAAATAAATTTTTTCTATGAAGAAATTATTTGCTCTTATTCCATACCAATTCTTCAAATTTCTCGGTCTTCTTTTCGATAAAATCCGTGATAACTTCTTGGAGAGCAGATTCAAGTGCGGGCATTATTAACTCATTTAATTTTTCTATAAGCCTATTATTTTCATCATTAATTTTTTCGTCACGAATTTTTTGCTTAAGTTCAGGAATTTCTTTCGATACCACAAATATGTAATATCCAATTTCATTTGGTAGTTCATTAATTTCTTCAAGCATTTTAGATAATTTTATAATAGATTGAGAAGATTCTGAATCATTCAAAATTAAAATATTGCTTATATTCCCAAAAATAGTAGGATCTGAATATGTTATTAATACTTGTATTTCTGGTAAAGACTTAATCTTTCCTGATTCTTTATATTTAATTTCCTTTAATTTCTCTTGGAAAGTTTCACAAAACTCCCTAAATAACTTAAACATATGACGCCTATTATCTTTCCCTTCTCTTAATTTTATGAGAAACTTATTTAAATCCTTTTCTTCTATAGGAATTAATATAGATTTATTTATTTCATTAGCTATTTTTTGAAGTATTTTTTTTCTTATTTCTCTAAAATCAGCCTCTCTTTTCCATAATGAATGAGAATAAGACCTCCTATTTAGAATAATATCTGCAAACAATTTATTTTTATATTTTTTAGATATTTCTTTTAGAATATAAGCATCATCAAAATATAGTGAATTATCATCGGGATGTATAAAAAACTCAGGTTTAAAACGAAATAATTTTCCATTTTTATTTTTAATAATTAAAAAAGGACCTTCAATATCTTTAGAATTATTTTTCTCTTTTTCCTCATATTCGTCGAACATCTTTGTAATTATTTTGTCTTCGTCTAACATTTCCTTAAACAAGTCTTTTAATATTAAATTAAAAAAGATAACTTTATGATGATATGCTAAAGTTTTATAAACTTTATATCTTTCTACAAGAAGAGATTCGACTGCTCGTAAACCTTTCGAGTCAATACAAATTCCGTATTTCTTGTCCCCTTTCTGGAGTTTGAATGACCGAATTACTCGATCTATATCAAAAATACCAAAATTTGACCCACTCATATACCCGTCTCTCTGAGTAAAATCTCCTCTATCAATATCCACTTCTGAACTCACAATCTTTTTCAATGTAGCAAATATGGAATTTTCTAAGTTTTCTTTATATTCTGAAAGAAGACATAAAAGAGTTGCTTCTTTATAGTTTTTACTGTGAAACAGACCTGTTCCTTTTCCTGCTATAATTTCTAAAGAAAATAATTCATGATATTTGGTTTTAATAGTCTTATTCTCCACAATTTCATAATTGTATTTAGGATCTTCTAAAAATTCCTCAATTGCTGATTCTAATGTGTGAGAAAATGGAAGTTGTCCAATATCATGAAATAAAGCCAAATAACAAGATATTAATTTAAGAATCTTTCGTACTATAATAAATTTATTTGGAGTGTCAAATGTTTCTTTATCAAATATTTGTTTATCGATTAATTGCTTAACAGCATCTTCGACAAATTGTTTTATTGTTTCATCATCAGAATTGGTAAAGATTGAATCTATTACTTTTTTTGCTAACTGCATAGTTCCAATGCTATGTTCAAATCTTGTTGTATTTAAAGATGGATAAACTAAATAGGCTAAACCATTTTGTTTAATGTATCTCAATCGTTGAAGGAAAAGGACTTCTTCACTTGAAAAACGTGGATTTATTATTGGAGTTAATGGAGCATCAATTTCGATATAATTATATATAGGATCTCTAATATAAAGGGATTTCCCTAGATTTTCAAAGGTAACATCTTGATTATATTTCTTTCTTGTCCACTCTCTTAGCCGGTCTTTAACATCCTCTTTACTTGTTCCATAACATAGGAATCCTGGTAAATCTAATATTTCACCCCAGTATCCTTCCTCATCTTTATAAATAATAGCTTTTTTCTTATTTTCTTTTTTATTTTTCATTTCATTCTCTCCTCGTATAATGGACAGCCTCCTTTAAATAATCTCTCATAAGATTTTTTAACTTTTCTAAGATCATTAATAGAAGCACTTCTAAAAGGAGGAAGTTCAATTCCTACTCGAGCTTGGTTAGGTACAAGAATCCCTCTCTCTATGTTTGAATAATACCAGTAACCATCATTACCTTTTATTATGAGGTAATTTTCGTGACTTATCCAGTTGAACCATTCATCTCCTCCACGCATTGCTTTAAATTCAATTCCATTTGGTTGTTTTAAAATAATAGGAATGCGAGGGGCAGGAAGAGCAAAAATTATTGATTGAAATAAAATTAACAGAACCAGAAAAATCAAAAAATAGAAGAATTTAATTTGTTTGAAGAATTTTTTGTTAGTTCTAACTAAAATTTTCATTTATTCCTCCTACAAAATTCAAAACTCAATAATTCTCTCTCTTTTCTCCATCTTGCTGAATTTTCTGAAAAATTTGCATAACTTGTGTTCAGGACTTTGTAGTGTCTTCAGCCAGATACTCGGGTATATTCCGACCTTTTTTGTGAATAACAATGAGGGCATCTACTACCTGAATTAGACCCAGGACATTGATAACAATAATATCTGCCGCAGTCCTTACATTTATATATTGTAAAATAGGAACCGCTTCCTGGTTTACGATGACAATTTGGACATTCTTTAAGAGTTGACATTTTTTCCCTCCGATAAATTTATTTTAAATTTGGGTTTTTAATCAATAATTTCAACGAAACTCTGATGAATATAACCAGATATAGTAAATTGTCCTCTGTATCTAAAACTCACCTGATACCACTCACCTGTTTTTCCTTCTGCTTCTAAAATAGCTCTCATTGGCACCTTAGCTACAACTGAACTATTAATATTCGGCTCTGTTCTAATTTCAGCTTTATCTTTGATTACTCTGACTTTAAAATTACCCGGTTTATTAACCGAAGGTTGCGTCTCGATTCTATCAGGCTCTCGTGCAGACTCGAAGCGATCGAGAGTATAGAATTCAATATTAGGGTCAGTGGCCTGAGCATGAACATGGGGGTTAAAAATACCTTCGGAGAATTTCCACTCTACTATTTTATTTTCACCATTAATGTTATCCACATAGAAAGACCACTTACTGTAATTAAATTCTCCTGTGGAAATATAAACTTTTAATCCTTTATATGAAACAATTCTAGACTCGAGTTTGTCCAATTCTTTTTGTATTACTTTTCTAAATCTAATTCTCCCACCAAAGTCAAAAAATTTTGGATAGATAAGCTCCTCGGAAGATACTAATTCCTTAAGCACATCTTGTCTATTTGCCTTCATGGCATAATAGAACTTTCTCACAAGTTCCTTTGCTTGCTCCTTCCATGTCGTAAACCATTCTTCTGGATATTCTGATATACTTTCAAGAATAAAATTGTCTTGCTTAGTTCTAAAAACTAGAACCTGAGCATGTTCCTCCATTGGTTGGAAAAGAATCCTTATTCTTACTTCAAATCTATTATTTGGGCGTTCAATAATGCTTTCAATATAGTGAGCTCTGTAAGTGAATGGCTTACAAATTGTATCCAATATCTTAGAATTAGAAAATATATCAGGTGATATGAAAGAACTTGATGCGGAAAGATTTCCCTGATCAAAATCTTGATATATTTTGTTAAGAATAAGTGGAATTCTCTGTTTTGCTTCATCAAGATTTGGTTTGGAAATAGATGGTATTTGGATTCTTTCTTGTTTAGGAGTTGAAAACTCTATCAGTTCTCCATTTAAAAGGACAGGTTTAGGCTCCTTTTTTGTTTCAGAAATAAGAGGTTGTTTTTCTTTATCATAGGATAACCTTTCAAGATTAGTTTTGCTTTTTTGTGGTTTAGAAGTAAAAAATATTAAAATACCTATGAAAATAAGAAAGGAGGCAAAAGTTATCACAAGAGTTTTTGAACTCATCCCTGCTCGTTTTAAATATATTAAAAAAGTTACAATTCCTCCTCCTAACATTCCAAACATAATTGAGAGTGATGTTATGATAGAAATGTAAATTATACCAATCATTATCCAATATATAATGGGCATGATAACAAAGCATCCACCTGGTGTGATACTTGAAATAATTTTTTTAAATAGTCCGTGTAATACTTTCCATCCCCAATATGTTGACCAGAATATGTAAGCAAAGATAAAAGGAATTAAAGGTTTGGGATAATCACTAAATTCCTTGGATGATAGAGCAAAAAAGCCAACTATAATTCCGACAGCAGCCCATATTATAGAAATATATATACTTTTTCTCACCGTATCCATTTTTCACCTCCACTTCATACGATTTTACTTCTTAAATACGCGATTTTGTAGTTTTTTGGAAATGCTTTTTTATAATTTTAATAGTAGGAGTAATAATCAATAGCTTGATCATCTTTCTTAATATAGCATTTCGTTTGATTATTTCTGCAATAAAAGGTGATATTTTGTAATAGTTTCTAATTAAGCATCTACCAATCGCTTTTTTAGACAAATGAAAGTCTCGAAATTGTTTTAAGAGTAAGACTTCAGGAGCATACGAAGAACCATATACAGCGGTGGCAATAAAACACATTCCTCCTTTTTTCTCCTTTAATTTCTCAAGTTTTTTAGCAGCATCCATCCCAATAGGGTCGTCTACACCCAATAGGTTAACTGCCTGTTCAAAATTTTCAATTGCCTTCTCCTTCTCTCCCCATACTTGATACAGTCCTCCTAAATAGTATCTCACAAATCCTTGAATCTCTTTATTTGAAGTAAGTCTTAGCGCTTCTTCATAGCAAGCAATAGCCTCTTTTTTATGGTGAGCAATTCTAGTTATAGGGAATGTTTTGAGTTCGAGATAAATAGCATAAATTCTTCCTTTTACAGCGTTGAGAAAAGCCAATAACTCAGGATCGGAACCAATCTTCTTCTCAATAATCTTACAGTCCCTCAGCATGTCCTCCGCATCTGCTTGGATTCTTCCACCTTCCTCAGATGATATAATTCCTTTTGTAATATCATCGGGACGAAGTGCAAACCATTTTATTTCATCGAGTTGCTTAGTTATATCCTCTAACATACTTTTTGCTATTTTAATGTTTTGCTCTTCCTTCATATTTCATCCCACCTTTTAATTAAATTTTTATTATAAAACCCTTATATATCCAGTTCCTTTACAATTTTTTCATCTACCTATGTCATTACATTTTAAACATTTCACTTTATTGACAATTCATATTCTTAATTAAAGATTTTAGTAACTCCTTCTCCCAAAATGAACTGCAAAAATTGTACAAAGTGTATCTGCTAATTCTGTAAGAACCTGTTTCTCATTTCCAATTATCGTATGTTGTCCCAACCATATTTTTCTTCCATCTTTTCCTCTGTAGCAAGCTAATTTAATGCCCAATTTATTTTCTGTAACAAAATCCCAATATCCTCCTTTCCTCAGAAAATATTCCTTCCACACTTTCCTTTTATAAGAGCCAGCTGCTGTAATTTCGCCAAATAAAACAACATCCACTTTTAAAATTCTTTTTAACTTCATTAAAAAACTTTTGTTAGCCACTCCTGTATTAAGATAATCCCCCAAAAAAACATTGAAATCATCAGATAATCCAGCAGAATCAATTTTTGCTTTTACATCCTGAGGAGAGATTATTGAATATTCAGGATGCTTTTCTCTGAATTTTTCGAGTAATTTATTATAAAGTGTCCATGAAATGTTTTCATCGAATTGGACAGCATTACTGAATGGTAATAAAGCAATAATCCTTATTTTTGTTGTAGAAAATGCAGGATCGACCCATGCTTTTTGAATGGGAATTTGTTCGGGTAAAACTTTGGGTTTTGTTTCTTCAGGCAACGGAGGTAAACATGATAATACAAAAAATGTAGTAAAAATAATAATATAGCCATAAATTAAATGTTTTTTAATTATCATTTTTTCCTCCCCTTAGTGACTGAATTAATTATCTTGATTCACTTTAAAATCTGTAAATTACAGAGCCTATAACAATAAACATACTATCTTCCACCATATGGTACATTGCAACTACTTCTAAGTTTCTATATGCAATTCCTCCACCAATTCTTGGACCTATTCTAAGTTCAGACCCTGTCTCTTTCCACCACCATACCGTGATCTCTAATATATCAAGATAAAGTCCTAATCCTCCTTGAGCAAATACAGTAATTGGCTTAATATTAAAATTAAACCTACAGTCACCTGCTCCTATTATTCGTGTCCACGAAATATCTGCGTATCCAGCTTCTCTAAAGAAGATATGAGCTTCTAAACTTCCTAAAAGTTCCACATCAAACATGGGCTGACGAACAATTGTGTATCCATTGCCTACACTTAATCCCAGTCCGAGTCTGAAAAGTTCTGCCCAGTCGCCTGATGGAAAAGAAAGCCCTAAGCCAGCTCTAAAAGATAATTTTCTCATAGGCTCTTTTTTGGGAATATAAGTTTTTTGAGGTTCATATTTTTCTCCCATTTCTTTAATTTTTGTTGGCTTTTTAACAGGTTCTTGTATTGGAGGAGTTACCTCAGACGGTTTTTCCTCTTTAATCTGTGGAACTTTTGGAATTTCTTCTACTACTTCCACTACGCTCTCATGGATATATCCAGAGACAACAAATCCATATTCATCAGGGGGTAAATTAACTCTATACCATTCGCCGAATTTTCCTTCTGATTCTAAAATTGCACCAAGAGGAACTTTTGAAATAATCTGACTGTTTAATGAAGGCTTTAATCTAACATTAGCTTTATCCACTATTACTCGAACTTTTAAATTCCCCGCCTGAATTATTCCCCAAAAAAATAATAAAAAAACAAGCAATAAAGTGACGGAAATTGTTATCTGATTTGAATTTTTCTGTTTCATTTTTCCTCCCTCAATTTCACACTTACCCTCCATATTAATGGACTTAAAAAAACTAAATTTTTTCCCACTCTGGAAAAATTTTTTTTAAAAATTTTTAATTAATCGGAGTATAAAAAAGAAACTACTTAAAAGTTACCTCTCATCTGTAATTATTCCTCCTTTTTTAGTATAAAATTCGGCCATTGTTGACTCATATTCTTCTTCACCGGGTCTAGGAACAATTTTTTTCAATTCTTTTGTGTAGCCAGTCTGGATGTTTTTTAAAATAAACCTATCACTCATAGATTGAGGAATACCCGCACTTGATTATTCGGCATTTTAATCACCTTCCTCCATCTCCTTGGATCCACAACATAAATCCAGTTAGGCTTGTATTTCCTCCGCATATTAGTAGGAAGTTGTCTGATTATTCCTTTGAATTTCAATTCATTTATTTTAATTAAACTTATATGCCAAGTAGCCCCACCTTTTACCTGAAGAGATCCATATCGAGGATCACTATCTCTTACGTTGTTTATCTCTGTCCTTGTGTATGTCAATTCGTAATCATATAATTCAATTGTATCTGGCTCCTCTGGTCCAGTAACTCTGTTTTTACAATTCACCAAACCCCAGGCTACAACTAAAATTACCAAAGAGCAAAAAATAATTTTTCTCATTTTTTCACTTAATTAAATCTATAGATCAATGTGAATAAATTTTCTATTTGAATAAAAATTTAGAATTTTAATATTGCTTTTCACTATAGTAGACTCAAAAATAGTAAATTTTTTTCCTCTTTCGGTAATAAGATATATTTAACAAAGAAATCCAAAAATAAATTTGGAACTTATTTTACAAAATTAAATTTTCTGAGATAATTATGGGTTGAAATGAATTTAAAATTTATCTATATTGATATTAAGCAGAAATTAATCTTAATCGATTTCTAAATGGATCTAAAAAAATTTATTAAAACTAAACAATTCGTTGAAGAAATTTCAAATTCTATAAAAGTTATACTTTTGAAGACCTTTCCTGAAATAACTCGAGAGGAAAAGGAAGATATAGCCCAAGAAGTTAAATTAAAAATTTGGAAAATGATTTCGAGTGGGAAAAAAATTAAGAATTTAAAGTCTTATTTATGGAAGGTTGTTTATACAACTGCTCTAGACATTATAAAAGAGAGGGAAAATAAAGTGTCTCTGGAAAAGCTAATTGTAAATAACAAGTCAAATCCACTATCTCAATTTGAGATTATCACCTCTAAGTCAACCCTCAATAAAAAGGAATTAAAACTGATTATGCAAAAGGCAATAAATTCTCTTCCACAAAATAGAAGAGTAGTAATAAAACTTCACTTGGCAGGAATGAGTTTTGAAGAAATGGCTGAATTTTTAAAATGGAGTGAGAATAAAGTAAGACATTTGTATTATAGAGGGTTGAAAGATTTAAAGGAAAAATTGAAAGAATATGGAATAACTAATTATGAATTTTGAGTTTTTAATTTTTAATTTCGAATGAAGGAGTTGATAATGGGATTATTTAATAGAAATTTAGAAAATAAGTGTCTTGATAAGGATGTTTTTATCAAAACATTCTTAGATGAAATCAGTGTGGATGAGAAAGAAAAATTGATTGACCATGTCTTAACCTGTGAAAAATGCAGACATAAATTTAAAATTATGAAAGAGTTAATGAATGAACTTGCTAAAATACGAGGTGATTTAGAAAATATAGAACTTTCCCAAAATGAGATCAAACAATTTAGAAAATTAGCCAAGGAGAGGATAGGAGAAATTCAAAAAAGGGAGAGAAGAACTATTCTCAATTTTATGCCAATTAAAAATGCTTTAATTTTTACTGGTCTGATAATAATGATTTTAGGTACATATCTTTTGGTTTCACGATTTCATCAAAAGGAAGTTTATAGGGAAGCAGGAACAAAGCAGTTAGAATTACTTGAGCCTATAGGAAGAATATCAAAATCTCCTGTGGCTTTTATATGGACCTATTTGGAAGAAGCAGAAGGAGGACATTACAAATTCAAGTTGATTGATGACGAACTAAATACAATATGGGAAACAGGAACAAAAACTAATAGATTGACTCTCCCTGAAAATGTTAGGAAAAAATTAAAGAAAGGTAGAATTTACATCTGGAAAGTAGAAGCTTATAGTGATGATGGGCGAAAAATAGATTCAAAATCCAACTATTTTGAGATAAAGTAAATTAAAATAATGTTAAAAATGGAATAATTTTTCTAAAAAAGAGGGCTTTGATATTTTGATTGAAGAATTATAATCGCCGATTAGAATAAAGGGTGCCCAATAATAAGGGTGCTTATATCTTGAATTTAGCATTTTTAATTTAGTTTGTCTTAAAGCCTGTGTCTTTGTTTTACCTTGAGCTAAATATTGATAGAAATATTTCATAAATTTTACAGTTGATTTATCATTAACATTCCATAAGCTTGATATAACTGATTTTGCTCCTGCACAAAGGAAAGCACGAGACATTCCAATTATTCCTTCGCCCTTTTCTAATTTTCCTTTAGCTGTCTGACAAGCGGAAAGAACAACCAAATCTGCATTTAATCTTAAATTATAAATTTCTCTGACCTGAAGAAGCCCATCTTCACCAAATTCTTTTTCTTTAGAAAATACTAAGGCTGACCTCCACCAGTTTTCATTATCCAGCAAACCATGTGTAGCAATATGGATTATTTTAAAATCATTTAATTTTAATTTTTTTATATTTGTTTCTGTAGCGTTTTCTTTTAAGAATAATTTTTGAAGGTCTTTCTTGAAAAATCGTGAAATTGATTTGATCTCTTTATAAGCAAAAGAAAGCGGAAAAAATTTAAATTTTTTAATGTAATACTGTTTGTAATATAAGCTTAAATCACCAGTAATAAGTTGAGTATTCTTTGAGAGTAAAGGTGAACCCATTGCTAATAACTCTTTTTCTCTCTTCTTATCAAATTTTCTCTCTAAAAGGCGAGTTAAAGAAGAAGCTGAATAGGCGTAGGATATTTCATATTCTTCAATCAAAAATTTTGAGTTTTGATTTTTGAATTTTGATGGAATAAAGGTTTCAAAAGGCAAGTAATATAAATTTTTATCTGGAATAATGATTATTTTTTGTATTTTATTTAAATAATTTTCAAAAGGCTCAATAAGCAATTTATATAATTTTCTTCCGCCCTTTATTCCTTTGAATTCTTTTGTTTCTTTAACAATTAAAAAATTAATATAATTATTAATCATTTCAATAAGGGAAAAAGGTTCAATTAAACGTGCCATATATACATTCTTTTTGGTTAATAAAAGAGCAAATGAGTAATTTTCACCTATAAGGTATTCGAGAAGTGCTGTATTATTGCCCAGTAATTTTTTTTGAATTTGTTCTAATTTAAAAGGTTTAGAAGGCAAAAGATCGCGGAATAATAAATTTTTTCTTTTTATTTTAATTATTAAACTTTTATATTTTTCTTCTTTTTGTCTGAGTTCTTTTAAAAGCCTCTTTCTTTGCTCAGAGGGAAGTTCTCTTTGCAGTTTATTTATAATTAGAGAAATTTCCTGAGAAATTTTATCTCTGAGTTTTTGATATTTATAATTTAAATTTTTCTTAATTACTATCTCTGCTTCTTGTAAGCTATCAAGAAATGCTCTTGCTTTTGTCCTTTCTACTAAATAAAAAGCTTTTTTAATGTAATTTTTCTTAGAATTTTTCTTATAAAGTTTAAATAGCAAATTTATTGCTAATTCATAAATTTGCAATTTATCTTTTAAAAATCCAGATTTATATTCCGCTAAAGGCAATTTTTTTCGGATTTTTTCAATTATTTCTATCGCTCTATTACAAAAATCAAGAGCTTCTAAAAATTTTCCCATATTTTTATAGATTAATGCTAATCCATAATATGAATGTAAAATAATTTCCTTAGAATTTGTTTTTTTCCCAATAATAAGAGCTATTTTATAAAATCCTTCTGCCTTTGAATAATTCTTTAATTTAAAATAGATGTCTCCTACAATATTAAAAGTTAATCCTTCAACTGCACTATTGCGTTTTGAATTATTTTGATTATTTATTTTTGATATCATCAAAGGGTCAATTTGATTGTCATATACCAAAGAGTCAAGTATAAAAACATCAGGACTTAAATTAATTTCATTTGTCCTTGGAGGTAACTGTGGTGTAGAGCTTTTTATAATTATTTTTTTACAATTCCATATTTTTGTTTTTCTAACATTGAAGTAAAAATGATTTGACCCAGAAAAAGCAGTTGAACAATTTGTTATTAAAGATTCCTCAATTTCCAATCCAAAGGCATCATTTGTACTAAAAGCGCTTGAACAATTGTCAATAATAACATTATATAAATAACCCCGTCCGATATTTTTAAAAGCATCATTTATTGAGATTGCAGCTCTTTGCATATTTAAAATAGCTAAGTCATGAGCAATCCATTTAACATCCGGACTGAATCTTTGAAGTATTCCTATCCCAGCATTTTTTAAAATAAATCCTTGGATTTCTGCTTCAGCTTTGACTATGAATATAGCACTCCGTTGATCTCCAGAACCGTCTAACACTGCACCATACAAATTTTTAGATCTTAAAATAATTTTTTTATTAATTATTATATTTCTTTCAAAATAAAACCCGTCATCTACTTCTATTATGTCTCCATGTTGGGAAACTTTTATAGCCCCTTTTATGGTCGGATAATTATGGGGTACATTTATGATGGTAGAGTAAAGGAATGAAACCGAAATTATCATTATAACAATTATTATAATTATTGAGATTAATAAACCCTTCACCTTTCTCTTATTATTTATTTGATTTCTTTTACTGTGTCAAGCATTTTAGTTCTATTATTTAATTCGATATAAAAGTAAATTTTTCTTGACATTTAAGGTTAAATTGATTATTGGTAACAGGGAGGAGGAAAAATGATGAGAAAAATTGGGAAAAAAATTCTTTATTTATTAATTGGGTTATGTGCTTTAACTTCATTAAATTTTGGTTCAGGTTTTTTAATTTATGAATTTGGAACTGCAGCCACAGCTCAAGCGGGTGCTTTTGTTGCACGCGCCTATGATCCATCCGCTATTTTCTATAATCCTGCTGGTCTTGGCTGGCTCACAGGAACTCAGGTATCGTTTGGAACCACTTTAATCCTGCCCTCAAATTCTGTAACTCTTCCATACTATCCTGATCCAACCTGGCAAAGTGTTGATGGAGAAAAACAAGTTTTTTATCCTTCTCATGTTTATCTCACGCACCAATTAAACGACAAAATAGTATTTGGAATAGGCGTACATTCTCCCTATGGACTTGGAACAAAATGGCCAAAGGATTTTCCATTGAGATTTATCGCCTATTATACAAATATGAAAAGCTTCTTCATTAATCCAACTATTGCATATAAGGTGAATGAGAAATTCTCAATTGGATTTGGTTTGAGTTACATTTATTCTGATATAACAATTAGAAGAAAAAGTATAGCAGACTTATCAATGTATGGAGGACCTTCTTCATTTGAGTTTGGAATTGAATTAAAAGGGAAAGAAACATCAGCCTTTGGTGTTAATTTTGGAATTCTCTATAAGGAAGAAAAATGGTCAGTGGGTCTTGCTTATAGAAGTAGAGCAACCCTTGGATTTGAAGGAAATATAAATTATGAACTTCCTTATCAATTACCACCTCCTCTAAATTTAGCATTCACTGAAATGGAAGGTTCTGCTGATATGCCTCTGCCGGACATAATCACTGGTGGAGTAGCTTTCAAACCAACTGACGGATTAGAAGTTGAAGTTGATGTTCAATACACTATCTGGTCTGTTTACGATAAACTCGAGATTTACGGAGATGGAGAAAAACTCGATGAAGTAGAAGAGAACTGGAAAGATTCAATCATTTTCAGAGTTGGTGCAGAATATATGCTCAATGAGAAGGTTGCTTTAAGATTCGGCTATCTGTATGACCAGACTCCCCAACCAGTTGAAACAATGGACCCCATGCTCCCTGATGCAGATCGTCATGGCTTTACAGCAGGAATCGGATATAAAATGAATAACTTGATAATAGATTTTGCCTACTATTATGAGCTCTTTAAAGATAGAGAGTGCCCGAATAGAAACATATACTTCCCATTCAATTGGGCCACAGGGACCTATTCTACTTCTGCACATTTGATTGGAATTACCTTTACTTATAAATTTTAAACTAATCTTAAAAAATTTATTGATTTGAACTTAAAAACATAAAAATTGATATTTTTGTATGAGAAGTTTATTGATCCCCTTTTAAGTGATATAAGAAAGAAAATCTATGAGATAATAGATAAGTCATCCACAGTAATTGATATTGGTTTTGGAACAGGTGCTCTTGCATTTGAATTAGCGGATAAATGCAAAAAAGTAGTAGGTATTGAAACTTCAGAAAAATTAGTAAAACACGCTTCTTCTCTAAAGGAAAAGAAAGGAATCAATAATGTAGAATTTTTTCTTTCAAATCAAACTAAAAGTAAATTACCAGTAAAAAAATTTGATTATAGTGTATCATCCATGGTCCTTCATACAATTTGTGAAGAAGAAAGAATCCCTTTTTTAAATAGGATTAAATCTTTTGCCATAAAAATAATTCTTGTAGATTATGAAATCCCTCTTCCTAAAAATTCAACCAGTATTACAATAAAAACGATAGAATTTATTGCAGGAAGGAGACATTTTTTAAATTTTAAATCCTTTATTAAAAATGGGGGCTTATATCCTCTTATTGAAGAAACTGGCTTAAAAATTGAAGAAAAATATTTTTTTATGAATGGAGCTATAGTGCTATTAAAGATTGGCTAATCATTCCCTTTTAAATTTTCTATTAATTTCCTTACTTCTTTTTCCTTTTCCTTTCCATATTCAAGATATTTCTCCAAATATTTTATTGCTTTCTCCTTGTCCCCGAGTCCCATATAGAGTTTCCCCAATCTATAATAACAATAAGCTTCAGTTGGTGCTATTTTAAGTGCTTTATGATAATACTTAATTGCTTTTTCAATTTCTCCTGTTTGAGAATAAAGGTCTCCGAGTGAAATATAAGCCATCAAAGAAGGTCCCTTTTTCACAACAATAACATCTATCCTAAGACCTGACTTTGAACCTTTAACTGCTGTCTTTTCTCTTTCTTTTTTGTCATATTTTATAGCTTTTTTAAATTCCTCTTCTGCTTTCTTAAAATCCCGCATGTTAAAATATACACATCCTAAATTGTAATGTCCAATTGCATCTTCTGGGTCAATTTCGATCACCTTTTTAAAAGCCAAAAGAGCTTGCTCAAGATCTCCTTTTCTGAAATAAATATTTCCAAGAAGATCATATGCTCTTAAAAAATCATTTCCCCTTTTCAGAGCCAATTCAAAATTCCATTCCTGACTTGAAAGCACGCCTTTAACAGCCATCAGAGCATATTTTTCTGCTTCTGAATAATTCTTGATATTGAAATACATTAATGCAAGATTATAATTCATCTCGAGAGAATATGGATCTATTTCCACAGCCTTCTTGAGTTTTATAATTGCTTCCAATACCCTTCCTCTTCCCAACAGGTCAATTGCGACATTATTTATATTCTGGAGTACATATTTTTTATCATTTTTTAATTGATAATAATATTCGATAACAGGATTATCTACGAAATTTTTAATAGGATTTAATTTCTCAGGACAATTTTCTGGTTTAGGATTCTCACAGCATTGAATATAAAATTTTATTTTTTCATTTTCTGATGAAATGTCAAGAGCCTCTTTAAAATAAGCTTTTGCAATTTCAAAGTTTTTAAGATTATAATTTATAAAACCTAGATTCAAAAGAGCATCATAAAAATTTAATTTCATTTTTAGCGCTTCTTCCAAGAACTGGATGGAAGGATAAATCTCTTCATTTTTATAACTTCTTAGAGCCTCCATAAAAAGAAACTGAGGGTGAACCCCGTGAAATTGTACTGCCTCTTTTAAAGTCCTTTTATACTCTGACAAATTGTTCTGTGAAAGATAAATGTCAAGAAGCTGAGTATAACTGGAAACTGGATTATATCCAATACAAAGTGCTTTTTTAAAATATTTTTCTGCATCTTCAAAATTTTTTCTTTTTTTAAAACAAAATCCCAAAATAAAGAATCTAAGACCTGAATTTAAACTTTTATTTTCTGACTTTATCTCAATATTATATTCTCTAAGACATTGAAATATCTTATCTTTTCTTTTTCCTTTGTATAGAATAAAAAATAAAAGGTCCATTGCATCTTCATTTTTTGGAAACATGAACAATTCCTCTTCAAGATAATCAATTGATTTCTCATACATAGATGGTAATTTAGTCTGTTCCCAGAGCTTAAAATAGCTATATGCAATATCCTTTCTTATATCTTGCTGATAAGGATTTTCCTTTAAACCTTTAAGATAGTAATCAATTGCTGGTCTGTACTCTCGCATATCAAGAAAGAGATTAGCTTTCTCAAGCGCGGTACTTTCTCCTGTTTGAGAATAAACAACAAATATTAACAAAAAGGTAAGAAAAAATATATATAAAAATTTTTTAAAAATCATTTCTTTCTTTTTTCCACCAACTCATAGAAAAGTGGAATTAAAATAAGGGTTAGGAATGTAGCCAGGAGCAAACCTCCAATTACTGATATAGCCAAGGGTTTTTGTAATTCTGAACCTGGCCCAAGTCCTATTGCCATTGGCAATAACCCAAAAGCAGTTGTAACTGTAGTCATAAGAATTGGTCTTAATCTTACCCGACTTGCTTCTTTTACAGCTTCCCTTAAAGACAGTCCTTTCCTTCTCAACTGATTGGTATAGTCAATTTTTACAATAGCGTCATTAACAACAATGCCAGCGAGAACAACCATCCCAATAATTGAAATCACATTTATAGTTTGCCGTGTTAGAATAAGTGCCCATATAGAACCAGTGAGTCCCATTGGAAGTGTGAACATTATCAGAAAAGGATGAATTAAAGATTCAAATTGAGCAGCCATAATCATATAGACAAGAAACGCTGCCAGTATAAATGCGAAAATTAAACTTCTAAAAGACTTTTGGATTTCTTCTTGTTCACCCCCAAATGAGATACTATAATTTGGAGGTAATGAGATTTCATTTATCTTGTTTTTAATTTCAGGTATTACTTCACTTATTTTCTTTCCCAATAAATTTGCTGTTATTGATATTATTCTTTGCTGATTCTCCCTTCTAATCTCCTCAGGTCCACGAACTACTTCATAAGAGATTAAATCCCGAAGGGGAATTAAAGAATTATTAAAGACGAAATTTTTCCCGAGTATCTCATCAATCTCATCAATTGAATTTTTCTCCATTCTAACAAGAATATCGTATTTTCTTTCAAATTCTTTAAATTTAGTAGCTATCTTTCCTCTTATGGAATTTACAATAAAATTTCCCACTTCTCCTGGCGATATTCCATATTTTTCTATTGAATTTCTCTTCAATTTTATAAGAAATTGAGGCTTCCCCTGTTTATAAGAAGTACTTATATCTGCTAATCCCTCAATATTTTCCAATTTCTCAACCAATTGATTCGCAATGGAATTCAGTTTATCCAAATCATCTCCTTTTATTATAAGGCTTAACTCTTTACCACCTATCGCAAGCATTTCAGATAGGGTAGTTTGTTGCTGTACAATTGAAAAGTCAATTTCAGGAAACCTGCTAAGTTTTGTCCTCAATTCTTTTATTACCCTTTGAACATCCGAATGGCTTAAAAGCCTACAAAGAATTTTTGCTGAATTTACAGAAACTCTTGGATCATAAGCCTGCATTCCAGTTACAATTCCTATTTGAGAAAAAATTGTTTCCACAGAGCTATCACTTTTCAACCACTTCTCAATAATTGAAACAATTTCTTCTGTCTGTTCCAGGGAAAAATCTACTGGCGTGGTCAAATTTATCTCAAATGTATTGGTTTTTGGTTTTGGTATTAATTCTCTCCCTATTTGAGTCCCAGCTAAGAAAGTTATGACAAGAAAAAGAAGAGAACCTGTGAGTACTTTACCTTTATTATTGAGACTCCAATCAAGAAATCTATGATAAAAAACTGAAAATCCAGAGTAAATTTTATTAAACGTATTAAAGACGAATCTTATTATTGGTCTAATGGGCACCATTAAATAGTGGAGAATTAATAGAATGAACTGAGTTAAATATGAAATTAAAAAGTCTATAACAAAATAAATCCCTTTAAATATCCATCTCATAAGCCAAAGCAAACCATAATACGGGAATAGTAAAGGTTTCTTCGCTTTCCTGATTTCTTTTTTTTCAACTCTTTCTTCTTTTATTTCAAATTTAAATTCTCTTGAAGCTAACATTGGAAGAAGCGTAAGAGAAACAAACAGGGAACACAACAGAGAAAATGTTACTGTAAGAGCTTGATCTTTAAATAATTGGCCAGCAACTCCATGCACATAAATTACTGGAAGAAATACAGAAATAGTAGTTAAAGTAGAAGCTGTAACAGCCATTCCAACTTCTTTTGTGCCAATATATGCTGCCTCTATTAAATTTCCTTTTTCTTTCTGGTGCCTAAATATGCTTTCAGACACAACAATTGAACTATCCACAAGCATTCCAACACCCAGAGCAAGCCCTCCAAGGGACATAATATTCAGTGATATATTGCTGAAATATAGAATATTAAAGGTTGCAATAATAGAAATTGGAATCGAAATAGCAATGATTACTGGAGTTCTTAAATCTTGGAGGAAAAGAAATAAAACAAAAAATGCAAGTATTGCACCGATTATAATTGAATTTAAAACTGAATTTATTGAATTTTCAATGAATTCTGCCTGTTCCATTATAACTTCCAGATTTATTTGTGGATTTTCTTCTCTTATTTGTTTAAGAACTTCTCTTGTTTTCTTTGTTACTTTAACCGTATTTGTACCTGATTCTTTATAGACGAGCAAACCTATACTCTCTTTCCCATTCAGCCTTGTTAACCCTAATCTTTCTTTTATTGAATCTTTGATAAAAGCTATATCTTTTAATCTTATTACTCCACCTGGCACTGTTTTAAGAGGAATGTTACCTATCTCGTCTATTGACTCAAACTCTCCAACAACTCTTATTGCATATTTAAATCTTCCTTTCCTAATTGTTCCTCCTTGTAAATTTCTATTAAAGGAGTCTATTTTTCGTGCAATTTCATCTATGGATAGCTGATAGAGAGAAAGAAGTTCTGGTTTAATTTCTACCTGAATTTCTCGCTCGACTCCTCCAGCAATTTCAACAGATGCAATTCCTTCAATTTGTTCAAGTCGGGGTTTTATAAGTTCCTCTGCAAATTCTTTTAATTCTACAAGACTTCTTTCCCCAGATAAGGCTAATATCATAATTGGTTTGCTTTGAGGGTCAAGAAGAATAATTGTTGGTCTTCCAGCATCTTCTGGTAAAGAGTATCTTGCATTATCAAGTTTCTCTCTTGTATGGAGAATAGCAAAATCCATATCAGTTCCCCAGTCAAATTCAAGAGTCATAAAGGAAACACCCTCTTTTGAAATGGATTCTACTTTTCTTAAACCAGGAATTGTACTCACCACTGCCTCAAGAGGAGAGGTAATTAATGTCTCAATTTCCTCTGGTGCTACACCTGGATACTCTGTAATTACTGATATTTTTGGATAACTTATATCTGGGAGTAAATCAACACTCAATTCTCGAAGGGAAACAAACCCGAGAAGAACAATTGCTAAAAAGAACATAAAAGTCGTTACAGGACGATTAATTGTTAATTTTGTTATTTTCATTTTATTGCCAAATAACTTTATATCTTTTTATTACAGGAAAACCCTCTTCATCCTCTTCGATCGTATATAATTTTTCCTTTTTCCACACCCTTGGTATTATTTTTAAAGGAATTTTTGCAATATATCTGCCCTTGGGATCAAAAATATCATAGTAATAACCTTCTCCATCTTCTGTCTTTTCCCATGTTCTTACAAAAATTCGTCCTTCATCATCAACACTGAATATTTGAAAAGCAGAGTGATATTTTGAAAAAGCAAACTTAATTCCACGAGGAGCTCTTCTCATTACTTCTTTTTTCTCCTCTTCAGTGATTTCAACTGGTTCATATTCTTTTACTATTTTTTTAACTAAATTTCCTGAAGGGTCGAAAATCTTTATCTCATAATCTTCTGGATAAGAATAATAAATATAGTCATTTTCTGTTAAGATCCATTGATTAAAGGGCATGAAAGGATTAAATGCTTCAGGAGATGGAAAGGGACTTTGTGCAAATTTTTTTATAAGATTAAAATTTGAATCAAGTTTCTTCAATTCATACCTTGGGTTTTTAGGATCTGAAACTCCCTCAGTTACAATAAAATTACCTTTGGAATCGATTTTACATCTCAATGCCCATATTTTCCCAGGCGAAATTGATTTTATAAATTCTCCATTTAAATTGAAAAACGATATTCTCCTATTCCCTATGTCAATGACAACCAGTTTATTCTGTGGGATTATCTGAATAGAGAATATAAAATAAAATTCTCCGGGTCCTTTGCCCTTTTTCCCTATGGTTTTAATATAGTTGCCATTTTTATCAAAAATCTTTATATGCCCCTCTCTTGCATCTGCAGCATAAATTCTTTCCATATCATCAATAGCAATATCTATTATTCGAGAAAAAATATATTCATCTTTATCCTTATCACCTATCGTCAGCTCCTCTTTAAGGGTCAATTTATTAGGTACTCCTTCTATATGAGCCGGCTCTTTGGGATTAAATATGACCTCCACCCCATCAATATTCTTTACAATTATTTTTTCTTGTTTTTTACAGAAAAAACTAAAAAATAAAATTAGAGATAGTAAAAATAAAAAAAACTTTTTCATTACCATACCCCCTTTTTATTTTATTACATATAGCCCCCCTCTTTCAATATTTTATTTAAAAATATTATTCGTATCTTAAAGCAACAATTGGATCTAATTTTGCTGCTTTCCTTGCAGGAAACACTCCAAAAAACAATCCCACAGAAATTGAAACAAAGAATCCGAGTGCAACTGACCATAATGTTATTGATGCTGGTAATGGAGTCAATGCTTTAACCAGTAGGGCAATCATAAAACCAAAAAATATTCCTATAAGCCCTCCTGTACCAGTTAAGAATATTGCTTCAATTAAAAACTGGGTTAATATATCTGAATTCCGAGCTCCAATTGCTTTTCTTATTCCAATTTCTCTTGTCCTTTCCTTTACAGATACAAGCATAATATTCATGACTCCAATTCCACCCACTAAAAGACCGATTGAGGAAATTACTATCATAACCAAGTAGGCTGCTCCAGTAATCTGATTATATAAATCAAGGATTGTATCCTGCGTGTAGATTTCAAAGTCGTTTTCTTCTCCAACAGGCACTTTTCTTCTTTTTCTCAAAACATTTGTTATTTCCTCAATGGCTTCAAACATCAATTCATGCTCCACTGGAATTGCAAGAATCTCAATATTCTCCTTTTTATAAGGAAAATGCTTCATGAGGGTTGTTATTGGGATTGCAACAAAATTATCCCTACTTTGTCCAAATATCTCCCCTCTTTTACTCGCCACTCCAACAACCTTAAATTTCCTATTTCCTATCCTGATTTCTTTACCTATTGGGCTTGAATGGGGGAAAAGTATTTCTGCGGTTTCATAACCTAAAAGACAAACCTGTGCCTTATGAGTAACCTCAGCTCTAGTGAAGAACCTCCCCTCCTTAGGAAGATAAACTGAAACAACTTCAGGCCATCTTTCATTTATTCCTATAACTAAGGTGTCTTTGCTTTTAATATTTCTGTATTTAACAACTGGGTTTTGCCATATATTAACTATTAAATCAACTGCCACTGCTTTTACTGAAGGACATTCCTTTTCAATTGCAAGAGCATCTTCATAGGTCAAATCCTTTCTCTTTCTTTCCTCTTCACTTCGTCTGCCAACTTGAATAGGCTTATATTTACTTACTATGATCAAGTCAGACCCAGCGGATTCAAGCTCCCGTAAAAAACTTTTATTTAAACCCTGTATTATGGAAACCATACCTATAACAGTTAAAACTCCGATAGTTATTCCGAGCACTGTAAGAAAGGAACGAAGCTTATGACTCCTCAAGGACTCAAAAGCCATATTTACGACTTCTCTGATAATACCCCATCTCATTTTATCCTACCTCTCTCAATTTTAAACTTCCCACATTTCACCTTCACCCTTCACATTTTATATTTCACATTTCACTAATTACCAATTCATCATTGTTCAGCTCTCAAAGCCACACTTGGGTCCAACTTTGCTGCCTTATTAGCTGGATAAAGACCGAAAAATAAACCTACTGATGTTGACACAAGAATTGCAATTATTATTGCTATTGGATCAAGAGTTGATGGTAAGGAAGTGGTAGCAGAAACTATTTTGGCAATAATAAATCCTATTAAAATACCTATAATTCCTCCTGTTCCTGAGATTATTGAAGATTCAATTAAAAATTGTAATAAAATATCCTTTCTTCTTGCACCAACAGACATTCTTATACCAATTTCCTTAGTCCTTTCTGTAACAGAAACTAGCATAATATTCATTATTACTATTCCACCAACTAAAAGAGCTATTGACGAAATGGCAATCATTGCGAAATAAATGCTTGAAGTTGCATTTTTATAAAATTGAATAAATGTCTCTGAAGTACGAAAGGAAAAGTCATCTGGCTCATTAAATTTTAGATGCCTTCGTGCACGAAGAACAGTTCTTACCTCCTCTTGCGCTTCTCTCATTTTCTCTAAGGATGTGGTATGAACATTTATTGAAATACTTCTTTTCCTTCCATAAATCTTCTGAAAGGTGGTAATTGGAATGCGCACAAAATTATCTTGACTGAATCCTAATATTTTTCCGCGCTCCTTCGCAACTCCAATAATTAAAAAATACTTATTTCCAATTTTTAATCTTTTTCCTATAGGATCTATATAATGAAATAACTCTTTTCTAATATCAGCTCCAATAATACATACAAATCGGGAGCGGTCGACATCCTCCTTCAATATATGCCTTCCGCTTTCAAGTTCAATAACCGAGCCTATAAGGTGGTCTAAATGAGTAACTCCCCTTATCTCAACATTCTTCAAAAACTGACTTTTAAATTTAACATTTCTAGTTGTACTGACCGATGCTCCTACTAATTCACAACTTTTACAATATTTTCTTATTGCTTCCACATCTTCGAGCGTTAAATTTTTCCTTTTCATCTGTTCAATGTAATCCTTGTAGGAACTAAACATTGAAAATTTAGTAATGCTGAAATCACTTGCTCCATAAAATGACATTTTTTCATAGACATATTTATCAAGACCCTGGATCACTGAAACCACAGTTATTATTGTCATAACACCAATAATAACTCCTAAAAGGGTAAGGAAAGTCCTCAGCTTATTAGACCAGATAGAATCAAAAGCAACTGAAATCGCCTCTACTATGTTAATTCTTCCCATCTCAATAGATAATATTACGAAAGATAATTAAAAAAGTTTTATAGGGAAGATTACTAATCGCTCGTTGCAACTTTTTTTGGAATTAATCTTAAAAATTTTCTATTCTGGTAAAAGGAGAAGAATGCCATATAAAGATATCCTATTTGAAAAAGTAATAGAAAGGGTAGAGTCAAATAAATTCCTTCCTTAATTGAAACAGCAACTGTAATTGTGAAATATATTCCAAGTAGAAGCTCGATATATGCTAAATAACTTCTTTTGCCGAAATATTTTTTCAGTTTCCAGTTTCTTTTTGTATCCTTAATCCCAAATTTTGGGGTTCTTTCAAAATCAGATTTTTTATCCAATAAAGCTTCAATCACAGCCTTTGCATTATTTACCGCAAGCCCTATACCAAGTGCCATAAGAAAGGGTAAATATTTAAGCCTTGAAGGCCAGTCCAAATAGATCTCCTTTTGTGAATAGATGTAGAAGGCGCCCACAGATCCGGTAGCTAACAGGATAAGGGGAAAATCAATTAATACCATTTCATATAGGCCTAAATTTTTTCTTAATATTACAGTTGGAAAAATTGATATTGAAAGAGGTATCATAAGAAGATAAGCGAAATTATCACACAAATGAAAGAAGGCTTCCATTTTAACAGAAAAAGGCAAGGATGCTTTGAAAATTTTTCCTAAAAGCTTTTTTGCTGTTTGTATTGAACCCTTTGCCCAGCGATGTTGTTGACATTTAAAGGCATTTATTTCAACTGGAAGTTCAGCAGGAACAACTATGTTTGGGAGGTAAATGAATTTCCATCCTTTCATCTGAGCTCTGTAACTTATATCCAGATCTTCAGTTAAAGTATCATGTTGCCATCCTCCTGCAGAATATATGGTATCTTTTCTCCATATTCCTGCTGTGCCATTAAAATTGAAAAATTTACCAGACCGATTTCTAGCAGTATGCTCAATAACAAAATGTCCATCAAGGAGAATTGACTGAACTTGAGTAAGAAGGGAGAAGTTTCTATTTATATGTCCCCATCTTGCTTGAACCATTCCCACTTTTGGGTCTGTAAAATAATGAATTGTCTCAAGCAAAAAATCAGGATTTGGGATAAAATCTGCATCAAAGACTGCAATGAATTCACCTGATGCTTTTTTCAATCCTTCCTCTAAAGCACCGGCTTTGAAACCCCTTCTATTGTCTCGATGATAATAATGAATATTTATCCCTTTAGATCTATAAAATTTCACTCTCTCCTGAGCAATTTTCTGAGTAGCATCTGTTGAATCATCGAGAACCTGAATTTCAAGCAAATCTCTAGGGTATTTTAATTTACAAACTGAATCAATTAATCTTCTTACAACAAACATCTCATTATAAATTGGGAGCTGGACAGTTACTTTTGGAAGCTTTTTAAATTTTGATAAAGGTTTTGGAATTCTGTCTTTTGTTTTCAAATAAATATATAAAAGGATGTATCGATGAAGCCCAAAAATTGCAAGTATTGATAACACAAGGAAGTATGTAGATAATGCAACTATTGCCCACCAGCTCATTTTTTCCTACCTGTTTTGATTATAATATTTTAAAAATCTTTATTTGTCAACGAAAATCAAACTTTTTTGAAGAAGAAAAACAGTGAAATGTGGCAGGATATACGAATGATTGCATTTTTTTCAGATTATAAATGAATAGTATGGTTCCTGCCACATGAGAAATATAAATTAAAACTAAAGAATTTGCAAGATTTTTTCTTTTCATTTATTTTCTATTGACAAATTAATTTTTTAATATTATAATTAGGATTCCTAACTAATTGGGGAAACAGGAATGATGAGTAAAGAAAAGATTAAGAGAGATTTGGATGAAAAAATCGCCTTTAGCTTAGAGAGAATTTCACAGATTTTTAAAATTCTAATATGGGAGAAAGCAAAGAAAATTAATTTAAGTCCAATACAGATTCAATTTCTCCTCTATTTAAATAATCATGAATCTCTTCAATGTACAGTAACTAACTTGGCTCGGGAGTTTGCACTCACTCGAGCAACAGTCAGCGATGCTGTAAAATCTTTAATTAATAAGGGTTTGGTCTTAAAGAAAAGGTCAGCAAAGGATGGGCGCATTTATACTCTAAAATTGAGCAAGAAAGGGGAAAAAGCTGTCAATGAATTAACAAACTGGTTGAATCCTGTTAAAGAACAACTTGGAAAATTTCCAGAAGAAGTAAAAGATAGAGTTTTATTTTTTTTGATGAAATTTATAGCTTCTTTCCAGAAAATCGGCGTTATAAACACCGCGAGAATGTGTATAGTATGCATTTATTTTAAAGAGAATGCTTTTCCAGGAAGCGATAAGCCACATTACTGTCTTTTAACAAATCAACCCCTTGCTCTCTCTGATTTAAAAATTGATTGTGAAAACAATAGACCAAAAATAATGGATAAAAAATAAATAATAATGGAGGAAAAAATGAACAAGTTATTCACAAAGAAGGAAGCTTTAAAGGAGTTAATCAAAAGACTCCATAAAGGAGAAGACCCAAGAAAGATTAAACAGGAATTTAAAGAACTTTTAAAACAGACCGCACCTAATGAAATTGCAAAAGTTGAAGAAGAACTAATAAAGGAAGGGATGCCAAAAGAAGAAATTCACAAACTCTGTGATGTGCATTTAGCTCTTTTTCAAGAGTCTCTGGGCCAAGAAGAACATATTGCGCCAGAGGGACACCCTATACATATTCTTATGGAAGAACATAAAATGTTACTTAAATTTTCAGATGAATTGAAAAAAATAATTAATGAGATGAGAGCTTTTAAGGATTTAAACTCTGCTGGTGAAAAAAGAGAACACTTAATCCATATCATTGAACACTTAAAAAGTTCCGAGAGCCATTATGAAAGAGAGGAAAATGTTCTCTTCCCATATCTTGAGAAACATGGAGTCACTCAACCTCCTGCAATTATGTGGATGGAACATAATAAAATAAGAGAAATCAAGAAAGGAATTTACAAGCTTGTTGATGAATACAAAAAGTTAGTATTCGAAGATTTTGTAAAGAGGTTAGAGGAAAGCGCAATGTCTCTTGCTGAAATATTTTCAAACCATTTTCTTAAAGAAAACAAAATTCTTTTCCCTACTGCTCTGAATGTAATAAAAGAGGATGAGTGGATAGAAATAAGAAAGGAATTTGATGAACTTGGTTATTGCTGTTTCACTCCTGAAGTGAAAACATGGGGTCCTGAAATAAAAGCCGGAGAAATTACATCAGAGGAGAAAGAAAATTTAATTAAGTTTGAAACAGGTTCCTTATCTCGTGAAGAAATAGAGGGAATTTTTAATACCCTTCCAATTGACATTACCTTTGTGGATAAGGAAGATACAGTGCGATATTTCAGTCAATCTAAGGAAAGAATTTTCACAAGAACCAAAGCAGTAATAGGTCGAAAAGTTCAGCAATGTCATCCTCAAAAGAGTATTCATATAGTAAATCAGATACTTGAAGATTTCAAAAAAGGAAAAAGAGAAGTAGCAGAATTCTGGATAAATTTTCAGGGACGACTTATTTACATTCGCTATTTTCCTGTTCGAAATGAAAAAGGAGAATATCTTGGCTGTCTTGAAGTCACCCAGGATATCTCAGACATAAAAAAGATTGAAGGCGAAAAAAGATTACTTTAAAAAATTAAAATCAAAAGAACTACTTTTTTTAATCCAATAAATTCGCTTAATTATTATTGGAATAGCTAAAAATAAAGGTAAAAAACTTATCCATAGATTTTTTCCTGTAAGAAGCATAATTATAATATAAATACTTCCTCCAAAGAAAACAGCTAATTCCATTGCTATAAGAGAGTTTAGAATTAATCCTATAATTAGTGAAATAAGCAAATAAATGGGGTAAAACATAAATAGAATTCCAATAGAAGTAGCTAAACCAGTACCTCCTTTAAAACCTAAAAAAATTGACCAATTATGCCCACAAATACAAAGAATTGCTCCCAAAATAAAGAAAATATTATTTACTTCATTTAATCCTAAATTTAATCCTATTGCACGAGCTAAAAGTACTATGGAGACTCCTTTAGCAAAATCCATTATTCCAACCAAAATTCCCCATTTCCATCCAAGAATATCTCCTACATTTCCTGCTCCAGCATTTCCTGAGCCTAAAGTAAATATACTTTTTTTCATTTTCCAATAAACAATGAAAAAGGAAAATGAAATAGAACCTATTAGATAAGATATAAATGGGAATAAATAAACCATTTTATTAAAAAAAGATTTCCGAGGCCGGGAGGACAAATTCACTCTTTTTTAAAAGCTGACCAGAACCCCAAAATGCCAATAATTACCCCCACAATAATAAAGTGAATTGGGCTCATCCAAATCTTTGCAATTCCATTAATAATTAGCCACAATCCGAGAATACCAATTATTATGCCCTTCCACATATTTTCTCACCTCCTTTCTTTTAAAAATTAATTTAAGGATTTTCCTCTTTTTACTCCCGGCCTCCTTAGAATTTAGAGCAAGAAATGTGCCAGAATAGAAGGATTTTTGCCTTTATTTGTATGTAATTGATTGTAAATAAATTATAAATAATTAGGGAGTTTTTATTTAATAGAATCTGTTTTTATTAGTTGAAAAGTGCTAATAAAATATTAGCAGTTTAAAATCAATTTTTATAATCTTCAGGAAAAATTTTGTTTCTTTTAAGAAGAGCTTGAAACTGCCTTCTATTCATTCCTATCTCTCGAGCTGCTCTTGATATATTTCCTTTATGTTTACTTAATAAGCTTATAGCAAATTTCCTTTCTACTTCTGAAGCTGCTCTTTGGCGTGCTATTTTTTTTGCTTTATTAAGTTCCTCTTTTGAGAAAGGAAATTTTACTTGTTCCTCAACAGCACTTAAAATTTCAGATGGAATATCTCTTATAGTCAAGTTTCCATCAGGAGAAAGAATGAGCATACGCTTAATACAATTTTCAAGTTCGCGAACATTTCCTGGCCAATGATAGAGAGAAAAAACACTCAATATCTCTGGAGATACATTTATATTTGCATATCTCGTTAAACTTTTATATTTCTCAATGAAATGATTAACGAGTAAGGGAATATCTTCTAATCTTTCCCTTAATGGAGGAATTTTGATATTTAAAACGTTCAGTCTATAATACAAATCCATTCTAAAATTCCCTTTTTCTACCTCTTCTTTTAAATTTCGATTAGATGTGCATATTAATCTTATATTTAAATTTATAGGATTTACTCCTCCAATTCTCGTTATTTCATACTGCTCAATTGCTCTGAGAATCTTGGATTGAAGATTAAGAGGCATTTCAGCTATCTCATCTAAAAGGAGGGTGCCATTTTCAGCAATTTCGAATTTTCCTTTTTTAGTATAAATTGCTCCTGTAAAGGCGCCTCGTTCATGACCAAATAGTTCGCTTTCAAGCAGTTCTTTAGGAATGGCAGCACAATTAATAGCAACAAAAGGTCCATTAGCTCGAGGACTGTTTTTATGAATGCCTCTTGCAATTAATTCTTTCCCTGTTCCACTTTCTCCCTCAATTAATACTGGCTCATTAGTTTGAGAAATTTGAGCACAAAGTCGAATAATTCTTTCCATCTCAGGGTTAGCAGTAATAATTTGTTCAAAACCATAATGTTTATCGAGTTCTTTTTTAAGCCTTATATTTTCCTTAATTAAGTTATGATAAGTCAAGCCTCTTTCAATTATTAATTCAACCTCTTTTATTTTAATTGGTTTTAGTAAATAATCATAAGCCCCTTTTTTCATTGCTTCCACAGCTGATTCAATTGTTCCATAAGCTGTCATAATAATTATTGGTATATTAGGATTAATTGCTTTTATTTCTTCTAATAAACTTATACCATTTATTCCTGGCAATCTTAAGTCAGTTAAAACAAGATCTATTTCAAAAGACTTTATAATATTTAGAGCTTCTTTACCATTTGTGGATATTATTATTTCATATCTATCCTTCAAATTAATTTCCAAAAGTTTACAAAGTTTAATTTCATCATCCACAATAAGAATTTTTTGTTTATTAGTGTTCATGTTTTATTGGAAGATAAATTCTAAATACAGTTCCTTTTCCTTCAATACTATCAAATGATAGCATGCCACCCAAGTTTTGTGCAATCCTACTTGCCACTGATAAACCCAAACCAGTTCCTTTTTCTTTAGTAGTAAAAAACGGATTAAAAATTTTCTCTTTTATCTCGGGTGAGATTCCACATCCAGTATCCCTTATTTCAATAACTATCTTATTTTTTTCTGAAACACGCGAAACAATTTTCATCTCACCACCATCAGGCATTGCCTCAATAGCATTTAACATCAAATTAATTAAAAGTTGTTCTAATTGATGTTGATCTGAATTTATAGAAGAAATTTTAGGGTCGCAATCTACTACAATTTTAATTTTTTGCTTAGAAGCTCTATCATGTATGAGAGCAACACATTTATCAATTATATTTTTAATGTTACATAAAGAAAAATGTGGTTTAGAAGGTCTTGCAAAACTTAGGAAATTATTAATGAATTTATTCAATCTATTAACTTCCTCAAGAATGAATTTTGAAATTTCTTTTCTTGTTTTACTATTTATATGATTTTTTTGAAGTGTCTCGGCTGAAGCTGAAATAATGCCAAGTGGATTTCTTATTTCATGAGCTATTCCTGCTGAAAGTTCTCCTAAGGCAATTAGTTTTTGAGAACGAGCCATTATCCTTTCTGCTTCTTTTAATTCTTCAGCCATGACCGCTCTTGAAAGAGCAGCAGAAACATGCTTTGAAAATAAAAATAAAAGATCTAATTCTTTTTGACTCCAACCCTTCTTAGACAATTTATTACCTAATAGAATTATACCTTCAACTTGGTCTTTATGTAACAAAGGAAGAATTAAGGAAATCTCTTCCTTGAATAACAATTGAACGATTTGCGATTTTTCGTAAAAAGATTTTAAAAATTCTATTTCAATTGGCAACCTATATTTTTTGATAAAATTCATTATTTGATCCGAGTTTGAAATTTTAAACTCGGAATAAAAATTAAAAGAACTCACAATTTCATATTTTTTATTTTTTTTATTCAAAAGAAAAATAGCTACCTTTTTTACATTCAATTGTTTTTTTAGAAAGCTTACAATTTCTGTGGTAATCTCATTTAAGTTTATATTATCAACTAGAAATTCATAAAATTCTTCTATTTTTCTTTTCAAACTGTATCTTCCTCTGTAAAAAATCCTATCCACTCCGTACTCCGTGGCTTTCACGAGAGGTCTAGAAAGGATTACAATTAATATAATCAAAAGACTTTCTACAATAATTGAACCTTCATGGGTTTTCTTTCCTATCATCTCACCTAAATTCTTTATTAATAAGACATAGATAGCCATAACTATTCCAGATAAAATAAAATATGATATTCCCCCTCTAATTATGAAGTAAATATCAAGAAGATGTAATCTTAAAACCGCGATAGCGAAGAAAAGACTTATTAATATGGAATATGTACTAAAAAGATAAAGTAATGGAAGACCTAATTTAAGAAAATGATTTGTCAAATCTATTCCAAGTCCAAAAAGTACCATTAAGGTAATACCTGTAATGAGATATTTTATCTGGGTTTTCTCGCGTGCTGTATTGATTCGTTTTAATGAAGATATAAGATTGCTTATTCCGATTAAAGAAAATATTAAGATAAATGATGACAATGCAATATAAGAAATATAGAAAGATAAAGGTTGATCAGCTACTACATGATGATAATAATAAATATTTCCGAATTCTTTAATTTTTTCGAGCCTTATCTCCATAGAGGAGAAAACAAAAGTTAAAAAGAGTGTTGGTAACAAGTAGAAAAGTACAACTCTTTTTTTACTGTTAAAAAAGTTCGAAATTTTTCTTGGAAATATTGCAGAAAAATGCAGAAAAAAAACTGAGCTGAAGAAAAAGCCAGCTAATCCAATTTTTGCTCCTATATCAGCAAGATAGTGTGTTTTACTATTGATCATTATAAAATCTCCAATATCCCATACAGCAAATGAAAAAATATAAAGAAATAAAAGGATATTCTCTGTTTTTTTAAAATTGTGTGATAGAACAATAAAAGCAATACTTAAATTTATGGTGAAAGCTATAATTGAAGGTATAGAATAATAATTCATTTTAATTATACGATTTTAAAGTGGTTTATCCCTCCTACAGAAATTGATAATTTGAAATATAAACATTTTTATTGATCTTATAACCCTATTTTCTTTTATATCAGATTATCGAAATATTTTTTGCTATAATGACGAATCACTTATACCTTTTTCTTTTACATTGAGAGGTATAACATAGCTAAAATATTAATGTCAAATATCAAAGATTTTTTGAAAGTTTTTTCCTATATTGTTACCTTTTTACCCATTTTTATAAAATTTTTTCTAATTATTTAAATTTTCCATAATTTAATCTATTGACAGATAAATAAATTCTAAAAACTTTGTAAAAAAAATGGCATAAATTTTGCATATAAAGATTAGGAGGCAACAATGAAAAAAATAGTATTTCTTACTTCAATATTAGTCATTTTAATCACCTTAACTATTATTTATTGTTCCTTGTCTAAGTCCAGACAAATAGGGAATTTGCAGATTTATTTGAAAGATACACCAGTTGAGAATGCGGATAGTATTTATGTCACAATAAACCAAGTAAGAGTTCAAAAGACTGGTGGAGGTTTTATCACAGTTTCACAAAGCATCCGAACCTATGATTTATTAAAATTGAGTCAAAAACAAGAACTTCTATTAGATACTAATTTAGAAGAAGGCATGTATACCCAAATTCGTCTTTCCATTAGCTCAGGTGAAATTATAATCCAAGGAAAATCCTACCAGATGATTGTTCCTAGTGAAGAGATAAAAATTCCGGTAGTTTTTGAGATCGAAGAGAAAGAAAAGACTAAAATAGTATTAGATTTTGAAGTTGAAAACTCGATTTTAGTTACAGGCACAGGAGAGAATAAAGTTTATATCCTTAGACCTGTGATAAGAGTAGAAAGCGTAAGTTAAAAAAATTCTAAAAACTTCTTTTATATTTTTTTAGCTCTGCTTCCATTTCTCTGCGACGGTCCCTCTCCCTGAGAGCTTCTCTTTTCTGATAAACCTTTTTCCCTTTTGCAAGAGCAAGCTCTACCTTTACAAGACCTTTTTTATTAAAATACATTCTCACTGGAATCAATGTGAGGCCCTTTTCTTTTACCCTTCCCATAAGTTTTTTAATTTCCTGTTTATGGAGGAGCAACTTCCTGGGTCTCTTTGGCTCGTGATTTAGATATGTAGCTGCGCTATAAGGTGCAATATGACAATTTATCAAAAAAACCTCTCCATCCTTTATTTCAGCATAACTTTCTTTCAAGCTCACCTTCCCCTCTCTTATTGACTTTACCTCGCTTCCGAGTAAAGAGATTCCTGCCTCAAGGGTTTCAATAATTTCATAATTAAAAAAGGCTTTTTTATTTGTCGCTATGATTCTCTCAGCTTGTACCGTCATTTTGTTCCTTTAATTTGACCTTCACTAATTTAATCTGCGTGCCTTTCATTTTATAAACGGATATCTTTATTCCATTATATAATATTTCTTCATTTTCCTTTGGAATTTTTCTTATTTGCGAAAGGATAAATCCCGCAATTGTTGTATAATCACCTCTTTCTGGAATATTTATTTTTAATCTTCTATTTACTTCTTTCACAGGTGTATGGCCCTGAATGAGATAAACATTTTTATCTATTTCACGAACGAGTTCTTCCTCCCTAATATCATATTCGTCTCTTATTTCTCCAACAATTTCCTCAAGAATATCTTCAAGAGTTATAATCCCCTTCATACTTCCATATTCATCAACTACAATAGCAAGATGCATATTGTTCTCCTGCATCTGACGGAGAATATTCTCAAGCCTTGCAGATTCTGGAACGAATAGGGGTTTTCTTAAAATCTCATGAATATTGAATTTGTTTTTTCTCACAAGATAGGGAATGATATCTTTTGCATGGATAATACCTTTGACTTCATCCAATCTATCCTGATAAACAGGAAATCTTGAATACTCAGAGGACAAGATTGTCTTAACGATTTTTTTAAAAGATGATTTTATTTCTATTGCAACGACATTGGTACGAGGAATCATAACTTCTTTTGCAGATAAATCCCTTATCTCTAAAATGCTTTTTAGCATCTTTTTTTGATGCAATGGCAAATCACTTCTCTCCATTCTGCTTGTAAGAATAATTCTTATTTCATCTTCGCTCAATGGAGGGGGAAAAGCCGCCTTCTCCTGCCCGAATATTTTCAAAATGAGATTTGAAATCATTGTTAGGCCTTTAACAAAAGGATACAATAAAAAAATAAAAATTTTTAATGGATATATATAGAAAAAAGAAAGCTTCTTCGGTTGTTGAGCAGCATATATTTTTGGTGTTATTTCAGAAAAAAGCAATATCATAAAAGTTGTTGTAAGAGTGGCATATAGAACAGCTTCATCATTTTTTAATAGGGTCACAAACAGGAAGGTTGCTATAGAAGCTGCAGCAGCATTGACAAATGTATTCCCTACCAAAATTGTCGCAAGCAATCTATCAGGTGGAGAGAGAAGACCTTGAATTGCTTTTGCTTTTTTATTCCCTTTTCTTATCAAGTAATCCAGATGATAACGATCAAGAGCAACAAATGCAGTTTCTGAAGAGGAAAAAAAAGCACTCAATATAAGACACACGAAAAATGCAATTATGGATAAAAGTAGCATCTTGTCTATTAATTAAAATTCCGAAGGGGGCTTAAAGTCTTTAAAACATTCTTCTAAAATTTCGTCAATTTTCTTCTCAATTTCAGAACATGGAATGTTTTTCACTTCAGAAATTTCCCATGCTATAAGGCTTCTTGCTCTTTCCATCATTTTCTTCTCTCTAAATGAAAGAGGTTTTATCAGACTCAAGTAAAACAAGTTTTTCAAAACAGTAATTGTGTCATAAATTGAACCTGAGCGCATTTTTTCAAGATGTTCCTTATATCTTCCTTTCCAGTTCTTAATAAGTTCAGTATCTCCGTTTCTTAGAAAGTTAAAAACTTCTTCCACTTCATCCTCCATAATGGGTCTCCTTATACCCATCTCATCTGCATTTTCAGCAGGCACAAGAACAATTGTATTGTTAGCTATTATTCTTACATGGTAAAAAATTGTCTTTTCCCCCAATATTGTTTTTTCCTCTATTTTTTCTATAACTGCTAATCCATGACTTGGATAAATGATTTTTTCCCCGACCTTAAAGTCCAAAGTCATCTTTAATCTCATAATACAAGAAAAAATTTGATATGTCAATTTAATCAAGAAGAATAAAAAAGTTCTGATTTAATTAGAAATAATATCTAATACCAATACCTACTGTGATGCCGAATTCTGTGGCTGGAATTAAATCCAGAAGAGGACCTAATTCAAAAAAAACATCCAATGGCACCTTTTCAAATATATAACTTACACCAATAGGAATTCGAATTCCCAACCTGCTTTTCTTATCCATTTTAATTCTACATCCTATTCCGTAATAAAATGGGAGCTTGCCTTTATTCTTTTTAAATAAATTGAAATTATGAAATAGATAATCAATATGTAAATGGAAGGAACCTTCTTTCATAAAAGACCATGCAATTCCACCATCAATTGCAGTTGTGCTTCCTATCCATTTCTTAAAATTTATACCAGTGGGTTCACCAAAAATGATACCTGCACCAAAATCCAGTTCTTCTGCAGAAGCAGGATTTAGGATAATCAAGAAAATTAAAATAAGAAAGCAGAATCCCATAAAAAAGATTTTTCCAAAAAAATGTAAATACTCTCTTTTTTTAAACATTTTCGTTAGAATTATAAAGTAAAAACAATTGAAAAGCAAAATATATTATTGTTTTAAATATATTTTCTTGGATCTGTTATTTTACCATTTAGAGCAGAAGCAGCCACTGTAGCTGGGGAGGCTAAATAAATCTCTGCTTCCCTGCTCCCCATTCTTCCTTTAAAATTACGATTAGCAGTGCTCAGTGCTACCTCTCCTGGTGCTAAAACACCCTCATGAGCACCAAGACACGGACCACACCCAGGATTTAAGATCATACATCCTGCATCAATTAATGTTTCAATAATGCCTCTTTTTGTAGCCTCAAGCAGAACTTCTCTTGATGCAGGAAACACTAAGGCTCTCACTTCAGGATGAATTTTCTTCCCTTTTAATATTTTTGCTACAATTTCTAAGTCTTCAAGTCTTCCATTAGTGCAGGTTCCAATTAATGCCTGATTGAATTCCTTTCCTTCGAGTTCCTGAACTGATCGGACATTATCAACATTGTGGGGACATGCTATCTGTGGATCTAAATTTGTAACATTAAATTCAACAATATTTTCATAGCAAGCATCGGGATCAGACTTGATTATTTCAAATGACTGTTTTGTTCTTTTCTCAAGCCAGGTTAAAGTCTTATCATCAGGCTCAAAGTAACCAATTTTTGCACCCATTTCAGCTGACATATTAGCAACCACCATTCTTGAAGAAACAGAAAATTCCTTTGCCACTTCCCCTGTAAATTCTACTGCCTTATAATTTGCTCCATCTGCTCCAAGAGTTCCAATAATGTGCAGAATAATATCCTTAGCATAAACTCCCTTTGGAATTTTACCCTTTATAACAACTTTTATTGTCTCCGGTACTCTTAGCCAGATTTCATCAGTTGCCCAGATAACTGCTGCTTCGGAACGACCAATACCTGCTGAAAAGGCTCCAAAAGCTCCATAAGTAGTTGTATGTGAATCACTTCCAAGTATAAGCTTACCCGGTAATGCGAATCCCTTTTCAGGCAAGACCTGATGACATATTCCATGATTTATATCATAAAAATTCGGGATTCCCTGCTCTTTAACAAATTCCCTTATTATTTTATGATTCAATGCATATTGTTCTGTGGATGGAGGCACTACATGGTCCAGAATGATTATAATTTTTTCCGGTGATTTTACTTTTTTTACCCCAAGTTTTTTAAACTCTCGAGAAATTGCAGCAGAATTATCATGCGACATTACAAGATCCGGACAAACTGTAACAATTTCTCCAGCTGAAACCTCTCTTCCTGCTTTTAAACTCAATATTATCTCCGCAAATGTCTTCCCCATTTTAAGCCTCCATTACTCTCTTTATATAAGCTAAAAACTTACAACTAAAATTTAAAATTATTTTTTCATTAATACTCAAAATATAATTTGATATCTTTGAAATTTTTTTACATTTTACCATTTACTAGTTCACTTAAATGGCTCGAAATTTACGAAATCAGCATGATGCACGATGATTGCTTCTACTGTTCTTTTTACTATTTCCCCCTCTTTAGAATGAGCTGCTATTATATGAACTATTTCCTCAGGAATACCAAATTTATAGGCGAGAGCAGCTCCAGATACTGGATGCCTTATTATCTTCCCCATTTTACTTTTAATAAATTTTTCTCCTTCCTTTTTAAATTCGTATAATTTTCCCACATCATGAAGGAGTGCACCTGCTATTAAATAATCCTGATTTATATGAATTTTTTCTTTATACACATCTATCATTGCATCAGCAATCCTCAAACAAGTAAGAGTTACTGCTCTCGTATGGTTTATTATGTTTGCAGGAGGATCATCTATTAAAAGAGTAAATGGCATTTCTAGTAAATCTTCTATTTTCCAGTTATTTTCCCTTAAGGCATATTCCCATACCTTAAGAGTCTTTTCCAATAAATCTTTATCCTGAATCAAATTAAACTCTGGTATTAATTCCATTAATTCCTTTCTCATTTTTTACTCCTTATAATTTTCTCTCCTCAGGCCCATCATATTCGTGATCAGTTGGATGTATTTTTCTCATGGGCTTCATTCTCGTTTTTTCCTCATAGATATGAGCTATTAATCCTGGAACTCTTGCCATTATGAAAAAGGAATTCCCCAGTTCCTTAGGTATTCCAAGCTCACACAAGAGGGCTGCTATTGCTCCATCAACATTAATTGGTAAAGTCTTTCCTAGCACTTTTTCAAGGCCTTTCTCAAAGGCTTTTGCAATACTAACATATTTGCCTGAAAACCCGAGTTCTTTAGCTAGAGAAAATAACTTTTGAGTCCTAGGATCCTTTGTATGAATTCGATGTCCGAATCCGGATATTCTCTCACCTTTTTCTTTCTTTTCTTTTATAATCTCCGATACAACCTCTTCCTCTGAAAGTCCTTTCTCTCCCATTCTCTTCAAGGCATCCTCAAAAACTCCCATTGCCTCTTCTATTGCCCCACCATGATATTTGGAAATAGCAAGAATTCCTGCAGAAACCGCACTATTTAAATCTGCACCAGTTGACACAACTGTTCGAGCAGTGAGAACAGATGGTGGTGTTGCGCCATGGTCAATTGATGAAACTAATATAGCGTCAATTAACTTCCCAACCTTTTCTGAAGGAAGTTCTCCCTTTAAAGCGAGATAAATTGCCTGAGAAAATGTAATTCTTCCCATTAATTCATGAAGGGGATAGCCTCTCAGAAAAATTTTATTAGGTTCTATTTTAGTAATTGCTGTTTTCCAGTGAAGTTCGGACATTTTACCTCCTTACCGATTTTTATTTTTTATTATTTCTTTTATTTTAAATTCTGGGAGATTTCAAAGGCTTTTTCCGGTATATCCATAAATGAATCTACTACATGAACTCCTGCTTCTCTCAATCTTTTTACTTTACTTTCATATGAGCCCCTTAAACCTTCAATTATTGCACCAGCATGGGAGAATCTGGTGCCTGATTTTGCAGCTTTTCCCCCTATAAAAGCTACTATTGGCTTTGTTACCTCTCCTTTTTCAATCAATTCAGCGACCCTTTCCTCTTGGGTTGTTCCTATTTCACCAAACATTGCAATTAATTTTGTCTGTTCATCTTCTTCGAAAAGTTTTATAACTTCTGGAAGAGATAATCCAATTACTGGATCACCTCCAACATGAATAATTGTGCTCTGACCCAATCCCTTTTGGGTCAAATAGTAAGATATTGCAGAAGTAATACCTCCACTTCTTGAACAAACGCCAACAAAACCCGGCCTAAACCACTGGCGGGCTGTCTCAGCTCTTCCTCCAATCATTCCTAAAATAGCCTTTCCAGGGGCCAGAAGACCGAGTGTATTTGGCCCAACAAACTTTGCATTTGTTTGACGTGCATATTCTACTATTTCAAGAACATCATAAATCGGGACTCTATCAGGAATTAAAACGAGAAGTTTCACTCCTGCCTCTAAAGCCTCAAGAGCAGCATCCTTAACAAGAGGAGCAGGAACAAAAATTACGCTTGCATCAAATGGTCCTTTCTCCTCCCATGCCTCCTCAACAGTATCAAAGACTGGCACTCCGAGAACCTCCTCCCCACCTCTTCCAGGTGTTACTCCTGCAACAATATTCGTTCCGTAATCCTTCATTAATTTTGTTCGTGTTCTTCCCTCTCTACCCGTAATTCCTTGAACCAAAACCCTTGTTTTTTCATTTACTAATATTCCCATTTTACTCTCTTCCCTTTATAAGATTTTCCCTGTATTCCTTCAGTCCGAGAATCGGCAGATAGATATATATTGCTTTCTGTTCATGAAATTGACAGAATATTTCACAGGCCAAACATTCAGTGCACCGACCTTTCCTCACCTCCTCTGCATCCATTGATAGAACTGGTTTTCCGTCATCTAATTTCAGAACACCATAAATACATTCTTCAACACATCCTTTAGTTTTACACTTTCCGCATCTCTCATGCTCAATAAATACTTTCCCAGTCAATGTTTCAAATGAATATGCATTTTCAGGTTCTTTAAATTCTTCAATTGGATTAATCTTGTGAATGACTCTTTCTCCCTCCTCAACCAATTTTCTTAACCGTTCAGCACAAAAATCAGGAGAATCATCCCTTCCATATCCTTCAACTTTCCCTGGAATATTTTTTAAATAAGTATTTAAGATCTCGATTGCTTTTTCCTCGTAATTTCCTCCGAGTCTGATTACTGCAGGAATTGAGAGCTTTTCCTCTATAAAAGCTTTAACAAACCCGCGTGCAGAGTGGAACTGTTCCTGAGAAGCAACCCCTGAACCAGATGCAAAATAACCAATTATATTTGGTTGAGAGAGAATTATTTTTGCTGCTCGATAGACTTTGGAGGCTGGTGGATTTCCGCTAGTATCACAATAATTTGCTAATCTGAAACCTTTATTTAAAACAGCATCCATTGACATCATTGAACCTCCACCTCCTGCCCCATGAAAGCCTATATAATTACCTTCTGGGTCAGGGCTTTCAGTCATTTGAAAGAAATAAAACGTCCCTCTGTAATCCTTTTCTTCCACTTGATACGCAATTTTTTCAAGTTCAGTTGCAGGACGATCAAATTCTCTTGCTATTTCGATACCAAGTTCTGGATGACGGAATACTGCATAATCATCTACGACCAAATGACAATCTGCTGCAAATATCTCGCCATCTGAAGTTAAAACTAAAGGATTAACTTCAATAGAGCGTGCATCATATTCAACTGCTAATTCATAGAGCTTCACTAAAAAGCTCGAAAGTTTTAATAATAGTTTTCCCTTTATCCCTGTTTTTCTTATTAGATTTCTTGCCTCATATGTTTTAAATCCCTTTAATAAATTGATATAATGCTTGGAAATTCTGGAAGGATGTTCTCTGGCAATTTCTTCGATTCCACTTCCACCTACTGAGCTAAAAATTACCAAAGGGGATTTCCTAGAATCATCAATAACCAGACCAGCGAAGAACTCTCTTTCAATATCGAGCTTCTCCTCCACTAGAATCTTCTCAACTTTAAAATTTTTAACCTCCATCCCAAATAGTTCTTTGGACAATTCTCGAGCTTCTTCTGGCTTTTCAGCAAATTTAATTCCTCCTAAGGTTGCCCTACCTGTTGTCCATACCTGAATTTTTAACACAACAGGTTTAGCTATCTCTTTTGCAATCTGATAAACTTCATCAGGACTTGATGCAACTCTTCCGTGAGGAACTTTAATTCCCTTACTTCTCAGTAATTCCTTACTCTGGTATTCATATAGCCTTGCCACTTTTCCCTCCCCTAAAATATTAGGAAATAATTATTATAATTGTCAATAAAAAAAACCCAATAAAATTTTTAAAAAATCCGACATATATATATAGAGGGGAAAAATGGGAAGGTATGTGAGAAGGTAAAAGGCGGGGGTGAGTAGGGCAGGCCCTCTTCCTACCTTTATTCCCTCTCCAGATCCAGGGCCTGCCCGATTTTTAAAACTATTCAACCCAAATTTTCACTGTTTCATTTTCTTCATTTATTTCAATCAAACAGAGAGGACCTAATTTTTTTAATTCATAAAAAAACTTCTTTAATTCTATCTTACAATTATCCTCCATTCGAAACTTAGCTTCAGGACAGGAATTCACAATCAATTCCATGAGTGAAATTGGAATAGTGATTCTAACCTTCGGCTTCTGAGTTCTGGTATCAACTACTAAAATTTTGAACCATTTTACTTCTTCTCTCTTTATTTTCTCCTTTCCAATAGCCTTTTTAATAATCTTGTAATCTTCCTTTGAAGGGGAATTTAAAACCGAGGACAAACTAACACTATAAACAAGACCAAGAATTAAAATAAAAAGAGATAATTTTTTCATGGTAAATCCTCCTTTTTTATTTTCTCAATCCAGATTTTAATAATTTCTTTTTCGTCCTCTATTTCAATTGAAAGTCCAGAAGATAAATCTTTAAGAATTTTATCTATATCATAGCCCTTTTCTCTAATAATTTCCTTCTGTTTGTCAGAAAGAGCTTTAAATGCTAAATCAGCCAAGGAGAAAGGAATATTTATCGATACTACTGGCTTACTCTTCCCTTTTTCATAAACTCTAATTTTTAATATTTCTTTCTTATATTCTTCTTTCTCCTGAATTTCTTTTAGTAAATACGGGTCTATTCGTAGAAGAGCTATTTTTGCCCTGTCTTTCAATTCCTCATTCCTCTCTTTTGAGATAATTTCCTTAAGAATTGGAACACCTTTTTTTGCTATTTTTTTATCCTTGAAATAACTGAACTTAAAGGCAGTATAATATCGAACTAATTTATTTGGACTTTTTAAATAACCTTCTAATTTTTTAAAATATCCCGTGTAACCTTCATGATACAAATCAAACATTATATCAATTATTGATATCTCAGCTTCTTCTTTTAAATTTTTATTTTTATTTACTTTTATAAATTCTTCATATGTGCTTAGAGCCTCTTTCCTCTTCCCGAGTTCCTCAAGACATTTCCCTTTATAAAAGAGAGCAATTGAATAATACCTGCTGTTTCTGTAATTCCTTAATAATTCATTTAATTTTTTAAGAGCTTTTTCCCACTCTTCATCGAACATCAAAATCTTGGCTTGATTTAGCAATTCCTTATCTTTTGATTGGGATAAGGAAGAGAAGCCGAGTATAAAGTTAACCATAAAGAGAATTAATGTGAAAATTATTATTTTCCTCATTTTCCCCTCATTTAACTTAATTCTTTTTCAATTAGTCTGATTCTAAATAGTAATTGTTCTTTTTCTATAATTTGTTGAATTTTCTTAATATTTTCAAAATCAGGTTGTTCTTTCAACTGAATAACATCATAAAATAGAAATTCTATTTGATTGCAAATTCTCCTCGCCTTCATTAAACTCAAACTATCCAGTTTTTCATCGAAATATTTTTTTTGAATCAAAAGGTCTTTTGCCCTTTTTGAGGTAAGATCAATTGTCCATGGATCAACTTCCTCTGGTGAGGTGAATTTCATTAAATCCGTAAGCAATAACTGACTTTGTTTTAAATATTCAACTGTTTCTTTCCTTGCGACAGAATATTCCATATTTTCAAAAGAGGATGACGAAACAAAAAATTCATTCTTTGCAAAATGTTTTTTCGACCAGGGTTGAAATAGAATTAATATTGTTATTCCTATTATGATAATTAAGGATATAACTGCAGTTAAAATCGGATTTAATTTCATGATTTTAAGGTGATACACCCTTTTCTCACGGATAATCTCTCTCTCAATTCTTCTCATAATCATTGAAGGAATATTTTCCCAGTTAATTGTATTTATTGTTTCATTAATTTCCCTTTTATTATCTTCCAGATTTTCAAATAAAATTTTTAAATTTTTAAATTCTTTGAAACAGTCCTCACATTCTTTCAAGTGATTTTTTACAAAATTAATTTTCTTATACGACAATTCTTCAAGATAAAATGAAATCAATAATTTTCTAATTTTTCTGCATTTTCTCATTTTTATTTCCCCTTATAAATCTATTAACTATGCTCTGTAAACTTTTAATAGCTCTATGATTCAGGGATTTTGCTGTGCCAATAGAGATTTTCATAATTTTGGAAATTTCATTGTATTTAAGTCCTTCATAATACTTCATAATAAAAACCATCTTTTGTTTGTAAGGTAAGTACTGAATGGATTTTTTAAGAATTTCTTTAAAATCAGAAGCAGAACTCTGTCTTTCATCCAGTGTATGAACCGTATGATTTTCCTTTAATTTATTTATCAACTTATTAGTTCTATGTAATTTCCGATAATGATCGATACACAAATTAGATGCTATCTTATAAATCCAGTTTTGAAAGTTTCTTCCTTCTGTAAAATATTTTATTTTCTGATAAACTCTTAAAAATGTTTCCTGAACTATCTCCATAGCCTCTTCCTCATCCTGAAAATAACAATAGGCGAGTCTAAATATCTTTTTCTGATAAAGTTTGATGAGAAAATTAAATGCTTCTTTATCCCCGCATTTAATTCTTCTGATAATTTCTTTCTCTGGTTCATTTTTCTTTTTTATTTCCTTTCCTGACTGCATTAATTGACTTACTCAAGCCAGATTAAAATGCTAGTATTTTCTTCGAGATCTTCAACTTCTAACAATAAACCTGGGCCAAGCTCTGATAAATTGGTGAACTTACTCCAGTCAATATCGAAATAAGAAGAAGTAGAATTTTCAATCTCATATTTTGCATGTTTCAAACCCATTTTCAGGATAAGCTCTACAAGCCACATTGGTGCTGAAATTCTTATTAGATCCCTGGACTCTCCATCATAGACTAATAAGTTCAGTTTATGAGCTATATGCTTTCTCTCAGGATACTTTTCATGTATTTTCTGAATTTCATTTTTCGCCTTTTCAATTACTCTTGAAGGATATTTAACATTTTCCTGAATTTGAAGAACAAAACATCCATTTAAAATAAAAAGACTTAAAATAACAATCAGTATAAAAATTTTTTTAGTCATTCTTTCTCTCCAATATTCATATTTTCTTCACTATTATTTACGAAATGAAAAACGAAAAGGTTCACCTGAAACTAAAAGCTAAGAATTAAAAACGAAAAATTAATAGATTCTAAACCGGGAAAATAGTTTTTAATTTTAAATTGTAATTTTTAATTTTTCGCTTTTAGCTTTTAATTTTTAGAATCTCCACCAATAGGAAAATTTCACGAAAAAGTATCTGCTTGAACGGTGATAAACCCCCATTTCATCACCAACTTGTGTGTCATCAATCCCAATATAGAAAACCGTTCCTGGTCGATATTCATAACTGAATAGGAAACTATTATATATTTTCCTGTCATAGCTATTGTAATCTGTAATTAACCTAATTGAAAGGGTCTTACTTATCTGATAATTTATTCTTTGTGTAAAAAGATTAACCTTATATACCCTTTCTCCCCCTTTCCGTTTATAAAATCGTGTGCTATCAAACTTATAAAAAATTCTTAAATTCGTTAAAGGTCTTAATTCTGCCTGTATTTCATTACCGACTTTATAGCCAAGATATGGAGGATTTCCCCAATAATATATGCCATCTCCCATAGAGAATTCCACTCTTCCATTAAGCCATTTAAACGGTTCAATAGAAAAATTGAATCTGAATTCTTTCTTATGAAAATCAATTCCCCTATATTTTTCAAATGCTTTTGAAAACACAAACCACAGGTGAGATTGTCTCCATCCATTGAGAAACCCAAAAAAGCTTATTACCTCATCTGTAAGAGTATTTTTGAAATCATAAATTCTTCTATATGAAATTGAAGGAGTTATTGAGATTAAATATTCCTTTTCAGGCAAAAAAGTATATCCAAATCTTGTGTTGAAACTTTTGATATCCTTTCTTCTAATAAATCCACTTGATGCTTCAAATTCAGGATGAATGGATGTCCATTCAATATTAAACCTTATGTGTCTAGAAGATTGATTCAAACTTATATTGAAAGCAGGAGCTAATGCTGTTTTAGTCTCTCCTACTTTGCTCTGAGACCCTAAAAATTGAAACGAAAGCCTGTAATATTTATGAAATTTAAAATGTCCATCAATCCCAAATACACGATTATAATTTTTATTCAGATAACCTGATGGGCCCATTTCTTTATCTGTTAGAGAAAAACCTATATAAGACTCTGAAAATATATCCTGCCGTAGTCTCAATATATTGATTAATGCCTTCTCAGAACCGCCTGTTCTATCCTTTTCCATATAAGGAATATCAATTCTAGTTGGATTCTCATCATAAGAGCTCATAAATCCAATTGTTGTTTTTCCTAGTTTCCCTGTCAATTTAATACCCCACAGAGGATCAATAATCTTTCTAGTATAAACAATATTTATGGGAGTGGAAAAATAATCACTTCCTTCTAAAAAGAAAGGTCTTTTCTCAGGATAATAAATAGCATATCTCTGATTCACCTCATTTTGTGGTATGTCAGATTCTACCTGGCTAAAATCAGGATTTATAGTTAAATCAGCGGTCAAATTCGAGGTAATACCGTATTTCAAATTTGTCCCAAATTCAGGGTTAATTTTGCCTCCATCTGATTGTAAAGCAGTAATGACAGGCATTAATTCAAAATTTCTCCCTTTTTCTATTTCCCCATCAATTATTATTATTCCTGATTGTATCAAAAAACCATTTACATCTCTTGAACGAGGATACCAATATATTTCCTCATTCTTCCTTCTTATTGTTCTGTTAATCTGTAAGCCCCATTTCTGAACTGGCGAATTCGGGAATCTCAAACTCTTGAAAGGGACAGCAATTTCAATTACATATCCATCTTTATTGATTTTTCCATCAGACAGAAAATAAGTGTCCCAGTTAAAATCTATTTTTTCCCAGCCTCCTCGTCTTCTTCCTCTTCCGCTTTCCGTAAATATCCCGTCACTCTGTATTCCCTTGGGATTTATTCTAAATACAAATGCCCTTTTTTTATCATTAAAAGTGTCCAGGTAAATCGTGATAAAATCATCACCTCTGGCTTTATCCCTTTTTGTAAGAGAAGCTCTAATCTTATTAGGTTCAGAATCATAACAGTAAAAAGCAAAATAAAGAAATTTGCTATCATACCCAATATAAGCAACAGTTTTCTCACTCGGTTCTGCACCTTCCTTTGGCTCATATTGAGTGAAATTCTCGAGTTTGACAGCCTCCTCCCATATTGGATTCTCCAGCACTCCATCTATTTTTGGTTTATGAGAAAGTCTGGGAATTTTAATTGTGTAAATATCTTTTGAATTTAGTTGAGAAAAACACAATTGTGGAATCAAAAAAATTAAAAAAACAAAAATCAAAGAGAACTTCTTGAGTCTCAACACCTCTACCATTTGGTTATATATTTAAAAACTGAGTCTTTCCCAATTCCGTTGCATTCCTCAAAGAAAAAATCCTTAGAATAAAATTATAAAATACACTACTACCTTTAACAAATGTTTTTTTCATTTTCAATTAGTAGCGAGGAAGGCGTTCAGTCAAATTATCGCAGACCTTCTATTAACTATTCAGAATCTTTTGAATTTTCTCTTATCTTTTCTCTGGGGTCTTGCCTTATCTACTATAATTTTTCTTCCGTCGAGTTCGTATCCATTTAAACCACTTATCGCTTCTTGTGCTGATTCACTAGTTTTCATTTCAACAAAACCAAATCCTCTTCCTTCAATAATCTTAACTGAGCTTACTTCGCCAAACTTTTCGAATACTTCTCTTAATTGTTCTTCCCTTGTCCGGTAATTTAAGTTACCCACATAAAGCTTGTTTGTCATTACGGAATCCTCCTTATCAAATTATCGAACGCCTTACCCCTCGAATCCCTCGGAGAGTCTGCGATAATTTGACAACCCTATTATTCCATAAAAGATACTTTTTTGCAAATAAAATATTTTTCAGACTATGAATTACGAAGTTATTGGCTGAGTTATAATTTTTAATTTGATAAATTCTATAAAAATGTTATATTAAATCTCGTCTATTTTTAGATAGATTGGGAGAAAGTCAAAATGGAAAACTTTAAAAATGCGAAAATTGTATGCTCCATAATACTTTTTACAGAATTCTTTTATGGGATAATTATTATTATCCTTAATAAATTTTCAATCATTCAGTTAAAGCCTTCTCAGATTTTAATCAAATCCTTATATTTTATATCTGCTTTAATTATTATCTCTCTTTTTATTTTGAAAAAGTTTATATTTTATTCAAAATCAATGTTAAAACTCTCAAATGATGAATTACGGAGGAAAATGTCGGGCATATTTATACTTCTATGCGCTATTTCAGAGATTATTTCAATTCTCGGATTGATTCTATATTTTATAACCGGTGTTTTTCAAGCCTCCATTCTGCTTGTAGGAGTTTCGATCCTCTCCACTCTTCTTGTGTTTCCCTTTGATGCAATAGTTTCAAATTACATTGAAGAAATAAGAAGAAGACGAGAATTTGATTAATAGAAGAAGATTATTTTTTTGCGTACTTAAATAAATTCCCTGCTTTATAAATTTCGTATTGAACTTTGCTCACTGGATTTGCCTGAAACTTCATTTTCTTTGTAAGATTCTCAATCTCTCCTGTCAGAAGATCTACTTCTACTTTATCTCCATTTTCAAAACAACTCAGTTTTTCATCAAGCTCTGGGAATGTCAAAATAGCGAGACCTGAATTAATTGCATTTCTTTTGTAAATAGCTCCGAAGGACTGTGCAATTATTAATGAAATCCCCAATGAAATAAAACAATCTACTGCCTGCTGGCGGGAGGACCCTGCACCAAAGTTCTTACCTGCTAAAATAATGTCTCCTTTTTTAGCTTTTTTAGAAAAATCCTCCCATCCTTTTAAATTTCCAAGTGCATATTTTCCCATTTCATTTATATCAGTTATGTGCAAGTAAGCATTATGATAAATCTGATCTGTATCTATATCATTTATTAATTTTCCCTTTTCATCTATTAAAATCCAGATTCTTCCTTTTATCTTTTCCATTTTTATTCCTAAATTTTATTCGGATTTATTATCTCTCCTGCAATACATGATGAGGCTACAACTGCTGGACTCGCCAAATAAGTCATTCCCTTCCCCTGTTTTCCAGCAAAATTTCTGTTTCCAGTGCTTATCTGAACCTCTCCTCTTCCTGTAAGACCAGCATGCCCTTCTGCACATCCTCCACAGCCCGGATTTAAAATTATCGCACCTGCTTTAAATAAAATTTCAATTATCCCCTTTTCCAACAATTTTTTGTAAACTCTTTTTGTTGCAGGAACAATGACTAGCCTGACCCCTTGCCTTATTTTCTTTCCTTGGAGGATTTTTGATGCTAATTCTATATCCTCTACTCGTCCATTCGTGCACGAACCAATAAATCCAGAATCAATTTTTATATTTCTTAAATCAGAGACGTCTTTAACATTAGACGGAGAAAAAGGAACAGCCACGTGAGGAGTCAAGCCCTCTATATCAATTTCAATTATTTCACTATAATTAGCGTCCTGATCAGCCTTTACTGGTTCAATATCTTTTCCAATAAAATCCTTTAACTCTGAAAGTCTTTTCTGATTAAAGGAAGTAAATCCAATTATGCCTCCCATCTCTGTTACCATGCTGCAAAGGGTGATTCTTTCAGCAATGGATAAGTTTTCTATGGCTTCTCCATAAAATTCAATTGCCTTACCAAGAGCTTTTTCAGTGCCAAGATTTTTTAATATGAATAATGTTAAGTCTTTCGCAGTTGCAGGATAGTTAAATTTACCATTAATAATCACTTTTAATGTTTCTGGAACTTCAAACCATGTCTTTCCAGTTCTAAAGGCGAAGGTAATATCAACATCGCCCATTCCCTGTCCAAAACAACCAACTGCACCTAAAATATTTAAATGGCTGTCTGTCCCAACAACTGTGGTATTTGGAAGAGCTAAACCCTCCTCCATTAGAACATGGGAACCAATGCCCATATCAACATCAAAGATTTTAATACCGTGTTTCTTAGCAAATTCTCTGCAAATTTGTTGGTTGTCAGCATATTTAAGTGTTTTTGCAGGTGCAACCAAGTCAAAGGTGAAAAAAGTTTTTTCAGGATCTGCAACCCGTTGATCACCATACTCTCTTTCGTAATTCTTTACCACATTTGCTCCACCAAAATCCCGGGCTGAACGAATATCAAGATCCATCCAGACAATTTTTCCAGGACTTACTTCTTCATTCGTGTGTAATTGAATTATTTTTTCGATTATTGTCTTTCCCATTTTTTCTTAAAGTTTATCAGCAACTGCTTTTGCAACATCTAGAGTTGAAGCATTACCTCCCATATCATAGGTGCGAACTTTTCCCTCCTTAATTACTTCAGCAATTGCATTCTCCAGTCTCTGAGCTTTTTCATTTTCGCCGAGCCAGTCGAGCATCATCTTTGTTGCCAAAAGCATTGCAATTGGATTCACCTTATATTGACCAGCATATTTTGGTGCAGAGCCATGGGTTGGTTCAAAAACAGCATAATTATCACCTATATTACCTGCACATGCAAAACCCAGACCACCCACTAACTGTGCTGCTAAATCAGAAATAATATCACCAAAAAGATTCTCAGCTACAAGCACATCATAGTCCTCTGGATTTTTTACAAGCCACATTGCCATGGCATCTACATTTGCCTCCCATAATTCCACATCTGGATATTCCTTTGCAATTTCTCTTGCAACTTTTAGCATCAAACCTCCTGTTTCTCTTAAAACATTTGGCTTTTCAACAACTGTTACTGACTTTCTTTTGTATTTTCTTGCATATTCAAAAGCTTGTCTTACAATTCTCTCACAACCTTTTTTTGTCATAATCCTTGTTGAAATTGCTATTTCATCAGCTGGAACATCCTTAAATTTTTCCATCTTTGGATGAATTAGTAGAGCCTCTCTCACCTTATCAGGAAGAGGATGAAACTCAACACCAGCATACATTCCTTCTGTATTTTCTCTGAATATCACCAAATCTATTCCATCTCTGTAATTAAGGGGATTTCCTGAATAGGCTTTACAAGGTCTTAAATTTGTATAAAGATCAAATTCCTGACGAAGTCTCACGATTGGGCTGAAATAGGTATAGCCTTTTCCACGCAATGAAGGATCAAGCTCCTTCTCAGCATCTTCCTTTGGCTTCGAAGTTATAGCTCCAAATAAGCAGACATCGGTTTCTCTCAATAACTCAAGAGTTCTATCCGGGAGAGGATTTCCCTCTGTACACCAGTATTTCCATCCGATCTCTCCTTCAAAGTATTCAGCGTCAAGTTCGATTTTTTCAAGAACAATTTTCGCCGCATCCATAACATCATTTCCTATTCCATCTCCCGGTAAAAGGGCTATTTTATATTTAGCCATTAATCCCTCCAATTTATGAAATTTGAAATTTGAATAATGTGTTTAATTTCTATTTTCCAGCTTCTAATTTCTTCTTAGTATAGGCTATCAGTCCTCCTTCTTTTAGAATCTGAACAACTGATTCCGGAAGTGGAGGAAAATTAAATGTTCTCTTTTCTGTGATTATTTTCCCTTCATTAAAATCTATTTCGATTTCCTCTCCATTTTGTATAGCATCAACTGCCTGTGCACATTGAATAACTGGTAAACCCTGGTTTATCGCATTTCTAAAAAATATTCGTGCAAATGATTTAGCAATAATTGCTCCGACTCCTGCGTATTTCAAACAAGTTGCTGCCTGTTCACGTGAACTCCCGCAACCAAAATTTTTTCCAGCTACTATAATATCTCCCTTCTTCACATTTTTAGAAAAATCAGGGTCAAGGTCTTCGAGAGCATGCTTTGCCATTTCTTCTGGATCTGTTATGGAATAAGTGTATTTACCAGGGAAAATTACATCCGTGTTGATATTATCACCATATTTCCAGACCTTACCCCTAATCATGGCAAATTGATTTTACCAATTTCTCGTTTATGAATCAATATTCAAAAATTGTAGAAAAAACCGCATCTATATGATAACAGTTACTAGATTTTTAAAGAAAAATTTATTTATTCTTTCTTCTTGTAAGCTGGATTAACCTGAAATTCCTCGTCTCCAATTTTGGCAGTAGAAAATTCAATCAATTCAGTATAATAACTGAATGCAGGAGTATTTTCCTTCTCGCTCTTTGATTTCTTTTTAACGGCTTTTTTAAGAAATCCTCCAAACTTTTTCTTTATATTTGGAGTTTCCGTGGTTTCACTTTCTCCCTCTGGTTTTTGGCGTGTTATATAATACTTCCCATCAATTATGACTGGATAACCTTCTATTTTTTTCATTTCCTTAACAAATTGAGAAGACTCCTGTTGTTTAGGTTTACCATTTTCTTTATTCATATTACTGAATAAAGCAATCCAGGTGGTACCAAGGATTTCCTGCTGAAGATTGTCAACATCAATTCCTATTGCTTTCATATATTCTCTTGAGAAATTGATTTCATCTTCTCGAGCTTGTCTTATCTCATCAGTAATTGGAGTTGTCCATACTTCAGTATAAAGCCTATCAGTGCCCTTTTCTCCTGTGCGAATGTTTTCCCATTTGGTAAACCAGTTTATAGTATATTTTTTACATGGAAATTTATTTATTTCTTTTGTTTCTCCAGTACCATTTACTTTAAACTCGCTTCGAATAATTTTTATATTACTTTCTTCTTTCTTCTCTTGTTCTTCCTGGTAGGATGTCTCACCAGTTTTTTCAACCTCTTCTCTTTCTTCAAATAATTTTTCAATGGGAACTACTCGATATTCCTTTTTCTTGTGATCCAATTTGTAAATAACCATTGATTGCAAATTAATAATTTCCCCTTTTTCTCCAGATTTTAGAAATAATTTTCCTGTTAATCCTCCAATTAAACCTTTACCTTTAAATTCAGTGCTTGAATCTACCCGTTTCATCTTTCCATTTATGATCTCGCTTTTAACCACTGTATATTTTCCAAATTTTTTAAAATTGATTTCTGACCTTGTTTTCTTTACCATTCCGGAAAAAACTAAAGTCACAGCAATCATAATAGTGAAGATGACCAAGAAACTTTTGACTATCTTTTTCATAAAAATAAACCTCCTCTTTATATTCTCTACTATTTTTATAGTTTTTGTAGAGTAGGAATTCAAAGTATAACCCTTTATTCTATTAATGTCAAACATAAATTCCATATAATTTGAATTTTCTAAGACTATTTTAATCCTAAAGAGCGGAATTTATTGATTATAATTCAATAAATTTTGACAGGCTAACTCTAAATTCATATTTTATTCTACCAGGTGGACCAAATCTGTTCTTAGCAATTACTAAATCTATTCTTTCAGATTCCTGAACAAGAATTAACTCTCCTGAATTTTCATCGAATTCAAATTCGGGAATAATAAATCTTTTTTCCTTTTCTTTCGCCTTTCTTTCCTCTTCAGTCTCCAAGATGAAAATTGAATCAACACTGTATTCAATTTCAGGACACCCCAGAATACTTTCAAAAATGTTGTTACCACCTATTACCTTATGGCTTATAAGAAGAACTGTTGCATTCAAATCTTCTTGAATTCTTCTAAAATGGGTAACAAGATAGTTGATTTTTTCACTTTGACTAGAAAAATTTTTTTCATTTAGAGGAAAAACCTGCAAATAGTCAATTATAATAAAAATTCTTTCTGTTCCAGTTTTATCCTTCAATTTTTTACCAATTCCCTCTATTGCTTTTAAATCAAAGAAAACTGTCTCCCGGTCAGCTATTATTATGTATTTACCAAACTCTTTGAGTTCTTCTATTGCCTGCTTATATTTCTTTTCATCTATTAATCTTATATCCATTAATTTTAAGTCATGATTTGAAATTCCACTCAATCGAGAAAGAAGTTTCAAATATAATTCCCTCCTATTCATTTCCAAGGAACAATATAATAAAGAAATTTTATTAAGCTTAACTGCTTCATATCCAATCTGAAGTGCAAAACTAGTTTTTCCCTTTCCAGGCAAACCACTTAACACAACAAGACCATCTATTCCTTTTGTTGCTCTATCAAATTTAGGAAAACCTGTTTTCAGACCAATTAATTCCTTTTGCTTTCCCTTTTCAAGAAAGGATATATAACTATCAAATTCCTCGGATAGAGTTTTTAAATCCATGTCCTGTTTTTTCATAACAAACTCCTTGTTTTATTTTTAATGACTCCCTTACTATAAAATTTTTTCTCTTTTGTATCAATAAAAATTAATAAAGCAAACATCTGATTTTTCGTTTGTCAGGCAACTCTACCAGCTCAGGCTTATTAAATTTGCAATCCTTTTTTCTTTTTGGACATTTTGAATAAAAAGAGCAGCACTTTTCTCCATTTTCCAGATTATCCAAAGTTTCAATAAAAGATTTTGTTTTCTTCATCCTTGAAGATTCTATAAGTAGAATTGTATAAGGATGCAGAGGACTGTTATAAATTTCTTCGGTCTTCCCGTATTCTACGAATTGACCCGCATACATTACAGCAACTTCGTCGCTCAGATGTTTAACAACTGCTAAGTCATGGGATATAAATAGATAAGTTAGATTAAATTTTTGTTGAAGTTCTAATAATAAATTTAAAATCTGCGCCTGGATGGATACATCAAGAGACGATACAGGCTCATCTGCTACTATAAATTCTGGAGAAGTTGCAAGTGCTCTACAGATAGCTATTCTTTGTCTCTGACCCCCACTAAACTCATGAGGATATTTTCTTTTCAGGGAGGGGTCTATCCCAACAAGATTTAACAGTTCATCCACACTCTCCTTTCTTTTTTTCTTGTTTCCCATCCTGTGAATTTTCAGAGGCTCTTCAACAATCTCTTCAATTTTAAAACGCGGATTCAATGAACTATAAGGATCCTGGAAGATTATTTGCATTTTTTTTCTTAAATTTCGTAATCTTGTCGAGGATATGTTTACCAAATCCTCTCCTTCAAAATATATCTTCCCTTCCGTAGGTTTGATCAATCTCAATATTAGCCTGCCCAACGTTGTTTTCCCTGAACCAGATTCACCTACCAGACCAAGAGTCTTTCCCTTTTCAATTTTAAAATCAACGCCATTCACAGCCTTTAGAACTCCTTTCTGAAGGATTAAGCCAGTCTTGAGATAGAAATATTTTTTTAAATTTTCAACAGTAATAAAACCCTGATTTTTTTTGTCCATAACTCTCTCAGAAATAATAAAAGAAAGAAATTTATTCGTCAATTTTAATTATATAAGTTGATTTCCTTAAAGGAGAACAAATTATTATACAAAATATCTATAAAATTCTATTTCAGAGGCAAAAAAGATTAATCTTACCCACAATCTTCCAAAAATATAAATTTGCTGAAAAATAAAAATCAGGAATATGAAAAACATAGTATTTTTAGGCATTATATGTGCAGTTTCAAGATAAATAATAGTAATTATCAGGAACAATAAACATATCAGCAAATATAGTGCCCAAACCTTAAAAAATCTTCTCCTAAGGAAATTCAAAGTGAATAAAGTCTCTCTTAATACTTTTTTACTATTTGAAATAACGAGTCTGATTTTAGCATAATCAAAAAACATATTAATTATTGTGAAAAGTAAGAGGAAAATTATAATTTTTAAATTGCTTACAATGATTAAGGGCCATTCAGTGACTGCTCTTTTTGTAAAAATTTCCAAAATAGAACCAATAATTTTGTAAATCAAGCCTACGAAAATTATATATACAATTATTGAAATCAAAAATAATTTAAAAAATCTCCAGAAAAATTGCCCACAATCCGAGAAAAAGTTTTTCAAATTTACTTTTTCGAAATTGACGCTTAGTCTTCCAATAATTCCACCATTGAGGAAAATATAAAGTAACAGATAAATAAGAGCAGGAAAAATCACCCATCCAATTAGAGCCAGTGAGATATGTCGGAATTTATATATAAAATCACCGAGCCAGAATAAATCAAATCCCTGTGCCATTCTTTCTCCCATTAGAGATTTAGAAATATCCATATTAATCAGAAAGTAGATTGGAACAACTAGCATAAATGAATAAAGAAAATTAATAACCCATAAATAAATGATTATTTTGTAATTGTTATTTGCTGTTAAAATTCCATTTATAAATACTTTGAAAATTCTCATTATTTACCCCCTTAACTGAAAATACTCACGTACTGGAGAAAATTCTGAATCCAGAATAAAACTTTATTTGACCACCTCAAAGCCCCTTTTCTACTTGGTTTGAGTTTTAGGCTATTATTAGTTATATTCGAATCAATCAGAAAAATGTTTTCTGGATCAATTACTGCATACTTTGCTTTTGTTTTTTTAATAAATCTGAATTCATTCCATCGGGATTTTCCATCCCAATATTTTATTTCTTCTGTACCATCTTCAAAAACTACTTTTACCTTTAATTTCACATCCCCGCCAAGTTTCGCCTCTCCAAATCGCTTTACTTTAACTATTGTAAGATATCTTGGTTCCTTTATCTTTTTATCAATCTCTTTTGCCATTTTGCTCGTAATTTCCTCTTTTTTGCCATTTTTGTCAAAAACACCACGAGCTGTCTTAATTTTCTTTGAAATTAAAGAGGAAACTCCATAATCAAACTCATTTGCTTTAAAGAATAATTCATTAAAAAACCATCTCATATCCCTTCCTGATACTTCATTTACAACACTAATAAAATCCTGTGTATTTGGATGTTTAAACCTGTATTTCATATGGAAGGTTCTAAGAACTTTAAGCATTATATCTTCACCAAGTAATCTTTCAAGTGTGTGAAGACATGTAGAGGCTCGCTGATATACATTCAGACCATAGCTTGCGCTATTATAGAATTTCCAGGATTTTTTAACTATTGGATCAAACTTTACAATCTGAATCCCCAATATTCTGTCAAGCTGGAAATCATAGTATTTTACACTATCAATATAACGGGTATAAGGTATTCCTCCAATTCTAATAAAAAAGGATGAAGGTCCATAAGCCTTTGCCAATATTTTCCCTGTTGAATAGGTATTAATCCCTTCATCAAGCCATGCTTCCTCAAATTCATTGTTTGCACACATTCCATACCAGTATCCATGTCCAAATTCATGAACAATCACTCCTTCAGGACTAAGAACTTTCTTACTTTGAAAAATTCTTGTGCCAGCTGTAAACAATGTAGGATATTCCATTCCCCCGCATCTGCTCCTGAAAGGAGGATCAACCATTGTTATAGTCTCATATGGATATGGACCATACCATAACCCATGATATTTTATTGCTATTCTGAGTGCCTTAAAATGTCTTTCTATCTGATTTTTATGCTCCGGATTTATCAAAAGTATCATTTTTACATCCTTTAATTTAATATCTTCAAGTGGTAGATTCAAAATTTTTGCTACTTCTCTATATTCTTCTTTACTTACTTCCTTATCTGCAATAAAAAGTCTTTCGATTTTAATGTAATCTGGGTCAGCAGTCCATGCAAAATCGTGGATATGATTTTGCCAATATATATATGTAACTGTTCCTTTTTCCTTATTTTCTTTTAAAGATATCAATTTTCCCGATGCTCCAACCACAAATTCCTGGGGAACAGTAATATGCACCTTAAATTCTGCAAAATCCGCGTAAAATTCGCTTGTTAAATGGTATTGATGACAGTTCCAGCCTTTCCCTTCTTCATACACTCCTGGTTTTGGAAACCATTGGGCAATAAAATATGCATTGTGATAGTAACCTGCTCTTAAAACTGTCCGAGGAATTTTAGCTTCAAAGATAATTTCAAAGTTTATCCATTCTCCTGGTTTCAGGGGCTTTGGAAGAATAACCTTTATAACTGTCTGATCGTCTATTCTTTTTGGCTCATCAGGAGAAACGAATTGAATAGTTGGCGTGAGATCTGCCCCGTCAACTATTCTTATATTTCTAACATCAATCCATCCCCATTCTCCATCTTTAACTTTTATTCTATAAAATTGCTCTTCTCTCGACTCCTCCAATACCGCGCTTTTTTCATTCTTAAAAGCATTCCAATACAAATGAAACCAGAAATCAGAAATCTCATCTTCTGTATCATTCAACCAGCTAATAATTTCCCTTCCATAAAGCATTCTATTTTGATGGTCAAGTTCCACCCATATTTCATATTTCACTTTATCTATTAATTTCTTATCCTGGGAGTACAGGATTAATGGATGCATTAGAAAGATGGAAATTAAAATATGAATTATTTTTATTCTCATTTAAACCCCCTTCAGATAAAAAACATTTTTTTTCTTCTATTTACATTTACTTTTAAGGCTTTTATCATGAAATAAAATCATTGTCAATCAGAATACTGCAATCAAAATTGGACATGTGACCATAAATTGAAACATCTGATAATTTTAAAACCTGCAAAAATAATAAATGAAAAGTTGGCATGATTTTTGCTACACTATGAAAAGGAGGTGAAAAGAAATGAAAAAGTTCATAATTATGATGGTTGTTTTAACTCTATTATGTCCCTTATTTGTTTTTTCCCATTCAATAAAAGTGAAATTTGGAATGTTTTTCCCAAACGCGAGCAGTGATTTGTGGGAAGTGGAATTTGAAAATATGACTTTTTCAAAAGAAGATTTCACTGATGGTGTTATAGGCTTTGAATACGAATACGAGATAAATCCATTTTTGAGTTTTCTCCTTGGTGTAACTCCTTATACCAAAAATAAGGTTGGCGATTATAAAGACTGGGAAGGAGAATATATTCCTGGCTATGGAGATTTTGCCTATCCAAAGGGAGTGATTAGTGGATATCCCATTTCTCATATGTTTGGAGTGAGTATTACTCCTTTACAATTTTCTTTTAAATTCAATCCATTGGGTAGAAGATCTCCTATAAAGCCTTATTTTGGTGGAGGAATAGGAATATATTTTTGGAGATGCAAACTTGAGGGACAGACTCCTCTCTTTGACGAAGAACACGAATGGTATGATACTGATTATAATGTTTATATTTATGAGATATGGGAGTCGTATATTCGAGACGAGAATAATGTTAGTTTTGGGTGGCATGTTATGGCTGGTATAATGTTTCCCCTTGGACATAGAACATCAGTATTCGGTGAATTTAAATATAATAAAGCCCAAGGTGAATTAGATGAATTTATAGGTTTTGAACCTCTTGATTTAAGTGGTTATCAAATCAGCCTTGGTTTTGCTTATAGATTTTAATTCATCTAAAATTAACCTTTTCCTGATTGGCAATATCCATTACAGAAAGAAATACAAGTTGAGCAAGGTCTTCAAGGATTTCAGGAGTGATTGTTTCTGGAGAATCTTTAGTAATGTGGTAATAGGAGCGTGCTCCAAAAACACTGAAGGACAGAGTCGGAATTCCTTTCCACATGAATCGAGCAGCATCGAGGCGGGGTCTAGTAATGTTAGCAAAATACGGGGCTTTTATAATTCTATGAATATATTTTTCATTATTCTTTTTAAAGAAGCTCCAAAGAGAAGGAAAATTCTTTCCTGCAAGAGCTCTTATTTTATCTCCACATCCTACTCCATCCAAATTAATAAAACATAAGGTTTTTTCTAGAGGAAAAACAGGATGTTCTAAATAAAATTTTGAGCCAAATACTCCTTGTTCCTCTGCTCCAAAACATATAAATACTATGGTTCTCTTTGGTTTTATAGCACATTTAGCTATTGCCTCTGCTACTCCAAGAACAACCGCGACACCTGACGCATTATCATTAGCTCCTGGCATTATTTCAGGACATCGGCCACAATGATCAAGATGAGCTCCTATTATAATAAATTCATTTTTTAATTCAGGGTCTGTACCTTCTATATAACCAATAACATTGTATCCTATTCCATCAGGATGATGCTCTGTTATATTTTTTATTGTGAAAATTTTTCCAGTCGAAAAGGACTGGGGTCTTCTTGTCTCCCTAATTTTCTTAATAATTCCTTCATGAGTCCTTCCTGTTCCAGCAAATAAATCTTTTATGACTTCTTTACCAATATGAGTGTATATAAATCCCTTTATAAATGCATTATTTGGATTTGCAATAGGACCATAATTATAAAGCATTCCCACAGCGCCATGCTCATATGCATTTTTTAATTTATATTGATGAAAGGAATATGGTCTCCATTTTTTAAATTCCTCTGGCTCCTTGTCAGGTGAAATTGGAACTTCTCTTTCCATTAAAACAATTTTGCCTTTCACATCCACATTCTTGTAATCATCGTAATTCAGCTCAGGTGCAGTGATCCCATAGCCTACATATACAACCTCAGCAGTTACTTCCCCTGAATCTGAAGTGGAACCAGGAATAAAATCTTTTTCATACTGATAAAACTTCTTAATTACTGAGTTTTTATATGGTATGTGAAGATAAGCCTGACAACCTTTAAAAACTAAAGTATATGGATTAGGAAATGACTGTAAATAACTACCATTATCACCCCCTGGTTTTAATCCCCACTCCCTGAAGCATTTAGCAACCCATTCCGCAACTTTCTTATATTCTTCTGTTCCACTGAGACGGCCTCCATATTTTGGTGAGGTTAATTCAACCACATATTGAAAAAGAGTATGGCTGGAAATTGAGTGAGAAGTTTGAACTAAAATTTTTTCCTGAGATAGAGTATCCTTTTGAGCAATAGTATATGAAGATATTATTAAAAAAAGTCCCATTAAAAGATAGATTTTAAAATTTCTTTTCATTTCTTCCTCCTCCCATCTGATTTTATTCATATAGTTCTAAAATGTCAAAGCGGTAATGTTTTTTGACTCCAATTTTTTAGTCTGTTATTTTAATTAACAAATGAATTTTTACATCGGAACAAGCGGTTATAATTATAAACACTGGATGGACGGAGTCTTTTACCCTCCTGGAATTAAGAAAGACGAACTTTTATCATATTATCAAAAATATTTTAATTCTGTTGAATTAAATGTAACCTTCTACAGACTTCCCTCTCAAAAAGTTTTTGAATCATGGTACAGAAAGTCAAACAAGGACTTTGGCTTTGTTTTAAAAGGCTCAAGATTTATTACACATGTAAAAAGACTCAAAGAAATCGAAGAACCCCTTAAACTCTTCTCTCAAAGATGTAGCTCTCTAAAAGAGAAACTGCTCTGCATTCTATGGCAATTACCACCTTCCTTTAGAAAAGATTTAACGAGACTTTCTAATTTCATTAATTATATAAAAATGAATGAAATTTTTAAATCTATAGATCACAGCATCGAGTTCAGACATAAAAGCTGGTTTGAAAAAGATGTGCTTAAAATTTTAAAAGAGAATAATATAAATCTATGCATAGCTCATTCATTAAGATGGCCAATGTGTGAAGCAATAACCTCTGATTTTTTATATTTAAGATTTCATGGAGGAGAAATCCTATATGGAACAGAATATTCAGTGGATGAGTTAAAAGAATGGGCAGAAAAAATAAAGAATTGGATAGAAAATTATGAAATGAAAAAAGTCTATATCTTTTTCAATAATGATGCTTATGGATTTGCAATAAAAAATGCCTTGCAAATTAAGGAATTATTAGGATTAAATCAATAGCTTGCTCATTGATGATTTTCACAGAATCTGTGGAAAACCCTGTGGAAATCTTGATGAAAATTCTCGTAAGTTTTAATAAAATTTGAATTTATGGAATTTTGAACACAAATCTGTGCAATTTAAGTGATTGATAATAAACAAATTAAAAAATTATTTTTTCTTAAATTTTTTAAATTATAATCTTAATTAATTGATATATCAAAAATTATTCTGGAAAAAATGTTTATTTATATGAGAAATTTTTCTATTGACTTCAATTTTTTATTTTAATATTATAACTCCAAAAAGGAGGAAATAATGAGAAGGCTTTTCAGTATCCTGATTATCTTTGTTTTGGTCTTATATGCATTCAGCATTCCTCAATATGAAGAAATTTTAAAGCTGAAAGAGAAAATAATTGATTTGCAAAATAAAGGCAAGCTAGGGATTAAGGATCTGACTTTATGTTCCAAGATTATTTCTTTCGGCGCTTATGTTCCATTACAGGAGCCGAAAATAAAAAGAGGCGGGATCTTACTGGTTTATTATGAACCAGTAAATGTCTTCACAAATCGCAAAAAAGGAACTTATGAAATTTGGTATACTCAAGATATGATTCTTCTTAATTCCAAGAGGAAAGTTCTATTTAAAAAAGAAGATGCTCTGAACTTTCATTATACTTTCACCTCTCCCGTAATGGATTTATACGCAACAAATAGTTTGGAATTAGGAAATCTTCCTCCAGGCAAATACATTTATAAAATTGTATTAAAAGATAGACTAAAGGATGAAGTAGTTGTCAAAGAAATTCCATTTGAAATAATAGACTGATGTCTCCTATTGAAATAAAATTACCTGAAAATTGTGAGAATTTTGCCAAAACAAACAAATGCCATAGATGGTTAAAGGAGAGTTTTAGAAAAAATAAATTATCAAAGGAAGAATTATACCTCCTTTCCTCAGAGGAACAGAGAAAAGCAATCCAGATCTGCGCAAAATGTCCCTTTTATAAAAAAGTGGAAAGGGATATGTTCGAATTTTAAAATGAAAGCAGCCATTTTATATAATCAGCAACCAATTGAAAATAATCCTTTAAAAATTGAAGAAATTGAAATTCCTCAAATAAATGAAAATGAAATTTTAATTAAAGTTAATGCATGTGGAATTTGTCATACAGATTTGCATATTATAGAAGGAGAACTTCCTCCTGTTAAAATGCCAGTAATTCCAGGTCATCAAATTGTGGGGATTGTTGAGAAAATAGGTGGCAAAGTTACTAAATTCAAAGTGGGAGATAAAGTGGGTGTGCCTTGGCTTCACTCTACATGCGGTAAATGCGAGTTTTGCAAACGGGGGAAAGAAAATTTATGCAATAATGCAAAGTTTACCGGATATCATGTGAATGGAGGATTTGCTGAATATAGTAAAGTCTCGGAAGATTTCGCCTATCGCTTACCAGAAAATTTATCTAACTTAAATATCGCACCTTTGCTGTGTGGAGGTGTTATTGGTTATAGAGCATTGAAGCTTTCAGAAATAAAGCCTGGCGAAAGATTAGGACTTTATGGCTTTGGAGCTTCTGCGCATATTGTGATTCAGATAGCCCTCTACTGGAATTGTGAGGTTTATGTTTTTACTCGCAGTGAAGCTCATAGGACTCTTGCTTCTAAACTGGGTGCAGTATGGACTGGAAGAGCTGAAGATAATCCTCCAAAAAAAATGCACACCTCAATTATCTTTGCACCTGCAGGTTATCTTGTCAGAGAAGCTTTGAGAGTTCTGGAAAAAGGAGGAACAATTGCACTGGCTGGAATATACATGACTCCAATACCAGAAATTGATTACTCTCTAATCTATCATGAAAGAAAAATAACAAGTGTCGCAAACAGCACAAGAGAAGATGTTATAGAACTTTTGAAGCTGGCAAAGGAAATTCCCCTTAAAACAGAAATTCAAATTTTTTCTTTGGAAGAAGTAAATAAAGCTCTTCAACTTTTAAAAAGAAGTGAAATAAAAGGAGGGGCAGGAGTTTTAAAAATTCATTAGGGAGAAAATGAAAACAAATAAAAAAAACGAAATATGCGAACCCCATACTCTTAATAGAGAAAAAATTGAAGAAGTAAAAAAATTAATGATTTCTGATGAAAAAGTAAAAGCTTTAGCAGAGACCTTCAAGACACTTTCTGACCCAACAAGAACAAAAATTATTTATGCTCTTTTTCTGAGTGAATTATGCGTCTGCGATTTAGCTAATGTTATTAATTTATCCGTTTCAGCAGTTTCCCATCATCTCAGAGTCTTGAGAAATCTGAAATTGGTGAAATTTCGAAAAGAAGGTCGTGTAGTTTATTATTCGCTTGATGATGAACATATCTCAAATCTATTTCACGAAGGACTCGAACATATTCTGGAATAAAGATTAGGAATTTTTTATTAATTTGTAAAATCCTAATGTAAAGAGGGGAATTATGTATATAAAGAAGAATCCCCAACTAATACCTCCATAACCTTTAGCAATCAATTTAATAAGTCCAAAAGTGGAAATACCCAGCCCTCCTGATAAAAGTATTAAAGCAATGAGTGGCCTGAGCCATTGAGGTAAAATTTTGCCTTTTGAGAGGAGGGAGGACTGAATTCTTTCATTAACAGCATGAATGAATCCTGTGCCTGTTTCAATTAAGGTCCCAAAGAGAACGATTTGGAAAACTATTAAAAGAAAAGGAGAGCCTATTTTTTGAAGAACATATACTGCAGGAATTTCAACTGGCAAAATTTCAGGATAGAAGCCAACCACACTTATGAAAAATAGAAGACCTGGAAATATTCCTATCAATCCACCCAGAAAACCTGCTATAATTGCCTCTTTTCTCTTTTCTATGTGATTCAAGCAAAAAAGAACTGCTGGAATAATTCCCATATTGTAAAGAGCATATTTGAACCCACCTAAAGCCCATTTCGAATTAATAATTGCCTGGGAAAAATTCCTCTGAATTACTGGCCCGAATTTTATAAGAGCAGTAATTAAAAAAACTCCATAAACTGTATATAGAACTATTGACCAACCTGAGAGAAATTTCTCAATTAAACTGCTACCTTTAAATGTTAAAAAGCCAATTGCACCTAACATTATTGAAACTCCAGCCATATAAGGCAAGCCAAAGTTATCTCTTAATAAAACTCCGGCTGCAGAACCTATTACAGCTAAAACAATAAATAGAAGAATAAAATAAATAATTTCAAATAAAAACCAAAAGGATCCAAGCAATTTTAAAAAGAAAGTTCGATAATCATAGGCTTTAAAAAACCGAGAAAACTCGAAAGTGAGAGCTAATATGAGCGACCACATAACAGTTGTAATTAAAAGCATTCCAAGAAGTCCTCCAAGGGGACCGTAATTTAAAAAGAACTCAACCAATTCTCTACCTGTGCCATAACCTCCTGCAATAACCACTGACTGAAAGACAAATCCGGGCAATAAATATTTTTTAAAAAAGGTAGAATTAAAAAAATGCATTATTTTATATTACTCCATTTTTTTGCTATTTTCTCCACTGCATCTAAGGAAGACTGGATCTCTTCTTCTGTATGAGCAAATGAAATTGCTCCGAAACCATGGAAAATATTAATACCTTCATTTAACATAGCTAATTTGAAAATTTTCTCTCTTAACTCCACATCGCAGATTTCAGGATTCCAGACCTGCTCAGGAGCGGTAATCTTCTCAATTTCCTCATTTAAAAAATGAACACCAACGCATGAGCTGTGTTTAACTATTGAATTTCCATACCCGGTGCATTTAACATTTATTCCATAATTTTTGAATATCCCCTCGATTTCTACTCTTACTTTTTCTCCAAGTTTTCCAATTTTTGGATAAATCTTGTTCTCATTTTCGATTAGATATTTTAAATATGTAAAACCAGCAAGCATTGAAGCAGGGTGTGCAGAAAAAGTCCCTCCTGAAAATTTGACCTTTTCCTCTGGTTTCCCACCTGGACTGCATAATTCGAGAATATCCTCTCTCCCAGCTACAGCACTAACTGGCATGCCTCCTCCTACAGCTTTTCCTAAAACACACAGATCTGGTTTGATTCCATATAGAGTGTAAACCGCTCCTGCGTGAAAACGGAAGCCTGAAACAACTTCGTCAAATATGAGAAGGGACCCATATTCTTTGGTTAATTTTCTTGCTTTCTTAAGATATTCTTTATTTGCAAAAATAAACCCCCCGGCTCCAATGAAAGGTTCAATAATAAAACAAGCAATTTGCTCGCCATATTTTTTAAATTTTTCTTCAAGGTCTTCCACGTCATTAAATCGGGTTATTATTATTTGAGATTCCATATGGGAAGGAAGACCAGCAGATTCAATTTTATTTAATGTTCTCTCATAAGTTGTGATTCCCTTTAAAACATATGGCTGAGCCCCATGCCATCCTCCAAAAACTTTAAGTACGAGCTCTCTTTTTGTATAAGCCTTTGCTAACATAATTGCATACATGGTGGATAAAGTTCCACTTGTAGTAAATCGAATTTTTTCTAATTTAATTCGTTTAAGAATTAATTTTGCAAGTTCCTTTTGATAAATACTTGGAAAACCCGTCTGCAAACCCTGACCTTTATTAAAAAAATCTATAAGTGTTTTTATTACTATGTCTGGATTATGACCAAGAATATTTGCAAAATGTCCCTGCCAGAAGTCAATATAAACATTTCCATCAATATCAATTACCTTTGAACCCTTACATTCAGCATCGTAAAAGGGAAAAGGCTCAAAAAGTCTGAGGTTATGACTTCCTCCCCTGATTAAGTATTTGGAGGCTTCTTTAAAAAGTGTCTCTGAATTTTTATGATTTTTCCTGTAATTTTTTATTAATTCATCCATTATCGCTTTTTTATCCATTATTACGCCTCCTCAAAAAAAATTACATCACCTAATGCATATTTCGTCTAAACTTATAACAAATTGAAAAATTAGTGTCAAAAATACTAAGCTTGAAAAGAATCATGATTTTGGATATATAATAATAACTGAAACTCTTTAGAAGGTGAGATAAATGAAACTCGTGAGTGAGATTTTTAAATTTATCATTGAAAATGTTTATCTAAAATTCCTGCTCACTTTATTGATATCTCTTGTTGTTGCCTATTTAACTAAAATTACATTTAAAAAAATCTTATTACCTATTACAAAAAAGACTAAAACAGTAATTGATGATTTAATTGTAAAAAGTTCTGCATCAATAATTTTCTGGGTTATTCTTATTCTTGGGGTTAAAATTGGAATTGAATATTTTAAATTTGGAACAGGAATTTATAATAGCATTGTAAGTACTCTGCTTGTTCTGGCTATAAGCATATTAATTTTTAAAATTATCAATAATCTCTCCCAGCAATGGCTAAGAGAATGGGCATTTAAAACTAAATCAACTGCAGACGATAGATTAATTCCTTTGATTGAAAAAATTTTAAAAGCCCTTGTTATCATATTAGCTATTATTTTTATATTTGATGCGTGGAATATAAACATAGGGCCTATTCTTGCAACTGCAGGAATAGCAGGCGTGGCACTTGCTCTTGCTGTAAAGGAGTCTTTAGCAAATATTATTGGAGGTGTCCAACTCGTTTTGGATAAAACTTTTAAAGTCGGGGATAAAGTTCAATTGGAGTCAGGGGAAGTAGGGGTAATTCTTGATATAGGTTTGAGAACAACTAAATTAAAAACCTATGATAATGAAGTTATATACATACCAAATTCATACTTAGCTAATTCCAAAATAAAAAATTACAGTCAGCCAGATCTGTCTCAGAGAGTGAATGTTGAATTTGGTGTTGAATATGGTTCAGATCCAGAAAAAGTGAAGAAAGTTGTAGTTGACGCTATAAAAAAGATTAATACAGTTCTTGAAGATCCTCCACCTGAAGTTATATTCACCAATTTATCCGATTTCTCACTCGATTTTATCGCACGCGCTTGGGTGAAAAACTACAATGATGCTTTCTCTACTTCTTTAAAAATGCGGGAAGCAATTTATGATGCTCTGAATAAGGCGAATATTGGAATTCCCTTTCCTACCAGAACAATATACGTGAAACAAAGCAAAGAGTGAAATTATCAGGCTGTCAAGAGGGTGAGATTTCTCCTCCCTGTTTCAAAATTCAATTTGAGTTGCTCAGGAATAGAATAAGACTTTCCATTTATCAAAATAAAAGGCAAAGCTCTTTTCACAATTACTCCAACGTTTTTTAAGTCCTCAATAGAATGAAATCTGAATTTCTTTCTTTCAACTATAATTTTCTTAGCAGTCTTTGGCCCAATCCCAGGAACTTTAATCAATTCTTCATAGTCAGCTTTATTAATTTCAATGGGAAATCGCTCTGGTGAATTAATTGCCCAATTCATTTTCGGATCTACCTCGAGCGACAAATTACCATTTTTATCAAAAACAAATTGTTTAAGAGAAAATCCATAATATCGAATCAAAAAATCAGCCTGATAAAGTCTGTGTTCACGAAGAAGATTGGTTGGAGGATGCCCCTCCAAAGGAGTTTTTGGGACTGGCTGAAAAGCAGAAAAATAAACCCTCCATAAATTAAAATTTCGATATAACCAATCCGTAGTATTCAAGATTTCATAATCCGTATCTCCACTTGCACCCACCACAAATTGAGTTGTTTGAGTCTTCCTTTCAGGATTTTTCTTTATTAAAGCGTGTATCCATTTTATCTTTTGAATTAAATCATTCTCAAAATCTTTCTCAGGTGCTATCCTTTTCAGTTTCTTTTTATTAGGTGCTTCAAGATTAATAGAAACCCTGTTTGCCAGTTCAACAGCTTTCTCAACATACTCATACTTTACTCCTGGGAGAATTTTTAAATGTATATAGCCATGATAACGGTATTTTTTCCTAATTATTTCAACAGTTTTCAACATTTCTTCCATGGTTCTGTTTGGGTCATTTCCCATTCCAGAACTTAAAAACAATCCATGCACCATTCTTCTATTTGCTAAATTAATAAAGAATTTGCTCAATTCTTCAGGCAAAAAATTAGTTAAGACTCTATTATCTAATACAGGATTGATACAATAGAAGCAGTTCTTCTCACAATAATTTTTTAAAAGGACTTTAAGTATAAGAATTTTTGAACCATTTGGTAAAGCTACAGGATAAATCCATTTATAATACGGATTTCTCGGATCTCTAATTCTGCCTTTACCAAAACATGAAGAGAGACAGATATCGTATTTTGCAGCATCTCCCAGTATTTTTACTTTCTCAAGGATATCAATACCCTTTTTAATGAGCATGATTAGAACAACTTTAGATTAAGTTGATTCTCGTGTGCTATTTTCCTTTCCTTTTCTATCCTCTCAAGCATCTCTGGAGTCACATCTCCAGTTGGATATTTTCCGTCAAAACAGGCGCCACAGAAATGAGTGAGCTCAGGATTTCCCATTTGAACAGCTTTTTTTAGGGATTCAAGCGTTTGATAAATTACTTTATCTGCACCAATTTTACGAGCAATTTCTTCAAAGGTGGCATTACGGGCTACAAATTCAGTTTTAGTTTGCATATCTATACCATATACACAGGGATATTTTAAAGGAGGAGAATAGGCTGCAAAGTAAACTTTTTTTGCCCCGCACTGGCGAGCAAGTTCGATTATTTTCCTCGATGTATTTCCCCTTACTATGCTGTCATCAACAATTAGTACATTTTTTCCCTTAAATTCAGAAGCAATAGGATTAAGTTTTTGCCTTACTGAACTCTTTCTTGCCTCATCCACTGGCATAATAAAAGTTCTTCCAATATATCTATTCTTTACCAGCGCCTCCCTGTATTTTAAATTCAGTTCTCGAGCAAGCTCAATAGCTGCATCTCGAGCTGAATCAGGAACAGGCACTACGACATCAATATCAATATTTGCTTTTTTCACTTCTTTTGCAAGAAATCTTCCCAGTATCACCCTTGTCTTGTAAACATTTACTTTATCTATGAAGGAATCTGGGCGGGCAAAATAAACCCACTCGAAAAGACACGGAGTATGCGTGGCATTGGTTAATTTTTTTGAATGAACCTTTTTCTGATGGTCAACATAAATCACTTCACCTGGTTTAACATCTCTTATTTCATCAAAATTAAGGATATTCAAACTTACTGATTCAGAGGCAAAAGCATAGGAAACACTTAACCCCTCCTTCCTTATTCCGAAAACAAGGGGCTTAATTCCATGAGGATCCCTGAATCCAAAAAGACCCTGATTGGCTAAATAGCCGATTACAGAATAACTTCCCTTTACCTTTTTAAAAACACCCTCAACTGCTCGAAAAATGTGCTCTGGTTTAAGAGTTGTTGTTTCCTGCTCTGCAAGCTCTTCAGCAAAAACATTTAATATAGCTTCAGCATCATTATCAGAGTTTAAAAGTCTATGATATTTTCTGAAAAGTTCCTCTTTTAACTCTTTATAATTTATAACATTTCCATTGTGAGCCATTATTATTCCAAAGGGTGAATTCACCATAAAAGGCTGAGCATCTTCTCCTCCACCACTTCCTACTGTTGGATAACGAACGTGTCCAATTCCTATATTTCCTCTAAGACGAAGGATATTCTCATAACTAAAAATATCCCTTACCAGACCATTGCCCTTTTTAATATGAAATTTTCCATCAAAGGTTATAATACCTGCAGAATCCTGTCCTCTGTGCTGAATTGACAAAAGTCCATTATATATTTCCTGAACAACATCAGAATTTCCGAAGATTCCAATTACACCACACATTTTATTTGTTCACACTTTTATTAAAATACATTTTCAGGATTAGGTCAACTTAATATACTTGAATACCCTTTCCTAATGTTTTAATTTTTCCTTAAAAATCCCCGCTTTTTGGTTTTCGTTTTCCGATTTCCGTATATAAAAAAATGGCTGGGGTGGGAGGATTCGAACCTCCGAATGGCGGATCCAAAGTCCGCTGCCTTACCGCTTGGCTACACCCCAGCAATAATTTTGTTTTCGATCCAGTATTCTTCTCTCGATAAAGGAGAAACTATAATGCAGCTAAATCCTTTATTCTCAAGATTTCTTTTCGCTCTTTTAATTTTTTCTTTATCAAAATAAATACCAAAAACCGAAGAACCCGAGCCACTAATCATAGCAGTAACTGCGCCTTCTTTTAGAAGCTCTCTTTTAATATCTTCGAGTTGCGGATATAACTCGAAGACAACCTCTTCAAGTTCATTTTTCAGAGAACCAAAATCTTTATTCCTCAGGAACGAATAAATTTTACTTTCTTTATTTTTTGAAGTCAAGATTAGCTCATCCCATTTATTGTAAACCTCTTTTGTGGATATAGAAAAGTCTGGAAGAATTAGTAAAATATCATATGAAGTTTCATAATCCAATATTCGAATTTCATCACCTCTACCAAGTCCCAGTGCTGTCCCTCCATAGAAGAAATATGGAATATCTGCTCCTAAGTTTTTAGCAAGATTTATTAATTCTGATTTTTTCACGGATAAATTCCAGATTTTTTTCAATGCAAGGAAAGTCATGGCAGAATTACTACTTCCACCACCAAGACCTTTACCAGGAGGAATATTCTTTTCAACCTCTATTTTAATCCCTTTTTTAATAGAGAAATGATCTTTTAAAAGCTGTGCAGTTTTATAAATTAGATTTCTACTATCCCATGGAATTGACCTCTCATTTCCAATTAAAATAATCTTTTCTTCATCTATTTCATTGAATTTAAGCCTGTCATAAAGGTCAATTGATTGAAAAATGGTCCTTATTTCATGATAACCATTCTCTAATCTTCTTACTATTTCCAGCCCAAGATTAATTTTTGCAAATGACTTAATTTCCATTTTTAATCAATTCCATAATTTCATCCAATGTTTTTCTCTCGTAATATTCTAAAAAGAGTTTGCTAAAAGCGCCTGGATTGACAGGTTGATTAAATTTTATTTTAAGTACTTTTATTTTTCCATTGCCTTCAGCATAGGAAAAATTTATTATTTTGGGAAGAGATGTGTCTCTGAAAAATTCTTTTATTTCAAAAATAACATTTTCTCTTCTTCCTCCCTTTATTCTATTATCTTTATTCCTAAAAAATTTCCAATCCTTAAGATTTCCATCCCATTTCCCAATTAAAAGAGCCTTTATCTCCTCAATATTGAGGTGAAATCCAAGAAAAACTTTCATAATTTCCTCGGTTGAGCCTTCCCAGTAAACCTTTTTTCCTGGAATTGTAAGATAAGAAACGTCAGAAAATATGAGAATTTGAGCTTTTGTATTTCCAAAGGGATTAAGAATATCGATTCTTCCTCTTCTTCCTTCGAATAAAAAAGCGATTTTTGATTTTAAAATTTGAGAATTTTTTATATTTATTCTTGCATATCCCTCAAAACTCTTGACTAAGGATGGAACTATTTGAGGAGCATAATGACAATTCTGATTAAAAATTATAAGGAAAATTAGGAAAGTAAAAAGATACTTTTCAAAAGAATTCAGGTTTAGCATTCAAGATACTCTTTCGAGAATTAGCGAAGACGAAAGCCATAATCTTCTGTTTTTCTCTTTTTTGCCTTTTTTCTTCTCATGGGATAGAAAGGAGATCTAATTATCCGGCCAAAGCATGACATTCGAGGATTAGTCACCAGTAGAACTATAAAAATCGCAAATAAAATGAGTAAAATCCACAATCCTAAATTCATTTCATTTCTCCTGCTTATTTATCATTATAATTTATTGTCGTTTTTCCGTCAATTTTCGAGACAAAAAGCCCCTTTCTATTATAATTCCCATCAAAAATCCAGTAAGACTTAAGATTAATCCATAGGGAAGGGAAAAAGGCCAAGATGGAAGATTAAGGGGTATTATATTAACCTCGCTCAGAAAGCTTGTAAAGGAGAATCCTCCTCCTAAAATTAAGCTTAATAAAGCTGCTAATGGATAATATCTTTTCATGAATACCATTGCAACCCCAGGTATAAAAAGTCCTTCCGCCATTATTTCAGAGGAAAGTCCAAGGGTTTTTAAGATACTCTGGAATTGTGTTGCCACTAAAAAAGCTATTAATCCCACAAAAATTGTGGAAATGCGACCTATTGCAATAATTCCTTTTATTCTATTAAAGGCAAAATATCTCTGATAAAAATCCCTTGTAATTGTAAGTGCTCCAGTATTGATTGCAGTATCCATTGTTGACATTATTGCAGCGCAGATAGCAACGAATAAAAATCCTCCAAAGACAATTCCGAGTTTTGTAGAAATCAGTTCCGATAATACTGGATTTTCTGTTCTATGAGAAAAAAGTGGAAGGGAAAGCATTCCAATAATTACAACTATGGAATAGAGAATTGTAAAAATTATTGCACAAAAGAACATTCCCCTCTGGGCTTTTCTCTCGTCTTGAGCAGCATGAATTCTCTGCCAGGCAATGGGTGAGATCGTCCAGGCAAGGGTAAAGGAAAGGGTTATAAGAAGATTTTTCTTCATATCAAAGAAAAAATTTAAATAATGCTTTTTCCCAAGTGAAGAAGCAATACTAATGGTCTGGGAGAAATCTGAAATATTAAAAAGAAAGATCAGTAGAACAAATATTCCTATTGAAAGAAGGAAAAACTGGAAGACATCGGTTAAAACCACTGATCGAAAGCCTCCAAAAGTTGAATATAAAAGTACAATTGCTGTTCCAATTGCAAGGCTTAACACATATTCTGTGCCAAGAAACTTTTTTAAAAATAATCCAAGGGCAACCATCTGGGATGCTGTCAACATTATCATATACCAGAGAATCAGTAATGCTGATACATTTCTCACGAGTTTACCGTATCTTATTTCAACAAGATCGGGGAGGGAAATTATCGGAAATTTTCTAACAGGTTTGGAAAAGAAAATTCCAAGAATTAAAACAGTTAAAATGGTTGGCATGCCAATTACCCAGAATGAACTTATTCCCTTTTCAAAAGCTTCATCCACAGAAACAAGGGTAGAAGTTGCACCAAACCAGGATGCAGAAAGGGTTAAGGTTACCAAGATTGCGGAGAGATTTCGGGATGCGAGGAAAAAATCCTCAACGCTTTTCATTTTTCGTGAGAAAAGAAATGTTAGGATAAGTAAACCAACAAGATAAATCAGGAAAAATAAAAGAAACAACGTATTCATTCCCTCAAATTAGATAACACTTGACTTCCAAATTTTCAAGTAGAAAATCTCAAAAATTCCCTATTCTTGGATAAACAGAATTATAAAGATAAGAACTTCAATAATTATCAAACTTGCCCTTGCCGTCACCATAATTAATTAATTATAATATTTAAGAATTTTTAAAAGGAGGCTTGAATGAAGAGAATTTCAATTCTTCTAATTTTGCTTCTAATAATTTCCATGATATTTTCTCAATCAACTGATCTCGAAAAGGTTTTAGAGAAGAATATCAAAGCGGTTGGGGGAAAAGAAAAAATAGAATCAATTAAAAATTACTCTTTCAGATTGAACTCAGAAAATTATTATATTTCCTGTGATGGAATTATGAAAATTACAAAAGGGAAAAAGCCTATTATTGTTGAAACAATTATTGCTAATGAGAACTCAGTTAAAAGAAATTGTTTTAATAAAATAAGTGAATTTAAAGATTTTAGAAAAGCTCTTTACCAGTGTTTAGCAAAATTATATAGTGGAATCTTCACCTTATCTAAATTTAAGGGCGAACTCATTTATCATGGATTGAAAAAATTCGGTATAGAAAAGCTTCACTGTCTAAGTGTTAAAAAAGAAGATATAAGAGCTAATTTTTATATTGACTCACAAGAATTCATTCTGAAAAGAATTGTTTTTGAAGGATATGAAAACGGAGAGAAGGTTGAAATTAATTATGACTTTGGACCTTATAAGGAAGTAAATGGAATAAGAATTCCCTCGTCCTGGTATGTATCACAAATTGGTGCAAGAGGAAAGGTATATAAAATTTCAAAATTTAAAATAAATCTCGATCTTTCAGAAGATTATTTTAAAAAACTTGAAATTAATGCAGGAAAGGTTGAAATCTCGGACGGGGAATTAAAGGGAAATATTATAGATTTCAATTTTTCAAGGGGAAGACTAATAATTCAGACAAATTGGATTGGCGAACATTTTGAAAAAGCAGGTTTCAAATCCGATGAAAATTTAATTCTCAAAATAAATAATGAAAATATTGAAGTTACTCTTTTCAAGTTTCAACCGCCTCGAAATGCATTTGGTCGAGGGAAGAGACTTATTTTACCAAATAGAGCCGGAGAAAATTATTTGATTTATCTGTGGACAGAACAGGCGCAATCCCTTGCAGAAAAACTTTCTATCCTGTCACTAATTAAATTAAAAAGAAAATAGGGAGGAAATGATGGGTATAAATCGAAGGAATTTTTTATCAGTTTTTACTTCAGGAATTTTGGGTTTTGGATTTTTCAAAAATCTTAAAGCAAATTCATATCAGGAAAGGTCTGGTGAGGAAACTCAGTCATTTAAAATAAAAAAATATAATCCTCTTGGAAACACTGGACTTAAAGTTTCTGATGTGAGTTGCGGTGCGATTTCCTTGTTCAATCCAAATGTGCTGAGATATGCTTATGAGTGCGGAGTAAATTATTTTGATACTGCAGAAAGTTATTTGAGAACAAAAAGTGAAACTTTTATAGGTCAGGCTTTAAAAGATGTTAGAGAGAAGGTTATAATCACCACTAAACATGCTTATCGAGATAAAGAGAAAATCGAAAAATCTTCAATTATTAAAAGAATTGAGGCAAGTTTGAGGCGCCTTCAGACCGATTATATTGATATAGCTTTAGTTCACAATATAGATGACCTTTCTACTTTGAAAAATGAAGAGCTTTTATCCGCCTATTACCAATTGAGAAAGGAAGGTAAAATCAGATTTACTGGATTTTCAACTCACAATATGAAAGTAACTTTAAAGCAGGCGCTTGATGATGATTATAAAGACTTTGTCCAGGTTATTCTTTTTATATATAATCATCTTGAAGGTAAAGAAATTGAACCATTAATTGAAAAAGTTCGGAAAAGGGGAATTGGAACAATTGCAATGAAAGTGTTTGCAGGAGGGAAACAGGGGAATCTGAAAAAATTCATTAGTAAAAAGGTAAGCTATCCTCAGGCAGCTATTCGATGGGTTTTAAGCAATCCTTACATTGACTGCTGTATTGTTACGATGAGTAGTTATTCCCATGTTGAAGAATATGTCGCATCATCAGGAAAACCTCTTCAGAGAGCAGATTTAAAAATTATTTCCAAATATCAGCGAGAAGTAAGTAGTCTCTATTGTAGAGTAAGCTGTGATAAATGTCTTTCATCCTGTCCTAATAATGTGGCTATTAATGAAATTCTACGCTATGGAATGTATTTTGAGGATTACGGAATGGAAAAGGAAGCAGTTCGTTATTATGCAGAATTAGAAGAGAAAAAGAAACCTCTTTTGTGCAGTAATTGTCCAGGATACTGCGAGAGAGCTTGTCCATATGGATTAAAAGTCAAAGATAGACTTCTTAATGTTCATGAAATACTCACAGTGTAATTAGTCTTAAAAATAAATTTATGGCAAAGGGATTAGAAATGCGTAGTCGTTATCTTATTTTTGTAATTATATTATTACTATTTTTTAACTTCTGCAGTAAAAAACAGGATACAGAAACAGAAATTTTTACTTTTCAAAAAGACCTTGAAATTGGAGTTCTTGAAGGAAATGAAAATTACATGTTTGGTTCAATTAGTGAGATTGATTTGGATAAAAATGGAAATATTTATGTTCTTGACCCAAAATTCTCAAGGATTCAGAAATATAATGAAAATGGAAAATTTCTTTTTTCTCTGCTTATAAAAGAGGGAGACGGACCTGATGAAGCTCATTACATTTTAAGTATGGCTGTAACAAAAAATGGAAATATCTGGATATTAGGAGGGGATAGAAAAATTTTAATTTTTAATAGAGAAGGAAAATTTCTAAAATCTTTTATCCTGGATTTCGATGCAACTCATATTTTACCTTTCAATGAAAATGTCATTTTCCTGGGATTAAGAAAAAATTATATTCTTCATGAGATTAATAATGAAGGAAAAATTATAAAGTCATTTGCAGAGCCATATAAAATTCCCTCAAAATATTCTTCTTATAAAGAAATTCCATCCCTTAAAAGACCAATAAGAGCTGATAGTTCATGGGATAGGGAAATATTTTTAATCAGTCCTTATGGCTATGAAATAAGAATTTATAGAAATTATAAAATAAAGAAAATATTGAAATGGGAAAATGAGGCTTTTATACCCCTATTAATAACGCGGGCAAATGTGGGAATAGGAATTGTATTTCCTTATATTTCAGTTCTTAAACATAAAAATAGATTATTTGTAACAATTAGAGGTTTAGGAAGAGAAGCAATAAATCATTTTGATATATTTGAAAATTTTAGTCATATATATTCCCTAAAAGTGAAAGGCTTTCCATACGCAATTGATAAAATAGGAAGATTTTATTTTGCAGAGGAAGAAGATTTTCCAAAAGTAGTAAGGTATGTATTAAATAGAAAACCCAAATGATAAAATCCAAAATTCAAATAACAAAAATTTCTGAGAAAGGGGGAAATGATGAAGAAAATAAAAATTTTTGTTTTATTTCTAATAATTATTTCGTTCTTTTTTACATGTAAAAAGGGATGGCAGGGAAAAATTTACACTGAAAATGGAGTTGAAGTAATCGAGAATACAGGAGAAGGTTTATGGGGAAGGAAAATTAATGAGAAAATAAAATTCGTGGAAACGCTTTCTCTTGGAAAAGAAGAAGGGGAAGATTATCTGATGTTCCACAGATTCATCCGTGTTGCAGTTGACTCTGATTTAAATATTTATGTTCTTGATGCAATGAATCATAGACTTTTAAAATTCGATAAAAATGGAAATTTTATTTGGAAGGCTGGGAGAAAAGGTCAGGGGCCAGGAGAATTTCAGTATCCAAGCGGAATAGGAATTAGTTCAGCAGGAGAAGTTGCTGTAATAGATGAGCGTTCTATTATCTTTTTTAATGATAAAGGAGAATATCAAAGAACAATAAAATTAGATAAGTCCATGCGTAATATTCAATTTCTTCCAGATGAAAGGTTGATGATAAATATATTTGTTCTTGGACAACCAGGGGTAGCAGCTGAATTTTTTTCGAAAGATGGTGAATTTCTTTCAAAATTTCCCGATGAGTATCGCTATGGTCCTAAATTATCTCCAAGAGTTGGAGTATCAATAGTGGATAGTGGTTTTAAATTTTTTAACAATAAGATTTACCTCAGTATTCCAGATAAATATGAAATAAGAGAATATGATTTAAAAGGGAATCTGCTCAGAAAAATTAGGAGAAATGTTAAATTAAAACCTCCAAATATAAAACTCACGGCTGGTGGAAGAGGAGTTAGTGTCTTTCCATCGGATAGCTCAGGACCTTGCTTTTTATATAAGGAAAAGTTTCTTATTAATAAACTAACACTTGTGGAAAAGAAAGGAAAGGACTATGAATCAAAATCATTTCTTGATTTTTTCAATGAAAAAGGACAATTCCTTGGCTCATATCCATTACCAAAAAATACCTATATTCAGACCATTGACCATTTGGGTAATTTTTATTTTGTTAAATACGAACCATACCCACAAGTGATCCGTGTTACACCTGAAATACATTGATTTATGCGGGCGATTAAAATTTTAAAAAGATTTTGTTTCCTCTTCCCTGTACTTTTCATTTTGAATAAGAACCTGCTTGAAAGCTTTGACTACATCTGGATGAAATTGTTTGCCCGACTCCTTTTCTATTTCTTCAAATGCTTTCCAAGGTGGTTTTCCTGCTCGATATGGTCTATCAGTTACCAAAGCATCATATGCATCAGCAACAGCAATAATTGCAGCTCCTATGGGAATTTTTTCCATTTCTTCAGATGAAAACTTTTTAGGTTCAAAATAGTACTTATGATGAGCTAAAACAATTGGTACTGCCTCTTTTAATACACTTCCTACTAAAGATAAAATTTTAGCCCCTTTTTCTGAATGGGATGAAATAAGTTCTTTTTCAGTTGAGGTGAGGGAGGCCGCTTTATTAACAATTTCCATACTTATTTCTGTCTTTCCAATGTCATGCAAAAGAGCTGCTGTTTTTATGTTTTCGATTTCCATTTTGGGTAATTCCATAGCAAGGGCAATGTCTTCAGATAAATGAGCAACTCTCACAGAATGACCTTTTGTATATCTATCAGCTGATTCTAAGTATTTGGATAAAATTTCTAAAACTCCAATATACACAGCCTTTAAGTCTTTTATCCGTTTTTCTTTCTCTTCATATAAATAACCTAAAGCAGCACTTGTTAATATTAAAAAACAACTCCAAGCAATGAGACTAACTATTACATAGGTTCTACCCATTTCAGAAATAAAAAAAGAGGAAGGGTAAAGCATAATAAATAGAACCACCACTACAATGCAAAAAACAGCAGTAAGAACAGCCATTCTTCTTCCCAGATAATACCCAGCAATGATTATAGGAAGATAAAAGAAATTCAGAAAGGCAATTTTATAAAAGACAAAATAATTGATTATAATTATCCCAATTAAAATTGAGAGCACAATAATTTTTTCAAAATGTTTAATGAAAAACTCTTTTAATTTTTCCATGGATTTGTCGCTATTTTTATAAATTAGAAATGGAAATAAGTCAAGTATTTAGTCTGGTTAGAACCAAGAAAAAATTAATCAGATATTTTAAACGTTACTGTTATTGTAAAAATTACTGAATGCGGTTTTCCATCAATTATATAAGGTTCATATTTCCACTTTTTCACTGCATTAATTGCAGCTTTATCAAGCTCGGGATGAGCAGATTTCAAAACTTTTACTTTTTTAATATTTCCCTTTTTATCTAGAGTTGCTTCTAAAATAACAGTCCCTTCAATTCCTTTTTCTTTACAATCTTTCGGATATACTGGTATAACCTTCTTAATTAGCTTTGGGGGCTTTAGTGCTACATTTATTCTAACTGGTTCTTTCAATTCAACTTTTTTCTTCTTTTTTGCTTCTTTGGTTAATTTGAAACTAACAGTTATTGTAAAGGTTCCAGGTCGTGGTTTTCCATCTTTAATGTAAGGCTCGTATACCCATTGTTTAACAGCTTTAATTGCAGCTTTATTAAGTTTAGGATGAGCAGGTCTCAAGATTTTTACTTTTTCCACTTTCCCATATATATCTGTTGTTGCTTCTAAAATAACTATCCCTTCAATACCTTTCTCTTTGCATTCCTTTGGATAAATAGGTATAACTTTTTTTATTAGTTTTGGAGGCTTTATTTCTCCACCTACTCTTAAAGGCTTTTCAATTTCTTTCTTAACCCCCCCTATCACTCCTCCTACCACTCCTTTAACTTCACCTTTTACTCCCTTTTTAACTCCTCCTCTTACTCTTTTATCACCACTTTTTTCTTCTCCTAAGAGTCCAATTGCTCCTATTACTAGGCTAGGTCGTGTTCTTGTAACTCTAAATGAAAGAAAATATGGTATTTCCTTTGAATCTGAAAATCCAATGACAGCTATGTTATCTCTTGGCAAAGTTAATTCTACATTCAATAAATTCTTTTGGGGTTTTTGCTTTATCCCTTCATAGACTTCAACTTTGAATTTGTATCCACCTTTTATTAATTTTGGAGACAGAATAATTAGATAATTTCCGCTGTTAATACTGATAACCTGAAAAACTTTTTCTGTCATTAAAGAATCGTGTCTCAAATCTACTTCATTCAAGAGCTCCACATCCTTTAAGTTAAATATCCTCTTTAATTCTTTTTCTTCTTCCATTTTTTTAGATTTTGGTATTATTTTTCCCGTAAAAAAGGGGGTTAAAGTGTAAGAAGTAATGACTCTAGATTCTTTTTTTTCTACACTTTCCTTTACTCCTCTAAACAATTTCAATTTTATGTCTATAACTTGTATCGCTCCTAAATAATTTGATAGAAAGAATAAAATTGAAATAAAAATCATCAATTTTTTAGTTTTTCTCATTTTTAACCTCCTGTATTTTTATAAGGCTCTACCCAGATAATTGTCATTTTATGATTTTTTCCCTGAAAAATATAAATATTTGCCGGTTTATTTTTAATTTTAGCAGATTCAACTTTGAGTTTTATTTCTAATGGAGATGTTATTTTTTGATTATATTTTGACGTTTTCTTGAGGAATAATCCGCTAATATAACTGATTGAAATAATTATAACTACAAAAATTAAAGAAATAGCAAAGGCCCATTGCCATTTTAATTTCCATTTTTTTCTTGAAATTAATCTTTCTTGTTGCGTAATTCTTTGTTTAACTAAGGGCCATACGCTCTGCTTTATCTCAATTTTTTCAGGAGCCAATAATATATTTTTCATATATGACTCTATCTCATTTGGATCATGACATTTGGGACAGTTGCCAAAATGCTTCTCTATAAGTAAGGATTTAACTTTTTTAACAGGAATCAGGGAATAGACTAATTTATAAATTTTACACATTCTCTTCCTCCAAAAGTTTTTTTAATTTTCTCCTTGCATTAAATAAATGCACTCTAGCAGTGCTTTCAGCGCAATTAAGTACTTCAGCTATTTCCTTGGCTGAATAACCTTCATTTATTTTCAAAATTATTGCTGTTCGCTCCTTTTCATTTAATTTTGACAAAAGAGGAGCAAATCTCTCTGAATATTCAATTCCTTCTTTCTCAATATTAATTCTTAACTTTTCTCCATAAATGAATTTTTTTACAAATTTATAGAATGATTTTTCTTTCCTTTTTCTATCTATGCATCTTTTATAGGCGATTGAATAAAGCCAGTTTTTAAAGCTTCTTTTCGTATCAAATCTATTTAAACTTAAATATGCTTGAATAAAAGTTTCCTGTGTGACATCTTCTGCTTCTTCTCTGTTACCAAGGATATTCCAAGCTAAACAAAGAACGTTTTTTTCATATTTTTTTACTAACATTTCAAAAGCTTCAATTTCTCCTTTTAAACATCTTGAAATAATTTCTTTATCCTGCATAACATAAATGAATTTATAATTTAGACCTTCATTTTACAATACCTAATATTAAATACGACTCGCTTTTTAGAAACGTTTAGTAATTTATTTTGAGAATAAATTTCTTGACAGGTTAATTTTATTGAAATAAGGATTAAAAGAGAAATCCTAATGAAGAGTATTTTTACTTTCAGAAATTTTATAATTTCAATAGCGGGTGGAATTCTAACCATTATTTTTTCTGGAACTTTATTTTTCTTTCTATTTGCAATTACTAAATTTCAACCTGTTTTAGGTTTATTTGATTTCTCAGTAACGGGTTTAGTTCTTGTAATTCCTTCTTTTATAGCAGGATGGTTGGGAGCAATTTTAAGTGGTAAAAAACGCTTTAAAGCTCTACCTCCATCTATTGGAATTGGTTTAATAAGTGTAATTGTTATATTAATTATAAAACAGGCATTATTTAGCAATAGTGGAAATCTTCTTATATTCAGCTGGAAAGGAATGCTTTTAATGGTATTTTCTGCAATTTTGGGAGGAAGTTTATTTATTAGGAATTTTTCTCTTTCAGTTTTTTGTTTTGTTTTAATATTAATTATTTTACTTATTCCTTATAAAGAATCAATATCTGTAAATGATATAGAATCGCAAGAAGTAATTATTTCAAGTAAAGAAATTTCTCTTGGAGCAACTCTAACCTTGCCAGCAAATCGAAAGAGAAAGATTCCTGGAGTTCTTCTCGTTCCTGGTTCCGGACCTCAGAACAGAGATGAAACTTTTGGTATTTTGAATGCCACTTTTCGTGAGCTTGCCTTATATCTTTCAAAAAACGGATTTGCAGTACTCCGTTACGATAAGAGAGGGGTGGGAAAAAGCACAGGTGTTTTCACTGAATCAGGTCTTTATGATTTTGCTGAAGATGCTGAAAATGCTTATCTCTATCTTCGAACTCTTCCGGAAATAGATTCATCAAAAATCTTTCTTATAGGTCACAGTTATGGTGGGAAAGTAGCGACAATTGTTGCTTCTCAGCATCAAGAAATTGCAGGTTTAATACTTCTCGCATGTGTAGCGAGTAAAGAACCTGATAATCTTTTAAGACAGCATCATTTTATAGCTAATGCAAGAGGAATGGATTTAAGTGAGAAAATAAAATATTTTAAAGAATTAGAAGAGTGGTTTGTAGGTGTCCGGGAAAACAAATATAAAAATTATGAGGATTATTTTAGTCCTGAAGGCCTCTCCAAAAGATTAAAAAAATTAATGAGAATAAATCCCCTTCCACCTGTCTGGCTACGACAGGCAATGGAATATGACCAGTTAAAAACCTTGGCAAAAATTAAAACCCCTATTTTAATACTTTCTGGAGATTCTGACTGGTTGGTTCCTCCTTCTGAAACCAAATTACTCGAAAAAGCACTTCAGGAAGCAGGTCATCCTAACTTCATAGTAAGGATTTTTCCAAAACTCGACCATCGATTTACAAGGGTTGAATCAATGATGGAAAGTTTTAAATCTATGACTTCAATTAAATATATTTTTGAACGACATCCAATTGACCCTCTTGTTCTGAAAACAATTTTAGATTGGATAAAAGATAAATCCTACAATTAATGGAATTCCGTGCTTTCTTGATTTGAAAAAGGGCATTTGTTATATTTCTATATGTGCCTACCAAAGAAAGGATTGAAAAGGTTAAAAGAGTCCTCTCATATAGACAGCCTGATTTAAGAATTGTTCTTGAAGAAATTAGAAATACACATAATGCTCATGCTGTATTAAGGACCTGCGAAGCAGCTGGTGTTTTGAATATAGATATAATCAGCACTGAAAATTTTTTCCCTATTAATGAAGCAATTTCAACAAGAGCTGAGAAATGGTTGAATCTGAACTTCTATTCTTCAACTTCTGAATGCTTGGGCAAATTAAAAGATTTAGGATTTAAAATTGCTGTTACCTATATTGGCGAAGATGCGATTTATTATAGGGATATAGATTATACTCAGCCAATTGCAATTGTTTTTGGAAATGAATCAGAAGGAGTTTCGGAAAAGGCAATATCCTTTGCTGATTGGAAGATTAAAATTCCAATGGTTGGAATGGTGAGAAGCCTGAATCTTTCTGTTTCAGTTGGAATAATCTTATATGAAGCCTTTCACCAGAGATGGTGTAAAGGGTTATATAGTAAAAGGAGATTAAGTGACGAAGAATTCAACAAATTTTATGAAAAGTGGCTCTTTCCTAAATAAGAATAGTATAGCTTTTAGATTTTTCTTTTAAATATTTGATTTTCTTCAATGATTTTTCTGCTATTTCTTTACTTTTCTTTGTGAATTCTCTGTAATATTTATCCAAAAATTCTTTATATTTTTTAAACTCTTCAGAGAATCTATATTTTTCCAGTTCTTTCTGAAGTTTTGCCATTTCTTCCTCTAAATCTTTTAACTTGAAAACCTTTATATATTCCTCTTCATCTACTTTAACTTCTATCGTTATTCTCTTCTTGTTTCTAACAAGTTCTATTTTCACTATTTCACCAACATCTTTCTTTTTAATAATCGAAACTAATTTATCTATTGAATCCAGAATTTTCCCATCAGCTTTAATCAAGACATCCCCTACTTTTATTCCTGCCTTTTCAGCAGGACTGTTCTTCACCACTTTTGTTACAAGTAAACCCTTTCCTTCTTTGACTCCAAAATATTCTGCAAGTTCTTCAGTGCATTCTTCCACATAAATTCCAATGTATTTTCTACCTTTTGCATAAATCTTAAATCTTTTCTTGAATCCATGTCTGAAGGGTTCAATCAATCTTTTATAAGGAATATATAACCCGGGATATTTTCTCTCAAAAAATGAATAAACTTCCCTTTCAGGAAGCTTTCCAAGTTCAACTTTAACTTTTTTAATTTCAGAATCTCTTTTTATTTCTAAGAAAACCTTTTCTCCAGGCTTTCTCTTCCTAATTTCTGAAGCTAAAAAGGAGGTACTTTTTACCTCTTTTCCATTAATCTTCAATATTACATCACCAACTTTTAAACCAGCCTTCCATGCAGGACTATCTTCTTCAACTTCTAATATCTCTATTTCTCCTATAGAATTTTTTTGAATATAAACACCAAGCCATCCTCTCTCCACTTTTCCTTTTTCTTTAATTTCTTTAAAAACCCTAACAACTCTTTCAATTGGAATAGCAAGAGCCATCCCTGAAGAAGGAGCCTCAGCTTTACCAAAAACATAACCTGTGCCTACAACCTCCTTTTCTTCAAACTCAAAAATAATTGGTTTTTCTTCAGAATAGATTCCTCTTATTATTCCAATAATCTTACCTTCTCTGTTTACCACAGGGCTCCCGCTTGTTCCAGGAGTTATCCATGCATTTACCCTGAAAAATAATTTTGAAACAGAGTTTATAATACCCTGAGTTATTGCTGGAGAAAGTTCAGGGGAAAGACTTATGACACCCACCCATGCTCCAGGAAATAAGTCTTTTTCTGTCCCGAACTCGAGGCGCTGAAAACCTTTCCCTTTAATTCTGAACACTGCAATACGTGTCTCAAAATCCATACCAACTAATTCAGCCTCATACTTTTTACCATCAATTGTTCTAACCCTTGTCTTTTTATTTTTTCCTGCAACAAGAGCTGTGGTGATTAAATAACCATCTTTATCAATCACTATTCCAGTAGCAATCCTCCTTGCTCCATTTTCTGATTCCACCCTTACAACATTTGGAGAAACTTTTTTTATTATTTCCTTAATATCCTTTTCAAAGTCCTTTATTCCCTGAGGATTTGGTGCACCATAAATAAGTCCAAAACATACTAATAAAACCATAAAATTGAATAATATTTTAATTTTTCTCATTTTCTCCACCTCCTCTAAAAATAAGCTCCTTCCCTATCGCTAACTTGTTCTAAAATGTATATTGTTTTCTTTCCATTGGAAACCTCACTCAATTCCCCTGGATATTCAATAATTTCAGTTACTGGAAGAACATTCTCTTCTTGCTGTATTTTTGTAGTAAATAAATTTTTATTATTTGCTCTAAAATCTATAAAATTAAAACCAATGTAAATAAGAATAAGAATTGTAGCAGTTGCCACACATACTCTTAAAATCCTAAGTCTTCTCTCCCTTTTTCTTTTATAAAAAGTCAATTTTCCCATTAATTTTATTTCAAAGTCTCTCGGAGCCCTGACTTTTTCTAATTCATCAAAAATATTTCTATTCATTTCTAATACCTCCTTTTTAAATCTAATAATTCTCTCAAAATACTCCTTCCCCTACTTATTCTTGCCTTAACTGTTCCCACCGGTATTTTTAATATTTCTGCTATTTCCTCCTGAGTAAAACCTTCTAAGTCTTTAAGGATAATGGGAATTTTATATTTTGGAGGTAAGGAATGTATTGCTTTTTTTATTTGAAAAATCCTTTCTTTATTTATACTTTGAGCATTTGAATTATAGCCATTGTATGAAGTATTTATTGCTTCCTCTAATGGAACAATTTTTACACTAAGCATTTTTTTTAATTCTGTTTTTGCAAGATTCGAGGCTATTGCATAAATCCATGAAGAAAGAGGTGCAATTGGCTTATATTTTTTGGCTTTAAAATAAACTCTGAGGAATGTTTCCTGGGAGAGGTCAACAGCAGTCTCATAGTTCCCAACCAACTGATATAAGTAATTCACTATTCTATCTTTATACCTTTTTACTATTTCAACGAATGCCATTTCATCTCCCTTCTTAACTCTTTCAATGAGCTCGAGCTCATCCATCTTCATCTATAGAAACTCCTCTTTTTTCTAAAAAGTTGCATTTAAATATTAGATTATAGGAATAATTATTCCTTTGCCAGTTCAATTATGGGTTGAAAGGCATCAACTAATTCATTTATTTTAACAAGAATCTTCTTAACCTTTCCATCAACTGGAGACCTTAGCTCATTTTCCATTTTCATTGCTTCCACTATAGCCAGAACCTGATTCTTTTTTATTCTATCTCCCTCTGATACATTAATTTTAATTACTTTTCCTGGCATAGGAGCAGTAACAAAATTATCAACCTGAGCTGGACTCTCTTCCCGGGTTTCTGAATATAAAGACTCCTCTTTCTTTTTCTCAATTATAAATTCTTCTCCGTTTATTGATACATATATTCTATCCTTATCCTCAGCCACATATGCAATATAAGATTTTTCCTCTATAATTAAAGAAAGCACATTAGGAGATATAAAATCGAAATCCACTTTGTATTTTTTATTATTCAGTTCAGCAACACATAGATTCTTTTTGAATTCAATATTAATTTTGTAGGATTTTTTATCCACTAAAAATTCAAATTCCATCTTATTTCTGCCCCAATCTCCATTTACCCAATATTTTCCATGGAGAATATTCTATTTTTTCTGATTCGACACGAATCGTGGGTTGAATCTTATTGTGTGAATAAATACCTGCGCAGAGAACTGCAATATCAAGATTTTTCTTCTCTTTTTCGCTTTTATTTTTTTTCAAGAAATAATCATCTACAAAATTAGTGTGAGTATTTCCTGCCAGAAATTCAGGATGACTTATAATTTCTTTCAAAAAAGGCACAATATTTTTTATTCCAAGTATTACATATTCATCCAATGCTTTTAACATCTTTTTGCAGGCTGATTCTCTATCTTCTGCCCACACTATCAATTTTGCAAGAATTGGATCATAATAGATTGATACTTCATATCCTGAATAAATTCCACAGTCATGCCTTATTCCCGGCCCTACCGGTTCTTTGAAAAAAAGAATTTTTCCAGAGGAAGGTAAAAAATTATTATAAGGATCCTCAGCATAAATTCTGCATTCTATAGAATGTCCCCTTTGGGACAATTCTTCTTGAGAGAAGGGGAGTTTTTCTCCAGAGGCAATTAAAATCTGCTGTTTTACAAGATCAACTCCTGTTGTAAGTTCAGTAATTGGATGTTCCACTTGAATTCGGGCATTAACTTCAAGAAAATAAAATTTTTTATTTCTATCTAAAAGAAATTCAACTGTGCCAGCATTATTATAACCAACTGCTTTAATAACTTTTTTAGCAACTTCTCCCATTTCCTCCCTTAATTCAGGAGAGAGAGCTGGAGATGGAGTTTCTTCAACAATTTTTTGATGTCTTCTTTGAATTGAACATTCCCTTTCAAAAAGATGCACCACATTTCCGTAATTGTCGGCTAAAACCTGAAATTCTATGTGTCTCGGCTTTTCCAGATATTTCTCTAAATAGACTGACTCGTCTCCAAAGGCAGATTTTGCCTCTCTCATTCCAGCTTCTATTGAAGATTTGAGCGATTCCCTATCCCATACAATTCTCATACCCTTTCCTCCACCACCTGCAGATGCTTTTATCATTACAGGGTAACCGATTTGCTCAGCTTCTCTATAAAATATTTCTAGATTTTTTGATGAAGACTTCATACCTGGAATTATGGGTATTCCAATTTTACTCAAAGTTTTTCTTGATTCTACCTTGTCCCCAACCAATGCAAGGGCCTTTGAATTAGGACCAATAAAAATTATTCCTTCCTCCTCACATCTCCTTGCAAAAGTTGGATTTTCAGCAAGAAAACCGTAGCCAGGGTGAATAGCCTCTGCTTTAGTTTTTTTTGCTGCTGAGATTATTGCATCAATGTTTAGATAGCTCTCAAGCGGAGGGGGAGGTCCAATGCATATAGCTTCATCAGCCATTTGAACATGAAGAGATTTTCTATCTATTTCTGAATAAATTGCAACGGTTTGAATTGATAATTCTTGACATGCTTTTATTATTCTTATAGCAATCTCACCTCTATTTGCTATTAAAATTTTCTTAAACATTCCCGAATTATGTTTTTACCCATTTAGGTTTTCTTTTCTCAAGAAAAGCAGACATTCCTTCCTGTCCTTCCTCACTTATCCTTAAATCAGCAATCATTTTAGCTGTATATGCCTTTGCCTCCTCCAAATTCATACCAGGGATTTTTATCAGAAGTTCCTTACAATTAGCAATTGCATTTGGTCCACTTGTTAAAAGAAAATTTGTTATTCTTTCGACCTCACTATCAAGTTTTTCATCTGAAACCACAGTGTTTACCAACCCAATTTTTAAGGCTTCTTCTGCAGTTAACCTTTCACCAGTCAAAAAATATCTTCGTGCAGAGGCTTCTCCAATTCGCTTTATTACATAAGGGGATATAACAGCTGGAACAAGTCCGAGTTTAACCTCGCTCAGTCCGAACTTCGCTTTTTCTGAGGCAATAATAATATCGCATGCACACATCAAGCCTGTCCCTCCTCCAATTGTTGTCCCATTTACCCGAGCAATTGTTGGTTTTGGTAAAGAATAGATTAAATACAGTAATTCAGCAATTTGCATTGCTTCTTCAAGATTCTCGTCATAGGAATAATTCACTATCTCCCTCATCCAGTTTAAATCTGCACCTGCACAAAAAGATTTTCCCTCTCCAGTTAAAATAACCACCCTTATTTTAGAATTCTTAGCTATCTCATTAAAAGCAAAAGATAGTTCTTCTACCATTATTTTATTAAATGCATTATGAACTTCTGGTCTATTCAGACTTATTTTTGCGACTTGATTTTTTTCTTCAAAAATAATTGTTTCATATTTCATTTCATTCTACATTCTAAAAATTCCAAATTTCGAATCAGGGATTGGTGCGTTTAATGACATTGAAATCCCAAGAGCAAGTGCTTCCCTTGTTTCAAGAGGGTCAAGGATACCATCATCCCAGATACGGGCAGTGCTATAATAAGCACTTGATTCTATTTCATATTTTTTAAGTATGGGAGCCATAAATTTCTTTTTCTCCTCTTCACTCATTCCCTTCCCTTCTTTCTTTAATTGTCTTAGCTTCACTGTCAACAGAACATTTGCTGCCTGCTCCCCTCCCATCACGCATATCCTGGCATTTGGCCACATCCATAAAAGTCTTGGATTATATGCCCTTCCACACATTGCATAATTTCCAGCTCCATATGAACCTCCGACTATTACGGTAAATTTAGGGACATCTGCATTTGCAACAGCATGAACCATTTTTGCACCATCTTTTGCTATTCCCCCGTGTTCATATTGTTTTCCAACTATGAATCCGGTTATATTTTGAAGAAATACAATAGGAATTTTTCTCATTGCACATAAAGTTATAAAATGGGCACCCTTTAATGCACTCTCTGAAAATAGAACTCCATTATTTGCAAGGATACCAACTGGATACCCCATTATCCTGGCAAAACCGCAAACGAGAGTTTGACCATAAAGTTCTTTAAATTCTTGAAACCTGCTCCCATCTACTATTCTTGCTATAATCTCTTTGATATCAAAGGGCTTTCTCAAATCTTTTGGTAAAATTCCGTAAATCTCTTCTGGATCATAATAAGGGTCTTCTGGGGAAGCCATGTCAAGCTCAAACTTTTTAGGTGGATCTAATGTTTCAATTATGTTTCTTGCTATCTCAATTGCATGTTTATCATTTAATGCATAATAATCCGAAACTCCTGAAATTCTACAATGGACATCAGCTCCACCCAATTCTTCATCAGTGACTTCCACTCCTGTTGCTGCTTTTACAAGAGGAGGACCCCCAATAAAGATAGTCCCCTGTTTTCTAACAATTACTGTTTCATCACTCATGGCAGGAACATATGCTCCTCCAGCAGTGCATGAACCCATTACTATTGATATTTGGGGGATTCCCATTGCCGACATTCGAGCCTGATTATAAAAAATTCTTCCAAAATGTTCTTTATCAGGAAAAGTTCCTGCCTGATGGGGGAGAAAAATTCCTCCTGAATCAACTAAATAGATGCAGGGAAGTCTATTTTCCATTGCAATTTCCTGAGCACGAACATGCTTCTTAATAGTCATTGGAAAATATGTGCCTCCCTTTACAGTCGCATCATTCGCAATTACTAGAACTTCTCTTCCATGCACTACACCGATTCCTGTAATTATTCCAGCAGATGGGGCCTGATTATCATACATATTATAAGCTGCTAACGGACTTAACTCTAAGAATGGAGTATTTGGATCAAACAACAGCTCTAATCTCTCCCGTGCTGTAAGTTTTCCTCGAGCCTTGTGCTTCTTATGAGCTTCTGGTGGACCACCTTTTTTAACTTCTTCTAAAATTTTTTTATATTCTTCAACCAGACGTTTGTTATGCTCGTAATTTTCTTTAAATTCTGGACTATTAGTATTTATTTTACTTTCTAAGCGAAACATATTCTTCTTTGGGAGTCTATATTCTCATAAACAATTATGCAAGTCAAGATTAGGTAATTACCAGTTAAAACTTTTAATGAAAATTACAAATTTTATGATAATTATGGTATCTTATTTTTTAACATGACGCTTGAAGCAATAAGGAAATTTGAAGCGCTTGATAAAATAAAAGAAAAATGGAATGAATTAGTATTTTCTTCGTCACATAATAGTGTATTTCTCACTCATGAATGGTTTAATTGCTGGTGGAAATGTTTCTCAGAAAATAGAACTCTGGAAATATTAGTTTTAAAAGATAATAATAAATTAATTGGAATTGCTCCATTAATGATAGAAAATGAAAAGGTAAAATTCATCTCAAATAGAGAAGTAACAGATTATTGCGATTTTATAATATTAAAAGGAAAGGAGGAAATTTTTTTTGAAAGTATTTTCGATTATTTAAAAAAATATTCCAATATTAAATTAATCTATATAAGAGAAGACTCTCCAACATTGAAACATCTTCCTGAAATTGCGAGTAAATACAATTTTGAGTGCAAAATAAATGTGATAGAAAAATCTTTGTATATTTCTCCTCCTTTATCCTATGATGACTATTTAATCGGGCTAAATAGTAAAAATCGTCATGAATTAAAAAGAAAACTCCGGAAAACTCAAATGCTCGAGAATTTGAGAATAGAAAAGATTACCTCTCTCAATGACTTGAAGCATTTTATAAATTTTTTCATTGATTTTCATAAAAAAAGCTCTCTTCAAAAGTATAAATTCTGGAAGTCAAATACATACTGCTTTTTCAATGAAATCTGTAAAGAATTCGCCTTGAATAATTGGATTGAATTATATTTCCTATTTCACAAGGACAGGATAATTTCTGCTTTATTTTGTTTCAGTTATTCAAAAAAATTATACCTGTATAATTCTGCATTTGATAAAAATTACTCACAATATAATCCAGGTTTATACTTATTCAATCATGTGATAAAAGAAGCTATTCAAAAAAGCATCGAAGAAATAGATTTTCTAAGAGGAGAGGAAAGATACAAATATGATTTTGGAGCCAAAGCGAGAAAATTATATGAGGTACTTATTCAAAGGAGTAAAGAATGAATATTTGTTTAATTAGTTATCATTCGTGCCCTTTTTCTCCCCTAGGCTTTGAAAGCACAGGGGGAATGAATGTTTATATTAGGGAATTAAGTTCAGAACTGAGTAATTTTCCAAACTTGAATATTGATATTTTTACAAGAATTCAGGACAGGAAATTAGAAGGAATCAGATATATATCAGATAAAGTCAGGATTATTCATATCAAGGGTGGACCCGCGCAATATATTGATAAAAAAAATCTATATAAACATATTGGGGAATTTAGCAAAAGATTGCTTGAATTTATTTCTTTAAATGGGATAAGTTATGAGATCATATATTCCCATTACTGGCTTTCTGGTTTAATCGGAGAAAAAATAAAAAGAAAATTTAAAATACCCCTTGTTCACAACTATCATACACTCGCATTCCTAAAGAAAAAAGCCATTAAAAGAGAGTATAGAGAAAATCCAAACAGAATAAAAATGGAGGAATTCTTACTTAATGTTTGTGATAAAATAATTCTATCTTCTGAGAATGAAAAAGAAAATATATTAAAAGAGTATAAAATTCCCTGCTGGAAATTGAAAATCATTTATCCTGGTGTAAATTATAAAATTTTTTATTCCGTAGATAAATTAATTGCCCGAAAAAGCTTGAGAATAAATCATCAAAACAAGATAGTCTTATATGTGGGGAGGATTGAACCTGTAAAGGGACTTTTCACTATAATAAAGGCTCTGAATATAATAAAGAGAGAGAAAATATCTGAGCTTGAAAATTTAAAATTAATAGTTGTTGGAGGGGGAAAAAGAGAATCTGATTTTCAAAGAAATAGCGAGATTTCAAAAATAATGGATTTTATAAATGAAAATAATATTGGTGATAAAGTCATATTTATAGGTTCAAGAGAACAAAATGATTTAAGAAATTATTATTCTGCAAGTGACGCTCTTATTGTTCCTTCATTGTACGAATCCTTTGGCTTAGTTACAATCGAAGCATTAGCCTGTGGAACTCCAGTGATAGCATCTAAAATTGGAGAGTTGAGAAAGATTATTCATGAAAACAAAAATGGATTGTATTTCACTCCAGACAACCCTGCTTCACTGGTCGAGACAATTTTATATTTCTATAAAAATAGAGCTTCCCTATGGAAAAGGGATAAAATAAGAAAAGATATCATCAATAAATTTACATGGGAAAAGACAGCTGAGGAAACTTTTAACCTTTTTAAAAAAATTTTAAAGATTTATAAATTCGAGAAAAGGGCATATTTACCACCAAATTATAATACGATGAAATCCTTCTGCTAATTTAAATTTTTCTCCCTCAGCTAAATTTTTTGCCCTCTCACATAACCATTTTTCCATCTCTTCTTTAAAATCATCTCTGATCTGACTTTTATGACATTTCAAGGCTTTCAACTTTAAATCAAAAGTCTCTGTTATATCAGAACGGAAATTAATATCCTCGGACGCCCAGAGCCAGACTTCTTTAACCTTATGCGGTTTCAATCCCTTTCTCAATAAGTCAGGATAAGACCATACATCCCTTGCATAGGGGAAAACTGCGTCCAATACTACTCTTCCTACAACTCTATGATCCCTGTGCCAGATATAACGGCGATAGGGATCAGAGGTCACCACTATTTCTGGTTTATACTTTCTTATTAATGCAACAATTTCTTTTCGAAATTCTGGTGTATCTTCTAATTCCTGGTCAGGATAGCGAAGGAATATAACCTCTTTTACACCAAGGAGTTTAGCTGCCTCAAGTTGTTCTCTCTCTCTAATTTTTGCCAACTCCTCAGGCTTCAAATTTATATCACTGGTTCCCTTTTCTCCGCTTGTACAAACCACATACACAACCTTTTTCCCTTTTTTTGTCCATTTGGCAACAGTCCCTGCCACTCCGAACTCAGCATCGTCAGGATGTGGAGATATTACGAGGATATCTACTCTACTGTTTTCCATGTTTTCTATTTTATCATATAAAAAGAAAGGTGAGGAATAAATCCTCACCCTTAAAAATTAAATTTTTGATTTTAATTTTAAAAAATTCTCTGCCTAAAAGGAAAGAGCCAATTTATTTTAAGTCCTGGTCTAAAAAATCTTCTATTGCGTAAAAGTCTTCTCTTTGCAAATTCCTCTCTTAATTTTTTTAATTTATTTAACTTCTCGAGTTGTTCTGGAGTGAGAATAGCTCTAATTTCCTTTTTATGTCTCAACATACCTTTAAAATGCTCTGCCTTAAGTTTCGAAATTTCATCGATTAAACTTTCTATTTCTTTTTCATCTGCTTCAGGATCTTTAAGGAGCTCTTTCAACTTGAGTCTCAGTTCACCCATTTTATCATGAAAATCCAACAACTGCTCAACTCTTCTCTTCCTTAATTCTTCCAATTTCGATTTTTGTTCCTCTGTCAAGTCGATTAACCATCCCCACTTTATAATTGACTCTTCTCCCATTAGAAAAGGTCTTCTCCATTTCTGTGCATAACTATTAATAGAAAATAAGATTAATATTAAAAAAATTGATGTAAAACCTACTGTTAATACTTTTTTCATCATGTCCCAACCTCCTTAATTTTTTTCACACTTTTTAGACAAATTAAAATTTTAATCCTTGGATACTCGCGAAAGGGGAGGGATTATAAAGGATAATATTTGCAGACACTAATAGGAATAGTATGGTGCCGAGGGCCGGAGTCGAACCGGCACGGAGGAGAACCTCCGAGGGATTTTAAGTCCCTTGCGTCTACCAATTCCGCCACCCCGGCTTTCTCCAACCGACGGAGGCATAATAATTTTCTAACATTTTTATTCCTTTTGTCAAGATACCAAATATTTAAACTCTTAAACAAAAAGGCAGGGGCTCCGCATTGAAGCGGAGCCTCGGGGGATTAGGCGGGGAATATATTAATCGGCAAAGGGGGGGTGATGGCTGGCTTGGGTGGAGGGGGATTCCTTCTTCTCCTTCAATTTCTGCTTTTTATCACCCTTTTCATTAGAAGGTGCTGTTTTCTTTGCATAATCTGTCACATACCATCCGCTTCCCTTGAATTGAATCATTGGAGGAGAAAGAAGTTTAGTTAATTTCCCTCCGCATTTTGAACACTTCTCCAGCAAAGGTTGATTGAATTTCTGTATTACCTCAAAAGTTTCTCCACAATTAGAACATCTGTATTCATATAATGGCATCTTCACCTCTCCACTGGACAGATTATTATACCAAAAATTTACCTATTGTCAACAGTTCGAATTGAATCACTTAAAATCTATATGAAATTGAATCGTTGCCTCATGAGAAAATCTACACGAAATATATTAAAATTAAGCCTCCTTTTAAAGTCAAGG